>NZ_CAZEQS010000003.1:690000-1243151 GCF_964513915.1 Tenacibaculum litoreum | reverse complement strand
GAGTTTCCCATAGTATCTTGTTAGAAGAGTTTGCTTGTTTATACGAAGGAGAAGCTTTACCAGAAGTATCGTTACACTATAAAGATTATGCAGAATGGCAACAGAGTGAGGTTCACAAAGAACAACAAGCAAAAGACAAGGAGTATTGGTTGTCGTTATATTCAGAAGAAGTAAGTGTTTTAAACTTGCCGTATGATTATGATAGGCCTCAGGTAAAAGAAACTTTAGGCTCTCATGTATCCATAGACTTAAGTGCATCACAGTTATCAGGATTACGTTCTTTAAGCTTAGCAGAAGATAGTACGATTTATATGATTATGCTATCACTTTATAAGATACTGCTAAGTAAGCTAAGCAATCAAGAGGATGTTATAGTTGGAACGCCTACCTCAGGAAGAAGCAATGCGTCTGTAGAGCAAATGGTTGGGATGTTTGTCAATACCTTGGCGCTTCGCAGTACTCCAAGTGGAGAAAAACGTTATGTAGATTACTTATCGGAAGTAAAGGAATTGGTTTTATCAAGTTTTGAACACGAAGGGTATCAGTATGAAGATTTGATAGATAGCTTATCAATAGAGCGCGATACAAGCCGCAATCCTTTGTTTGATGTAATGTTCTCTTACTTTAAAGGAGAAAATTTAGAAGCTAAAACATTAAATACTCTAATCAGCTCTTATGAAGATCCAGAACGAGCTGTGGTTTCGAAGTTTGATATGACAATGGTTGTTGTAGATAGTTCAGAAGGCATGAGTGTTGCATTAAACTACAGTACAGGCTTGTTTACCGAGTTAAGAGCAAAACAATTCTTAGGTTATTTCGAGCGTTTAATAAACGCAGTACTCTTAAATTTAAATGTTGCTATAGGTAGTATAGGTTTATTGAATAAAGAAGAGGAAGAATATCAAGTATCAGCACTGAAAGGGGACTTGATAGGATACGATAGCACGATGACATTTTTAGATTTGTTCCGTACACAAGTAGCTAATCATCCTGAAGGAGAAGCAATAGTAATAGACGAAGAAACACTAAGTTACTCAGAGTTAGATAGGCTTTCAGATACAATGGCAAGCTATTTAATAAAACGAGAAGGACTCACAGCAGGGAAGAGTGTAGGAGTATCACTAGCTCGTGGAAGTTGGCTTATTGTAAGTTCGTTATCAATTTTAAAAGCAGGAGGAGTTTATGTTCCAGTAGACCCATCACTTCCAGAGCAACGTAAATCCTATATTGCTAAAGACAGTGGTTGTCGTGTTTTAATAGATGAGAAATATATAAGAAAGTATAAAGCAGTAGGCAACTTAGAAGAAGCGGTTGGAGCTGGTTTTATAGAACCTTTAGTAAAAGAAGAGGATATAGCCTATATCATTTATACCTCAGGCTCAACAGGGAAGCCTAAGGGAGTAAAAGTCAGCCATGGAAACTTATTACATTTATGTATTTGGTTTAAGGGGTATTATGAATTGAACAAAGAAACACGAAGTACCTTGTATTCAGGTATTGGTTTTGATGCATCGATATTCGAGATTTATCCACAGCTTTCAAGTGGATCAAGTATTTACCCTATAAACAGAGACTCTATTCGTTTGGATGCAGATCGTTTATATGACTTTTTACAAGAGCATAAGATTAGTCATAGTTTCTTACCAACAGTAATGTGTCATGAATTTATAGATAAAGAAAAGAGACTAGAGAATATAAAAATTCTTACAGGAGGAGAAGCGTTGAACTTACAAAAAGAGGCCTGTTTTAAACTATATAATAATTACGGTCCTACAGAAGCTACAGTAGTAGCTACCAATTACGCTTTACAAGATGGAGATATAGGAAAGATATCGATAGGAAAAGGAATACCAAATTCAGAAATTTATCTACTAGACCCTTATGGGAATATGGTTCCTCAAGGAGTTGTAGGAGAGCTTTATATAGGAGGTTTAGGAGTTGCTAAAGGGTATGTAAACAGACCAGAGCTAACCAAAGAATACTTTGTGTCGAATCGTTTCAGAGCAGGGGAAACGATGTATCGAACTGGAGATCTAGGTAAATGGTTGCCAGATGGAAATATAGAGTTCTTAGGTAGAAAAGATACGCAGGTTAAAATTCGTGGATACCGTATAGAGTTAGGAGAGATTATCAACCAAGCGACATCTTATCCAGAGGTAGCACAGAGTGTAGTTCAGGTACAAGGAGCAGAAAATGACAAGTACCTAGTTTGTTATTATACGAGTCCAGCAGGGATAGAGTCGAGAGAGTTAGAGGAGTATTTACAAGGAGTTTTACCAGAGTACATGGTTCCGAGTGTGTATGTTTTACTAGAGAAGTTTCCACTTACTCCAAATGGTAAGATAGCTTATAGAAGTTTACCAGCAGCTAGTAGAGTATCAACAGCTTCTTATGTCCCTGCTTCTGGCTCATTAGAAAACTCATTGGTTGGAATTTGGTCATCAATATTACAAGTTGCAGAATCAGAGTTAAGTGTTACAGAGAGTTTTTTCCGTATGGGAGGTCACTCATTAAAGGCAATAAGTTTGATTAATAGCTTGAATAAGGAGTTGGATTTAGGTCTAAGTCTTCGAGACATTTTTACCTATCAAGACATTCGATCATTATCACGTTATATAAACGGTATTGAAAAAGCAGGAGTTAGTTATAAGAGCATTCCGAGAACAGAAGAGAAGGAGCAATATGTATTATCATCAGCTCAAAAGCGTATGTACTTTTTATATGAGTTTGATAAGGGGTCAACGAGCTACAACATGCCGTCTTTTTATCGATTGGATTCAAGCTTGGAATTAGACCGATTATCCTCGGTTTTCAAAGACTTGGTTGCCCGTCATGAGAGTTTACGTACCCGTTTTGTACTTGAGGGTAGCGAAGTGTATCAAGAGGTATTGGAGGGATCAGATTTTGAGGTATCCTATATAGAAGGCAAGGAAACGATAGGAGGGTATATTGAATCATTTGTACGTCCATTTGATTTAAACAAAGATTATCCTTTTAGAGTAGGTATTGTACGAGATATAGAGGGAGGTCATTTGTTGTTGATAGACATGCACCATATAATTAGCGACGGAGTTTCCCATAGCATCTTGTTAGAAGAGTTTACTCGTTTATACGAAGGAGAAGCTTTACCAGAAGTATCGTTACACTATAAAGACTATGCAGAATGGCAACAGAGTGAGGTTCACAAAGAACAACAAGCAAAAGACAAGGAGTATTGGGAGAAAATGTATGTAAATAAAGTAACACCATTAACGTTGTCTTATGATTATATGCGACCAAGGGTTAAAAACGATCTAGGATCCTCTACAGGTATAACTCTTACGGCAGAATTGACAAAAAAGATAAGAAACTTATTAGAGTCAAAAGATGTAACGATGTTTATGTTTTTACTGTCTATTCACAAAATAGTATTGAGTAAATTAAGTGGTCAAGAAGACATAGTTATAGGTACTCCTACCTCAGGAAGAAGCCATGCAGATGTAGAGCAAATGGTTGGGATGTTTGTCAATACCTTGGCACTTCGCAGTACTCCAAGTGGAGAAAAACGTTATGTAGATTACTTATCGGAAGTAAAGGAATTGGTTTTATCAAGTTTTGAACACGAAGAATATCAATATGAAGATTTGATAGAAAGCCTTTCGTTATCTAGAGATGCTAGTCGTAATCCGTTATTTGATGTGATGTTTACATATCAATACGAAGAGGAAGTAGGAGACAAAGTAGAAAAAGGAGCAATTGAGTCATACCAATCAGGCAAAAATACAGTCTCTAAATTTGATTTAGAATTTAATGCTTCAGACAACGGGAAAGAAATAGCTTTATCCGTTACCTATTGTACAGCTTTATTTAAAGAAAGCACCATTCAAAATTATATAAAATATGTTGAAAATTGTATTCATCAGGTTTTAAATAGTGCGGAAAAGAAGCTTATAAATCTTGAAATTATAACTCAAGAAGATAAGGAAAGACTGGTAAATAATGTAGGAAAAGGTATTGTAAATACTTATTATAAAGAGAGTTCTTTCTTAGAGTTATTTAAAAAACAAGTTAAGTTAAACCCCGATTCTATAGCAATAGCTTATGAAGAAAAAGAATTAAGCTATAAAGAATTAGATTATTGTTCAACAGAGGTCGCATTAATGCTACAAGAACAAGGAATAAGACCTCATGATTTTGTAGGACTTTATGTAGAAAGAAATATCTCTATTCCTATAGGTATTTTAGGGATTTTAAAAGTGGGAGGAGTATATGTGCCAATAGACATAGAGTATCCAGAAGAAAGAGTAAACTTTATAATTTCGGATTCTCAAATAAAATGTTTAATTGCGAATGATTCTAAAAAATTGGAAGCGCTCAGTTTAGAAAAAACAAAAGTTCTTTCAATTGCAACCGACAAACAACACTCTCTTCTAAAAATAAAAAACTTTAATGTACCTAACATAGTTAATGAGGACTTAGCTTATATGATTTATACCTCAGGAACAACAGGAAGACCAAAAGGAGTAATGACTTCACATAGAGCCTTGTCAGATTATGTACATACAGTGATTGGATATTTTGGGTTAAAACCAACAGATAGTATTTTACAACAATCCAGTATTTCGTTTGACACTTCAATAGAAGAAATATTTCCAATATTAGGAGTTGGAGGAAAGCTAGTTATTACAGAAGAACGAAGAGATTTTGAAAAAGTGTTGTTGGATTGTTTAAAGCATAATATTACTGTTCTAAGTACTAACCCATATTTATTAGAGTATGTAAATGAAAATATAGAAGATTATGAACTTTCGTTAAGAATTTTAATAAGTGGAGGAGATACGTTGAAGTGGAGCCAAGTAAATAACCTGATTTCTAAATTTTCGGTATATAATACCTATGGACCTACAGAAACTACAGTATGTGCAACGTACTATAAAGTAGAAAAACAATTAGAACGTCTTCCTATAGGTAAACCTATATGGAATAGGGAAGTATATATTTTAGATAAAAACTTAAAGTTACAACCAGAAGGAGTTGTAGGGGATATTTATATTGGAGGAGCAGGAATTGCAGAAGGTTATTTAAATAGGCCTGAGTTGACAGATAAACATTTTGTAGTTAATCCATTTAGAGAAAAGAAGAAAATGTATCGAACTGGAGATGTAGGTAAATGGTTGCCAGATGGAAATATAGAATTTTTAGGTAGAAAAGATACTCAGGTTAAGATTCGAGGGTATCGTATAGAGTTGGAAGAAATAGAAAACAAGCTCATTGAAATTGAAGGAGTAAGACAGGCGAAAGTTATTGTTGTAAACCATAAGGAAACAAAACAATTAGTTGCTTATGTAGTTTCAGAAAATCTAAATAAAGAAACAATAAGAACAGAATTAGTAAATCATTTACCAAACTATATGATTCCTGTAAGGTATCATTTCATAGAAAATATTTTATTAACAGAAAATGGAAAAGTAGATGTAAAAGCATTACCAGCTCCTGAAATTAATGAAAAAAAATCTGAATACATCGCTCCTAGAAATGAAAATGAACGCAAGCTTGCTACTATATGGGAAGGTCTTTTGCATTGCGATAAGATTAGTATAAAAGACAACTTTTTTGAGTTAGGAGGTCACTCATTACTACTAATAAAACTTAAAGTAGCAATTAAAAAAGAATTAGGCTTGCAAGAGTTAGAACTTCAGATGTTATTTAAGTATCCAACGATTGAAGAGTTTAGTAAAGCTGTGAGCCAATATGTACCTAGTACCAAACAAAAGAATAGTAGGCTAAAGCAATTAAGTTTGGGAGGAGAGTGGTCTCCAATTTACATTATACCAGGGCTATATGGTATGGTTGACTATTATTATGATTTGGCACAAATGTTAGGAGAAAACAGAGCCGTTTATGGAATAGAAGCTTATGGTATGCAAGGAGAGGAAATACCTCTGTCAAGTGTTGAAGAAATTGCACGAAAAAACATTGAAGAAATTCGAAAAGTACAATCTAAAGGACCGTATGCTATTGTAGGACATTCGGATGGTGGAATCATAGCCTTAGAAATGAAAAGACAATTGGACGCAGAAAAGGAACCAGTAATTTTAACAATGTTAGATTCTCAATTAGGAATTCAACCAGTGAAAGAAGAACAAATAGGGAAACATCTGTTTTTCTTATTAGAACGTTATTTACTAGAAGAATTCTTTACCCCTAAAGAAGGGTACAAAAGAGAGAATATTGAAAAAGAGTTTTTTAAAATGAAAAATAATATTTCTAAAAAAGGAATTAGCTCAGTAGTATTTAATTTTTTAGAAACTTATTTTGAAATTGATGATTACATGGAAACCTTTAAAAAATTATTTAAGGTGTGCTTAACAAACTTAAAATTAGATTATGAAATAGTAAATGATAATTATGAAGCACTTTTAATACAGGCAGAATCACATAATCATGAGTTTAAAGATAGAAATGTAAAGCGCTGGAAATCAAGGAATAAAAAAATAATCTTTGAAACAAGTTCTGGAGATCACTTTACTATGGTTCAGAAAGAAAATGTAGAGGAACTTTCCAAGAAAATTCTGGCTTTTATGACCACAGAGATTATCATTGAGTAAAAAATTGAGAAAACTAAAGAAAAACAATTAAAAAATAGTGGAAGCCGAAAAGCTATACGAGTAGGCAATAATTTAAATAATTAAAAAACTATGTGTAAATCAACTTTAAAAGAATTAAAAAAAGGAAAAAATGAAATACTTCCTAACGAAAAAATGAAATCTATTTCAGCAGGTTCTCTATCTATTTCAGGAGATTCTAATTGGTGTGAAATTTGTTACCCAGCATGTTGTAGTCAAATAGCGCATGATCTTGCAGAAGGGAAGAAAAATTAAATTTAATAATGGTGTCTTAACTAAAATTAGTAACTATTTTAAGCGTGTAAAACACTTACTTAATGTTGTATTTTATAGCTTAAAATAGTTATTATTAATAAATCAAAAACTCTTAATAAATCTACACCAAATAACTAGAATTCAGATGTACAAAAAAAACATACGTTATGCTATTACCTTATTAGTCATTTTTTTATATTCAGGAATTATATTTGGACAAAAAGAATCTCTTTTTTCTAAAGAAATGATTTCTGAAATAGAAACATTAATAGAAGATGGAGATATTCCAGGTATAGCTATTGGTATTGTCAAGGGCAATCATAAAGAAATAAAAACATTAGGGTATCAAACTACAAATAATGATAAAGAAATAACCAATCATACCCTTTTTGAACTGGGTTCTACTACAAAGGCATACACAGCTTTGGCTGTACTAAAATTAGTTGAAGAAAAGAAAATAGATTTAGATAAAAATGTATCAGATTATTTTCCATGGTTCATTGTTACTTTTGAAGAGAAAGAAACACCAATTACAATAAAACAATTACTTCACCATACAAGTGGAATACCTTGGGAAACATTATCTCTAATTCCTGAAGATAGAAGTGAAAAAGCATTAAGAAATACTGTAGATAAAATTAATGGAATTGAGTTAAATACGGCTCCTGGAACTAGTTATGAATACGCTACAATAAACTATGACATCTTAGGGTTATTAATTGAGAAAGTATCAAAAATGCCTTACGATGTGTATGTTGAAAATGAGGTGTTGTTTCCCTTAGAACTCAAAGATACGTATGTAGGTTCTGATGAAGTTAAAGACAGAATGAGTATTGGAAATAAAATTAGTTTCTTTAAAGCCAGACCTTATGAAGCTCCAATTTATAAAGGGAATGAGCCTGCTGGGTATATTGTTTCCGATATTGACGACATGACGAAATGGTTGCAATATCAAATGGGGATAAAGAATAACCAATTTCAAGATATAATTACAAAATCGCATACAAGGGATCAATCGGTAAAACCACACGGATTAGCATCTTATGCTTATGGTTGGGAAGTTTCTTTAAGAGGAGATGATGCAGTTTATCATGGGGGAATGAATCCTAACTTTTCTTCTTTTGTAGGTTTTAGAAAAAGAGAAAATGTTGGAATTGTATTGCTAGCGAATGCAAATAGTGATTATACACAAATTTTAGGAGATCGTTTACTTAAATTAGCAGCAGGAGATAAAATTAACTCATTAGAACTGCAGGCATCACAAGATAAAAGTTTTTCTGTAGTATCAATTTTAATAGGAATATATCTTTTGGGAGTATTATTTTTTATAGGATATATTCTTTATGATATCCTTAAAGGAAGACGCTCTTTTGAGAAGGTAACCCTAAGAAAAGTTAAAGATTTATTAGTATCGTTACTAGCTTTTATTCCATTTTTAGCAGGAATTTATTTACTGCCAACCGCTATGGCTAATTTCACATGGGAATCTGCCTTGGTTTGGACCTCTTTTAGTTTTGCAGCAGTAGCTTTATTGGCAGTAACAGGTATGCTGTTAAGTTATATAGCACTAATAATGGCTACTATTTTTCCTGAAAAAAATGAGTACAAAAGAGTGGCCCCTAAGGTAATTGTTCTGAGTGTAATTTCAGGTTTAGCAAATATGGTAGTTATCGTACTAATTACATCTTCTTTTCAAAGTAATATGGAATTAAAATATATGCTGTTTTATTTTGCTTTGGCTGCTGGTACTTATTTGTTAATGAGGAAGATAGTCCAAGTTAGGATGGTTTATGTTACTAAAAATATCATTTACGATTTGCGTATAAGTATGATAGATAAAGTTTTTCTCACTTCTTTTGAAAAATTTGAAAAAATAGATAGAGGTAGGGTGTATTCTGTAATGGATGATGATATTGGCACAATTGGTCAATCTGCAGATACATTTGTAAGTATTACAACAAACATAATTACAGCTTTTGGAGCGTTTACTTATATGGCAATTCTGAATATGTGGATAACCTTAGTAACTGTTTTAATGATTGGTGTTATTACTTCAATTTATTATGTAGTTAGTAATAGAGCCAAAGGGTTATTCGATATCGCAAGAGAAACAAAGACGGTTTATCTAGAACTTCTTAATGGAATGATAGATGGGTATAAAGAATTAAGTATAAATAAAAAGAAAAAAGAAAATTACAAAGAAGACCTCAAATATAGTACAGAGGAGTTTAGAGATAAGAGCACTAAAGCAAATATTAAATTTATAAATGCGTTTCTTGTAGGAGAGTCATTATTAATTGTACTATTAGGGGTGACAGCTTTTGGAATTCCAGAATTCTTCCCTCATGTACAAGACGGACTTGTATTGAGTTTTGTTGTAATTTTATTATATCTTATAGGACCTATCAATGGTATTTTTAATGCGATACCACAGTTAATTCATTTACAAATTGCTTGGAAGAGGATTCAGAATTTATTAAATGATATTACTTTAGAAACAGAGAAGGGTGTAATTCCAAACACTATAAACGTTCCTACAATACTAGAATCTTTTCAAGCTGATTCTCTAGAGTTTGAATATGGTAACGGATTTTCTGTTGGTCCTATAAACTTAAAGGTAAAAAGAGGAGAAGTTCTTTTTATTATAGGAGGAAATGGAAGTGGAAAAACAACATTGTCTAGATTATTAACAGGTTTATATACTCCACAATCAGGTGAAGTTCTTATAAATGGAGAAAGGGTAAGTACGAGAGGATTAGGAGAATATTATAGCGCTGTATTCAATCCATTTTATCTTTTTCAAAAGATATATGCAGAAGACATAAATTTAGATGAAAATAAAATAAAGGAACTTTTAGAAGTATTACAACTTCAAGAAAAAGTAAATATAGAAGACGGCAAGTTTAGTACTATTTCTCTTTCGGGTGGACAATTAAAAAGATTGGCATTACTACAATGTTACCTTGAAGATAAACCAATTTACCTTTTTGATGAATGGGCAGCAGATCAAGATCCAGTATTTAGAAAATATTTTTACAGAGAATTATTACCAAAAATGAAAGAGCAAGGGAAAATTATAATAGCAATATCTCATGATGATCAATATTTTGATGTAGCCGATAAAATTTTAAAATTAGATTTTGGTAAAGGAGAATATGTAAAAGAATATGAATTAATAAATGATAAAAATTTTTTACAAATTTGATAAAGAATATGAATAAAATAAAACTTTTTTGCTTTCCTTACGCTGGAGGTTCAGCGATGATTTATAACAAATGGGAACCTTTTTTAGATGGTAGTATTATATTAAAACCTATTGAATTACCAGGTAGAGGAAAACGAATTAAAGAAAAACCAATGACTTCTTTAGATGAAATCATAGAAGATATATTAAACACAATTGAAAGTGATATAAAAGTAGGAGAACCTTACGCACTATTTGGGCATAGTATGGGAGGTTTAATAGTACATCAATTATTAGAAAAAATACAGACAAACAAAATGCCATTACCTATGCATGCTTTTTTTTCAGGGAAAGGAGTTCCGCACATCGAAAGAAAGAAAAAAAATTATCACTTAATGGATGACGATACTTTTAAGAAAGAAATAATGAATTTAGGAGGAACTCCACCAAATTTTTTTGAATATCCAGAGTTAGTTGACATATTTTTACCGTTACTAAGAAACGATTTCAGTATCGCAGATACAGAAATTCATACTCAAAAATATGAACAAAGAACGATTAATATTACAGCGATGTTTGGAAAAGAAGAAGAGTTTTGTGAAGAAAAAAGAAATGGATGGAAGAATTATACAATAGGAAGTTGTACTTTAAAATATTTTAAAGGAGGACATTTTTTTATTCACGATGAAACCAAAGAAATCGTAAAAGTAATTAACAATGAATTAGTAACGTTTGCAAAAGCTTAAGCTTTTGCAAATTAATATAAAAAAAAAGTAATTGCACACAGTTTATATTTTATACTCAACCTTTCCAGAAAGCCTATCTTCTGAAATATATAATGAGTATGTACAGTTTTTATCTGAAGAATTAAAAGAAAAGAATAAGCTTTATAAACGTTGGGAAGATCAACATTCAAATTTATTTGGTAAGTTGCTTTTACAACTAGGATATAATAAATTAGGTTACAAAGCTTATATATTAAATAAAATAAAATACGGAGACAATCTAAAACCTTACCTAGAAGAAGATATAAAATTCAATATTTCTCACTCAGGAGAATATGTGTTATGTTGTCTTTCAGAGACAGTAAGATTAGGAATAGATATAGAAGAAATAAAAGACATAGGATTCAAAGATTTTAAACAAGTAATGAATGAAGAGCAATGGAAGAACATTTCAGATGCTCCAAATCCTTTAAAACAGTTTTTTACCTATTGGGTAATAAAAGAGAGTGTAGTTAAAGCAGATGGTCGAGGTTTTTCGCTCTCGCTTCCAGAGATTCACATTTTTGACGAAAAAGCTATTTGTAAAGAAAAAATATGGTACTTAAAAGAAATTCATTTAGCAGAAAATTATAAAACCTATGTTGCTACGAATGTTGAAAAGGTAAATATAGAACTTATAAATATAGATTTTTATAATGACACTGATAAAAGGAACATTCTTGAAAAATTAGAAAATAGTTTAGATTATTTAAAACAATAAAGTAAAAGAAGTACCGTCATTTTCTTTAGAATGAAGTAAAATATTTCCATCATGTAAATGCATTATTTGTTTAGATAAACTAAGACCGATACCCGTTCCCTGTTCTTTGGTGGTAAAAAAGGGTACAAAAATATCATCAATAAACTCTTCAGGAACCCCCGGGCCATTGTCTGTAACACGTATGAATTTTTTGTTTGAAGAATGTATACCAGCTTCAATAGTTATTTTACAAGGAATGGTATTGTTTGTTTTTAGTGCTTGTATCGAATTTTGAACTAAATTAATCAATACTTGGTTTATTTGTTGTCTGTCTGCAAAAAGTTCTAACTCTGTAGGAGTTGATGTCACTGAAAAAGAAACTCCTTTTTTGTTGGCCTCAGGTAGCATTAAGTTATGAACTTCAACTAAAAGTGTATGTACTTTAAAAATACTTTTTTCAGGAAGGGGAACACTAATATAACTACGGTACGAATCAACAAAGCGCAATAAGTTTTTACTTTGAGTCTTTATAACATTCAATCCTTTAGAAATATTCGTTTGTTCAGTTTCTGAAAAATTTTGGATAGGAGAAGTGTTGGTAGGTTCGTAATAACGTAACAAGGAGTCTGCAATTGAAGTTATTGGAGCTACAGAATTCATAATTTCATGAGTCATAACTTTAATAAGACGCATCCAAGAATCGGTTTTATTTTTGTCTAATTCCTGTTTAATATCTTGAACTGTAATTAGTTTAATTGTATTGGTAAATGATTTAAAAGGAGCAATTTTTACAATTAATTGCACGGTTTCTCTTTCGTTCGTAAACTCTATTAATGTTTTATTAGAATTTTTAGAAGTGTCAATAAAGTGAAATAAATATTCATTTAAACTTTTAATTTGACGAATATTATTTAAAGAGGAGTAATTTAGAAGTTCTTTAAGTTTTGAATTTTTAAAAAGAATGGTCCCTTCTTCGTTAACAGTGAAAATACCAATATTAGCCTGATTTAGTAAGGTTTTGTAATAATTTTCTTGAGCGCTATTTTCTGCGTGAATACGCTCAATTTTTCGATTAAAAGCGTTGATGTTTTTAGTTAAATTATCTAAAATACTTCCTGAAGAGTACTCCGGGAAATTTAAACTAAAATCATCGTTTTTTAGAGCCTCGAAAAAAAAAGCAATTTTTTTATTAACTTGATTTATATAAGAAATTAGAAAAACTGTTTGCAAAATTAGAAAGGCTATTAATATTGAAGTTCCAAAAAATGAATCGTGAAAAACAAGAGAAACTCCTAAACAAGTAAGGCTAATCAAAGATATTCGTATAATTATTTGTAAAAAATAAGACTTACTTACCATGAGCGTTTATTTTTTTTAGTTTATTATAAAGTGTTTGTCTTGTAATGCCTAATTTTTTTGCAGCTTCTGTAAAATTTCCTAGAGAAAGAGACAAGGCTTTGTTAATCAGTTTTGTTTCCATTTCCTCAAGAGTAAAAATAGAAGAGTCGTCCAATCCTTTTTTTTCAGTACTATTTATAATGAAATCATTAGGTGTTAACATAGTAGAATCACTCAAAATTACAGCGCGTTCCATGGTATGTTGTAATTCCCTAACATTTCCAGGCCAAGAATGTTCTAGTAGCTTTGTTTTTGCTTTTTCACTTATGGTACAAGGAGGTTTGTTATATTTTACTGCAAGAGTGTTTAAAAAATGCTCTGCTAATAAAATAATATCATTACCTCTCTGACGAAGTGGAGGTGAGCTTACATGTATCGTATTAATTCTATAAAGTAAATCCTCACGAAAAGCACCTTCTAAAACCATTTGATCTAAGTTACAATTTGTTGCACAAACTAAGCGAATGTCAACAGGAATAGGAGTATTTGACCCCACTTTAATAATAGTTTTATTTTGTATAGCCGATAAGAGTTTGGCTTGCATAGAGAGTGATAGGTTTCCAATTTCATCAAGAAATAAGGTGCCAGATTCAGCAGCTTCAAATTTACCGATGCGGTCTTCTTTTGCATCAGTAAATGCACCTTTTAAATGACCAAAAAGCTCACTTTCAAATAAAGTCTCAGAAATAGATCCCATATCAACAGAAATAAAGACCTCATTTTTTCTAGAAGATTTTGCATGAAGCGTTTTAGCAATCATTTCTTTACCGGTTCCATTTTCGCCAGTGATGAGTACATTAACATCAGTGCTGGCAACTTTATCAACTAAGTCTAGTACTTCTTTTAGAGCTTCAGACTTACCTATGATAGCGTTGTTGTTGTATTGTGTTATTATTTTTTTGAGTTGTACAGTTTTATTTTTAAGCTTATGAATTTCAACTTTCGATCGCTTGAGTTCCATGGCAGATTTAACCATTGTTAATAGCTTTTCATTATTCCATGGTTTTAATATAAAATCGTAAGCTTGTTCTTTTAAGGCTTTAACAGCAAGTTCTATATCACCATAAGCAGTCATCATTATAACAGCAGTATCAGGAGAGAGTTCCTTAAGTTTTCTTAACCAAAAAAGACCTTCATTTCCCGAGTTTATTCCTGCAGAAAAATTCATGTCTAGTAAAATAACATCATAACTCTTAATATTAGGAAAAGAAGTGATTAGATTAGGATTGCTAATAGAATCTACAGTATTATATTCAGATTGTAGCATGATTTCTAAAGCGCTAAGGACGCTTTTATTATCATCAATTACTAATATTTTCCCAGGGTTCATAGCCTATAAATTTGTTTAGTAAAGATATTAAAATGATAAACCTTGTAAAAATATTTGTCAAAAAAATTGACATCAAGTGTAAATATTTTTTACATCACTAACTATTTTTTTATTTGCTTTACTTGGTTAAATGCTGTTTATCAATTGGTTGTATTTGTTGGCACCATCTTGGTATGTAGCAAACTAACAATTTAATTACGATGATACAAAAAAATATTTTATACGCATTGATTTTTGTTTTCTTGAATCCAATGTTATTATTAGCACAGAAAAGTTGGTCTTTAGATGAATGTATCAATTATGCAATAGAAAATAATCTTTCAATAAAAGATTTTAAATACAGTCAAGATTCAGGATTGGAAACCAAAAGACAAGCTTACAGAAATTTATTTCCAAGAGTTTCAGGTAATGTAGGATATTCAATACAATACGGAAGATCAGTCGATCCTAATAATAACACTTTTGTAAGTACAGATTTTTTTTCTAATAACTATTCAATAAATGCTTCTGTAGATATTTTTAACGGATGGCAAAAACTAAACACTATAGCTTCTGCTAAATTTATTCACAAAGCACTTTCTGAAGAAACGCTTCAAGAAAAGTATATGTTGGCCTTTAGAGTTATGGAACAATATTACAATGTGTTGTATTTTAAGAAATCGGTGGAGATTTTTAAAGCACAAGAGCACATTTCTAAAACAAATTACACTTTTGTTAAGCGACAAAAGGATATGGGTATTAAAGCAGGAGCAGATGTTTATACCGCTGAATCTGCTTTAATGACAGATAAATTAAAATTAACACAAGCCATAAATAATTTACAGTTAGCGAAACTTCAGTTAGCTCAGGAAATGAATTTAGAAAATCCATCAGAAATTAGAATAAATGATATTCCAGCTTTTGGGTGGAAAGAAAAAGAAAACGATTCTATTCACTCTGTAAAACACATATATAACAAGGCAACCTTTTTTATTCCTTCTATCAAGGCAAGTAAAGCTAGGGTAGCATCAGCTAAAAAAGAGTTGGCAATATCAAGAGGAGCTTTAGCACCAATGTTATCTTTTTCGTTGGGTTATGGTACAGGGTATTATGAAACAAATGTAGATGATACAGGTAAGATAATACCTTTTAATAAACAGTTAAAAGATAATGCCTCTACATCCGTAGGTGTTAATTTACGTATACCTATTTTTCAAGCTTGGAGTAGAAGATCTAACGTAAAGCAAAAGAAGATAGCATTATTACAAGCTGAAAATAATTTTGAGTTGGAAAAACAAGAGCTTAGAAAAATTATTGAACAATTAATTCAAGATTATAAATCTTCTATTTCCGAATATGAACAAACACAACAGCAAGAAAAAGCAAGAGAGTTATCATTTAAGATAGCTCAAAAAAAGTACAATAATGGTTTAATTAATGCAATAGACCTCAATACAGAAAAAAATCTCTATGCTACAGCTCAAAACGAGAACTTACAGGTACAGTTAAAATTAAAGGTTCAAGAACAAACATTGTTATTTTATAGAGGAATTCAGGTGTTTAATATTAAAAAAACAAACAAAAGATAATGGATATTCAATTAGAAACAAAAAAAGGGATAAAAAAGAAGCATATTGCAATAGCAATTGGTGTAATCACAGCTCTTTTTATAATATGGAAATTATTATTTGGATACAGTAAAGCTACTTTTAAAACAGATAAAAATCGTTTAAGTATTGCAAAAGTAAAACAAGGAGAATTCGATGATTATATATCTATAAGTGGTTCTGTAGCTCCCATCACTACAATTTATATGGATGCTTATGAAGGAGGAAGAGTGGTGGAAAAAAAAGTAGAAGAAGGAGCGATGGTTAAAAAAGGAGATATTATTTTAAGGTTAGAGAATCAGAATTTATATGAAAGAATTCTCGCAAGTGAGAATAACTTAGCTTTAAAGCAAAATGATTTGAGAAGTACAAGATTAAATTTTGATGCTCGCCAAATTGAAGGACAGAAAAGTTTAGCACAATCAGATTATGAGCTTATTCAAAAAAAGAGAGCATATAATCAGAACAAAACCTTATTTGAAGAAGAATTGATAGCAAAAGAGGAATATTTAAAAGCAAAAGAAGGATATGAGTTAGCTAAACGAAATAATCAAATTGTGCTTAAGCAAACTGAACAAGATAATAAACTGAGAACAGCAACGATGAGCGAGTTAAATTCTGATTTGGCTCGAATGCGTAAAACATTATCAATGGTATACGATCGAATAGACCATTTAAATGTAAGAGCTCCTGCCGATGGACAACTGGGTTACTTAGATGCAGAAATAGGCCAGAGTATTGATGAAGGAGAGCGAATAGGTCAAATTAACGTGTTAACTGATTTTAAAATTGAAGCAGCAATTGATGAACATTATATAGATCGTGTACAGAGAAACCTTAAAGCTATTATTGAACGAAATGGAAAGACATATCCGCTTCGATTACGAAAAATATTTCCAGAAGTAAGAAACGGTAAGTTTCGTGTAGATTTAGTATTTACGGACAAAAAACCAGAAACAATAAGAACAGGCCAAAATTACACCTTAAAGTTACAGTTAGGAGAATCAAACGAAGCATTATTAATACCAAGGGGAGGATTTTATCAAAGTAGTGGAGGACAGTATGTGTTTGTTTTGGATGAGGAAGAGGCTTACGCAGTTAAAAGACCAATTCGTTTAGGGAAACAAAATTCACAATACTTTGAAGTAATTGAAGGATTAAAACCTAATGAAAAAATAATAACATCGAGTTATAATGGTTTTGGAAATGCAGAAAAAATAGTGATAACTAATTAATAACCAAAAAACAAATAGAAAACATGATAAAGTTAAAAAATTTAAAAAGAAGTTTTAGAACTGAAAATGTAGAAACCTTAGCAATAAATGATGTCTCATTACATATTAGAGAAAACGAGTTTGTAGCGATAATGGGACCATCAGGATGTGGAAAGTCCACATTGTTAAACACTCTTGGGCTTTTAGATCAGCCTTCTTCAGGCTCATATATGTTTGGAGGATATGAGGTGTCAAAGCTTTCAGACGATCAACGTGCTCAAATAAGGAAAGGAAATTTAGGATTTATTTTTCAAAACTTTAATTTAATTGATACGCTAACTGTATTTGAAAATGTAGAGCTACCACTATTGTTCATGAAAGTTCCAAAACATGAGCGAAAACAAAAAGTAGAAGCTGTGTTGGAGAGAATGAAAATAGGTCATCGAGCAAAACATTATCCACAACAACTTTCAGGAGGACAACAACAAAGGGTAGCCATAGCCAGAGCTGTAGTTACAAGTCCTAAAGTTATTTTAGCAGATGAGCCAACAGGAAATCTTGATTCGAAGAATGGACAGGAGGTAATGAATCTTCTATCAGAACTTAGTCAAGAAGGAGCTACTATTGTAATGGTAACACACTCCGATTATGATGCTCAGTTTGCACATCGAATAATTAATTTGTTCGATGGAAAAATAGTTTCAGAAACTATGAATGAACCAGTTGAAATGAAGACAGAGATGTTAAATTAATTATAACAATCAAGAAAAATTATGATAATCAATAACTTAAAATTGTTTTTTAGAAATGCATTACGTTATAAAAGTGTATCTCTAATTAATATTATAGGATTAAGTGCTGGTTTAGCATGTGCATTATTCATTTGTTTATGGATTTATGAAGAATGGACTGTAGACAAATTTCATGAAAATGAAAAGGAATTATACCAGGCAATGGTAAGGTCTAAAGAAAGTAATGGAGTGTCTGTTTATGAAAACACCCCTCCTGTATTGCCGCAAGCCATTAAAAATGATATCCCAGAAGTAAAAAATGTAATACCTTATATTTATGATTTTGCTAAAAATGTAATTTCAGTAGAAAATACAGGTTTTAAACTTCAAGGAATATATGTAGGAGATGAATTTTTTGAAATGTTCTCATACAACCTTACACAAGGTAATCCACAAACAGCTTTAAAAGACATAAATAACATTGTTATCTCAAAAGAGATGGCCGTTAACCTCTTTGGAACTGACGAAGGAATCTTAGGAAAAAGTGTTAGGTTTAACAATGAACACGTAAAACAGATTTCAGGAGTGTTTGATATGACTGGATTGAATAGCTCTGTTCAATTTGATTATGTATTGCCATTTGAGTCTTTATATGTACATATTCCAAGAGTAAAGAAAAATTGGAATAACAGTTATGTATATACTTATATTGAACTTAATGAAGGTGTTTCTCCAGAGTTAGTAGCGTCTAAAATAGAAAATATTATAGCCAAAAATTCAAATAATGAAACAGCATCTCTATTCTTACGACCGTTTTCAAGTAAATATTTATACGATAAATATGAGGAAGGAGTGCAAGTTGGTGGGAGAGTTGATTATGTGAAAATATTCGGAATTATAGTATTCTTTATTTTACTCATAGCTTGCATTAATTTTATTAACCTATCAACAGCGAATGCATCTAGAAGAATGAGAGAAATAGGTATAAAAAAATCTATGGGAGCTAAAACTAAAGAATTAAGAATGCAGTTCTTTGGAGAATCAATGTTAACTGTATGTATAGCAGGAATTATTGCTTTATTACTTGTTGTTCTATTGCTTCCACAGTTTAATGCTATATCTGGTAAACAAATAACTCTTTCACTGAATACTACATTATTAGGAATCTTTCTTGGTATGATTGTTTTGACTGGTATTTTAGCAGGAAGTTATCCAGCAATTTATCTTTCAAAATTAAACGCGGTAGAGGTTTTAAAAGGAAAGTTAAGCACAAGTTTTAGCGAATTATTAATGCGTAAAGGATTGGTAATCTTTCAGTTTACATTGTCTGTTATTTTAATTGTTGCAGTAATGGTTGTTTATCAACAAATGAAATTTATTCAAAATAAAGACTTAGGATATAATAAGGATAATGTTATAGCCTTTAAAGCTGAAGGAAAAGCAATTACACAATTGGATGACTTTTTGCTAGCATTAGATAGAATACCTGGAGTTAAAAATGCTTCAAGCATGTTTAATGAATTTGTAGGAAAAGCAAACTCTACAGGAGATTTAATTTGGCCAGGGAAAGAACCTGACAAGATTGTTGACATGCAGTATATGCGTGTAAATTATGATATGTTAGAGTTATTAGGTATTAAGATGAAGAAAGGTAGATCTTTTTCAAGAAATTTTAGTGCAGACAGTCTTAAAATTATTTTCAATGAAAAAGCAATTGATTTAATTGGAATAGAGGAACCAATTGGTAAAACTGTAGATCTCTGGGGAGATAAATATGAAATATTAGGAATAGCTAAAGATTTTCATACTGAGTCGCTACAACAACAAGTAAAACCCATGTTTATTATATGTAATACCCAAAGAACAAGTACTATAATGGTTAAAATTAAAGCAGGAGAGCTTCAAGGAACAATCAAAGAAATAGAAAGTTTTTATAGAGATTATAATGCTGGGTTTCCATTTGAGTATAGGTTTGTTGATGAAGATTTTGATGCCTTATATAAATCAGAGCAGCGAATAGCCGCTTTATCAAAATATTTTGCAGGTTTAGCCATACTTATTTCTTGTTTAGGACTATTTGGTTTAGCAATATTTACATCTGAGAATAGAAAAAAAGAAGTAGGGATTAGAAGAGCATTAGGCCAAAAAAAATCTCAAATAATTTTATTATTAACTTCTGAGTTTGCAAAACTTGTAGGGTTAGCAATCCTTATAGGCTTACCAATAGCTTATCTTTTAACAAGAGATTGGTTGACTGGTTTTGCATACAGGGTAGATTTAAATGTAATATACTTTTTATTGGCAGGTTTTATAGCTATGACTATAGCACTTCTAACAGTTGGCTATCAAGCAATTCAAGCAGCGTATAAGAATCCGGTGGAAGCGTTGAGAGATGAATAGTATTTTAAAACTAAATGTAAATAAAAAACGCAAACTGTTCTGTTAGCAGTGAATAAAATTAAGTTATAATGAGTATTACAATCAAAAAGACAAAAAAACATATAGTTTCTTTAAAAGATTTATCTCCAGAAGAAATTATAGAAATAATAAACAGAGGGGTGTCACATATAAATGGAGAGGTGCCTCTTGGAAGCCAATTAAAAGGAAAAGTTATTGGAATATATTTTACCAAAACTTCTACAAGAACAAGAACTTCTTTTTCAACGGCAGCTCTTCGTTTAGGCGCACAAATAGTAACATACGGACCCAATGATTTACAGTTAAATACTGGAGAAAGTGTAAGTGATACAATGAATGTTCTTTCTCGAATGTTAGATGGGTTAGTCGCTAGAACAGCAAGCAACCCTGAAGTGATTAGAACTTTTTCGAATCAAGATAGAATGGCTGTAATAAATGCTATGACTTCAGATGAGCACCCAACTCAAGCGTTAGCAGATTTGACCACAATGAAACATTATTTTGGGGAATTATCTGGTTTAGAAATAATTTATTTAGGAGAAGGAAATAATACGGCTGTAGCTCTTGCTTTGGCAATAGCTAAAATTCCTAACATGAAGATTAGTTTTTTTACACCGCCAAATTATGGAATAGATCCTCTTGCATTGAACTATGCGAAAGAATTGGGAGAGAAAATAAATACTGTAATAAATGAGTATAGTGACTTAAAATATCTTCCAAATCATGCTAATATAGTATACACAACACGTTGGCAAACAACAGGAACTCAAAAGTTAGATTCGAACTGGCGAAAGTCATTTGAACCATTTACAGTTAGCCAAGAACTTATGGATAAGTATTCCGAAGCTATTTTTATGCATGATTTACCTGCTCATATAGGAGACGAAGTAGAAGAGTCGGTAATTAATGGAACAAAAAGTATTGTGTTTAATCAAGCTGAGAATAAAATGCACAGTGCAAAGGCAGTACTTGAATGGTGCATGCAGTAAAATATTACTAGGGTTGAATAAACACAAAGAGCTTAGTTTGAAAAATAGAGTTCAATAAATATGAGGCTGAATTATTAATTATAGTTCCGTTTTCTAAAGAGCAGTTTTATTTAATCATAGTAAGTATAAGCTCTTAATACTTTTCTACTAACTGAACTAACAAGTTAAAAGAATCTTCATCAACTACCCATTTTTTATATTTTTTAAAAGGGAGTTGTTGAAGGTTTTTTGTTGGATATAATTGATGAAAAATAGTAAGAGCAGCTGCAAAACTTCCAGCAGTAGAAGGATGGAAGTTGTCTAGACCGTATAAAGATTCTTTATCTTTATAGGTATTGTATTCTTTCCATATATTTCCCGCAGGAAACAAAAAAGCATTGTTCTGTTTGGCGGCAGATTTGTAATTCTCTATTACTTTATCAAAAGTATGGTAATATCTAACGGATGGCCATACCATAAAGTAACTAAGTTTGGTGTTATATTTCTCACAAAGTGCCTGTATAGTAGCTCCGTCTTGTATTAACATTCTTTTTCCTTCTGCTTGTGAGGAAGGACCTTGTTGAATAATTAGATAATCAAATTGTTTTTTAGCTAGTAGTTTTTGAAGCTTACCTTCGTTAATATGATCAATAATAGCATAGTTAGGAAAACATAAGCTCTTGGTTTTAATAGTAACACCATGTTGTTTTCCAATATACTCCAACATTTTAGGCATGTTGTTCGTATAGGTTAAACTATTTCCAACAAACAAGATTTGTTGCGCTTGAACAGAAAGTTGAAGAAAGAGAAGTAAGTAAAGTAGTTTTTTCAAAGAAGTTAGTATTATGTTTTACACCTCTAAATTTAACTTATTTTTTAATTGGATTCTTCCAATAGAGGTAATAATAATTTCTCTAGAGTTTGGTTTTTTACGTAACCAATCTTTTTTAATCATAGCTTCGAGAAGAGAAGCTCCTAATGCTCCTGCAATGTGATGTTTTCTTTCACTCCAATCCAAACATTGATGAGCAAAAGAACGTTTTTTCTGCTGGATAGCATTAATACTTACTCCAACCTCATTAAACCACTCTTCCCCGTATTTAGTAACAACATAATTTTTATCAGAAATTTTAATGATTTTATTAGTAAGTAATGCTGTTGTTATTTTCACACCAAGGTTACCTGCTAAATGATCGTAGCAAGTTCTGGCATAGGTAAAATCATTTAGTTTAGGAGTTTTAATTTTCTTGTAATCATTATCTATAGAAATTAAACTAGCCATTGATTCTATAACCTGTGCAACTTCATCGTTAGTAAATTTAAAGTAGCGATGCCTTCCTTGTTTTTCAACTGATAAGATGTTTGCGGAAACCAATTTTTTTAAATGATTGCTTGCCGATTGTAACGATATATTTGCACTTGTAGCTAATTCTGTTGCGGTATAGGCTCTACCATCCAGTAAATTCCACAAGATGATAGCGCGAGACTTATCTCCTAAAATAGCAGCAATTTTACTAAACTGATGTTCTAACTCTTCGATAGTAGTAAATTTTTATATTTTTTTAATCCCATATTAGAGGTCGTTCAATATCAAGTGTTCTTAAATATCCTAATAGTTGACCAGTATGAACAGCTTCATGATACACCATTCTGTTTAAATAATCTCCTAATGTTTTACTTTGATTAACTTCTTTTCGTACAATGCGTATATTCTCTAAATCAACTTCATTAAGTGTTTTTACCATCTCTATAAAACTGTTACGATATTTTTCAGCAAAGCTAAGTTCATTTTTTAAATCAGAAAAAGCTAAATTTTCCCAAGGAGATTTATAATTTCCTAAATCACCTCTGTTTTCAATAACTGTATGAAATAAGTGTTCTCCTTCAAGAGTATGTCTTATCATTTCAATAATTGAGAAGGCTTCTGCATCAGGTTTCCAATTTAAAAATTCATCAGGAATGCCTTTCCATAGTTTTATGCTTCGTCTTCTTGTTTCTGAAAAGTTTAATAGTATGTTTTCTATAGCGTTCATAGTTACTTATGTGTTTATTTGAGTGTAAAAGTACACGACGCTTTTATATTCTATTTCATTTTAAAATGAAGTATGGAATTTACATCAATTAAAAAACAAATGCTTTTCTATAAACAGACAAAGCTGCAAGAAAAGCATTTAGTTAAGTGTTTTAAACTTTAAGTTAAAACGATGTTGATTATTTTACATCAATTACGAATTCATCTCTAGGAATTCTAACTTTTTTCATTGGCTTAATCCAGTCCTTTTCATCATCGGCATACCCAATGTACATTAATGATACACTTTTTAAGCCCATTTTGTTCAATTCTAAAACTTCATCAACCACTTTATTGTCAAATCCTTCAGCAGGACAAGTGTCTATTTTTAACTCTGCTGCTTGTGCTAAAGCTAAACCTAAAGCAATATAAGTTTGTCTTGATGTGTGTGCAAAGTTAACTTCATCAGGAAGGTTTAAGTAAGCTTTTTTAAGCATATCTGTATAGCTGCTAAATCTACCTCTTGGTAAACCTCTTTCATCTGTGGTAAAATCATATACTTTATCTATTCTTTCTGCGGTATAGTTATCCCAAGCGGCAAAAACTAATACGTGTGAGCAGTCTTTCATAGATTCAGGATTTAAAGCTCCTTTTACTAGTTTTTCTTTAACTTCCTGATTTGATATTGAAATAACTCTAAATTGTTGTAACCCCGATGAGGTTGGTGCTAATCTAGCAGCTTCAATAATTTTTTCTATATTTTCTTCATTTACTTTTTTATTTGGATCAAAAGCTTTTACTGCATGTCTCCAGTTAAGGTTTTCTATTAATGACATTATATTAATATTTAATTATTTGTTGTATTTAATTTTACTTCAATATTTCCTCTTGTAGCATTTGAATAAGGACAAACTTGATGAGCTTTTTCAGTTAAGGTTTTTGCTTCTTCTAAAGAAACATCAGGAATATTTACATCTAATGCTACTGCAAGTCCAAAACCACCATTTTCTATTTGACCAATACTTACTGTTGCTTTAACAGTAGTTGTACCAGTATTGATTTTAGATTTTTTGATGACTAGGTTCAAAGCACTATCAAAACAAGCTGAATATCCTGCTGCAAAAAGCATTTCAGGATTTGGGTAATCGTCATTAGCTCCTCCCAGCGCTTTCGGGTGTCTAACATCAAGTTCTAAAACTCCGTTTTCACTTTTTACATGTCCGTTTCTTCCGCCAGTTGCTTTGGCGCTAATATTATAAATTGGTTTCATCTTTTTTATTAATCTGATTTAAGATATGTTCTATTATATTTTTAAGTTCTGTTAATTTGTCGGCAGAAATATTTAAAGAAGTCATAATTTGACTAGGAACACATTCTGCTTTTTTTTTTGTGTTTTTTCCCAGTTCTGTTAAATTAATTTTTACAACACGCTCGTCTGTTACTTCTCTTTTTCTTTCTAGAAGTTTCTTTTGCTCTAGTCTTTTAAGTAAAGGAGTAAGCGTACCACTATCTAAATTAAGTTTAGCGCCTATTTCTGAAACATTTTGATCTCCTTCTTCCCATAAAACTAGCATTACTAAATATTGAGGGTATGTTAAATCTAGCTCTTTTAGTATAGGACGGTATAAACTAATTACTTCTTTTGCCAGCGTATAAACTGGAAAGCATACTTGATTGGTTAATTTTAATTGTTCTGACATAATTTACTTAAATAACAATACAAATATATTGCGCAATTAAATTGTGTACAATTTAATTGTTATAAAATTATGTGAAAATTATTTTGAGAATGTTAATTCGCTTATTTTACTGAATGATTAACTGTTTAATGACGTATTGAAATTTTGGTATTCGTAGGTTATTGCTTGGGTATAAAGTTGCATTGCTAATTTTTCATCTATAGGATTTTCTTTCTGGTACTCAGCTAAAAAATTCCCCATAGCGTAAGCTCCACTAGGATCGTTGTTAGCAGTAATCCAAGGAGCATAAAGGTTTTTTGATGAAGAAGGAGATAGCTGTTCCGCTAACCAAGCCCATAAATATTCACAAGGTATCATGACTATAAGTGCGTAAATGGGCTCTTGATGGGAGGCTACCATCGACTCAAATTTAGAATACAACTTACAAACCTCACTAGGTACAATCCCCTCCGCATCTTTAATACGCCATGTTTTTGGAAACGTATCATTGTATTTTTGATAGCTATTATATTTTTTGTGTAAAAATGCCTTAAGAGTTGGGTTTGAAGCTCTGTCCATTGCATTTAGATAATCTTGCGCTCCCTTAAAACAGAAGTAAGCGTCACTAATGTTAAATCCTCCATAATGTACAGGGTTGAGCGTTCCCGATTTAATCTCTTGAATAAATTGAGTATTCAATGCTTTATTAGCAATGCCTTCACAAGCATTCCACATTTTCCAGAATAAAGCATCTGGTGGTGGTGGAGCGGTTGATAATTTGTGCTCCGTTAAAAAAGCAGAATCTAGTTGAGTAGCTCTATTATTTCTCATATAGTTGAGAGGTGTTTTTTCTTTTTTATGATAGCGATTTTGTATAACCGTTAATTGTCGGATTAAAGATACCTTAATTTTCTGTTTATTGCTAGCATAAAAAAATCCGAATAAATTCGGATGTGCTCGAACCTATTCGGAATTACAATTATACATTGTTACTAGTTGGTTTTTACCCCACCAATGTGTTTGGATTATGTCCTATTTTGAAGTTACAAGAATTAGCAATAAAACACATTTTGTTTGCTTCTTTGTGTAGTTCGTTCGCTTTAGGAATCATATTTTCGTCAATGATTTTCACGATTGGATTGAGGGTAACCTCCGTAAATTTTCCACTTCCATTTTCAGTCTCTTCCATAACTCCTGTAGCATTGTCCACATAGTCAGTTACGATGATTTTGTGAACTGAACATAAATGCAAATACCAAAGCATATGACAAGCCGATAAGGAAGATAAAAAAAGGTCTTCTGGATTATATCTTGTCTGGTCTCCTAAAAAGGAAGGGTCAGATGAACCCTTTATTGCATCATATTTTCCGGGTGCTATAATTTTATGGTTCCTATTATACGACTTATAATTCAAGGTTCCGTTACCTTCATTTCCTGTCCATTCAACTTTTATTTCGTAGTTGTGTTTTTTCATATGAATTGTTAGTTGTTTTTTTCTAGTATTCTTTCGCCAAAGGATGCTTTTTCGAGGTTTGATTCTAATATTTCTAAATATTCAAGGATGGATATATCTTCGTTG
The DNA here is from genome assembly GCF_964513915.1 of Tenacibaculum litoreum. Lineage (NCBI taxonomy): Bacteria > Pseudomonadati > Bacteroidota > Flavobacteriia > Flavobacteriales > Flavobacteriaceae > Tenacibaculum > Tenacibaculum litoreum. Next base: position 1,216,729 of record NZ_CAZEQS010000003.1, on the reverse strand, counting down.
AGTAACTCATAGATTACTTCTTTACCATAGCCCCATATTTGTTCTATTTTAGGAAGAATTTCGATAGCCTTTTGGTTTAAATTAAAAACTGTTTTTCTCTTATCTTTTTCGTCTTTTGAAACTTGTAAATACTCTTTTTTTACCATTTTATTGGTAATGGTAATTACTGACTGATGTGTAAATCCTAATTTTTCAGCAATGCCCATTACTGAAATGTTTGGGGTTTGCTGTACGATTATTAAAACTAAATACCAGTTAGGTTCAATATCAATATTTAAGTTTCGATACATTAACCGCGTACTATGGGTCATTTTATCACTAATTCGCTTTAGTCTTGTTGCTAAAGCGATATATCCCATTTCTCTTACTAAATCATTGTTCATATGAATCTTTTGGTCAAATATAAATAAAATACGCAGTTAACTGCGTATTTTATTTTAAAAAATAATATTCATAAAGTAGATAGGTTTAAAAGAAGTTTTTTGAGTTTGTTGGAACGTATTTGTGTATGGTTTTTTGCGAGAAAAGGAGACAAGCCATTTTTTCGTTGAAGTCTAAAGGAAATTCAATTGTATTTATACATACTGTTGTGCTTAGCTATTTAATTTATTCCAATCCAATCATCTAATTTGTATTCTTTTATAGAGGGGAAATTATCTAATTCACTTTCTCCTGTTATATCAATAACGTTTGGTAAAGAATTTAAAATATGTGTTAATTTTTCTGAAACCTTATCTTTCTTTATAGAATTATTTATATAATTAAATGTACCAAAAAATCGAACATTATTTTTTTCAGATAAAACAACAAGTTCCTCTAGTTTTTCTTCTTGTTCTCTTATTGATGATTTAAGCAAATTAAAAATATAATAGTCAAGAGGTAATTTTTTTAATATTTTTAAAATAAAATTTTCATCAAAAATTTTGAAAATATCATCCTTATGACCAGTTTGCTGAAATAACTCAAAATTTTGAACTATATATTCAAGCAATTCATTTTCTCGCTCAAGCAATTTATAACTATTAATTAGAATAGACCAAAGTTTATTAGTATATGTAAGATTGCAAGTACATTCAGCCGTATTATACAATAATGTTTTGGTCAATAAATGCTTATTTTTAGCATTTGTACAAAGCTCCAACCATATTTCTTCCCAATCATTCCATTCATGCCCAAAACCGTTAACACCATGACCTAAAAATTCTTGAAGACAAATATCAAAACCAGTATTATTTTCATTCTTTAAAATAAGTCTTATAATTTTATCCCAAAACTCCCGGTTGTGATGATGGACGGCAAGCCACCATAACGGTTGAGGAAAACCACAATAGACATTTAAGCAATCCCTTATTAGTTGTTTAGGGAAAACCATATAAACTTCATTTATATTTTCAGTGTTTAATTCATTAATTCCTAATATTGAATATGTTAATTCTTTTGGAGGTGTAGAATATGAATTTAGAATCACAGCCTTTATCCATCTTAAATCTACTCTTTCACTATAAATCAATTTAATTATTTGTTCTTTCTCACTTTTATGTAAATCTTCCCAATATTCAATTATCCATTTTAGATTTGATAATAAAAAACTGGTGTCGTTATAACCAACTAATTCTGAGAATATATTCTTTCTGATATTGTAATTATTTTGGGTTAGTTTCATTAAACTATCAGCTATAGACATTTCATATTCATCTAGAATTTTATTATTTTTTATTTGATAATCAATTCTTTTATACCAAGAACTTAAGACCTTTATCCCTGTTTCTAAGTTCAAATATTTCAAGGAATCATCCATTGTTGAACCAAAACGGGCAGAATTTATATGTACACCAAGAGGGACAGCTTTCATACAAATCGGGTACAATTCCCCCCAGATTTTCCAGAGTTCATTTTTTTGAGAATCATTAAATTCTCTTCTTAAAATTGACTCATGTCCATAATCAATAGAATATGTAGATATTAAATTAAATGCTCTAATGGCAACTTGTTTTTTACTAATAGAAATACACATTAATTTTAAGATACTATCTTTAATTTCTTCAGTAAAAGAAAACCAATTAAGTAAAGAAGCTCTTATAGCACTAAAAATGATCGTTGGGTGTTCATCATTGAAAAGTTCTTTTATGTTTTTATTATTTAAGGTTTTAGGTCTTTTAAAAATTTCGTAAATTACTTTTTCTCTAATAAAAGCTTCATTAAATTGAAGAAGCAAATGTAGTTTTTCAAATGAAATATTATCTTTCTTTTTTAATGTGCCAATATAAATCCAAGCATCATGTTTATTTGGCAAGATATTGTTTGACAATTGCTTTTCCACCTTGTTTATAATAGTTAAATCTATTTCATCAAATACCTTAGAAAAACTACTTTCATTAGAAATAAATGGTGTATTGTTTTGCCAATGAATATAGGAACTACTTGTTCCACCCTTTTGAATTTTCCAAATTAATTTATTGTAATATTCTTCATCTAAATCAAGAATATAATTCATTAAAAATATTATAGAATTATCTTCAACAGAAGGAAAAATAGAATCCATACCTAAAAATGCAATATCAAATATTTCTTTTTTAAAGTCTTCTCTAATTTTATCGTGAATAAAAAAGTAATTTTTTGATGCTTGATATGCTGTAGAAGTGTTCAGGCATGCTATACATTTTCTATAAATATTTAGTTTTTCTTTTTGCTTTAAGGAACCTCTTTCAAAAAAAAGATATCTTCCGGCTTCATAATAGTTTGGATGGGTTAATATAAGCGAATCATTAACAATATAAATAAATCCTCTTTCTTCCAAATAGTTAAGAGCATTTGAGGTGTCTTGATTAAGAGTTGTATTTGTAGGGTATTTAGGGAAAAGAGGTGATTTGTTATCAATGAACCTACTAGTAAAAACTTCCTTATTTGTAATTGAAACTAGTTCGGTAGAATCAGAGAGTATATAAGCTAAATCTGAAATGAATAATTTATGAATAGTGTTTGAACAAATGCTAATATATGAGAGAATATCTGCTGATAAATGATTCGATTTTTTTAGATTTTCTGCTATTTCTTTTGAATCTCTTCTTGCAATATGTTCTAGGTCACTAAATTTTTTGTTCGTTAGACGCACAACCTCTTCATTAGCCAGATAGTTTAATTGACCGATTTGTAATAAACTATCCTCTTCGGTCTCTAAAATTCCATTACTTACAATATTTATTATTTCTTTAGGTATAGATTGTTCTTCAGATATTATTTTCCAAAATGAATTTACTATTTCATTATTTTTAATTGTTAAGTCTATCCAATCAGTATTTTTTATTTTACAATCTGTAATGTTTTTAGTGTCAAATTGATTATATAATAAATCTAAGCGAGAAGAAACAATTAAATAATGATGTTTTTCTTTATTCGAAAGTACTTCTGTTAGGCTACGTAAGACATCAATGTGGTTTTCTTTTAACGTAATATGACCAAAAGGGTCTTCTAAGATTGTAATCTTATTATCTGAAGTATTTGAATTGAGAAAACGCTTTAACTCTGATATATTATCATGAATTTGATAATCATATCCTAAATTGACAAAATGATTAGATATTGTTTTTGCTAACTCAGTCTTTCCACATTGAGAAGTTCCTGTTAAAAGTAATATGCCTTTCTCTTCAATTCTTTTAATTAAATCTGGTTCTTCTAGTCTTGTTTTATAGTGAGCATCAATTATTGGTATTCCAATTTTATTCGATTTAATACTTTCCATAATATTCGAGAAAATATCATTGCCTGTATTTCTACCAATTTTGACAATTTCAAGTAGTTCTAAATAGACAATACTTACTCTAGATTGGGCAATATTATATTGATTATTTAGAATTGATATTATGTGGTTATCTACTACTTCATCTGTAAATTCTTCAAGAATTTGACAATTTTTAAGTGTAGATGTTAATTCAGCTTTTGTCTTAAAAATATCAGATTGTTGTTTGCAAAAAGATTCTCGTTCTTTCATTAATGTCGTTTTACCGAACTTTTGATTCTTTAGAACATTTTTAAATTCTTTAAAAAAATCTGTCGAAATTGAAATAGAATTTTGATTAATTAAATTTTGTAAAGACGTTCTAAATTTCACTGTACTATCAGAACATCTTGAATGTGTTATAAATAATGCGGAACAGTTATTATCAATTACTTTTTGCAGTAAATTGTTGTCTGATTTTCTTTCTTGAAAATGACTTAGCCAATTAATTAGTTTTGGAATATCAATAAGATTGTTTTCTCTTTTTACTTGTATTTCAATATTTTTCTTAACGCCTTTGTTTTCAGTTACTAACAATGCATCCTCACTGCCTTCAATCTCAACAAATAAATTGATTTTATCAGCATTAGAAAGCAATGCTATCAAAAGTGTAACTTTATATTGATATTCATAACCTTTAACGCCATCAATGGTGATACTCATATTTTTTTATTTGTGGCGAACTGTTTGAGGGAAGTTCGGATTTTTAATTGGTTACAACCAGTTTATATACAGAATAAACTTACCATTATACTCCTTTTTTGGCAGGCTAAGCGGAAGTTATAGCAATTTTATTTCTTTTTAATTTTTTGAGAACTAAATATAGTAAAAAATCCCAAGCTACTAACTTGGGATTTTATGGTGTCAATAATTATCTATTTCTGTAGTAGTTTCTTAGAGACGTTTTATTCTTTTATAATTTTATAGGTAAGAGTTTTTTTCTTGGTTTTAATATCAAAAAAATACATTCCTTTAGGGGCTGATTTTAAATTGATATTTACGTTATTTTGCGTAGCGGTTTGCTGTAAAATGGTTTGTCCTACAAAGTTTCGTACTGTATAGGTAAACGGAGCACAGTCTTCACACTTGATATTAACCATCCCTTTTGTAGGGTTTGGATATACACTAAAGGTATCATCAGTTTGTGAAGTGGTATCAGTTGTTTCAAACATTCTATCAGCTGTATTTGCAGATAGGTTAATCACAGCACTTACCCCTTTATGGTCAGAAGGCCACGGTAGTTGGTTTGCTTCAAACGTATCGTTTTGGGTGTTTGCAGTACTCGATACATTGTTAACATAGGAAGCTTTTGGCCCCACAATAGCAGCGCTGGTTGCAGAAAGGGTAGTACCTCGGTAAAAAATATAGTCAATACGATCTCTTTCGTCAGCTTCTGGTGTCCAGCTAGTACTTCCAACTCCTGTTGCTACAGAAGGCCATGTGATACCAGGGTTAGCAACTTCATCAGGATATACTTCTCTAAAAGCATCAACAAAACCATTATTTTCTAGAGTTTTGGTCGTGTGCCAAGGAAATACCACTCCGTGGTGGTCAAACATATTGGCTTGTCTAGTTGTCCAGTCTAAGTGCGAAGGTTCGTTAAAATCCCCCACTAAAATTACTGGGCGAGTTTCATTTTTTATATGATTGATAAACGCAGCAATCTGCTCATCTCTTCGTGAACCTAAATTTTGTTCTGAAATAATAGCAGGATCGGTTACTGGTTGCGGATCTTGGTTTGCAGCTCCTATTTTACTCCATCCTGTATAAGGTGAAGAACCTCCACAGTTGTATCCTCTTGGAAGATAGGTAGCATAGTAAGTATAATCTAAGTGTGCCGTTGCTACCACTACACTTTGTCCGTTAACATCTACCTCAAAAACCGAAATTGCACCAAGGTTGGTACCTGATGAGGTGATAGGGTATTTGCTAATGATAGAAACATCACCATAAGCATAACCTCTGTGATAGTTTAAACCAATAGCTGCAAGGTTGTTTACAATTTTGGTCGTCCAATCGCCCGTATAGTTTCTTACTTCGCTAAAACATACAATATCTGGATTTACGTTGGCAATGACATCTCTAATATAGGTCATTCCGTTTGGTACTGAAGTTCCTTCTTGCCAAATATTAAATTGCAATACTTTAAGGCTGTTGGTGTTGCGTACGGTAACATAGCCTGTTTTAGTAATGGTATTGCTGCCCGTAGTATTGCTTGCTGTTAAAGTAACATTATAAGTTCCTTCGGTGTTGTAGGTTACTATCGGGTTTTGAGCAGTACTCGTAGCAGGTGTTCCTCCTTCAAATGTCCAGTTCCAAGAGGTAGGATTGTTCGTAGAACTATCTGTAAAAGAAATTTGTTGTCCTGAAATGATAGAAGTGGTGTTTGAAGTGAAGTTAGCTACTGGAGCTCCCGATTGAATTAAAGTTCCTCCAATATTAATCTCCGCAGCTGAGGTATAATTTCCACTGTTGATATCCGAAGTAGCAACTAAGCGCACATATTGTCCTTGTTTCTTAGGAAAACTAACGGTTTTTTCTGTTTGATTGGAAGCAAAGATTCCCGTCGCAACGGCTGTTCCCCAATTAGAAGGGGTATCACTTACATAAATTTGATAATCGGCAATTGTACCATTGGTTCCTGTTTGACGTGGTAAGTATTTTAGCTCACAAACATCGTAGATGCCGTTTAAGTTAATTTGAATTTCATGCGGGTGCGTAGGTTGACTAGCACTCCATTCGGTATGCCAAATAGTTGATGTGTCGCCATCAAAGGCATTGGTAGCTACTCCGTTTTCACCTGATGTTTCTTGACTGTCTACATACTGTAAACTCCATCCAGATTGTGAAATAGGAGCACAGGTTGGAGTTTCTGTACCAACCGTAAAGCTTGAAGAAGCTAATACTGTGTATCCGTCATTTTTAAAAAAATACACTTTATAAGTTCCAGTATTTGGTAAACCAGCTGAAAAGATAACCGTACCATTTTTAAGTTTTTTGGTAGCACTTTGTTTTCCGTTTACATATAACCAATCAATAGAGCTTACAAGACCAGGTGTATCATTTTGATTATAAATACCAATCCAGTCTTTTGCATTGCCAGGACCGTCAGAAAAATTGACAGTAATGGCTTCATTAGGTGTATAAGTGGTTTTTGAAGGATTTACACTTTGTGCGTGTAATTTGATAAGGCTTCCTACTAATAAGAAGCAGATAAAAATAATAGTTTTTCTCATGGGGGTTAAATTAGTTTGATGTTGTATAAATTCTTATAGAATCTCATCTACAGAAATAGTTAATTGATTAACTATCAAATTTATAAACTAATTGTTTTTATGAGTGAAGAGAGCGTAAACGGTTTGTTAAGACATTGTTATTTTTGCGATTAATGTTCTTAGGGAAGTTTTTGTTTAAGTTAGTTTACGCTCTTTTAAATGGAAAGAGTTAGCTTCTTTCACCTTTTTTATGTCCAGTAGCTAATACCATTTCAGGAGATAAGTCTGTTATTTTTGTTCTTAACTCTTCTGTCATATGTATATCTAGTGAAGCCAAAGCAGGTTTTAGTTGTTCTAAATTTCGGGCGCCAATTAAAGGTGCAGTTATTGCTTTGTGCGCTTTTACCCAAGCAATGGCAAGGCTAACTGGGTTTAAATTGTTTTGATTGGCAAAATCAACATAACTATCAACTGTTTTATAGGTGATTTCATCATTGTATCGTTTTTGATACATTGTGCTTTCAGCAAAACGACCTTCTTTTTTATCTGTTTTATATTTTCCAGTTAGTAACCCTCCACCAAGTGGACTATAAGAGGCTACTCCTAAACCTTCACTTAAAGCCATTGTTAATAATTCTGATTCGCACTGACGTTTTACTAAATTATACATGGGCTGAATAACAGAGATAGGAGTGTAGTTATTTTGTTGGGTAACAGCAATAGCTTTCATTACTTGCCAAGCAGCAAAGTTACTCAGACCTAAATATCTTACTTTTCCTTGTTTTACAAAATTATCGAATGTAGCTAAGGTTTCTTCTAAAGGTGTGTTTTCATCAAAAGCATGTGCATAATAAAGATCAATATAATCAGTATTTAAGCGTTTCAAACTATCGTCTAAAGCTTTTATTAAGTGACCTCTTCCTAAGCCTTTGTCGTTTACACCTTCTCCTGTAGGAAAATAGGCTTTTGTAGCAATAACTACTTCATCACGATGTTCATGTATTAGTTTTCCTAAAATTTTTTCAGAAGTTCCATTGTTGTATATGTTAGCTGTATCAAAAAAGTTAATTCCTTTATCTTTTGCTGCATGGTATATGGCTTTTGAAGTTGCTTCATCTGCTTCTCCTCCAAAGGTCATAGTACCTAGGCATAATGTTGAAACTTTTAATCCAGAGTTTCCTAAAGTTTTATATTCCATCTTGTAGTTGTATTAGTGTATAATTGTGTTTAAGGTATTGGTAAAGTTGTTTAAAAAAAGGTTTTGAGAAGTTTTACTTGCACGTTGTAGTGATAAGAAAGGATTTAAATCTTCTAGTTCAACAAGTAAAAGCGATCCATCTTTAAGTCGGCAAGCATCTACCCGAGTAATACCTTGAGATAGGGGATTCCATTCAATAAATTTGTTTGCAAATTCAAGATCTTTTGAAGTTACTGCTATTTCTTCTAGCTCCCATCGTTTTGATTTATCAGGGGCATACAAAGCATATTGGAATTCTTTGTTGATATAATAAAATGATATTTCGTATTCAAAATCTACAAAAGGTTGTATAATTTTATTTTCAAGGTCAGCCTTTTCTAATTCATTTTTGCTTACTATTTTCATACCAATGGAGTCCGCACCATTTTTAAGCTTTATGATGTATTGTTCAGGATTTCCTAATAATGAAATATCAGAAATGTTTTCTATAGTTGGTATTACAGGAAAGTTAAGTTGAGTTAACTCCATTAAATAGTCTTTACCTACCATATCTGCTTTTCCATCAAAAGAATTAAAAGTGTGTATGTTTTGTTTTTTAACTTCTGAAACAAATTTTCTATAGTAATTTTCATAGCCCAAAACTGCTCCTGTATTTCTATAAACTATCAAGTCTGCTATATGTAGGTTTTCAATAGCTTGTTGTGGGTGACCAATAATTATATTAAAATGTTTCTTTAGTTTTGAAATAATAAATAGGTCTTCTTCGTAATAATTTCTTCCGTTAGCTTTATAAAATAAATCGGTTATATATAAGATACGTTTCATAGTTGCGTTTTGAATTACATTTCTATTTTTGTTCTAAAAACAGGTACAGCACTACCTTTTATTTGTATTTTAGTAGGGATGTTTTTTGTTGTTTCTACTCGAACAAAAATATTTCCTGAACGTTGCATTTTTTCGCCTTGCCTACCTGTGAATTCAAAAATACTTCCGTTAAAATCAATTATTTTATTTTGAACCAAATAACCGCCTAAAGGTCCATTTGCGTTTCCTGTAACAGGATCTTCTTGTATTCCAATGGCAGGCGCAAACATTCGTCCGTTTGTTAAAGTATTTTCACTGTCTGTGTTTAGTGTAAATACAAAATAACCATTGCAGTTTATTTGCTTGCTTAGTGTTTTTAGGGCATCCATATTTGGAACTAGTTGATTGAGTTTTTCATTACTTTTAATACCAATCATTACTTTAGAATGACCAGTTGAAGCAATTTGAATAGGATATCTTTTATCTCTATCAGAGTTTTGTAACCCCAAAGCATTTAGCAGTTTTTTTGTTGTAGTTGCATCAAATTCTGGACTTAATTCAAACTTACCTTGTGTCATGATAATTTGATAATTGGAGTTGTTTTTTACAACTTCAATAGGTAAAATACCAATACTGGTTTTCATGTTTAAAACACAAGAGTTTAATTGTTCTTCTAATGCCTTTACATAAATAGCAGCTATGGTTGCATGTCCGCAAATAGGAACTTCGGTTGTGGGAGTAAAATATCGAATGATTCCATCATAATCTTTCGAGTTTGATGAGAGGATAAATGCAGTTTCAGAATTATTAAGTTCTCTGGCTATTAGTTGCATTTCTGTATCTGATAATCCGTCGGCATTTACTACAACTCCAGCAGGGTTTCCTTTAAACTTTTCTGTAGTAAAAACGTCTATTTGATATGTGATGTATGATTTCATTGGAAGAGTTTTGGTTATTTATAATACAATGCTAATTTTTCCCATGTGTTGTGCTTTTTTTAAGTAAGCAAAAGCATCTAAAGTATCATCAAAAGCAAATGTTTTATCAATTACAGGATGAATTTCGTGCAATTGAAAAGCACGTAACATATTGTTATACATTTCTGTTGATCCTGTTTCAATACCTTGTATTCTTGCTGCTTTCATCATAATAGTTCCTGTGTCTATTACTCCACTGGTGCCATCAATAACACCTACCATACTTACTGTACCTTCACTTTTTACACATTGTAAAGATTGGCTAATATGTGAGCCTCCTACAACATCTATAACTTGATCAACTCCTTTGTTATTGGTTAGTTTTAGTACTTCTTTAATCCAGTTTTCAGTTGTTTTATAGTTGATGGTATGGTGCGCTCCTAATGCTGTTGCTTTTTGTAGTTTTTCATCACTACTTGAGGTTATAATAACTCGGTAACCAGCTAATTTTGCAAATTGTAATGCAAATAAAGAAACACCTCCTGTGCCTATGAGGAGTATAGTATCGCCTAATTTTAGGTTAGATTGTTCTACTACAGCATTCCAAGCTGTAAGTGCTGCTACTGGTAATGTTGCTGCTTCTTCAAAGGATAAATAGTTAGGAAATTTATGAAGAGCGTTTTCGGGGAAGACTACATATTCAGCCATAATACCGTCTCTATCTGACCCTCCTAAAGAGTCTTTTAGTTTATCAGTATTTAATTTTCCTGTTTCCCAATTGGGCAAAATTAAAGAGGTAACATTATCACCCTCTTTAAAATTAGTTACTTTATTACCTATTTTTATAACCTTACCAGCGGCGTCAGAACCAGGAATTCTATTTTCGGTTGGTTTCCATTTTCCTGAACCTTCAGTAACAAGGATATCACGATAGTTTAATGAGATAGCTTTTATTTTGACTAATACTTCATTAGGTTTTATTTCAGGAATTTCTGTAGTCGTTGCTTGTAATTTTCCGTTAGAGATTTTGAATAATTTCATCTGTTTTCTGTTTTTGTATTTACCGTAAACGATACTTTAAATGTGCTTTTGTGATCGATAGACGGGAAGGGTAGAAAAAAGACGCAAAAAAATTATTCTAGAAAATCAATAATTTTACCGTTGGTATCAGTTACAACATTAGGACAGTCTAAAATATCTTCTTTTAATAGGTTTTTGGCGCGTTGTACTCTTGATTTGGCTCCTGAATAAGATATGTTTTTGTCGTGAGCAAGTTGTAATTGTGAATAATCTTTAAAAGAAGTAAGTAATATAGCTTCTTTATATTTTTCTGAAAGACTACTTATTTTACCATTGATACAAGTAGAAAGTTTGGTATAGGTATTATCTTCTTTAGCCTCTTCAGGAAATTCTATATCAATATGATCTTCTTTAAGGGTTTGTTTTTTTCTGAAGTAGTCCAAAACCACATTTCTACATATTTGATATACCCATGATGTTAGTTTAGAGGTGTCTTTAAGTGTATCTATTTTTGTAAGGGCTTTAATAAAAACTTCTTGTAAAATATCTTTTGAGTCTTCTTCGTTTTTTACTCTACTTAAAATGAAACGATAAAGTTCTTGGTGAAGGTCATCCCAAAGTATTTTTATGTCTTTGTTCATTTTAGTTGTTTTAAGATTACAGAAGTACACTCAAATTTACTACTTTTTTTATCAAGTTTAAAGCTGTAGATAGTTTATTAAGTGTTGAATAACAGAGGAGGAGAGTAGCGGTTAGGTGTGGTTTATCCTTTTCTGAGTTCAATTTCCATAGCTTTTTTATAAAATTCAGTAAACTCTTTTTCGTTATACTTAACTCTCATGGCAGCTAAAACATCTGGTAAGCCCAAACTAAACCAATCCCAAAGCATGGTGTCAAAATTGTATTTATACATTTGCTTTTCTACTTCTGCTCTTATTTTCATTATTTCAGAGTCAGAAAAACCATGTTTATTAAGTAGTTGGTTTATTTTAATAATTTCTTCCGGAGTATTTTCTGTATCAAGGTAAGGTTCTAGTAACCAGTTCCAGTTTTTTGTTTCTTTAAAAGTAGTTATGTTATTTCTTTCAGTGAATTCTCTAAGAGATTTGGAATGTTCTCTTGAAATAAATATAACCTCATTTCTAAGTTTAATTAAAGGAGGATACGACTGGTAACAGATAGCAGTTATTTCAGAGGCTTTAATTTTTTTATTAGGGAACACAACTGACGGTTTAAATGGGTATGCTAAAACTTCAATTTCAGTTTCTAAGATTTTAGCTTTTCCAATGCCACAAATCATATTGTTCATTTCATAGCTTGTGGCCCCAAAAAAGGCTCCTTTTTTAGTCTTTTTACCAAATATTTTCTTTAAAAGATTCAGCATTTTTGATTGGTTTAGCTTTACTCATTTAAGTCATTGACTAACTTTCTAGAAATAACTGTGTCGTAAATTATTTTTAGCTTGGTTATTTTGTTTTCAGAATCAAGTTCAATAATATCAACAACATCAAACTCTACTTTTTCATTGTTTTTTAAAGTCCATTTATAGGTAAAGTAGAGAGCTAGGTTATTAGATTCATTCTGTTCAAAAATTCCTTTTAGAATAAGTTCTGAATTAGAAGTGTCATTATTTAATTCACGATAAAATTCGTCTGCTTTTTTAATTCCATAGATAGGAGACTCAACAATTCCGTTATTACTAAATAGATTAATAACCTTTTCTATATTTCCTTTTTCTAGGTGTTCTAGGTATTTTTTTGCTATTTGACTTTTATTCATAGTTAAAAAAAATAGTTAAAATCACATTTATAAATTCAATTCTAGGATTTCTCCAGGTAAACCGTCAAAATCTTTAAACTCTTTTGAGTAGAATCCATTGTTCGTTAAAACTTTTCTTGAAGGAATATTTTTAGGATCTATTATTGCAAAAATTCTTTTTAAAGAGTTTTGTTTTTTGCCTGTTTCAATTAACTTTTTTCCTACAGTACTAGCAATTCCCTTTCCCCAGTGTTCAGGCAAAATCATATAACCAAGTTCTGCTTCTGTATTAGAGATTTTTGTTATTTCTAATTTTGCTAATCCTAAAAATTCACTAGCATCCTCGTTAATAATTTTAAAATTCCCGAAGCTTGGTGCAAGTTTATTATTTTCTATTAGTTTTTTAAAGTCGTTTTTGGCTTCCTCCAATTCTATTGCTCTTTCAGTAATCATTTTCATAACCTTTTCATTATTCACAAGTTTGAAATAATTAGGGAAGTCGGCTTCGGTAAATTTTTCCAGTGTTATTTTCATACAGTATTTTTTAGAACGATAGTAATTAGAGCAATTTATGTACAATTGAATAACAAAAAGTATTGGCTAGCGAGACTACGAATATAAAAACAATCGCTACGAAAACAAACTACTTTTTATAGGCTACTATCTACCGTATACATTTGATACTTGTAATTATTAATAAAACATTATATCAAAAAAAATGGAAGAGCAAGTTGCTATTTTAAAAAATGAGGATTATTCTTTTAGAGAACTTAATGGAGGTATTGCAATTTTAGATTACATAGGAAAGTCTACTGACGTTGTTATACCTGATAATATTAACAATAAATCTGTAAAGTATATATTAAGGGAAGCTTTTGATAACAAAGGACTGAAAGCTGTAGTTTTACCAAAATTTTTAGAGTATATAGATGAGGATGCTTTTTATAAAAATGAAATTAAAGAACTGGTAATTCCTTCAAAAGTTACAGAAATTAGAGGAGGGGCTTTTGGAAGAAATAAAATTGAAAAACTTGTTATTGAAGCACCAATTACAACGATTCATATGTTTTGTTTTGTAGGAAATGCGCTTACAAGTATAGATTTACCAGAATCGGTAACTACATTGTATAACGATTGTTTTGCAGAAAATAATTTTGAAGAACTTACAATTCCAGAAAACATAACAACCCTAGGGAGCGATTCTTTTAAAGATAGTAAGAAGTTAAAGAAGGTAATTTTGCCTCAAAAATTAGAGGGTAGTATTACTGGAGCTTTTAGAGGATCAGATATTGAGAATATTGATTTTGTGTTGTACTAGGTAGTGTTGATTGGAGTTAACAAAAAAACTAGTGGGTTTAAAGAGTTTGTAAAACATGTTTTATGTTTTGGAATATTTAAATGTTCTGGTTTGTAGTCTTTTATATTGTTTTTTACTTATTTTTAGAATAATTTTTCGCGGAGAATTGGCATATGCTGTGAGTGCCATTAAATGTTCACAGATTAAAATAATTGTTAAAATTTTTAGTATGAAAAATTTAATAACATTAGGAAAAGCTCTAAATAAGTTTGAACAAAAACAAATTAAAGGAAGTAACGGTAGTGAGTGCTATGAATGTCTACCTGATGCTCCTCCAGGAAGTGGTTTGGCATGTGCGGGAACTGATGTATGTCAGGTTATGCCTGATGGATGTCATATATGTGTGTAAGAAAGATTTAAAAACTAGCGGGCTTCGGTTCGCTTTTTCTTTTTATTGTGCTTTAAATTGTGTTTAGTTATTTAGAAGTCTTTTCGAAAAACAATTTTAGGAGTACATATAAATATATAAACTCTTTCCAAAAAAATAGCGAACCGAAGTTCGCTAATAAATTTTTGTTATATCTACTTAAGTACACACCTACAGTTTTCATCAAATTCATGATCTTCATCGCAAGGGTAAGGGATAAAACGACATTCAGTTGTTCCACCATTAATAAATTGTTGTTCCTGTTTGTTTAAAACAGCACCTAAGTTTGAAATGTTCTTTAACATAATTTTGAGTTTAAAATTTAATCAAAACTAGGTATAAATAAAAATGAAAGAACCTTTAAAACCGTAATAAAGGTAAGGTAATTCCTTACTTAACTAAAATTAACAAATGGTTGTTGTAGAAAAGAGTTAATAATGTTTTGTAGAAGGAATTCTAGTGTTAAAAAAGTAGAGAATTAAAAAGTCCTCGATAGCCGAGGACTGATAATATTAATGAACACAATCATCAAAGGGAGCACTAGCTATATGTGTGCAACCGCCACTCCAATTTAAGCAATATCCTGAAGGACAAGATGTTTCTCCTTTACCATTAATAGATTGTTGTTCCTGTTTGTTTAAAACAGCACCTAAGTTTGAAATGTTCTTTAACATAATTTTGAGTTTTAAATTTATCAAACTTATGAATAAATAAAAATGAAAAAACGAAATAAACCGTAATAAAAGTACGGTAAAACCTTATTTAACAGAAGTTAACAATTAGCTAGAATTTAAAAATATAAGTGAGGTTAACAAGTTATCATTTTTTACTTAGAAACTCAAATTGGCTATTACGGTCCAGATTACAAGAGGTTATGCTATTTATTTTATTGTTTATTACGTTTTTTAATCACCTTTAATTACTACTATGTTTTTAGTAGAATATTTATCTTCAATTAATTTTTTTTCTAGTTCGAATATCGACTCTAATTCATTGATGTCTATTTCATCTTTTAGCAACTCTATTTCTAGGTCTAAATTAAGCATCATTTCTTCCAATAATTTAAGATAATATTCAGCGGTTTCATATTGGGATAATTTTCTAAGATTAATTAAATTGTTATAAATAGAATTATGAGAGTATTCCGATACGTTTTTAGATATTAATTCATTTGATATTATTGTTTCTAATAAATCAGGATATGGAATAGGGTTGTTTGCTTTCACAGATTCTAACTTTTCTTTCGTATAGTTAACAGTATCCTGTTCAAATTCAAGTATTGTTTTATTTAGATTATTAGAATATTCACTTGTATTAGCTAAAATTAATTTAGCAGTATGTAAAAGTTTTATAGTGTCTTCTTTTTCTTTGTTTCTAATACCTGAATTAGTAAGCCAAATAGCAATTAAAACACCCGCTAGGGTTGCTATTAAAGTTAGAATAAATGAAATCCATTCGTTTTTACTGATTCTTATTAATTTAATTTTCATTAATTTTTATTGTTTTTTATAAAGTATAAGGATTGTTACTTGTTTTGGGCGTCTAATTTAGTAAATGTAAACTGAATATATTCAGAAGTAGGCGAGTACGAGTAACTATTTATAGCCAATGTTACAGTAATTATTATTCAGATGTTGCAAATAGTCCTTTATTCCCAAACATAGAAAATGAATATCCTAAAATGTTTTCATAATTATTTTTGTCAATACTTTTTGGAATAGGATGTGGAACATTATACCCTAAAATATGACTATGAATTAAAAACTCTACAACCTTAAAATCAAAAAATGGATCTTCTTGGTCAATTTTATTATCATCTAAAACTATGAGATTAACATTGAAACCCTTTTCGGTAGGAATATAGTTTGAAAAATAAACCAAATCTCCAGTCCAACTACGAACAAAAAAAAGAAAATTTGCGTATTTATAGATATCCCATTTTTCTTCCATTTTAGAGGCTTTATAAATTATGCCGTCTGGAATTTGTTTACCTTGAGTATTAAACTTTAAGTCAACTTCACATTTAGCTCCATTTTCAGGGAACTTGCCAATATATTCTTTCCCATCACTTTTTCTTAAGCTTAAGAAATTAGCCGCAATTCTTGGGTCTTGAGTTGTTGAAGTCATTTTTAGAGCATATTCTCTACAGTCAAATATCTCAATGTTGTATGGGTTTTCATTAGGATTTAGCCATTTAGAGTCGTATACTTTTTCTTCCTCTTTTGGATTTCCAAAGCTTATTGTATCTCCAACTTTTAAATTAACTAAATCAGAAGCAGACATTGTTGCTGTTTTATAGGAAGTATCATTTTTTGATTTAACGTCTTTCTTTTCTTCTTTTGATTTTCCTTTGAATAGTCTTTTAAATATACTCATGTATTGTTTATATCATTACTTAATTACTGTTTACTATATCCACATAATAAACTTACCAATACATTTCTTAGAAAGTAGAATAAGTAGAAGACATAGCAATTTTATTAACACTCTCAAATATAAAAAAAAAGTAAGATAAAAAAGTGTAACTTTTTTATCGGGTCGACACCCCAAGCCTAATCGGGTCGACACCCCAAGCCTAATCGGGTCGACACCCCAAGCCTAATCGGGTCGACACCCCAAGCCTAATCGGGTCGACACTTCTTGCCTAAGGGGAGTGACACTCCCTCGGTAAGGGGAACGATGCTCCCTGCCTAAGGGGAGCAACTTCAAACAACAAAAAAGGTAAAATATTCGTATTGTGTAGAAAAATGTTTGTTAGGTGCTGTGGTGTATAAAGAAACCATTTTAAAAAACAAATACACCCCAAAGAGGAGTGTATTTAAGTGTAAAGTTTTATAAACAGTTAACTTAACAGCTAACAAAAGCACAGGTATTCTCGTTTGTTTCAATTTGTACCGTTGGGTGTTGTATGTTAAAACCTTGCATAAGCTTAACAATATTATTCATAACCTCTTGTTTTGCTGTTGCAGAGTTGTTGTTAATAACAGCATGTAGTGAGCCTACATTATAGCTACCATCAAGCGTCCAAACATGTACATCGTGTATGTTACTAACACCTTTAAGGTTTTGCAATTCGCTTTTAAGTTGCGCAATATTTACATTTTCGGGTACCGATTGTAACAATACTTTTAAGGTGTTAAGTAAGTTTTTAACAGCGTTGTACCCAATAAATAAAGCAATACCAATAGCTAAAATACCATCAATCCAATTCCAACCCGTAAAGTAAATAATTACCGAACCAATTAAAACCGCAGTCCAACCCAACACATCTTCTAATAAATGTAGCATGATTGATTCACTATTGTGGTTGTGTCCATGACTATGCCCGTGATGGTGATGCCCGTGTCCACCATTTTTAATTCTAAGAAAAGCGGCACCATTTACAGCAAGTCCTAAAACAGCTAACCATAACATACCCAAACTATGTACTTCTTTTGGATTTACAAACGAGTTATAAGCAGCCACAATCATTCCAATAGATCCAGACAACAAAAAAGTGGATAGTATTAATGCAGACAAGAGTGAAAAACGTTTGTATCCGTACGAAAATGTTGCTGTACGTTTTTTACCCGATATTTTCTCCATAAGTATTGCTAGTCCTATAGCTCCAGCATCCATAAAATCATGAAAAGCATCGGCAATAATAGCGGTAGAGTTGGTAAAAATTCCACCAATTAACTCAACTATTGAAAAGAAGAGGTTGAGCCAAAAGGCAAAAGACAATCCGTTTTTATCAGAACGATTGTGTGCTGCATGCTCATGACCATTGCAGCTGCTGTGTTCTTTAGAGTGTGCCATGTACTTGCTTTTTATACTAAAGGCTCAGCTTTAAAACCTTTACTCTTTACAATAGCAATTACTTCATCTGCTGTAATTCCTTTAGAACTTACGGTAAGAATTTTATCATCAAAATTGGTGTCTACATTCCAATGGCAAATACCTTCAGCATTGTCTAAATCAGCTTGTACTTTTGATACACATCCTCCGCAGTTAAGGTTTGTTTTGAATTTTAACTCTTTATTATTTTCCATTATATTAAAAATTTATTTGTTATTGAATACTGCAAATTTCAGCACAACAGGAGTGTTTGTTGTTGTACAATTTTAAGATTGATTTGTGAGATTTACAGATTTACTTATTAAGTGAGATTTAAAATGTTCCAACACTTGCTAGTGCCGAAACACTTGTTACTTTTTCCATTTTAAACGTAAGCTATTGGTAACTACACTAACACTACTCATAGCCATAGCTGCACCAGCAATCATAGGGTTTAATAAGAAACCATTAAATGGATATAAAATACCAGCTGCAATAGGAATACCAATAAGGTTGTAAATAAATGCCCAAAACAGGTTTTGTTTAATGGTAGCTACCGTTTGTTTTGAAAGCTTTATAGCTTGTGGTATTTTACTTAGGTCAGATGATATAATGGTCATTTTAGCAACATCCATCGCAATATCACTACCTTTTCCCATGGCAATACTTACATCGGCAGTAGCTAGGGCAGTACTGTCGTTAATACCATCACCCACCATAGCAACGGTTTTTCCTTGTTGCTGTAACTCTTTTACAAAATCAGCTTTGTGTTGTGGTAATACTTCAGCTTTGTAATGTTGAATACCTGTTTCTTCTGCAATAGATTTTGCGGTAGCTTCGTTATCACCTGTAAGCATGTATAATTCAATATCCATAGCTTGTAGTTCCTTAATAGCTTGTACTGAGGTTTCTTTTATTTTGTCTGAAATAGCAAGTACAGAAAGTGCCTCTTTGCTATTAGCAAACCAAATAACGGTTTTAGCCTGTTTACTCCATTTACCAGCCTGTTTTAAAAGTTCGTCCGCTATGGTAACCTTATTTTCAGCCAATAACTTTTTATTACCAACAAAAAAGGTTTCTCCGTTATAATCAGCCTTAGCACCTTTACCTGTAATACTGTCGAAATTTGTTAGTGGGGTAGTGGCAGTATCTCCTAAAAACTTTACAACTGCTTCTGCTAATGGATGTTCAGATTTTTTCTCAATACTTAAAAGAATGTTTTTAGCGGTATCATTATTCTGTAACCAAGATATACCTGTAACCTCTGGTTTTCCTTCGGTAATAGTTCCTGTTTTATCTAAAATAATGGCGTTTACTTTTTTAGCTAATTCAAGACTTTCAGCATCTTTAATTAAAATACCTTTTTCTGCACCTTTACCAACACCCACCATAATAGCGGTAGGAGTAGCCAGTCCTAAAGCACAAGGACATGCAATAACCAATACGGTGATGGCAGCTAATAATCCTTGAACCACTCCGTTATCACCACCTAAAATAAACCATATAATAAATGTAATAACAGCAATACTCATTACTACAGGTACGAAAATACCTGCAATTTTATCAACCAATTTCTGTACAGGAGCTTTACTACCTTGTGCATCTTGTACCATTTTAATAATTTGAGCCAGCATGGTTTCTTTGCCAACCTTAACGGCTTTGAATTGGAAACTTCCTTTCTGATTAATGGTTCCTGCAAATACTTTTTCATTTTCTTTTTTTAGTACCGGAACAGGTTCACCACTTAACATACTTTCATCTACATACGAGCTTCCTGTGGTAACAATACCGTCTACCGCAATTTTTTCTCCTGGTTTAACAAGAATAGTATCATTTACGTTCACATTTTCAATAGCAGTTTGCTTTTCCGTTCCGTCAGGTTGTATCACAACAACGGTTTTAGGTTGTAGCCCCATCAATTTTTTAATGGCAGAAGAGGTGTTTCCTTTGGCTTTTTCTTCTAATAGTTTTCCTAACAGAATAAATGCGATAATAACCGCAGCTGCCTCAAAATATACATGTGCTTCTAATCCTCTAGATTCCCAAAATTTTGGGAATAACATATTGAATACACTAAATATGTACGCTATACCTGTACTTAAAGCGACCAAAGTGTCCATGTTTGCGGAACGATGTTTGGCTTGCTTCCATGCATTGATAAAAAAGTCTTTTCCAAACCATAATAATACGGGGGTAGAGAAGGCCCACATAATAAGGTTGGCGTAAGGCATGTTCATAAAAAACATTCCAATAACAACTACAGGCAATGAAAGTATTACCGACCACATGGTTTTGGTCTTTAGTTGCTTGAACTTCTTTTCATGAATAGCTTCGAGTGTTTCTTGTTGTTTGGTTTCATCTTCAATTAACAAATCATAACCCGCACCTTGTACTGCTTTTTGCAGTTTTGTAGCATTGGTCATGTTTGGAAGATATTCTACCGTTAAATTTCCATTAGCAAAATTTACCGAAGCATTTACTACACCTGGTTCGTAGCTAACAATACTTTCAGCACTTCCTGCACAAGAGGCGCAAGTCATACCTAATACTGGAAACACTTTTTTAACAGTGGTAACACCATAGCCAAGGTCTTTTATAGCAGTAACGGCGTTTGCAAGAACTTCTTCATTAGTAACTGTAATAGCAGCTCTTTGGTTGTTTAGTTCTACTTTGTGGGTTTCAATTCCCTCAACATGTGCTAATCCTTTTTCAACGATTAAAGCACAGTGCTCACTTTCCACACCTTCTAGAGGTAGGTAAATGATTTCTTTATTGTTATTTGTTGCCATTTTTTTACTGTATTAATTGTACAATACAAAGTTGGCATTAAGTTAAAGAAAATTTATTGTGGAATTTTGGAATTGATTTATAAGATTTACACCTCGTCTAATGGTTTTCTTCTGTCTTTACTGATTTTTTTAAAGTGACTCGGCGTTAATCCTGTAACTTTTTTAAACTGATTGCTTAAATATGCTACGCTTGAATAGTGCAAACGAAAGGCAATTTCAC
Source organism: Tenacibaculum litoreum (assembly GCF_964513915.1). Taxonomy (NCBI): domain Bacteria; kingdom Pseudomonadati; phylum Bacteroidota; class Flavobacteriia; order Flavobacteriales; family Flavobacteriaceae; genus Tenacibaculum; species Tenacibaculum litoreum. Next base: position 1,195,493 of record NZ_CAZEQS010000003.1, on the reverse strand, counting down.
TTAATGATAATTCATCGTAAACGAGTAATTCTTTTACCTTTTCTATTTTTTGAGCAATAAAATACTTTTCTATGGTAGTGCCTTCTACTTCAGAGAAAAGGTTGGATAAGTAATTGTAATCATGATGAAGCTCGTTGCTTAACAAATCAGATAAGTTAACTTTTGTCTCACTATCTTGATGGTGTACCAAATTGATAATTAAGTTTTTTATCTTTTCAATAATGCGACTTTTTTTATCATCAATAATTTCGAAGCCTAAATCAAGTAAAATCTTATCTAGACGTTTTTTTTCATCTGAAGTAAGTTCTTTTTCGAGTATAACCTCACCCAATTTAATGCTTTTTACACCAACACCTAATTTGTCTAATTCATTTTGAATTACTAGGATACAGCGATTGCAAACCATGTTTTTAATAGTGAGCGTCATAGTGTTTTTATTATAGTTTGTTAGGTTTACAAAGATAGAAATAAGTGATTGCTATAAATCAAAAACGGTTTCAATTTCTGCAATTCTATACCCTTGAGATTTTACAAACTCACTTTCTTCACTGGTTGGGTTTATTATAGGGTTTGTATGGTTGAAGTGAATAAAGATAATTTTGTTCTTTTCTTGTTTACTTAAATCTTTAAACTTATCTAAACTCTCAACAATAAAAGGGTGCGGTATCTGGCTAATATCTCTACTATTTATTTCTTTTCCACTATAAAATGTAGCATCCAAAAAAGCATAGTCTACTTTTTTAATTTCATCAATAATGTTTTTATCCCATTTTTCCCATTTGTCAATATCAGGAATAAACAAAGCGCTTTTATTGGGCCCCATTATTCGGTAGCCGACGGTTTCAGAATACTCGTCTCTATGAGGAACAATAAGCGGAGTAACCTTAATGTTTTTGGTTAGTTCAATTGGTTTTTCATCTTCTATTGGATGAAGTACTATGTTTTTTCGCGTGATTAATTGATCCCAAGGTCCGTTTTCAGACAAGAATTCTTTCATTCTAGGCATAGTGTACACAGGTACATTATCAGCATCCATAGCTTCTTTACCTAAAAACATTAAACCAGTATAGTGCCCTATGTGGGCATGAGTTAAAAAGATTCCATCTGCAACTTCTTTATTACTTTTATCTTCTAGCTTAGTAAGAGTTTTCATTTGTGTGGGAATATCAGGAGTTGCTTCAAACAAATAAGTTTTATGGTGTTGCTTGTCAATTACCCCCAATGAGGTTACCTGTCTTTTTTTATCAGGATTCCTAAAAAGGTTAGCACAACACTCTTTTTTACATGCAATTTGTGGAGAACCTGCATCTTGAATAGTTCCTAAAATAACAATAGAGGTATTGCTCGTATTTGTTTTGAATGTTTTCTCTGAAGATTTATTACCAGAACATGAAAGGATGAAGAGAGCAATGAAAAGAATACAGTATTTATTCATATTATAGCTTGTTGGTAATGATATGTTTTAATTATCAGTTAAAAGTACAAATTTTAATACTATAAAAAAGAAGGGAGACCTAATACTCTTGATAAGGAGATGGATATAGAATAAAAAATCCCAAGCGTTATTTACTTGGGATTTTTATTTTATTAATCTTCGGTTATTTCGGTATGATATTTTTAGAATTATTTAACGGCGATAATGGCACTCGAAGGACCAGTTAAATGCATCATTCTAGTATTGCTAAAACCTACCTCTTTAGCCCATTTGTTAAAATCTGAGAGGGTAAAATCATAGCCTTCATCTGTTTCAATAATCATGTTTAGTGACATCATTAAACCAAAAGCATTTTTATTTCTTTCATCATCAATTATATTTTCAATAATGATTAATGCTCCTTCTTTAGGTAGGGCGTTATAAGCTTTTTTTATAAGTATTAACTTATCTTTTGTACCCCAATCATGAAGAATGTTTCCCATAGTAATAACATCTGCTTTGGGTAATTCATCAACAAAGAAATCACCTGAGTGAATTTCTATTCTGTCGTTTAAATCAAAACGGGTTACATTTTCTTTTGCTATTGGTTCAACAGCAGGAAGGTCAAAAGAGATACATTTTATATGCGGATTACTTTTTGCAATTTGTATTGATAAATCTGCTCCAGAACCACCAACATCACATAACGTATTGTATTTAGAAAAATCAAGATCACGAGCTAACTTTATAAAATTTCCAGCTTGAACACCTGACATTCCATATATAAATTCTCGGAGTTTATTTTCATCTGCGTAAATTGCCTCAAATATTGGCTTGCCACCATTTTTTGTCTCGTTTTGTGGTTTTCCAGTAATTAAAGCTTCTTCTAAATCGTTCCAAAAAGGATACAATCTGTTGTTAGACATTTCCAATATGCCTCCCATATAACTTGGTTTGTTTTTGTCTAAAAACAAGTTGGAGTCTTCAGAGTTACTATATATAGCACTTTCTTTTAGCCCGGAACGCTGTAAGAAACCTAAAGCAACTAATGTGTCAAGAAAGTCAAAAAGAGATCTATCATGAAGTTTGAGTTTATCTTGAATTTCTTTTCCTGATAGCCCCCCTTTGGCTAAATGCGTGAATAACCCCATTTTAACTGCAGTAAGTAAGGTTTTTGAAGCCCAAAAACCCATGCCTACTTCCATGATTCTTGAAGGGGTAATTTGGTTTTCGTTTGTTGAGTTCATAGTTTAGTTGTTATAGTTAATAATTAATCTTTTTAGTTTTATTAAGCTCAATTATTAGGGATAAATGAAACTAGTTTATGAGTAGGGGTAAAATCAAGAGGATAAAAAAATCCCAAGCGTTATTTACTTGGGATTTTTATTTTATTGGTCTTCGTCTATTTCGGTACGAGACTCTTTTGGTTTTTCACCTTTTTCTATTTTAATGATGAGCTTTTTGTCTTTCTCATCTAAATCCATAAAGATGGCATCACCTTCACTTAGTTTAGAGTTGACAATTTCTTCAGCTAATGCATCTTCAATGTATTTCTGAATGGCTCTTTTTAATGGGCGAGCACCGTATTGTTTGTCAAAACCTTTGTCAGCAATATAATCTTTGGCTTTTTCACTTAACGTAAGTTTGTAACCTAAATCATCAATACGTCTTAGTAATTTATCTAATTCAATATCAATAATCTTATGAATGTCTTCACGCTCTAAAGAGTTGAAGATTACAACATCATCAATACGATTTAAAAATTCAGGTGCAAATGATTTCTTTAAAGCACCTTCAATAATGCTTTTAGCATGTGCATCTTCTTGTTCTTTTTTAGAAGCAGTTCCGAAACCAACACCACCACCAAAATCTTTTAATTTACGAGCTCCAATGTTTGAAGTCATAATAATAATGGTGTTTCTAAAATCTATTTTACGACCTAAACTATCTGTTATATGTCCATCATCTAACACCTGTAATAACATGTTAAATACATCAGGATGCGCTTTTTCAATCTCGTCTAATAAGATTACAGAATAAGGTTTACGACGCACTTTTTCGGTTAATTGTCCACCTTCTTCATAACCAACGTATCCTGGAGGTGCACCAATTAAACGAGAAATAGCAAATTTCTCCATATATTCACTCATATCAATTCTAATTAAAGAATCTTCAGAGTCAAATAGCTCACGTGCTAGTACTTTTGCTAACTGTGTTTTACCAACACCAGTTGAACCTAAGAAAATAAAAGAACCAATTGGTTTGTTAGGATCTTTTAATCCAACACGGTTACGTTGTATAGCTTTTACTACTTTGGTAACGGCTTCATCTTGACCAATTACTTTACCTTTTATTAATTGAGGTAATTCTGCTAAACGGCTACTTTCTGCTTCCGCAACACGATTTACAGGAATTCCTGTCATCATCGATACTACTTCAGCTACATTATCTTCAGTAACAGTTTCTCTATGTAGTTTAGAATCTTCTTCCCATTGGTGTTGAGCTGATTCTAAAGCTGTTTCTATATTTTTTTCGTCATCACGAAGCTTTGCAGCTTCTTCATATTTTTGCCCGCTTACCGCTTTAGTTTTACGTCCTCTAATTTCTTCTAGTTTAGCTTCTAATTCTAAAATTTGTTGAGGAACCACAATATTAGTAATATGAATTCTCGATCCAGCTTCATCTAAAGCATCAATAGCTTTGTCTGGTAAAAAGCGATCAGTCATATAACGGTTGGTTAATTTTACACAAGCATCAATAGCTTCATCAGTAAAGGTAACATGATGGTGTGATTCGTATTTACCTTTAATATTATGTAAAATTTGAATAGTTTCTTCAACTGTAGTAGGATCTACAATTACTTTTTGAAAACGACGCTCTAATGCACCGTCTTTTTCAATATTAGTTCTGTACTCATCTAAAGTAGTAGCACCAATACATTGAATTTCTCCTCTTGCTAAGGCAGGTTTTAACATGTTAGAAGCATCTAACGAACCAGTAGCTCCACCGGCACCAACAATTGTATGAATCTCATCAATAAATAAAATGATATCATCATTTTTTTCAAGTTCGTTCATTAACGCTTTCATACGTTCTTCAAACTGACCTCTATATTTTGTACCAGCAACTAAGCTTGCTAAGTCAAGAGAAACAATACGTTTATCGAATAAAATTCGAGATACCTTTCTATCTACAATACGTAAGGCCAATCCTTCAGCAATGGCAGATTTACCAACACCTGGTTCACCAATAAGCATTGGGTTATTCTTTTTTCGTCTACTTAAAATTTGAGAAACACGCTCAATTTCTTTTAAACGGCCTACAACAGGATCTAACTTTCCTGCAACTGCTAACGCTGTTAAATCACGTCCGAAATTGTCTAAAACAGGGGTTTTAGATTTTTTAACTTGCTTTCCTTTTTGAGGTTGTTGCCCGTAAGGGTTTGACTTTTCGTCAGCAAATTCATCATCTGAAGGAGTTTCTCCTATTGGTGAAATAAACGTGTCATCATCTACGTGTAACTCTTTGTACAAGTTTTTGGCCTGCTCATAATCTACATCATACTTTTGAAGTAGTTTTGTTGTAGGGTCATTCTCGTTACGTAAGATACACAGTAATAAATGTGCAGTATCTATAGCGTTACTTTGGTATAATTTAGCTTCTAAAAACGTTGTTTTTATAGCTTTCTCTGCTTGTCTGGTAAGGTGTAAGCTCTTCCTTTGAGGGCTTGAAAAAGATGGAGTTGTCGGATTTAGTTTTTCTAGTTTATTACGCACTAAATCTAAATCAACATCAAAAGTCGTCAATATTTCAATGGCTTTTCCATCACCTTTTCTAATCAAACCCAACAAAAGATGTTCTGTTCCAATAAAGTCATGTCCTAGTCGTAAGGCTTCCTCTTTACTGAAAGTAATCACATCTCTAACCTGTGGTGAAAAATTATCGTCCATAAATTTATTTTCTATCTCTGTAAAGTTAGTAAGTTTTTTTCTTAAAAATTACAAAAAAGGTGCCAATAGTTTTTAACTGACATTCTGACGAGCAAAATAAGGTGTTTAAATGTTTAATAACCTTATAAAATTGTTAATAAATAACACAAAACAGTCAGTATATTTTTTGTGTAAAACTGAGGGTTGTAGTATCTTGCAATGTTTTAGAAAATGCAGAGAACTAGAAAGCATTTTAAAAGTGAGTTTTATCAAGTGTAAAATTCACTTTTTTGACGAAAATAAATACTAATATTTTAAAAGAAAATATATGGCAGATGGCGAAAAGTTGATCCCTATCAACATTGAAGAGCAAATGAAGTCCGCATACATCGATTATTCAATGTCGGTGATAGTATCCAGAGCATTACCAGATGTAAGAGATGGGTTAAAACCAGTGCATAGAAGAGTTTTGTTTGGTATGCACGAATTAGGAATTAAAGCTACTGGAGCATATAAAAAATCTGCAAGAATTGTAGGGGAAGTATTAGGTAAGTATCACCCACACGGAGATACTTCGGTATATGACTCTATGGTACGTATGGCGCAAGATTGGAGTGTGCGTTATATGATGGTTGATGGACAAGGGAACTTTGGTTCGGTTGATGGTGATAGTCCAGCAGCAATGCGTTATACCGAGGTACGTATGCAGAAAATATCAGAAGAAATGTTATCTGATATTGAAAAAGATACTGTAGATCACAAGTTAAACTTTGATGATACTTTACAAGAACCAACTGTATTACCAACACGTATTCCTAACTTATTAGTTAATGGAGCATCGGGGATTGCAGTAGGTATGGCAACAAACATGGCACCACATAACTTAACCGAAGTTATCAATGGTACCATCGCATACATAGACAATCGTGATATTGAAATTGATGAGTTAATGCAACACATCAAAGCTCCTGATTTTCCTACAGGAGGAATTATTTATGGTTACGATGGAGTAAGAGATGCTTTCCATACTGGTCGTGGACGTATTGTTATGCGTGCCAAAGCTACTATTGAAGAGGTAAAAGGTCGTGAATGTATCGTTGTAACTGAGATTCCTTACCAAGTTAATAAAGCAGAAATGATTAAAAAAACTGCTGATTTGGTTAATGAAAAGAAATTAGAAGGAATTGCGAGTATTCGTGATGAATCTGACCGTAAAGGGATGCGTATTGTTTACGTATTAAAGCGTGATGCAATTCCTAATATTATTCTAAATAAATTATTTAAGTATACACAATTACAAACATCGTTTAGTGTAAATAATATTGCGTTAGTAAAAGGTCGTCCAGAGCAACTAAACTTAAAGCAGTTAATTCATTACTTTGTAGAACATAGACATGAAGTAGTTGTTCGTAGAACAGAGTTCGAATTAAAGAAAGCAGAAGCTCGCGCACATATTTTAGAAGGATTAATTATTGCTTCTGATAACATTGATGAGGTTATTGCAATTATTAGAGGTTCTTCAAATGCTGATGAAGCACGTGAAAAATTAATGGAGCGTTTCGAGTTAACAGAAATTCAAGCACGTGCCATTGTTGAAATGCGTTTACGTCAGTTAACAGGACTGGAGCAAGATAAGTTACGTTCTGAGTATGATGAAATCATTAAGACTATTGCAGATTTGAAAGATATTCTTGCTAATGAACCGAGACGTTACCAAATTATTAAAGATGAATTGCTTCATATTAAAGAAAAATATGGTGATGATCGTCGTTCAGTAATTGAGTATGCAGGTGGAGATATGCGAATCGAAGATATGATTCCTAACTCTAAAGTAGTTGTTACTATTTCGCATGCGGGTTATGTAAAGCGTACAAACTTAGATGAATATAAGGTTCAAAATAGAGGAGGACGTGGACAAAAAGGTGCAACTACTCGTAATGAAGATTTCTTAGAACACTTATTTGTAGGTACAAACCACCAGTATATGTTATTCTTTACTCAAAAAGGAAAAGTATTCTGGATGCGTGTATATGAAGTTCCAGAAGGAGGAAAGAATACGAAAGGTAGAGCGATTCAAAACTTAATAAATATTGAGCAAGACGATAAAGTAAAAGCGTTCTTAGTAACAGGTGATTTAAAAGATGAAGACTACATCAACAATCATTATGTTATCATGGCAACAAAACGTGGCCAAGTTAAGAAAACACCTTTAGAGCAATATTCTCGTCCAAGAGCTAATGGTATTAATGCAATTACCATTAAAGAAGGTGATGAGTTATTAGAAGCGAAGTTAACTACTGGAGATAGCCAAGTTATGTTAGCGCTTAAATCTGGAAAAGCAATTCGTTTTGAAGAAGCTAAAACACGCCCAATGGGAAGAACAGCTTCTGGAGTTCGTGGTATTACACTATCACATGAAAATGATGAGGTAATCGGTATGGTAGCTGTTAATGATATGGAAAGTAATATCTTAGTAGTTTCAGAAAAAGGATACGGAAAACGTTCTAATTTAGAAGATTACCGTATAACGAACCGCGGAGGTAAAGGAGTTAAAACGTTGAATATATCAGAAAAAACTGGTAATTTAGTGGCTATGAAGAATGTTGATGACTCTAACGACTTGATGATTATTAATAAATCAGGGTTAACTATCAGAATGGCTGTAGAAGATTTACGAGTTATGGGTAGAGCAACACAGGGGGTTAAACTAATCAATATTAAGGATAATGATGATATTGCTGCAGTAGCAAAAGTTATGCATGAAAAAGACGAAGAAGAAAATGGCATGGAAATTGAAAATGAAACAAACGAAAGTCAAGAACAACAATAAATAAATCATAACTAAAAATGAAAAATCAAATTTTAGCCCTTTCTTTAGGATTAATGTCGTTAGGGGCGGTGGCTCAGAAATCGGAATTAAAAGATGCTGAAAAAGCGATAAAAAAACAAGATTTTACTACTGCATTAAGTACTCTTAACGCGATTGAGGGGTCTTTAATGATGAATGGTGAAGATAAATATAAGTCTAAATTTTACTTCTTAAAAGGTAAAGCATTAGCTGCTAAAAAAGATTATAAAAAGGCAGGAGAAGCTTTGAACGCATTATTAGCGATGGGTGAGAATAAGTATACAGATGAAGCTAAGCCTATCTTAAATCAAATGATTCAAGAAGTTTCAAAAAAAGCAGTTGACTTATATAACAATAAAAAAGATTATAAGGGGGCTGCTGAGGATTTCTATTTAACATATGTGTTAAGTCCTACAGATACTTCTTTTGCATACAATGCGGCTGTTTCGGCTACTCAAGCTAAAGATTATGATAAGGCAATTGAGTACTACAGAGAATTACAAAAAATAGGTTATACAGGTGTTGAAAAGCAATATGTAGCTACTGATAAAGCAACTGGTAAAGTAGAGAGCTTTGGTAATGATAAAGCAAGAAGAGATTTAATGGTGAAATCAGGAAGTTATGTAAAGCCTGAAACTAAGTCTTCTGAGTCAAAATCAGCAACAATTGTTAAAAACGTAGCTTTAATATTAAAAGAGCAAGGAAAAACCGATGAGGCTATTGCTGCTTTTAAAGATGCTCGTGCTTCTAATCCGAAAGATTTAAATTTAATCTTGAACGAAGCTCAATTGTATGTTGACATGGGGAAAATGGATAAGTTTGGAGAGTTAATGAATGAAGCTGTAGCTTTAGATCCAGAAAACCCAACTTTATACTATAATTTAGGTGTTGTAAACTTTAATGAAGGTAGAATGGATGATGCTAAAAAGTATTATGCCAAAGCTGTAGAGTTAAAACCAGATTATGCTGATGCTTACATGAATTTAGCAGTAGTAGTTTTAGATAAAGAAAAAGCGATTGTAGAAGAGATGAATAAAAACTTATCAAACTTTAAAAAGTATGATGAGTTAGCTGCAAAGCAAAAAGAAGTTTATAAAGAGGCTATTCCATTTTTAGAAAAAGCTGATAGTTTAAACAGAAATGTAGAAACTGTTAAAACTTTAATGAACTTATATGAAGTTTTAGAAATGAGTGGTAAGGCTTCAGAATACAGAGAATTATATCAATCAATGAAATAAGAAATTATTCAAGTATAAAAAAAACCGAAACTTTTAAGTTTCGGTTTTTTTTGTGTTATAAAAGTTGGTTATTCAACTAAACGTTTAATAACTCTAAGTTTATGAGTGTGTTGCTGCGTATCAACATTATAAATACCGCTATGGTCTAATTTATCAATACGAACTTTTCCGTGAGCATGTATAATGTTGTAATCATTCATAATAATTCCAACATGAGTAATAATACCTTCTTCATTATCAAAAAACGCTAAATCACCGGGTTCACTTTCTTCAATAAAACTTAATACTTCGCCTTGAGTTGCTTGTTGTTTAGCATCGCGTAGAAGATTATATCCACATAGTTTATATACTGTTTGGGTAAAACCTGAACAATCAATACCAAAAGGTGATTTACCTCCCCACAAATAAGGAACATTTAAGAATAAAAAAGCAGTTTCTACAATTGCAGATTTGGCCAATTTACTATTACATACTTTGCCTTCATATAAAAAAGAGGTGTTGTTAATATTGATTTTATTATTTTTGAATAATGGAAGGCGAGCTCCCATAGGAATAGTGGTTAAATTACTATTATTATCAGTAATAAAATCAATTAATTCACCTGCATAGTGCTTTTTCTCTTTAGATAAAAGAATATGTATTTCTTCTGAAATTTCTTCGTATTGTTTATTATCTATATATCCTTCATAATCATCGAAAGCTAAACGAATTTTACTCCATTTTTTAGTTTTTTCTAAGACTTCAAAGTGCTCACCAAAAACAACTTGATTTACCATTTCTGAAGCATCAGAAGGCTCTAATCGAAGAGGAACAATACTTAAATTACAAATTCCGAAAGACATCTACTACTTGGGGCTTTTAAAACAATTAAATTCTTTCAATAACCATTGCACTAGCACCACCACCACCATTACAAATACCAGCAGCACCAATTTTAGCGTTGTTTTGTTTTAAAATTGAAGTTAAAGCAATAATAATTCTAGCTCCAGAAACTCCTAATGGATGTCCTAATGAAACGGCACCACCATTAACATTTACTTTATCAGCAGATAATCCTAAGATTTTCATATTTGCTAAACCAACTACAGAAAAAGCTTCGTTTAACTCAAAATAATCAACATCATCAATAGAAACTCCAGCTTTAGCTAAAGCTTTTGGTAATGCTTTTGCAGGAGCTGTTGTAAACCATTTTGGTTCATGAGCAGCATCAGCATATCCTTTAATTTTTGCTAATGGAGTTAATCCTAATTCAGCAGCTTTATCAACAGACATTAATACTAAAGCAGCCCCACCATCATTAATAGTTGATGCATTAGCGGCAGTTACTGTACCCTCTTTCGTAAACGCAGGACGTAAAGCAGGAATCTTTTCCATTTTTACATTCTTATACTCTTCATCTTCAGAAAAGATGATAGGTTCTCCACGACGTTGAGGTATTTCAACAGGAACAACTTCATCTGCAAATTTTCCTTCGCTCCAAGCTTTAGCAGAACGGTTGTATGATTCAACAGCAAAAGCATCTTGATCTTCTCTTGAGAATTCATATTCAACAGCACATTCATCAGCACAAACTCCCATGGCTACTTGTTCGTAAGCATCAACTAATCCATCTTTTTGCATTCCATCCTCCATTTTGATAGGACCAAATTTACTGCCAGTTCTAGCATGTTGATAATGAGGAATCATACTCATGTTCTCCATACCACCAGCCACAACGATTTCGGCATCACCTAAAGCGATGGCCTGTGTAGCTAACATGATAGATTTCATTCCAGATGAACAAACTTTATTTACAGTAGTACATGGTACAGTATCTGGTATTCCTGCAAAAATTGCAGCTTGACGAGCTGGTGCTTGTCCTAAACCTGCTGAAACTACATTACCCATAAAAACCTCTTCAACCATTTCTGGTTTTAAGTTAATTTTGTCTAAAGCTCCTTTAATGGCTACAGCACCTAATTTTGGTGCAGGTGTAGTTGATAATGTTCCTAAAAAACTACCAATTGGAGTTCTTGCAACCGATACTATTACTACTTCTTTCATGTGCTACTATTTGTTAAATTTTATTTATCCCAATAACCAAAAGTGACTAAAATAATAAAGCTGTTAAGTGCTTAATAATTATTTTCCTACTATTGATTTCATGTATTGGGTGAATTGTATTAAGATTTGTTTTGCGAAAATAACCATTTTATAACAAGTACTCAAATAATAGAGAAAGGTTATATTTACATTTTATAAACATCAAAAATGAACGATTTAATCAACAGACTGTACAAGAATAACACGATAATTTACAAAGTGTTGTTGTTCTTAATAACAGTAATTGCTATTGTATACTTGTTCCCAAAGGGAGGACAGTTTAAGTATGATTTTCCACAAGGAAAACCCTGGCAATATGATAATCTATATGCTCCTTTTGATTTTGCTATTCAAAAAACTCCAGAAGAAATAGCAGAAGAGAAAAAAGAACTTGAAAATAGTTCAAAAAAATATTTTGTAGTTGATACATCGATAAAAACAGAGGTATTACGTTCATTTACTAATCAAGTTACAAATCTAGATTCTTTATCAACTAGTGCTATTAGAGATTTAGTTAGAGAAGGAGAGAAACTCATTGATAAGATATACCTGTATGGTTTTCTAGATGATGCAAGCATTGATAAAGCTATTAGAGGAGATGTAATAATATTACGAAAAGGAAACTCTATTGATGATGTTCCATTTTCAAGATTAGTACAATCAAAAGATATTTTAAGCTTTTTACGAACCAATACAGAAGGGCTTCAGTATTATAAACAACGCCTGTTAATAAACTATTTATCAAGTAATTTGCGTCCTAATGTAACGTACGATTATAAATTCAGTGAAAAGGAGTTAAATGAACGTTTACAAGGTATTTCTTATGCGAAAGGAAAAGTTTCAAAAGGAGAATTAATTATTTTAAAAGGAGATATTGTTGAAGGAAGAAAGTATAATGTTTTAAAATCGTATGAAGTAGCATCAAGCTCTAGAATTTGGACAAAATCTAATTATAATTGGATTGTATTCGGATACACAATTTTAGTAGCCCTAGCATTGTTGATGTTATTATTGTTTTTAGAAAGATATAGGTTTGAAACTTTTAATGATAATAATAAAGTAACCTTTATTTTCTTCAATATCTTTTTAATGATTTTTGTACAAACGATGGTGGTAAAATACAATTCTGATTATTTGTATGTTGTTCCGTTAAGTATTTTACCAATTGTACTGAAAGCTTTTTTTGATGCTCGATTAGGTTTATTTACTCATGTACTTACCGTATTGTTATTAGGTTTTATTGTGCCAAATAGCTTCGAGTTTATTTACTTACACATTATTGCCGGAATTGTAACCATATTAACGGTTTCTGAACTGTATAAAAGAGCTAGTTTATTTATGTCTATAGGACAAATTACGTTAATTTATATGGTTACCTATTTAGCCTTTTCTATTTTAAAAGAAGGAAATGCAGACAAAATAAATTGGATGTATTTTGGGTTGTTTGCTGCCAATGGGTTATTATCGTTCTTAGCAGTATTTTTTATCTATTTTTATGAAAAGCTTTTCGGATTGGTTTCTGATGTAACTTTATTAGAGCTTTCTAATACAAATTCAAAATTATTAAGAGATTTAAATGAAAAAGCACCAGGAACGTTCCAACATTCTATGCAGGTGGCTAATTTAGCTGAAGCAGCAGCAAACGAAATAGGAGCGAACTCTATGTTAGTAAGAACAGGAGCTTTGTATCACGACATTGGTAAAATGGTAAATCCAATGTATTTTACCGAAAATCAATCTACAGGAGTTAATCCACATAACGATTTGTTACCAGTAGATAGTGCACGTATTATTTTAGATCACGTAATTAACGGAATTGAAATAGCTAAAAAGAATAAATTACCAGATAGGATAATAGACTTTATCCGTACACATCACGGAACAAGCGTTACGTATTACTTTTATAAACAAGAGCAAGAAAATAATCCAGATGTTGATATTCAGAAGTTTCAATATCCAGGGCCAATTCCGTTTTCAAAAGAAACTGCAATTTTAATGATGTGTGATGCAGCAGAAGCAGCTTCTAAAAGTTTGAAAAATCCGACAGCACAATCGGTAGATGTGTTAATTGATAGAATTATAGACAAGCAAAAAAACGATAATCAGTTCATAAATTCTGATATTACTTTTAGAGAAATAGAAAAAATTAAAAAAATTATTAAGAATAAGTTAATGAATATCTACCACTTACGAGTTGAGTATCCAGAGTAGGTAATTTTTTTAGCAAAAAAGTTTGTAGAAACGTATATATAGTTATACATTTGCACTCGCAATTTTTAGTTCACGCTTCGGCAAGAATTAAGGAGAGGTGGCAGAGTGGTAATGCAGCAGCCTGCTAAGCTGTCATCCTTCGGGATGCCCGGGTTCGAATCCCGGTCTCTCCGCAAAAAAGTTGTAGATGACACTAATCGGGGTGTAGCGTAGCCCGGTCATCGCGCCTGCTTTGGGAGCAGGAGGTCGCAGGTTCGAATCCTGCCACCCCGACACAATGGTCGCGTAGCTCAGCTGGATAGAGCATCTGCCTTCTAAGCAGACGGTCACAGGTTCGAATCCTGTCGCGATCACAATAAGCCTTACTAGTTTTAGTAAGGCTTTTTTGTTGTTTAATGTTTCCGTTTTGTAATTATTAAACTACTCTAAACCACTTAAAAAGCCTAATTATTTCTATATATAAAAAAGAGTTGTTTCTAGAGGACTTTACCTAATAATTAAGAAGAATAAAAAAAGGATTTACCAAAATCAATATTTTTTTACTAAATTGTAAGAGGTTAGTGTGTTGTAAATCAGTTTGTTTTAGGTGTTTCTTCAAATCTATCGCCTTTTAGCTATGAAGACAGTGCTGATATAATGCCTTTACTTACTCGATAGAACATCTAAATTTAATTTATTAATAAAATTTAATTAAATGTAATACATGATTACAATGAAGTCCCACCAAAACAAAGAAACTAATGAAAAAAGTAACTACCCTCGTACTCTTAATTTTAAGCGTAACTATTACTGCACAAGTAGGAATAGGAACCCTGACACCTAATCTATCTGCTCAGTTAGATATTAAGTCAGATACCAAAGGCTTATTAATACCCAGATTGAATATTGACAATTTAAGCACAGCTTCACCAGTAAGTAGTGACACAATTAATGAAAGCTTATTAGTCTATAATACTAACGATACTTCAGGAAAAGGATTTTATTATTGGAATGGAATGCTATGGGAACAATTAGTAGATATAACTACAGTCTCAAATCTTATTGCTACACAAGCAGATAATCAACAAATAAAAAATTTCTTTTTAAACAGCTCTAATATTCTTACTCTCGAGTTAGAAAATGCAAGTTCAAAGTCAGTTGATTTATCATCTCTTTTGGGAGAGAATGAGTTATTAACCGGCACAGGATCTCCTATTAGTAACTCTGTAGACCCTGTTACAGGTGCTTTATATGTAGATACTAATTCTGGAGAGGTTTATAGTTCGGATGGTAGCTCATGGAGTTCAGTTGCATCGTCAGGAGCTGACGGAAAATCAGCGTATCAAACGTGGTTAGATGCAGGAAACAGTGGAACCGAAGCAGACTTTATCACTTCTTTAAAAGGAGACATCGGAGCAACGGGAACCAATGGAACTGACGGAAAATCAGCGTATCAAACGTGGTTAGATGCAGGAAACAGTGGAACCGAAGCAGACTTTATCACTTCTTTAAAAGGAGACACCGGAGCAACGGGAACGAATGGAACCGATGGAGCAGACGGAAAATCAGCCTATCAAACGTGGTTAGATGCAGGAAACAGTGGAACCGAAGCCGACTTTATCACTTCTTTAAAAGGAGACACCGGAGCAACGGGAACCAATGGAACCGATGGAACTGACGGAAAATCTGCCTATCAAACGTGGTTAGATGCAGGAAACAGCGGAACCGAAGCCGATTTTATTACCTCTTTAAAAGGAGATACCGGAGCAACGGGAACCAATGGAACCGATGGAGTAGATGGAAAGTCTGCGTATCAAACGTGGTTAGATGCAGGAAACAGCGGAACCGAAGCCGACTTTATCACTTCATTAAAAGGAGATACCGGAGCAACGGGAACCAATGGAACTGACGGAAAATCAGCGTATCAAACGTGGTTAGATGCAGGAAACAGTGGAACCGAAGCTGATTTTATTACCTCTTTAAAAGGAGATACCGGAGCAACGGGAACCAATGGAACCGATGGAACTGACGGAAAATCAGCTTATCAAATATGGTTAGATGCAGGAAACAGTGGAACCGAAGCCGACTTTATTACCTCTTTAAAAGGAGACACTGGAGCAACGGGAACCAATGGAACCGATGGAGCAGACGGAAAATCAGCGTATCAAATGTGGTTAGATGCAGGAAACAGTGGAACCGAAGCAGACTTTATCACTTCTTTAAAAGGAGACACCGGAGCAACGGGAACGAATGGAACCGATGGAGCTGATGGAAAATCTGCCTATCAAACGTGGTTAGATGCAGGAAACAGTGGAACCGAAGCCGATTTTATTACTTCTTTAAAAGGAGACACCGGAGCAACGGGAACCAATGGAACTGATGGAGCAGACGGAAAATCAGCGTATCAAACGTGGTTAGATGCAGGAAACAGCGGAACCGAAGCCGATTTTATCACTTCATTAAAAGGAGACACTGGAGCAACGGGAACCAATGGAACTGACGGAAAATCTGCCTATCAAACGTGGCTAGATGCAGGAAACAGCGGAACCGAAGCTGATTTTATCACCTCTTTAAAAGGAGATACTGGAGCAACGGGAGCTAATGGAACTAACGGGAAATCAGCCTATCAAACGTGGTTGGATGCAGGAAATAGCGGAACCGAAGCTGACTTTATTACTTCTTTAAAAGGGGATACTGGAGCAACGGGAACCAATGGAACCGATGGAGCAGACGGAAAATCTGCGTATCAAACGTGGTTGGATGCAGGAAACAGTGGAACCGAAGCCGACTTTATTACCTCTTTAAAAGGAGACACTGGAGCAACGGGAACCAATGGAACCGATGGAGCAGACGGAAAATCAGCGTATCAAACGTGGTTAGATGCAGGAAACAGTGGAACCGAAGCCGATTTTATTACCTCTTTAAAAGGAGACACCGGAGCAACAGGAGCTAATGGAACCGATGGAGCTGATGGAAAATCAGCGTATCAAACATGGTTAGATGCAGGAAACAGTGGAACCGAAGCCGATTTTATCACCTCTTTAAAAGGAGATACTGGAGCAACGGGAACGAATGGAACCGATGGAGCAGACGGAAAATCTGCCTATCAAACGTGGTTAGATGCAGGAAACAGTGGAACCGAAGCAGACTTTATCACTTCTTTAAAAGGAGACACCGGAGCAACGGGAACGAATGGAACCGATGGAGCAGATGGAAAATCAGCGTATCAAACGTGGTTAGATGCAGGAAACAGCGGAACCGAAGCCGACTTTATCACTTCATTAAAAGGAGATACCGGAGCAACGGGAACCAATGGAACCGATGGAACTGACGGAAAATCAGCTTATCAAATATGGTTAGATGCAGGAAACAGTGGAACCGAAGCCGACTTTATCACTTCTTTAAAAGGAGACACCGGAGCAACGGGAACCAATGGAACCGATGGAGCAGACGGAAAATCAGCGTATCAAACGTGGTTAGATGGAGGAAACAGTGGAACCGAAGCTGATTTTATCACTTCATTAAAAGGAGATACTGGAGCAACGGGAGCGAATGGAACCGATGGAGCAGACGGAAAATCAGCGTATCAAACGTGGTTAGATGCAGGAAACAGTGGAACCGAAGCCGATTTTATTACCTCTTTAAAAGGAGACACCGGAGCAACAGGAGCTAATGGAACCGATGGAGCTGATGGAAAATCAGCGTATCAAACATGGTTAGATGCAGGAAACAGTGGAACCGAAGCCGACTTTATCACCTCTTTAAAAGGAGACACCGGAGCAACGGGAGTGAATGGAACCGATGGAGCAGACGGAAAATCAGCGTATCAAACGTGGTTAGATGCAGGAAACAGTGGAACCGAAGCCGATTTTATTACCTCTTTAAAAGGAGACACCGGAGCAACAGGAGCTAATGGAACCGATGGAGCTGATGGAAAATCAGCGTATCAAACATGGTTAGATGCAGGAAACAGTGGAACCGAAGCCGACTTTATCACCTCTTTAAAAGGAGACACCGGAGCAACGGGAACCAATGGAACCGATGGAGTAGATGGAAAGTCTGCGTATCAAACGTGGTTAGATGCAGGAAACAGTGGAACCGAAGCCGATTTTATTACCTCTTTAAAAGGAGATACCGGAGCAACGGGAACCAATGGAACCGATGGAGCAGACGGAAAATCTGCGTATCAAACGTGGTTGGATGCAGGAAATAGCGGAACCGAAGCTGACTTTATTACTTCTTTAAAAGGGGATACTGGAGCAACGGGAACCAATGGAACCGATGGAACTGACGGAAAATCTGCGTATCAAACGTGGTTAGATGCAGGAAATAGCGGAACCGAAGCTGATTTTATTACCTCTTTAAAAGGAGACACTGGAGCAACGGGAACCAATGGAACTGACGGAAAATCTGCCTATCAAACGTGGTTAGATGCAGGAAACAGCGGAACCGAAGCCGATTTTATTACCTCTTTAAAAGGAGATACCGGAGCAACGGGAACCAATGGAACCGATGGAGTAGATGGAAAGTCTGCGTATCAAACATGGTTAGATGCAGGAAACAGTGGAACCGAAGCAGACTTTATCACTTCTTTAAAAGGAGATACTGGAGAAGCAGGACAGGATGCTACTTTATCAGGAACGGGAGATCCTAATGGAGCTGTTACAGGTGTTGCTGGTCAAGTTTATACGGATACAGCTTCAGGAATATTATATAAAACTAGTGATGGAACAACATGGGTTGTTGTAGATTCAGATACACAAGACCTAAGCTTGAGTGGAAATACCATTAGTTTAGTTAATGGAGGGTCTGTTGATATAGGAGCTTCTTCTTTAGCTGGAAATGTTGCAGGGAATAATGTTTTAGCAACAACTAACCAAACAGATATTTCAACTATTAACACATCTTTAACCAGGTTAAATAATATAAGAATTGTTACAAACCCAACTTCAAGCACAACTATTGATAATACAGATGGTACGGTAATAATAGAGCAAACAGGATTAATAAGTCTTGGGTTGGGAGCAGATATAACTATACCAACACCCGATAGTAGTAATTTAGGGAATAAGCTAGTAATTGTAAATAGAGCAGGTAATGGAACTTTACTTGGTCTTTCAGTAGCATTAAACTTAAATATTACAGGAGGGACTACTATAAAAGGATCAGGGATAGTTACAGGAGTGTCTACTTTAGGAATGAACTCTTCTATAACAATTCAATGTGGTTTTGATGGTGCAGACTATTATTGGTATAAAATTGATGGAACTTCTTTACAATAAGTTGATAATTATGAAAGAAAAAATATTCTCATCAATAATTATGTGTTTTGTTATATCAGTAAAAGCTCAGACTACAAACACAGGAACTCTTTATATTTCTGAAAATACATTGGTAAGTGTTCATGAAGATATACTTATAAAAGATTATGGAGCAATTACAAATGATGGCGATTTGTATGTGTTGAAAAACTTTACAAATAATGGAAAGTTTAAGTTTTCTAACAATAAAATAACTGGATTTACAAGTTTTGTAGGTAATGAAAATCAAACTATTTCAGGAAGGGGAACCTCTAGCTTTATGTTTGTAGAATTCGACAACCAGTCAGCAGGTTTAGCTTTTAACATAGATAAAGAAATAGAAATAGTAGGAACTACGTTTTTTGAAAATGGTATTTTGAAAGCTGAAGAAAATGGAATGGTTACTTATTTAAATGGAGCAACGAATACAGGAGTTAGTAATAAGAGTTATGTGAATAATAAAGTACAAAAAAGAGGAAATGAAGGTTTTACTTTTCCTGTTGGAGACTATAAATCGCAAACTTTTGTTCCTAGGGTTGTAACTATATCACCTCCTTCAGATCCAGATACAAATTTTTATGTCTGTTTTAATTGGGAAAAGGCAAATATTGATTTCGATAAAAAAGAAGAAGATATTGGTTTAATAAATATGAATGAGTTCTGGGAAATTCAAAATAAATCTAATGAAGAATTGGTGGAGTTAACTTTAACATGGAGTAGTGTAACGACACCAGAAATTTTTTATTCAGACCCAAGTAAACTAATGATAGTACGATGGAATGGAGAAGAGTGGGTTAAAGAAAGAGAAAATGTATACATAGATACTCATAGTAAAAGTATAACAGCAAAAGCTTCAGGATATGGTATTTTTACATTAGCATGTGAAAAGAAAAGAGGAACTATTGATCCTGTTATAGACTTTTCTGCTTCAAATTCTTTTTCTCCAGACGGAGATGGTGTTAACGATGAATTTGTAATACCAGGTTTGTCAGAAGCATATCCTAAATTTAAAATAAAAATATACAATAGGTATGGTAATGTAGTCTATGACTATAGTAATAATAATGAGTTAAATCCAACATGGTGGGATGGGAAGTCGCATGGTAGGTTAACATTAACAGGAGACCAAAAAGCAATGCCAGCGGCCACATATTGGTATGTAGTAGATTTTAATGATGGCATAACAAAACCATACCAAGGCTGGTTATATTTAAATAAATAGCTATATGAAAAAGAAAATATATATAATACTACTAGTTTTACTAGTAAGTATAAGTAGTAAAGTATTTGCTCAACAAGATCCTCAATACACTCAATATATTTATAATATGGCGGTTATTAACCCAGCTTATGCAGGTAGTAAAGAAGGAATAAGTTTAGGATTACTAGCACGATCACAATGGGTAGGTGTTAGTGGAGCACCAAAGACATTTAGTGGGTTTATACATAGTCCAGTAAGTAGAAAAGTAGGGTTGGGGTTATCTTTAATTCATGATAAAATAGGTCCCGTAAGTGAAACACATGCTTATGCCGACTTTTCTTTTACTATAAATACATCAGAGAAAGCTAAGTTAGCTTTTGGGTTAAAAGGAGGAGCAACTTTTCAACAAATAGGGCTGTTAACGTTAAATCAAGTAGAATCGAATGATCCTAAATTTAACCAGAACAGTAATAAAACACATCCAAATTTTGGTGTAGGAGCATTTTATTACCAAGAAAAATTTTATCTAGGAATTTCTATACCTAACTTATTAGAAACATTACATTTTGAAAGGTCGAATGGAAAAATAACCAAAGCATCCGAAAAGATGCACAGTTTTTTAACAGCAGGATATGTGATAGATTTAAAGAATAAATTTCAGTTAAAACCATCAACACTAGTTAAGTACGCAGATTCAGCACCTTTGTCATTGGATTTATCATTAAATTTATTATGGAATAATAAAGTGGAATTCGGAGTGTCTCATAGATTAGATGATTCATGGAGTGGAATAGTTAATTTTAAAATTAAGAAAAATCTACAATTAGGTTACGCTTATGACTACACTGTATCTAACTTAGGAGAGTTTAGTTCTGGTTCACATGAATTTTTACTATTGTTTGATTTTAAATCAGGAGAAGATACCTATAAACAACCAAGGTTTTTTTAAATTTAAGAAGACTTTATATCTCAAATTTTTAACTGTAGAAAACTATAAAAGCTGTTTTTAAACAGCTTTTATAGTTTTTAGTTTTAGGCCCATAAACCACAACACTCACCACTAATAGGCATAAGACAAGTAGTAGCTTCTCTAGGAGCAGGAATGCATAAATCTGTAACAGGATCATCACCACCTCCATTGATAAATTGTTGCTCATTTTTGTTTAAGATAGAACCTAAGTTCAAAATGTTTTTAATCATAACTTTAGTTTTTAGAATCTAAAAATAATAAGTCAATAGAAGGAAACTGCGTAAATAACCGTAAAATAAGTAAGGTGTTCTCGTACTTTATATAATAAAATGAGCTTGAAGCAAATAAGATTAAAATTATTATAAGAACACTTGTTTGTAATTTGTTTTATTTCAGTGTATTATGTTTTTTTTGTTAGTAAAGCGATAAGAAAACACTTGTATCAAAATTATAGTCATTAATACTTGGTATTATTACGTTCGTAGTTTTTTTAAAAAAACAAAGTAAATAAGAACTTAACTTCGTTACCACTAACTAATTAAACTTTTAAATTATGTCAACAACGGCAACACAAAACCCAGTAATTAACCAACAAGGTTCAGCAGCTATAGATTCAGGTCAATTTGCAACTTGGAATACAGCAAATGGTTCACAATCTACTCTTACTATTACAAATTCTAGTAGAGCTAATACACTAACTTTTACAATAGCAGGTGCGCCTGCAGGTGTTACTTGTTATGATAATGGAGCTACCAAACCTGCTAATGGATTATTTAATATTCCGCCAAATTCACCTTCTTATAGTGTGGTGTGTAATGGGAATTTTGCAGGTGCGCAGGTAACCATTTCTAATATTACTAACGCTCAGAATGATGCAACTGCAGAAATTCAGGCGCAAACAACACAAGGTTAATAAAAAAAAAGGATTGTATATAAAGTATACAATCCTTGCTTTTTTTGTATTTGCGAGTAGTACAGTATCTTCTCAAAGTATTACAAAATCCAAACTGGATACGATTGTACTTTTAAAGAATGAATATGCTGTATTAGACACCAATAACGGGTCTCAATGTATTTGTTATATTAATAATATTAGTAAAGCTCAGCAGGCTACTGTTGTTAATACAGGAGATACTAATAATGTAAAATTTAACGATAGCACCTCGTTTAATGGTATTCATATTTTAAAGATTAGACAGCAGCTAATAGCTGTAGCTGATTTTAAAGGGAGTCAACTAATTGTATCCAATTTATCACCCTATGATGTAATAGTGATTGTTTCCATATTATGTCCTAAGGATGATTAGTTCTAAGAGTATCATAATGCTTTTTTTAGCAGAGTGTTTTCTATTTCTCATTTTTGATACTTATACTTTATTGTACTGCCAAGCTATTTTTTACACACAAATTATTTTATTACTATGGGATCAACTCTACAAGATACCGAGGGCATTATATTTAGTAATGCGAGCTCTGGAGATTCGTCATTGTATACTAACTTAACTCCAGAACTTAATGAATGGTCTGCCATAGTACTACCAGAAGATTCAACCTATAAAGAATCTACACTTACTTTATCAAAAGCAAAAAACCTTTCTGTTTATTTTCTTTTTGCTGAAAAAGCTCCTGATGATGAAAATATTACTAAATATATAAACGAAGTAAGAGCTTATTTACAAAAGTATAGAGAAAACTTTTCAAATAATATAACTACAGCTTGGTTGTTAGATGTAAACTCAAAACCAACGGGTGAAAATGTTATAGCAATTAACTTTTATGTGAACTCTCAGAATGTAATCAAGGTTAGCCAAACTTTTAATTATACCATGGGAAATGGTTTTGCAACATTATCTATTAGAAATAATACTGAAGTAGCTTTTATTCCAGATGGAGCAGCTACACAAATACAATTAAGTTACGATTTAAACAGTCCCAATATATCTTTTAATAGTAAAGAATTTGGAAGTGATACGTTGCTTAATAAAGACATAGCTATAGCATTTACTCAATATAATTGTGGTGCATTTAGTTTTCCAATAGGATTTAATTTAGAAAGTGATTTTAAGGCTTTTTATTCAGAAACTTGTTACTACCATACAGAACCAACAGACAAGAGTATTGAAAAATATAGTTATCCTATTTTCAAACCTCAATCTGATGTAGAGTATGCAATGACTCAAGCGGCTATTGATCCTTTAGATATAGGAAATAAAAAAGGGTTAAATACTTATTTTGCGTTTACAGGAAGCATTTTTAATAGTAGTTCAGGAAAATCGACATCTTGCTACTTACCTAGCTTTTTTTCAATAAATACAGGACATTCTATTACTTTATGGCCAAAAATCAATTTAATTGAAAACACGAATCCTTCTAACAACTTAACTCCATTGCCTAATAGTTCCTTATTACTTATTTCTCCCAGAGATATTAATGAAACAGAGCGATT
This sequence comes from Tenacibaculum litoreum, assembly GCF_964513915.1. Classification (NCBI taxonomy): domain Bacteria; kingdom Pseudomonadati; phylum Bacteroidota; class Flavobacteriia; order Flavobacteriales; family Flavobacteriaceae; genus Tenacibaculum; species Tenacibaculum litoreum. The sequence continues at coordinate 1,171,875 of NZ_CAZEQS010000003.1, read as the reverse complement.
TTACTTACAACCTGAAGGTGATTTTTTTCTAGATCCAGAATCAGACCAAGTAGATGAAAATGGTCAATTTGATTTTCTACCAGGGTTGTCGGGAACAGAAACTATCTCCTTTACACCTTATTCCATTAAAGATGGAACTCCTGTTGGAGATGTATTACGATTTAAAAGTAAACAACCAGCTTACGCTCCAAATTTTCCTGCACAAGAACTTTCTCTGGTAAATCCAGGAACCAATAATCCAACTTTAGAAAATAAATATTTAACAGGATGGTGTAATATTATATCTGATGTAGCTGAGAATGTTCAATATGTTTCTCAGCCTGAAGGGGCTTCTTTATTTGCTAAAGATCATGGAGTAAGTCAGGTCATTATGGGTAAATCTAATTTACTAGGGTTTTATGAACCTAGTGTAGACATGCCTCAACAAGATTTTTATGTCCCTATTGTTCCATACTTGGCAGTTGAAGCGGATTCTCAAAAACCAGGAAACGATAATTTAACTAGTTTTGAATCTGAAGTACTTAGTAAAGAACGAAAAACACTTATAGCAGCACAATTAACTACGCAAAGAGCATCAAAAAGTGCAAGTAAAAGAAAAAGACTTTTGAGTAACGTAGATGGTAGTTATACAAGTTCTACAACTCCGCAAGGATTAATAGCAAATGTAAATAACAATGGAGCTTGGAGTTTACTCAACTTAGGACAAAATGATATTCATCAGGGGGCTACACCTGAATATATGTATCCTGAAAACCAAATACCAACTGCGCCTGCTCAATACCAGATGAGCTTTGTTAATCTATCTACTACATTACAAAGTGCTTTTTTAACCAATCAGCAGTTTTTAGTAGCAACTCAAAACAATCATTTGGGAGCACTATTTTCTAAAAGTGGAGAACAAGGAGGGCAAACTACAGCAGAAGCAATATTTAATAATAAAATGTCAATTGAAGATTGGCCATTTGATATTAATGTAGGAACAACAAACACTTATGCCGATTATAATAATGTAGTTATTTTTAAATTTTGTAAAGGCACATTAATAGATAGAGTTAAAGACCCAAAGACTTGGACACAACCTAACACTTTTAATACAGAAGGAGTAGAAGATCCAGCGAATGCATATCAGCAGTTAATTGCAATATCTTCATGGGTACAGGATTATATAGCAGAAGCAGAAAAAGCTTATCAATATGGGTTAGAACACCCAGAAAGTAATCAGGCAATTCTGTATGAAAAGTTCCATAATATTATAAACAATAAAGATTGGAACGGAATATTGGTGCTCAAAGCCGATATTGATTTACAAGAATTTCCTCAACAATTAAAAGGATTGATTTCTGGTATTGACTTGACTAGATTTAATGCACATCATTTTGGAATAGAAGTCAATAAAGTAAATGCTGAAGATAAAATTCAAATGCAAAAAAAGAGTTCTCTTTTCGGACTCATTAATTATCTAGATACAGCTTATCAGCAACAATTATTACAAGGGTTAAATATAAATAAACCTGTACCTCCTTTAGCTGGAGCTACTTATAACTTTAAAGTGCTTCAGTTACAAGTTCTTTTTGAAAATACAGCGATAAAATTTTTCCAAAGTAAGGTGCAATTAACGATGAACAATTTATTTTCTGATACCGTTATAGGTACCAATAATAAATATGGTTCTAAAACTTTAAATACAGTAGTGCTTGATGGTACATACCAAGATCATGATGGCACACCAGTATATGTGTTTGAAAATAAAGATGATAACTTGTTTTATTTTGATAGCAACCTTCTTAAAAATGTAGAAATTACCAAAATTCAGTTTAATACATTAACAACCGATCCAAAAGCAACTTATATAGAATCTAGTTTTGCAATGTGGGGGTATTTAAACTATGCAGTAATGCAAACAACCACACCTGCAACAAATGAAACTGAAGAAAAAACAATTGTTATGGATGCTTTTTCTTTTGGTAATGGTGATGGTAAAGATACAGACATCATAGATGGTTTAAGTTATAGCAACTTATATATTGATATGGCTTTTGATATCAGTACACCAACAGTAGTAGACTACGCTTTTGATGCTTCAAAAATAGTATTTAACTCAGATCTTAGTACGACTAGGCAGCTAAGTTTATATCCTAATTTTGCATTACAAATTAATAATCTTGTTAGTGGAGATAAGGACACTAAACCTTCTAGTTTAGGATATCTTAATTTAAGTTTGCCAGGAATCAATACTACTGGGCTTTCAGAAGATTGGTATGGACTAGAAATGACTTTAAATATGGGAACTCCCGGTGAATTAGCGGCGTCATTAGATTTTAATGCTAGTTTACTGATTGCATGGAGCCCAGGGAATAAAGCTACCGATACTTCCTATAACGCATTTGTAGGAATAAAACTCCCAGGAACCAGCAGTAATGCTAAACTTCTTAGTCTACAAGGAGTCTTAAAATTATCTATTGATACTTTAAAATTAGAATATGTAGAAGCTCAACAATCATATTTAATGACATTGAGTAAAATAGCATTAAAATTTTTAGGAATTCTCAAACTACCACCAGGAGGAAGTACCAATTTTTTACTTTTTGGAAACCCAAATCCAGGTGCTACTGCCAAAAGTTTAGGATGGTACGCTGCATATAATAAAACTAAATCATAGATCATGGCAAGAGTACTCTATTGGAATATACAGCAGTTTGGTATTAATAAAATTAATAATCCTTTTTTTAATAGAAGACAGATAGGTAGCACAATTAATATGCAGCAAGCTTCTACTCAAAGAGCACAATTAATATTGGATACAATGACATCAAATATTCCAGATATTTTTGTGGTAATAGAAACATCAACAGGAGGTGGAGTAGAAGGTTCTTTGATAACAGCAGGAGGGCAGCAAGGAGCTTTAGATTTATTAGCAAAAATAAGAGCAAATGCAGTATTAGGAGCAAATTGGATGCTAGTACCTCCGCTTATATTAGGTCAAGGAGGAGTAAGTGAAGGTATTTCTGTGTTTTATAACAGTGCTAATTTAAGCTTTACTGGTCCATGGGGTTGGCAAGGAGCTGCAAATCCTTCTGATTCGGTAGCCAATATCGGAATAGGAAACTTAGTCGGATATGCAGCTCCCTGGAATAATTGTTTACCAGCAGTAGCTGTCCCAGGAGGGTCAAATATTAATCCAGGAATTAATTCTAACCAACTTGCTGGTCAATGGCTTTTTACAGATAATGCCATGCCTCCTAACAGATTACAGTTTCCAGGAATTGGAAATCGACCACCATATTTAACCACATTTTGGGATGCAGCTAATGCCAGAACTATTAAGCTATTAGCATATCATGCCCCTCCAAATTTTGGTCCTGCTGCTAATGGAACCAATCAACTCTCTAATGTCAGAGAAATGACAAACAACCTTGCGGCCAATGAAGCAGGAGTAATTGTAGGAGATTTTAATGTGAATATTTTCAATGCTTACTTTGAGCCTATTGCATATAATAATCTAACAGGAGCTGCTGGGTATACTCGTCAAATCAACCCCACTGCAGCAGTCTTTCCAGATCAAGGATATGTTTTTACTCATATGAAACATAAATACAAAAATGGAGCGACTCCTTGGGAGACCAATGGATATCCAGCGTATGGTTATTTGGGAAGTAATAATCATTTTGCTGGCTATGATAGCATCGATAACGTATTAACACGGTATGGAGCTGCTGCAGGAGGACCTGCTGCCAATATCACCATTGTTAACAGAATAACTGGATCTCCATACAATGCAGTAATGCCTACTCCTGGTGGAGCCCCTCCGGGTCATTATGCTTATACTACAGGAATGGCTCAAATACCTGTTGGTATGGCTAATGCAGGATCTCCAGTAGCCTTACCATTGCCCCCTAATGGGCCTAATGGAGATGGAGGTTATACTCCAGGGAATATAGGAGCTTTAAGAAGGTTTCTAGGATGGGATAATTATGGTAAAATAAGAAGTGCCAGCGATCATCTTCCTTTAATTATAGATATATAACAATATACACACCTTGTATTATGAGTCTTTCTAATTTAACAACCACTTTTAGAGATCAGGCAGCTGCTAATAATGGAAACATCACTATTAATGCTGCTACTTTTTCTGCTTCTCAATTAACACCTCCAGAAAATTTAGATGAGTTATTATCTAAAGGATATCAGTTAGCTGAAGGAACTTTTTTATTGATAGATACGTCAGAAACATCTATTCCAGATCCAGCAGGGGATACATTGACCATAAGTAATGCTAAAGCAAACGTTTTAAATGTAGAAAAAACTAATACAGATGTTATTTTAAAGGTTGTTGTTAACGAGAAAGGAGAAGCTCAGTTTACTATACAAATCGCATTAAGTGATTGGACTTTTAAGACTAGTTGGGAATATATGACAGGTGGTGTTTTTGATGGTTTACCCTATACTTCACCAGCTTTTGTGTTTAGTACAGAACAAAAGGATAATTTTAAATGGCAAAATTCAGACATCCCTTTAGTTGAAGGGCAGAATTTCTCTGCTATGATAACTCTTACAGATTGGTTAGCTAATGTTGTTGATTTTTTAACATCATGGTCGGTAAGTACAAAACTTCCTTTAACAGGGATGTTAGATCCATCAAAAGTAGACAATGAGCAGTATTTATATCCTGATATGGATCTTATTGTACCTATAGATGTTACTCCTATATCCTTATTATTTTTAGAAGTAAGTGATCCTGCCGTAGGTTTCAAGATAGAATCTGTTGAAGAAACCACAGAGGAAGATTCTGAACCAATAACAGAAGTACAACAAACACCTCTTTTATATTTTCAATTACAATTACATTTAGGAGAAAATATCCAAATGGATTTTACAACAAGCATAGCTCCCAAAACTAATACTTTTGATATTGCTGTGGCTTCAACTCCTCAAAAACCACTTACACCATTAAATATGTTTTCATTAATGGCTGGAAATAATTGGTTCAGTAATATCCCTCCAACATTGCAACAGTATTTAAATAGTATTGCATTCAAAGGGTTTACAACTTCCTTAAACTTTACTAATGGGGTACAAATAAATAGTGTTTCAGCACAAGTGGGGTCAGTTGGTACATGGAACCTCTTTGATAATTTTTCGGTTGAAGAGTTTGATGTAAACTGGTGGATATTAGGACCAGGAACAATCAATGCTCAGAGTATCTTTTTCTCATCAAGAGTAAATTTTTTTCCAACCATATTCAAAGGAGGTTTTGATGTAGAAATTACTTCTGATCTTACTTTATCAGCAGCTTTTGATGGAACTGTTTCAATTAATGATTTATTAGCAGCCATAACAGGCGGTTTTATAAAAATACCAGAAAGTTTGGTAAGTGTAGTATTTACAGGGTTTGGTATTGATATGGATATCAATAGTAAATACTATGCATTTTTTGCATCAGGAGATATTGAAATGAACCTTATTACCAATATATCATTAACTGATGCAGCATTACAACTTACCTCTACTTCTCCAGTAACAGGAACAGGTTCAAATGTATATACAGCTGCTATTAGTGGTCTTTTCTCTATAGGAGATTTAAGATTGCAATCAGCAGTAAATTATAATTCTTCAGCAGAAGATGGTGGGTGGGATTTAAGTATAAACATGCCTGCAGGTGACAAGTTAAACTTAGGGCAATTGATGGATGGATTGTTTAAAAAAGTGGGCTTTGAGTTGCCTACTAGTTTTTTACCAGCAGATTTGTCAATTACTAGTTTTGATTTAACCGCAGATATTCCAAATGGAGAGGAAAAAGGTTCTTATGAAGTTAAAACGAGCATAGAGTGGAAGTTCACTTTCCCTATAATTAATCAGAGAATTGATATTGCTGCAGCGTTAGCCTTAAAGTTTGATGCAACCAAAGCAGCAGGAAAACAATATTCTGGTGGTGTAATGGGAAGTGTTTTACTTGAATATTTTAATGCAGAAGTTAAGATTGGTTATAATTTTGATGGTGATGACCAATTATTAATGATTGAATGGGAAGGATTTATAGCGAAATATAATGTTGCGGGAGAAAGTAGAACGATCATTTTTGAGATTAAAAACTGGAGTGTAGGGTCGTTACTAACTTCATTTATGAAGATGTTGTTCGATCCTAACTTTGAATTAGATGCTCCATGGGATATACTCAATAAAATAAGTTTAGACGGATTTAAGGTTACTTATGATTTAGATACTAAGGAGGTAGTAGTAGATTATAAATTACCAAAAAGCCTTGATTTAATATTCATTACAATTAATGGTATTAAGCTAACAAAAAATGCACAAGGCGTTCAAATAGCATTTGATGGTAGTTCAGTAGTACCTGCTATTAACGACAGTAATGTCTTTAACAAAGAAAAAGGACAAGATGTAAAAGATATGCCAGAAGTTCCAGGTCAAGGAACACAGTATTTTGAGTTACGCTTATTAGCAATGGGACAACATGTTGAGCTAAATAATGCAGCTCAATACCAATCAATAAAAGAAGTTACAGATGCTATGGAGAAAGCATTTGATACTCCAGAAAAAGGCAAAGTACCTATTGGTCCTGGTTCAGGAAACTCGTTACTTTCATTTAATGAAAATTCAAATTGGTTAATAGGTACCGATTTTGGAATCCTTAATGTAGGTACCAAAGAAAAACCAGTATGGACATTAGAAATGCAAGCGGTATTCAACGACCCCAACTTATACGGTTTACGAATTGCCATGGCGGGTGACAAAGCTAAAATTTTTGCAGGCTTGGATTTTGAGATTATGTATAAAAAAATCTCAGATGGTGTAGGTGTATATCAAATAGCGCTTACACTACCAGACGCTTTGAGATATTTGCAGTTCGGAGCAGTTAATATTACACTTCCTTCTATTGCTTTAGCTATTTATACCAATGGTGATTTTATGGTAGATATAGGATTTCCGTATAAACTTGATTTTTCAAGATCCTTTACCATACAAGCTATTGTACCACCAGGAATTCCAGCAATGGGATCAGGAGGTTTTTACTTCGGAAAATTAAGCAGTGCTACTACCAAAAAGGTACCACAAACTAATTATGGTAATTTTAATCCAGTAATTGTTTTTGGAATTGGTTTACAGGTAGGTGTTGGTTATAGCGTTAATTACGGAGTGTTAAAAGCAGGATTTAGTATTACAATTTTTGGTATTTTAGAAGGAGTAATTGCTACATATCATCCATATCAAGGAGCTCTTCAAGAGAACAATAAGACAGAAGTAGAAACTTCTTACTACTATTGGTTACAAGGAACTCTTGGGTTAATTGGTAAACTGTATGGTTCTTTAGATTTTGGAATTATTTCGGCATCTGTAAATATTACCATAAAAATATATGCTCAAGCAACTTTAGAAGCTTATAACAAAATGCCTCTGGCTATTGTAGCTTCAGTAGATGTACAAGTCTCAGCAAAAATAAATTTAGGATTATTCTCTATTAAAATTAACTTTAGCTTCAAGGCAGAAATACGAACAGATCTTACTATTGGTACAGATCAAACAAGTATGGCTCCATGGAACAGGCAACTTTCAGAATCTGTTGATGGTAGAGCTTTGGTATATGCAGCAAAATCAAGCCTACTGTCGGAGTTACCGATCAAAGACATGCATTACAGCTCTAAATTAATGGTAAGTATAGAAGAGAAGTCACCTAGACTAAATATCTATTTTATTCCACACTTAACTGTTGCTGGATCAGAAAGCGGGGATTTAAAGAGTCAAACAGCTCAGTATGTCACTTCACTTTGGATTGATGCTCCTGATGCAGAAAATCCAGATAGTACTGTTACTTCGTCGTTTGAATATTTAAGTCAAGACTTTTTTAGATGGTTAATACAAAACTATGCAGATGAAACAGCTACAGAAAGTACGAGAGCTACGGCAGACGAATTAGCAGTTTCTGCGGCCGATTTACAGCTATTACTAGCTCTGTTATCAAATGAAGATACTCCATTACCAATTCCTACAGATAAACTATTATCATTCCTTGAAGATACATTTGAGGCAGTGAACATTCAAAACGTTACAGAAAGTACAAAACCCGAAACAGCAGCCGTATTCCCAATGTTTTTCGATTTAGAATTATCTGTTCCAGATGCAGGAGTTGATGTTGATTTTAGCACGTATAATATGGCAACAGATGAGTATTTATCTGAAGTTAAAAAATGGTTTAATGAATTAGCTGTAAAAGTATCTGAAGAAAATACTGACGCAGCCCTGAAAAAAAGTGCATCAGTAGAACATTCTTTATCAACATTTGTTTTTGAAGACTATTTTGTACTTATAGGAAAGCAACTTATAGGGTACGCAGAAGATGCATTAAAAAATTACACATATCCATTATCTAAAGGTAACAGTCTAAATGCCATGGCAAACTGGGCTAATAGTATAAGTACTTCTGATGGAACAACCAATGCTGTTGAGGTAAGTGACCTTTCTAAGGCCAACCAATCTCACCCTTTAAATGGTGGAATTGATATTCAAATTACAGGAGTAATGTACACTATTCTTAATGGTGATAATTTTGTTTCTATTGGAGCTAAATACGCCCTAGAAACAGCATTACTGATTACACAAAATACAACCATCCCAGGATTATTACAGGTTCAAGAAATTACGTATGACGCTAAGACTTATACAGTAAAAGCAACTGATACTATTGACGAGGTAGCTACAGGATTGCAAACTACCGTAGCAGATTTAGCAAATGATTCAAGTTTTCAGAAAAATACACTTTTAACTACGGAGGCAAACTTGATTATTGCAGCTGCAAATTATACAGCAAAAAGTGAAGATACCTTTACTAATATAGCTAGTACTATATTTAATAATATTTCAGTTTCAGACTTATTACTACAAAACCAATCTGTTCCAGGACTATTTATATCAGGTAATTCATTTGTTTATGATAATATTACTTATGAAATTGTACCTGGAGATACTTTAACAGGTATAGCAAAAAAACTAAGTACTCCTGATAATACAGTAACAGTAAATGATCTTGCTAATGATGCAGAAGTTCAATCATTGCAAGTACAACCATTGGGGGTATTATTAATTCAACCTTTCGTTCATATAACTGCTACTTTTAGTAATCCAGATGATGCAGAAACCTTAGGTAAAATAGCTCAAAAATATAACACAACCTCTAAGGTTTTAGGAACAAGTTATCATAACCAACAGGTCAATAATTTATTTTATGATTCTGATAATTACAGTACAGCAAACATACCAGAATTAAGATGCTTAGATGTACAAAGTATATTAGATTATTTCAAAGCAAAACAATCATATACACAATTATCAGGTATGGTATCGAGATACCAACTTCATGGAATGAGGTTGCCAACTACCTTACCAGGTTTAACACTCAATGCAAACTCTCCATGTGCAGGTGATGATTGTGCATTATATAGATTAACAGGACAGCAATTTGAAATACCAAGTGATGTTAAAGAAGGATTTACGATTAATTTAATCAATACTACATTAGATTGGTTACAATTTAACGGAGAGGTTCCTTCAGGAGATCCTAAAAAAGCTACACTACCAATACAGTTAACTCCAGAAGATATATCACAAATAGCTACTGTGGTTACTTATGCTCAACAAACAGGTATTGAGCCAGATATTTTAAAACTGGCAGCTATGAAGCCTTATAATTTGATTCCTGTTCAATATACATTTCAAACAGTTACGCAATGGAGTACCTCAGGAGAGGTAAACCTTCCATATGGTAGTTTGGGAGGACAAACTGAAATATCTCCACTAATTTGGAATTTCCCATCAGGTCTTTTACAACAGATAGCGATACCTAAAAGAGCTGGCTCAGCTATGGATATTCAAATAGGAACGTATAATGCCACAACTGGAGTTATGGATTATAAAAACTCTGAGTATTATGGATGGTCTACACTTCTAGAAATAGACATTAAAAAGCAGGCTGACGACACTGCTCCAGGTACAAGTGCATTTACTTATGAGTTAATAGGAGCGAATGAATCAGGAACACAGGTTTTAGAAAGGTTATTAAGAGTTTTAGATCCTGATTATTCTAGAAGTAATAATAATCAAGGAGTAATTGAAGATATACAGTGGTTGTATGAAGGAAGTGATGGATTACTTTCTGTTGGAAACCTAAATATGAAAACGTTTATTGTTCAATCTAATTTATCAACAGAAACAAATCCAGTACAATTAAAATCATCACAGGAGGGTCGATTAATAGAAGAGGAGTCTGAAAAACCTAACGGAGTTTTAAATTCATTGTACGATTTTGTAAAACTATTATGGGAATGTAGTATTACGAGGTCTGGAGGATACTATTTATTATATAACGAAATTGAAGGAAATACAGGGTTCCCTGATACTATTTTTGACAGTTCAGGAAATGGAACAATTTCACTATTAGTTACTTATAGCAATTCATATAATAATGTTCTTAAAGATTTTATGAACTGTGCTATAACGGGAGATAAAATTGATACGTCATCTTCTATTGTTTATGCAGAGTCTAAAGCTCAAAAAGATTTAACTTATACAACGACTTCAGCAAATGAAACGCTACAAAGCATTTCATCTCAATACAATATATTAATTAGTGAGCTCGCTAACCTTAATGAAACAGATGTAAAACTTAATACCTCAGCAAAACCAATTGTATTGGACGGATTGCAATATGAGGTTGGTCTTTCATCAGGTACACCTTCTAATAATTTAACTGCCATTGCAGAATATTTTAATGTAAATCCAGATGATGTTAAGAGCCTTAATCCAAATATTGACAATTGGGATAGTTTACCTGTGTGGCAATTGATAGAAATTCCTACAGTTACTTATCAAATAACAACAGATGAGGGTACACCAGGTAATACGATGCAGAGCATTGCTAATTATTATTTTATAGATGTTGATACATTATCTTTTATAATTAAAGATGCAGCTGTTTTTAATGTCAATACAACATTTAATATAATTGATCAGGTAGTTCATAAAGTATCATCAATACAGCAAGGTACAGCAGGTTTTGAGTTAAGTAGAACAAATCCGGGAACTCCTCCAGATAATCCAAGTGATGCTGGATATGCAGAAACCTATTTGAATAACTTATACAATTTATTAAGCTACCAGGTAGTTGCTAACAGATATTTTAACAAAAGTATTGTAGGTTTACCTTCTGGTCCGGCAAATAATAAAGACCAAAACGAAGAGAATACTAATTCGCCTTGGACTTATAATCAAGTAATTCCTATAGCACAGTATGCGATTGATAATCCTAACAACTCTTATCCAGAAGGATTCCCTCAAAAAGAAGACAATCCATATAGAGGTATAGGTAACACATTACAAATACATTTTGATTGGGTTGATTATTATGGAAATGAAACGGTAACACCGTTTAACAATCCAGAGTTGAATACAAAATCACCTCTTAATAATCCACCAGTAGCGGTAGGGTATCTTGATGAGTTAAAGGGGTTCTCACAATGGCCAAGTTTATTTATTACCTATGATGTAAGATTAGAGAATGATACTGATCGAGAATTATTATTGAATTTCTCTTTTGATGTTACACGATACCAAAGTACAGATGGTAAACCTTGTGTTTCTGACCCTAATAATCCAGATGCACCAGAGTATCAAAAAAATGCATTACATGACTTAGCTGTATATACCAACATATACTATCAAATTAATCAATTTAATCCTTATGTAGAAGATCAAAATACGGTTACACTTTCATTAAGCACTTCATTGCTACCAGGAATTGAAACAGATGTAGACTTAGCACCAATCAATAATTTTGTAAAAGAAATTTACGCTTATTTATATGCTATTGCTTATTGTCAAACAGTACCTACAGCTCCAACAATGAGTTCAATAAAACAACCAGTTGCAATAGAAAACTTGGAAACAGCTTCTATTTTTGAGCTAACAGTGGGATTACGTATGGAAAGAGACCTTTCTTTTGTTAACAACGATTTTAAAGATAGTCCATCGGTTACTTCAACTAATACAGTTGTTCAGCCTAATACTTATGTTCCTAATCTACAACAAGAAAATAGTGCAGGCGAGAAAGTTCAAAACCACTCATTAACAAAATTTGCGGTCAATTTTGAAAAAACATTCTATCAAGAAAATGAATACGTACTTAAAATAGCTACAGGTATAGATAAAGAGTTGGTTGGAAGTCAGAAAAATGAAGCGATTTACATTGTAAGAATGGGACTAAAACCAGGTAATGGTATTTATTGGAATGTTGAGCCAGCAGGTTCTTATGAACTTACAAACGATTCAATTTCTAAACTACCAAAATCAGGAGTTCCAGATTCTGTAATAGATAAACTTACTCCGTTAGTAGGAACTGTATATATGAGTAAAGCTAGTTTTGATGAAGCATTACAAGGAGTTCTTACCCAAGAAGAGTTTACCACATATAAGATACAGATCTATACTTATAGTTTATTAAATGCATCTTTTTATGCGCCTTTACCAATTTCTACTAGCTTAGTATCTAAAAAGGATGTTCCAATATGTTCTTATGTTACAGGTAAAGGGTTAGATTGTGAAAAAGGTACAGTAAAGAATTTTACTGATGTAGATATGGATATTTGGGGAAAACAATGTTTAGATGCAATTGACCTTTTCTTAAGTTCAGAATATGCGGTACCAGCATTTTTGGTAGACGAATTAAAATCTGAAGAAGAAAAAGAGTTTTTAAGATCTTTAAAAAGTGATGCTACATCTTACCTTGAAGCCATAACCAAAGCTAAATCATTACTGGCAGAAACTATTTCAACTAAGGTAGAGCCAATTCTTACAGCACCAGAAGTAAGTGAAACAAGAAAATTAAATGCTCAAGAAAAGTTTAAACAACAACTACTTATTCAGTTAGGAAATACTTATTCTGTTAATGCAGTGGTACAAATGGAAGTTACTGCCGAATCAGGAATAGCAAGAGAAGGCCAAAATCAGATAGCTCCTCGTTTATATGGTACCCCAAGTATTGTTAATAGTACAGAAGGAGATAGTAAACTGTATTCAATTTCTAATGCTAAAATACAGTTAGATTACGAAGATGGAGAAAAAACATCCGATATGTCTTTTATCTTTTCTACTAAAAACACAAAAGAGTTTACGACAGTACCTCTAGGAATGGATTATCAAATTACTCATGTTGAATTTGATATTACAGATGTGCCAGATGTAAAAGGATATCAAGCATCAAAATGGTTAACATTTATAGTACCTGTTAATTTAGCTGAAACAGTAGAACCTGATTTTGATAAATCTCCACTACAGCAGTCTTTAGGTACTGTAGATATTCCTATAGTTCTTCGTAATTATCCAAAACCACCAACGCTAACAACTCAAGAAGGTAAAGCAGTGTCAATAGTAGGTGATACAACGAAAGAAGTTCTTGAAAAAGCTTCAGAATGGAATTTCACGTACACTTACTCTGAAGATCAAGCAGCACAAGACCAAATTTATTCTGATATTAGGTTTAATACTTTTGATGGTCAAGATAATAACATACAAGCTAAAGGTAGCACTCGAGATTTATTCAACGATATGGCCCAAATGGTAAGCGTATGGTCATCAGTGTTAAATGATATGACTAAGTATTTAACTCTTATATCTCCTACATCTGATGATACTGATCCAAATCTTGACAAAGCATTTTACGCAATGCAAGCTATGGTGCAGTTAACTAATAATTTATCATTAGCTTGGGGTGAACACAACAAAAAAGCAATGCTATATAAAGCTTCTCAAGAGGAGGATATAGAAACTACAAGTGCTTATAATTTTATTATACAACAAAAAGAAGATCCACATTTTACTACTACTTGTGATTGCCAAGGAGGTGAAGAGTGTAAGCGTTTGGTAGTAAGTATAGTGCTTCCTCAAGATATGTCTGAAATAGATAAGCAGTTATTTATGAGTGAGTTTAAGCTGGCGGAGATTCCTAGTGCTCCATTAATTAACATAAATAATTATACAAGAGTACAAGCAACGGATGAATCTGGAACACCAATTGAAAATTCGTATTGGTACGTAAAAGACCCTAAAGCCAAAGTAAAGGAGTATTTAGGATATCCTTGTTCTTTCGAAATACCAAATAGAACAGTTGAGGTAAACGGATTAAATGTATTACAGTTCCAAAATACATGGGCAGGAATTGCTATAATTAGAAATGAAGGGTTGGTTGAAGATAACCCTACAAATCCAAAATTCATTTACAGAACCCCTTTAATTAGATTTTCTAACAAACTAATACCGTTGTTAAGTAATAATACTAAAATTAATATAGCTAAAATTTTAGATGAGAATGGAAGTAGTGTGTCTTTGTCAGAACATTTGGCAACATTCTTTAAAACATTTTTTACGTACGATCAATTACATCAACAAACAATTAAGGTAACAGGCTATTGGAATTACTATTTACAAGAAACAGCTAAAAGTGATTTACCACCGGTTCAATTACCAGTACTATTATACACACCTTTTTCTTTTAAAATTCCAGAAGATTATACAATACCAACTGTGGGATGTTCAGAAGAAATTACTTCTGATACACCTTTCGTATGTCAGTTAGCAAAAGCATTAGAAAAATGGTATGAAGATAAAAAGCCAACAACAACAGAAGCCTATTTTTCATTTGATTTGTCTGTATTCTCTGAAGTAACCGAAACACAGTTACCACTAATACAACTATCAAATTTAGTACTACCTTACAAGTACATAAAAAACTTATAAGAAAAGTATTTTAAAAAGATGTAGATAAAAGAAAAGCGGACGAAAGTCCGCTTTTAAAATTTAACAAAGCTCTTGTTTACAATCATAAAAACAAGCACTAAACTCTTCTTTAGTCTGAAAGTTTTGAGATCTACAATAATCAAAGCACACTGTACATGTTGGTAGTGCACCACCTTGAACAAGTTTTTGTTCTTTTTTAGTTAATGTCAATCCTAAGGTTGAAATGTTTTGTAACATAATTAGTTGTTTTAAATTTCTTAAAAATAGGATATTAGTACTCTTTAATCTTTTTAAAAACCGTAAAATAAGTAAGGCTTTCCCTTTTTTATATCTATATGAAAAAGTGCTGAAATTCAGTATTAGTATAATTTATAATTAGCTAATAAACCCTAGTTATATGGTAGGTTGAAATATTAACATTTAGGTAATCAAAACTTAATTTTACTATAGTTAATCTGTGTTCTCTCTAAAGTAGTTTTGTCAGTTATAAAAGATGAAATTGTTTGGTATGAGGTTGTTTTTTTTCTTTTTTTTAATTGTTACTACCAGTCTTGGTCAATCTTTAAAATTTAAAACATTAACTACAAAAGATGGACTCTCCAATAATTCAGTAAATGATATTATAAGTGATGTTAAAGGACGACTATGGATTGCCACTTGGGATGGACTTAATCGTTATGACGGTAAAGATTTTAAAGTTTTCAAACATATAAATAACGACTCAACTTCTCTTGCAGGAAATGTAATTTATAGTCTACAAAGAGATGGATCTAAAACAATTTGGTGTTTAACAGATAATAATACCGTAAGTAGGTTCGTAAATCAATCAGTCTTTCAAAACTTTTATTTTTCTGAAACGCCCGTTAACCTAAAGCTATCAAAGAAAAATAATCTTGTAGTAGAAACTAAAAGCGGACAGTATTTAGAGTTTGATGGAACGAGTTTCTTAAACGTAAACGAAGCACAAGTAAAAACAAACAAACAACTAATTAATGATCAATTATTACTCAATAAATTTCCTGAAGTAATTATTAATGAATCTTATCAAGACAGAAAAGGAAATATATGGTATGCTACAAGAAAAAGTGGGCTTTATGTAATAAGAAATAATCAGGTAAATATTCACGAAACAAAAATAGAGCACTATACCTACGATTTATATAACCCTTACAGTTTTACAGGAAATGAAATTGAAAAAATTTATGAAGACAGCTTTGGTAACATCTGGTTAGGTCATAAAGATGGAGGATTAAGTATGGCTTACGTTGGGTCTGAACATATAAACACTATTGCTCCTCATCCTGTAGAATATAGGCATTTGCCTAATGAAACTGTAAGAGCTATAACAATGGACGATGATAATAATCTTTGGTTAGGTTACTATACCAAAGGATTATATAAATATAGTAAGTCAGACAAATGTTTTATTAAAAAACGATTAGAGAAAGCAAAAGAAAATAAAGATTGGGAAAGAATACGTAGTTTATATACAGCAACAGACGGTTCTATTTGGGTTGGTACCTATGCAGGACTAATTCACATAAATAAAACTAAAGTATCTTATTACGGTGCAAAAGAGTATCCTTTACTACCAGCAAATAGGATTTATGCAATGACAGAAACTAACGATGGTAGAATTTGGTTTGCTTGTTGGGGAGGAATAGCAGTGTTCAACATAAAAGAAAATAAGTTTGAAAATGTTGAAGGAAGCGAGTTTTTAAAAACATACCATATTCGAGATGTTTTTGTTAATGGTGAAGAACTGGCTTTAGCAACCGAAAATCATGGAATGGTTCTATTTAATAGAAATAATGGAGAAAAACATCACCTTACTACAGAAAATGGTTTAACAGGTAATAGTGTATATAGTATTGATAAAGATGAAGAAACAGGGTTGTATTGGATAGCAACTTTGGGGGGAGTAACAGTTTTTGATCGTCAAAAAGGAGTAGTAAAAACTATTTCAGAAAAAGAAAACTTACCAAGTCATATGGTTTACAGTGTGATTCCTAAAGGAAAACACATATGGGTGAGTACAACTAAAGGTCTTGCTTCAATAAATAAAGAAAACTATAAAGTAAATGTCTTACATCCAGATGAAGGATGGCAAGCACCAGAGTTTTCAGAAGGAGCTTATTATAAAGATAACAAGGGAGCGTTGTATTTTGGAGGTATTAATGGAGTTAATTACTTCGCTCCTGAATTAATAGAGTTTAATAAGAATCTCCCTCAATTAGTTGTAGAAATAGATGGAGTAGAAAATAATGATCATGTAGTAGAAAAAACATTTTCAGAAAATAATATCAGCCTAGATATAACTCCTGTAGCATACCGAAAAAATCATGAAAATTTAATTTTATACAAGTTAAAAGGCTTTGATAAAGATTGGAGAGTGTATAGAACAAGCCCTATTTTATATAAGAAAATACCACATGGAGAATATGTATTAGAAGTAAAAAATAGTTTAAGTACTTCTAAAACAAATATGTTTTCTATAAAAATAGTAATAGCTCCACCCTTTTATAAAACCTCTTGGTTTGCATGGAGTTTAGCATCAGGAGGGGTAATTATACTTATTTTAAGCTTAGGGTATAAAGTTCGTAAGGATAAAATTTACCAAGAAAAACTTAAACAAAAAATTAATGAACGAACAGCTATAATTAATAAGCAGAAGAAAGACTTAATAAAAGCTAATGTAAAGCTCGAAGACCAAAACCGAAAAATTATCAAACAAAAAGAAGAAGTGCTGGCTTTACATCACAAATTAAAAAACGAAGATTTTGAAATAGATAAATTTAAAACGTTTGTACTGGCAGAATTTAAAAAACCATTAATGCAAATGCTACAATATAGTCAGCAAAATAGTATTCCAAACGAAATACAAACAAAATTAGTTAGTCAAGCGCAAACCATGATAGATGTACTAACGGAGTGGGATTTTCTAGAGCAAGTAAACCGTATAAATACTACAGAAAAATCAGTAATAAAAATCAATACATTTTTACATGATTTAACCCAAAATTTAGAACGAAAATTACTACAATCAGGAATAAACCTCAGCTATCAAACCCAAGTAGAAGACAAGTGGATAACCATTGATTTACTGCGCTTTAAACTTTTTTATAAATATATTTTCAATGACTTTATAAAGTATAGTAATCAAGGCAGTAACATACAAATGACCTATACAGAAAAAGAAAACAAACTAATACTAAAAGTAAATTCAGATAGTGGCATTTTAGCTAATAATATAAAAAGTTTACAACGCTACAGTCCCTATTTTAAAGCAGCGAAAGATTTACTATTAGAACTAAATGGAAAGTTGGATATAAATAATTCTGAAGAAGGAATTATTTCAATAAAGGTAGAAGTACCATTTCATAAAGTAACCTCAGAAAAAGCCTCAATGGTACAGTGGAATCATTTAGGGATGATAAATGAGCTTCCACAAGGCAAGCATAAAGTGTTGGTATTGACTAGTGAAATGAACTATGGCATATTACAATCATTATTGGGAGAAGAAACTTATCATTTAATATTTGAAAACAACGTAGATAAATTATTCTCAGCACTTTCAAGCCTCAATGTAGACACTATAGTATTTTATGATGTAAAACTTACAAATAAAGTAGTACAGTTCTTAGAAAACCGTAAAGAAAATATAAAACTATCTAACTGTCCTATATTATACCTATCAGAAGAAATAGGCTACTTTCAAATGGAAGAAATTACTAAATTAGGAATAGATGTTACCATTCAACTTCCAGTAAGTAAAACCTTTTTACAAGCAAAGCTAACCAACTTATTAAGTAGTAGAAAAAACCTGTTTGAAACAAAAAATCACATCGGTTGGATTGAGAGTCATAAAGACGAGCAATTACTATCACCAAACGAAAAGCTAGTAAAAAAGGCACTTACTTATATGCATGAGTGCTTGCACGATCATACTTTTAATATTGAAAGCCTTCAAGAAAAATTAGAAATATCTAAAGTAAAATGCTACCGTGTTTTTAAAGAAATACTCAAACAATCTCCTTCAGAAGTGTTAATTAACCTAAGACTTCAAAAAGCACAACACCTATTAAGTCAAAATGTATTAAACATTTCAGAAATTAGTTTTGAGTGCGGTTTTGCCAGTCCAAAATACTTTAGCAGACAATTTAAAAAGCATTTTAATATGAGTCCTAAAACTTACAAAGAACAAAAAGTAGTAGCATGAAAGTTAGCTTCAGATTAGGCTAATGTTAGCAGAAGGTTACTGAAACAAAAGTGTAAGAATTAAGGTGTTTTTATGAGGCTTTTTGAAATATAAGTACCCCTTTTTGAAACCATTTGCCCCCTTTTAAAAAGCATCTTGAAATAGATTCGTCTCAGAATCAAAACCTAAATTATCAAATGAAAAAACACTATTTATTTATGTTGTTATTATGTTTCGGAGTAGTCTCCGGAACGGTAGCACAAACTATTTTAAAAGGTACCGTTGTGTCTAAAACAGACGGAGAACCCATTCCCGGAGCAACTGTTCTTATTAAAGAGCAAAGTAAGAATGGAGCAGCTACCGATTTTGATGGTAAGTTTACGCTAAGTGTAAATAAAGATCAAGGAACCTTAGTAGTTTCTTTTATAGGGTTTCAAACACTAGAACTTCCTTTTTCGGGAAGCCAAGAGTTTTCAATAGCGCTTAATGAAGAGTCAAGCGTTTTAGATGAGGTAGTACTAATTGGTTATGGTAGCGCAAAAAAAGGAGATCTTACTTCAGCAATTTCAACAGTAGAAAACATAGAGTCTATGTCTAGTAGGTCAGTATCTACGTTAAATGATTTTTTACAAGGAAGTGTATCTGGTGTAACTGTTTTACAACAAGGAGGAGATCCATCTGAAGACGGTAAAGTAGTAATTAGAGGGTACGGTTCTTTTGCGAATGAAGAACCTCTTACAGTTGTAGATGGTGTACCGTATTACGGACCAGCTATTAACCCTAACGACATAGCATCGGTATCTATTTTAAAAGATGCAGCAGCAGCTGCAATATACGGAGCACAAGCAGCTTCTGGTGTTATTGTAATTGAAACTAAAAAAGGAAAAAAAGGAAAACCAAGAATTAGTTTTGACTTTTACAGTGGTGTGCAATCAGCAGCTAAATTACCTACGCCTTTAAATGCAAAGCAACAAGCAGATGTGTACAATATGGCAGCAGATAATGCAGGTGCTCCAAGGCAATCTGCTCACGATGCAGAACAAAATCCATGGGGTCAAGTAACACGTACCAACTGGATGGATGCTATTTTTAGATCAGGAGCTATGTACAACACCAATATGAATATAAGTGGTGCTACTGATAAGATGAATTATATGACATCTTTTGGTTATCATAAAAAAGAAGGATTATTATTAAATACCTATTCAGAGCGTTTTTCTTTTAGAGTAAAAACAGACATACACCTTACAGATAATATTACAGTGGGTGAAAATGTGTATTATTCAAGAAGTGAAGCAGTAGGTACAAATTCAACAAGTTCTTATTCAGGTAGTATTGTAAATGCATTATACATGCCATCATCAGCACCAATACGTGATGTGAATGGAAACTTTAGCGGAGTAGTACCAGAAAATTTATCAAATTATGCAGGAGCTTACGGAGACGTATATAATCCTGTAGCCTTGTTGTTACGTCCAGATATTAATAACCCAGTTAACTATTTAAATGCGAACGTATATCTTAACTATGATATTACTGACGGATTAAAGTTTAAAACGAGTTATAGTTATAGTACTACTGATACGAAATATAAAAAGTTCTCACCTCGAATTCCAGAGTTAGGAAGAACGAACTTAAACAATTATTTATATCAGAGTTACTCAGATACCAAGCGCTGGGTATGGGATAATCAATTAAGCTATAAAAAGAGTTTTGGAGACCATAACATAGATCTTACCGCTGTTTACTCGTCACAGTTTACCGATTATGAATACTACTTTCAGCAAGGAGAAGGGTTTAGTAGTGAAGAACCTTTCAATCAATTCATGTCTAATGCATCAGTAATTAGAACTCCAGAAACAGACGTATATGAAGACGCTTTAACTTCTGCAATCGGAAGGGTACTATATAATTATAAAGGGAAGTATTTCTTATCAGGAAGTATTCGTAGAGATGAAACCTCACGTTTAGCAAAAGAAAATCAAGCAGACTATTTTCCATCAGCTTCAGCAGCATGGAAAATATCAGGAGAAGATTTCTTTAATATAGAAGCTATCAATAATTTAAAAGTAAGAGCATCTTGGGGACAAATAGGAAATATTAACTCTGTAGGATATTACTCTTTTGATGTTCCTTTAAACACCACAAATGTTATTTTAGGAGCAGATGGTTCTTTAGACGATAAAGGTACGTATGTAGGAAGACAATCAAACCCAAACCTTAAATGGGAAATTTCAGAATCTTTAGACTTTGGAATTGACATGAATTTATTCAACAACCGACTATCTATTGTTGCCGATTATTTTGAGAAAACTACTAAAGGAATGATTATTCCTGGACTAGAAGATATTCATCAAGGAACGTCGGCTGCTGATGTAAATGGAGGAGAAGTTAAAAACACAGGATATGAATTTGCAGTTTCGTATAAAGATTATGTAGGAGACTTAAACTATAGTATTAGTGCGAACGCTAGTTTTCTTGATAATGAATTAATGAACCTTAATGGGTATAACAGTAGTGGAATTGATTATATAGCACACTCAGATAATGTTAGAAGCACATTATATCCATACAGATCTGTAGTAGGAAAAGAATTATACGCTACTTATTTAGTGCCTTACTTAGGAATTTTCCAATCACAAGAAGAAATCAATGCACATAGTAAAGATGGGCAATTAATACAGCCTAACGCAGTACCAGGAGATTTTAAGTTTCAAGACACTAACAACGATGGTAAAATAGATAATAACGACCGTGTTTTTATGGATAGTTATTTACCAGAAGTAACTTATAACTTGGGATTAAATTTAGATTATAAAGGATTTGATTTAAATATGAACTTCCAAGGGGTAGGAGGTGTTAAAGTATTTAATGCATATAAGTTTACAGCTTTCAATACTTCTCAACAAGGATATAATTTAGATAAGGGAGTGTTAAATGCTTGGACTCCTGAAAATACAAATACAAACATTCCGAGGTTATCTACACAAGATAATAACCAAACTTACGGAACCACTTCAAGTTGGTATTTAGAAGACGCTTCATACTTACGACTTAAAAATGTAACACTTGGCTATACAGTACCAACAAGTAAAATGAGTTCTGTATTAAGTCAATCATCTTTAAGAATATATGTTTCAGGAGAAAATCTATTTACAATCACAAACTATAGTGGAATGGATCCTGAAGTAGGAGGTAAAGGATTAGATGTAGGTAGATATCCTTCAGCAAGAACTATCTCTGCAGGAATATCATTGTCATTATAAAAAATAAAAATAAGAAGATGAAAAACACATATATAAAACTAATCGCATTTATTGTGAGTGTTCAAATGGGGATTGTTTCCTGTTCAGATGACTTCACAAATCTAGATCCATTAGGAAGTACTTCATATGAAAACTTCTGGAAAACAGAACAAGACGCTATAGAAGCAACCAACAGTATGTACGAGTATATGCGTGCAGAAGAAATGTTTGCACGTGGATTCTTTTGGTACATCAACGCATCTGACGATATGGTTACTGGAAGGTTAAACGCCACAGCAGATAATATTAAAAACTTTAATGTAACTGGTGATGAGGGATATACATCAAAAATGTATAAACAAGGTTATAAAGTAATAAGAAGAGCGAACGATGTTATTTTAAACGTTCCACAAATGAATATTAGTCAGTCAACTAAAAATCGTTTGTTAGGTGAAGCTTACTTTATGAGAGGGTTTCATTATTTCTGGTTAGCTCATACTTATGGTGACAATGGTGTAAACGGAGGAATTCCTATCGTTACTGAAAAGAATATGAACGATGAAGCAGGAAGCTATGAAAGACCACAAAGTGTAATAGAAAATTATGAATTTGTTGTTGAAGACTTAAAAAAAGCAGCAGATTTATTACCTCTTTTTACTGAAATGGGAGAAGGTGATTACGGACGCGCACATAAAGATGCAGCCTTAGCTTATATTGCAAAAACCTATTTGTATTGGGCACAATATGACAGTTCTAAATATGCTGATGTGGTAACCTATTGTGATGCAGTAACAAATTCAGGATCGGGTAGAGCACTTATTGATACAGATAACCCTAAAAAAGATTTCAGATTGTTACACAGTCATCTAAATAACTGGACGAGTGAATACATCTGGTCTGTAGATTCTGGTGTTGAAGGTGGTAGCATCTTACCAGGAGTAATGTTAGAAAACAAAGGCTGGGGGCTTTACAATGGTTGGGGATATTACACTCCAACAGAAGACTTATACAACGAGTTTGAAGCAAATGATGCAAGAAGAGAAGTAACCATCTTAAAATTTGGTGATGAGTTTCAGTTCTTTGGTGAAACCAGAAAATACCAATCAGAAAACTCACTTTCGGGATTCCAGTTTAACAAGTACATGTATGAATATGGAATGGAAAACCCAGTAGGAAATTCTATCAACTCAAATGGTAATGCGCCAACAACACTTTACAATGTACCTGTAATGCGTTATGCAGAGATTTTATTAATGAAATCTGAAGCACTAATTCAACAAGGAGGAAACGGAGATACAGATTTAAACAGAGTAAGAGAAAGAGCAGGATTAGCTCCAGTTACCAACGCTACATTAGAAAATATTAAACACGAAAGACGTGTTGAGTTTGCCGGCGAGTTTGCTAACAGACACTACGATTTAGTACGTTGGGGAGATGCTGCTGAGGTATATAGTAAACCTTTATATGGTAGAATCCACACAGATAGATCAAACCCAGATTCAGACTACACCGTTGAACAAGTGTGGCAAGCAAGAAATTTTGACCCTAGTTATATGCATGTATGGCCAATTCCTAACGAAGCAATTATCTCTTCAGGAATCAAGCAAAACACTGGATGGTAATTTTAGTCATTTTTTTAGTTTAATTTAAGTTTAACAAAAAGATGTCGTTAAGGCGGCATCTTTTTTATAAATGCATAAAATGAAATTTATTCAAAAGATATTTTTATACCTAATATTAGGGGTAGGAGCTATACAAGCACAAACCTCAAACCTTACTTATAAAGTACATTCTCACAACGATTATAAACAAACAGTTCCTTTTTGGAAAGCCTATGCAGCAGGAGTCCATTCTTTAGAAATAGATGTAATATTAAAAAATAACACCCTATTTGTAGCACATGGAACAGCCGAGATTATTAAAAAGCACACTATAGAATCGCTTTATTTAGAACCTTTACGAACAGCGTTAAAAAACGATCTTCAACTTACACATAAAATACAGTTGTTAATAGATGTAAAGTCAGAACCCTATAGTACACTAAATCGCCTAGTAAAAACTTTAAAAGGATACCCAGATCTTACTAAAAACAAAAACATACAGTTTGTAATCTCAGGCGGAAAACCACAAGTTAAAGACTATGTAGACTATCCGGATTATATACAATTCGACCATCAAAAATTAACCAAGCTTTTAAACAAACAAGCATGGAAAAAGGTAGGATTGATAAGTGTAGACTATAAAAAATATTCTGTATGGAACGGAAAAGGAAGAATGGTTGCAGACGATCTTAAAAGAGTAAAAAAAGTAATTGAAACAGCACACAATTTAAACAAACCATTCCGTTTTTGGGGAGCCCCAGATTCTGAGTCGGCATGGAAAGTTTTTACAGATTTAAAAGTTGATTTCATAAACACCGATCAACCTTTTGAAGCTACTAAATACCTTAAAAGTTTATCAAAAAGGGTAAGTTTTAATAAAGAAAAATCAGAAGTTTATAAACCTACATTTACTTATGATCAAAAGAATAAAAAAGTAGAAAATATCATTTTATTAATTGGTGATGGAAATGGAGTATCACAAATTTCAGCAGCAGCTTTGGCGAATGGTGGAGATTTAACATTAACTCAATTAAGAAGTGTTGGGTTTTTAAAAACACAATCTTCAGACGATTTTACAACAGACTCTGCTGCAGGAGGTACAGCTATAGCAACAGGAACCAAAACATACAATAGAGCAATTGGTGTAGGACCAGATGGTAAACCAGTAAAAAACATCAGTGAGTTATTAGTAGAACACAATTATAATATAGGTTTAATTACTACTGATGAAATTACAGGAGCAACTCCTTCGGCTTTTTATGCACATCAAAAAGATAGATCGCATATGCAACAAATAGCTACAGATTTTGTAAAGAGTCAAATTTCATTGTTTATAGGTGGAGGTGCAAAGTACTTCTCAAATAAACAAACCATGCCTTTCAGTATTAAAAATACTATTGAAGAAATTACTACTGATGAAGAAAGAATAGGGGTTTTTACTGCAGAAGGAGGAATGCCAGGAATCAAACAAGGAAGAGGTAATTTTTTAGCAAAAGCAACCCAACGTAGTTTGTCTTTTTTAAAGTCGAAAAAAGAACCGTTTTTATTAATGGTAGAAGGAGCTCAAATAGATAGCTATGGGCATTTTAACGATACCCATGGAATTATAGCAGAAGGAATTGATTTTGACAAGGCGGTAACCGAAGCAATAAAATTTGCAGATGCTAATAAAAACACCTTAGTAATTGTTACAGCAGATCATGAAACTTCAGGATTTTCTATTCCACAAGGAAATGTAGAAAACCATATGATTGAAGGAGACTTTACGACACACGATCATACAGGAGCAATGGTGCCTTTGTTTGCTTATGGTCCTCAATCAGATAAATTACAAGGGGTTTATGAAAATAGCGATCTTTTAGGCAAGATTCTAGAAATCTTAAAGGTAAAAACTAATGAGTAGATCAAGATTTCTTTTCGGTTTATTAGTGCTTATGGTGCAAGTAGCTTTAGGACAGTCACCTAAAATTTCAGGAAGAGTTTATCATGATAAGAATCAAAATGGAATTTATGACAAAGGAGATAAAGTTCTTAAAGGTATACTTGTAAGCAATGGAAAAGATGTTGTAGCTACAAATACTAAAGGGATTTATAAAATAGAGTCTTTAGAGAATAATCCAATATTTGTTATCAAACCAAAGGGGTATGTTTCACCACGTACCCCACAAAACAACTTGAAGTTTTACTATCTATCTCAAGAGTTAACCAATAAAAAGTCATTTGATTTTCCGTTATATACTAATAAGGAAAAAGACAAGGTAAAAATAGCGTTGTTGGGAGATCCTCAATCAGATGTAATTGACGATATTCATCATGTTAGTAAGTTAGTAACAGAAGAATTAGTCAAAAATAAACCAGACATTATTATTCCTTTAGGTGATCTTTCTTTTGATAATCTTAGCATATTTAAGCCTCTATCAGAATCATTAGGGCTGGTTGGAGTGCCTGTGTTTTATGTAATAGGAAATCACGATTTAAACTTTGGAGAACAAAAAATTTCTAATAGAGACAAAACTTTCGAAGCTTCGTTTGGACCTTCGTACTATGCTTTTGAATATGGAGACAATCTGTTTTTAGTACTTAATAATAACTTTCCAGTAAATAATCGTGAGTATATAGGCAAGTTTGATGAAGATCAATTAACATTTGTATCTCACATTACTAAGAAGTTTGCAACCAAGTATAACTCGATAAAAGTTTTTATGCATATCCCTTTGGAGTATACAAGTAATAAGGAGGAATTCATATTATTAATGAATCCTTTTGACAAAGTATTGATTGCAGCAGGTCATACACATACACAATACCATTGCTACTTTCAAAGAAATCAGAAACCAGCAGTACATCAGCTAGTAGGAGGAGCGGTTTGTGGTGCTTGGTGGCAAGGAGCGCACGATATTCATGGAGTTCCTTTTGCGATGATGTACGATGGTACCCCAAAAGGATATTGGTTCTTAGAAACAGAAGACAAAGATTATCATCTTAGTTATAAGGTTTCGGGAGCATCTATAGAAAAGCAAATGCGTATTTGGGTTCCAGAGAACAAAGAATGGGATACAGAAATGAACGTTTTAAATGAGCCTTATGTATATGCAAATGTGTTTGCAGGAGGAGAATCTACAAAAGTTGAGGTTTCTTTTGATGGTAAAACATGGCAATCTATGGAGTATTATCAAGGAGTAGTGCCAGAGTTAAAAAGATTTTATTTGCTTCAAGAATTAGGAAGGTATAAAGGACAAAAACTATCTAAAATGCCCAAGCCAACTACCAAAAGTAAACACCTATGGAGGATGAAAATACCCGAAAATATAGTATCAGGGATGCATTTAATAAGAATTAGAGCCAAAGATGATATGTTAAAGTTACAAGCAGAAGACGTAAGAGTTTTTTACAAGTAATAATAAAAGGAGGGGAGTTTCTTGATAACCGTCATTTCGAAGGAGTATGCGACTGAGAAATCTTTTTCTTGGTTCCCGTCACCTCGAACATTATCGAGTTCAAAATATATTTTGAACGAAGATAGTTTTCGAAGTAAGTTGAGAGGTCTTAAAGTTATGAGTAACTCTCCTATTCATGGGTTTTCAGACACTTCGCTACCGCTTGGTTCGTAATGACGTTGTTGTTTGTTGGTTTCCGTCATTGCGAGGCACGAAGCAATCTTTTCCTCGATGACTGTCATTTCGAAGGAGGTTACGACTGAGAAATCTTTAAGTTGATAGTAACTCCCATTCATGAGATTACGTCACTTCACTGTGTTCCATTCATAATGACGTTGAGATGTCAGTTCGAGTGATTTTGTGCAACGTAGCGGAACAAAATAGTATCGAGAACCTTGTTACTACCGAATACTTCTCGATACAAAATTCCCTTCACTATGTTTAAAGAATTTTACTCGAAGTGACAGTTTGTTGTTAATTTTCGGCTTGTTTTCTAAGGACGTTTTATTACCGTAATTGCGAGGAGGTAGAGAAGAGTATGGATAAACGCCGACCTATTTTTATTTTGCTAGAATTCAAGGTTATGGAGTATAAGAGAATCCAAAGAGTTTACGGTCTGGATTCGAATACGGAATACAACGTAGAATTCAAAAAAGGAAAAATAAGTCTTGATTTTTTGTTTCGTTTTGTATCAAGACAAAATGAAAGTATATGTTATGAGTAACTTTTATTCATGGGGTTTCTCACACTTCCTTAACACTCGGTTCAAAATGACTGTTTTGTTTGTTGGTTTCCGTCATTGCGAGGAGGTAGGACGAAGCAATCTTTTTCTCGCCTCCCGTCATTTCGACCAGCGGGAGAAACCTTTAAGTTACGAGTTACTCCCATTCATGAGATTTAGCTCTACTGAACTTAATGTTAAAAACACCTTCTTATACCTGTACACCAAAAAAATAACCAAACAGAAAAGTGTACAGAGGCTGTACACTAAAAAGTTTTTCATTTTAAAAAGTGTACAAGTGGTGTACACCAAAAAAGTTGTACAGAATTAATTGCCTTCTTTTTTTTGAGAATAAAAGTTTATTACATTTATTCAAAAAAATAGAATGGAAAAATTTTTTAAGAAAGATTCTTTTTGGGAGTTTTACGGTATTACAAACGAAAATGATTTTATAACACAAATATCATTAGAAAATAAATATCATGATAATTTACCAAAAGATATTGTAGAGGGGTTTGAAACAGTAATTCAACTTTTAAACCTGTCTTACTTTCATTCTAACTTACTAGACGAAGCGGTAACCAAAGCACTAGTAACTATAGAAACAGGAATAAAAATAAAAGCAAAAGAGCTGGGTATAGAATTGAAGGAGCTTTCTAAAAAAAAAGGAATAATAAAAGAGAAAAGGTTGTTTAGATTAATTGAAGAAGTGTTAAAAGTTACTGGGCAAGAACATTTAAAGCCTGATTTTGATAGAGCAAGAAGCATGAGGAATAGAAGGCTTCATATAGATTCTCATTTTTTTAATGGTTTATTAGGTTATCCAAGAAGAAACATAAAGTCTTTTATAAATTTAATGAACCAAATATTTCTTCCGGTAGATAAAATTAATGAGATAAATGAGTTACAATCCGTACTTGATAAAAATGTAGAGGAAATGAAAGATGATTTATATATACTTGAATTTAATAAAAAGAAAGTTTTAATTGATGAGGTATACAAAATACAGTATATAACTGACGGCAAAGTTAAATTACTGATAGCTTTTATGAATCCAGTGATTAATAATCCAAAAGAATACTATAATACAAATCAATTCAATAAACCTTTAGTGCTTGCAATAAAAGATTTTAGTATTAATGATAACTCTATTGAAGGTTTAGATTTAAAAGAAGAAAAGATAAGTTTATTTAAAAACGAAAAAGACTCTAATAAAATTACGTATAATGAATATCTGAAGGAAATAAAGGAGGTTTCTGAAGAAAGGTTAGATGTTCATTTGGCAGTAGTAAGGCAACAATACCCTTGGCGTTTTGAAGAAATTATTTATGAAAACTGTTGGAATAAATAAAAATTAAAACACTTTAAAAGAATCTTAAGATTATTAACTTTGAAAGTTAAAATTAAAAGAAAACTAATCTATAGTCTATGAGCATAGAACTTCAAATAAAAGGCAATAAAATTTTCGCACCACTATTAGGTAAATGGTTAGTACTTAAACCAGAAGAAAAAGTAAGGCAACTATATATTCAGCGTTTAATTGAAAATTATGGCTTTTCACCAGATCAAATGGCACAAGAAGTTAAAGTGAGTAATTCACAACGCGGTCAAGGTAGAGCAATGGCGGATATTGTAATATGGAAATCTAAAGAAGATAAAAATGAAGGCAATCACGCTGCTATCGTGGTAGAATGTAAAGCAGAACATTTAACCATTCGTGAAGAAGATTATTTTCAAGGCTATAATTATGCGTCTTGGGCTGGTGCAGACTTTTTTGTAACTACCAATCTAAAGGAAACAAGAATATTCAGGGTTATAAAAGGTAAAATCCCAAAACGACTTGATGAGGTTGTAGATATTCCAACGGCAAGTATAATTAATAATGCTAAAAAGGTAGATGCCTTATTAAAGCAAACAAAAGCGTTTACGCGAGATGAGTTTTCCAAACTATTGTTTAAATGCCATAACATTATTAGAAACAATGATAAACTTTCACCAGAAGCTGCTTTCGATGAAATCAGTAAAATCTTGTTTATCAAAATCAGATATGAACGTGAAAATTCTAATGCACAAGTATTTTCAAGAGAACAATTTATAAAAGATAAAGAAGCCTATAATCGTTATTCCTCTTCTTCCAGTAAACCGTTTTATCAGCAACTGTTTGAAAATACCAAAGAGGAATTTAAGGATGATGATTTATTCGACCCTAACGAATCTATTAGAATACGAGAAAATAGTTTTGAAGCTATTGTAAAAGAATTGGAAACGTACAACCTCTCTACAACATCAGATGATGTTAAAGGTATCGCATTCGAGCAATTTTTAGGGAGAACCTTTAGAGGTGAATTAGGTCAGTTTTTTACACCGCGTACTATTGTAGATTTTATGGTAGATGTATTAGACCCACAAGAAGGAGAAATTGTTTGTGACCCTTGCTGTGGTTCAGGCGGATTCCTTATTAAAGCGTTTGAATATGTAAGAGCTAAAATTGAAGAAGATATTCATCAGGAAAAAGAGAAAATTAAAGAAAAATACTATACGACTGAATACGAAAAACTATCAGAGAAAAAGAAAGAAGAAGTAGATGAGGTTGTTAACGATTTATTCGCTAAACTCAATCAAGAATTAGACATAAACAATCCTAAAAGTAGATTAAGGGTATTGAGTTACGAATGCATTTTTGGTACAGATGCCAATCCTCGTATGAGTCGTACTGCTAAAATGAATATGATTATGCACGGTGATGGTCACGGAGGTGTACATCATAACGATGGGTTGTTAAACGTAAATGGAATATTCGATAATCGCTTTGATGTCATATTAACCAATCCTCCATTTGGAGCAAGGGTTGAAAAAAGCTTAAAGATTACGGAAGCCGATAAATACAAGGATGCAGTCCGTATTGTTAAATACAAAAAACGTTATGGTAAAGCCTATGAGAATGCTTTAAAACAAATTAGTGACAATATGGGGAAACCATTGTTGAGTTTATACAAAACAGGAAGTATGAGCACACTTACAGAAGTGTTGTTTATAGAACGTTGTTTAAATTTATTAAAACCAGGTGGTAGAATTGGTATTGTATTGCCAGAAGGCGTATTAAACAATTCTAACCTTCAAAAAATAAGAGATTTTGTAGAAAGCAAAGCAAAAATTGTTCTAATAACTTCAATTCCGCAAGATGTATTTATTGCATCAGGTGCAACCGTAAAACCTAGTTTACTATTCTTTAAAAAGTTTACCGAGGAAGAAGCTAAAACCTATAAAAAAGTAGCATTAAAAGCTAAAAAGGATATTGAAGCAAAATATCAACCGCAAATAGCACCAATTAAATCTAAATTGGTATTACGTGGTAAAGAAGCATTACCTGCTGATGAGAAAAAAGAATTAAGGGCAGAATTAAAAGTTTTACAACAAACAGTTGAAACCGAAATTAAAGCTCAAATTAAAGAGCAGTTCAATTACGAAATACCAATTGCCGAAGTAGAAAAAGCAGGGATTAGCACAACAGGTGCAAAAATAGATAACGAGTTAGAACCATTAGCCAAAGAGTTTACGGAGTATAGAGTAAGCAACCAACTTTGGGAAAACATCATCAATAAAGTAGAATACCAAATTTTAGACAACAGTACAATGTATCGTATTCCTTTATCTGGAGATAATAAAGCTCAAGAACCTGAAATATTTTATAGTCTATAAATGGAACAAGCAAACACATATTTAAAGACGGTTCCATTTACAGATTTCTTGTTGTGGGATGTTAAAAGGTATATTACAAATGCTTTAAATTCAGATTATCCATTAGTATTACTATCTAAATTAATTTATGAGAGAAGTGAAAGAGTAAAATTATACGACTTTCCAGATAAAGAATTTAAAATATTAGGTGTTAATAATAAAACAGGCTTATTTGATGCTTATACCGAATTAGGAGCTAATATTAATCAGTCTTATAAAAAAGTTTATAATCAAGATTTAGCATATAATCCTTATCGAATTAACGTAGGTTCAATTGGTTGGAAAACACCTAATCAAAAAAATGAGTTTATTAGTCCAGCCTACGTTGTTTTTGGCACTAACGATGAATTGTCTTCTGAATACCTTTATTTGATTTTTAAAACAGACACTTTTAATAAGATAATAAATGATAATACTACAGGTTCGGTTAGGCAGAATTTGAAATTTGATACGCTGGTAAACATAAAAATCCCATTACCACCATTATCAGAACAAAACCGCATCGTAGCCCAATACAATCAAAAAATACAATTAGCCCAACAACAAGAACAAGAAGCTAATAATCTTGAACAAGAGATTGAAGAGTATTTGTATTCAACTCTTGGAATAAGTAAAACAAAAAAAGTTCAAAAAGAAGGGTTGTTAGATACTATAAACTATAGGGAAGTGGATCGATGGGCTGTAGATTCTTTAGGGAGGTTAGCAAAAATTGAAAACAAATTTAA
Organism: Tenacibaculum litoreum; assembly: GCF_964513915.1. Lineage (NCBI taxonomy): Bacteria > Pseudomonadati > Bacteroidota > Flavobacteriia > Flavobacteriales > Flavobacteriaceae > Tenacibaculum > Tenacibaculum litoreum. Next base: position 1,139,414 of record NZ_CAZEQS010000003.1, on the reverse strand, counting down.
AGGACTTTATCCTTTAATTAAATTTAGAGAATTGATTTTTTCAACTCAATATGGTTTATCTGAAAAGTCTTCTAAAGAAATAGTAGGTCCACCTATGTTAAGAATGAATAATATTTATAATGGAGAATTAAATCTTGATGATTTAAAATATATTTCAATTAATGATTCGACTTATAAAAAGTATAAATTAAATAAAGGAGACTTACTTTTTAATAGAACCAATAGTAAAGAATTAGTAGGTAAAACGGCTCTTTTTGATAGTGATGATGAATACACTTTTGCTTCTTATTTAATTCGGGTGGTTTTAAAAGAAGATTTAGTTAATAAAAAATTTATTAATTATTTATTTAACTCATCTATACTTCAATTTCAAAAAGATTTAATCAGTAGGCAAATTACAGGTCAAGCAAATATTAATGCTCAAGAAATGCAAGAGCTTTTGTTTCCTTTACCAGATTGTGATAAACAGAATGAAATTGCTAACCATATTGATGGATTAAAAAATCAAATCAAAAGTTTAAGGAGAAAGGCAAATGCAAACAGAGAAAAAGCCCTACTTAATTTTGAACAAGAAATATTTACCAGTTAATGAAACTAAATTCACTTTATATAAAAGACTATAAGTTGCTAAATGATTTTGAAGTAGATTTTTCACCCAGTAAATCTATAGCAGCTTTTATTGGTAAAAATGGCTCTGGTAAAACAACACTTGTAGAATGTTTATCTATAATATTTGCTAAACTTTTTGAATGTACATCACTTAAAGGAATCTATGAACTAAAATATCCATTTCGATTTAAAATTCAGTATTTACTCAAAAGCGAAAAGATAACTAATACAACTGCTTGGGGAGAAAGTTTTGTAAATTATTATGCCATTGAATTAGAGTATGATGGTAAAATACAAATAAGTCTTTTTGAATCAAGTAATACTTATAGCAAACAAAGTGAAATTGAAAAGTATTTAAGAAATATTGGTGAATCTTTTGAATATATATTACCTGCAAGCCTTATGGTATATTATTCAGGTATTTCAGATATCCTATATAATTTATACCAATCTTACCAAAGTAAAAATATTTTGGGCTCTTTAGATGGTGAAATAAAAATCGACCAACCATTTTATTATTTCACTACTAACAACTTTCCATTAATTCTGATAGCATTATTAAGCTATCAGTATGGAGATGTGCCAGACAAATTACTATCAAAAAATAAAATACAAGGTTTCAAAAAAATCGTATTGGACTTTGATAAGCCAAAATGGGCCAAACCTAAAGCTACAGCTAAAGACTTTTGGGGAGCAAAAGGAGATTTAAAAATATTTTTAACTCGTCTTGCTGCAACTGTTGATGAGGTTGTAATAAAAAGCCCAACCCAAATATCTTATGTAATCACAAATCAAAACTCATTAATAAGACTTTGGGAATATTATGGTACAGAAAAAAGATTGTTTGAATATTTAGTGGCATTACAAGCCAATGGTTTACTAACAAATGTTGAAATCTTTTTAAATAAGGGAAATATTCAAGTTCCATTTCAAAGATTGAGTGAAGGGGAAAAGCAACAGCTCATTATTATGGGTTTGAAAGAGCTATTGGCAGCAGAAAACAGTCTATTCTTATTAGATGAACCAGATACATATTTGCATCCTGAATGGAAAAGAGAGTTTATTTATGAACTCATTAAAAACGAGAATGCATATCAGAATTTTTATCTAATTACATCTCATTCACCTGATATTGTTTCAGCAATGCGTAAGGATCAGTTATTCATAATGGCATCATCCGAGAATAATGCACGTCTTAAAGTATTTGCTTATAACCCTTACGGTAAAGAAGTTGACGATATTTTATTAGAGGTTTTTGACGTAGATGATTTAAGGTATAAAGAAGTAGAAATGACTATTTCTCTATTATGGCAAATGATTAAAGATAAAAAGCATAACTCCGTTGATTTTGAAAGGTTATTTAATGACTTGCAAGATCAAATAGGTAAAGATGATGAAGCCATAACGCAGCTAAAAGTTGAACTTGCTAAAAGGAAAAATGGTTAATGAGAAGGGTGAATAAGCAAGAACCTTTAAAGGAGTTTGAAGATTTCAAGGTTAACAATAAAGGTGCTAATTGGAGTGATTTTCACAAACTCGCACCCGAAGTATTTCAAAATACACGGTTTCAAATTTTAGCAGAGGAACAAGTCTTCCTATGTGGTTACACAGAGGTTTTAATTGATGATGACAGAGATTGTCATATCGACCATTATATCAAAAGAAATATTGATGCATCAAAAACTTTTGAATGGAATAATTTAATAGCAGCTTGTAACGATGAGGATTATGGGGCTAAATATAAGGATAATGGATACTCAATAAAAATGGAGGAGTATATAGAGATATACAATCCTGTGATTGATAATCCTGAACACTTTTTTAATTATTTGCAAAATGGTGAAATAGAACCTAAAGAAGATTTAAAGGAGCTAGATAGAAAAAAAGTTGAGAAAACGGTTGAGATTTTTAATCTCAATGCAAAATCTTTATCCAATAGGCGTGCAGGTTTAATAAAAATGATAAGTGACACGAAAAAAGGAGGGCTTTTAGGAGATGCTTTAAGAGAAGCTTTTAGCACAACAGGTTTTGAAAGTGTAAAAGAACAAGAGTTTTAGATTATAAATAATTATGCAAACACAATTTAAATACATACAAGACCTTGCTACAAAGTATTGTAGTTTAGCAACAGATTCACAAGAATTGTATCAAGCTATTAATGTGTTAAGCCCAGAAATTGTAAACGATATTTATAACGAATATAATACACCAGATAATTTTAAGCCAGTAAATTTATTACGTGCAGAAATGGCACGTTTATTATTAAACGGCGATGAAATTTCACAGGACACAGTAGAGCAAGTTAAAGACTATATACGTAATAAAGATATAGAGGCTCTCAATCATTTGTCACCAACTTTACTAGAGCAACTTCAAAATTATGGCATAGGTAAAAGAGATATGTTTGCCAATTGGCAAAAACCTTGGAGCATATTTCACACTTTCTTTTACAATAAGCATACAGCAGAACGGGAAACAGTTCAAAACTATCTAGAGCAAATAGCCAAAAGCCTTATAGTCCAACTAAATTTAGACGATTACACCTATCACACAGTAGATTTTCAAGGCGCAAATAATTTTGGTCAGGATTTTTGTTGGTTAGCACTTTACCCAAACATAAAAAACTCACATAAAATTGCGTATCAATTCTTTTTAAGAATAGGCCATAAATCTGAAACAGGTTTAGTAGCAGGTTTCGAGTTAAAAAATCCTTTACCAAGAAAACTGAAAACAGTAAATAATTATGATGCTGTTCTGGAGTATTTAACCGAGTTAAAACCTCAAATTGTAAAGATAAATGACGAAACACGTAACTATTTCAAGTTTGCACCTGGTAGTCAAGCATCAGAATGGGACGAATTTTATGCTAATAATATAGTAGCCATAGACTATAGCAATTTAGAAATAGGAGATATTACAAAGGTTGAAAGCTATCAAGAGCTTAATAAGTTAGCAGGTTTACCGCCAGAGAGTCAATCCAATCAAACCGGTAATCTATGGTTTTTTAAAACTGCTAATAAAGGTGATGTGGTTTTTGCTAATAAAGGCATCAATACTTGTTTAGGTATTGGTGTAATTGACAGCAATTATTATTTCGATTCACAAGCACAAGACTATAAGCACAGACGTAAGGTTAAATGGCTAACCAATAAAGTATATCAATACAAATCAAACAGCCTTAAAGGGTATAAGAGACTATTTAGACCAGATACGTTTAGCCCAACAAAAGTTTGGGAATTTTTATTAAATGAATACGCGCGCTTATATCCAGACTTGGTAGATGTATTTACAAAACATAACCTTTTATTTGAGAATACTAAAGGAAATGCAAAATCTAATGATATTGAGGAAATTGATGATGAATTATCTGAAAATGAAGAAGCGATTAACTTTTGGTGGTTAAATGCAAATCCGAAAATATGGAGCATTAGCAATCATAAAGAGGGCGATAAACAAACCTATACAACACACAACGAAAAAGGTAACAAGCGTAGAATTTATAAATATTTTGAGCAAACAAAACCAGGCGATTTAATTATTGGTTATGAAAGTTCACCAACAAAACAAATTAAAGCTATTTATGAAGTAACTAGAGGGATTCATAATACGGAAGTCGGTGAAGAAATTGAATTTGAATTGGTAGAAAAATTAGAAATACCAATTACTTGGAACGAACTCAAAAACATAAATGCGTTACAACAATGTGAAGTATTTATAAATAATCAAGGAAGTCTTTTTAAACTACAAGAAGAAGAATATGATATAATAAGGGATGTAATTGACACTAAAAATATCATTACCGAAAAATTATTACAAAATAGCAGTCATAAAAAATACCAGTTTGCAGAGGATAGCGATAAGCCATTTATTAGCGAGCAACAGTTTTTTCAAACAGTAGCTCTATTAAAAAGAAAGAAAAACATCATTCTACAAGGTCCACCAGGTGTTGGTAAAACCTTTATTGCAAGAAAACTGGCATATCAAATAATGCAGGAAGTTAAAGATGCTAATATAGAAATGGTACAATTCCATCAATCATATAGTTATGAGGACTTCATTCAAGGTTTAAGACCAACGCAAAAAGGAAGTTTTGATTTAAAAGATGGCATATTTTTCTCTTTTTGTCGTAGGGCATTAGCACATCCCGATAAACCGTTCTTTTTCATTATTGATGAAATTAATAGAGGTAATCTTGGGAAGATTTTTGGTGAATTAATGATGCTTATTGAAGCGGATAAAAGAGCCGAAAAATTCGCTTTAAAACTAACTTATGCAGAAGATGAAGAAGACCGCTTTTATGTACCTGAAAACTTATATATAATTGGTACAATGAATACAGCAGACCGTTCATTGGCGATTGTAGATTATGCGTTAAGAAGACGTTTTGCCTTTATAAACTTACAACCATATTTTGATGCTAATTTTCAGAACTTTTTATCAGATAACGGACTATCAAAGGCAATGGTTAATCATATAAGTTTAATGATTCCAAAGGTCAATGATAAAATTAAAAGTGATTCAAATTTAGGGGAAGGTTTTCAAATTGGTCACAGTTATTTCTGCAACTATAATAAAGAGCAAAACGAAGAAAATTGGTGGCAAGAAATAATCGATTTTGAGTTGAAACCGCTTTTAGAAGAAATCTGGTTTGATGATATGGATAATGTATCAGAAATCCTTAAAATATTATCAAGGTAAAAATGCATATTCCTATTGAAAACATATATTATTTATTATGCTATGCTTGGAATAAGTTAGAAGAAAAAGAACGTGTAAATGTTGAGGTGAATGATAAAATGGAAATCCTAGACCTCTTCGCAAAAGTTTTAATAAATGCAACTAAAATATTACTCAAAAGAGGTATAGATAAAGATTACATTGAAACTACTGATGAATTGGCTGGAGTAAAAGGTAAAATCCAATTTAGCCAAACAGTAAAGAGTAATATATTATTTAAGCAAAGGACTATTTGCACTTTTGATGAGTTTTCATCAAACATTTTAACCAATCGCATTTTATTGACTTCAATTAAAACGCTAATCAAAACTAAAGGGCTTAATTCTGATTTAAAAAAAGAACTGAAAAGTTTACTGATAATGTTTGGTGGTATTGAGCCTATTAAAATGAGTAAATCTGTTTTTAGCCAAGTTAGATTAAATAGAAACAATCGATTTTATGGTTTTCTAATGAATGTTTGCCAAATCATCTATGAAAATACATTACCTACAGAGAAATCAGGAGAATATAAGTTTTCAGATTTTACAAGAGATAAAAATAAAATGAATCAACTTTTTGAAGCATTTATTAGAAATTTCTACCGCATTGAACAAACAGAATATCGTACGGTAAAACCTGAAATAATAAACTGGAATTTTGACTATACAGACATAGATAGTTTTCAATATGTACCTATAATGAAAACTGACATTACATTAGAAAATGCTGAACAGAAAATCATTATTGATGTCAAGTATTATAGAGAAACAATGTCGTTGAATTATTATAAGGAAAAAATTAAATCTAATAATTTATATCAGCTATTTAGTTACTTATTAAATCAAGAAGATGGTACAGTAAAAAGCGAAACAGCTAGAGGAATATTATTATATCCTACAATAGAGAAAGAATATGATTTAAGCTATGCATATAAGAGTCATCAAATTGAGATAAAAACATTAAATCTAAATACAAATTGGACGGAAATAGCTTCCCGTCTTAAATCAATTTTATAAGTAGTAAACTAAAAAATAAAGATTGTGTAATAAACTTTGTAGAAATATAAGAAGGTTAATTAATTCTGTAAAGAGGATTATAAAGAGTCATAGGAAATATAAGTATGTTAAAAATAAGATGTAGTGTAATGGTAAAGGTTTAAAAAGTATACAAACCGTAATAGAAAAATGTTTGTTTTTAGAATTTTGTTAGTTGCTAGTAGTGTTATTTAAAAATGAAGCAAAAGGCAAGGAGAAGTTTATAAAATATAGATTTTTGGTAGATTGCAGCTTACATAAAAACATACATACTATGAAAAACAAAATAGAAGAATTGTTAGCGATAATTTCAACAAAGTTTTCAGAAATAAGAGAAACATTACCTCCAGGAGCAAGTGATACAGCAATAGCGCGTATAGAAAAAGAAACTAACTTACCTGTACCGCAATCGTTAAAAGATTTATTAAAAATAACCAATGGAGACGAGAAGTGGGGTGAAAGTCCACACGGATTTTTTAGCTATTTTTTATATAGTTGTAATCGTATTATTGATACCTATAACTTTTTTAAAGAACGCGAAAACCAAGCTTATCCAGATAGTGTTTATCAAAAAGATTTGGTAAAAAATATTTTGTACAGTACCAAAAGGTTACCCTTTGCTACCGATGGCTCTGGTCAATACTTGTGTATTGATTATGATCCAGCAGAAAAAGGGATTTACGGACAAATTATTTACTTGCCATGTGGAGAACCAGAACCTGTTTCGGTTATTGCAGATAGTTTTGATGACTTTGTAGATTTTCTTATTGATGAATACAAAAATGATCGATTTTATATTGATGATGAAAGAACTGAATGGGATGAGGAAGAATGGACAGAATGGAAGGAAGACCAACAAAGTGATTATAGCAAAGTAGAAATTATTTTTGGACACACTCGTAGAAATGATTGGACGGATATTGCTGATAAATACAATAAAAAGAAAAGAATAGTAAGTAATTAATTAGTTATTGTCGTCATTGCGAGGAGGTAGGACGAAGCAATCTTTTCCTCGATGACTGTCATTTCGAAGGAGGTTATGACTGAGAAATCTTAATGTTATGAGTGACTCCCATTCATGAGATTACGTCACTCCACTGTGTTACGTTCGTAATGACGTTTGAGATGTCAGTTCGAGTGATTTTGTGCAACGTAGTAGAACAAAATAGTATCGAGAACCTTGTTATTACCGAATACTTCTCGATACAAAATTCCCTTCACTTCGTTTCGTGAATTTCACTCGAAGTGACAGTTAGGTGTAATTTTCGGCTTGCTTACTGAGGACGTTTTATTATCGTCATTGCGAGGAGGTAGGACGAAGCAATCTTTTTCTCGACTACTGTCACCTCGAATGGATATGAGAGGTCTTAATGTTATGAGTAACTCTGATTCATGAGATTTAGCTCCGCTGAACCTTACGGTTTCTCACACTTCGCTACAGCTCGGTTCGAAATGACCGTTTTTGATTAATTGGATTACGTTGTTATCCAATCCGACTTTAGTGTATGTAAGTAATCTTATTAAGAATACTCGTAAGTGCGTCTTTTTTCTAACCAAGAACTCACACTACCAAGTTCACGAGCTTGATAAAAATTATTCTCTCGTAAAATACAGTCGTTAGAAGCGTTAGTGTCTATTTTAATAAATCGGTATAAAACCAATTTTATAATAGACTCTCTTACTGACTCGTAGGTAGCTCCATTATTTTTATTAGCGTTAATTACTTCTTGAATAAAATTATCTATTCTATTAAACTTATTATCAGTTAATAAGGCTTTAAAAACTACTTCTTCCATAATTCATATTTTATATATGCAAAATTACTTGTTGGAATAATGATTTAAAAGGTGATATATGCAGAAAAAAATGTGGATTTCCGTAGTGGTGTCGGTGTTTATTGATTTCGATTATTGAAAAGAGGTACGATGAAGCAATCTTTTTCTCGACTACTGTCACCTCGAACTGATGTGAGAGGTCTCAAAGTAATGAGTAACTCCTATTTATGAGATTACGTCACTTTCCACTTCGACCATAGTTTATCTTGAGCGATAGTCGAAAGACTCAGTGTCCGTTCGTAATGACGTTTTGTAACGGTCTTTGTGAATAAAAGAGGGGTTATGGGTAAAAACCGACCTATTTTTAATTTAGTAGAATTCGAGGTTATGGAGTAGGAGAGAATCCAAAGAGTTTACGGTCTGGATTCGAATACTGAATATAACGTAGAATTCAAAAAAGGAAAAATAAGTCTTGATTTTTTGTTTCGTTTTGTATCAAGACAAAATGAAAGTATATGTTTGTGAGTAACTCTGATTTATAAGATTTAGCTCCGCTGAATCTCACGTTTTCTCTGTTGCTCATAAAATCTCTTCTTCGAAATGACCATTTTTGATTCATAAGATTACGTCACTTCGCAGCATTTCGTTTGTAATGACGTTATGTAATGTTGGGTGGAATAATAAAGAAGGATCAACTTACTTTAAAGTTAATTCTCTATGCTCAATTCCCCATTTAACCATAACATCTAAAGCAGTATGTAATCGCATTCCAGATTCTGTTAATTCATATTCAACCGTAACAGGAGTGGTATCGTAAATGGTACGCTTAATAATTCCGTTAGCTTCCAAATCTTTCAATTCTTTAGATAACATCCTTGGAGAAATTTTTCCAATATTTCTTTGCAATTCTTTAAAGCGCATTTTGCCATATAATAAGCTACCAATGATAGATAGTTTCCATTTTCCGCTTATTACATTTAAAGTGTCTCTTAGTGCCAATACATATTGAACAGAGCATCTTTTTATCTCTTCCATCTGAATGGTTGTTTCCATATTGTGTTGATGTTGGTATACTTTTGTATACTGGTATACTTAAGTATAGTAGTTACTTTTATATAGCAAATATACATACTTTTGTGATATAAAAAACAAGTAAACATAAAAGAATGAAATACTTAGTAATTGTAACACACCCAAATATTGAGGAGTCAAAAGTTAACAAAACTTGGATAGATGAGCTGCAGCAGCATGATGATAAAGTAACAATTCATCAATTATATAAAGAGTATCCAGATTTAAATATTAATGTAGCAAAAGAGCAAGAGTTATTATTGAATCATGATAGTATAATTATTCAATTTCCGTTGCATTGGTTCAATACTCCATTTTTATTTAAAAAGTGGATGGATGAGGTATTAACGTATGGTTGGGCTTTTGGACCTGAAGGTGACAAGTTAAAAGGAAAAAAACTCCGTTTATCGGTATCAACAGGAGGTACTGAAGAAACCTATAATAGTTTTGTATCTTTAGAAGAGTTATTAAAATCAGTAACTGTTTCGTTTCAGTATTGCGGATTAGAAATGTTGCCATTGCACGTGTTTTACGGAGCCAATGACAATCCGAAGTTTGAAGATATAAAAGTAAATTCTAAACAATACGCAGATTTAATCTTATAATTATAAAAACCATAAACAATGAAAAATTTAAAAAATCCTTTAGTGTTAGTATTAATTGCATTTGCAACACTATCGTTTACTACCATTACAAAAGAAGTAAAAAAAGTAAATACCAAAGAAAGTAAAGTGGTATGGAAAGGTTATAAAGTAACAGGTTCTCACGAAGGAACGGTTAGTTTACAGTCAGGGATATTAAACTTTGAAGAAGATAAGTTAGTAGGAGGAGAGTTTACGATAGATATGACTTCTATAGCTGTAACAGATTTATCTGGAGAGTACCAAAAAAAGTTAGAAGGGCATTTAAAATCAGATGATTTTTTTGGTGTGAATAATCACCCAACAGCAAAATTAGTTTTTACTAAGGTGAAAGCTAAAGGAAAGAATTCGTACGAAGTAACAGCTGACCTAACAATAAAGAATAAAACAAACCCTGTTACTTTTCAAATTTCTGTTTACGGAGGAAAAGCAACAGCATCGTTAAAGGTAGATAGAGCAAAGTATGATGTGAAATACGGTTCTACAAGCTTTTTTGATGGTTTAAAAGATAAGGCAATTTACGACGAGTTTGATTTGGTAGTTGATTTGGTTTTTTAAAACCCAACTAAGATTGTATGCATGCCTCAAACGTTGGTTTGAGGTATGTTTTTTAAATAAAGCTAAACAAGAGTCCCTTATGAAACGAACGACGTTTTTACAGTTATTAGGGTTAGCATCAGTAAATTTGAGTATGGGAACATTAAGTGGGTTAAAAAAGTTATCAGATAGTTTACCTGTTTCTCAAACAATGCCAGTGTTGTTTTTAGGACATGGTAGTCCTATGAATGCTATTGAAGAAAACGAGTTTACTAGAGGTTTTCAGAATATTTCAAAAACTCTTCCTAAGCCGAAGGCAATCATTTGTGTTTCGGCACATTGGTTTACCAAAGGAACAAAAGTAACTGTGATGGAAATGCCCAAAACAATTCATGATTTTGGTGGTTTTCCTCAAGAGTTATTTGAGCAGCAATATCCAGCAAAAGGAAATCCAGAATTGGCAAAAGAAACCAAACAATTGTTACATCCTAATTTTGTGGAATTAGATGAGCATTGGGGTTTAGACCATGGTGCTTGGACCGTATTAAAGCATTTATTTCCGAAAGCTGATATACCTGTAATTCAATTGAGTATTGATTATACCAAAGATGCTAATTATCATTTTGAATTGGCTAAACAGCTAACATCTTTAAGACAGAAGGGGGTATTGATTATTGGTAGTGGAAACATTGTTCATAATTTACGAATGGTTGACTGGAAAAATTTTGATAAGGATGATTACGGATATGATTGGGCTATTGAAGCAAGAGAAACGGTTAATACATATTTATTAGAAGGAAATTATCAACCTTTGATTGATTATACAAAACAGTCAAAAGCTTTTCAGCTTGCAATACCAACTCCGGATCATTATTTACCGTTAATTTATAGTTTAGGGTTGCAACAAAAAAATGAAGAAATTCAGCTTTTTAATGATAAACTATTAGCGGGTTCTTTAAGTATGACCTCGCTAAAAATAGGGTAATAAAAAAAGTCTGTATAGATGGGGTCTACACAGACTTTTTATAAAAATAAAGAGGGGTTACGATTTTTGTTTTATTGCATTAACTGTTGTTCTTACCACAAACCAGCAGAAACATACAATACCTAAAGAGAATACAATGTCTCCTATCATTCGCATCCATTTTAAGGTTTGTACTGTTGGATTGTATAATAATTCAGGATCTCTGGCAAAAGAATACCCTTTGGTAATTGAAGTATATGCTTGAATTATACCTACAGGTAATAAGCTTAATACCACCATTAATACCAATCCACCGTTTAAAAACCAAAAAGCATTTTTTACGAGTTTTTCGTTCCAAGCAATGTTTGAATACAAACGTAAGCAGATTAAAATAAAGCCCATACCTAACATTCCATATACTCCAAATAATGCAGTATGTGCGTGTACAGCAGTTGTGTTTAATCCTTGGATGTAGTACAATGCAATAGGAGGGTTGATTAAGAACCCGAAAACACCAGCACCGACCATGTTCCAAAAGGCAACAGCAATAAAGAAAAATATAGGCCATTTGTAACGTTGAATCCAAGCATTCTTTTTCAATAAATTCCAGTTTTCTCTAATTTCAAAGCCCATTAAGGTAAGTGGTACCACTTCTAAAGCACTAAACGTAGCTCCTAATGCAATGGCTTGTACTGGAGTTCCTGAATAGTATAAGTGGTGTAAGGTACCTATGATACCACCTGCTAAGAAAATAGTAGCAGAAGCTATCGCTGTTTTTCCTGCTGTTTTGGTTGAAATTATTTTCATACGAGAGAAAATATAGGCAATAATCACCGTTGCAAATACTTCAAAGAATCCTTCTACCCATAAGTGTACGAGCCACCATCTCCAATAATTAATTACAGGTAGTGAACTGTTTTCTCCATACATTAATCCTGAGAAAAAGAACATACCAATAGCAACTACAGCTATTAATAGGATAGAAAGTAAATGTTTTGAGTCGTCTTTTTTACGGATACCATACAGTACGTGTCTACCAACCATAACTACCCATAAAATTAAACCAATACCTAAGAATATTTGCCAGAATCTACCTAAATCCATGTACTCGTATCCTTGGTGACCAAAGAAGAAATTAGTGGTTAAGTCTAAAAATTGGTGTACACCTAACCATTCTCCAAGCATAGAACCCAAAACAATAATTAACAAGGCGATAAACAAGAAGTTAATTCCGAAAACTTGGTACTTCATTTCTTTACCACTAATAATTGGAGCCAAGAATAATCCTGTTGCTAACCATGTAGCGGCAATCCAAAATACAGCAAGTTGTGTATGCCATGTTCTAGAGATTGAATACGGAAGATATTCAGATAAATTAAAACCAAAAAAAGCTTGACCTTCTACCGTATAGTGTACAGTAACAATACCCAAAACAACTTGTAATACAATAAGAAGTGAGATTACTAAAAAGTACTTTAATACCGCTTTTTGAGATCTAACTAATTTTAAGTCTAATAAAGGGTCTTTGCTTGGGTTTGTTACCGCTTCTCCTTTCTCATGATTTCTGATATAGTAATAGGTTAATACTCCAATAAATAGTAATAATAAAATTATTGAGAAGCCTGACCACAGCTGTGAATCGGGAGTAATTGTATTATTAATTAACGGTTCATGAGGCCAGTTAGAAGTATAGGTATAGTCTTGACCAGGTCTTTCTGTACTGGCAGCCCAAGAAGTCCAGAATAAAAAGGCATTAAGCTTAGCGAGTTTTTCAGTATCAGTTAATGCTCCTTCTGGAATGGCATATTTTTCATGACCTTTTGAAAAGATATTAGCATAGTATGCAGAGTTTGCTTTAATGGCTTTTTTTCGCTCTTTAGAAATTGTTATTGATTGGTCTTTTTCATTAAAAGTGTTGGTTCTAATATCTTTTACCAAACGAGCTTTTAAGGCAGCTTTGTTTTCTTCATCTAAAGCATCATAGTTGGTGTTAAAGTCTTTTTTAGCCCAGTAGTTTAATAAGTAAACAGCCTCTTTATGAATCCAATCAGCTGTCCAGTCTGGGGCTACATAACTTCCATGACCCCAAATAGAGCCGACTTCCATTCCTCCGATAGATTCCCAAACATTTTGTCCATCTTGTATGTCTTTTTTAGTGTATATAGTTTCATTACTTCCGTTAACTTTTACTGTTTCAGGTATAGGGGGTTGGGTTTGATAAATTTCTGTACCTACCCATATTAATGCAATAAATGATAATACCACTACTGCAATAAATCCAGTCCAAATTTTTCTCATTATTAATTATTTAATTTAATTGATTTTCTAATTTGATTGCTTTTTTAAATAGAATATTGTTTTCTAAATGAATGTGTTTGTGTAAGTCTTCTTCAAACTCTTGTAGCATTGCTAAAGCAACTTTGTAAGTGTTACAAGCGTCTTCAGGTGGAGTGTAATTATTTGTAAGTTTTGCAATTGTTCTAAATCTACTACCTTCATTATCATGTTCAGTATGCATCATGTTTATAGGGTTTTCTACCGTACCAAATGGAGGAGGAGAAAGGGGAGTGTTTGAGTTACTTGCCTCAACTAACTTTTTTATAAAAGGAAATAAAATAAGTTCCTCTTTTTTCATATGTGTGGTAAGTTCTCCGGCACTTTCTTTAAAGAGTTGCATTACCTCGTGTAGCTCAGGATGGTTGTCACCATGTACTTTAGCTATTTTGGTTAGATATTCTAAAATTTCAGGAATTTGTTTTTCCACATATGTATGGTGATTTTTGTAGATATAATCACACAAAAAATCTAAGGACCAGCTTTGATAATCGTTATTAGATTTAGAGCCTCTATCAATGCGAATTAGTTTATTGATTAATGTATCAGGAACAATGTTCTTTTTTGTAGCAACTTCTTGAATAGTTCTGTTACCGTTGCAGCAAAAATCAATTCCGTATAATTTAAAAATTGTAGCTGTTTTATAGTTTTTAGCAACTATGTCTGCTACTGTTGTGTTGTTATCTATTTCCATTTTGTTTCTATTTATTGTTTATAAATCATAAAAAGACCTTTTTATCTTTTATTATTGTAAATTTTTTATTCCCGTTTTAGCCAAAAAGTATTTTTCTTGTCGTTTGTGTATAATACATCATGAAGGGTGTTTCCTTCTAACATTTTTCTTAAGTTATCTCTAATTTCTACAAATTTAAAATGAAGAGGGCACGGAGAGCTATCATCGCATTGTTTTAAACCCAATCCGCAACCTGTGTAAATACTATCACCATCTAATACACGAACCACATCACTTAAGCGAATCTTTTTAAGGTCAGCTTTATTAATTACAAAACCGCCATAAGGACCTTTAATAGAATCAATGATATTATTTTTTGTTAAAATTTGTAATATTTTCCCTGTGAAAGCTTCTGGAGAATCAATAGCGGCAGCAATAGCTTTTACACCAACTTTATTATCTAAGCTAGATTGTTCTGCAACAAAAATAGTTGCTCTTAAACCGTATTCACAAGATTTTGAAAACATATAAAATAGTATGCTACAAAGATATTAGTTTTCTTTAAAAAAGACACTAAAGTCTTTTATTTTTTTATAAAAAAAGCACCATTAAAAAATGATGCTTTTTGAATGTTTTTTAGGTTTAGTTTTTTCGGTGCCAGTAAGCTGTTCTACCAAAGGCAGCAAAACCTATGTAACCTCTAATTTTTAACTTGTTGTCGTTTTCAAGTTTAATATAACACTTGTATTCTTTTCCGTTTTTAGGATCTAAAATTTTTCCGCCACTCCATTCGTTACCATCTTTTTTTAGTCCTGTTAAAATATTCATTCCTAAAATAGGATTGTTTTTACGCTTTCCATTACATTTATCACAAACAGCTTCTTGACGATTTTTGTCTGTAATCTCAATAATTTTAGCGTAAGCCTTTCCATCTTTTTTATATACTTCTATTACAGAATCAACTTTGTTGGTTTCTTCGTCACGGTTTTCCCATTTTCCGAAAATAGTTTGTGCGCTCATAGAAAAGCTAACAGTTGTAAATAATAAAGCAAAAAGTATTTTTTTCATAATCTAAAAGTTTTAATAGTATATCGTTTTCAAAAAGTATTCCAATTAATCGTATTGCGCATCAAAGTTACTATCCCATTTTCCTTGTACGCGTAAAACTTGCTCTATAATATCTCTAGCACAACCGTTACCACCAGTTTTATCAGAAATGTATTTTGAAATTTGTTGTATTTCACGAGCTGCATCGTTAGGGCAAGAAGGCATACCAACAAGTTTCATTACAGGGTAATCAGGGATGTCATCTCCCATGTACACTATATTTTCTGGGTTTAGTTTATATTTTTCAACTAATTCATTAAACTGTTGAATTTTATCATGAGCTCCTAAATAAACATCGGTAATACCTAAGCCTTCTAAACGTGTACGTACTCCTTCGTTTTTTCCACCAGAGATAACACATACTCTATAGCCAGCTTTTACAGCAGCTTTTAAGGCATATCCATCTTTAATATTCATTTGACGTACAAGCTGTCCGTCAGGAAAAACGGTAACAATTCCGTTAGTTAATACTCCGTCTACATCAAAAATAAAGGTGTCTATTTGAGGTAAGTATTCTTTATAACTCTTTTCCATTTTGTTGGATTGATTTTGTAATAAGTTTATAAATTTCTTGTTGTTCAGCATTTAATAATGCTAAATGATTTTGAATAGTTTTTTGGTCATTTCTTTTGGCAGGACCTGTTTGTGCTGCCTTAGGACTCAACTCGGTTATTTTTTGAGCTGTTTCCTGAATTAAGGGAAGTAATACTTCAAAAGGAACTTGATGTTCGTTGCAAATATCAGCACCAATTTTATACATATGATTGGTGAAATTGTTTACAAAAACAGCAGCAACATGTAATCGTTTACGTTGTTCTGAGTTGATACGGTATATCTTTTTTCCAATAGATTTAGCAAGTGCTTCTAATAACTGTAAATCTTCTTCGTTTTCAGCTTCTAAACAAAAAGGAATTTCATCAAAGTTCACATCTTTGTCTTTAGAAAAGCTTTGTAATAAGTAAAAAATACCTTTACGTCCAGTGTTTTGTAATGATTGCATGGCTACGCTACCAGAAGTGTGCACCACTAAACCATTTTTTTGTTCAATTTTACGAGAAACATCACCAATAGCATCATCAGAAACCGCAATGATATACACATCGGCTTTTATTAAAAGTTCTATACTATTTGTAATAGGAGTAGCTTCTTTTAAATGTTGAATTTGCTCAATATTTCGAGCATACATTTGTACTAACGATACTTCGTTTGTTTTACTAAAAGCATTGGCTAAATGTGTAGCTACATTTCCGCCTCCTATAATGACAACCTTAATCATAGCACGAAGATATTGAAATTAATTAAAATTAATTTTGCATATTTGTGCCATTATGATTGTATAAGTCACCTCAAATAGTAGTGTTGCTTGAGCAACAAATAGTTAGGTCTTACTCTTTGTTAAGACAATTTTATGTATTTATAAAACTTTATAATGACTAATCACAATCAAACATCAAAAGAAACCATATTCTCACTTTTTAAAGATGCTGTTTTAGGAAGACAGCAAGATTTCACGACAGGAAGTATTCGTAAAGCAATTTTTTTATTAGCAATTCCGATGATTTTAGAAATGCTGATGGAATCTATTTTTGCCTTGGTAGATATTATTTATGTATCGAGAGTGAGTGTAAATGCCGTAGCTACTGTAGGACTAACCGAATCGGTACTTACTTTGGTATATGCGGTAGCCATAGGTTTAAGTATGGCGGCAACCGCTTTGGTTGCTAGAAGAACGGGAGAGAAGGATTCTGAAGGAGCAAATCAAACAGCAGTACAAGTTATTTTTTTAGGAGTTTTTATTTCTATCCTTATTAGTATTGTTGGAATTGTATATCCAAGAGAAATACTAGCACTCATGGGAGGCGAGCCTGATTTAATTGCTGAAGGTTACGGATATACTCGTGTATTATTGGGTGGAAACATAACGGTAATGTTATTGTTTTTAATTAATGCTGTTTTTAGAGGGGCAGGAAATGCATCTATTGCAATGTGGACGTTGATTTTATCTAACGGATTAAACATTATACTTGATCCTATTTTTATTTTTGGGTTAGGGCCGATACCTGCATACGGAGTAGAGGGAGCAGCCATAGCTACAACTATAGGAAGAGGGACGGCAGTTATAGCGCAATTAGGAGTATTGTTTTTTGGAGCAGGTAAAATAAGATTAGTCGTTAAAGATTTAGTAGTAAGAGTTTCTGTAATGATAAACTTAATAAAAGTGTCATTAGGTGGAATAGGGCAGTTTATTATTGGAACTTCAAGTTGGGTATTTTTAATGCGAATTATGTCTGAATTTGGTAGTGAAGTGTTAGCAGGATATACAATTGCGATTCGAATTATGATGTTTACTTTGATGCCTGCTTGGGGAATGAGTAATGCAGCAGCGACATTGGTAGGTCAAAACTTAGGAGCAGAACAACCAGAGAGAGCCGAAAAATCCGTTTGGATAACTAGTAAATACTGTGCCTTTTTTATGGGAGCTGTCTCATTAATTTACATATTCTTTGCTCCAACTTTTTTAGGATGGTTCTCTGAAAACACTGAAGTTGTTGAAAACGGAGCTTTGTGTTTGCAAATTATGGCAGCTGGATACATAGCGTATGCTTATGGAATGGTTGTAATTCAATCTTTCAATGGTTCAGGAGATACCAAAACTCCAACGTATATCAATTTTGTGTGCTTTTGGTTATTTCAATTACCGTTTGCATACGTAATGGCTATTACGTTAGACTTTGGTCCTATAGGAGTCTTTTTAGCAATAACTTTAGCAGAAATTTTAATTGCAGTTGTTGGTATTTGGATGTTTAAAAAAGGAAAATGGAAATCTGTTAAGGTGTAAGGTAGTTTTTGTAACTTAGCTATTAAAGTTCTGTAAAGAAATCTAAAGTCTAAGATTTTAAAACCTCTTATAACTATGAATACCAAGCAAAAATTAGGCATTAATACTATTTGTACGCATGTTGGTGAAATAAAAGATGAACAGTTTAAAGGAGCCATTTCGCCTATATATATGTCAACTTCTTATCAATTTGATAATGTTGATGTAAAAAGATATCCACGTTATTTTAATACGCCTAATCAAGAAGCCTTGTGTAAAAAAATAGCAGCTTTAGAAAAAACGGAATCAGGTTTATTATTTGGTTCAGGTATGGCTGCCATTAGTACTTCTTTACTAGCTTTTTTACAAAAAGGAGATCATGTAGTATTACAAGAAACACTATATGGAGGAACCTATAATTTTGTGGTAGAAGAGTTTGATAAATTTGGAATAGAATATTCGTTTACCAATAGTTTAGCTATTGAAGATTTTGAAAAAGAAATCCAGCAAAACACACGTGTAATTTTTATTGAAACACCATCCAACCCTTTACTAAGAGTAGTAGATATAAAGTCTGTCGCGAGTTTAGCAAAACAGCATGGTATAATAACAATGATTGATAATACCTTTGCCTCACCAATTAATCAAACACCAGTTGATTTTGGGATTGATATTATGATACATTCTGCTACCAAGTATATGGGAGGTCATTCAGATATATTAGCAGGAGCCGTTGCTGCCTCAGAAGAGCACGTACAACGAATATGGAATTTAGCAAAGAATTTAGGAGGTAGTTTAAGCGATTTTACAGTGTGGATGTTAGAACGTAGTTTAAAAACAATGAACTTACGTGTAAAACGCCAAAGCAAAAACGCTTTAAAAATGGCAAAATACCTAGAGAAAAATGAACATATAGCTAGGGTGTACTACCCAGGATTAAAATCGCATACAAATTATGAGTTGGCTAAATCTCAAATGAAGTATTTTGGAGGTATGTTGTCTTTTGAGTTACAGGAAGAAATAGATGCTATGACTTTTCAACGTAATTTAAAGCTCATAAAACCGTCTATGAGTTTAGCAGGAGTAGAAAGTACGGTGTTGAGCCCTACACAAACCTCACATGCGTTGCTTTCACCTGAAGAAAGAGCAAAACAAGGAATAAAAGATGGGCTTATTCGTTTTTCGGTAGGAATAGAAGAAACAAAAGATTTAATTAAAGATATAGAACAAGCATTACAAAAAACAATACAATAAATGAAACTAGATATATTAGCTTTTGGGGCACACCCAGACGATGTTGAATTAGGATGTGCAGCTACCATAGCCAAAGAAATTTCGGAAGGGAAAAAAGTTGGGATAGTTGATTTAACTCGTGGAGAGTTAGGAACAAGAGGTTCTGCCGAACTGCGTGATACAGAAGCATCGATAGCTGCTGACATTTTAGGCGTTTCAGTACGAGAAAACTTAGGCTTTGCAGATGGCTTTTTTAAAAATGATAAAGAACATCAACTAGAAGTTATAAAAATGATACGTAAGTATCAACCTGAAATAGTTTTGTGTAATGCTATTGACGATCGTCATATTGATCACCCTAAAGGAAGTCAGTTAGTGTCAGATGCTTGTTTTTTAAGTGGTTTACTTAAAATAGCAACAGAGTTAGATGGAGTTCAACAAGAGAAGTGGAGACCGAAACAAGTTTATCATTATATACAATGGAAAAATATTGAACCTGACTTTGTGGTGGATGTTACTGGTTTTATGGATAAAAAAATAAGTTCAGTTATGGCGTATTCATCACAGTTTTTTGATCCGAAAAGTAACGAGCCTGAAACACCAATAACTAGTAAAAACTTTACTGATAGTATAGAGTATAGAGCAAGAGACTTAGGAAGATTGATAGGAGTTGATTTTGCAGAAGGCTTTACATCAGAACGTTACGTAGCGGTAGAAAATTTAAGTAAATTAATTTAAAAAAAAGTTTTGCCAAAATACTAAAAGCTTGTATATTTGCACCCGCAAGTTACATGGTGATTGTAGCTCAGCTGGTTAGAGCGCCGGATTGTGGTTCCGGAGGTCGCCGGTTCGAACCCGGTCTTTCACCCAAAACCTTCTCTATTTGAGAAGGTTTTTTTGTGTTTTAAATTTACTTTTTAAAATTAGTATTGAATAAAAAAAGCTTCTCAGTTTATTGAGAAGCTTTTTTGTTTTTTAGCCATTGATTGTATTTATCTTTATGCTTAAAACGTTTATGTGTCCATAAATAAAACTCTGGTTGAGTTTTAATATGGGCTTCAGTAATTTTTAAGTACTTATCAGTAATTTCAAAGTTTTCAAACTCTTTTGGAGTTTCAGTTATAAGTTCAAAATTAGCTTCATAATATCCTCTTTTTACCTTAGTAATATTCATGTTAACAATAGCAAAATTGTATTTTTTAGCTAAAATTTCCATTCCAGTATGAACAGGAACCCAGTTGTTTAAAAATGTAGCCCAATATCTAGTTTTATGTACTTGAGGAGATTGGTCGCTCAATAAAATGTATAGGCTTTGTATCTTATTCTTTACACGTTCTTCTAACTTTTTATTAAAAAGCCCAGTAGGAACACCATCGTAACCAAACTTTGTCCTTGATGATTTGATAACTTTTTCAAAGTACGGATTTTGAATTCTAGTGTAGGCTCCATAACAACTTATATTGGCTTTTAATGGAAGTCCAAAAGAAAGCTCCCAATTAGATTGATGAGCCCCAGTTAGTATAATGCTTCTTCCTTTAGCAGCTAATTCATTTATAACTTCAATGTTTTTGTACACATACCTTTTTTCAATTTGCTTTTTTGATATGGTAAAAGATTTAATGCTTTCAAAAATTAAATCCACAAAGTGTTTATAGAATTTTTGGGCAATGATTTTTATTTCCTTGTCATTTTTATCTGGAAAAGCCATTTTTAAGTTTTCTACAACGACTTTTTTACGATATCCAACAAGACCGAAAACAATAAAGCGAAAAAAATCAGAAATTATATATAATAATCTCATGGGTAAAATTGATAATATCCATATAAGTGGATAAACAATAATAAATATGAGTAGTTTCATTAAGTTTTAATTTTAGGCAAATATCGTATTAATTAATGAATGATTTACTTTATTAACTTTTGTTTATGTTTGTGCATATATATAAAATTATGAGTCAAATTATTATAATATTAATTGTAGCTAATGTATTAGTGTCTCTCAAAGGATTTAGCGATGCTGCTTTTTTTGATCGCTATAAATTTCAAGTTCAAAGAATATTGGGTGGAGAGAAAATACGAATGTTAACTTCAGGTTTTTTACATGTAGATTGGTTGCATTTAGGATTTAATATGTATGCTTTGTATTTGTTTGGAAAAGTAGTTGACTCAAGTTTTGGAACATTAAACTTCGTCTTAATCTATTTTGCAAGTTTAATAGCAGGAAGTATGTATTCGTTGTATCAACACAAAAGAGTACCTTATTATAGTGCGGTTGGTGCATCAGGAGCTGTGTCTGGAGTGATTTTTTCTTCTATAATGTTATATCCAAGTATGGAGTTAATTATGTTGCCGATACCTATTCCAATTCCAGGGTATGTTTTTGGTATAGGGTATTTGTTGTATTCTATTTACGGAATGAAAAACCAAGTAGGTAATATAGGTCATTCAGCTCATTTAGGAGGCGCTATTGGTGGATATTTGATAACATTAGTGTTACGACCAAGTGTAATAACAAATCATACAATAATGGTTGGTATTATGGCGCTAATTATTCTAGGGTTATTTTTCTTTGGAGATAAGTTAAAACTAAATAAATAAAAAAAACCGAAACTAATGTTTCGGTTTCTTGAGCGGGAGACCAGGTTCGAACTGGCGACATTCAGCTTGGAAGGCTGACGCTCTACCAACTGAGCTACTCCCGCGGTAAAGACTTTTGTAATTTCTTACAATTATGTAAAAACTTTGAGCGGGAGACCAGGTTCGAACTGGCGACATTCAGCTTGGAAGGCTGACGCTCTACCAACTGAGCTACTCCCGCGGTAAAGACTTTTGTAATTTCTTACAACTATGTAAAATTTTGAGCGGGAGACCAGGTTCGAACTGGCGACATTCAGCTTGGAAGGCTGACGCTCTACCAACTGAGCTACTCCCGCAGTAAAGCGGTTGCAAATATAAGACTGTTTCTAATATCTGCAAATATTTTTTTGAAAAAAATAACAAAAACGATATCTTTAATAGGTAGCTTTCAGAAAGTGAATAACATAGGTTTATAAAGATTTTATAAGTTGCAAGGGTAGTTTTATAAATGTGAATGTAAAATATAATCTTGTATAGTAAAAAAGAGTATAAAAATCGGTTTTTATTATATGTGTAGCGTATGAAATTATGGTGTTTAAAATTAAAAAGAAACTAATTTTCCAATAATCAATTAAAAAAGAGTATCTTTGTATCGTTCAAGTAGAACATCTTAATTATTTCAAAGTAGTATATAGTAATTAGTTTTTTGAGTTTATTCTCTTCTTGTCTTTTTTTATCTCATTATTCCTTTATTTTTTAAGTGTTTATAAGCATGATAGCCTTTGTAATTATGTAATTACATTATAGGAGGTTATATAAAGGTTCTTCTTTTACAAAACATTACATAATAATTTAAAACTTAAGCAAGATGCAAGAAGGCACAGTAAAATTTTTTAACAACTCAAAAGGATTTGGGTTTATTACATCATCAGAATCAGGAGAAGATATTTTTGTACATAACTCAGGATTGATTGACGATGTTAGAGAGAATGACAAAGTACGTTACGATACCGAACAAGGTAAAAAAGGCTTAAACGCTTTTAATGTAGAGATTTTAGACTAAAGTTGTGGTTAGTTTATAACTTATACATAACTATATAGTAAAGGCTATCTGAAAAGATAGTCTTTTTTTATTCTTAAATTTTAAGTAAATCACGTAAAAAATGACTAAAGACTGTTTTGGACAACCAGATTTTACAAAACTGATTCAAATAACTAAAAATTAAATCAAAGAATTTATGAAGATTTTACAAAAGCAAAAAAATAATAGCTATAGTATTTTAAAATGCTTTTATATGTTGGTGTAATAAGTTGGTAATTAGTTTTTTGATGTGTTTTAAACTGTAGGTTCTCCGATACCTGAAAAACGGAAAAGCTCTTTGATATTATTGTAGTAAGTTTGGTAAATTTTTTTAATAAATGTCTACACCTAAAAAACATCATTATTTGCCTGAGTTTTATTTAAATGGGTTTACTAATGAATTTGGGAAGTTTATGATTTATAAACTTGAAAAGGCTAACTTCGTTAAAAATGGAAAAGAATTTTATCCAAGTTCTTATTTTTTTGAAAGAGATTTAAATACTATTAAATATAAAAGAAAGAGTTTTTACTTTTTAGAAAAACAATTTTTCTCATCGTTAGATGAACAAGCATATAAAGTCATTGATAAATTAAGATCTTCTGATTCTAGTCAAAATTTTAATGTTGAGGAGCTTGATTTACCTTTTTTAAATTTTTTTGTTTTATTTATGTTTTGGCGTTCACCTCAAAGGGTTAATCAAATAGATTTAATTATAAAACAAAATACTTTTAGAGATTTAGGTTTCATGATTGATGATTCAAAATTGCCTATGGATAAAGTTGAATTAAAAAACAAGGAAGAAGAGTTTAAAAACAGTGATGTTTTTAATAAATCATTTAAATTGATAGGGCCTTACCAAAACTTAATAAAAGGGCTTGAAAGAAATAGTAAATTTAATTACCATTTAATCAGAATTCCTAAGGAATTTCCGAGTTTAATATCAGATGAACCTATTATTAGAGAAAATAATGATTCAGAAATTGGTTTCGTAGAATACGTTTTTCCTATCTCAGGTGATTTGTTATTCATTAAATCTAAAAAATACCCCGAAATTAATCCTATTAGATTGAAATTGTGGGTAGATGCTATTCTATATAAACAAGCAATAAGTTATGTAACTTGTACTAATAGTGATTATATTCAACATTTAGACAATTTAATTTTAGAATATGGAAATGTAGATAATATAAAAATTAAACTTTTCGAAGCTCTTAAATAAATAATCTTTTTTTTAACTAACTACAACCACTTCATTTGAAGTGTTTTTTTATTGTCAAAAGATTAAGTGAATGATTCAAAGTAGAATAAGTGATAAAAAAAAGAACCCACTCAAAAAAGATTGAGTGGGAAAATTGCTATGAAAAAGAACTTAAGACGTCTCTTAAGTACTGCTAAGATACTTATAATTTAATGGATAGAAGAATAAAAAAGCGTAAAAAAATTAAGGTTTAACCATAAAAAACAAATCTTTTTGATTTGTAGTACTAATAATAAAGTACAGATTGTATGATTGAAGTGAAGTGTTAATGAAAGAGAAAAAAAGCGGGAAAACCCGCTTAGTATTTTAAAAGGGTTGAGGTTGACATTGAGGTTCTGCACAACCAAACCAAATTCGAGAACAGGTATTGTCAGGTAATAAACATTGTGCTTTACCACCATTAATAGATCGTTGTTCCTTTTTGTTTAAACTAATTCCTAAGTTTGAAATATTTTTAATCATAATAAAAGTTTTAAGTTTCTCAAACTTAGATTATTTAAAGTAAACTATTTGAAAATAAACCGTAATATAAGTAAGGTTTTACATTATTTTTAGGAAGCTTTATTATTCTTAAAAGAAAGATTTTTCATCCCTTATAATTTTTAGAAAATGGAAACCATAGATTTCAAAACCTTCGTTGTAATAAAACTTATGAGATTTTCTATTCCCAGTATACGTATTTAATTCAACAGCTTCACATCCTTTAGATTTTGTATAATCATATACCCATTTAAAAAGCTGCTTACCAATATTGTTACCTCTATAGTTTTCATCAACAATTACATGGTCAGGTTCTACACTCTTACCAATGTAGTGTCTAGTGCTGTACCAAAGTCCGCAAATACCTATTAGTTTATCATCATCAAAAACACCTATGCATTCATAGTTAGGGTATGCTGCCATTTCTAAAACTCTAGCTTTTAAAATATCTTTTGGTGTTGTAGTATTGGCCTTGCGTAAAAGAGGAAGAATTGTAAGAATATCTTCTTTGCTAATCAGGTTAAAATTTATATTCATTCTGTATTTTTGAGTTAAAGAAATTTCAGATGATAAAAATAAAAAATATATCAGCTCAAGAAACTTATGATATTCGATTAGCTGTTTTACGAAACAACATTGATTTACCTTACAAGTTTAAGGAAGATGAGCATGATAGTAGCTTTCATTTAGGGGCTTTTCACAATAATAAATTGGTAGGTATAGCATCTTTTATACAGAGTAAAACAGAAGTTGTAAAAGGAGAGCAATATCAGTTAAGAGGAATGGCTACTTTACCAGAGGTTAGAGGAATGGGAGCTGGAAGGTTATTGTTAGAAGAAGCAAAAAATATTTTAAAGACTAAAAATATTGATGTTTTATGGTGTAATGCAAGAAAAGAAGCTGTTGGTTTTTATAAAAGTTTAGATTTTGTAATAATAGGAGAGGAGTTCGAAGTGGAAAAAGTAGGTCCTCATTTTAAAATGTATTATATTGTAAACTAGTAGTTTGTTTCTCGACCATTATTCAAAAAAACTAAAACATTTTACAATGAAAACTTCATTATTATTACTAACTACTTTCTTTGTTATATTATCATTTAATGCCTTTTCACAACAAAAAGAAGTTAAAATAACTTCAGAAAAACTAACAGAAAATATATATGTTTTAAGAGGGCAAGGAGGAAATATTGGAGTTTTTGTAGGGGGAAATGGTGTGTTTATGATTGATGATCAATTTGCTCCTTTAAGTAAAAAGATACTTGCAGCTATTAAAACAATTACAGATAAACCAATAACCTATTTGGTTAATACACATTGGCACGGTGATCATACAGGAGGAAATGCTAACTTTCAAAAAGAAGGAGCTGTAATTGTTTCTCATGAAAATGTACGTAAACGAATGAGTATTGAGCAAGTTATTAGAGGTAAGAAAAGACCAGCATCACCTAAAGAGGCATTACCAGTAATTACCTTTTCAAAAGATATACAGTTTTATATTGATGATGAACCAATTATGATTACCCATATTCATAATGCGCATACTGATGGAGATGCATTAGTGTACTTTGGAAATAGTAATGTATTGCATGTAGGAGATGCTTATTTTCAAGGGAAATTTCCATATATAGATCTAAATTCTGGAGGTACCATCGATGGGTATATTGAAGGTGTTAAAAAAATGATAATGATAGCCGATGATGATACTAAAATAATCCCAGGACATGGAAATGTATCGTCAAAGGAAGAATTAAAAATATATTTAAGTATGTTAAAAGACTTAAAAAGTGTAATAGCATCAGAAATAAAAAAAGGAGTGAATTTAGAAGAAGTGAAAAAAAATTCTTCATTAATAGAGAAATATAAAAGCTATAATGGTTGGATTACAGAAGAAAAAATAAAAGAAACTATTTATAAAAGTTTGAAAATGAATTAAAAATAAAAACCCAAATCGAAAGATTTGGGTTTTGTAGCGAGGAGCAGATTTGAACTGCCGACCTCAGGGTTATGAATCCTGCGCTCTAACCAACTGAGCTACCTCGCCTGATTGCGGGTGCAAATATAATTACTTTTTGGTTTTAGGCAACAAACATTTAAATTTTTTTTTAAAAAATAATTATCTATATTGGCACTTAAACAAAAAAATAGATGAGCAAAGTTAAATTTGAATTAGAGTTTCCTATTCATGCATCTCCAAGCATGTTATATCAATATTTTGCAACACCAGCAGGTTTAGAAGAATGGTTTGCAGATAGAGTAAATTCACGAGGAAAGCTTATTACATTTATTTGGGATGACTCTGAAGAAGAGGCAAAGATAATTACCAAAAAAGCAGACGAACGTATTAAGTTTAAATGGACTGAAAGTGAAGGTGATGATAGTTATTTTGAATTCAAAATACAGGTAGACCCATTAACAAAAGATGTTGCTGTAATTGTTACAGATTTTGCTGATGATGAAGATGATGCGGAAGAAGCAAAAATGCTTTGGCAAAACCAAATAGAAGAATTAAAGCATACAATAGGAGCTTAACACACAAAGAGAAAAGAACCAAAAGAAAAACTCGACAATTTTGTCGAGTTTTTTTGTGGCTAATATTTACCTAAATTGTAAGTTTGCAATTAAAATTTTTAAGAAATGGTAAACTTTAATGGAACTTTAATTTCTGATAACGAAGTACAAATTTCAACAAAGAATAGAGCTTTTAAGTATGGCGATGCTATTTTTGAAACAATTAAAGTATTAAATGGTAAAGTTGTTTTTGTTGAAGACCACTATTTTAGGTTAATGGCTTCAATGAGAATGCTTCGTATGAAGATACCTATGAAGTTTACCCTCGAGTATTTACAAGAAGAAATTCTTAAAGTAGTAAAAGAACTGCCTGAATCTTCTACTTATAGAGTACGACTAACTGTTTTTAGAAAAGATGGGGGGTTATATGAGCCACTTACAAACGAGATAGATTATATTATAGAAGGAACTCCATTGGGGCACACAGAAAAAGAAGTGTACAGGATGGATGTTTATAAAGATTTTTATAATTATTCAGGATTGCTTTCAACAATAAAAACAACAAACAGAATGTTGAATACATTAGCTGCTGTTTTTGCCAAAGAAAATGATTTAGATAATTGTATTTTACTAAATGAACGTAAAGGTGTTGTTGAAACAATTAATGGTAATATTTTTATTGTAAAAGGAAGCACAATAAAAACTCCAGCTTTAACTGAAGGGTGTATCAAAGGAATCATAAGAAAAAAAGTAATTGAGATTATAGAAAAACACCCAGAGTATACAATAGAAGAAACAACTATTTCCCCTTTTGAAATCCAAAAAGCAGACGAAGTTTTTATAACGAACGCTATTGTAGGAATTCAACCAGTTACTAATTATCGTAAAAAAGAATTTTCAACAGATATAACTAATAAAATAAAAAGTAGTTTAAAACTTGCGACAGTAACTAGTTAAACCTAGTTCATTTGAATGTCGCTAGGAGCATTTGCCCAAATTTTATACTTACCACCTCTTTCTAATAGTTTTTCTTTCCAAAAACCTTGATTACCGGTGGTTAAAATATTTTCGTAGTCATTCTCTGTTATAAACCAAGAGTTCATTAACAGTTCTTCTTCTAATTGGTTTGTCCCCCAGCCAGAATAGCCTAAAAAGAAACGAATATCACTAGCTTTTAACTGTTTATTATTTAATAACTCTTTTAAAAGATCAAAATTTCCCCCCCAGTAAATACCGTTTGCAACTTCAATACTGTTAGGAAGTAAGTGTGGAACTTTATGGATAAAATATAAATTATCCTGTTCTACTGGTCCGCCCTGATATACTGTAAAATCACAGTCTATCTCAGGGATTAAATCGCTGAGTACATGGTCTAAAGGTCTGTTTAAAATAAAACCTACCGAACTTTTTTCATTATGCTCAGTAAGTAAAACGATGGTTCTTTTAAAAGAAC
This sequence comes from Tenacibaculum litoreum, assembly GCF_964513915.1. Taxonomy (NCBI): domain Bacteria; kingdom Pseudomonadati; phylum Bacteroidota; class Flavobacteriia; order Flavobacteriales; family Flavobacteriaceae; genus Tenacibaculum; species Tenacibaculum litoreum. Next base: position 1,110,545 of record NZ_CAZEQS010000003.1, on the reverse strand, counting down.
TATCATTTAAAATTGCTGGTTCAGCAATTAATAACCTACCTTTTTCCGGTTTAAATGCAACCATAATTTTTTAGTTTATAAACACTAAGGTAAATAAAAATTTAATAAAACTTTAACAAAAGTGTTAAAAAACCAGAGGAAAAAGGTAAAAAACTGTAATTACATTTTTTCTAAAACGCTAATGACTTCATTTTTTTTGCGAACAGAAACAGGAACTGTTGTTTTGTTTTTTAAAACTAAATATCCTCCATCAGATTTTATAAATTCTTTAATAAATTGAATATTAATTAGATGGCTTTGGTGAACTCGTAAGAAATCGTACTCCTTTAACATATCAGCAAAGTGTTTTAAAGTTTTTCCAACCAATATTTTTTGTCCATCATTCATAAAAAACTCTGTGTAATTATTATCGGACTGACAACGAACAATATCGTCTAAATTTACCACCATAATCTTGTCAGAAGTGTTTAATGATATCTTTTTAGGACGTTGATTCGGTTTTGAAATGGATTGTTGCAGGACTGTTAACTGTTCTTTATCGGGTTTAATTTGATTTTTTGCTTTGTTAATTGCATTGGTTAAATCCTCATTTGAATATGGTTTTAATACATAATCAATGGCGGCAAACTTAAAAGCTTTAATTGCGTACTCGTCGCTCGCAGTAACAAAAATAATTTTTGAAGATAGGTTTGGGTGAATTTCTAAAACGTCGAAACCTGTACCATCACCTAACATAATATCTAAAAATAAAATGTCTGGTTGTTGTTTTCGTAAAGTTTTTGATGCTTCAACCACACTTTTAGCAGTGCCAATAATTTCAATTTCTGGATGAAACTGAGTAAGATCGTTTTGCAACATTTCTAAAGCTGTTGGCATATCGTCTACTAAAATTGCAGAAAGTTTTTTCATGTTTTAAAAATCAGTTTTTAAAGGAATTTTAAATACTACTTTAGTCCCTATTACTTTTCCTTCATCATGTATTTCATTAATAGAAAAAGCACTATTTTTTGATAGGTTTCGAATTCGTTCTTGTGTAACTTTTAAAGCTACGGATTTATGTGAGCTAACTTTTTTAAGTTCTTTTGATTGATGAACACCAATACCATTATCTACTATTTCACAATGTAAAAGATCATTTTTTATAGAGAAACTGATTGTAATTTTTCCTTTTTCAACAGAAGAGATTCCATGTTTTATACTGTTTTCAACAAAAGGTTGTATTAACATTGGTGGAATCAGAATTTCTTCAGCATCAATGGAAAGATTTGTAGTTATTGAATATTCAAAGGTATTTGAGCTTATCTGTTGCTCTAGTTCAATATAATTTTTTAGTGTGGTAATTTCTTCAGCTAAGCTAATTTCTTCTTGTCTAGAATTGTGTAAAACACCACGTAAAAGAGTAGCAAATTTACTAATGGTTGTATTTAATTCAACTAATTTCCCTGAGTTACCCAATGCTTTAATTCCATTTAAAACATTAAAAATAAAATGCGGATTCATTTGTAATTGCAAGGCTTTTTGCTCTAGAGATATCAAATGATTTTCCAGTTCTAATTTTGCAACTTTAGCTTTATTTTTAGCTTTAATTTTTCTGATATATGACCAAACGATGAGTGTTAAAATTATACAGGCTATCCCAATGCTAGACCAAATAAACCAACTTTTTTTATAAATAGGAGTATCAATAAAAAAATTAAATTCAATAGGGGTGCTTTCTATTTTTCCAATTCTTGATTGAGCTGAAAATGTATAGTTTCCCGGAGATAGATAAGCTAAATCAATAGCGCTTTTAGTACTCCAAGGACTGGTTTGATTGTTGAGTGTGTAGCGATACTCTAAGTTATTTGAGTTGCTAATATTTATTGTTTTGTAATAAAAAGAGATATGGTTTTTATCTGCAGGGAGTTTTAGAGTTTTACTGTAGTTGTTTATGTTAATACTATCTAAAGGAGTAAAAACCACCTCAATTTTTTCAAAAGAAATAGTAGGCTTTTTTTGTACTGGTTTGTTACTTTTAATAAAGTAAACTCCCTTATCTTTTGTAGAAACCCAAGTGTTATTTTCATTGTCTTGAAAAGCACTGGTAATTTTATTCGTGGTTAAGGTATTATATTTATTAATGTTTTTAACGAAATTAAAATTAGCATCTAGTACTTCAATACCATTATCTTCAGAGATAACCCAAAATTGATTATTGATTTTTTTAATTTCAGTAACATTTTGTGCAGTGATGGTTTGTGTTTCTACTTCGTTATTTCTAATGAACTTTAGCCCTTTGTTATAGGTAGTTGCAACGATAGTTTTTCCGTTAATTAAAAGAGAAGTATAATTATTTACATCAATTCTTTTTAAAACTTCAGGATTGATAAGCTTATCAAGCTTCCATAAAGATTTATTAGTAGCTATCCAGTAAAATTTTCCATCAAATAACATATCATTTATTTGATTTAGGTCAATTTGAAAGTTAGTACGAAGAGGAGAGAGGTAGTCTTCACGAACTCTAACAATTCCTTTGTTAGTACCTAAAAAAGTATGGTTTTTAACGGTTAAAATGCAGTTAACATTGTTGCCTTCAAAATTAGTAAACCCATGATGGTTTTTTATACTTAAACCTTTATCAGTACCTATAAAAATAGTATTTCCTTTTGAAGAAATAGTATTGATGTTATTAGAAATAAGCCCATTTTTTGTAGTAAATGTTGTAAACTCATTTCCGTTAAATCGAATTAAGCCGTTATTAGAAGCTAACCAAATATAACCAGTTTTATCTTGAGAACTGTTGTTTATGTGTAGGCTTGGTAACCCATTTTTTTTGGTGTAAGTTTTTAAAGGTTGATTTTGAGCAGAAACACTTATCAGACCATAAAAAAAACAGCAAAGCATAAAAAAAACAAAATTTTGTACTGAGTGTTTTTGAGTACTCAATACAAAATTGTTTCTCATAGCTGTTTTTGTAATATGATATTGGGTTTTCATCATAACAAAAATACTTAAATAAAACGTCATTACGAAGGGAAGGAGGTTGAAGTAATTACTTTTATTATGAGGTTTCCCTAGGTTCGTAATGACATTTGTTCAACAATTATTAGTTATTTCATAGCGTATAAACGCTTATTATTGGTATCTGGTTTAACGTGTTCTAATTCTCCGTAAGGTTTAGTTAAAGGTTTTAAAACACATAAAGCAGAAGCTTTACCTTTTATAATTAACTGACTGTTTTTTATAGTATAGGTCCATCTAAATTTCTCTACAGGAATATTTGTTTTTTCAACTTCTTTCATTAACGCTTCTTCACTAGCAATAAAATCCATAATTTCTTCTTGCATTACAAAGTGAGGAATTTCGTTATCAGAGTTATGGTAATCTAACTCTAGGTTTACAGGAATAGTATACTGAATTGTGTATGGTTCTCCCACGTAACGTTCTCTTTCATTGTTTAAAGCATCGTACCATAAAATTTCTTTTTCTTCTGGATATTTTTTAGCGATTTCTTTTGATAAATCTACTTTACCAGGAGAATTTGCTGTTGGATAAAATACGTAGTACGGTTGTGCTAAATAATGGTTAGAAAACTCACCTCCAAAAACATTATAGTATGGTGATGCAACTACTTGAGGAACTTTGTTTTCAGTTATAAAAGCACTTTTTAGTGTGTTTACTAAATCAGTGTTTTCTGCCAATTGATTGGTATGAAAAATAATTCTAGTATCATCTGTAATAGCTTCACTTTTTACTGAGGGTAATGTACCTTTAGTAATTGTTTTTTGTAAAGTTTCAGCGGTTACTTTATCTCCATTAACTACAGTTTCTAAGTTCATTGCTTTAAATGGATTATTGTTGTTTACAATATGAACTTCTCCGTAAGGGTTTTCAGTAGTATTTTTATTCATCCAAGAAATAATTTCTTCTAAAGAATACTTACCGTTGATTATTTCGTAGTTTTTTTCTTTGAAATATACTCTAGCACTATCATAAAAATGGCTATCTCCATTGTCGTTTCCTGTAATAAAAACTACAGGTTTTCTGTACTCCACTACTGGTTTTTTAATAGTTTCCTCTGTAGTAGCAATGTTTCCCAGTTCTTGATTTTTGTTGTCACTTTTTGTGTTATTACAACTTGAAAATGCTCCGATTAGTAGTAGTAATCCCATTACTGTACCTACTTTTAAAATGTTTTGTTTCATAGTTTTTTGTTTTAAGGTTAATATAGTTACTGTTATTGTTGTAAAATGATGGTTACATCCTTTCCTAAATTTATACTAGTTGATAGTTTGTTTAAAATGTTAGGAAGGTTTCGGTCGTTAATCCACTGACCGTTTTCTTGTTTTTCAACAGAAGCGATTAATCCGCTTGTGTTTATTTGTAATTTTAAACTTGTATATTTTTCTAAATACATTTTTAATACTGATGAATAATTGTTATTTGACCACATAATTGTTGTTTTTATATGATCAAAATTACCACAGAAGTAAAGGTAGATTTGGAGTAAATTAGAATTCGTAGTAGATAAATTAGAATTCGTTGATTTTTGTATGAAAGGTAATTAAATGTAGAAAAAAATATACCCAATTATCCAGTAGTAGCCTGATAATTGGGCAATCTAAATATCTTCATTTTATTTTAATAGAAAACTATTTTTACCTATTAATAACAATCCGTTTTAATTTGATTATTCTTTTTGAAGTGGTTTAAGGATGTGTTTAGTTTATTTGAAGTTATTTGTTCTAATACCTTCTCAACACCTTTTAGCATTTTGATAGAACCACAAATCATAATGGTTCCTTCGTTTTGTAAAACACTAGAAATTGTAGTTTCTTTTTTTAGTAACAAATCTTGCACATACTCTTTATCTTTTTCTTGAGAATAGGCAATATGAATGTTATTTTGTTCTATGTTTTTTAACAAAGGAGTGTACATTTTTAATGATTCTTTCGTTCTTCCTCCCCAGAATAAATGCGCTTTTGTACCATTTTTATGTTGTAACATTCCTAAAAAAGGAGCAATACCTGTTCCGTTAGCAATTAGGACTACTTCTTTCTTTTTCTTAGGGAAATAGAAGTCTTTATTCTGTTTGATGTTTGCTTGAAGTGGTTCGTTTTCTTCTAATTGATAAAGTAGGTTGGAGCATACTCCAAGTTCATGTTTTTTAATACTTAGTATGATGTCATTATCTATTTTCCCAACAGAATATAAACGTTCAATATTGTCTTCTTTAGGTGTTATAGATAGTAAATCTCCAGAGTTAAAATGGAGTTTTTTACTTGGTTGTAAACGGATTAAAAAAGAGTCGTCGTTGTTTAATTCAGTTTTAGAAACAGTTGTAAAAGCTTGTTGTTTTTTAGGTTTTTTAATCTCTTGTATCAATTCAAAATTAATTTCAGTTTTTTTACTCCATGAATGTCCCCAAGTTTTAAAATCTTGAAAAGACTGGTTGTTAATTTTATAAACAGGTAAAAGAGGTGTAAACTCTGGAAGTTGTTGTAGTTTGTTATCTATATCAATAGCAAATTGACAAAAATGAGGATATGCTCTTGAGCCAAAACCAACTACCGAGTAGTTAATCTTATTTTGAATAGTTGTTTGCTGAACTAACTGTAAGAATTTAGAAGCGTTAGAAGGAGCTTCACCTTCACCGTAAGTTGAAGTTAAAAAGATTAGGTGTTTCGCATTCTTATACGAAGTATAATTGTTTAAAATGTCGATAAAAACGGGTTTATCTTTTTTGATTAAAGCATTGTATAAAGACGAAGCAAAAGGGTAGGTGTTGTTTGTTTCTGAACCTACTAAAATGATAATTTCGGCGTTGTTTTTATTAGTTTTATTTTTAGGAAGTGCTCTTTTTTGTGTTCTTTTGAAGGTCATTGCAAAACCTGAATAGATAAAAAACAGCATAGATATTGAAGAAAGTAATAATACAACTGACCAAATGATCGTTCCGTTTCCTGTATGTAATAACAAACTCCAGTTTAAAAGCATGCTAGTTAACGAAAGGTTTTCTTTACTAATTATAGTCCCTGTATATTGATGAATTAGTAATTCGCTATCGTTTAGTCTTATAAAAAAGTAATCTTCTTCGTCTTCAGAAAAAGGGAACTCGACACTTTTTACCTCATTTAACGTAGTGTTTTTAAATATAGTAAATTCAGCAACTGCTATTTTTTCGTTAGAAGAAGTTGAAGAAAAATCAAAAGAGTGATTGATTTTTTCTGTAGGTAAAACAGAAAATCTATCTAGTGATAAATAAACACCAGTTAGCGTGATGATTATAATAGGAATAAGTGTGTATCTACCAATGATAATGTGGTAATACTGGTCAAAATTTTCCTTTATAATTTTTGAGAAAAGCTGCTTGAATCCACCTTGTCGTTTGGCAATTAGTATGAGACCTGTTACTGCAATTAAGCAGAGTAAAAAAGAAATAACCCCAACGATAAATCTTCCTGTAGATTTTAAAAATAAAGACCTGTGTAAGCTTGTAGCGAACTGAAAAATAGGTTTCTTTTTCTCAATATCACCTAATTTTTCTCCTGTGGTTGGATTTACATAAAATGTATCACTTTTTCCTTCTTTGGTAACTACCGAAGCTGTTACAAAATTATTCTCATCAACTGTGATCGAAATTACTTCATCATACTGTTTTTGCAGCTTAGATATTGTTTGGGCAAGTGTAATTTCTTCAGTGTTAGAAATACTGTAGTCTGAAAGCTGTTTTGTGATAGGCTCAAAGGCTAAGATTATACCTGTGAAAGCAGCAACGAGTATGAAAAGGAAAGAAGATATAGCCAAGGTTAAGTGGCTATATCTCCATATAGAAGTGGTCATTTTTGTTAGCTATTTCTATTGATAAAATTATTGAGGCATTAAACGGATGTAACGAATAAACCCATTTCCTTCAAACTTACCTTTAAGGTTTTCGGTAGTTAATTCAAACTGCACATCATCTTTGTAGTATTCTTGATCTTCTACAGCTGATTCAAATCTAATTTTATATCCCTTATCAATTTTATCGTTGTCAATTTTTAATACGGTAATAGCTCTATTACCTCCGCTAATTGTTGCTCCTGTGATTGCGTCAATATCTGTACGGACTTTTCCTTGGAATTTCCACCATTCGGTAATGTCAGAGTACCATTCTTCATCATCACCTTGAACATATAATGTTTTTTCGTATTCTCCATTAGGGTTTAATAATGAAATAGCGATGTAGGCACCTTCACCAGTATAATTTTTCATCTGAATCATGCATTTATAAGTGGCACTATCATTTATGTTAAAAGCCATTAATGTGAATACAGTAATAAAAAGAGCTATGATTTTTTTCATTTTTTATTGGTTTATTTTAACAACAAATCGTGCGTAAATAGAATTACACACGACTTGGTACATAAGTTTATTTTAAAAAGTTAATATCTATATTTTTCTTGTTTAAGATTTCATTCTCCTTAGCTAAATCGTGTACAGTTTCATCAAAATCAGTAGTAATTGATTTTTTAGCTCCAATGCTTAATAAATATTTGATTATATCAGTATTATAAGCTTGCATAACAGCTAAGTGAAGTGGAGTTAAACCTTCGTTATTTTTTGCATTTACATCAATTTTTAAAGTATTAATTTTTCTTAGTAAATCGATGTTGTTTTTCTCTATTGCGATATGAAATAATGTGTTTTTATTAGCTTGAAGTTGTGTTAAGTTTAATCCGTTATTGGCTAAAAGATTCATTTTTTCAGTAAAATCGCTCACTTTTTTCGGATGATAACTTTTGATTAAATAATAAGCTAAAGAATTTCCTTTGTTGTCTTTTACTTCAATATCAGCCTCGTTTTTTACTAAATAATCTACAATAGCCTCTGAGTTGTATTCAACAGCATACGTAAGTGCTGAGTGTCCTTTTTTATTAGTGTGATTAATATTCTTTGCTTTTTCTGATAATAGTTGAGCAATCTCTAAAGAGTTTCTACTAGCTGCGATAATTAAAGGAGTGTTACCGTTATCATCAGCTTGATTGGCATTTACACCTTTATCAAGAAAATAATTAAAGGTATTTGAATCTTTGTTACCACGAGCTAAATTATGTAGTGGTGTCTTTCCATCATTATTAGTAATGTTAGGATTGATACCTAAACTTTCTAAATATTTAAAAAAGGCTAAAGAGTTGTAACCGCTTCGAGATCCTTGTGTTGCCATTAACATGGCATTTCCTCCTTTTTTATTTAGGTTTTTATAAGGCAGCCCTTTTTTTATAAGGAGCTCTAACATTTTTTTATTTCCTTTTTTAGCAACATAGTTAAAAGCACCATTACCATCACTATCAACACTGTGTAAACTCAACCCTTTTGAAGTAAGGTAGTCAACAAAAGATAGGTCTTTTAAACTTGGAAGTACTAATAATAAAGCATTGGCTCCGTGTTCATCAACATCAGTTGTAATATTAATTCCGTTTTGAATACAAAGCTCATAGATTTCCTTATTGGTTTGTCCTGCAGCAGCTGCAAAAGTTAATACAGATAGTTGATGAGAATCTTTTAAGTCCATACGAGCATTGTTGGCTATTAAATGCTTCATTATTTCAATATTGTTTTTATAAGCAGACCAAAAAACATAGGTTCTTTTATCGTGTGTAATCTTGTTAACACCATTTCCTTTTTTGGTAAGTAAATGTTTGATTGTTTTATTAGGTGCACTTGCAAGAATAGCATAGGTAACAGCATCAAATCCATTCGGATTTAGAGCGGTAGCATCGTTTCCTTCTTTTATTTTCTGCTCAACAGTTTTTATTGTAGGGTTAGCTTGCCAAAAGGATCTTTCAAAAAAGATGTTTTTTGTTTGTGCTTGTATTGTACTAATAAAAAGTACTAGAGCGAATGTTATGTGTTGTTTTTTCATGTTTTATTTTTTAGAATCTATATCGTAAGGTTGAACCAAAACTAGCAGGTTCTATTCTATTTATGTAACTAGTACGGTAGGCGTTATAACCTACTTCATTAAAAATGTTATTACCAAATACATCAATACTTAATTTTTCATTGAATTTATAAGATGCTTGTAAGTTAACTGTAGTGTACGCTTTTAAATCGAAAGGTTTAACACCAGGAACCACACCTGTATGTGTATAGTTTCTAGACCATACATTATGAGGTCGTTCTCCTAAATAATAAGCTCCCGCACCGATTGATAAACCATCTAAAGATTTTTTAAAAGCATAACGAGCCCAGAAGTTTGCAGTATGTTTTGGCGTGTTCATTGGACGAGAATTATAATAATATGATACATGATCTTTATATTTAGCATCTAAATATGAATATCCACCAATAATTTCTAAATTAGGAAGAATACGACCAACTAATTCAATTTCAATACCATTTCTAACATCATCACCTCCCTGTGTATAATAACCTAAATCATTACCAGCATTGTCATAAACTGGTAGGTTTAAGTTTTTACTTGAAGTGTAGAACGTAGTAATATTAAAACGTAAAGCATTGTTTAACCAAGTAGACTTAATACCTGTTTCAATTTGATCCCAACGTTCTGTACCCAACTCGTTACCATCTATATCTAAATAAAACGACGTTCTCGGATCAGAGCTACTAGCATATGAACCAAAAACAATGATGTTTTCATTTGGTTTCAGATTAAAACCTACAAGTGGGTTAAAGGCGTCGTCACTTTTAGACTCGTCTAAAGGTCTTCCAATAAAGTTACCTTTAGTTCTTTTCATTGAGGTGTAACGTAATCCTAAGAAAACATCTGCCCAGTCTGTGAGACTGATTTTATCTTGTATCGTAATTCCGTAGGACTCCGTTCTAGAACCTGTATCTGCACTTGTGTTTCTGGTAACGCTAATTCCGTTAGGAAGAGTGTTATCTATAGGTTGTAACACATCTATAGTATCTACATAATTGTTACCAGAATTATAGTTTGTTGTGTATCTTAAATTATCAAATTCAGAAGTTCTAAAATCAGCTCCAATTTGGAAAGTATGTTTTAAGAATCCTGTTTCAACATCTTTACCTACTAAATCTATTTGTAATACACTATTGTTATCTTTTCTGCCAGATGCATAGTATTCTCTATAACGTTGAGAGTCTGGTAGAATATCTAATCCGTTTCTTGGGCTACCTTGAAAAGCGTATGAGGTCTCAGTATCAATATCTAAATCAGAAACAAAATACCCAGCTTTTACACTTAATTTGTCGGTTAATTTTCTATCAACTCTAATAGCATAGGTTAGGTTTTTTGTAGTAACATTATCTGAGTCAAACCCCATGAAGTTGTTATTAGGTAGTTTATAAATGTTATTTACATCATAAGTACCTAAATTAAGAGTTCCCTGATCTGGAGTTCTACTGTCATGCATATAATCCATTTCCAAAGTAATAGTTGTTTTGTCATTAGGTCTCCAAGCATAAGAAGGATTTACATAAAAACGTTCAGAACCTACATGGTCTCTAAAGCTATCTGCTTTATCATAAGAACCGGCAATTCTAAAAGCATGTTTTTTATTAGTGTCAATTGGTCCATAAACATCAAAGGTAGGACGTAATTTACCAAAGCTTCCTGCTCTAAAAGTTACTTCACCACCAGTATAAAACTTAGGAGTTTTAGTAACAACGTTGATAACTCCACCAGCAGAACCTAAGTCACCTCCTAAACCTTGGCTAATAGCAGAAATCCCTTTTAATACTTGAATGTTATCAACACCTGCCATATCTGTGATAATCCCTGTTCCTCTAAAATCTGAGTTAATACGAACCCCGTTTTTTAGTAGAGGAATACCTCTAAAACCTCTTAAAGACATACTTTCTTTTGTATTTCCGTAAGTAGCAAACGTATAAACACCTGCTACGTTTTTAGTAACATCACTAAGGCTTAAGGCGTTTTGTTGGTCGATGAGTTTATGTGATAATACTGAAATACTTTGTAATTGCTCATTAGGAGCTAAAGGTAATCTAGTAAGTGTTTCTAGTTTTTCAGCTCTTTTATCCCTTGAGCCAAAAAGTTCAACTTCATCTAATTGAGTGTCTGATTTTAAAATAATTACTAAATTATCTACATTCCCCTTAACCGTTATTTTTTTTGATGATTGAATAAACCCTACAGCGCTGACTACAAGTTTATAGTTTGAAAGGGGAACTTCTTTGATGATAAAAATACCAGTTTCATTAGTTTCAGTACCTATTTTGCTTCCTTTGATAAAAACATTTGCATATGGAATAGCTTCATTATTTTCTGATTTTACAACACCTTGTATGATTGCTTGACTGTATATTGTTTGAATACAACTACATAATAGTAGTAGAGATACTATGATTCTCATTTCTTTTTATTTGAGAGGTTTTTATTTTTTTAGATTACTTCTTTACAAAAGATTCTATTGCTTTATCAATTTGTTCTTTTTCTGAAGTCTTTTCAGAAAACAAGTGTTTGTATAAAGGTTTGTTATCTACTTTTTGTTCTAAAGAAAGGTTGGTGTTTCTTCCATAAACTTCAGACCACTTATTTCTAACTAGTTGCCATTTATTAGTGTTCTTTTTCCACCAATCTTGTGCAGCTTTACATTTGCTATCTGCTACTTTTACGTAAGTGTTGTAACCTTTTTCGTGTGCAATAACAACATCTTCTTTACCAGCTTCTCTTATAATTTTTCTGTTATCTTGATCGTGTAACCAACCGTAGCTCGTAATTTCATGACGGTTTCCTCTTTCAGTTACATTATAATCGCTCCTTTTTGTGTATTCTCTTCTTGGTAATGGGGCGTCTGTAGTGTTTTCCCAATAGCTTTTTCCGTCTACATGAACCCAGGTGGCAGAACCTTCATATCGTGGACTATCATCTACTTGATATACTTTTTGAGTCCATTGTTTTTTAACTTCTGATTTAGGTTTGGTTTGAAATAACCAATTGTTATCGCCATTATACATGTAAAAATCTGTGTTTTCATATAACCAATCTTGTCTCCAGTGCTTAACTATATGTGGTTTAGATGGATTTCCAACTTGTAATAAATGTTGAATTGAAATTTTGTTGTTCTCGTCAACAATTAACTCTGCCCATTCTAAAGCTTTGTCTGTTTTTGTTTTTGAAGGCTTGTAAAGAGAGTCTTTATTATTGTTAAAAGTTTCTGCAAAGTTGAAGGTTACTTCATAACAACCACACATTTTTTTTATAGCTTCTCTATCTTTTTTCTTCTTGTTTTGAGCATTAATAGTGAGTGCAGATAGTATTAATAAACTACCTAATATTATTTTTTTCATTATGAGTTTTGTTTGAATTTATTTTTCGACAAAAATATAACTTTTATTTAGATTGATTAAAAATAAAGGATATATTTGCAAGAAAATTATTAAGAATGTTTCTAAATAAAGAAGTGCTACTAAGTTTTATGTTGCTAAGTTTTTTTGGGTTTTCTCAAGAAAACACTAGTGTTGTGAAGAATGTGACTTCTAGCTATGATTTAGATGAAGTGATTGTGACTGCCACTAGAACATCACGCCAATTATCTTCAGTTCCAATGCCAGTTACGCTAATAACTAAAGAGCAATTACAAAAATCGGGATCGATTAGATTGAGAGATATTCTAATAGAACAAACTGGAATTACCATTGTTTCAGACTTTGGAAATTCTGAAGGAGTGCAGTTACAGGGTGTTGCTGCCGATTATACTTTAATCTTACTAGATGGTGTACCAATTGTTGGAAGAACTTCAGGAAATATTGATCTAAATAGATTAACCGTTAATAATATAAAACAAATAGAAATTGTAAAAGGACCTTCCTCTTCTTTATACGGCTCGGAAGCTATTGGTGGTGTAATTAATATAATTACTGAGAAACCAAAGCACGAGCAGTTTAAAGGTTCATTAAGTTATTTTGCAAGAGGTGGAGCAAAAAACGAACTGGATATAAACATAAACGTTGTTTGGAAAAAGAAAAAGTTAGGGGTTGTAGCTGGAGTGAACTTAAATTCTAGTGAAGGGTTTGACTTATCGCCAGAAACAGTTTCAAGAACAACAGCACCTCACCAAAATTTTACAGGAAATTTAAAGTTCATGTATGATTTTTCTGATAAGTTAAAAGGAACAATTTCTCAACGTTACTTTTCTCAAATACAAGGAAATAATTCCGAAGAAAATAAACAAGAAGATTGGAATGTTACTACAAAATTATCTCATGAAATAACCAACAAATGGAATGTAGATTATACTTTTTACGTAACTAAGTACAACGCAGAAAGTATTTTTAATAATGAAAAAACGAATTACGATCAAACGCTGTTAAGACCAGAGATAAAATCCAAAAACACATTCAATACAGGTACTTTAATTTTTGGAGCAGGAGCTAACTTAGAAAGTTTAGAAAGAACGGAGTTTGAAGGTGTAAAAAAGTTTAACACTCCTTATGTTTTTGGTCAGTTTGACTTTAATCCAATCAACAATTTGAATGTAATTGTAGGAGCTAGGTTTGAAGATAGCAATCAATACAAATCAGCATTTACTCCTAAAATATCTTCTAGTTATCAGATAACTAATTGGTTAATGACTAAAGCTTCTGTAGGTTATGGATTCAAAGCTCCAGATTTCCGCCAATTATATTTCAATTTTAAAAATACAGCAAGCGGATATATTGTGTTGGGTACACAGACCTTATATGATTTGTATGGAGATTTGTCAACAGTACAAACAATAGAAAAAGAATTAAAACCAGAAAGTTCTATTGGTTATAACTTTGGTTTTCAGGTACAACCAATATCAAGTTTGAAACTGAATATTAATCTGTTTAGAAATGATATTAAAGATTTGATAGATACATTTGATACACAATTAAAAGCTTCTGAATTAAACTTACCATCTGGAACAAGAACATTTTCATATCGAAATATTGATGAGGTATATACGCAAGGTATTGAGGTAGATGCGAATTATAAGATTAACAACAATTTTAGAATTTTAGGAGGCTATCAGTTTTTAGATACTGGGGATAAAAATCAAGAAGAGAAGATTAAATCTGGTACTATTTTCTTTAGAAAAACTCCTACTTCACCTGCTCAAAGAATGACATTGTCTAACTACTATGGATTACCAAATAGATCAAAACATATGGGAAATCTAAAGGTATTCTACGAGAATTTTCAATATAATTTTTCGGCAAATATTCGAGCGATATACCGAAGTAAATATGCTTTGTTTGATACAAATGATAGTCAGGGAATTATAGACGATTTTGATGATTTTGTTTCAGCCAATACTCAAGTAAATATGGCTGTAGATAAAACTATTTTCAAATTAATGAATGTTCAAATAGGTGTTGACAATCTTTTTAACGAAAGAGGATTAGAAAATAAAGACAGTTTTAGAAATAATGACAGTGTGTTGCGTTTGGGTAGAACTTATTACGGAAGAATTCAATTTAATTTTTAATATAAATATAAATCAATAAAAATGAGAATTTTAAAGTCAATTTTAGCAATAACTATGTTAGCTTTTGTAGCTGTTTCATGTAGTGATAATGATGATGTTGTTTTAGATGATGTGGTAGCAAAAAAAGTAGAAAATTTACATGCAAAAGAAACTAACGATTATTCGGTAAGTCCACCTTTAGTGTCAGGAGAGTTTGTAAAGTTTAGTTTTAAAACAGGGGACATAGTAACGGGAGATAATTGGGATATAGCCTTTAGAGGAACTACAATTCTTGTAAATGGAGGTGAGAAAACTGGAATTTCAGGCGAGCCAGATAGAACAGGTAATGCAGCGTTAGTAGTTGTAGATGGTACTTTTTCTGAAATAACTTCTGTTTCTGACGATTTTAATTTTGTACAAGATAAAGAAGGTGATTTAGCACTGCCAAAAGGTGTATGGTACACCTATAACCGAGAAAACCATTTAGTAAGTGCAGTAGCAGGAAAGATACTTGTGGTAAAAACTACAGACGGAAATTATGCCAAGATAGAGATTTTAAGCTATTACAAAGATATGGATAGTAGTAACTCTTCTGACCCAGCTAATTCAGGGGCACAGTATTACACCTTTAATTACGTATACAATCCAAATATTGGAGACACGAAGTTTTAGTAATCTTTAGTTATTAAATTTTGTTAATTTTTGTTGTGAAAGGCTGTCCGACCGAGAGGTTGGGTGGCTTTTCTCTTAAAAATGTAACTTTTCTTTTAAATATTTAGAGGTATATGATTTTTTGTTTTTAGCTAACTCTTCAGGAGTACCAGCAAAGATTAAGTTCCCGCCTTTTTTTCCACCTTCCAAACCAAGATCAATTATATAATCAGCACACTTAATCAATTCAATATTGTGTTCAATAACAATAATAGAGTGTCCTCTTTCAATTAAAGCATTAAAAGAAGCTAATAACTTTTTAATATCATGAAAGTGTAATCCAGTAGTAGGTTCATCAAAAATGAACAAAGCTTTGTCTTTGGTATTTCCTTTTACTAAAAAAGAAGCTAGTTTTATACGTTGTGCCTCACCACCAGAAAGGGTAGAAGATGATTGACCTAATTGTACATAACCTAGTCCAACATCTTGTAAAGGCTTTAATTTTCTAGCTATTTTGTTTTGTTGATGTTCTGTAAAAAAAGCAACGGCATCATCAATGGTCATATTCAAAATATCATCAATCGATTTTCCTTCAAAAGTTACTTCCAGTACTTCTTTTTTAAAGCGTTTACCACCACAGGTTTCACACTCTAAATGTACATCAGCCATAAACTGCATTTCAATAGTAACTTCTCCTTCACCTTTACAGACTTCACAACGACCACCATCTACATTAAAAGAAAAATGTTTTGGTTGGTAATTTCTTATTTTAGATAGTTTTTGCGATGAAAGTAGCTTACGAATATCATCATACGCTTTTATATACGTTACAGGGTTAGAACGTGAAGAACGACCAATAGGGTTTTGATCGATAAATTCTACATGTTTTAACAAGTCAAAGCTTCCCGTAACATCTGTATGTTGTCCCAATTTTTCACCATATCCAACTAGTTTTTTTTGCATAGCAGGATACAGAATTTTCTTAACCAAGGTACTTTTACCACTACCTGAAACTCCAGTAATAACCGTTAAATTATTAAGAGGGAAAGAGACATCAATATTTTTCAAGTTATTTTCACGAGCGCCAATAATATCAATAGAGTTTTTTGAAGTTCTCCTGTTTGTGGGGATTTCAATTTTTAATTCTTCCGATAAATATTTAGCTGTAAGCGATTCAGATTGTAGGATATCTTCAAAAGTTCCTTCGGCAACAACATTTCCTCCATAGGTTCCTGCTTCAGGGCCAATGTCAATGATATAATCGGCCTCTTTCATAATGTCTTCATCATGCTCAACTACAATAACGGTGTTACCTAAATCACGTAGGTTTTTTAACACACCAATTAGTCTTTCTGTGTCTTTTGGGTGTAATCCAATACTTGGTTCATCTAAAATATACATAGAACCTACTAACGAACTCCCTAGCGAAGTCGCTAAATTAATTCGTTGACTTTCTCCACCAGATAACGTATTAGATGTTCTGTTTAACGTTAGATAGCTTAAGCCAACATCTGTTAAAAACTGTAAGCGATTATTAATTTCGGTAAGTAAACGTTTACCAATTTTTTCTTCGTATTTGTTTAATTCAATATTATTGAAGAACACCGCTAATTCATCTAAAGGTAAGGTTACTAATTCATCAATAGTTTTACCATAAACTTGAACGTAGTTAGCCTCTTTACGTAAACGTTTTCCATTACATTCAGTACATTTTGTTTTTCCGCGGTAGCGAGAGAGCATAACACGGTTTTGGATTTTATAGCTTTTTTCTTCTAATTTTTTGAATAGATGGTTAATTCCTTTGAATTTTTTAGTTCCGTTCCAAACCAAGTCTTTTTGTTCTTCAGTAAGTTCAAACCATGGTTTATGAATAGAAATTCCGAATTCCTCGGCATTTAGAATTAAATCGTTTTTATATTTTTTGTAACTATCTGTTTTAAAAGGAAAAATAGCATTTTCGTAGATAGAAAGTCCAGTATTAGGAATTACTAAATCTTCATCAATACCAATCACATTTCCATATCCTTCACAAGTAGGACAAGCTCCGTACGGATTGTTAAAGCTGAATAAATGAGTGTTAGGTTCTAAGAATGAAATTCCGTCTAACTCAAATTTATTACTGAATTCAACAGTACTGTTATCTGATAGATTTTCAATAAAACAAATTCCTTTTCCTTCAAAAAAGGCTGTTTGAATAGCATCACCAAGACGGTTGTAAAAATCTTCTTCGTGTTTTACAACAATTCTATCAACAACTAATTGTAATTGATTTCCTTTAAAATCTTTTAAAGGAAATTCATCAATTCTGT
Organism: Tenacibaculum litoreum; assembly: GCF_964513915.1. Classification (NCBI taxonomy): domain Bacteria; kingdom Pseudomonadati; phylum Bacteroidota; class Flavobacteriia; order Flavobacteriales; family Flavobacteriaceae; genus Tenacibaculum; species Tenacibaculum litoreum. The sequence continues at coordinate 1,093,189 of NZ_CAZEQS010000003.1, read as the reverse complement.
ATACTGTATCTTGATATTTTAAACGAGCATATCCTTGCTGTGTTAATACTTGTAAAACAGTTTTTATATCTCTGTCTTTACTAATATGTATTGGAGCTAGTAATAATAATTTAGTACGCTCTTCAAACTTTTTTACATAATTAATAACATCAGAAACCGTATGTTTTTTTACTTCATTACCAGAAATAGGAGAGAAGGTTTTACCTATACGTGCGAATAACAATTTAATATAATCGTATATCTCTGTTGATGTACCAACTGTTGAACGTGGATTAGTAGAGTTAACTTTTTGCTCAATAGCAATAGCGGGAGCAATCCCTTTAATATAATCTACTTTTGGTTTGTGTAGTTTTCCTAAAAACTGACGTGCATACGAACTTAAACTTTCTACATAACGACGTTGTCCTTCAGCATATAAAGTATCAAAAGCTAAAGAAGACTTTCCAGAACCAGAAAGCCCAGTAATTACTACTAATTTATTACGAGGAATAACTACATCAATGTTTTTTAAATTGTGCAGTTTAGCTCCTTTTATTATAATATTTTCCTTTGGATTAACAGTTGAAATATCAGTCTTCATATACTCGAAAAAATAAGCGATAAAAATACCAATTTCAAGTGGTTTTAATGAATAAACGATAGTGTTTTTCTCTTTTTTTATAGTTTTTTTTGTATTTATTAATAAAAAATTTAATATTTGTAACTTATTATTAATCAATAAATAATAGCCTATAGCAAGATAATTACTTTTATAACTTAATATCCCCTAACCAAAAGAGAACTAATAAGTTGCTCTTTTAAAAAAGTAATTATTATGCAAAACATAGTAGATGACAGTGTTTTAGTAAAGAACTACATTAATGGTAATGAATACGCCATAGAATTATTGATTAAACGCCACCAACAAAGACTTTATAGCTTTATTTATAGTAAAGTACAAAATAGAGATACTACAGAAGACATTTTTCAAGACACCTTTATAAAGGTTATAAGAACGCTAAAAAAAGGAAATTATAACGAAGAAGGTAAATTTTTACCATGGGTAATGCGTATTGCTCATAATTTGATTATTGATTTTTTTAGAAAAAATAATCGCATGCCTACGTTTAATAATACAGAAGAGTTTGACATTTTTTCGGTATTAAGCGATGGAACTTTGAATGCAGAAGGAAAAATAATAAAAGAACAAATTTTAAACGATGTTAAAGAGTTAGTTGAAGAACTACCTGAAGAACAAAAAGAGGTTTTAAAAATGCGTATTTATAATGATATGAGTTTTAATGAAATATCAGAAAATACAGGTGTTAGTATAAACACAGCATTAGGTAGAATGCGTTACGCTTTAATTAATTTGAGAAAAATAATTGAAAAAAATAAAATTATTTTAGTCAGTTAAACAATATTTGGAAAAATGCATCGTTAAATCATTGATTATAAGTAATAATAAGGGAATTATATATGATGCAAATTTACTCTAAGAAGTCTCCTGACTTTAAAATGGAACCTAAACAAGAAACAGTTCAATATTTGATTAATTTTTCTAAATCGCTAACAGTAGTTAAAACGAAATCAAACTATCTCATTGAATTGAATTTGAATTAAGAGTGGAAAAAGCTTCAACAAAGGTTGGGGCTTTTTTTATACTTTCTTTTTACTATTATAATCGTCTATTACAGATTTTCTTCCAACAGTCTTAGTAATAATATCATTCTCTAACCTCCAACCTCGAGCAGGAGAATATTCGCGTCCGTAATAAATAATCTGTAAGTGTAATTTATTCCATAATTCTTTTGGAAATAAACGTTTAGCATCTTTTTCAGTTTGTGCAACACTTTTTCCGTTAGATAAATTCCAACGATACATTAATCTATGAATATGGGTGTCTACAGGAAAAGCAGGAATATCAAAAGCTTGTGCCATTACAACACTAGCAGTTTTGTGTCCTACAGCTGGTAATTCCTCCAAAGCATCCATATCAATAGGGACTTCACCATTATGTTTTTCAATTAAAATTTTAGATAAACCGTGAATTCCTTTTGATTTCATAGGTGATAGACCTACTGGCTTGATAATCTCTCTAATTTCATCAACGGTAAGTTTTACCATATCATACGGGTTATCAGCTTTTTCAAATAATAAAGGTGTAATTGTATTTACACGTGCATCAGTACTTTGAGCAGACATCAATACAGCAATCAACAAGGTATATGGGTCTTTGTGATCTAAAGGGATGGGAGTTTCAGGATATAATTCTTCTAAAGTATCTATAACAAACTGAACTTTTTCTGCTTTCGTCATTGCTTTATAAAATTTGAAAAAATCAAAGGTACAAAGAAGCTTTGTATGTTTTATGGATAATCAAAATCAACTTTGTAACTTTGACATAATAACTTTGAAACAAAATAATATGACAACACTAAAAATAGGAGATAAGGCACCAAGTTTTGAATCAGTAGACGAAAAGGGAAATGCTGTAAAACTTTCTGATTATGCAGGAAAAAAACTAGTATTATTCTTTTATCCAAAAGCTAGCACACCTGGTTGTACAGCAGAAGCTTGTGACTTACGTGATAATTACAAAACGTTTTTAGCAAAAGGGTATGATGTCTTAGGAGTAAGTGCAGATTCTGCAAAACGTCAACAAAACTTTATTAATAAAAATGAATTACCTTTTCCTTTATTAGCAGATGAAAGTAAAGATGTAATCAACGCTTTTGGTGTTTGGGGACCTAAAAAGTTTATGGGGAGAGAGTATGACGGAATACACCGTACCACTTTTGTAATTGATGAGAATGGAGTAATTGAAGATGTAATTACGAAAGTAAAAACAAAAGAACACGCAAATCAGATATTAAAGTAATAGTATTAGAATATCTAATAAAGAAAAAAGTCGAGTGTTTACTCGACTTTTATTTTTTGTAATTTCAACTCTTTTAAGGAAGTAGTTTTAAGTTCTTCCTGTAATTCCTTACTCGTTTTAGAGCTACCATCATGACTCCATCCTGGAGGCATAAACACATATTTTAATCGTGTTGTTAATGGTAAGTTCTTTTTTCGTTTAAAGAAGTCTTTAAAAATTTCTTTCCATTCATGGAAAATAACATTAATAGGTCCTTTGTCTTCTAAAGGTTTGGTTAAACCATAACGTAGCTTTTCATATTCCGTTTCATCTTCTTCAGCTTGAAAAGTACCAAAAATACGATCCCAAATAATCAATACCATTCCCATATTCTTATCTAAATACTTAGTATTAGAAGCATGGTGAACTCTATGGTGCGATGGAGTAACGAAAATATAACCCCACCAACCTAATTTACTTTTAATAAAATTGGTATGGCATAAGGTTCCGTAGTTTTGATTCATAGCGTAAGCAAACATAATATGCAGAGGCATAACACCTAGAAAAGCTAATGGTAAAAAGAACATGTACCTAAATAAAGGTTGTAAAACTGGAGATCTAAAACCAGTTGAAATATTGTAGTATTCAGAGTTGTGATGTGTTACATGTACAGCCCAGAAAAATCTTGAATGATGATCTACATAATGGTGAATGTAGTACAAAAAGTCTTGACCAATAAAAGCTAATAACCAATATGCCCACGACATGTTTCCTTCCCAGTCAATAATTCTGTATTGGTAGCAAAAGCCCATGATTGCAAAAGAAGTAACCTTCATTAGCAAGTCTAAGCTAAAGTTAACTAAGGCAAAGTAAACATTAGTGGCTGTATCTTTAAACTCATAGTTCTTGGCCTTAGCTCGATAGCTAAAGAACATTTCGAGTAAGATTACTGAAATGAAAAAAGGAGCACTCCAGTAGTAAAGTATGTCTTGATTAAATATATTGCTCATGCTATTTTTTTAGTTGCAAAAATATTTAATTTTACTCTAAATAACTGTTAAAGTTTAGAGTCTTTCCTCTATCCAACGTTTAAAACTATAAAAGTTTTGAGGGGCAACACCATGCCCAACAGGGTATTCTGAATATTCGTTATCCAACTTAAAGTCTTTCAGTATAATAGGAGCTTTACGCGCCCAATCTATTGGAAGAACTTGATCTACAGTTCCGTGAGAGATATAATAATCTGTTGTAATAGAGTTGTCTATTTCAGCAGGTAATAACTCTTCATTAATATAACCACTTAATGCTACTACGTGTTTTACCTTGTTAGGATATTTAAAACTTAACGCATAACTTAAAATAGCACCTTGGCTAAATCCTAATAAAAATGTTTTATCAGGGTTAGTATTGTATTTTTCTTTTATTTCATCTATAAACGAAGCAATCTTATCAACTGATTTTGCTGCTTGTTTTAAATCAGAAAATTTACCGTTAACTGAGTCAAAATTTATAGCATACCATGCATAACCACCATAGCCCATATCGTGAGGAGCTCTAGCACTTACAATTAATAAATCGTCTGGTAATTCTTCAGCAAATGAAAATAAGTCTTGTTCGTTGCTACCATATCCGTGTAATAAAATTAATAGTGGAGGGTTAGCATTTGAGGTTTTAGGTTTTCTTACAATATACTGTAAACTCATGTATTAAATTCCTTTAAATAGGTTTTGAAATTGTTCACCAACAACTGGTACAAGCTTCTTTTCTCCCTTTAAAACAGCTAAAAGGCTAATTAACCAAAGTACAAATAGTAGTACACCAACAATCCAACCAGCATTACTACCTAAATATTTATAAACAACCCACCCGTTTAAAAGTTGAAGAACATTTAAACCAAGCATTTGCCTAATATAAAAGCTAGCAAAAGCGTTTTTTTTGTTCATGTTTAAAACAAAAGCTATAATAAGTCCTATAACTGTAAAATGACTAATGATTGCTTCGGTTTTTCCTTCGTTTACTGTTAGATTTTCCATGATTCTATGAGTTTAAAATTAGTTGATTATTATTGTAAATACCATAAACTTTTCCTTCTAGCTTTTTCCCTAGAAAGATACTGTTTTTTGAGGTAGAAACAATATTTTGCTCTGAGAAAGTATACGCTCCATCAGGGTTAAAAACAGATAAACTAGCTTTTTCATCTTCTTTTATGGAAGCCAATTCAATATTAAAACGTTTTCTAGGGTTATTAGATAAACAGTTGATAATAGTTTCTAAATCTAATACAGTATTCAACGCTCCAAAAGCACTTTCTAAACCAATAGTTCCATCTTTTGCGGTAGAAAACTCTACTTTTTTATGTTCAATGTCAATAGGATTATGATCTGAAGTAACTATGTCAATGATACCTTCTTTTAAACCTTGTATTAAGGCTTTTTTATCTTCTTCTGTACGTAGGGGAGGATTTACTTTTTTATTAGCTTCAAAGCCATGTAGTTCATCATCTGTCAAAACTAAATTATGCACAGCAACACTACACGTTACATCTAACCCTTTTTCTTTTGCTTCTTTAATAAGTTGAACAGACTTTGCAGTTGAGATAGTAGGAATGTGTAATTTCCCTCCTGTATATTCTAACAAAAATAAATCGCGAGAAATTTGGATTTCTTCTGCAAGCGCAGGAGTTCCTTTTAATCCTAAAAGTGTACTGTTTTTTCCTTCGTTAGCAACACCTTCACCTGCAATTAAATTGTTTTTAGGAAAGCTTAGTACCAATCCATCAAAATTTTGAGCATATAACAATGCTATTTTTAATAGATTATCGTTACTAACAGGTTTGTTATAATCGCCAAAAGCAATAGCTCCCGATTGTTGCATGTCGTACATTTCAGACATTTCAATACCCTTACTTTGCTGTGTTAAGGCTCCAATAGGATGAATGCTAGTTGCAGCTCCGTTTACTTTATTAATTAAAAACTCTATGGCTGATTTATTATCAACAACAGGACTTGTATTTGGATTGATAGCTACATGAGTAAATCCACTTTTAGCCGCTACTTGAACACCATGTTTCAAGGTTTCACGTTCTTCATAACCAGGCTCTCCAAAAGAAACACTCGTATCAAACCAACCTGGAGATACATGAAGGTTATCAAGCTCTATAACTTGATAATTTTCTTCACTAGCAATGTTGTTGTCAATTTTGGTGATAATACCGTCGGTAATTAAAATATCTTTAGTTTGTTGGTGGTAAGGACTAGAAGCATCTATTATTGTTGCCGATTTAAGCAGCGTTGTCATGGTTTAAAGAATTTTAAAATCAAAATTTCTAAAAGCAAAGATACAATAGCTAAGCCCAAAAACCATTTCCAAAGCCATTGAATTTTGTTTTCATCATTAATATTTTCCAAGGTGTTTTTAACTGAAGTAGATATGGTCATATCATTAGCTTCAGAAAATGTTAAGAAATCTAAGATACTTTCATTTTTGTCGTAATTAAAAGCAACATTTCTAAGCACATTATTTTCTTGTTGTATTTGATAAAAACCAGCTACTAAAGGTTGATCTTTAGTGGTAATACGTGTTTTGTTTTGAAAAGTTTGTTGCAAAGGAATAAAAGAATCTTTATTAGTAACAATACTTAAAACTTCATCTTTACCTAGTTGTTTATCAATATCAATAGTATTTTGCTTGTCTATGGTATAATACAATTCAGAAAGCTGTAAACTCTGTTTTCCTATGTTATAAAAAACAGGTACAATTAAAGGTGAGTTTGTAAAGTTACTATTGTCTTTTTGTAGAGGAGCCGCTACCCAATACATAGAAGCATTTGGTAAATTAATCTGTTTAATAAAACCTTGTTTATTTTCAAAAGAAACAATGTTACTAGCATTCTTAAATTCAGAATTAAAAGAAGTTTTTACAAACGGATATTGAAAGTTAGCAACTTTCTTTTCGAAAACATTTTTTAAAAGAGGGTGATTATAATTAATCGATGTAACCTTTAAGCTATCGTTTTTTTTAGAAAGTAACCTTCCTGAATTTAGCTTCCTGAAAAAGTTGTTATAAGAAGAAAGTACTGATTCTTTATTTGGAATTATAACAAGGTTTCCGCCTTTTTTAGTGTAGTTTTCTAAACTATTCAGAAGTGTTTCTGGAATATTTTCCAACTCATTTAATACAATAAGATGTTGCTCATCTATTAAGTTATAGTTGGCATTTTGTAGCGTAGAAGAAGTAAAGTTAAACTCTTCTTTGGTATAAATTCGTTGTAAGAAGTCATTTGATTCTCCAATAACTAATACATTAATTTTTTCGTTAGCATTAATGGTAAAATAAAACGAATTATCAAACCCGTACGTATCGTTAAAATTAATAGCAACTTTACCTAAAAATACTGGGGTTTTTACAACAGAAAAAGTAACTTCTGTAGTCTTGTTTTCCTCAATACTAAAGGTTTGTTTATTTAATAACTTGTCATTATTATAAATGGCAATAGGAATGTCGTTTTTAGCATTTCCTTGATTTTTAACAATAATATGTACAATGAAATTAGACCCTCCATTGTCATCTACAAAAACACTATCAACAGAAATGTTGCTTTTTTGTTCAGGAACCAATTTTACAAAAGAAGTATTTTCAGGAGCATTGCTAATAGCCTCTTTTTTTATGTTTTGAAAATCAGAAATTACAATGTTTTTGGTAGGAGAAGTAACAGACTTATGCTCACTAGTCATTTTTAAAAAAACATCAGCAAGGTTTCTGTTTTTAGCAGTATTTGTTGTTTTTAACAGTTCTTCTTTTAGTTCAGAAATTGTTTTATTAGCGTAAAAATGATCGTTTGTAAGTAAAGAATACTTAGTTTTTTCTGTTGAGTTTTCAATAATTTCTTGGGTAGCAATTTGCAGTAAATTACCTTTTTCTCCAATAGCGTTAGTACTCAAAGAATTATCAAGATACATAAAGAAATGTTGTTCTTCATTTGCTTTATGGTTGCTAAAATAAGGCTGAGCAAATGCCAAAATAAGGGCAGTAAGTAGCAGTAAACGAGTAGCTAAAATCAGCCATTTTTTTATACGAGAACTTTTACGTGTTTGCAACACTAACTTTTGTAAAAAAGCTACATTGGTAAACGGAACTTTTACAAATCGCTGTAGTTGGAACAAGTGTACCAATATAGGAATGAGTAAAAAAGCTAAGAAATATAAAATCTCAGGATGTTTAAACTGCATAATTGTAATTTACTAACTGTAAAAATACCTAAATAGATGGTTTAAAAAAGAATGTAGTTAAAAATCTGTTAGAAGTGTGGTAAGTTTTCGACAAAGGATTAAATTTTCCTATTTTTGAACTATGACTACAAAAGAGAGTGAGTGTAACATTCCGGGAGAAATTAACTATAAAGAACACTGGAATGCAGCCTATGTAAAAAATCCAACTGAAAAACTAGGATGGTTCGAAGAAAGTTCGAAAGAAACTATTGAATTATTAAAGGAATCTAACGTGCCAAAAGACGCTAAAATCTTAAATGTAGGCGTTGGCTCGTCTATGTTAATTGATGAGCTAGTAGTTGATGGATATTCAAGTTTAATAGCAAATGATTTATCTGAAAAAGCACTAACCGATGTGAAAAATCGATTAGGAGAAAGTGCATCAAAAGTTAACTTTATAGCCGATAATTTAGTGGCTCCAACTCAACTTGAAGATCTTGGAGAAGTAGATGTTTGGAACGATAGAGCTGTACTACATTTCTTTTTAAAAGAAGAAGAACAAAATGCCTATTTTAACCTGCTAAAGAAGCTTGTAAAAGTAAACGGATTCGTAATTATTGCTGTTTTTGCTTTAGACGGAGCAGAAAAATGTTGTGGACTGCAATTACAACGTTACAATACGGAAATGTTACAAGAAAAATTAGGAAACGATTTTGTTTTAGTCAATAGTTTTAATCACACATTTGTAAATCCGTACGGAGGAGAACGTCCGTATGTTTACACATTATTTCAAAGAGCCAACAAGTAATGAAAGTAACTAATATACCTTATAGAGATACAGGATTCTTTTCTAAAACAATGGAGGACTATTTAAAGGCTGATGAAAAGATTCAACCTTTTTATAATCGCTATCCGAGTTTACGAAACTTTGAAAAACAGTTAGAAGAAAAGAAAGCAACCCCTATTTCAAGCACTCAAAGGAAAAGGTTAGTTGAAGTATTGAGAAAACAATACAAAGACGTTGATTTATCTTTTGAGACACAAAAAAATATAGAAAGTTTACTAAAAGAGAATACGTTTACAATAACAACAGGACATCAGTTGAATTTGTTTACGGGACCGTTATATTTTCTGTATAAAATTATATCAACCATAAACATGTGCGAGCATTTATCAATGCAATTTCCTAATGAGAATTTTGTACCTGTATATTGGATGGCAACTGAAGACCACGACTTTGAAGAAATTAACTTCTTTAACTTTAAAGGGAAAAAAGTACAGTGGAACTCTGACCAAAAAGGACCTGTAGGACGTTTTACAACCGAAGGGTTACAAGATGTTTTTGAAGTATTTGCTGAACATTTAGGAAGTTCAAAAAATGCTATTCAAATTAAAGAACTCTTTGAAAAAGGATATTTACAGCACAAAACATTAGCAGATGCAACCAGGTATATAGCCGACAAACTTTTCGGGAAATATGGTTTGGTAATTTTAGATGCTGACGAAAGAGAATTAAAAAGAGCGTTAACGCCTTATGTAGAATACGATTTGTTACACGAAACCTCTTATAAAGAAGTATCGAAAACAATTACAGAACTAGAACAATCATATAAAATACAAGTAAACCCGCGTGAGATAAACTTATTTTATATTACCGATAGGATTCGTGAACGTATTGTTCTTGAAAACGGAATTTACAAAGTAAACAATACAGATATTTCTTGGACAAAGGATGAAATCTTAGACCATTTACATAGTCAGCCAGAATGTTTTTCACCAAACGTAATTATGCGTCCACTATACCAAGAGGTAATTTTACCGAACTTATGTTACATAGGTGGAGGAGGAGAGTTAGCCTACTGGTTAGAGTTAAAGGCATATTTTGATAAAGTAAATGTTCCGTTTCCTATATTATTATTGAGAAACTCAGCTCAAATACTTTCAGAAAAGCAGTTAGGTAAGTTAGAAAAACTAAACGTTTCAGAAGAAGAACTCTTTTTAAAACAAGATGACTTACTAGCAAGAAAAGTGTTAGCTAACGGCGATACTAAGGTAGATTTTACCAAGCAAAAACAGTTTTTACAACAACAATTTGATGATTTACGTGAGCTAGCTAAAAAAACCGATGTTTCTTTCTTAGGAGCTGTAAATGCTCAAGAAAGAAAGCAGGTTAAAGGGTTAGAAAAACTTGAAAAAAGATGGTTGCGAGCAGAAAAAAGACGTCAAAAAGAAATGGTTGAAAGAATCGTAGCTTTGCAAAACGAATTATTACCTAATCAAAGTTTAGAAGAGCGTCAACGTAATTTTTCAGAGTTCTATTTAGAGTATGGAGCAGACTTCATAACAATTCTAAAAGAAAACTTACATCCGTTACAACTAGAGTTTACCCTTATTACACTTTAATGAGCACAAAAAAAGGATTACATCCTAAAAACATACACAACCAAGGATACGACTTCACGTTATTAGTAGAAAAGTATCCGAAACTTTCTGAATTTATCATTGAAAAGTTTGAGAAAGAGACTATTGATTTTTCTGATCCAATAGCAGTAAAGGAGTTTAATAAGGCATTATTAGCAGCTCATTATAATATTAAACATTGGAATTTTTCTGATGATAATTTATGCCCACCCATACCGGGAAGAGTGGACTATATTCACCATTTAGCTGATTTAGTTGCGGGTGAGGAAAACGTAACGGTGTTAGATATTGGTACAGGGGCAAGTTGTATTTATCCTTTGTTGGGAATTGCAGTATGCGATTGGAATTTTGTAGCAACCGATATCGATTTAGATTCGTTAGATTATGCTCAGGATATTATAGATGATAATGGTTTTACTGATAAGGTTGAATTAAGACAACAGTTTAAAGAAGAACATATCTTAGAAGGAATTATAGAAGAAGGTGATGCATTTACGATAACTATGTGTAATCCGCCATTTTATAAATCGGCAGAAGAGGCGAGAGGAGCCAACCGAAGAAAATCGAGAAACTTAGGGAATAATGCAGTACGGAACTTTGCAGGAAACTCTAATGAGTTATGGTATATAGGCGGAGAGAAAGCTTTTTTGCATACCTATTTATATGAGAGTTCTAAATGTCCGAAAGTAAGTAAATGGTTTACGAGTTTGGTTTCTAAAAAAGAAAACGTAGAAAGTTTACAGAACTCAGGTAAGAAATTAGGAGTTAAAGAGTTTAAAGTAATTCCTATGCACCAAGGAAACAAGGTAACACGTATAGTGTGTTGGAGGTTTTTGTAGTCGGTAGCTGGTAGTCGTTAGTTTTTAGTTGAGGTGAAATTGTTTTAAAAAAGTCACAGCGAGCAGTGGGATAGCCACGTCGTTATCACTCCTCGCTATGACGTTTTGTAGTTCTTAAATACCTTTTACAAAGTCTAAGAAAACTTTTTTATGAAGTTCTAAATCCATATTAGGAGAAAGTGCTACACGAGCAATATAATCTTTATCACCTTCTTTGGTAGTTCCTTGTGTTGAGGTTGCAGGAATTGTCCAGTAACAACCTTTTAACTGTCCGTAGCTTACACAATACTTACTTTCATTTGGAATTTCAGTAATCATTAAATTGATAAGCTTTAAGTTTAAGGCTCTTTTATAGGCTTCTTTTTCTTCCGCAGTATTTCCTTTGGTAGGAAGGTCTAACGAAAATACCGATGGCGTAAATCCTTGTGCTGCTAGTTCTTCTGAAACAAAATTGATTTTAGCATCAGGTAAAACTTCATGAATAAAGTTTACAAACTCACGAGTATTCTTGTAAGCATCACTAATTCTTTGTGTCATCGAAGGCATTTGTGCAGCCAATATTTCATATTGAAGCGGTGTAGCCTCGTTATCGCAAATATGTAAGTGCTTTTCTATTTTTTCTATTAAAGCATTGGTGGTTTTGTTTCCAACACAGTACCCAGCAGTACATTTTCCACCACTAGGGAATTTTGATCCACTAGCAAACGAAATAGTTCTAATATTGGCTAACATGTCTGTATCTCCTAAAAAGTGGACATTCGGACAAAAAGTTTGGTCTAAAATAAACACAGGATCAACCGCTGTTTCACCCGTTGGAGTCGTACGCTTTTTACTCAAAACATCTCTTAAATCGGTAAGATTAGGTACTTCTACTCTTGGATTGGTCGGAATTTCAGCAATGATATACGGAACCGCATCTTGTGCTGCAATATTGGTTAACACGGTATCAATACTTTCTACCATGTCGTTGTCTCCATCAACAGGTAAATCAACAATGTCTACGTTGTTTAAACAAGCAGCAACACGTCTCGCTTGGTCGTTTGTACCACCATAACAGTTTGGAGGTACAACAATTTTAATAGCTTTTCCTTTATGGTTTTCAAGAGCATCGTCAATCAATCCCATTAAAATGGCGTATTGTATTGAAAGTCCACTTGAAGCTACTAACGCTTTTGTGCTGGTATTGGTAATTTCATTGATGAGTTTCTCAACCTTCGCTTTGTTTTGTGCTACGTCAGTTACTGTAACCTCATACGGTTCATCGATAAGACTTTTTAACGCTTTTAATGAATTAGCAGGAGTCATGGCAATAGTTTCTCTTCTTCTTACATGTTGAATGTCTGAAATATAAGAATCGTTTTGCTCACCGTTAACTAATAAAAAGCTTCCTAATTCTGGGTGTGTGTTGATGTAAAAATCAACGTTTGGTACAATGGTAAAGTTGCAAATAGCTTCTTGTTCAACAATCAATACTGTGCTACTATCAAACTCAGGAATAGCTTCAACACTATCTACTTTTTTTAATTCAAACTGATATCCGTATACGCTCTTAATTACCTCTGCATCAAAAAAGCTAGGAATTTCATTGGTGTACACTATTTGCGTGTTTTTATTAGCAAACAAATTCGCTCTTAACACAGCCAATACAGGAACTGTTTGTGACGAAAAACTAATTACATTCGCTGCTTTTGTGTTGTATAGTTTGGCTATCGTCCACTCTAATACAGACGATAACGGATGCCCTAAACGAATATAATCGTATGCAGTTGGCAACTCGCTTAAAGCTGAAGCAGTAGTATCGTTGTTTTTATACAAATCTTCAAACTGCTCTAAAAATTGAGTTTTGGCTAGTTTTTCTACATAAATATCCAGACGGTGAGTGGTTAATTTTAACCAATCTGCTGGCATATTTTCTACAACATTTTTTATATAGGTATGTAAGTTTTTGTCTTGCATTATAGGTGTCTTTTAATAAGACTGCAAGATACGTTAATTAGATTTTTTTAAAAAGTGAGTAGAGGAGAGTTTTATTTAACTGTCGATTGGTGTAACATTGTCTAGTTTTAAAGGTAATACGTATGTTATATAGTGTTTAGTACTGTCAATTGTACTCAATTTCTCTTTTAATAATACTCTTTACTCTGTTATTTTCGAAAATCTTTTTTTCAACCCAATTATTAAACCTGTCAAATTTATACTCATATTTACTTGTTGAAGTCAACGAATCGTTTTGGTTAAAATATTTTAAACCGGTTAAAGTTTCACAATCATATTCGTAAATAGTTTTACTGTTTAGTTTTTGGTTGTTATACACTTTTGTTTCAATACTTTTAATTAATTCTTTTTTGTCAAAATAACTTGTTGAAATAGAGTTTATAATAGTGTCCGATGTGTTTAAACGAATTAGAAGAAGTGAGGTTGTAGTTTTCTCTTTTGTATTGTTGCTTCTATAATAGTATTTCTCAATTTGCTCGAATTTTTCATTTCTATTATCTAAACGGCTTATTGTCTGGTCTAAAAGGTTGTTATTGTATATGTAATTAACTTCAAGAGGTAAACTATCAATAGACATTGTAACAATCTCTTTTTCCAATTTTCCTAAACGATTGTAGATATAATTGGTCTCCATTTTTTGCCCATCAGATGGAGTGTGTCGTGTTTGAGCTAATATTTTATTACTCTTGTTAAATCTTTTATTGGTGATGACAATAGTGTCAAGATTCTTATTGTTTGAGTCATTGTTAGCTACATTAATTGCATACTCAGTTATTTTATAAGCGCTTCTGGTAAGTCCGTTTTGAAGTAATTTAGGCTTGTTGCAACAACTGACCAAGAAGATCGAAAAAAATAATATGAATTTGTTCATGTGGTTTTAATTATCCCCAAAGGTTTAAGGTACCTGTCGTTTTAATAAATTTAAATCGTACAATAGCGAAATTATCGTTTTAAAAGTTAGTAAACAAACCAAAAATTAAGTAGTCTCCTCCGTATCCAGTTTATCTATTTCATAACTCATGTATTCTTTATACAGTTTTGCGATAGACTTGGTTTCTCCAAGTATGGTGAGTACATCATCTGTTAGTAAAACAGTTGAACCGTTAGGGGTAAACGTTTTGTCGTTTCTTTCAACCAAAGCGACTAAAACATCTTTTGGTAGCTGAATTTCCTTTAGCTGTTTTCCAATCATGGTGTCTTGCGGAGTTCCTTCGAGTAGTTTGATGCTTACAAATCGCTCGTTTTGTAATAAAAACTCTTTAATTTCTCTGTGACTGTTCATTTTAAGCAAGGTTTTTACGATTTGCTCTCGTTCTAAAATATCAAGAAGTCTCGATAGCATACGCAATTGCTGTTTTGGGTTTTCATCAGAGTTAATTAGAAAAGCACAGATTTGTATGGGCTTTTTAAACTCATAGTCTTCAGACGGAAGTGTTCCTTCAATTGGTTTTTTAGAAATCACAATTTTCATGGAAGGATGCGAAACACTCTTAAACTTGGCATGAAAAACTAAAATACCTGGTAAAGTGATGACAGATTCATCGGGTATAGACTGAAAAAATTTGTGGAGTACTCCTTCTTTGTTGAGGTCTAATTCTCTACAAAAGTAATCGGAAGCAATATTTAAGACCTTGTCAAAGTTAGTGGTATCCTTAATTATTTTTATTTTCGACTTAATTACGGTTTCATCAAAAGGATCCCCTTCACGAAGTCCTTTTTCTTTTAAAATGGTCATTAATTCATTCTCCAATTCATCGTATTGGTGTCTTCCTAAAAGTGCAAACCAATGAAAAATAGCGCCTTCTCGTTTTACTTTTCCTTTAGAATAAAAGTGATACCAAAGTAAGCCAATAACAATAATACCAGAGGTAAAAAGTATGGGCATCCATCCTAAATAAATAATAAGGATGAATGAAATAACAATTCCGATAACTTGCATAAACGGATATAATGGAGATAAATACCCAGGATCGTATGATTCTATTTTACTTTTTCTAAAAACAATAACAGAGAAGTTAATAAAGATGAAAATTAACAGTTGGAAGGTACTAGCAAGCTTTACAATACCTTCTTCTGATAGTACTAGAATGAATACAATAATTAACGCTGTGGTTAAAAATATAGCGACTACAGGACTTCCTTTTTTACCAATTTTAGCTAGAATAGCAGGAAACAGTTTATCGCGTCCCATGGCAAACGGATATCGTGATGCAGATAATAGTCCTGCATTCCCTGTAGAGGCAAAAGCGGCAAGTGCTGCTACCGACATTAATAACACTCCTACATTATCGGGTAACCATTTAAAAAGTTGTTCAGCGGCTGTAGCAGCTGGTGCCAATTCGTTAGCAAAGGCAGTAGGTTCAATAAGAGTTACCATAATAAAAACACCTAAACCATAAATTAATCCAGTAACGACTAATGAAAGTATCATACCTAAAGGAATATTTCTTTCAGGGTTTTTAATTTCTTCTGCAACGCTTACTATTTGAGTGAGCCCTAAATAGGATACAAAAACAAAACCTATGGTAGTAAACATACCTCCAAATCCGTTTGAAAAGAAAGGAGTAAATTGTTTGTTAATAGATTCATCGGTGATAGTATCTGAGGTGAAGATAGAAAAAAGACCATCTGCAATAAAACCAACTAAAATGATTAATAGGAATATGACAAACACCTTTTGAAAGGCGGAGGTTTTTTTAGCGCCTACTAAGTTTAATGCCATAAAAAAAAGAGTGGCTACGATAGCAACTACCTTGGTAGGAACTTCCCAAAATATAGCGGCGTAAGCACCAATACCAATAATAGCAAAGGCTGTTTTTAGCATTAAAGCAAAATATGTACCCAATCCGCCAATGGTTCCCATGAGTGGACCTAAGCTTCGGTCTAAAAAAAAGTAAGCACCCCCTGATCGTGGTAAAGCTGTTGATATTTCAGCAATACTAAACATGGTAGGTAGTATTAATACACCTGCAAGTAAGTAGGCTAAAAATACAGAAGGCCCTGTGTAATGTGAGGCGATTCCTGGTAGTAAAAAGAAACCAGAGCTAAACATGGCTCCAGTACTTATGGCAAAAACATCAAATAATCCTAAGTCTTTTTTTAGTTTGTTCCTCATGGTTTTTGTGTTTAAGGCTTATTATTAAGTGGTTAGACCATGAGAAGATATGAAAAAAATTACACTTTTTAGCAGCTATTTGGTTAAGGTAATGTTTGTAATGTGCTCTTTTAGAGGCTTTTTTTGTTAGAAAGGCTAGCTTTTGTTGGTTGTTTTATAGGGTGAAAAAAAAGTGTAGTTTTTATCGGGGCGACACCCCAAGCCTAATTGGGGTGACACCCCAACGGTAATGGAAACGATACCCCAAGCCTAATTGGGATGACACCCCAACGGTAAGGGGAGTGATATTCCTTGCCTAAGGGGAGTGACACTCCCACGGTAATGGGAGCGATACTCCCTGCCTAAGGGGAATGACTCTCCCACGGTGGTGGGAGTTGTTTTTTATGGTTTATTGGCTACCGTGTAGAAAAATGTTAGTTAAGAGGTATCGTTTTAAAAGAGGTTCTTTTAAAGGCTTTTGAAAATAGTATGGTTACTGCTTTTAATTAAAAGTTAGTACAAAAGTATCTACGGCACTGCCTTCATAGCTTTCGCCTTGGTTAATAATCAAAAGTCCGTCTTGTATACTATAGCTTCCATACTCATCATTTGTATGAATTCCAAAGTCTTTAATATGAACAAATGTTTTTCCATTAGCTTCCGAAAGATAATAGTTGTAGGTTCCGCTTTGTAAAGGTAAGTAGGTGCTTTGCGAACCGTTATTTATTAGTGTGTTTTTAACGGTAAGGGTTTCTGTTTTAGCATTAAATTGCCAAGTAACGGTTTCATTTTCATAGGTTACATCAACACCAGTAAACCCTCCGTTAACATTTTTTAAACTCCAAGTTCCATTTATAGTTTCAGCTTGTGGTATTTCATTGTCGCTATTACAGTTTATAAATAGCGTTGCGCTTAAAAACAATAGTAAGGTTGATATTCTAATTTTCATAGCTCAATATTTGAATGATTTACTATGTAGATGCAAAAGTGTTGTTATGGTTGCGTCAGATTATTATATCATTTTATTATGAGAATTTTTAGAAGTAGTGAGAGCAAGTAAGTACTTATAGCAGTTTTTGTGTGATGTTGTTTTTATTCAAATAATTTTATTTGGTTAGGGTTAATTCTGTTTTCTATTTCACTATTTGGATGAAATGAAATGAGACTTTCGTTTATTCCACAATCCATTAATAGTTTGGTGTTTTCTTCTATTTTATCTTTTGAATGATAACTTACCTTCCAAGTAACATTATCTGCATTGATTTTCGTAACGATATGCTCAAAATATTTTTTATCCACTTCTGATAAAGAGTGTCCAATAATTACAATTTCCTCGATTTCATTCAGACTATCAAAATAGCCCTTATTTTCATCAATAATTTGTTCACTTTGCTTATAAGTCTCAACGAAGTAATTATCTAGAATTTCATTTCCTTCTGTTATTCTTACATCTTGGTCTTCAATTCCTTTAACATCATTAAATGAAGCAATATCAGCAGGGTTCCTACTATGACCTAGAATTAATAAAGAGTCTTCATCTATTGCTTTGTTGTGAACATGAAAAATATTTTTTGTTGGAATATTATAAATCACTTCTAAAGTTCTAGTGTAATTGAAATTTATAAATCTCGCATTTTCATCTAGACCAAATTCACTGGCATTGTTGTGGTTTTTTATTTCTAAGGATAGTATCCAATCAGTAAAATGGCGTTTTAAGGAAACCGTTACAATATTAATTTTCCTTTCTAATTCGTATTGATAATCGTGATGCATAGAATCACTCCAATCAGGATGACTATATGATTCTAAAAAGTTCATTGCATAATCAACAATCTCATCTGTATCTAGATGTTCAAGAGTTGATTCAAAATCAGACCATAAGTCATCTGGGTTAAAATAAGTATTCAACTCTTCATACAAATAGTTGTCCACCTGTCTAACATACTCTCTAAAATTCCAATATCCTGACGGAATTCCGTGATAGAGGTCAAAACCATTTCCTATTATGTATAATTTCTTACTATTCAATTTTCTGTTCAAATGTTGCACAACTAGTTTATATACGTAATAAAATTACTTATATATTCCTTTTACGGTAGGATATGTGGAACTTTTAGCAATTTTATTAACACTCTCAAATATAGAAAAATAAGATAAAAAAGTGTAACTTTTTTATCGGGTCGACACACGAAGCCTAATCGGGTCGACACACGAAGCCTAATCGGGTCGACACACGAAGCCTAATCGGGTCGACACACGAAGCCTAATCGGGTCGACACACGAAGCCTAAGGGGAGTGATACCAAACATTAAAAAGATTACATATCGTATTATGTAGGAAAATGTTAGTTAGCATCTTGAATGCATAATAGAGGTATTGTTATTTGTTCATTGCTCCAAGAGTTGCTACTTTTTTCAACCATTTAGTTCTAAACTTTTCTTTTGATAATCTTATAGGACCAATAGTAGTAATTCGCACTTTTTTTACTCCTATGTAGTTTAATGTTAGTTTTTTCATAGCATTATGGCTTGGGCTTCTATAAAACCATTTATAGTACCAAGCAGGTTGATCTAAGGTGCAAATTATTCTGGCTGTTTTTCCTGTAAAACATTTATCCCACCATAAAGAGGTTTCTCTTTTATTAAAAGCAAAACCAGGGAGTAAAACTCGGTCTAAAAAACCTTTCATAATTGCAGGTACAGAGCCCCACCAAATAGGGTATACCAATACTAAGTGGTCTGCCCATTTTAGTTTTTCTTGTGCTTCTAATAAGTCAGGTTCAAGTTCTGTTCGTTTTCGATAACCAAATTGAAGGTTGGGATTAAAATTCAATTCTCGGATGTTTATTTCTTGTATTTCAGCAATCGATTTGTTAGCGCCTATTTTATAAGCTTCAGAAAGGGCATAATTAAAACTTTCCTTATCTGGATGTCCGTTTATAATGAGTATTTTCTTCATTTTATCTTAAAATATAGGTTTTAATGTTGCTTCAAATTGAGAGCCTGTTAAGTTTTTTGTTTTAAAAAACTTATACAGTATAAAACAGGTAGGTATTGTTAAAAAGACTGTGCAGATTATAAAAGTGCTAAGGCTACAAAATATGCCTAAAATTTGGGTGCTAGCTTCTCCTATATACGAAGCGATATTGTTTTGCGGATTCTTAAAGTAAATATGAACCGATAGGGCATATTCATAAAACCGAATTGAGGTTTCATAGATTAACCAAGCAGGATAAAACCATTTTCTAATAGGTTCCCACCATTTTCCCCAGATTGACTTTAGTTGTTGTTTGTTGTTATCTTCCATTGTTATTGTATTTGTTAGCAAAATTGCTGTAAATGGAAGGCTTATCATTTGATATAAATCAAATTCGTTTTTTGGGGTTTCTTATCCTGCTCAACGTTTCAAGAGTTATTCCTAAATAAGAGGCAATATGTGTAAGGGGAATTCTGTTGGTTATAAAAGGATAAATACTTAGCAGGTGTTTATACCTTTCTTCCGCTTTGTTGAATTGAATGGTGTATAATCGCTCGCAAAGCCCCAACATGGTTTCAGTGACTATTTTACTAATTAAGCGTTCAAAGTCGTGATGCTTTTGAGAAAGCTTATCAACAGTATCTTTTGAAAATTCCAAAACGGTTGAATCTTCAATAAATTCAACATAGTGTGGACTCGGTTCGTTACTAAAAAAGCTAACTATGGAAGCCATAAACTGATTTTCGAAAGTAAACCAATCAGAAATGTCTTTACCATCTTTTAGGTAATAAGCTCTTGAACATCCTTGGACAATAAAAAAGACTTTTTTAGAGAATTGACCTTCTCGTACAACAATTTCTCCTTTTTTATATACACAAACTTTTGAACTGGTAATTAATTCTTGTTGACACTCAGTAGATAGTGGAGTGTAAGTTTCCTCAATCGTTTTAAAGACTTCTTTATAATTCATCCTCTCTCATTAGTAGCTTCAAACCTACTATTTTTTTACCAAGTTCAAAAGTTATGTATGTTAATATGCTGTACTTTTAAGAAGGATTGGTAACACCATAATTTTTCATTAAAAAATCTAAAGAAAACCCTAGTTTTAAATACATTTCTTTCGCCATTTCTGAGGCTTGTAGTGTAGCTAAAGACAAATTTTGGTCAATGGCTTTGTTCAATGTATGGCGCATAATTTCGGTAGCAAATCCTTGTTTTCTTTTTTCAGGAATAATACCTAAACTGTGCAAGCCAGCAATCGTATTAGTAGTGTATAAAATTACGGTGCCAATAAGTTCTTGTTCAAAATAAACAAGATAGTAGGGGATGTTTTTTTTGGTTTTTAAAATGGTTGTTGTGCTTATTTCGTAACCAAAGGCTTTAAAAAAAGCGTTGCTCCAAATGTCAGCTTCTTCTGTGTTTTCTACTCTTTTAAAATCGATCTGTCTTTGAGTTTCGAACTTTTCGTTTAGCTCTAAACTCATTCCGTATTGTGTTGACTTTAACTGAATTTTAGCGTCAAGTTTAATACTGTTTTCTTGATTGGGTAGTGTAAATAAAGAAAATGTAAAATGGTTGTCTTTGTTTATCATTTGCTGTTGTATCTCCTTCAGCTGATTTTCAGAAGGAGAGAGGTTGGTCCAAATTCTATTAGGCCATTGGGCATTTTCAATATAAGCGCTTTCAAAAGATGTTTCTTTATGATATCCTTGATATGGAGTCGCAGCAGTTTTCCATAAAGAAGTTAAATTATTAATATTTGATACTACTTTTTTCATTTTGAGTTGATTAAAAGAATACTAATTGCCATGAAAACAATTCCAATACATTTTTTGGTAGTTATAGGCTCAACAGGCAGGTTTAACCAACCAAATTTTCCTGCGAATAACGAAAAAATCAATTGACCGCATAAGCCAAAAGCAATCATTTTTGAAATCCCTAGCTTTGGTATGGTGTAAAAATAAAGAGAAATACCAATCATGCTAAAAAGTCCGCCAATAAACCATAAATACCAAGGTACTTGTTGTGCTATAGTTAATTGAATACTTTCTTCTTTGAATAGCAAGATGAATAAGCATCCAAAAATAGCGCTGGCTATAGAAGTGGCTATAACAGCAATAACAGGTTGTTTTACAATAGTACCTAGTTGCGTGTTAAATCCTGCTTGAACAGCTAGTGAAACGCCTCCAATAAAAGCCAATAGGTATATAAAGAATATTTTCATACTGCAAAGATGAAAAGGAAATAAGATCTTTTACTTTACATATGTTGATTGCTATACAGTTTTTTTAATGCTCTTACGAATTCGGCTTAATTGAGTAGGAGTGATACCTAAGTGAGAGGCAATATAGTGTAAGGGTATTCTATTTTCTATGTTTGGGTTAGCGTTTACAAAATCGAGATACCGTTCTTTAGCTTCTTTTAAAACAATATCAATTTCTCGTTTCTCTTTATCAATCACCCAATTCTTTTCAAGATAAGCGATGTAAAAGTTTTGTAAATCTTGGTTTTCCTTAATAAGTTGTCTGTATACATCATACGGAAAGCTAATAACTGTTGAGTCTTCTATAACTTCTAAAGAAAACTGAGAAGGTGTATTAGTAAGTGACGATACTACAGAACCTATAAAACTACCTGATAAAAAGATGTTTTTATGATATACCGTACCGTTTTTATGTAAAAAACACGAAACTACAGCTCCTTTGTAAAGAACATGAACGTGTTTTGATATTTTACCGAAAGGTAATAGGGTGGTTCCCTTTTTTAAATCATGAATTTTTGCTACTGAAAACAAAGAAGAAATAGCATCGTCACTCACTGTAGCATAACGATTAAAAACTCTTGTTAAAAAGGTCTTATATTCATTAGGTTGATTCATTATTCGTTTAGGTGTTTTTAATTTGAATAATCTGTGCCGCTATACTTACCGCTATTTCCTCAGGGGTTTCACTTTTTATAGAAAGTCCAATAGGTGCGTGAACTTTGTTTAATTCTTCTTGAGTAAATCCTTCATTTTGTAAAACTTCCCACATCGTTTGTAGTTTTGCTTTGCTGCCTAAAACGCCTAAAAATTTATAGTTGCTTTTTAGAAGCTTACTCAATACCAATTTGTCATCAGTGTATTTATTGGTCATAATGGCTACATAGCTTGAAGAAGATTCTTCTATGTAGTTTTCAATATCGTTGTAATCAATAACCTGTTTTTTATGAGCAGTTTGATTATTTTCTAAGGTGTTGAGGTTTTCTCGATTGTCAAAAACAACTACATAGAAACCAAGTTTCACAAAGAGTTCAGAAACTGCAACTCCTACATGACCACCACCAACAATGTACAAGGTTTCTTTAAAACCGATATGTTCTTTAAAGTACCAATCTTCTTTTGAGTTGATGTTATATTCAAATTGATTTTCTAGAGTATGGGAAGTAAAATCAAATTGGGTAGGAGACAAGTGTAGAGTTCCTTCTTTACCGTGTTGTAAAGAAGAAATAATAGTTGAAATTATTGAAACATGCTTAGCATCTAAGCAATGAAAGGCTACAGTTTGTTCACCAGAACAAATCATACCCGAACCATCTTTGATATTTCCTTTATGAATTTGTTTTTTGATGAATGTTGGTGGATTTTCTTGTTGCAACAATTGTTTTGCTTCTTCAACGAGTGCAAACTCCATAACACCACCACCTACAGAACCGAAAATAAAACCATCTTCAGCAATTAACATTTTAAAGCCTTTTCGACCTGGAGAACTGCCAAGGTTTTCAATTACTGTTAGGAGGTATACCTTCTGTTTGTTTTGAAGTTTTGTATGTAACTGTTGCCAAAATTCCATAAAAGCTTAGTTAAAAATGGTTTCGCTTAGGGCATAATAAATAGCCATTAGTGCAGAAAAAATAGCACTGGCTAAAAAACGCCAATCGAGTTTTACTTTATTTTGAATGATAAAATTAGCGATAAATGAAATAGGGATGTTCACTAAAAACGACCAACAAGCAACAATGAATAAGTTACTGGTTATCTGTTCAAAATTACCAGAAAATAGCTTGATAAACAGCAAATGTCTAAAAATCCAAAGTGGATTAAAGTACGCAATCGCTAATATTGTTTTTGCAATGGTTCTTCTGAGTCCGCTATTGTTGGCTGTCTTTTTTTCTATCCAATTAAAATAATTAGGGATTTCAAAAGCATAAACAGTAGCACCAATAAGTACCATTCCGAGAAGTCGGTATATTGAAAACTCGTTTAGTAAAAGGGATGCAATCGTATCTCCAATGCTATAAATTAACGCACCCCTAAATATATTCTGTTTGGTGTATTGTAGTTTGATAGGTCTTCTATTTTTCATACAATCCCATCAACACTTTTTCGGGTGTAAAAGGAGCGTGGAATTTTAGTTTATAATTAGGGTTGAAAGCTTTCACCGCTTGCTGGATGGCAAAATAAGCTCCAATTCCATACATTAATGGAGGCTCGCCAACCGCTTTCGATTTTTTAATAGCCATTTGATTCCCTTCAGTTTTTAAAGGAATAGTTTCTACTGTTTTGGGAGCTGAAAAAATATCAGGAACCTTGTAGGTAGATAAAGCATTTGATAACAACCTTCCTTCATTGTTATAGGAGATTTCTTCCATAGTCATCCAACCAATTCCTTGTGCTAAAGCTCCTTCAACTTGTCCTAAATCAATACCCATATTCATACTTTTACCAAAGTCGTGTACAATTTTCACACTGTCAATTTCATAATTACCACGGATACAATCTACCGTAACTGTTGTTATAGCTGTACCGTATACATGGTAGGCAAACGGATGCCCTTTTTCTTTGGTCTTGTCAAAATGAATAATAGGAGTAGCATAATGAGCATTTTCAGAAAGTGCCACACGACGTAGCATCGCTTCAGTAATTAAAGCTTCCCATGTTAGCTCTGATTTTTTATCGTTTACAAAAACAGCATCTTCTTTAAAAGAGATATTTTCTTTTTTGGTAGAGAGCATGTCAGCGGCAACTTCTGTTAGTCGTTCAACTAACGAATTACAAGCCATTTCAGTTGCTTTTCCGTTAAGGTCGGCAGTTGAACTTGCTGCAGAAGGTGAGGTATTGGCAACACGTGTAGTATTCGTGGTTTCCAGTTTTACTTTATCTGGTGAAATTCCTAAAACACTTTGTGCTACTTGCAACATTTTGGTGTTTACACTTTGTCCCATTTCTACAGCACCTGTTGAGACACCAACACTTCCATCTTGATAAATATGTACCAAAGCACGTGCATGGTTCATTGGAGTATTGGTAAACGAAATACCAAAAGCAATAGGCATTAATGAAATCCCTTTTTTGTAGTGGTCGTTCTTATTATTGAAGTCAGCTACTTCATGTTCTAGCTGTTCAAGTTGATATTGTTCCTTTGCACTAAACCACGAATTTTGTGCTTGTACTTCGGTAGCTATTTGTCCGTAAGAAAACTCATCATTTTCAGCTAATAGATTAGCTTCTTGAATTAATCTTTTATTGATTCCGATTTTATCAGCAGCATCTGCAATAGCACTTTCAATAACAAACATTCCTTGAGGACCACCAAAACCACGAAAAGCGGTATTAGGGGGTAAGTTGGTTTTACAACTATATACTGTAGTATTCACATTCGGAACGAAATAGCTGTTCGTTGCATGAAACAAAGTTCTCTCAGCAATAGCAGGTGATAAGTCAGCCGCAGCACCTGAGTTTTGTAAAAACTCAGCTTCAAAAGCTTTTATTTTAAAGTCTTTGGTGAGTCCTATTTTATAAAATGATGAATAGGGATGACGTTTCCCAGTCATACGTAAATCGTCATGGCGATTCAGCATGTATTTAACTGGGCGGTTTAAGTGTTGCACTGCTACAGCAGCCATAACAGCCCAAGGAGTTGCTTGATCTTCTTTACCTCCAAAACCACCTCCTAAACGGATTACATCTACTTCAATTTTATGCATTGGGATACCTAAAACCTTGGCTGCTGTTTTTTGAACAGCGGTAGGGCCTTGAGTTGATGAGGTAATTTTTATATTCCCGTTTTCTTGAGGAACCGCATAACAACCTTGTGTTTCGAGGTACAAATGCTCTTGTCCGTTAGAAAAAGTTTCGCCTTCAAATACATATTCACATTCGGTAAAAGCATTTTGAGTATTTCCTAAGTTAAATGAACGAGGAGCATTAATAAAACTTCCTTTTTCTTTAGCTTCTTTAGCGGTTGTGATTACAGGAAGTTCTTCAATATCTATGGTAATTAAAGCTCTAGCTTTTTTTGCGATAGCTTCACTTTTAGCAACGATAAAGGCAATCGGTTGTCCCCAAAAATGAACTTCATCTTCAGCCCATAAAGGTTCATCAGGAATGATACCTCCAATTTGATTTTCTCCTAAGACATCTTTATAGGTGAATATTTTGATAACGCCTTCTAGTGCTTCTGCTTTTGAATAATCTACCGATTTGATTTTTCCATGCGCTTTTGGCGAGTCAAAAACCAATCCGAATAAGGTGTCCTGTCTCAGCATTAAATCGTCAACAAATAACGATTCTCCTCTAACATGTGTAAAACTGTCTATGTTCTTCATCGTTTTCATTAGGCAATCAATTTTTTAAGTTCTACTTGATTAGGGAAAAGCTCTAAAAAGTGAGCAAAAAATAACTGTCTTGCCAACAAACGCTTATAGTCAGCAGTTCCACGAACATCACTAATGGGAGAGATTTCTGATTGTAAAACTGTTTCGGCTTCTTTTATAGTTTCAGAATTGATTGTTTTTCCGATTAAAAAGATATTGGTATTTGATAAATATTTTGGAATAGCTGCGACACCTCCTAAAGAAAAATGAGCATCTGTAATTATACTATTCTTTATAGAAATTCTTCCTGCCGAATTTACACTAGCAATATCTAAATGTGTTCGTTTGCTTACTTTTTCAAAATTGAAAAAGTCTTCTGCTTGTGGAACTTTAAACTGTATTGATTGTAAGATTTCACCTTCGTGTAAATCGTACTTTTTATAGTCTTGATGAAATTCTTGAAATGGAATTTGTCGAGTATTTCCATCTTCTTTTTGAATGGTTACTATTGAATTTAACGCTAAAAAGAAAATAGACATATCGCCAATAGGAGAGGCGTTTACAAAGTTACCTCCAATAGTTCCCATGTTTCTAATTTGTTCAGAAGAAACAAGCTTTAAAAATTGTTTTAGTTTAGGAAAGAGAGTTTGCAATTGTTTACTTTCTGCAATTTCGGTAACCGTTGTATTAGCACCTAATGTGCAAAAACCTTCAGTAAAGGAAATTTCTTTCAAAGCATTTTTATCGGTTAATAAATGTACATCTTCTTCCGCCATTTTATCAGCATGCTGTACATAAATATCGGTTCCGTTAGCTACTTTTATTCCCGTTTTTTCAAAGATTTTTGGTTGTATTTGTGCTAATTTTTCAGGGATAGTTTCAAAATAATTAGGAATAAATCCTTCCTTGATTAGCCAGTCAATTTGATGGTTTTTATCTTTTTGTTGTAGTTTTTGTTCTATTTCAAAACCAGCTTTTTCAATCGATTTATACCCTGTACAACGACAAATGTTTCCGCTGATAGCATCGTTACAAGAAGTTGTTTGTTTACTGTCAAGAGCATAACCAGTCATAGAAACCACAAATCCTGGTGTACAAAAACCACATTGCGTCGCATAATTATCGGTCATTGCTTTTTGAACGGTATTCAGTTCTTTTGGTAAATTGATGCCTTCTACCGTAACGATGTGTTTTCCGTTAGCATTTCCTAGAGGAGAAATACACGACGTTATACTTTGATAGCTAAGGCTACCGTTTTTTTGTTCGCCGATTAGAACGGTACAAGCACCACAATCACCTTCACGACATCCTATTTTTGTGCCTTTTAACTGTTGGTGTTCTCGAATAAAATCGAGTAGGGTAATACCAGCGTTCGCTGTAGTTTTTATTACCTGATTATTTAATATAAATTGTATCATAAGCAGAATGCAAGATACGAAAATGTAACGTTAGGTGAAAAGTGAGGAGCTTTGATTTTTAATTGTTACTAATTTTACAATCAAAACTGATAGCAATAAAAAAGCCTCCAAATTTTTGGAGGCTTTGTATATATTTTAAGAAAAATATTAAGCAAATAAGCTGTCTATTTTTTCTTTTTCTTCTTGTGCTAAAGCAGGGTCTACTAAAATACGACCACTGTGCTCGTCAATTGTAATTTTCTTACGGTTAGCAATCTCTAATTGAACTTGCGGTGGAATAGTGAAGAAAGAACCTCCAGCAGCTCCACGCTCAATAGCAACAACAGCTAAACCGTTTCTTACTTTAGTTCTAATTCTTTTATATGCCGTTAATAAGTGCTTGTCAATAGATTGAGAAAACTCTTCAGACTTTTCTTTTAATAATTGCTCTTCTTTCTCAGTTTCTTTTAAGATAGCATCTAATTCACCTTTTTTGTGAGCTAAATGTGCTTCTTGCTTAGCTAATTTTTCTTTGGTGTTATCAATAACCTCTTTCTTTTGAGTAATTTTAGCTTTGTATTCTTTAATTCTCTTTTCAGATAATTGAATTTCTAGCTCTTGGTACTCAATTTCTTTAGATAAAGAGTCGAATTCACGGTTATTACGAACATTTTTTTGTTGTTCTTCGTATTTAGTAATTAAGTTTTTAGATTCTTCAATCGCTAACTTTTTGTTACTAATATCAGTTTCTAAATTTTTAACATCCTCAGCTAAATTAGAAAGTCTCTTGTTTAATCCGGCAACTTCATCTTCTAAATCTTCAACTTCTAAAGGTAATTCACCGCGAACGTTTCTAATCTCGTCAATTCTAGAATCGATTAACTGTAAATCGTATAACGCTCTTAATTTTTCTTCTACCGTTACTTCTTTTTTTGCCATCTGTTAAATATAGTGTATTGGATTTGTACTCTTTTCGCTTAAAATAATTGCAAAAGTACTAAATTTTTTGCTAAGATAATCAACTAAAAGGTTTTTTGTAAACTGCTCGCTTTCATAATGTCCTACATCTGCGAGTAATATTCTTTTTTCTGCTTTAAAAAATTCATGGTATTTAAAATCAGCACTTATGTAAGCATCGGCACCAGCTCGCATTGCATTTTTAATGGCAAAACTTCCTGAACCTCCTAGTACAGCTACTTTTTTAATAGGTTTGTCAAGTAGTTCTGAGTGTCGTACACAACCAGTTTTAAAGGTTTCTTTTACAAATAATAAAAAGTCTTTTTCATTCATTGCCGAAGGAAGTTCTCCAATCATTCCCATACCTACGTGTTGGTTTTGATTATCAAGAGTAATAACTTCGTAGGCAACCTCTTCATAAGGATGGTTTTTAAATAGAGCGGAAAGTATTTTTCCTTCTAAATAAGAATCAAATGTTACTGTAATACAGGTTTCTTCTTCAAACATTAATTCTCCTTTTTCTCCTACTTTAGGATTTGAATTTTCGTTTCCTCTGTAGCTTCCTTTTCCTTCTACATTAAAAGAGCAGTTATCATAATTCCCAATATTTCCCGCGCCAGCTTCAAATAATTTTTCACGTAAATTAGCTGCTTCCTCAAAGGGAACATAAGTTGTTAGTTTTTTAATAATCCCTTTTTTAGGAATCAAGGTTTTCATGTTTTCTAACCCTAAAACTTCTCCCATTTTAGCTGAAACTCCATTATTGACATTATCTAATGCTGTATGTGTAGCATATATAGCAATGTTGTGTTGAATAGCTTTTAATACGACGCGTTCTACATAATTGTTACCGTTAATCTTTTTCAATCCGCTAAACACAATAGGATGAAAACTTACGATAAGATTACAATTTTTAGCAATAGCTTCCTCAACAGTTTCTTCAAGAGTGTCTAAGGTAACTAAAACTCCAGTAACTTTAGTATTATAGTTTCCTATTAATAAGCCTACATTGTCAAAATCTTCGGCATACGAAAGTGGAGCTAATTGTTCAATGTAGTTGGTAACGTCTTTTATTTGCATTTGGGTGAGTTTAATAATAGTTCAAAGTTAGTAAAACTAGTTGTGACTATAAAGGTTACTTCACTTTGTTCGTAATGAAGAAATAATTTTTACTTTTGGTGTAATGAAGCTACTTCGATTTTTATTATTTCCGTTTGCTGTTTTGTATGATATAATTACGAGGATTCGTAATTGGTTTTTTAATGTAGGCATTTTAAAATCTACTTCTTTTGATATTCCTGTAATTGCTGTTGGTAATTTAAGTGTAGGAGGAACAGGAAAATCTCCACAGATTGAATATTTGATACGATTACTGAAAGATAGCTATAAAATAGCTGTTTTAAGTCGCGGCTATAAGCGTAAAACAGAAGGCTTTCAAGTAGTGAATGATACCCATACAGCTGAAGATGTAGGTGATGAACCCTTACAATTTTATAAGAAGTTTAAAAAAGATGTTACCGTAGCTGTGGATGCTGATAGAACGAATGGAATTCAACAGTTGTTACAGCGCAATAATCCGCCAGAAATTGTATTGTTAGATGATGCTTATCAGCATAGAAAAGTAACGGCGAGTAGTTATATTTTACTAACCAAGTATAACGATTTATTTGTAGATGATTTTTTATTACCTACAGGAAATTTACGAGAAAGTAGGAGAGGGGCTAAACGAGCAAAGGTGATTGTGGTAACGAAATGCCCTGAAAATTTATCTGAAGTAGCGCAAGAAAAAATAGTGAGAAAACTCAATCCCAAGCCATATCAAAAAGTATTCTTTACAACAATAGCTTACGATGAGAATTTAAAAGGAACAAATGAGTTAACAATTGATGATTTGCAGGATAAAGAAGTGTTGTTAGTGACGGGAATTGCGAATCCGACTCCTTTATTGAATTTTTTGAAAGAAAAGAAAGTAAGTTTCA
Organism: Tenacibaculum litoreum; assembly: GCF_964513915.1. Taxonomy (NCBI): domain Bacteria; kingdom Pseudomonadati; phylum Bacteroidota; class Flavobacteriia; order Flavobacteriales; family Flavobacteriaceae; genus Tenacibaculum; species Tenacibaculum litoreum. The sequence continues at coordinate 1,062,912 of NZ_CAZEQS010000003.1, read as the reverse complement.
AGCATCTAAACTTTCCTGACCACCATAATTTTACGAATCAAGATATTGAGAATATCAAGAAATCATATGAAACATTAACTTCTCAGCAAAAAATCATACTAACTACCGAAAAGGATTATATGCGTTTAGAAGGAAAGGTTGATTCTCTTAATTATATCTCTATAAAAAGTCACTTTATAAGTGAAGAGAAAGTTTTTAACTCTTTGGTGTTGAGTGAAGTAAAAAAGATAAACTAAATAACTCGTTCGTCAGCTTTATAAGCACCTCGTCGATGTAAAATCCATTGAGCTTCGTCTAATGGATTCACTCCTTTAAAAGGTCTTGACTTTCCTTCTCCTTCAGGACACACGTCATAACCATGAAAAACCATTCGTAAACGTATACGACCACTACAAATAGTATTTAATTTAATACTTAAATCTAAAGAAGTAGCAACAGGAATCGTTCCTGTAAGATGCATCATTTCATTTTGAAAAGTAGGAGAGTTAATAGTAGCTCTTCTCGTAGTAAGTTCCGAAATAATTTTACTTAAAAACTCTTCATTTGTTTTTATTTCAAAGCGAACTAAAGGTTCCAGCAAATGTGTTCCACCAGCTTGTAAACCTTTCATGATTCCCATTGGAGTAGCTAAGTTAAAATCACCAGGTCTTGAATGAACATTATGATCTTCTCCTTTAATCAATGTTATTTTTACATCGGTTACTTCCCAGCCAAGTAAACCTTGTTCTAAAGCTTTAGGAATCGTTCTGGCTATTTCGTTTTGATATTTGTTATGAATGTCGTTTTTAGAAACAATAGATTGGTAACTAACACCAGAATTTAAAGGAGCTGGTTCAATTAAAAAAGTCATGATTGCCCAACAAGGTTTAGGCATCCAATAACGAACATAACCTTCTGCGGCTTTGCTTATGGTTTCTTTATAAACAATTTGAGGCTCTGTAAAAGTAGCGGGTATTGAAAATCGCTCTAATAAAACATGTGTAAGCACTTCAATTTGCATATCTCCCATTAGTAACAATAATAATTCTTTTTCGGGTTTATGCCATTTGAATTGTAGCGTTGGATCTTCTCTGTCTATGATTTGTAAAGCCTGCGCTAAAGCATTGTAATCTTTATCGTTATCAGGTATTACTTGTACACTCAAAACAGGCGTGTTTAATTCGGGTAGTTTTGGAATTCCTTCGGGGTTGCCAAGAATGTCCCCTGTTTTTGTATCAACAACACCTGTAATAATTCCGATATCACCAGTTTTAATAGTAGTGTCAATATGTTTGGTATGATGAAAAACCTTCGATTGGTTTATTTTAGTTTCTACAGCTTGTGTGTGATTATAAATAACCGACTTAGAAGATAACTCACCCGAAAAAACTTTTACATGTGCCATAACACCATGAGTTTTATGATGTTCTAACTTGTATACATAAGCAGAAGTTTCTTGTGTGGCAGTATTCTTATCTGGTTTGATGAAACTTGTTAATCCGTCTAATAGCTCCTTTACACCAATGTTGTTTTTAGCAATTCCAATAAATACAGGAGAAATTAAAGTTTTGGAAGTGTTTTTTACAATAGATTTTATATAGGTCTCATCAGTAATGGTGTGACCGTTTAAGTATTGTTCTAACAGGTTTTCATCAGTTTCAATCAGTTCTTCTGTAATGGCTTCTTTTTGTTCTTTGGTAATCGAACTATTATGAAAAACTGGATTAATACAAGCAGTGTCCAATCCTTCATGATGACTGGTATAGATAGACACAGTTTTAATTTGAAGCTCATCTTTTATCTGTTCTAAAACATTCTCTGTATCTGCTCCTTGTCGGTCAATTTTATTAATGAAAATTATTGTAGGAATTTTTAGTTTTTGCAAAGCATCCGCAATAGTTAAGGTGTGAGCTTGTACACCTTCAACTGCTGAAACAACTAAAACAACTGCATCTACTACACATAATGTTCTTGCAACTTCACTCGAAAAATCTACGTGTCCTGGAGTGTCTATTAGATTAACTTTGGTATTATTCCAAATAAAAGAAGTGGTTGCTGCTTTTATGGAAATTCCACGTTCTTTTTCTAGCGCTAGACTGTCAGTAACGGTAGAACCTTTATCTACACTTCCGATATTTCTTATAGCTCCTGTATGGTATAACAAATGTTCGGTTAAAGTAGTTTTACCAGCATCGACATGTGCTAAAATTCCTATGTTAAGAATGTTAGAATATTCCATTAATCAGTAATATCTTATAAAGAGAGAGGTAGTTTGTTAAAATTTCTCTTTTGCTTCAGTTCGTAGTTTTTTAATGTCTTGTTCGTCTTTACGTGGACAAATTACCAAAACATCATCTTTTTCTACAATAATAAAATCTTGTAACCCTTGGACCACTACTTTTTTACCGTTTTTAGTGCTGACCATATTTCCGTTGGCATCTTTAAAAATAGTTGTGGCTCCAACTGTTGCGTTTTGATGAGTGTCTTTACCTAGTTTGTTATATAAAGAACCCCAGGTACCCAAATCATCCCAACCAAAATCTACAGGGAGTACATGTACTTTTTCAGAACGCTCCATGATTCCGAAATCGATAGAAATGTTTTCACATTTTTCATAGTTACGTTTAATAAAATCATCTTCAAAATTGGTGTTGTACACGTTGTCTTCGGTTTCTAAAATGTTTACCATTTCAGGAAGATGTTTTTTAAAGGAATCTAAAATGCTAGAAACAGACCAAACAAATATACCAGCATTCCAAAGATAGTCACCACTCGCTAAAAACTGAGTAGCTTTTTCTAGGTTTGGTTTTTCAGTAAATGTTTTTACCTTTTTTATTTCAGAAGAATTTTCTTCAAACTGAATATAACCATAACCTGTATTTGGATGACTCGGTTGTATTCCTAGAGTCATTAATATATCTTCTTGAGAACAAGCGTTAAAAGAAGTTTCTATATTCTTAATAAATTCTGTTTCATTTTCTATCCAGTGATCTGATGGAGCTACTAACATCACAGCATTTTCATTTTGCTGACGGATTTTTAACGCAGCATATAAAATACAAGGAGCAGTATTGCGCATAGTAGGTTCAAGTAATAACTGTTTTGCGCTAATTTTAGGAAGTTGCTCTAATACTAATTCTTCATAAAGCTTATTGGTGGCAATTAAAATATTTTCAGAAGGAATTAATTGATTAACTCTACTAAAAGTTCTTTGCAGTAAAGATTCACCACTTCCTAATAGGTCGTGAAATTGTTTTGGGTACTTTTCGGTACTTACTGGCCAAAGACGAGAACCTACACCTCCCGCCATAATTACTACGTAATAATTAGTGTTCATACTATTTTGTTTATTTAGAAACGACTAGCTTCACTTCTGCATTTTGGTTGAATAGATACACACGTTTGTTTTCTAAATTTAAACATTCATAGCGTGTTCTACGTTTATTTCCTCTTTTGTAAAGTGTTTCTTTAAACTGAAAAACACTTCCGTTAGGAATTTCAAAGATAAAATTCTTTCCATCTTCTGATTTTCCGCCACGTAGTGCTAGTGATAAATTTACATCGGCATCTGTACTGGCTTTTGGGTTTTTTAAATAGTTAGCTAAATAAGGTAGAATATTTTTTGGATAAATCTCAGGCTGTAAAAAAGGTAGCATTAAATGTTGAAAAACTGTTTTCCATTCTTTACCATGAGGTTGTACTCTTCCAAATTTTTGATACGTAACATGGTGTGCAATTTCATGAACTAACGTCAACAAAAACTGATAAGGGTTTAGGTTGTTATTCACTGTAATTTGCATGTGACCATTAGGTAAACGACGGAAATCACCATGTTTGGTTTGACGTTCGCTTACTATTTTTAAGTTAATTTTATGCTCTATAATTAAATATTCAACTAACGGAATAGCTTCTTCAGGGATGTATTTAATCAGTGTTTTTTTCAAAAGTTAGTTCGAGTGGTTTTTATTTTGAAATAAAATGGAAAAATAAAAATTGTATAGAGAACTAGCTAATACTTCTCGATACAATTTTCTTTTCAGCTATGTTGAACGAAAATCACTCGAAGTGACAGTCGTTATTTTTCTATGGAGTAGAACTTGAAACTTGTAATACTTTTCCGTTATAGTATTTATTACCAGTTAACGCAAAATCAAAAATATAATTAGCCATTTCTTTAGCAGATAAAGGAGCTTCATATCCAGGGAAAGCCTCTTCTAACATTTCTGTTTGTACAGCCCCTAAGGCTAAGACGTTAAAAGCTATTTGTTGTTCTTTATATTCTTCAGCTAATAATTCCGATAAGGTTATTACAGCACCTTTGGCAGAGCTATAAGCGGCTAGTCCAGGAAATTTCATGCTTCCTTGTATTCCGCCCATACTACTCACTGTTACTACATGACTCCCTTGTTGCATAAAAGGCAGTAGGTTTTTAGTCAATTCAGCAACTGCAAAAACATTCACTTTATAAACTTCTTCAAAATCTTGCGTAGTTAATTGTTGAAAAGGTTTATTAATCAACTTTCCTGCATTATTGATAAGAATATCTACCTTTTTCCATTCAGTTGAAACAAAATCAACCGCTTTTTTTATATCCTTTTCCTCAGATAAATCGACGGAGATGGTTGTGATGTTTGGGTGACTTACCTGTTCTAAAGGTTTTGTATTTCTTGATAGAGCTAAGACTTGATGTCCTTGATTAGCAAACTGCTGCGCTAATTCAAAACCAATACCTCTACTAGTTCCAGTAATAACAATGTTCTTCATGTAATTGTCAAAATTTAAAAAGGCAAGCTACATAAAAATCACTACATTTATTGCTTAATCATTCTTAAATTATCATGAAAAAAAGACTTTTTTTAGCGCTATTCTTAACAATGTCAATCGCAACATTTGCTCAAAACACTTATATATTTTGTGGAAAATTAATTGATACAGAAAAAGGTGAAATAAAAGAACAACAAACCGTAATTGTAAAGGATAATAAGATTGTTGATGTGTTAAAAGGCTATGTGAATCCTGAAAACACTGATGATATAACGATAGATTTAAAAGATAAGGTGGTAATGCCTGGATTGATTGATATGCATGTGCATATTGAAAGTGAACACAGTCCAAAGTCGAGATTAGAAAAATATATATTGAATGAAGCTGATAGAGCTTATAATTCAGTAAAATTTGCAGAAACTACTTTGTTAAACGGTTTTACCACAGTAAGAGATTTAGGAGGAACTGGAGTTAATATTTCTTTAGCCAAAGCAATTAAAGTAGGTAAAATTACAGGTCCTAGAGTATTTACAGCAGGAAAATCTTTAGCAACTACGGGTGGGCATGCAGACCCAACGAATGGAAGTAGTAGAGAGTTGATTGGGAATCCTGGTCCAAAAGAAGGAGTCGTAAACTCTGTTGAAGATGCAAAAAAAGCAGTTCGTCAACGTTATAAAAATGGAGCAGACTGTATAAAAATTACAGCTACGGGAGGAGTGTTAAGTGTGGCTAAAAGTGGAGACAATCCGCAATTTAATATTGATGAAATAAAAGCTATTTGTGAAACTGCAAAAGATTATGGAATGCATGTAGCGGCTCATGCTCATGGAGATGAAGGAATGCAACGTGCTATTATTGGAGGTGTAAAAACTATAGAGCATGGAACTTATATGAGTGATATTACGATGGAGCTGATGAAAAAACATGATGCATATTTAGTACCGACTATTACAGCAGGAAAAGAGGTTGAAGAGAAAGCAAAAGTAAAAGGGTTTTACCCTGAAATAGTGGTCCCTAAAGCATTGGCTGTTGGTCCGCAAATACAAGGAACTTTTAGTAGAGCTTACAAAAGAGGGGTAAAAATAGCTTTTGGTACTGATGCTGGAGTATTTAAACACGGTAAGAATGGTAAAGAATTTGGGTATATGGTAGAAGCTGGAATGCCTGCTATGGAGACTATACAGTCTGCTACAGTAACTAATGCAGCATTATTAGATATGAAAAATGAGCTAGGACAAGTTAAAAAAGGATTTCTAGCAGATATTATTGCAGTAGATGAAGATCCTACTCAAAATATTCATACCATGGAAAAAGTAACCTTTGTAATGAAAAACGGAAAAGTGTTTAAAAAAGCTAAGTAGTATTTTAAGAGCTTGTAGCCTTTAAAAATAAACAAAAAAGGAATACTTTAGTATTCCTTTTTTACTCTGCATAGATTTCTCAATCTATTGATATTGCCCCCCGACAATGCTTTTATATATATATATTAATTTTTATCTAAAAAAAAAAGAGCTATTCATTACGGTTAAGAAGAACAGCTCTCAACTAACCAAACTAATTAATCTATTTATTTTATTACTATGAATGAAACAAATACACTACAAATATATGTTTACTTAGTAGTGTACTTTATTATAATTCGACGAATGGATTGTTTTAATCGTTGAATGGAAGTGTTTTGTAGATAAATATTATCTATTTAAAAATCAGTATGTTGATATGCGCCAATATCAGGTGTAGAGCTTCTAGAAATACCTAAAATATCTTGAGAAACAGTGGAAGATTGCGCTTTGTTAATTGCATCACTATTTTTACCAATGATAAACTCGTTTTTAGTAACATCTTTAAAGTTAGGTTCTCCGTTTAAAATGTTATTTTGATAGTGTGTAGAATCATCAAAATTCAATTCATTATTGTCAGTGAATGAATTATTAAGGTCATTAAATTTTATTAAGCAATTTTCAACCATGTAATTAAAGGTTGTGCCATCAATTTTATCAAGAATAAATTCAACGTTGTTGTTTCCTTCAATGATACAGTTTATAAAGTTAGCGGTAACTAAATCATTAGTCTCCGTAACTTCTTGATTATCATTATTAAGATAAGTAATATGGTTATTGACTAAAACTGAAGGTAACTGACGAATACTATTGTTCCAAAAGTTAGCAAAAGTAGCATGTGTAAAACTATATTTTCCTCCAAAGGTACAAGCCAGTGCAGATTGCCCCGTACTACCTATTACTAGGTTTTCACCTTCAATATGTGTGTTTCTACCTAAAACACCATAGTTTGAGCTGTTATATATTTCAGTGTTTTTTATAGTTAGAGTAGGAGAGGAGATACCTTGTCCGTCAACTAGAAACCCAACAGTTCCGTTTTTAATTTGAGCGTGATTCAACTCGTTATTATAACTTCCTTCACGTATCCAAATTACTCCCCATTGCCCTGGAATTTCACTGAATTGATGTTCTAATCGGTCTCCTTCAAAAACCACTTTTTCATCTAAAGTACCATTTACTTTAAAGTTTGCATCTTTATCAATAATTAAGCCTGAGTTATTATGAAAGTGAATTTTAGCTCCAGCTTCAATTGTTAATGTCTTACTAGATGGTACAGCGGCGTAACCGTAAATGACATAAGGTTTTTCATTAGTGAAGGTTAGTTCTTCGTCAGTTAAAAAACGACCTTGAATTTCGGTTTCTTCACCATTAATGTTAAGAGTTTCTATACCAGAACTACTTTTAGAAGGAAAGATAAAATGAGCATCTTGTACCAAAGTAACTAAATCTACATCTTGTTGGTTTTCTCCATTATCAAATAATATTTTATCGGTATATAAAGGGTTGGTAACTGTGTTAGCATCAATAGTAGTTTCTATAAAAATATAAATACTATCATTTGCTAAAATATCGATGTTATTAAAATTATCACCAGTTAATCCGTCTACATTCAAACGATAGTTCGAAGAGTTTCCGTTCTCTAATTTAATTTCTGGAATAGTAATAGTTTTACTACTCTTATTATATACTTTTAGATTATAAGTAGCTGAACCGATGTTACTAAAAATAGTGTCTAGAAATACTGTGTCTTTGGAAAATTGTAGCTTCCCATAACTAGGTATCGTATTGAAGTCTTTTCTACAAGATATTACAATAATAGATAAAATAAGTGCTAGTATGGGAAGGGTATTTTTCATGATTTGGAAAGTAGATTATTGTTTGATTAGTTCTATTTCAAATAATTTCCCCCAATGTTTTCCTGTAACAAATAAACGGTTATTCTCAGCGTCATAAGCAATTCCGTTTAGTACATCATCTTGAGGTTCTAAAGTCTGATCTTTTGCAACAATATCTCTTAATCCATTTAAGTTAGCTACACCTTCAACAACACCTGTTTCTGGATTAATAATAACTATTGAATTTTGTTGCCATTTGTTTGCAAAAACTTTCCCATTAATAAGCTCAATTTCATTTAAATTATCAACAGGATATTTGTTTGTGTAAACTTGGATACTTCTTTTTTCTTCTTGTGTATTTGCATCTAAAAACCAAATTTTATTGCTACCATCTGTTTTAATAAGTTCAGAATTGTTGTGCGTTAATCCCCATCCTTGATTACTGTTTGTGTAGTTAAAGCTTCCAAGTTGTTTAAATGTTTCAAAATCGTATATAAAACCTTTACGTGCATGCCATGTTAACCAATAAATTTTATTGTTAAAAATAGTCATACCTTCTCCAAAGTATTTTTTGTCTAAATCTACTTTTTGTAGTACTTCACCAGTTTTTAATTCAACCTTTCGTAAAGTAGATTCTCCGTTACGACCTGTACTTTCGTATAAGTAACCATTTTTATATTCTAACCCTTGAGTATAGGCTCCTTTATCGTGTGGATAAATGTTTACAATTTTATAAGAATATACAGCAGGAGCTTCTTTTGCTAGCACCTCAATAGAGTTGTTTATTTTTTTTGATTTGTTAGGGTAAAAAGCTAAAGCTGTAACAGCATGTTTTCCAACACCAAAATCAGCAGTGTTAATAGTAACACTCGTTTCGTTTGTATTTACACGTTTGTTATTTACGTATAATTGTACAGAATCTATCTGTTCACCTTTCAATTGCTCAAATTTAATAGCAGCTTTTTTACCTAGTGTGGTTTTTTTGGTAGTATTTAATTTAAATTTGTAATTAGTTTCGCTACAAGAGGTTACAAGTAAAGTAGTTAATCCTAAGGTTAAAAGTTTATAAAAACGCATATATAAAATGTTATTTTCTGTAGTTTATAAAGATGTTGTACAAATTAAAGCAAATTATTTGTTTGCAAATTAAAAAAAAGGGTTAAATTTGCACCCTCAAATAGCCATTGCAGGTTTTTGATATATGAAACAACTATAAAGCTTTACCAACTTTATAATTTTTTCAACAAAAATAAAAGATTTTAAATTTACAAGAGATGAAAAAAGGTATACATCCAGAAAATTATAGAATGGTAGCGTTTAAAGACATGTCTAACGGAGATGTTTTTTTAACACGTTCAACTGCTAATACAAAAGAAACTTTAGAGGTAGAAGGAGTTGAGTATCCATTAATCAAATTAGAAATTTCAAGAACTTCACATCCTTTCTACACTGGTAAGTCTAAGTTAGTAGATACTGCAGGGCGTATTGATAAGTTCAAAAACAAATACGCGAAATTCAAAAAATAATTTCAAGTATTTTAAATATAAAAGAAAGCTCTGGCTATATGTCAGAGCTTTTTTTATGCTAAAATTGTATTTTTGCCAGAAAAATAAAAGAAATGAGAGATACCATTTTATCTGTTATTGTTGTAATTAATATTTTATGTGGTGTGTTGGTTTATTTCATGCCAGATATGGGAAATTATATTTTGTTAACTGTTGCATCAGCAGTAACTTTATTAGCAATATATGATGCCTTTATTCAAAAAAAGCATTCGTTAATGCGTGCTTTTCCAGTAATTGCTCGTTTGCGTTGGGTATTTGAAGAAGAAAGAGAAAAAATTCAACAATATTTTATTGAAGATGATTTAAGTGGAAAGCCTATTAATCGTGAGAAAAGAAGTATTGTTTATCAGCGATCAAAAAAAGAAATTGAAACAGTACCTTTTGGTACCCAACATAATGTATATGCAAAGGGGTATGAGTTTGTAAAACATTCGTTATTTCCTAAAGATCATCATCATATTAATGGTGAAAGAGTACTAATAGGTTCAGATAAGTGTACACAAAAATATGATTCTTCTATAATCAATATTTCTGCAATGTCTTTTGGTTCGTTGAGTAAGAATGCAATTATGGCATTGAACCAAGGGGCTAAAATGGGAGGCTTTGCTCATAACACAGGTGAAGGAGGTATTTCTCCTTATCATTTACAAGGAGGAGATTTAATTTTTCAGGTAGGTACCGGATATTTTGGAGCAGGGAAAAGTGTAAATGGGAAGCGAGTTTTTGATGCAGAGGTTTTTAAGAGAAATGCTGTTAGAGAAGAGGTGAAGATGGTTGAAATAAAGCTTTCACAAGGAGCTAAACCAGGTCACGGAGGAATTCTTCCAGCAAAAAAGAACACTAAAGAAATTGCCGAAATTCGTTCTGTAGAGCCTTTTACACGAGTAGATTCACCACCAGGACATGATGCTTTTTCTAACTTTGATGAAATGGTTGCATTTATTCAACAAGTAAGAGAATTATCAGGAGGGAAACCTATTGGAATTAAGTTTTGTGTTGGTGACAATGATGAAATTGAAGCTATGATTAAAGCTTTTGCTGACGCTAATAACTATCCTGATTATATAGCTGTTGATGGAGGTGAAGGAGGAACAGGTTCAGCACCTTTAGAGTTTTCAAACTACATTGGGACACCGTTATTAGAAGGATTATCTTTTGTAAATAAGATGTTGAAAAAATACGGACTAAAAGACCAAATAAAAATTATTGCAAGTGGTAAAGCTATTGATGCTTTTGATGTGATTAAATATTTAGCATTAGGAGCCGATGCAATTGGTATGGCCCGTAGTTTTATGTTAAGTTTAGGTTGTATTCAGGCGCGTGAGTGTAATTTAGATACTTGCCCTGTAGGTGTGGCAACACAAGAGAAGGACTTAGTAAAGGCTTTGGTAGTTAAGTACAAGAATATACGTGTGAAAAATTACCATAATAAAACAATTAGTGCTATTAAAGAAATGGTTGCGGCTATGGGGAAAGATTCAATAGAAGATGTAGAGCCAAAACATATTTTTAGAAGAAATAGAGCAGGAGAAATAACTTCGTTAGATGAAATTTACTACGCTAAAGAAAAGGTTTTAGTTAGTTAAATGTAGAAAATTACTTAATTGGATACTACAGTAAAAATAAACTCAAAAACGTATCAATTACAGCGTTACCCCAAGACTTTTGATAAAAGTTTACGAGCTTGGAGTAACGCTGAACTCTTAGTGTTAGATTATATAACTGATAAGAATATAGAGCACGTACACCTTTTTAATGATCGTTTTGGAGTGTGGAATTGTGCTTTACAGAATAAAAAAGTTACTACTGTTTGGACGTATGCTAGTCAACAAACAGCAATTCGTCAAAATTTAAAATTGAATAATTTTTCTACGGAAGTTGATTTTAAAACTCCACTTGATGATTTGCAGCATGTAGAAGTGGCTTTAATTAAAATTCCAAAGTCTTTAGAATTATTTGAGTTGTTCTTACAACAAATCCATAAAGCTTCACATGAAGAAACAGTCGTTGTTTGCGGGTTTATGACTAAGTATTTTTCTTCTTCTTTTATAAAGGTTGCTGAACAATATTTTGAAGAAATCACTCAGTCAAAAGCTTGGAAAAAAGCACGTTTGTTGATTTTAAAAGCTCCTAAAAAAGAAATTCAAAAGAAAAACCTAATTAATACTATTCAGTGGAAAGATAAAGCTTTACAGCAATATTATGGCGTGTTCTCTTCTGGAAATGTAGATATAGGAACACAATTTTTTTTAGAAAGTTTAGTGGTTAAACCAGAAGAACTGAGAGTATTAGATCTAGCTTCTGGAAACGGAATTATAGCTTATGAAGTTGCTAAGAAAAATCAACAAGCTGAAGTAACTCTACTAGATGATTTTAATTTGGCTATAGAATCATCTAAAATTAATTTAGAAGGAAATAAAACAGAATTTTTATGTGATGATAGTCTAGAGAACATCAAAGAAAATTCTTTTGATTTGGTTGTATCAAATCCACCTTTTCATTTTGAACATGAGAATAATATTGAAGTAGCATTGAAACTTTTTACAGGAGTAGAAAATTGTTTAAAAAACGACGGGAGGTTTTTGTTGGTGGCTAATTCACATTTGAATTATAGTACGCATCTAATAAAGCTTTTTACTTCGGTAAGTGTGTTACAACAAAATAAAAAGTTTCAAATAATAGAATGTATAAAAAAACGCTAAGAATTTTCTTAGCGTTTCTTGTTTGATTTGTAAACTTTAATACTACCAATAATATGATAGGCCAAAAAATAAATCAGTTGAGTTGATGCTAAAACTAAAACTGTCGAATTCGCTATTTGAAAAATCGGAATCTTCTCGGTCTATTTTAGAATAACCTAAACTACCTATATTAGCTTCTAAGGCAATATTTTTGTTTAAGAAATAAGTTATTCCAGGTCTTATCCCTACAAAATATTGGTTGGTGCTTCTTTCGTATGGAGTAGAATTAATATTGTTTGAATAGTCAGAATAACTATAGCTAAATTCTCCTTGTAACGAAATAGTCAATTTTTTTCCAAGTGGAAAATGCTTTTTAATATAAGGAAAGATTTGATAAGAGTTACCTTTTCCAATTTCATTCCCTGATTCACTTTTTGAATATCCATACCCTAAGCCCAACCCTATAATTAAGTTGTCGTTAATAGTATATCCTACCTTAGGAGAGAAGTTAAAGTTAAAATATTTAGAAGTTTCAGGAGAACCTTCAAATTCATTACTATTATGTCCTATAGAAAAATTTGCACTAGTATACCACGTACCTTTTTCAATAGTTAATTTTTCGTTTTCTTTTTTTTCTTGCCCATAAGCAAATGACAATGCAAGTAGCATTGTACTTAATAATAATTTCTTCATAATTAAATTTTCTTTTAAAGCAATCAAAAGTACTTGTCTTAGATTAATAAAAGGTTAGCTTAATGAAAAATCATAGGAAAATTCCTCTTCAATAATCTGTTCTGTACAATTTTTTAAATCGTTTATAAATTCATCAATTTGAGTTTTCGTTACGTTAGGCATACAAATAACATGAGAAATGTTTCCTTCAGTAGCTAATTGCCATTTATCTTTAATACTTTGTGGAGTTTTTGGTAATACCACAGTAATTGCATTAGGATTTCTCCAAGCATTTACTCCAATTTTTTGTAATTCAGCTTCGCAGTATTCAGCTATAGCTAAACTATGCTGATAACGCTGTTGTAAACCTTCAATACCTAACTTTTTTATGGCATACCACAAGAATAAAGGAGAATGCCCGTTACGTGAACCTGTAATAGTAGTGTCAAACGAACCGATATATGAAATACCTTTAGCAATTCTGTCTCTATTTGACCTTTTAGCCATTAAGACACCAGTTGGGATTGGTGAACCAATAAATTTATGCCCACTAATAGAAATACTGTCAGCTCCATCCATAAAGTCAAAAGGAAGACGAGGTTGCATGAATGGTCCAAAAGAGCCAGCTAAAGCAGCATCACAATGAATATAATGATCTTGAATGGCTAAATTGTGTAAAATTCCTTTGATTTTACCTATGTCATCTTTAGCTTCTTTCATAGTAGTACCAAAAGTTGCTAATACAATTACAGGTTTATGACGATTCATACGAACAGTATTTTCAAAATCTTCATAATCCATCTCACCATTTTCTTGTGATTTAATTACAATACTTGGGATATTTAATAAATGGATGTTCTTACGTACACTGTAATGAGTAGATTCAGAATAGTATACCATAGCCTTAGGGAATAATTCACGAGCAATGTATAAACCATATAGATTGCTTTCTGAACCACCATTGGTTACATACCCCCAAAAGTCTTTCGGATTTGCTCTAAATAGTTTTGCGAAAAATGCAATAACCTCACGTTCCATTTCATGAGTTCGTACACGATAAGTTCCTTGTTCGAATGGATCACCAAGATTGTTAATTGGATATTGAAAAAATTTATTTAATTCTGAATAATCGAAATCTTTTGATACAGGATACCCTAAAAAAGTATCACGAGCAGAAGCTAATTCTTCTTGTAATTTATCTAATTTTTGTTGATTTTCTAATGATAATTTCCCTTCGTTAACCATAGTATTAAAATTTAAGCGGGCAAATGTAAACGAAGCAATGTTATTTATCAGGTATTAGTTTAGTTTTTAGATTATTTTTCTGATTTAATTATTTTAGTAGATAAATAATCTAATTATAGGGCTTTGTAGATGTAAAAGGAGATATATTTTAGGAGTAATATTAAAGGCAAGAAAAGGAAATAAAAAAGCTCATCCAATTAGATGAGCTTTTTAACTTTATAATTTAAATTTGATTAGACCTTATTCTGCGGCTTTATCAACTACAACACGATTCTCACGATTCGCAACTTCCCAAGCTGTATAGAAAACCAAACGAGCCCTATTCTCTAACATTTCATAATTGATTTTGTCAGGAGTGTCAGTTGGTCTGTGATAGTCGGCATGTGTTCCGTTAAAATAAAAAATAATAGGAATGTTGTGCTTAGCAAAATTATAATGGTCAGAACGGTAATAAAAACGGTTAGGGTCGTTATCATCGTTGTATTTATAATCTAAATCGATGTTAGTATACTTTTTATTCATTGCTTCAGAAATGTTATGTAATTCAGTACTTAACTTATCAGAACCGATTAAGTATACATAATTGGGATTTCCTTTATGGCGGTCATCAACTCTACCAATCATATCAATGTTTAAGTTGGTAACAGTATTAGCTAATGGGAAAATTGGGTTTTCAGTATAATATTTAGACCCTAATAGACCTTTTTCTTCACCTGTAACGTGTAAAAATAAAATAGAACGTTTAGGACCTTTACCAGCATCAGCAGCTTGTTTAAAAGCTTCAGCAATTTCTAAAATAGCTACAGTTCCTGATCCGTCATCATCAGCACCATTGTAAATTTCTCCATTTTTAACTCCTTCGTGATCTAAATGAGCAGAAATAACCACTATTTCATCTGGTTTTTCCGTTCCTTTGATAAAAGCAACAACGTTTTCAGAGTCTTTTAAAGTCATTCCTCTACGATTGTTACTTAAGTACTCAGAAGGTACTTCTTGAAAGTAATCATCATCACCTAAAGGAGATGCTATTCCTTGACCAACATAAAAATCTTTTAAATACTTTACCGCTTTCTTTTGTCCAGGTTCACCAGTATTTCTCCCTTCAAATTCATCTGAAGCGTAGATAAACAAGTGTTTTCCTAAATCTTTTGCGGTAATGGTTTTGGCATATTTTGCAGCTTGGTCTGTGGTTGCTTCATTATCAGTACTTGCAGTTTCCTTGCTTGAACCACATGCTACCAGTGCAACTGCACTAGCCATATAAAGTAATTTTTTCATCAATAATTAAGGTTTGTTTAGTTTGATTAGTCTCAAAAGTAACAAAATGTTACAATCGTTCAAATTTAATTTTTCTTAATAACGAATTGTTCTAATGTTTTGTTAAAACTTATTAATTCTTTCGGAAAAAGTTCATCAAAAGCGTTTTTAGCAATTAATTCTTGTGAATTGCCAGTATATAGTTGTTTTTCAGAAAGTAATATGAATTCGTCAGCTAATTGAATGGCTATATTTACTTCGTGAGTAGAAATAATAATAGTTTTTCCTGTGTTCTCTACAAGTTTTTTTAATAAAGAAAACACTTTGAATGTGTGATGTATATCTAAGTGAGCAGTGGGCTCATCTAAAATAATGATTTCGGTATCTTGAGCTAATGCACGAGCAATAAGTACACGTTGTAGTTGACCATCGCTCAATTCATAAAATCGTTTGTCTTTTAAATGGGTGATTTCTGTTTGTTCAATTGCCCAGAGAATTTTTTTTAGATGTTCTTGAGTTAGTTTATCAATCCAGTTAGTGTAAGGTTGACGCCCTAGAGCAACGAGTTCAAAAACCGTTAGCTGACTTAGTGGTAAACGTTCGGTTAATACTAAACTCAGCGTAGTAGATAATTCTTGATTAGTATAGGATGAAAGTTCTTTTTGGTTAATTTTTACAGTTCCGTTTAAAGGTTTTTGAACCTTAGAAATGGTACGAAGTAAGGTTGATTTTCCAATTCCATTTTTACCTAACAAAGCAACAAATTTTCCTTTTTCAATAGTTAAATCAATATCTGAAGCAATAAGTGTTTCTTGCTTTTTTGATTTATATCCTATTGAAAGATTTTCTGTTTGTAAGACGATATGTTTTTGTTCTTGTTTGATGTTTACTTGTTTATAAGCTTAGTTTTATACATATATTTTCTTCTTCCTAATTAATAACCATATAACTACAGGTGCTCCAAATAATGATGTTATTGCGTTAATAGGTAAGGTGAATTCGCTTGTAGGTAACTGCGCTATACTATCACAAATTAATAGAATAATAGCTCCAATTAAAGCAACTGCAGGTAATAATATTTTGTGGTTTGACGTAGAAAAAATCATTTTAGCAATATGTGGAACAGCTAATCCGACAAAAGCAATAGGACCTGAGAAAGCAGTAATTACTCCTGTAAGAATACTTGTAATTAATAAAATAATATTTCTACTTTTTTTAATGTTGATACCAAGGCTTTTTGCATAGTTTTCGCCTAATAAAAAGCTGTTTAAAGGTTTTATAACAGAAAAAGTTCCAAGAATTCCTACAAGGTAAATAACTCCAAAAACTGAAAGTTCAGCCCAAGTTAAGTTTCCTAGACTTCCAAAGCTCCAAAATAAATATTGTTGTATTTGTTCAGCTTCACTAAAAAAAGCTAATACACTAATAACAGCTGATGTTAAAGAGCCAAACATTAATCCAATAATTAAAATAGACATCGTATTTCGAACTCTATTTGCAGCTATAATAACTGCCGATAAAACTAAGAAAGATCCTGCACTAGCAGCAATGGCTAATGCCCAGTTGGAGTAGATTGCTACTAAAAAAAATCCTCCAAAAACACTAGAACCTAAAATAAGCAATGCTACACCAAGGCTTGCGCCAGAAGATATTCCTAATACAAAAGGGCCAGCAAGTGGATTTCTGAATAATGTTTGCATTAATAAACCGCTTATGGCTAATCCTGACCCTACTAACATTGCAGTAATTGCTTTTGGTAAACGGTAGTTAATAATTATAGTTTCCCAGCTATCTTTTGCCACAGGGTAACCAAATAAGGAGTTGAAAATTTCTTTTAAGGGAATTGATACTGAACCTAAACTGATGTTTAGTAGTAGAAAAACAATCAGTAAAACTGATAAAAGTAAAAAATGAACTGTATATGTTTTTGATAAATTCAATTAGTTAATTGATTTTAAAAATGCTACTAACTGCTGAATTGCTAACCCCCTATGGCTTATTTTGTTTTTTTCTTCTGAAGTCATTTCTGCAAATGATTTGTTATAACCCTCAGGCTGAAAAATAGGATCATACCCAAATCCTTGTTCGCCTTGTTTAGAGGTTAAAATACTTCCTTTACAAATTCCATCAAATAAAAATTGCTTTCCATCTAAGTTTAAACAAATAGAAGTTCTAAACTGAGCATTTCTGTCAGTTTTGTGATTCAATTCTGTTAATAGTTTTTGCATATTGTTTTCTGCATTAGCAGGTTCACCAGCATAGCGAGCAGAATATACTCCTGGTTCTCCATTTAAAGCTTCTACCTCTAAACCTGTATCGTCGGCAAAACAATTAAATCCAAACTTTTCAGTAATATAATTTGCTTTAATCTTGGCGTTTCCTTCTAAAGTAGTTGCGGTTTCTTCAATATCATCAAAGCAATCGATATCTTTCAAAGAAAGTAACTCAATAGAGTTAGGGAGCATTTTTTGTACTTCAGCAAGTTTATTTAGATTATTGGTAGCAAAAACTAGTTTCATGCGTTGAAAATTAACAAAAGCAAATGTATTCAATTTTTATCATCTTTGCTGGTGTTTTTATTTCTCATAGTAATGAAATAAACTATGTTGTGCCATAAGTATAGAGTGGGTAATGAGAAATTTTTAAGTGTTATCAACAATATCGGCCAAAGCTCTAAAAATATTCATAGGATATTCGGCTACTCTGTTACAAAGGTATAGATACCATTCTTTACCATAAACGAAATATAACTTTGTATTATATCCTTCATTTTTTAAATTAATAAGTTGTTGTGTTTGTATACCATAAAGGCTTTCAAACTCATACATTTCATTAGACGGATTATATAGGTTGATAAGTTTTTTAGCTTCTTCTTGTATGATATGATGATGCGTAGCAATTGAACATTTGTGGTTGTTAGATAGTAAATATTCAATATAATCCAGATACACGCTATTTAATTTTTCCCCTCTTGGGATTGAGAGTTTTTTAGGAGTTTCAAAAGCACCTTTTACAATTCGAATTCTTCCTTTCTCTTTTACTAATTCTTTAAAATCATCTTTACTTCTATATAAATAAGCTTGCATTGTTATAGAGAGGTTTTCAAATGATTTAGAACCTTTTTTATAAGTATCAATGATATCGTCTGTTCGATTAATTCCCTCTGCGCTTATTGTAACTTCTATGTTTGGGTTTTCTCTGCAAATTTTTGATAGATTTTCATAAGCTAAATCTTTAGATATAGCCAAACCAATATGTGAAAGGTCTAAAGAAACTGTAGCATTTAAATTTTGATTATTAATTTCTCTCACTATTCTTAAAAATTCATTTGTAGCTTTATTTGCTTCTTCAATAGTAGAAGTGTTTTCTCCCATGAATTCTATAGAACACTTAAATAGCCTTTTATTTTCTTTAATAACCTTGGTTATGGTTTCATTTAAGTTTTCTCCACCTATATATCTATCTGCAGCCTTTTTTAATGTATTAAAAAGAATGGGGTTGGCTATTAAATATTCTTTCGCATTTTCATTCATAGCGGCTTTTCGAAGAGCTTCTGAACCAAGTAGAAGTAAGTCTTTGTGCATTCTAAATTAGTTTAGTTAGTATTTTATTTTCCGATTAACACGTTATACTCTTCTGGTATTTTAACTCCAGAAAACCCATTTGTTAACCCATAAAAGGTTATTACAGTAAATACAATTCCTATTAAAAAAATAATTTTTGATTGTTGCTTAACTGATAACCCGATGAAGTTTTTTTTCATTTTTTGATAATGAACTGCCGCTATGTGTCCAAAAAAAGAGATAATAGCTAAGCTGTAGTAAGGGAAAAAGAAAAGATTAAAAGGAGAAGTATTTAAGCCAGCAACACCAAAATAAAAGTTGGTATCAAGGCTCAAGAAGTATCTACCACTTAATACCGCACTAACATGTATGAGTAAGAAAAAAGCTAAATATAAACCTGTCCAAACTTGTAGTTTGTCAAAATATGTAACTAATGATTTTCGTTTTGAAATAAATAATTTTAAACCTGAAATAATTTGAATAAGTACTGTAACAAATAGTATGAACTCTATAAAGACATTTCTATAGACAACTCTTAGTTGGTCCATGAATTTAATATGGACTTCTTCTCCAAAAACACTTAAAAAGTGGTTGAGTAAATGGAGTCCTATAAAAACAGTAATTGTTACTCCTGATATGTAGTGTAGACGTTTCATTTTTTTTTTAACAAAAATCTATACTTTTTAGCAGGATTCATTTGATATAAATCAAATTCGTTTTTTAGGCTTCCTTATTCTACTTAAGGTTTCAAGAGTAATTCCTAAGTATGATGCTATGTGGGTTAAAGAAACTCGTTGTATTATAGTTGGATAAGTTTCTAATAACTGTTTGTATCGTTGTTCTGCTTTTTGAAATAGTATAGAGGAAATTCTTTCTTGTAGACTTAACATGGTTTTAGTTACAATAACTCTAATTAATCGTTCGAAATCATGGTGTTTGTTTGAAATAATTTCAACATTTTCTTTTGTAAGTTCTAATAAAATGGAGTCTTCAAGTAATTCAATATAGTGTGGACTGGCTTTATCTGTGAAATAACTTATAATAGGACTTATGAAATCATTTTCAAAAGCAAACCAATCTGAAACATCTTTTCCATTTTTTAAATAATAAGCTCTAGCTGCTCCAGAAACTATATAATATGTTTTGTTAGAATATTGCCCCTCACGTACAAGGGTCTTTCCTTTTTCAAAACTCAATATTTTAGTGATTTTTAATAAATCTGATTGACATTCTGAAGATAATTTACTGTACGTGTTGCTAATTGAGTTTATTATAGCTTCTTTGTTCATAGTTAAATGTTGTAATTATATTTAAATCACTTATTTAGTTAATAAAAGAGATGAATAAGAGTTGATAGGAGGTAATAGTTAATGTTTAGAAAAGCAAGATAAAGAGATTATATAAAGTAAAAAAACTCCAAGTTTTTACTTGGAGTTTTTTGTGAAAAATTAGTTATGTTAACCACGTAAAATTTTTTCCATTTTACGACCTTTAGCCAATTCATCTACAAGCTTGTCTAAATAACGAACTTTTTTAGTTAATGGAGTTTCAATTTCTTCAATTCGATAACCACAAATAACTCCTGTAATTAAATGAGCATTTGGGTTTAAGTTGGCTTCTTTGAAGAAGGTTTCAAAGGTTACTTTTTGATCAATTAATTTGTTTAATATCTCCTTATCAAAACCAGTCAACCATTCAATTACTTGATGTAATTCTTCTAAAGTTCTGCCTTTCTTCTCAATCTTCGTAACATAGTGTGGATAAACAGAAGCAAAAGTCATTTTTGCAATTCTTTCGTCGTGCTTTGGTGTTGTTTTCATATTTTAAGTTAATGAGAAACTATCTTGAGGCCTACAATCGAAGTGATTAAGGTAGTAATAAAAAAGAGTCGCCAAAATGTAGCGGGTTCTTTAAAAACAATAATTCCAATTAGTACTGTTCCCACAGCACCAATACCTGTCCAAACAGCGTAAGCAGTTCCGATAGGTAGCTCTTGAGTTGCTTTTATAAGGAGCAACATACTAATAGATAAACAAACTAAAAAGCCAATATACCAATAGTTAGCTACCATTCCAGTGGATTCTTTTGCTTTTCCAAGGCAAGCGGCAAAAGCGACTTCAAAAAATCCAGCTATAATTAATAAAATCCAATTCATTTATTAAACCTTTACTGTTGAGTCTTTATTTTATATAACAGACTCTCTTTGAGATGTTAATTTATGAAAATTTTTATTAGTTAGTAATTCAGCTATTTTATTTCTCCCTTCAGCACCGTTTTCTAATATATATGTTAATTCTTTTGAGGTTAAAAGAGTTACATTAACTAAAGCTATCTCTTCAATGCTTAGTTTTAATGATTTATTAATACTATTGTTTTTTAAACCTAATAATATACCAGCCTCCTCATCTTCGTTTACAAATTGTTCTGGCAATCCACTACCATCAATTGTAGTTGATATGTAAGTATAATCATTTAAAGTATACGAAATATTAGGGTTAGCAGCAGCAATGTTACTTGCTCTTCGCATAACTTTAAATTCCCAAGAATCAATAACATGCTGAATGTCTTCATATTTGTTGTCGCTAATTGCATAAAGTTCTAAACCAATACCATTATAGGTTTGGTTTTCTGAGTTTGTATCATAGTCGTCATATGGATCACTCAACCCATCTGTAGCTATAATAGTACTATCTTCAGTATTAATTCCTATATGAGCTTGTCGTAAAGAAGGCCATTTTGGTCCTCCTAAAAAGGTAGGGTTAATCATACTCCCTATAACATCGGAGAAAGGAGTTCCTATTTGTTGCCAGTATTCATTTCTAATCTCTGATGAAAGTTTAAAATGTTGTTCGTAATTCATAAAACAGTTTTTATTTATAGTTTTTTATAGCTTATTTTAAATTAAATATCTTCTCTACTAACTATTCCTCCCCATTCGTCGGAGTAAACATATTTATTATTTTCAAGACTCTTACAGTAGTTTTCAAAGAAAATTTTAAAAGAAGGAGCAATGAATTCTCTTACGCTATCGTCATGCCACATTCTTATTATTTGTCCTTTGGTTCCGTTTTCAGTAGGATCCATATCTATACAAAGGTGATTTCCAGACCCATCGTAGGTAATAGGTATCCATTTAGGGTTCCACCAAAAGTCTTTAATCTCTTCATCAGGTTCAGCTTCGCTATCTTCAAAGTCTCCACTTTGATATAAATCATACCAAATCTTCCATTCATCTATTATTCGGTTAGAAGAAAGTAGTTCTTCAGCTTTTATAAAACCATCGGCATTTCTATTTTGGCCATTGTGTATGCTTAAAAAAGCTATAAAGTCTTCAGGTAATTCTGTTTGTATGGTTTGTTGCAATTTGTTTATTTCTTCCGGTAGAATTGCAGGTTGAAGTTCTCTAGATAAATGTGGAGCGTTAGAAGTAATCCAAATTTTAAATCGATTCCATAAATTTTCAATTTCAATTTTTTGATTTTTCATTTTAATTATTTTTTGTAGTATAATATTGATGCTTACTTAAACTCTCTCTCAAAAAATAGATAAAGTCTTTCATAGCACTTTGAAACTCTCAAGCTAAAGTACTATGTGTGTAAAATGAGTAAGGAAGTTTTTTCGCTAATTTTTCGTTAAAAAAGAGTAGAGAGGGCTAAAGCGTTACGCTTAATTTTTAAATGGAGAACTTTTTTGTAGTAGGTATGTATCATTTAATAATACGATATTTACAATCTTGGTAAAAGAATTAAAATGATAGATATATTTCAAGGAATCGCTTTTTTTAACTTTATATTTTTTTCGATACTTATTTGGTTACACAAAGATAAAATAGACTATGCAATCTATATTTTTTCTTTCTTTTTATTAGGAAAAGGGCTTACATTATTTAGTAATTTAATATTAACAAAGGCTATTTTCCCAAGTAATGAGACTATTCTAAATACAGGAATTGTATTAAATTCTTTTTTATTTTTTTATGCACCTTTTTTATGTTTTTTCGCATTAAGTGTAGTTTACGGAGCAGTTTCTTTAAAAAAATATTGGATTCACTTTATTCCGTTTGTGTTGTTTTTGTTGTTAAATACAATTGTTGTTTTTGCAAGACTTACAAAAGTAGAAGAAAGTGTTTTTGTGAAGATACTTGATATTAGAAGTACTTTTACCAAACTCTATTATGTACAGGTTGTTGGTTATACCATAGCTTCGATTTGGATTTTACATTCATATAAAAGCGAGAGTGTAAGATTTCAAAAAATGTCGAGATGGTTAAAGGGAGTTTTAATTGCTTTTTTTACGGTTTGGATGCTTTTTTTAGCAAGTTCAGTAACAGAAACAAATGTCAATTTGTCTGAAGGATTTACCTTTTTAGGAGTTCTTTTACTCTTGCTACTGTCAAACATTGTAATCGTATTTCTTCTAAATAATCCCGAGTTTTTTTACAATCACTTGTCAGTTAAGCTTCAAAAGTTACCCGATGATAAAAAAGCTACCAGAGCGGTTTACGAAAAGTTATGTCAATTAATAGTTGAGCAGCAGCTGTATAAAAAGGCGGACTTAAAAATTGGAGACTTATCGGAGGCTATACAAGAGTCATCTCGTGCAGTTTCTAAAGTAATTAATTCTCACTATGGTGGAAATTTTAATGATTTTATCAATTCATATCGTATAGAAGAAGCAAAGAAATTATTGAGAAATGAAGATGAAGAGATAACTATTTTGACAATTTTGTATGAAGCTGGATTCAACAGTAAATCTGTTTTTAATACTGTTTTTAAAAAAATGGAAGGGGAGACACCTTCTTCTTATAGAAAAAAATACCTTACCTCTATGTATAGTTAATGATTGTGCTTACCCTTTTCTTTTTTAAAAAATAATTTCCTTTTCAAGTTGTTAAATACCTCTTAAAATGAGGTTCTGATTTCTGTTTTTACACATTTTAGGACGACTTACGATCTTTTAAAACATAGGTTTGCGTACGTTTTAATACATGTTTGTTATTAAACGGTTACATATTAAAAACCTAATAGATGAAATCTAATTTTTTGATCGTATGGAGTTTGCTTGTCATCTCCTGTAGTGGAATTTCACAAAAAGTAAACCTATCTATAGAGTATGCACTATGGAATGAAGATGTTACCTACCTAAAGAAAAAAGTAGAGGAAATAGTACCTCAATTTAAAACTTCAAAAAACAAGGTAGCTTTTGAAAAACAATACAACAATTTTTTAAATCGTACGAAGAAGACTTCAGGGATAGGTAACGTTTTTGAACTACAAAAAATACTAAATACACTCGGAGATGAAGGGTGTACGATTCCATTATTTCAAAAAGGGCTGGCATTAGAAGTACTACCAATAAAAACATATTGGTTTAACGATGGTCTTTATGTATTAGATGCGGCTCCCGCCTATAAAGAAATAGTGGGGGAAGAGATTGTAAAAATAAATACTACCACACCAAAGGAAACATTTAAAAAGGTTTTGTCTTTTTTGAATGCAGATAACAACTATTATCAAAAACACCTTTTTCAGTTATACGGATTTGCACCATTATTATTAAAACATCTTGGGTTGGGGGCAAGTGAGAATGAAATAGTGTTGCAACTAGCTTCGGGAATATCTGTTGTTGTCAAAGCAGCACCTATCGAAAATTATGCAGAACTTGATAGAAAATTACCGAATGATGGTTTTTTCAGTCACACAAACAAAAATCATTCAGAAGAAAATTACTGGTTTGAATTCATCCCAAACACCAAAACACTTTTTATGCAATTACAAAAAATTATAAACAACGATAAGGGAGATTCATTCTCTAATTTCATAGACAAAGTTGAAGAGCACTTAAAGAAAGGAGAAGTGAATAAGCTAATTATTGACCTTCGCTATGGAGGTGGTGGGAATGGGTTTAAGTTAAAAAAGTTTACCGACCTGTTAAAAGACTCAAAAAAAATGAATAGAAAAGGAAATTTGTTTGTACTAACAAGCAAAGCTACTAGGGGGAGTTTAGTAGAGTTAGCATCAATATTAAGCATAAATACGAAAGCTATTCTTGTTGGCGAACCCACAGCAGAAGGACCCAATACTGTTGGTGATATCAAGTACATTATCTTGCCCAACTCAGGTGTCAAAGTATCTCTTACCCATACACTATGGCCAACCAGTTGGAAATCTGACACCACTACTTTTTTAATACCCTCCTTAAGTGTTATCTATAACTACCAAGATAAGGTTAATACCACAGACCCATGGCTTACTAAAATACAAGAATACAAGAGTGAAGAACTGAAAGAGAAAATACCTAAAGAAGTACAAGAGGAAATAATAGGGAGTTATAGAATAGCAGGAAGAAGGGTAACTATTGAAAGAAATAAAGACCGATTATTTTTTAAAATGAGTGGAAGAATGAGAAGTTTTTTTGAAATTAATACAGAATTATATTTTCATTCTGAGGGAATACTTTCTACTGATATAGAAGACGTATTTGTGAAGTACGAAAAAAAATCAGGCAAAATACAACCAACGGTTTTACAATGGAAACAAGTGAATTTAAATATTCAATAAATTATGAAAAATAGCAAACGATGTACACTAATAATTTACCTGTCTCTAGTATTTTTTAATGTGCATGCACAAAAAGATACTGTTTTGGTATGTGATGTAAAATTTAAAAACCCAAAATTTAATAATAAACATGCAGGAAGTGCTTTTTTACTCAATTATAAAGGCAAAACTTTTGCCTGTACGGCTAAACATGTGTTGTTTTTTGCTAAAACAGATAGTATGAAAACGATTAGTTTTAATAACAGCTTAAAGTCATGGAGTTTTACCTCTAAAGTAAATCCTGAAAACAAGGTAATAGCTGGGAAGCTCCTGAATGAAAATACCAACGAAATTTTGACAATGCCACCAAAAGGAGATTGGCTGGTTTTTGAAATTAAAAGCAAACCCTCAAAAAATATAGTTGTACACAAATTAAGGAAAGCTCCTTTAAGAGGAGGAGAACAATTATACTTTATGGGATACCCATACAAAAGTTCAAAACCCATAAAAGTAAAAGGATCTTTTATAGGCTTTACCAAAGATAAAAATTTAAAGTTAAATGTGCCAAAAGGAATATACAATGGTTGCAGTGGTGGTCCAGTATTCGATGAAGAAGGAAAGCTGGTAGGATTGGTATCTATGGGATATTTTAACAACAAGGAAAATAAAATGATTTTTGAACCTGCTTCTACAGATTACTTCAAGCAAATAGTCAATAACAACAATTAAAAGTTCAACAAACAATATAAATACAGATGAAAGTAAAAAGCACTTTTTTCACTATAAAAAAAATAAGAGTACTTGTTTTTACAATGCTTTTAAGTAATGCTGTTTTGGCTCAAAAAATAGCATATTACCGTCATTTAGTCTTTAGAGAAACTCCCTTCTCAGATACGAAAGGAATACATCAAATAGATAAAGCTACGGCTCAAAAAGAAACACATTATCGATTTGTTTACGATGAGCAAAATCGGTTAATTGAAGTGTCACATAGGCTAGGAGATTATATTATCAATGATAATAATAACTGGGACAGCTTTATATGGTTTTCTCCAAAAATGACTATCAAATACTCCAAGAATCAAGAAATAAGATATTACTATAATAGATTAAACAAAAGAGTTGAAGCACATGGTAACATGTACAAAGCTGTTTTTCAGTTAGACGATCAAGGCAATAGAACTTCAGTGAAATTTTTTGATAAAGAAAATAGGGCTTCTGAAAATGCTTGGGGAATACACCAATACGAATGGACTATTTTGGGAGAAGGAAAAGTAATAGAAAAACGTTTTAATTTGAAAGGAGAGCCCAAAACCATACGTCCTGATTTTACCTTTTATACGGTAAGAATGGAGTTCGGAAAAGATAGCCTTTTAGATTTTGTATACCATTTAGAAGAAAACGGAGCTATTGTAAACAATAGTATGAAGGCGGCTATGGATAGGATAGTATACGACCAAGAAGGAAATTTTTCTAGGTGGATGGTTTTTGATAAAAACCTACAACCCGTTGAAGGAAATGCACCAGAGTTTGCAATAGGAGAACATTTGTACGATACGCGTGGTAACAAGGTAGAACTAAGGGGCTTTGATGTGATTGGACGTATGAAAGCGATGCCTTCTGGTGTAGCTAGAGTACTCAATACATATGACGAGTATAATAATCAAATTGAAGTTAAAATTTTAGATATTAATAATAAACTTCTTCAACATGTAAAAAGAGAATATAGTAAAGATGGGAAACGAATTGAATGGTTACGTTTTTACAACTCTGATGGAAATCTATTGATGCATCCTCAAGCAAAATTTGCAGCAATGAAATTCTTATATGCCAAAGATGGCAGTATGAATGGTAGGAAGTATTACAACGATAAAATGAAAGAAGTAAAAAGGTCGTAAAATAGAGCGTTGAAAAACTAAAATTGCATTCCTAATTTAAAGTTTAGTACTCTTCCTGTCATATAGTTAGGAATACCGTATTGATTTTTACTGTATGCATCACGCACCCATGTATTGGTATTGGAATTGCGAATATCAAAAATATTAAAGAGTTCTAAACCAGCGGTTAGTTCTTTAAAGCTTCGTAAAAAGCCAGTTTTATGTTGTTTATTGGCATCAGCAAAAACATAAGAAATTCCAACATCGGCACGTTTATAATCGTTCAAACGATTTTGAAATTGATATACATCAGCATAAGCAGGAGCTCCGCCAGGTAACCCTGTGTTATAAACAAGGTTTAGATAAGCTTTTAAGTCAGGTAAGTTAGGTACATAGTCTTGAAATAACACTCCAAACTTTAACCGTTGATCGGTTGGTCGAGCAATATAACCTCTGTTATTGATATTTTCTTCCGTTTTTAAATAACCAAAGCTTACCCAACTATCGTTGCCAGGAACAAATTCACCATTCAAACGAACATCTAAACCATAAGCATAGGCTTTGGTACTATTATCAGCGCGATAGCGAATACGGACATTGTCTACCGAATAAGCATTTACATCTGATAAATCTTTGTAATAAAGTTCAGTAACTAATTTAAAAGGGCGTTCCCATAAGTTGAAACTATATTCATTACCAGCAACTAGGTGAATTGATTTTTGAGCTTTTACTTCAGGGTGTACTTGTCCGTCATAGTCACGTAATTCTTTATAAAAAGGAGGTTGTGAATACCATCCACCAGATATTCTAAATAGCATATCGCTATCCCAATCAGGTTTTATAGCAAATTGTGCTCTAGGACTAAAGATTGTTTGAGAATAGTTATTAGTAGAAGCTGTTTTTATGGACCAATAATGAGAACGAACTCCAATATTCATCCAAACTTGGTGCTCGTTCCAAGTAGTTTTTCTACTAAATTGTAAAAAGCTAGTAATACGATTAATATCTGTTTCATTTTCTGCTCTTACATTTCTGTAAGGTTCAATAGGGCCTGTAAAAGGTTCGTATGGTTGATTATTAGTAATATGGTGCGGTGGGCGAACAGAAAAACCTAATGAATCTATCACTTCCCATTCACGAATACGATCCTTAATATTTTCTTTTTGGTATTTAATACCAGCTTTCCATTCATTATTACCGTCTTTTAAAGTAGCTTTTAGTTGAATGTTACTAATTAAAGCATCTAAATCGTTACGTGCATGATTAATTTGCGAACCTATTCCTTGAGAAAATTCAACTTCACCAAAATTTTCAGAACCAATATTACTATTTACTTCTCCTATAGCGTAAGCGGCAGCGATATCAAAGTATTCTTCTTCTTGAGTGTTAAAAGATGAAATTGTACCAGTAAGTTTTAGGTTGTCGTTAACTTGATAATCAGCAGATAATGCTCCAAATAAGGTTTGAAAACGATCTTTTTCTTGTCCTTGATAAAAAACAATCAACTCCAATGGATTTGTTAAGGTTCCAAATCGAGTTTTACGAGTTAATGGTTTATAATTGTAATTGTTGAGAGAGAAGTTCCCTAAGAAGTTTAATGTTAGTTTATTAGTAACTTGATAGCTTAAAAATGATTGAACATCTGTAAATTGGGGTCTAAAGTTAACTTCAGTCTGCTTATTATTTACAAATAAGCTATTATCACGATAACGAACACCAACAATAGCACTTAGTTTATTATTGACAAAAGTATCTTCAATAGTAAAACTTCCTCCTAATAGACTCAAATCCAATTGTATACCAAAATTGGTTGGTTTTCGATAGGTAATATCCAAAACAGAAGATAGTTTATCACCGTATTTTGCTTGAAATCCACCTGCAGAAAAATTGATATTCTGAATCATATGCGGATTGGTAAAACTTAATCCTTCTTGTTGACCAGAACGGATTAAAAATGGACGATATACTTCTATTCCATTTACGTATACTAGGTTTTCATCAAAATTACCTCCGCGAACATTGTATTGAGTACTTAATTCGTTATTGTTACTAACCCCAGGTAATGTCATTAATATATTTTCAACACCAGCATTAGCACCAAGTATGTTTTTTACCTTTTTAGTTTTTATTTTGGTAATACCTTGTGCTTCTTTTTGTTGGTTTTTAACGATAACTTCTTCCAGCTCTTCACTCTTAATTTGTAAAGTAGGGGAGAAGTTAAAGCTTTTTTTTCCTCTAGAAGTGAATTTTTTTACCAAAGTTTTATAAGAAACATGTGTAAATGTGACAGTAACAGTTTTACGAATAGGAATTGTAAATTGATACATTCCGTTGGCATCAGTAGTAGTTCCTTTAGATAAATAGGAAATCGCAACTCCTTCAATAGGTGTATTGAATTTATTGGTGATGATTCCTTTTACTGTAGCTGTTTTTTGTGCAAAAACAAGTGAAGGGAACAGTAATAAAAGAATAAATTTTTTCAAGCTTGTCTAGTTTACTTTTCTGAAAAATGTTGCTGAAACTGTTTCAGTATTACCCACATTATCAGAGACTACAAGTTTAAAAATATGTTTGCTACCTACCAACTTTTTATCATTAAAATCGTAAGTAAGAATTCCTTTTTTATGATTGTATTCCATTAAAACCCATTCACCATCAATGGTAGCACGGTAATTTTTAATACCGGTTTCTTTATCACTAATTTTAACTTTAAGTGTTTTGTTTTTAGAAATCCATTGATTATTGTTAAAGTTATATAATTGAATTGTTGGTTTTTCAGTATCAAAGCGTAAAGCATAACTTCCTAAAAGCTTAGTAGTGGTATACACTTTGTCTATTTTTTTTCTTGTAGATGTATATCTTGGATATCTAGGATTTGTAATATTAGCAATATATACATGTTGTTTTTGGTCTTCTGTTAAAAAAGAAGTCTCAAAAGTTAGTGTATAACGTTTATCTAAAGGAATTGTAGGATCATGAATCTTAGCAGTACCATTTTCAACCTTAAAATCGATAAAACAATCTTCATAAAAGGTGTTTTTAGGAAAAGCAATTGTTACATTTTTTTGGTGGAACTTATTAAATTCAGTTGCTATAATTTTATAGTTTGTGGTGTCTTTTTGCTTATATACTAAATTACTAGCAGTTCCACTAACTGGTATTCTTACTTTAGAGGTGTTGTGTTTGAAATCTTTGGCTATAATTTCAATATTGTAATTAGCTCCGTCTTCGATATGAATCTTTCCATTATTGACCAAATCTTCATAAAAGCTAAGTCTGTTTGCCTTTACTTTATGTGTTCTTTGTACTCTGTTTCTATACTTTTTATAGTGTTTATAATCGATTAATAGATTAATATATTTGCTTTCAGCAAAAGAAAAGGTTTCAACATCATGATAATATACTCGTTGACCATTTACTTTCATTTCTAAGCTATAAATTCCATTTTTATTCAATGCACCATTTAATCGGTCAAATACACTAATACCAAAACCAATAGTACCACTAGCTGTAATTTTTTCGGCAACATAATTGCCATTACCGTTGTTTTTGAAAGAAATAACAGATTCTAAAGCAGAATTATTAATTCTGGCATCGTCACTTAGTGGATATGCCATTAGCTTTTGAACAGTAGGAGTTTTATTATCCTTAGCTGTTAAGCCAAAATGCATTGGGTTTATAATATTTTCTGTTTGTGTATTTCTAATTTCATAATGTAAGTGTGGACCTCCAGAACTACCTGTGTCACCAGTATAACCAATAAGTTGTCCTTTTTTTACAGGAAATTTATCTGATTTAAGGAAAAGGTTTCCGGTACTATATTTTTCTTTTTTATACTGGATGTTTTTTACATATCGTTGAATACTTGGCTCAAATCGTTTTAAATGAGCATATACGGTAGTATAACCATTAGGATGTGTTATATACAAAGCTTTTCCAAAACCATATTGCTGCACTTTTATGCGAGAAACATAACCATCTGCCGGTGCATAAATAGGAATACCTTCTTTTCCTTGGGTTTTAATATCTATTCCTGAGTGAAAATGATTACTTCGTAGCTCTCCAAAAGTACCAGATAGTACTACGGGAATTTTTAAAGGATTTGAAAAATAATTTCGTGGATACTTATTTTGAGCATTCCCACTAATAAAAAAGACTAATAAAATAAGAGAAAAATAAAATTTCAAAATGCAATAGTTTTAAAGCAAAACTAGTAAAAATCTGACAAAAACCTTAAGGGTTCAGAATCAGTGTTTTGGTAAAAAACACTAAAAGAGTTGCTAATTATAAGTTATATTAATAACTTTGTGAATATAGTTTTATTCTCTAAAATAAATGAGTAACCCTTTAAAAGCAATTCATTTACTGGAAGATAGGTTGAAGAACTTACTTTCGAACTATGAGTTTTTGAAAGAAGAAAATAAAGTTTTACTTCAAAATAACGCGGAGTTACAAGTTTTATTACAAGAAAAAGAGAAGCAATTAGAAGAACAGCAGAAACAGTTTAATTTGCTGAAGGTTGCGAAAACTATTGAGGGCAGTAACGAAAATACAAGAGAAACAAAACTCAAAATAAATGCTTTAGTTCGAGAGATTGATAAATGTATTACTCTTTTGAACACATAATATAAAGTTCTTTACATGGCAAAAATAAAAGTTAATGTGGTAATTGCTGGTAGGACGTATCCATTGAGTGTAAATAGTACCGATGAAGAGGAAGGGTTACGTAAGGCAGCGAAAAGTATTAATGAATTAATTGCCAAGTTTGAACAAAGTTATGCGGTAGCAGATAAGCAAGATGTTTTAGCAATGAGTGCTTTACAGTTTGCATCAAAAGCAGAAATAGTATCGTTAAAAAATACTAAAGAAAAAGCCGAAGTATTGCAAAAGATAAATGAATTGACTAACTTGCTAGAAGATCATTTATAAAACGTTCTTTAAAATATATATATTTAATATACTGCCTACATTAGTACATTGTTTGTTAAACTCAACGTTATTCAATTATAAAGGATGAGTCGTGGTTAGTAAAGCAAGCCGATTTTACCTCGGATCCTTGATCAATCAGTTAATCCTAAACTTGTTATTTTGGAGTTTTTTAAAACCCTATTAATGTAGGCTTTTTTTATACAATCAAATCAAAATTATGGAGGGAATATTATTTCCTGTTTTAGCAGGAATTATAGGTGTAGCAGTAGGTTTTTTTATTGCTAAAATGTTAGAAAAATCTAATGCAAATAAATTAATACAAGAAACAAAAAAGGAGGCTAATAGCATATTAAAAGAAGCTAAAGTAGAAGCCGAAGCAATAAAAAAAGATAAGATTTTACAAGCTAAAGAAAAGTTTATAGAGCTTAAATCTGAGCATGAAAAAGTAATCCTATCAAGAGAAAAGAAAGTTTCTGATGTAGAAAAAAGAATAAGAGATAAAGAAAGCCAAGTTTCATCAGAGTTAGATAAAACCAAAAAACTTAATAAACAGTTAGAAAAGAAAGAAGCTGATTTTGATTATAAATTAGAATTCTTAGAAAAGAAAGAGTCAGAATTAGAAAAAATGCACAAGCGTCATGTAGATATGCTTGAGCAGATTTCAGGACTATCTGCAGATGAAGCCAAGACAGAATTGGTTGCATCATTAAAAGACGAAGCAAAATCTGATGCTATGTCTTTCATCCAAGACACTATTGAAGAGGCTAAAATGACAGCTCAACAAGAAGCTCGTAAGGTAGTTTTAAACACTATTCAGAGAGTAGGAGTAGAGCAAGCTGTAGAAAACTGTGTTTCTGTATTTAATTTAGAGTCGGATGATGTTAAAGGTAGAATTATTGGTAGAGAAGGACGAAATATTCGTGCTTTAGAATCAGCGACAGGAGTTGAGATTATTGTAGATGATACGCCTGAAGCAATTATCTTATCGTGTTTTGATCCAGTTCGTCGTGAAATTGCTCGTTTATCAATGCATAAATTAGTTACAGACGGAAGAATTCACCCAGCAAGAATTGAAGAGATTGTAAAGAAAACCGAAAAGCAAATCACTCAGGAAATTATTGAAGTAGGTAAACGTACTGTTATTGATTTAGGAATTCACGGTTTACATCCTGAATTGATTAAAACAGTTGGACGTATGAAGTATCGTTCTTCTTATGGTCAAAACTTATTACAACACTCACGTGAAGTAGCAAACCTTTGTGGTATTATGGCTGCTGAAATGGGATTAAATGCCAAAGCAGCTAAGCGTGCAGGTTTATTACATGATATAGGTAAAGTGCCTGAAACAGAAAGCGAATTACCACACGCATTATTAGGAATGCAATGGGCTGAAAAATATGGAGAGAAACCAGATGTGTGTAATGCAATTGGTGCTCACCATGATGAAATTGAAATGAAGAGTTTAATAGCTCCTATAGTACAAGTATGTGATGCAATTTCAGGAGCAAGACCTGGTGCACGTCGTCAAGTATTAGATTCTTATATTCAACGTTTAAAAGATTTAGAAGATATTGCTTTTGGGTTTAATGGTGTACAAAAGGCTTATGCTATTCAAGCTGGACGTGAATTAAGAGTAATGGTAGAAAGTGCTAAAGTAAACGATACTAAAGCTGCTGAATTATCATTTAATATTTCTCAAAAAATTCAGAATGATATGACTTATCCGGGACAGGTTAAGGTTACTGTAATTAGAGAAACAAGAGCAGTTAATGTAGCTAAATAAGTTTATTAGTTTATAAAATAAAAAAATCCCTCATCAATTTTGATGAGGGATTTTTGTTTAATCATGGTTTCTTCTTGATTTACCTTTTTGCTCAGGCTTTCCTTTTCTGTATTTGTTTTTATACTTTTTATTTTTGTAAGCCTTATGTTTACGTCTTTTTATAACTTTACTATGCTTTCCTATTTTTGCATTTGGTAGTGCTCTGTAATAGTAAAAGTTATTGTCTTCTCTATATTGACGGTAGTTTCTTCCAAAGTCTTTTCTGTAAAAATAAACGTCATCATAATCAAAAATATCTCCAATGTTTATATCGATATTTACATCAAACCCATCATCATCGTAGTAATAATGATCATCATCATGGTGATGGCTGTGTCCTGGTTTTACAAATCCTCTAAATCTTGGATTACCCCATCTATCATATTGAATGTGTAAGTTCCCCACTTTAAATAAATTTCCAAACTTATACCTCATAAATACACTACCAATTCTTTTTACATTTCCTCTGGCATCGTAGTTTATGTACACGTTTCCTACACTTCTAACACGGCCTCTTCTATCACGTTTTATACGTACACCGTAGTCAGAATATCTATCGTAGTGGGTATTGAAATCGAAATCTCCGTTTAAAAATACATGAAATTGGATTCCTCTTTCTACAAAGGTAACAGCATCATTATAACGATTTGTAACCCCAATTTTGCTAGTTGATTTTTCAATGTTGTCGGCATTTACAGTTGTTAATGACATCATTGCTAATAATAATAGTATCCCTGTTCTCATAATTGCTAATTTTAGGGTTATGCTTACTCTATATGCTTTTCGGCTTCCGCAGTTGTTGTGTAATTTTCAAAGAACGTGCCAAAAAATATTTTAATGCTTTTTTAAAATGGTAATATAAAGTGATGTTTTGCTTTATGTTGTTGATATATAGTGTCTTATTTTGAATTGAAAAAATAATTTATTTCTCCCCGTAAAAAGTTCTATATTTATACGACTTACTAGAAAACTTATACTTACGAATGATAGCAGCTATTGATAAAAACTTACAAAGGGGAATTAAACTATTAGAAGCGATTAGTGATGAACAATACAGCGATACATCAATTCCACCTTATTATTCAAGTATAGGTGCTAACATGAGACACATTCTAGATGTTTTTGCTTGTATTTTTAATGGATTAAATAAAAAATGTGTTGATTTTTCTGATAGAGAACGCAATCAGCTAGCAGAACAAAAAACAGCACATGGAATTGCATATTTTAAAGAGGTTATTGAGCAATTATACTGCTTAGAGGCAGAAGATTTTGATATAATTATTTCTGTTACAGATGATTTAGGAGCAGGGAAAGTAACGGCAAATTATACTTTAGGTAGCGCTTTGATACAAGCACACAGTCATGCAATACATCATTTTGCTAGTATAGGTTTTATTATAAATCAATTAGGAATAGAGTTGCCAGATGCAGATTTTGGATATAACCCTACGACACCAAAAAAAGAGCTAGTAAAATAATTATCGGTTAATATAAACCCAGCCTTTTTTAAGTTTTTGATAAGCATTTGGTTCGTCACCTAGTTCTAAATAGTAAAAATAAGTTGCTGCTGGAAGCTTGTCTTCTCTATTAATAGTCGATCTACCATTAGAGGTACCGTCCCAATTATTTCTATAGTCTTCAGTTTGATATACAATATTACCCCAACGGTTATAAATGACTAGCTTATTGTGAGCATATTCATCCACTTCATCAAAAACCAAGAAATCGTTAAGATTATCTCCATTTGGAGAGATTAAGATATTGTTATTGTTGGTTTTAATTTCATCATCTAATAATGAGCCAATAGTAATTACTTCATAATTGTCAGGAACAAATGCAGCAGATGTAATTGTTCCTTCAGACAAGTCTCCAGTAACTCTTAATACATCTAAATTTACCCATTGGTTTTCATTTTTACTCCAACCTACTACAATTAATTGAGAAACTTGATTAGCTAAAGAAGCAATATCACTACGACTATTCCATGTTAAAGTGATTTGGGTTTCGTTTTTTCCGTCCAAATCCCAGAATTCGATATTGCTAATATTTTCAATTACAGCTTGTTTTTGGTCTGTTAAAAAATTAGCAGTAAAGTTAGTAGGGAAATTAGGATCTTCGTAAAAATACGCTCCTTTAAAGAAGTAATATTTATCAGTATGAGGTAAGCTCATTGGACGTAACATTACCCCATCTCCTACAGGAAAGGTAAAATTGGAAGTATTTTTGTTTCCTTGTTTTAAAGATATATATCCGTTTACATGTCGCTGATTATCTTCACCTGCGTAGAAATCATAATCAACAAAATCTAATGAAATATTAAGGCTATTTTTAGGTGTAATTACTTGCCCATTAATAAAGCTCAATTGATTTCGTATTCCTAGAGAGTTGAGTAACTCTAAGTTTTGTAGAGCATCAATTTCTACATTAAAAAAAGTAATTCTATTAGTTCCGGAAATAATTCTAGTTTCATTCTCAGCATAAAAGCCAGCAAATCCTGTATAGTTATCTAATGTACCATCATTAATAACGTTAGTATGAAAACCTACTTGAGCATCATCATGTAATTGCACATTTCCTGAATTATAAAAGGCATTTTGTGCTGTAGTAAGAGTAATACAACTTATAAAAAATAATAACAATATGTGTTTTCTATAGAACATCATTTGTTTACTCTATAGGTTATACGGCGATTAGTAATGATTTTACCAGACGGCTGATTACAGTTATTAACGGTTATTGTAACTGAGTTTGAAGCATTATAACCAGAGTGTGTAATATTTATTTGATAAGTTATACTGCCATCTGTTGTAGGAGATGCAGATGTTGTATCAGAGTTTGTATTAGTGATATTTCCTGTTGTAGGCGTAGAAGCCCAATTATAAGTAGTAGTATTTCCTGAATTATAAGCAGTACCAGAAGGGTAAGCTGTAAATGAAATAGTTTCTCCAGAGCATAACTCTGTAACACTAGGCACTATTGTTACGGTTAATGATTGGTTACCTCCAGAATTATTAACTTCATTAAAAGATTCTACACTGCTACCACCACCACCGTTACAAGTAGCATAAATGTTTTTTCTAGCAGTACCTATTTCCAATGTTTGATTTTTACTACAAGGAGGAGGATTTATATAAATACCATGTGTTGAACCCAAAGAAGGATCGTCAGGTAGTGTGTTTTCAACAATTAGTTCAGTATTATCATTAGATAAGGTTAACGTAACAAAGCTAATCCATTTTAAGAGCCCATCTAGTTTGATTAAAAAAGTATTGGTAAAAATGGTAGCATTTGAATTTACCTCTAAAATTTCAATATTGGTGTCATCATTATCTCCAATAGTTATCGAGTTTACAGAGATAGAAATAGGTGAATTAATAGTGATAGTGTTACCATTAATTATATTAATGTCGTTTGTAGGGCCATTCCCAGGGTAATAAGTAGCGGTTACCCAGTTGGTACCATCAAATCGCTCCCAGTTTGTAGCTGTTGTCCAGTTTCCTGAATTAATACTTCTAAAATCATTAATATTTTGTGCAGATATATTGGTAAACATTCCTAGAAGGAAGAAAAACAGTAAGAACTTATTTTTTAACATATCGGCCTCTTTAAGGTTATTTAACTACAAAAACAACATTGATAATTGTGTTGTCATTTGTAGGAACATTGTCCACGCTATAAGTCATTAACCCGTTATCATCTATACTATTAATAGTTAAGATAGACGTGTCATAATCGGTAACGTAGTAGTATAATTCATCAGCATTATAAGTAGGTATTGTAGCTGGAGCACTAGTGCTACCAATCGCAGGGCTATTAAATTGAGCTGTGTATTGTGTATATAAGTTAATGGTTCTACCCGAACCAGTTGTACTAGCATCTATTGCAATTGATGGAGGATAGAATATTCTTGAAGCTTTAGTAGGGGCTATTTGTTCCCAGGCTCCATCATTATATATATATATCGTACTATGCTCACCTGAAGTTAATTCATAAATAAAAAAATCATTTTCTATAGGAGTATAGCCTACAGGAAAAGAAAATGTAGCAGGTGTGCTAGTTGAAGAGTTTGAAGTTTTTGTTACAGTATTTTGTTGGTTATTAGCCCATTCTACACCTGTACCAGTAGAGGTTAGTATTTGACCAGAAGTTCCAGCAGAGTCATTAATATCTAATAATGTATTGTTAAACTCAGTAGGGCTTTGTAACATAATATTATTAGGAGCAGAAAGTTGCATTGTTGTACCTGCTGAAATTTGAGAAGAAGTTCCAGAAGATATTTGCATTGTACCACCAGTAGAACTTATTTGTGTACCTAAAGTACTAAGCAACTGTAAGTAGTTAATGTTATTAAAAACTAAGTTATTTGTGTTACCGTTTAGTATACGGTTACTTGTTAAGGTTCCATCAGCAGTATAGATGTTTTGAGTAGCCAATGTAGAGGTGATTAATTTCCAACCATCTACAGTATCATATATTTTTATTTGATTGTTGGTAGTATCAAACCAAACATCGTTTTCAACTGGAAGTGTAGGTGCAGTTGTAGAGGTGGTTACAGTATTGTTGTTAACTGTTTGTATAGTTCCTTTATTATCAATAACCCTAACTTCTTGAGCATTGGCACTAAAAGTAAGTAGTACCAATGCAAAAGTTAGTATATATGTTTTTATATGTTTAATATTTTTTGACACTAAAAAACAAGCTTTATTATCTGATATAGTTTATTTCTATCTGATCACCATCATACATGTTAAAATTAGTACCACCAGCTACAGTAACACTATCTGCACCAAATGTGTAGTCAGTACCAGCAACTAATTTAGCTCCATTTCTATATACAGAAACTTTGTAAAATGATGTTGTAGCTGTAACACCAGTAACAGTAATTGTTTTAGAGTTAGCAGTTTGGTCTGTAGCATCCACAGTAGCTGTTGCATGAATACCTTGTACTTGTAATAGATCAGCAGCTAATATTTTTCTTACAGTTCCATCAGTTTCATCTTTAACTAATACTGTAAAACCATCTCCGTTATATGCAGTAGCAGCAACTTGATCAACAGCAGCAACAGTAGCAGCATCTACTTCATCTGTACCTACTAAAGTGAAGGTATTTCCATCAATAGTGAAGCTTTGACCATTAGTAGTAATTGTAGTTGCTGTATTTAATGTACCTCCTAATTGCCATGTAGTAACTACGCCTCCATTAGGAGCAGTATCAGTAAATTGTGTAATACCATTAGTTGATTGTAAGTACTTAACAGTACCTTTATTATCAATAACTTTTACATATCCAGTTGAGCTCCCTAGTGTTCCAGCCGCTTGTCTACCTATGTCTCCAGTTGTAGTTTGCGCACTAATAGTACCAACGGCTAGGAAACCAATGGCTACTAAAGCGACTTTTAATTTGTTTGTAATTGTTTTCATAATTTGAGTATTGATTGCGTTATTAAACTTTTTTATTGGTTATTTATTAATATAATTGAACTATTCGTATTTCATCACCTGCATAGCACATAGCATCAGGTTCTATGGTAATTGTTGTTGCGTTATCAACTGTAAAGTCTATTCTAACTCCGTTTCTGTATACGTTAATTTTATCAGTTGTGTATAGCGTAAGACCAGTAAAGGTTACTTGTCCATCTGTAGCTGTAATTTCTGTAACTTCTTCTCTTAGTAGATTTGATGCTGGAACTCTTCGCAATACTCCTGTAGCTCGATTAACTGTAACGATATCATCGGTATCAATATCTCCATTTTGTAGTCCAGTAATAGCCAATGTATTTGTGGCATCAGCCTCTATTAATGTAGGCTTAATTAAGGTGCCGCCTAATTGAAAGTTAAATCTGGAAATAGATATCCCATTGCTAGCAGTGTATAAA
Organism: Tenacibaculum litoreum; assembly: GCF_964513915.1. Taxonomy (NCBI): domain Bacteria; kingdom Pseudomonadati; phylum Bacteroidota; class Flavobacteriia; order Flavobacteriales; family Flavobacteriaceae; genus Tenacibaculum; species Tenacibaculum litoreum. The sequence goes on along the minus strand of NZ_CAZEQS010000003.1, from coordinate 1,022,968 downwards.
CTACCGTTGGATGTACTCGTATTCGAATTTATCCAAGTAGTTCCATTATATGCATATACAAATCCTGTAGAACTGTCTATATATAGATCTCCTGGAATAGGGTTGGGGGCAGTAGTTGCATTAGGTGGGCCACTACCTCTTCTTGGATTGTTGTCTATAGAAATCCAATTGGTTCCATCCCAAATACTGGTGGAGTTATTTAGAGTATCGTTAATCCAAAAATCACCTATATTATTGTCAGATGGTGGAGAAGAAGAAGTAGTTACTTTAATTGATTCTCTTGTGTTCCCTGAATCTCCACATAGGCTTATCCATGCAGTTCCATCGTACATAAAAACACAGTTTTGATCAGTATTGTAAACTAAGGCACCATGTAGAGGTTGAATAGCATTCATTTGTGCGTCTGTCATTCTACTAATAACCAAAACCTTGTCTGAACTTTCTAATTCTAAAATAGAGTTTGAATGTATGGAAGAGGGATTTTCTCCAACTTTAACTTGAGAGAAAGTTGGAATTATTGCACAAAAAAGAAGTAAAGAAAAAAGTAATCTTCTTTCCATTCAGTTGAGTAGTTAATTGGTTTAAGACTCGGGGGGATTCTTAACAATACATGAACATGTATTCGCGCACAAATATAGAAAAGAATTTCTATTTAGAAAGGCGTTTAATTTTTTTTGTATACTTTTTCAATAAAATAATTTCATTAAGAAAGCTCAAAGAATCTTTGTATGGAGTGTTAAAATTTTTATGGTTTGTAATAGCAATATTAAAGAGCGACTTCCAATGTGTTCTTATTGCTTTCAAGGCTTTTAAATAGGTGTAATTTTGCGAATCGTAGATATGAGTAGGTTCAGCTATAATACCATTGATTTCTAGTATTTTAAAGTTGATTCCTTCTTCTAACTCCTCAAAAGTATTGTACTTTAAATCAATTCGTCCATAGTACCAACCGGGGATTGATTTACTTAGTGTGTCAAAGGTGTCAGTTAGTTTATCACTTATCAAATGATTACCATTAATAAACTGTGTGCCTTTGGAGTGATTGCCAACTGCCGTAAGTTTAATAACCTTATTTTTAACAGGGATTTCTGTAAGTTTATCTTGGTGAATTTTAGAAAATAAATCTACATATAATTTAGCTCTTTCATCAGCTAAAATTAGTTCTTTTAATGTAGATATTCCGTCTCCTGTAACAGATAAAAAGCGTTTTAAAGTTAATGAAGAAATTTTTCCAGAATCATCTTTTGGGTTCCTATGGTAAAATATACCGCACTCATTTTTATAGTCTAAAAACTCTTGAATAATAATATTAATAGAATATTTATCAAGATAGCTTTTTAAGGCTTCTTTTGTAGCTATTTTTTCAACTAATAAACCTCGAAAACCAACATCAGGTTTTGCAATTAAAGGAAAATTAATTTTTTGTTCATGAATTTCTTTACAAACAATTTTAAAATTAGTGTTTGGTTTAACTAAAACTGATTTAGGTCTATGTTTTTCAGGAACTAATAAAATTGTTTCGTACTTACTTTCGGTACCATTCCCAGAACTTTTTATACACGGATTAGCAGCGCTAAAAAAGGCGAAGTGTTTAGCCTTGAAAGCTAAATAAAAAGCATAAGGAAGATTAGGGAGGTAAAACATAGCGGATGGCCAATGCTCCCAATCAGTTATTTTTTTTATGGAATTGTTTTTAATCAAAAGTTATTTACTGAAAAGGTGGTCTAATATGGTTTTAAACGTTTTAAAGCCATAATATACGGTAAATAGTATTAATAAAACACCAACTACAAGTAGCCCATATGCAATAAAAACTTTGGGAGCGTCTTTAAAAGCGCGTAAAGCTTTAAAAGCAATACTTAATACTAAAGGAGAAACGATTAATAATCCTAAAAAAACTAAAAGCTTTTTTATACCAGTTTCCATAGTAGTAGGTTTATTCATTGGTAAAGTTTTTTATTGCTTCACGAACACTTCCATATTTTTTTAATAGTTCGCTAGCTGTTTTTTGGTCGATATTTAATTCAGAAGCTAACATTTTTTCACCTCTATCTACTAGTTTGTTGTTAGATAGTTGCATGTCTACCATTTTATTTCCTTTGACTCTTCCTAATTGAATCATACAAGCTGTAGAAAGCATATTTAATACTAGTTTCTGTGCTGTACCAGCTTTCATTCTAGAGCTTCCAGTTACAAATTCAGGACCTACAACAACTTCAATAGGAAATTGAGCAGTTAATGCTAAGGGACTTCCCTGGTTGCAGGTTATACAACCTGTAATAATACCGTTATTATTACATTCTTCTAAGGCAGAAATAACATAAGGAGTAGTACCAGACGCAGCAATTCCAACCACAACATCTTTTGATGATATCTCATGCTCTTGTAAATCTTTCCATCCTTGATTTGTTGAATCTTCAGCGAATTCAACAGCTTTTCTAATAGCATAATCACCACCAGCGATTAGTCCAACAACTAATTCATGAGGGACACCAAAAGTAGGAGGACATTCACTTGCATCTACAATACCTAATCTACCACTGGTACCAGCACCAATATAAAACAATCGTCCACCTTCCTTTAACTTTAAAACAATTTGTTCCGTAAGCATTTCTATTTGTGGAAGTGCTTTTTCTACAGCTAAAGGAACTGTTTTATCTTCTTTATTTATGTTAAACAATAATTCAGAAATACTCATTTTTTCTAAATCATTGTAGTTAGAGTCTTGCTCGGTTGTTTTAATAAACTTCATGCTTCAAATTTACTAATTAAAAGTTTTAAGAAATTAGAATGTGACAATTATAATTTTGTTGTGTCTTAACTGTAAGCCAAACAATGTTACGAGGGATTAAATAGTAATTCGGGGGACATTATTGTTTAATAATTTGTTTGGTTCACTTTTTTTAATAAAAAAAGCAGGTGATTTATCACCTGCTTTTGAGTTTTATATAACTAACTAATTATATGCTTTGTAAAATATCGTTAAGAGTTTTACTTGGTCGCATTACTGCATTAACTAAATCATCATTTGGTTCATAATACCCACCAATGTTAACCGCTTTACCTTGTACAGAATTTAACTCTTCTACAATTGTAGCTTCATTTGTAGCCATTTTCTCAGCTATAGGAGCAAATTGAGATTTTAAATCAGCATCCTTGTCTTGAGAAGCTAAAGCTTGTGCCCAATACATAGCTAAATAAAAATGAGAACCTCTGTTATCTAATTCTCCAGTTTTTCTAGAAGGACCTTTTTTGTTTTCTAATAAGGTATCAGTAGCATCATCTAAAGTTTCAGCTAATATTTTTGCTTTATTATTGTTATTTGTGTCACCTAGGTGTTCTAATGAGACAGCTAACGCTAAAAACTCTCCTAATGAATCCCATCTTAAGTGGTTTTCTTCAACTAATTGTTGAACATGTTTAGGAGCAGATCCACCAGCACCCGTTTCAAATAACCCACCACCGTTCATTAATGGAACGATAGATAACATTTTAGCTGAAGTCCCTAATTCTAAAATAGGGAATAAGTCAGTTAGGTAGTCACGTAATACATTTCCAGTCACAGAAATAGTATCTTTTCCTTCTTTAACTCTTTCTAAAGTATATTTGGTAGCTTCTACTTGAGACAAGATTTTAATTTCTAAACCTGTAGTATCGTGGTCTTGTAAGTATTTTTCTACTTTTTTGATAACCTCAGCATCATGTGCTCTTTCTTTACCTAACCAGAAAACAGCAGGAACTCCTGTAGCTCTTGCTCGAGTAACAGCTAACTTCACCCAGTCTTGAATAGGAGCGTCTTTTGTTTGACACATTCTCCAAATATCACCAGCTTCAACAGTATGCTCTAATAAGGTAGTTCCGTTAGCATCGATAACTTCAACTTTTCCATCAGCATCGATTTCAAAAGTTTTATCGTGAGAACCATATTCTTCTGCTTTTTGAGCCATTAAGCCTACGTTAGGCACAGTTCCCATTGTAGTAGGGTCGAAAGCACCATTCTTTTTACAGAAATCGATAGTTTCTTGGTATAAACCAGCATAAGAACTATCAGGAATCACAGCTTTAGTATCTTGCTGTTTTCCTTCTTTATTCCACATTTGTCCAGAAGTACGAATCATTGCTGGCATAGAAGCATCAATAATTACATCAGAAGGAACATGTAGGTTGGTAATTCCTTTATCAGAGTTTACCATTGCTACATCAGGATTGTTGGCATAAATAGTTTCGATATCAGCTAAGATTTCCGCTTTTTTATCAGCAGATAGTTCTTCAAGATTGCTTACTAAATTACCAAATCCGTTATTTACATCTATACCAATTTCTTTGAAAGTTTCACTGTGTTTAGCAAATAAATCTTTAAAGAAAACACGAACAGCATGTCCGAAAATGATAGGATCTGAAACCTTCATCATGGTAGCTTTCATATGTAAAGAAAATAAGACTCCTTTATCTTTAGCATCTTTAATTTGCTCTTCTAAAAAAGCTAGTAATGCTTTTTTACTCATTACAGAAGCGTCAATTACTTCTTTAGCTAATAAAGAGGTTTTTTCTTTTAAAACAGTCTTGTTTCCATTAGCATCTGTATGTACAATCTGTACATCAGTTGCATTAGGTACAGTAACTGATTTTTCACTGTGTGCAAAATCTCCTTCTGTCATTGTAGAAACATGAGTTTTAGAGTTTGAACTCCAAGCTCCCATTGAGTGAGGATTCTTTTTTGCGTAGTTTTTTACAGCTTTTGGAGCTCTACGATCAGAGTTACCTTCACGTAAAACAGGATTTACTGCAGAACCTTTTACTTTATTATAACGTGCTAAAACTGCTTTTTCTTCATCGGTGGTAGCTTCTTCTGGGTAATCAGGTAATGCATAACCTAAAGCTTGTAGTTCTTTTATTGCGGCTTTTAACTGAGGAACAGAAGCAGAGATGTTAGGAAGTTTAATAATGTTAGCTTCTGGCCTTTTTGCTAAATCTCCTAAAAAAGCTAAAGCATCTTCAACTTGTTGTTCTTTAGGTAAAAAGTCTGAAAAATTAGCAAGAATACGACCAGCAAGAGAAATATCTTTGGTTTCTACTTCTATGTTAGATGATTTTGTAAAAGCTTTTACGATTGGTAAAAACGAACGAGTAGCTAATGCTGGAGCTTCATCCGTTTTTGTGTACATAATTTTAGCAGTCTTATTCATATTTATAAGTAATAAATTAAATTATATTTTGAAGTGACGCAAATTTAAGAATTACGGTTGAGTTTTTTGATAGTAAATTATTATTAATTAGGGTGTTTTGTTGTGAATATGATAATTTAAGAAGGTGGAATAGAGAATTTGTTATTAAAAATAAAAGCCATATCAAACAATTTCTTGTAATTGATATGGCTTTCTCGAAATAGTAAGAGGTACTAATCTGTATTACTACATTATCAAATAAACAGTGTTTATGCTTTTTCCTTAGAGAAAGCTACATTACTACTTCAAAAGAAACTTTACCTTATAAATTATGTCACCTATAAAATAAAAGTTTCGATGTTTTTAAACAGGTTAGTTCAGCTAAATTTAAACCAATAATACTTATAAACTTATAACTAGAAAACTATAAATTATTAATAACTTACAATTAATCAAAAATTATGATGATCATATTTAGCCTAATTACGTTTAAAAACAAAATATATAAAGAACGTTACTTTAAAGGTTTACTTTTAGTGATTAATACAGCTAACTATAATTCTGACGTCACTTACTTTGTAAACTCTTTCCCAAATATAAGAAATAAATATCTCTTTTTAAGTGTTTTAGGTGTTTTGTTATCAACAAGTTAGGTGTGGTGTTTTATTAACAAATGTGAATAAAAAAAACACCATGAAAATCATGGTGTTTTTAATTTCTTTTGAAAAGAAGCTTCTAGCGTCTTCTTTCTTTAATTTTTGCTTTTTTACCAGTAAGACCTCTAAAGTAGTAAATACGTGCTCTACGTACTTTACCTTTTTTATTGATCTCAATCTTTTGGATAGTTGGTAAGTTAATAGGGAAGATACGTTCAACACCTACAGTACCAGACATTTTTCTAATAGTAAATGTTTCAGAAGCTCCACTTCCTCTTTTTTGGATAACAACTCCTCTAAAGAACTGAGTACGAACTTTATCTCCTTCTCTAATTTCGTAGTATACTGTAATAGTATCTCCAGCTGCGAATTCTGGTAATTCGTTTTTTGTTACAAATTCGTCTTGAACAAATTTTACTAAATCCATTTTCTTGTTATTTATGGTTGTATAAAAGCAACATTCACGATTTTCGTCAGAGGTTGATTTTGTGGCTGCAAATTTAGAACTTTTCTTTTGATAAAAAAAATAAATAAATCACTGATTACTAGTTAATCTAATAAATCTGGACGTATTTCTTTTGTTCTTTTGTATGCTTGTTCTGAGCGCCACTCTTCAATTTTAGGAAAATTACCTGATAGTAATACTTCAGGAACCTTCATTCCTTCATATTCTGAAGGTCTTGTATATACAGGAGGTGATAGTAAGTTGTCCTGAAAACTATCGGTTAAAGCAGAAGTTTCATCACCCAAAACTCCAGGAATTAAACGAATGACAGCATCACATAAAACTGCTGCAGCCAATTCTCCACCAGTTAGCACATAATCACCAATAGAAATTTCTTTGGTTACATATTTATCACGTACACGTTGATCTACACCTTTGTAATGTCCTGTTAGAATAATTATATTTTCTTTTAAAGAAAGGGTATTTGCTGTAGCTTGATTTAGGGTTTTTGCATCAGGAGTCATGTATATGATTTCATCATACGTTCTTTCAGATTGTAACTTTTCAATACATTTTGCAATGGGCTCAATCATTAAAACCATTCCAGCACCTCCACCAAATTGGTAGTCGTCTATTTGACGATAATTACCAAAACCATATTCTCGTAGGTTATGAAAATGAACTTCAGCGAGTCCTTTATCAATAGCCCTTTTCATCATTGAGTTTTCAAATGGGCTCTTTATTAAGTCGGGTTCTACCGTAATAATATCTATTCGCATGCGGCAAAGATAGATGTTTTAAAGGAGACTTTTTATGGGAATATTTTTTTGAATTTTTTAGGAAGTTCTTTTGTGATAGTGATTTTTTTATCACTAAAAGGATGTGTAAAAGTAAGTGTAGATGCATGCAGAAATAATCCTTTCCCTTTCAAAACCTTGTTTTCTAGAAAGTATTCTTTATCACCTAAAATAGGATTTCCAATACTAAATAAATGTTTGCGTAGTTGATGTTTTCTTCCTGTTTTAGGTTGTAATTTAACCAGGTTCAAGAAAGCAAACCGAGGAGATTCAATTGACTGTATGACTTCAAAAGAAGTAGAAGCCTTTTTATCATCAATAGGGAAGTTAATTTCTCCGTTCCTCTCCATTTTACCGATACAGATTGCATGATATGTTTTTTGAATCTCCTTTTTTTCAAATAGTTGGTTCAAAACAATAATACTTTCAGTTGTTTTTCCTATTAGTAATAGTCCACTTGTAGGATAATCTAATCGGTGTACAGGTCGAGGGCGAGTAGTATTAGGAGAAGTACTTTTTTGTAAGTTTTGCATGAGAGCATTATCAATTGTAGCAAAAGAATTTCCGCTAACTAAGATTCCTGCTGGCTTATAAATAATAGCTAAGTAATCATCTTCAAAAAGAACTTCTAAAGTAAAATTGAAATGTTTTTTTTGAGCTTTTTCTTCTAATTGAAATAACTCAATAGTGTCTCCTTCATTAATGTGTAAAGCTGTTGTAGCTGTTTTACCATTGACCTTTACTACCCCCTTTTTAATGGCTTTTTTTAGACTAGATTTAGTAGAGGTGGTTTTAAAAATTCCGACAGCATATTCTTGTAGTCGAATTGGGGTTTCAATAACTTTTACGAAGTGAGTTTCTAGGACTTTCAAAAAGGAGTGATGTTTTTTCAAAATTAGTTAATAAGATTAGAAAAATAGGGGATTTATATAGTAAAAATTATGAATAAGATAGTATATGAGTAAAAAAGTAATAGGTTGTGTATAAATTACCTTTAAGTTACATAGTATATATTAGGACTGATGTATATTAATAGCAGTAATGAAAGTTTGTAAATGAACATCCTTACCTCTTATACTTACGCTTATAGAAGTTTTTTTTAATGGTTGCAGACGGTATTATAACTTTAATATTCAAACTATTATTTATTATAAAAACTAACCCATCATGAAAAATTTAATATTTAATTCAACTATAGGTGTTAACTTTAGTAATACCTTTCAAAGTACAGGAAAACAAGTAAGTGCAACAAAAGCAGCCGCGCAAATAAAAGCAACGGGTGTTAAAACGGTTAAGATGTTTACCTACAATCAGACAGATTGTATTAGTGCTTTTGCTAAGGAAGGATTACAAGTTTTAGTTGATATTCCTAATGGAGATTTAAAAGCCTGTGCTAATAATGATACAACTACTATAAATGCCATTATAAAAGTATTATCAGATTATTCAACTACCATTCCAATGATATGTGTAGGAAATGAACCTCTAGGAAGTTGGTGGGGAAATGAGTTTACTGGAGATCTTGTAAGTGCTTTAAAAAATATTAAAAGTGCTATTGCAAAGAAAGGACTTACTACCAAAGTAACTGTTCCTTTTAATTATGCTATTATGGGAAGTTCATATCCACCTTCAGCGGGAGCTTTTAATGGTAGCTTGAAAGACACAATTTTAGACGTTTGTGCTATTTTAAAAGCAGATAATTCAGTGTTTATGGTTAATGTATATCCATTTATTACTCAAAAAAATCAGCCGAATAATGTTCATTTAGATTATTGTCTGTTTACTGCAGGTGAAAAGCATTGGGTTCATGATGGAAGTTATACATATAAAAATATTTTTGATGCAATGTATGATGCGTTATATGTAGCATTAGGAAATAATGGATATGGAAGCTTACCTATTGTTATTGGTGAAGCAGGATGGCCAACAGGACCAAGTGCCACTTACACTACAGCAACAAAAGCAAATGCACAAATGTTTAATCAAAACTTAATCAATCATTGTAAAAGTGGCAATGGTACACCACGGAATTCCAATGTAAAAATTCCTTGTTTTATTTTTGAAATGTATGATGAAGATAAGAAGCCAACTGATGCCGGTTTTTTTGAGCAACATTGGGGAGTTTATGGTTATAATGCAACAAAGAATGATTATGAAGCTAAATATTTATTGACTTGGTAATTATCCCTAGAGGAAATTTTTATTCTTTTTATTGAAACGAATCACTTTACGAATATAAAAGGAACTTTCTTGCCAGTTTTAAACACACTTATGGTTTTTTAAATGAAAAGTGACTTACAAGTTTTTAAATTAGATTCACTAATAACCTTAGGATAAGTCAAATATTAAATAAAATTTAAAGCTGATATACTACCAAATTTTATAAAACATGAAAACAACTAAGAAAGCCATACTTGCAATTAGTATGTTAATAATGATGGTATATGAATTACCTGCTCAAACCATTACTCATATAAGTCCTAGCTCAGGTTCTTTAACGGGGAATACAGTAGTAACTATAAAAAGGACTGGTTTTACAACCAAACCGACCGTTCTTTTTGGGGCAGTTGGAGTACCACTTAATGATATAAAAGTGGTTTCAAACACTAAAATAATAGTAAAAAGTCCAGCGGTAAGCTCACCAAAATCTGTAAAAGTAACGGTAATTGTAAACGGAAATAGTGCTACAACACCAAAATTTTTTGAGTATAAATTACCAGAGATTACGTCTATAAGCCCAGATTCATCCTCTGTAAAAGGAAATGAAATTATAACTATTAAAGGGAACTATTTGTCGGGCGCAACCTATGTTAAATTTGATCAAGCAGGTAACCCTCCGCTAACCGTAAATGATACCATAATTACGGTAAAAAATCCACCTCATATATCAGGAAAGGTTGGAGTGCAAGTACAGGTACAAGGTGTATATTCAATTATCAATAATAATTCAAAGTTTATTTATTCAAGCAATGCGCCAAAGGGTTCATACTCTATTTCGCTGAAAGATTCAACAGGATTGTCAAAAAAATACAAAGTATATGTTTTGGGGTATACTACAAACTCTCAAAAAATGTTAACGGTAAATCCTGCTACATTACAGGGGGAATTTACAACCATTACTTCAAAAGAAGGGTATATAGAATCATACGAATTAGGAAAAGAAATTACCTCTATAAAAGTAAGTAATAAAAATCCTGTAGTGGGAGCCAGAATATTTTTCTTTATAGCAGATACCTCTAAAACGTATAATGATAATGCCAGTAAGACGTCTAATAGGAATTTAGGGTTTCCTTTTTCAGAAAGTGGAGCGTCTGTATTACAAGTTAATAACCCTCCTCAAACTGATTTTCCACCATACAGCTATATTGAACCAACATTTGAAGCAAATCAAGGATTGTATATTGACGTTTCAATGGTAGATGGTTTTTTCTTTCCCCTGTCAATTATTGCTGAAGATAAAAATGGCAAAGAGCTGGATAGAATAGGGGTGTCAAAAGGAATAACTGCAGCAGATGTTACAAATGCTTACAAACCTTTTATGGCCAATGTTAAGGCTAATAAAGCGTATGATAATTTATATCATGTAGTTAATCCTGATTTAACGGCCTTACTAAATCCTGGTTTATATTTAGAGAATAATGCAAGTGCTTTAGAAACGATGTTTGATGAAGCGTTAAACAAATTGTTTACAGATGCTACTCTAAAAATGAATATATGGCAGAATGGAGATAATAAATTCCAAGCTTATTACGATGTAAAACCAGTATTAAAAACATTTCCGAAAACGTCTAATACACATGAAGCATTAGAGTTTACAAGTGTAGGAGCTACCACGTTACACGTGTTTAATCCCGTAGGATTCTCAGTAGTTTCATATTTTGATTCAACGTCAAATACCAGAAACCCCATTATGGGCAGTATAGCAAAAGGAACATTATTATTTGAAACACCACTGCCTTTAGAGACAGGACTTACCGTTGGTATGTATGTAAGTTCTAATGGTTGCGTAGTAGAAGGAACAACTGTAATAACAAAAATAAATACAACCAGTAAAGGAATTGTATCTGTGAATGTTAATACAAAAGCAACATGTACATCTCCCAATCTACAGTATAAGTTTGCAAAAGCACCAACCAACTATTATTATTCTTCAGGGCAAATGACTTTTGCCGGAATTGGCTTGTTTGCAGACGGTCCATTTAGGTATCCTAATGATGAAAATCTTCAAATTGTGGTAAACGGACTCGAAAACCAAATAAGTACAGCTTTAAATAGAGGAGTGGCCGTTAAAATATTTACAGATACTTCTTCAAAAGGTCATACGACTAAGAATTGGGGAGTAGAAACCAATTGGTATCCTAGTGGTGAACCGCAAAATTTATTTTCGTATTTTATGCATACAGCCAAAGTAAACGGAATAAACATTTTTTCATTACCTAAAAATAGTGTACAATCTGCAAGAGGAGATGTCATGGCAAAGGCTTATGGCTTTGCTTATGATGAAAATCCAGTAGGGAATTCCAATCAAGTACAACCTCAGGTTCCTTCAGAATTTCCGGGAGCTTATCCAAAAGGCACTACAAAATTGAAACTTGTTTTAGGTGCTTGGAAATAATTTTATTGAAAGGAAAATAGAGAATAAAATTTCTGTTTACCCCAAAAGACTTCTCAATATAAAATTCTTTCAGAATTTAATTCGAAGCTATATTTGGAACTTTTTATCTATTATTCACGTTACATATACTAAATAAAGAGGATGGCAAATAGCCATCTTCTTTATTTATATTTCTTTTAATACCCGTAGGGTCTTTTCCATCGAACAGGTGGAGCAGGCTCAGGTTTAGGAATGAATTCATTAGTTTTTAGTAAGCGTAAAGCTTCATCAACAGCCTTTTCGAGCTGAGGGTCTTTTCCTTTTAAAACTTTACTTGGCTCTTGGTGTATTTCGAAATCAGGAGCTACACCTTCACCTTCAACAGCCCAATTACCATCTAAATCAAAAAAACCACCACGAGGAGCAACCATTCTACCACCATCAATAAAAGCAGGTGTATCCCAAGTTCCTACTAAACCTCCCCACGTACGAGTTCCTACTAAAGGTCCTATTTTTCTTTCTTTAAACATGTAAGGAAAAAGGTCTCCTCCAGAGCCAGCACGTTCATTAATAATCATCACTTTTGGACCCCAAATACCAGCAATTGGAGTTGTCCATGGTTTTCTTTTATTAGCTTTACTATTAAAGTAACCAAAAGGTTTTCTCGATAAAATATCAATCATATAGTCAGCTGCACTACCACCACCATTATTTCTTTCATCTATGATAACTCCTTTTTTATCTTGTTGAGAAAAGTAGTAACGATTAAAAGAAGTGAATCCGTTGTTTGATGTGTTCGGAACATATACATACGCTAATTTTCCGTTAGATAGTTTATCAACTTTTCTTCTGTTTTCTTCTACCCAGTTGATCGAACGCAAATTTCTTTCGTTAGCTACTGGTTTTACTAAAACAGTTTTAGCTCCTTTAGGAGTAGGTTTAGAGTTTACTTTGATATAAATTTCTCTACCAGCGGTTTGTTCTAAGAACTTATAAGGATTGTCCTTTGAAGTCACAGTAACGCCATTAATTTCTAGTAGGTAATCACCTTCTTTAATATCGATACCCGGAAGTCCAAGAGGAGCTTTAATAGTCGGGTTCCAACGCTCTCCTTTATATATTTTTGAAAACTTATATAAACCATTAGACTCTTCAAAATCACAACCTAATAACCCGACAGGAACGTAGTTAGTTTTAGGAGTATCTCCTCCGTAAACATATGAGTGACCAATAGCAACTTCACCGCTCATAATGTCTACAACATAGTTTAAGTCGGTTCTGTGTCTTACATGATCAATCCATGGAGCATACCATTGATAGATTTTGTCCCATGGTGCACCGTGTACATTGTCAACATATAAAAAATCTCTCATATAGCGCCAACCTTCTTTAAAGATTTGATGGGCTTCAGCTTTAGGGTCTACTTTGATTTTTAAGTTGGTTTTTATTGAGCCTTTTCCAGGTTTTGCTGGAGATTTACTACTTACAATACTCCAGCTTCCTTTATTTGATAGTAATACAGATTCTCTATCTTCTGAAACTGTTATTGAACGAATTCCTTTAGTAAATTCAGTAGCTTTTTCTTTTGAAATATCATAGTCATGGATAATTACATCAGGTTTGTTTTGAATAGCTTCAGCTATGAAAACATGATTTTTTGGTGCTTTATATAAGGCTGTGTAGTTTTTAGCAGGAAGTTGTAAGGCAATTGCTCTGTTAAAAATACCTTCTTCATCAATCACAACTTTTATTTTATCAGCTTCTTTTGATGGTTTTTTGCCATTTTCTTTCTTGTTTTTATCATCCTCATTTGTCTTTTCTTTCTCAGCTTTTTCTTCGTCAGTTTTCGGTAGGTTAGGAGCTTTGTCTTTACTGTTCAAAACAATTGCATATAAACTACGTGTTACTGAAGGGTCGTAAGAGCTCATGTCTAGCCACCCAGATGCTAATCCGTAGTTTGTACTGGTCAAGGTATAAATATATTTTCCTGAAGCATCCCAAACCGGTGAAATAGCATCTGCTAAAGGATCCGTAATTTGAACTGTTTTTTTGGTGCTGATTTGGTATGCGTAAATAGACTTGAAATGATTTTTATTTTGTTTAGCATAAGCAATCCAATCACTATCAGGCGACCATTTCGGGTTCATGGTTCTATTAGGGTGTGCAAAATTATCAGTAGCTACTTTTTCAGCTTTTTTGGTTTCTAGATTCAAAACCCAAATATTAAAATGCGTATCGGTAAACGATACATGTTTTCCATTAGGAGACCAATCAGGTTTGAAATAAAAAGTAGGATTAGGAATTTTAATATATGATTTATTATCTCCATTTTGGTCGGCAATTACTAACTCGTATTCTCCATTTTTGTCAGAAAACCAAGCTACTTTATCTCCTTTTGGAGACCAAACAGGGTACCTGTCAGCAACACCTGAAGAGTTGGTTAAGTTTCTCCAAGTACCATTTTCTTTAGGAACAGTAAAAATTTCACCGCGGTATTCAAAAATGGCTCTTTTTCCTTTAGGAGAAATATTAGGGTTCGTTAAATTTCTTCCTTTTACATCCATCCAACGCGTTCTTGCATAGTTTAAATCACCATGAACTGTTATGGGGATTTGCTTAGTAGCTGAGGTGCTAGGGTTTAAAAAGTGGATGTATCCTCCTTGTTCATAAACAATCCCGTTTGAATTAGCATCCAGACTTTTTACGTCGAATTTTTTATGAAATGTAAGTTGTTTTTCTTGTTTCGTTGTTAAATTATATGACCAAATATTACTAGTGTAGTCTCTTTCAGAAATGTAGTAAATACTACCGTTGAACCAAACAGGATCTAAATGCCTTTCTTTATCTTTTTGAGGAGTTTTTATTAGTTTTTGATTTTGCATATTCAAAATCCAAATAGGCATTGCTTGACCACCGCGATAATTTCGCCATTCCGCATCCCAACTTGTAATAGGAGTGTAGGCGAGATATTTACCATCTTTTGAAAATTCTCCATAGGCGGCTCTTGGAACTTTTACAGCTTGAGGTAATCCTCCTTTTAATGAAACAGTATAGAATTTATTAGTTTGAGTTGGTTTACCTTCTCTAGATGAACGAAATAAAATTTTGTTATCAGGAGTCCAACCTTGTACAAAGTCACCACTTGGGTGGTAGGTTAATCGCTTAGGTTCACCGCCAGTAGCAGGAATTACATATACATCAGTATTTCCATCATACTGTGCAGTAAATGCAATCATAGTACCATCATTAGAAAAATGCGGATTAGATTCATAGCCCTTATCGCTCGTAAGTCGTATAGCATTTCCTCCTTGAATAGGAGCTTTCCATAAGTCGTTTGCATATACAAAAACGACTTCAGAGTTAGATATTGTAGGTTGCCTTAAAAGGCGTGTTCCTTGGGAAAAACCAGTATAGCAGACAGCTAAAGTAAGTAAGGTTAGTATTTTTTTCATGCTTTGTTGAAATTTTAAACCTTAAAACTACTTAATTAACTGTTAAAGGGAGTGAAAAAATTGTTAAAACCTTAAGCGAAAAAGGCTTAAGTTAAAAACTAAAACCCAACTGCTTTGTCATCTCCACGAGGATCAGCACCGCCTTCTAATTTTCCATTTGGGAGCACTAAGATAGCGTCTACTTTACCAATTATAGGAGAGTTGGTTTCGTCTAATTCATATCCGAGTTGTCGTAGTTTATTTTTGACTTTTTTGTCAAAACCTGTGGGCTCCATTTTAATCACGTCAGGTAACCATTGATGATGAAAACGTGGTTGATTCACTGCTTCTTGCATTCCCATGTCAAATTCATGTACATTTAAAATGGTTTGTAACACAGATGTGATGATGGTTGAGCCTCCAGGGGTTCCTACAACCATATACAAGTTTCCGTTTTTCTCTACAATGGTAGGAGTCATAGAGCTTAACATGCGTTTTTCAGGTTCTATTTTATTAGCTTCAGCTCCAACTAAACCAAACATGTTTGGTATGCCTGGTTTGCTTGAAAAATCATCCATTTCATTGTTTAGGAAGAACCCTAAATCAGAGCAGTACAACTTGGAACCATAAGCACCGTTGATTGTTGTAGTGGCAGAAATTGCATTTCCAAATTGATCAACAATAGAGTAGTGGGTGGTTTCATCGCTTTCAACCATTGTAATATTTCCGTGAGAAACATCTGTTGAAGAGGTGGCTTTTTCAAAAGAAAAATCAAGCATTCGATTTTTTGTGTATTCTTTACTGATGAGTGTCTTAATAGGGATCTTTATAAAATCAGGATCTCCTAAATAAAAACTTCTATCTGCATAAGCTCTACGTTCTGCTTCAGTAATTACCTGCATAGCTTTTGTTGAATTATGGCCGTATTTACCTAAATCAAATGGTTCAATTCCATTCATTATTTGTGCTAAACAAATTCCCCCACTAGCAGGTGGAGACATAGAAATGATTCGTAAATCATCGTAGGTAAAAGTGATCGGAGTTCTCCATTTAGCTTCATACTTTGCCAAATCTTCTTCGGTCATAATTCCACCATTGTTTTGCATAAAATCAACAAGGCGTTTAGCGGTTTCTCCTTTGTAAAACTCATCACGACCGTTTTTTGCAATACGTTCCAAAGTAGCTGCTAAAGCAGGATATTTGATAGTGTCTCCTTTTTTCCAAGGCTTGTCAAAAAGAATAGAATCTTTATTTACTTTTAAAAAGTAATGTTGATATTTTTTTATACGGTCTTCTTGTTTTTGAGTAACAACAACTCCTTTTTTAGCTAAAGCTATGATTGGTTTTAAAATTTCTTGAATAGGTAATGATCCGAATTTTTTATGTGTGGCAAAAACACCAGCTACTGTTCCTGGGATTCCTACTGCCATAGCTCCTAAAGTGCTTTTATTTTTAATTACGTTTCCTAAGCTATCTAAATACATGTCTTTATGAGCAGCAAGTGGTGCTTTTTCACGATAGTCTAGTGCGCCAACTTCTCCTGTATTTTTTCGATAAACCATAAATCCACCGCCACCAAGATTACCAGCATAAGGATACGCTACTGCTAAGGCTAATTCTGTAGCTACCATAGCGTCGAAAGCATTTCCTCCTTTTTGTAAAATATCCGAACCAATTTGTGAAGCTTCTTTACGGGCGGAAACTACCATGGCTTTTTCGGTAATTGTACCTACAACTTTTTCTTTTTTACAGCTATATAATGCTGTGAGTGTTAAAAAAAATAAGAATGCTTTTTTCATGTGTTATTAACTTAGTTCTTTTAATTTTTGATGTGAGAATACACGAAGGTCTTCAAAAAAAGTAGTGAAATCGTTTTCGAAAATTTGATAATTTTCTAACAAATCTCCAGTAGCTAAATTCATTTTAGACTTTCCGTTAGTACGTCTATTCATTCCGTTTAGCACTTCCTGAATTCCTTTGGCAAATTGGTAATTATACAACCAATTATATTGTACCATATATGGGAGTATTTCTTGTGTTTTCTCAGGTAGAATATCAATATTGTCTTGAAGTAATTGATATACAGAGTTTACATAAATGTTTAGCGGGATTTGAGAGTAATTTCTCCAGTTTTTTGCTAGATAATGATCGTAGAAAATGTCAATAATAACTCCATCATAGTGTCGGTAACGTTCATGTAAACGTCGTTTACTTATTCTAACAATTTCATGCGCATCTGTATAGGTGTCAATTTCGCGATGTAGCAAAATCCCTTTTTGAATATCTTCATGAAAGTGGGAAAATTTATTCCCTTTCACGTGATCTGCTATAAAATTACCAATCATAACATTTGTATTGCTTTCAGAAAGGTATAAGTGCGCTAAAAAATTCATTTTATAAATGTAAACAAAAAACCACAACTGAAAAGCTGTGGTTTTAAAGTTTATGTGTAAGTATTTAATTCTTAACTGGAGTATTCTTTAAAATTTCTAATAAAAATTTCCAGAATTTTTGTGTTGATGATATTTGCGCACGTTCATCAGGTGAGTGTGCGCCTTTAATATTTGGACCGAAAGAAACCATATCCATTTCTGGGTAGTTTTGGCCTAAAATACCACATTCTAATCCAGCATGACATGCAGCTACAATAGGTTTTTCGTTGTGTAATTCTTCGTATAAGTTAGTTACAGTTTTTAAAATTTCAGAATTTACGTTTGGTAACCATCCTGGATACGAACCAGAAAACTCTACGTCAAAACCAGCTAATTCAAAAGATGAACGTAACGAGTTTGCTAAATCCCATTTATTAGTTTCAGAAGAAGAACGAGTTAAACATCCAATTTTAATAGCTCCGTCTTTTACAATGATACGGGCAATGTTGTTTGAAGTTTCTACTAATCCTTCAATATCTGGACTCATACGATACACGCCATTCAAAGCAGCGTAAACCGCTTTAATTAATCCTTCTTGAACACCTAAATCCATTACAGTTTCAGGAGTGTCAACTTCTTTTAATTCAATAGTTAGGTTAGGTTCTAGTGTTGAAAATTCAGCTTTGATGTTGTTGATAAGCTCATGAATTTCAAATAAGAAAGGTTCTTTAGAAACAGCATCAATAACTACAGTTGAAAAGCTTTCACGAGGAATAGCATTACGTAAGCTACCTCCGTTAATTTCCGAAACACGTAATCCGAAGTTTGTAAAACCATCAAATAATAAACGGTTCATAATTTTGTTAGCGTTTCCTAAACCTTTAATGATGTCCATTCCTGAGTGACCACCATTTAGTCCAGTAACAGAAATTTCATAAGCGATTGTATTTTCAGGAGTAGTTTCTTCACTATAACTTCTAGTAGCAGTAACATCTACACCACCAGCACATCCCATTCCTATTTCATCGTCTTCTTCTGTGTCTAGGTTTAATAAGATTTCACCTTCTAACAATCCACCTTCAAGTCCCATAGCACCTGTCATACCCGTTTCTTCATCAATGGTAAATAAAGCTTCAATAGCTGGGTGAGGAATATCAGTGGACTCTAAAACTCCCATGATAGCAGCAACACCTAAACCGTTGTCAGCTCCTAAAGTAGTTCCATCAGCTTTAACCCAATCACCATCTACAAACATTTTAATTCCTTCAGTGTCAAAATCAAAAACAGTATCTGCATTTTTTTGATGTACCATATCTAAATGGCTTTGCATAACTACTGTTTTTCTGTCTTCCATTCCAGCTGAAGCAGGCTTGCGAATAATTACATTCCCAACTTTATCAACCATGGTTTCAAGATTTAGTTTTTTACCGAAATCTACCATGAACTGTATTACTCTTTCCTCTTTTTTCGATGGACGAGGTACAGCGTTTAAGTCGGCAAAATTTTTCCAAACAGCTTTTGGTTCTAGGTTTCTTATCTCTGAATTCATGTGAATTGAAGTTTTAATTTTAAAGCTACGAAGATACTTAATCCTTATCGAAAAATTGTAAATTCGCAACATGGATTTTTCGTCAAAATTATTAGAAAATGCAGTAAATGAAGTAAGCAGATTACCAGGTATTGGTAAGCGTACTGCGCTTCGTTTGGTGTTGCATTTATTGAAACAGCCGAAAGAAAACACGAAGTATTTAGTGGAGGCTTTAACACATTTACGAAATGATGTAAAATCGTGTAAAAAGTGTCATAATATTTCAGATACTGTGTTGTGTGATATTTGTAGTAATCCGAAGCGAAATGCTGAGATTGTATGTGTGGTAGAAGATATTCGTGATGTAATGGCGATTGAAAACACAGCACAATACAGAGGTTTGTACCATGTGTTAGGGGGAAAGATTTCTCCTATTGAAGGAATTGGCCCTCAAAACTTACAAATTGAATCATTAGTTGAAAAAGTAAAAGAAGGCGAGATTAAAGAACTGATTTTTGCGTTGAGTTCTACTATGGAAGGTGATACCACCAACTTTTATATTTACAAACAGATAGAGAAATACGGAGTAACTACATCAACCATTGCTAGAGGAATTTCGGTAGGAGATGAGTTAGAATATGCAGATGAGGTGACGCTTGGGAGAAGTATTGTAAATAGGATACCGTTTGAGCAGTCGATAAAAGGGTAAGAGAAATTGTTGAAAAATGAAAAGATCAACTTAAAGAAAACCATTTCTCCTAACTAGTACTATACAATATGGAGGAATGAAAATCTATTTTGTTGTAAAGTATAAAGCTAAAAAAGTTATTTAAGTGTCTAAAGATAAAAACTTGATTAGTTAGGTAGTAAAACTTGATATTTTGTTGAACTCTTATTTTCTCTAAGCTCTATAGAGTTACCTTTAAAAGTTATGTGATTTTTATTAGATAATTCAAATGAAGAATTGCCAAGAGCTTTCCATGTACCAGTTATTTCTTCAGTGAAAACACAATCAATAGTAGATGCGCCCATATTGTATATTTGAGCATTGTATGTTTTATCTTCCTTAAAAGAAAATAATGTTAAAGTTCTACAATAGGGAATAGGTAGTTCTCCTGTTTCATCGTGTACAAATTTTAAATACCAATTACCAACTATAGAGTTGTCAACTATTTCGTTATTGGAAGAGCAAGAGAGTAATAGGCTCGATATAGTAATTGATAAAATTAAAATCTTTTTCATAGTACTATTATTATTTGTGTTTTCTTTTATAGAGTTATTCGTCTAGCTTTTTATCTTCATCTATCAATTCTTGCTCGTATTTATCCCAAGATTTTTTAGCTCTTACTTTTTTATAATAACGAATACCAATCATCAATAATACTCCAAATAAGATAATTCCTACAACGCCCCAAATCCAGTTGATAGCACTCTTTAAAACCACTAAAAATACAGCTGCAAATAAAATTACGGTCGGAATTTCATTAAAGGCTCGAAGTTTATTAGAGGAATACTTAATCTCGTCACGTTGCAATTCTTTATAAACTTTATGACAAAATCCGTGGTAAAAATACAGAGCCAATACGAAAGCTAGTTTTACATGCATCCAAGACATTTTTAAGTACACAGGGTTTTTATATAGCATCCAAAAAGCAAAAAAGCTGGCTAAAAATAATGAAGGCCATGTAATAATGTACCATAAACGTTTAGACATTAACTTGTATTGGGTTTGTAGTATAGTTTTTGCAGGTTCGTCTTTTTTTTCAGCCTCTACATGGTAAATAAATAAACGACCTATGTAAAATAAACCAGCAAACCAAGTAACTACAAATATGATGTGTAATGCTTTTACGTATAGAAAATCCATGAGTTTTAGTGTTTGAAAGTTGTAAAGTTACAAGTTTTTAATTTTGCTAACTGCTAATCAGGATGAAATTATCACGTCATTATCACTCTTTATAATGACACTTTTTGTTGTCATTGCAAGCCTTTTGACTGTTGCTCAAGACAGTCTAAAGCGTGGGAATCTGTTAATCGTTTGCTGTTAACTGAAATTCTTTAATCCATCCAGCTAATACATTTACCCATTCGTCATTGTCGTTAATACAAGGAACTGTATGGAATTCTTCACCACCAGCTTCTAAAAACTCGTGTTTACCTTCCATTGCAATTTCTTCTAAGGTTTCTAAACAGTCAGATACAAAGGCAGGAGTAACAATGGCTAATTTTTTAATGCCGTCTTTTTCAGCTTTGTTAACAATCGTTCTGTCTGTGTAAGGTTGTAACCAAGGATCTACTCCTAAACGTGATTGGAATGAAGTTGATACTTTATTTTCGTCTAATCCTAATTCAGAAATTACGTTTTTGGTAGTTTGATAACATTGGTGACGGTAGCAAAACTTATGAGCTTCAGAAGGAGTGTTACAACAACTTAAATTTCCTGCTTCAGGATTACAATGCGATTTTATAATATCTGACTTTCTAATGTGGCGCTCTGGTACACCGTGATAAGAGAATAAGATATGGTCGTAGTCTTTATCAGCTAAATAATCTTTTATACTATTAGATAATGCTTTGATGTATTCTGGTTTGTTGTAAAAAGCGGGTACATCTGTAATCTTCATGTTTGGGAAAAACCCTTTTCTCAGTTCTTCAGCTAACACCAAAATAGTCTCAGTTGTTGCCATGGCAAACTGAGGGTATAACGGAACCAATAAAACTTCAGTAACACCTTTGTCATGTAGCTCTTGTAATCCACTTTTAATTGATGGATTTCCGTAGCGCATAGCTAAAGCAACAGGAAGTTCCGTTTTTGCTTGTACTTTGTTTTGTAAACGCTCAGATAAAACGATTAAAGGAGAGCCTTCTTTCCACCAGATTTTTTGATAAGCCTCAGCTGATTTTTTGGGACGGGTATTTAAAATAATACCTTTAACAATAAATGTTCTTAACCAATAAGGAACGTCAATAACACGTTCATCCATTAAAAATTCCCCTAAGTATTTTTTTACATCTTTTGGGTTTGTACTTTCTGGTGATCCAAGGTTTACTAATAAAACTCCTTTCATATTTTGGCTGAATTTATTTCAGAATCTTTTTATTTAATTGGTTTGTTGTTTCGTATAGAGCAATAGCTAAACTATGAATTACATTCATACTAGAATTACGCCCATACATTGGTATAGCTACTGTTGCATCTACTAAGTTAACGTTTTCTATACCATTTCTTTCGCTACCCAAAAGTAACACAATTTTAGAATGTGAAGTGAAATCGTAATCGCTAATATTTATACTTTCATCGGTAATTTCAATTCCAATAATAGTATTTCCTTCTTCTTTTAATTTATGTATAAGTTGTTCAAAATTACCGTAGGTATCATGTGGTATTTGTTGAATAGTATTTCGAGCTGTTTTCTTAACAATTCTATTGTCTATAGAAGGAGAACTTTCGTGTAAATAGATTTTGGATATTCCAAAACTTTCTGAAATGCGAAAACACATTCCTATATTTTCAGGAGTACGGATAGCATCACAAACTATAGTTACTGGAAAATTTTGTTGGCTGTTTTCTATGTCGTAATGAGTGAGTTGTTTCATTTTTAGTTAAAAGTTGTAAGTTTTTAATTTTGTCTACTGTCTACTGTCTACTGTCTACTGTCTACTGTCTACTGTCTACTGTCTACTGAGTTAAACTCATTACATATTGCTTAGGAGTGGTGCCAAACTTCTTCTTAAAAGCGGCAATAAAATGACTAGAAGTACTATATCCAACCTGTAAACCTACTTCGTTTACGTTGTATTGGTTACTTTCTAAAAGCTTTCTAGCATGGTCCATTTTATAGTCGAATAAGAAGCTATATACAGTATCTCCGTAAATTTGTTTGAATCCTTCTTTTAACTTTTTAAGATTTAAACCTACTTCGTTAGATAAATCTTGTAAACTTGGTGGTTCACTCATTCTAGCAATGATAATATCTTTTGCTTTTCTAATTTTTAAAACCTCACGATCATCAACCAAAAAAGGGCAATATTCCTCATTGGTGTTCTCACCACTGTCAAAATGTAAACTCAATAATTCGTATGTTTTACCCTTAATATATAGGTCACGCATTGAACTTTGGTTTTTTGCCGTTAAAATTTGTTGAAGTACCAATAAAACGTTAGCGTTTATTTCTGCATTATCGTAATACTTTTTGTTTTTATTGTTCTCACTTAAAAAAGGTATATAGCTAGCTTCTTTAGAGAAAAAAGCGTGAAATTTTTCAATAGAAATTAAAACAGAAACCAAAGAGGTTTTAGGTAGTATTTCTAAGTTAATTGGTAAATCTTGTTGTGGGTTGTATAAGAAGATAGAATGCTTGTCTAAAACATTAAAAGTATAACTATTATTGTTAAAGTGGAATTTGCAATTACCTTTAACACAGTAGTGTAGTTGTATATAAGAGTTGTCTATATCTCTTTTAAAAAACTCTGTTTTGTCAGAGTTATTTTGGAATTTTAGTACAAAAAAACCTTGTTCTATAGGAACTTCTCTAAATGTACTTTCTGCGATGTTTTTTGACATGGATTCAGTGGTTTTTATAAAGCTTGCTATTTAGAATGATTCTAAAATAAAATGTTTCTCCTAGTCTATTTTACTGCAAAAATACACTTTTGCGTAAGTTTTAGAGGTGTTTTTAAGTGAAAAAACGAATAGCGACATTAAAAGTTCTTTTAGCGATACTTTTTTTTGTTCAATATTTATATTTTTGACCGACTTTTTTGAAGAAGACTCAATGACAGTAGAAAATAAACATCATAGTAATTTATACAACATAGGCGTTAGTTATAAAAAGGCTGATGCTGCGATTAGGGGGAAGTTTAGTATTTCTAAAGAAAATCAAATACAACTTTTAGAAGAAGCAAAACAAAAAGGAGTAGACGGAATTTTTGTATTGTCTACTTGTAATAGAACTGAGATTTGTGGTTTTGCAGAACACCCTTTTCAGTTAATAAGTATGTTGTGTAAGTACTCAAATGGTTCGGTAGAAGAATTTGCAAACGTATCAAACGTATATAAAAATAAAGAAGCTATTAATCATCTGTTTAGAATGGGAACAGGATTAGATAGCCAGATTTTAGGAGACTACGAAATAGTTGGTCAGTTGCGTCAGGCATTTAAACAGGCTAAAGAAGTAGGAACTACAAATGCATACTTTGAGCGTTTATTAAACCATGTAATGCAAGCAAGCAAGCGAGTTAAAAATGAAACAAAATTAAGTTCAGGGACTACTTCGGTGTCGTATGCAGCTGTTCAGTACTTGATTAATAATTTGTCAGATTATAACTCGAAAAATATTTTAGTATTTGGTTTGGGGAAGATGGGGAAGCATACCTGTAAAAACCTAGCAGAGTATACACAAAATACATCGGTAAGCTTACTTAATAGAACGGAAGAAAAAACAACAGAATTTGTAAAAGAACACAATTCTATTAGAAAAGCGTCGTATGCAAATTTAGCAGAAGAAGTTTCTAATAGCGATGTATTAATCGTTTCTACAGGAGCTAGTTTTCCTACAATTACAAAAGAACATGTTCCAACAGATAAAGAATTATTGATTTTAGATTTATCAATGCCAGCGAATGTGTCAAAAGAAGTTGCTGATTTAGATAATGTAACGATGGTGAATGTAGATGATCTTTCAAAAATAACAGACGAAACGTTAGCTATTCGTCAACAAGAAGTACCCCTTGCAGAGGCAATTATTGAAACTCATAATCAAGAATTTCAAGAATGGTTAAATCACAGAAGATTTACCCCAGCTATTACTGCTTTAAAAGAATCGTTACAAAGCATTCAACAAGGAGAAATAGCTTTCCATAAGAAGAAAATTAAAAATTTTGATGAAGAACAGGCAGAAATATTAACATCAAGATTTATTCAAAAAATAACCACACAATTTGTAAAACACTTAAAAGACGAAGAGACTTCGGTAAATACGAGTATTGAAGTAATGGCTAAAGTGTTCGGAGCAAATTTAGAATCCATCCATGCAGAAGATAATTAGAATAGGTACACGCGATAGCCAATTGGCTATGTGGCAAGCAAAAAAAGTTCAAAAACTTTTAGAAGAATTAGGTCATCAAACTCAATTAATCCCCGTTAAAGCAACGGGTGATTTAGTTTTAGATAAACCCCTTTACGAATTAGGAATCACAGGGATTTTTACTAAAAATTTAGATATCGCCATGTTGAATGACGATATTGATATTGCAGTACATTCTATGAAAGATGTTCCTACTGTATTGCCAGAAGGTATTATACAAGCAGCGGTTTTAAAACGTGCGAATTATAACGATATTTTGTTGTTAAAAGACAATGAAGAGTTCATGGCACAACCTAACGGAGTAATTGCTACAGGTAGTTTACGTAGAAAAGCACAATGGTTAAACCGTTACCCAACACATACCGTAGAAGGTTTACGTGGAAATGTAAATACGCGTTTACAAAAGTTAGAAGATAACGATTGGAACGGTGCTATTTTTGCTGCGGCGGGACTAGAAAGAGTTGGTTTACGACCTAAAGGAGCCGTTAATTTAACGTGGATGATTCCAGCACCAGCTCAAGGTGCAATTATGATTACTGCTTTAGAGGAGAATGAAGAAATCAAAGAGATTTGTGCTGAATTAAATGACAAAGACACTGAGATTTGTACAGGTATAGAACGTGAGTTCTTAAATCGTTTAGAAGGTGGATGTACAGCACCTATTGGGGCATTAGCTTTTATAAATGAAAAAGAAGAAGAAATTAACTTTAAAGGAATTTTATTGAGTAGAGATGGTAAAAAGAAAATTGAAGTTAGTAAAAAAGTAAAAGTAGGAAAGCATAAATATATTGCAAAAGATTGCGCTAATTATGTGATTGATAAAGGAGGGAAGTTAATTATGATGGAAGACGAAGGAATTGAAAAACAATTTTCAATTTATTCGACTAAAAAACTATCTGAAGCGCAAAAGAAATTATTACCTACACACATGAGTGTTCAGGATAGTGATTTTATTAAAATTCGCTTTAACAGAATTGCTCCTAAAGTAGTTAAAGAAGAAATTGAACATGTAATTATTACCAGTAAAAATGGAGTAGAAGCATTGCTAAACTCATTTACTTCAGATGAATTACAATTTAAAAATATTTACTGTGTTGGAAGAAGAACTAAAAAGTTAATCGAACAACGTATCGGAAAAGTAACGCATTCAGAAAGAAACGCTAAAAAACTATCAGAATATTTATCAAAAGAGTTGAAAGGACAAGAGGTAACTTACTTCTGTAGTAATTTACGTTTAGAAACTTTACCACTTATTTTAAAAGCAAACGAAATTATTGTAAATGAAGTAGAAGCTTATAAAACCATGTACAGTCCAGCAAAAGTTGATGAAAAAGTAAACGGAGTACTGTTTTACAGCCCATCAACAGTTGAGAGCTATATGGAAAAAAACACTGCTGATAAAATAGCTTTTTGTATTGGAGATAGTACTGCTAATGAAGCAAAAAAACATTTTAAAGAAGTACAAATAGCAAAGATGCCAACTGTAGAAAGTGTACTAGAGTTGGTAAACCTTCACTTTGTAAAAGAATAAACTATGTTTAGAACACGCAGACTAAGAAAAACAGAAAACATCCGTCGTTTAGTTAGAGAAAACAAGCTATCGGTAGATGATTTTATATATCCATTATTTATAGAAGAAGGAACAGGTATTGAAACAGAAATTCCTTCCATGCCAGGAATCAACCGTTACTCATTAGATACCATTTCTAAAGAATTAGACGAAGTTGTAGCCTTAAAAATTCCAGCAGTACTGTTATTCGGTATCCCATCTAAAAAAGATGATGAAGGTACTGAAACTTGGAACGATAACGGAATCATGCAACAAGCTATCCGATTCATAAAAAAGAACTATCCAAGTTTATATGTAATTACTGATGTATGTTTTTGTGAATACACTTCACATGGTCATTGCGGAGTAATACACGATAATGATGTAGATAACGATGCTACTTTAGTAAACTTAGCAAAGCAAACTGTATCACATGCGAAGGCTGGAGCAGACATGGTAGCGCCATCAGGAATGATGGACGGTGCTATAGCTATGATGCGTGAATCGTTAGACAATACTGGTTTTGCAAACTTACCAATCATGGGGTATTCTGTAAAATATGCTTCAGGTTTTTATGGACCTTTTAGAGAAGCAGTAGATTCAGCACCGTCATTTGGAGATAGAAGAACTTATCAAATGGATCCTTCTAATAGAGATGAAGGATTACGTGAGGCAACTTTTGATGACGAAGAAGGAGCAGATATTTTAATGGTAAAACCAGCTTTATCATATTTAGATATCATTAGAGATCTAAAAAACAATTTTGATAGACCTATTGCTTGCTATAATGTGAGTGGGGAATATTCAATGGTAAAAGCAGCTGCTGAAAAAGGATGGATTGATGGTGAAAAAGTAATGATGGAGAGCTTACTTTCTATGAAAAGAGCAGGAGCAGATATTATCATTACCTACTTTGCAAAAGAAGCTGCGAAAGTTTTAATGAGATAATTTGAAAATGAGTTAACCAACTAAAAACTCATAACTAACAACTAATAATTAGCGAAGAATGAGCTTTAAGAAATCACAAGAATTATATAATAAAGGACTAGAAAACTTAGTAGGAGCAGTAAATTCACCAGTACGTGCATTTGCATCCGTGGGAGGAAATCCTTTGTTCATAAAAAGTGCAAAAGGGAGTAAGATAACAGATGTTGATAATAATTCGTACATCGATTTAGTGTTGTCTTATGGTCCAATGATTTTAGGACACCGCCATAAAAAAGTAGAAAAAGCTATTAGAAAAGCTTTGAAAAAAGGATATTCTTTTGGAGCATCAACAAAAGGTGAAATTAAATTAGCAAAAATTGTTTGTGATGCTTTCCCAGGAATGGACAAAGTACGTTTTGTAAATTCTGGTACTGAAGCGGTATTAAGTGGAATTCGTTTAGCAAGAGCATACACAGGAAAAGATAAAATAATCAAGTTTGCTGGTTGTTATCATGGACACCAAGATGCGTTACTAGTAGCAGCAGGTTCAGGTTTAGCTACGTTAAGCTTACCAGGAAGTAAAGGAGTGCCAGAAGGAGCTGTAAAGAATACGTTGATAGCTAATTACAATGACTTAGAAAGTGTAAAAGCACATTTTGAAGCACACGATGATATTGCAGGAGTTATTTTAGAGCCTATTGCAGGAAATATGGGAGTAGTGACTCCACAAGATGACTTCTTAAAAGAATTAAAAGAGTATGTAAACTCAAAAGGAGCTTTATTAATTATTGATGAGGTAATGACAGGGTTTCGTTCTAAGTTTGGAGGAGCACAAGAAGTATTAGGTGTAGAAGCAGATATTACTTGTTTAGGAAAAGTAATTGGAGGTGGATTTCCAGTAGGTGCATATGGAGCACGTAATGAAATTATGGAAACAGTTGCCCCTTTAGGAGGAATGTATCAAGCAGGAACTTTGTCAGGGAATCCAATTGCAATGGCAGCGGGAATTTCAACCTTAACAGAGTTAAAGAAACAAAATCCATATGAAAAGTTTAATGAGATTGCTCAAATTATTGAGGTATTCTTGTTAGAATCAGCAAAAAAGCATGGGGTTGAAATTACAGTTAACCGATTTGGTTCAATGATTAACCCATTTTTTACCAATAAAAAAGTAATCAATTTTGAAGATGCGCAAACTTCAGACACAAAGAAGTATGCTACTTTTTTCTGGGAAATGATTAAAAATGGTGTGTTTTTACCGCCAAGTCAGTTTGAAGCTTGGTTTTTGTCATCAGCATTAACAGAAAAAGATATTCAAGAGATAGCTAATGCCATTGATAAGTCGATGGAAGCAGTATCAAAAATGTAGAATAAATAATTGTCATTACAAAGAAGTGTAGCCAAGTTAATGTAAAACAGCTTCACTCTGTTTGCAATGACGTAGAAAAGATATGATAAAAAACGATTTATTTTTAAGAGCTTTAAAAGGAGAAACAGTTGACCGTCCACCAGTATGGATGATGCGTCAAGCAGGAAGATATTTGCCGGAGTTTATGGAGATTCGTGAAAAGTATGATTTCTTTACACGTTGTAGAACTCCAGAATTAGCATCAGAAATTACTGTACAACCAATTCGTAGGTACGGAATGGATGCAGCTATATTATTCTCAGATATTTTAGTAATTCCACAAGCAATGAATATTGAAGTGGAAATGAAACCTAATTTTGGTCCATATTTACCAAATCCTGTAAGAGATAAAAAAGGCTTAGATAGTGTAATTATACCTGATATTCATGAAGAACTAGGGTATGTAATGGATGCTATTAAAGCAACTAAAGAAAAGCTGAATGATGAAATACCGTTGATAGGTTTTGCAGGGTCTCCATGGACAATTTTATGTTATGTTGTACAAGGGCAAGGATCAAAAAACTTTGATAAAGCAAAAGAATTTTGTTTCACTCAACCAGTTTTGGCACACGAATTGCTTCAGAAGATAACAGATACCACGATTGCTTATTTAAAAGAAAAGGTAAAAGCAGGTGTGAATGCAGTACAAGTTTTTGATTCTTGGGGAGGAATGTTATCTCCAACTGATTATCAAGAGTTTTCATGGCAATACATTAATCAAATAATAGAAGCATTAAAAGACGATGCACCAGTAATAGCTTTTGGTAAAGGATGTTGGTTTGCCTTACATGAAATGGCACAATCAAATGCTTCAGCTTTAGGAGTAGACTGGACGTGTTCAGCAAGAAATGCGCGCTATTTAACAGGAGGAAATATTACATTGCAAGGTAATTTTGACCCTTCAAGATTATTGTCTCCACCGGCTGAAATAAAAAAGATGGTACACCAAATGATAAATGAGTTTGGTAAAGACAAATATATTGTTAACTTGGGGCACGGAATTTTACCGAATATCCCGCTAGAGAATGCAAAAGCATTTATTGATGCGGTAAAAGAGTATAAAGCCGACAGATAACCCCTTTTAAATAATTAAAAATGAAGAAATTATCTTTTGTTTTGATGTGTTTTTTAACAACTGTTATTTTCGCACAAAATAAAACGTATTACAATTTTGCAGTAAACAATTGTGTAGAAGAAAGTGCCGAAGGTTTGATTGATAAGTGCATTAAAGGCTCTTATTTGTTAAATTATAACTTTACTACAATGGATGGTAAAACGGTAAGTACAGACAAAATTAACAAGCCAATTGTGTTGATAGCTAATGCTACTTGGTCGGCTCCTTGTTGGGGAGATGTACCAGCCTTAAACAAAATGGTAGAAAAATATAATGATCAATTAGAGTTTATTATGATTTTCTGGGATAAGGAAGCTAAGGTTAAAAGAATGGCTGAAAAGTTAGATAAGAGAATTAAGCTAGTTCCTGCAAGAGATATTGATAAAGTTCAAAAAGGATTTTTAGATATCAGTGGTTTTGTTCACAGATTAGATTATCCAACAGCATATTTAATTGGTAAAGATAAACAGTTTATTAATGTTAAAAGAGGAGCTGCAACACCAACAAAAGAACTAGGTTGGGATAAAGTTAACGAAATCAACACTAAGAATTTTGAAGACTTTTTAGCACCAATTTTAAAGTAAATTAATTCAACAATACTTTATAGACCTCTTTCTTTATTGAAAGAGGTTTTTTATTTTCACAAAAAAAAGAAATGATACAAAATATTGTAAAAGGAATCCAAGCTTATTTCGGTGCTTTCGGAATGATTTCAAGATTAAAACTATGGAAGTATTTTATAATCCCAATGTTTATAAGCCTATTAACAGCAGCATTTGTTGGCTTTATGGCCTATACATTTTCAGATAATATAGGTCATTACATAGCTAATTTTTGGAAATGGGAATTTGGTAAAGAAACATTTGAGGTAATTAGTACTTTTTTAAGTGGATTACTTATTGTGGTAATAGGTTTGGTATTATACAAACACATTGTAATGGCGCTTTCAGCACCTTTTATGAGTCCTGTTTCAGAAAAAATTGAAGATCATCTTAGAGGAGAAGATCATACACACAGAATAACATCTTTTCAAGAACAATTAATTAGAGGGATACGAATAAATCTTAGAAATTTAACAAGAGAACTATTGTTAACAATTCCTGTTTTGTTATTAGGTTTCATTCCCGTAATTGGTATTATTTCAACCGTATTACTGTTTTTAATGCAAGCCTATTACGCTGGTTTTGGAAATATGGATTATACCTTAGAACGCCATTTTAAATACAGAGAAAGTATCAGTTTTGTAAAACAAAATAAAGGATTAGCGATAGGAAACGGAATTGTTTTTATGCTTTTTTTGTTAATCCCTGTAATTGGAGTAATCCTCGTTTTACCATTATCTGTTACTGCTGCGACTACAGAAACTATTAAGAAAATACAGCTTAAAAAATTACCAGAATAAGTACTTTTGCACTTCAACAGAAATAAACACATGAAAGAACAATTTTACGCCTATATTCAAGAATTACAAGATACTATAACATCTAAATTAGAAGAGATAGATGGTAAAGTTAAATTTCAAGAAGATTTATGGAAGCGTGCTGAAGGTGGAGGAGGTAGAACACGTGTGATTGAAAATGGAAATATTTTTGAAAAAGGTGGCGTAAATATATCTAAAGTTTTTGGTGAATTGCCTGAAGCATTAAGAAAGCAATTTGGAGTAGAAAGTGGAGACTTTTTCGCTTGTGGATTAAGTTTAGTAATCCATCCAAAGAATCCATTTGTACCAACCGTACATGCCAATTGGCGTTATTTTGAAATGTATGACGGTGAAGGAAATATTGTTACACAATGGTTTGGTGGTGGACAAGATTTAACTCCGTATTACTTATTTGAAGAAGACGCGGTACATTTTCATACGGTATGTAAAGAAGCTTGTGATAAGCACCACCCAGATTTTTATCCAAAGTTTAAAGAAACTTGTGATAACTATTTTTGGAATGCACACAGAAACGAAGCGCGTGGATTAGGAGGTTTGTTTTTCGATTATTTAAAAGAAACGAAAGAGTTCTCAATGCAAGATCGATATGATTTTGTGACTGAAGTAGGAAATAGCTTTTTAAACTCTTATGTGCCAATTGTAGAGAAAAGAAAAGATATAACCTACACTCAAGAACATAAAGATTGGCAAGAAGTACGTAGAGGTCGTTATGTAGAATTTAATTTAGTACACGATAGAGGAACACTGTTCGGGTTGAAAACTAACGGGCGTATCGAAAGTATTTTAATGAGTTTACCGCCTACTGTACAATGGAAATATAACCATCACCCAGAAGAAGGTTCAGAAGAAGCGAAATTATTAGCAGTGTTGGCTAAACCTAAAAATTGGGTGTAGTCTCAAACTTATTTCCAAACAACATTTTTCTTAGTAAGCTCATTGTTCACATTATGAATATGGAAAAGACGTGCCTTTAATAATAGTTTTCTTCCATTCATAGTTCGAGTATATACTAACTTAGATTTACCGATATGTTTGTTCCAATGAGATTGAAAAATTTGACACTCTTTTTTACGAGCACTAAAAATTTCTGGAACAGGAAAGAAGTTGTTCAATTTTAGTTTTTTACGCAACCAGTTCGTTTTTATCAATAAATACTTCGGGTTATCTATAGGTTGTAGTAGCTCATCCAAAGCCTTTATAAATAGTGTGCTTTCATATCTATTAGCCCCGTGAATAGTACAAGAAACATTTCCTTCGGCTAATAATTCGGTTTTAATTTGTATTTCATCTAACGGTGTTGTTAAATGGTCTAAATCATGAAGAGACTCCAAAATTGCAGCTGCCATTTTATCTATCTTCTTATGAATCAATCCGAAGTATACATACAATTGAACAGACTTATAAATTTTGTAACCAAATGTCAATCCTAAGGCAGATGATAATGCAAGTAGAAAGTAAACGACACCTTTTTGTAATAAAACATTAAAGTTTTTAATGATAAACTCAGGAATAAAAAAAGACAAACCAATAATAATTTCGCCTACTATATACTTTACAATATCTTGATAGTATAATTTTTTTTGCTTTGGAAATTGCTCATTCTTTTCATTATAAAAAGTAAGCTCTTTAATAACCCCTTTTCCTTTACAAATGGCATTTGTCCATCGTTGAGCGATTAAATCCCTGTTTTTAGAAAGTTCTAAAGTCTTTTTGTTTTGTTGTTGAATGTCCTTATCAATAAAACTTGTAGGAAGATGTAAACGTTCAATTCCGTTAGAAATAACAGCTTTTTCATCATTAGAAATCCCTAAAAAAGCATTGAAGCGACGAGCAAGAATTTCAAAATCTCGTCCACCTAATTCATCAGAAGTATCAATACAAGCCAAATGCCAAATTAAGCCCACTTTATTAGGGTTTTTACTATCAACTCTAATTGCACGACCACGCATTTGGTTAGAAGTAACAAATGAGCCTACAACGGAAGCTAAAATTAAACTGTTGATGGATGGAGCATCCCAACCTTCTCCTAGTAGCGATTTTGTACCTATTAAAACTTTGATATGACCAAGCTCAAAAAGTTGAGTAATAGCTTCAACAATAGTATGTTTCGATGAATTTTTACTTGTAAGAATTACATATTCGGTATCTGATTTTAAAGGAGTGTAATTGTAGTTGTCAATAGCATCAATCAAACCAATTTTAGCAATATTACTACTATGAATAATAACTAAACTTCCTGTAAGTACTGCTAAAGTACTTTTATTTTTTGTAGTTGTTCTAACGTGATGGAAAATAGGGACAACTCCTAGTTTTTTAATTTCTTTGATTTCAGGTAAAGAACAGTTTAGGTATTCTTTTCTAATATAATCCGATAAGATAACACAACGTAAATCGTCTTGTAAGTTTTGTTGTTCTTGTTGAACAATCGTAGTAATACTTTTTAATTTACTTGGACTATTACTTAATGACTTATACAAAAGCTCATTTCCTACTAAATTGACTTTATTTTTACTAAATACAGTCAATTTTCGAAGCCTTTTTTCTAAAGTATTAAGATAAACTTCATGCTCAAGAAGGTAATCGCGATCAGTTACCAATAAATGTTGGAACAAAACTTGAACCCATTCATTCGTAATTGAAGGGAATTCAATTTTTTCCTTTTTATCAAAGCCCAATACTTCTAGTTTTTCAATAGGAATAGTTTCTTTTGCTTCGTGTAAGAAAATTAATAGAGAAGAAAAGAAGTCAGAAAACCTGTAGAGTTCTTCTAAGTTTTCCTCCGTTTTAGCGTAAAATCGATGTTGTTTTAGAAAAGAAATAAATTCTTTATCGTTTAAAATATCAGTAACAAACTGAGCAACTCTTAATCGAAAATCGGTAATAAAATTAATTTCTTGATCTTCTGGTTTAGACAGAAAAACTAAATCTTGATGCGGACAAAGATTGTGTTCTTTTACTAAATCGGGAACCACAATTTCGTCGTCAATTTCTCCACAAAGCTTAAAATACTTTTGAATTTCTGAGATTTCACTATCGTATGGTGGAGTAGCAGTTAAAGCAACAACAGTTTGTATGTGTTGCTCTTTCAAATCATACAAACATTTCCACCAAGCATTTTTCAAATGATGAGCTTCATCTAATAACAAAACTTCTATTTGATGTTTTTTGAAGAAGTTATAATAGCCTTCTTTTGTTTCAAAAGACTTATAAAAACTGTGTAAAGCCTGATATGTAGAAAAGGTAATATCAGAAGGTTGTTTAATATCAAATGAAATCTGCTTGAAATTACAATCGGTAGTAAAAAAGTTTTGCAAACGATCTTCCCACTGATTTCTAATGGTTAAAGTTGGAGCTAAAATCAATGTTTTTTTACCGACTCTTTTAATAATTTCTATCCCTAAAATGGTTTTTCCTGAACCTGGTGGCGCTACTATATGGAAATGATTATCATTTATATGTGTAGAAAAATTTTCTAAGACCTTAGCTTGATAAGGTCTCCAGCTGAATAAGAAATTAAGATTAGCAATAGTAATGCTCAACAATTTTTAATTAGGTTAAAGAGTTCAAAAATAGAATTTTGAGCTAACAATCAAAAGTTTAATTCAATATTGAGTTATTCGTAATAATATCTGTTTTTTACAGAGATAACAATAATCTATTTATGGTTTTTAAGAGTTGAATTGAGAATAATTTAATTGATAAAGAAGGAAACTAAAATATTTAACGGATAAAATCATGAAAAAATCGTTGCTTTTTAGTAACTTCGCAAGCGTTTAAAATTATACACTATGGCTAGATACGAATTGAAGTTGCCTAAAATGGGCGAAAGTGTTGCAGAAGCAACAATAACTTCTTGGGTAAAAGAAGTTGGAGAAACTATTGATATAGATGAGACCGTTGTTGAAGTAGCTACAGATAAAGTAGATAGCGAAGTACCTAGTGAAGTAGAAGGAACCTTAGTTGAAATCTTATTTGAAAAAGATGCTGTTGTGCAAGTAGGTGAAACTATTGCAATAATAGAAACAGAGGGTGAAGAAGGAGCAACAACAGATGCACCTAAGAAAGAAGAGGTTAAACCAGAAACTGTTGCTGCAGTAGAAAAAACAGTTGAAGTAGCTAAAGAAACAGTAGCTACTACGATTGATACTTCATCAAGCGATCGTTTTTACTCACCATTAGTAAAGAGTATTGCTCAAACAGAAGGAATATCTGTAGAAGAGTTAGAAACTATAAAAGGAACAGGTAAAGAAGGTAGAGTAACTAAAAATGATATTTTATCATATTTAGAAAACAGAGGACATCAACCTAAAGTTGCGACACCAACTCCAACAGAAAAGAAATCGGCACCTCAACCTGCACCAGTGCCAGTTTCATTAAGTGGTCAAGATGAAATTATAGAAATGAGCCGTATGGGGAAATTAATCTCTAAACATATGGTTGACTCTATTCAAACATCAGCGCACGTACAGTCGTTTATTGAAATTGATGT
The DNA here is from genome assembly GCF_964513915.1 of Tenacibaculum litoreum. Classification (NCBI taxonomy): domain Bacteria; kingdom Pseudomonadati; phylum Bacteroidota; class Flavobacteriia; order Flavobacteriales; family Flavobacteriaceae; genus Tenacibaculum; species Tenacibaculum litoreum. The sequence goes on along the minus strand of NZ_CAZEQS010000003.1, from coordinate 986,966 downwards.
AACTAATATTGTTAATTGGAGAAATAAGGTTAAGAATGCTTACCAACAAAGAGAAGGAGAGAAGTTAACATTTACACCAATATTTATGCAAGCTGTAGCTTCTACAATTAAGAAGCATCCTATGATAAACATTTCTGTAGATGGTGATAAAATCATTAAGAGAGGAAATGTAAACTTAGGAATGGCAGCAGCTTTACCTGATGGAAATTTAATTGTACCAGTAATTAAAAATGCTGATATGTTAAATTTAGTAGGCATGACCAAACAAGTAAACGATTTAGCATCTAGAGCTCGTGCTAATAAGTTAAAACCAGACGAAATTCAAGGAGGAACTTATACGGTAACGAATGTTGGTAGCTTTGGAAGTATTACAGGTACACCAATAATTAACCAACCTCAAGTAGCAATTTTAGCTTTAGGAGCTATTGTTAAGAAACCAGCAGTTATTGAAACTCCAGAAGGAGACTTTATAGGTATTCGTCACAAAATGATTGTTTCACACTCTTACGATCATAGAGTGGTAAATGGAGCTTTAGGAGGTATGTTTATAAAAACATTAAAAGAAATTTTAGAATCTTGGGACGTAAATCAAGATTTTTAAAAAAACAATATAATATTTTAAAAGGCTTAGGTATTTACCTAAGCCTTTTTATTTTTAACTATATTAGCTACTTTAACTACTAATAGAAATTAAAAAGATGAAAAAAATTTTAATAGCACTTTTGTTAGGTGTAACTATGGTGAGTGCAGCACAAGAAAAAGTGTTACTACGCTTAAACTATGAAAAAGGTCAAAAGTACACTATGGACATGAAAATGGCTCAAGTAATAGGTGTTGGTGTAATGACAAACAACATGCATATTCAAATGAAATATGATATAACAGGAGTTTCAGATGACACATATGAAAGTAGTGCCAAAATTACCAAAATGGTAATGGATATGAAACAAGGAGGTGTGAATGTGTCATATGACTCATCTAAAAAAGATGAAGAGTTAGATGAAACAGGAAAAATGATGAAGTCAAGAATGCAGCCTATGCTATCAGCTACAATTATGACTAAAGGTGATAATTTAGGAAATATTTTAGAAACGAAGGTTGAGCCTAGTAATATTCAAGGAGCAAAAGATTTTACAAAACAATCTAGTAGTGTAATCTACCCTAAAGAAGCAGTAGCGGTAGGTGATACTTGGACAAAAACTAAAAATGATGGAGCAATGAGTTTTAGTTTTACTTATAAAGTAAAATCAATCTCTCCTAAAAATGTTTTAATAGATATTTCAGGTAAAATTACAGGAGCTGCAGATGGTGATATCACAGGAGCTATGGATATAGACAGAGGTTCAGGTATGCCTTTAGAATCAAAAATTAATATGACAATGAAGATTCAAGGACAAGATGCGACAACAAATATGATGGCGAAGTTCACGAAAGGCTAAAAATATATTAATCATATATTTAGTTGAAAAGCTCAGAATTTATTCTGAGCTTTTTTTATATGTTAAAAAAAAATAGTTAAAACACTTGTTTATAGTGTGTTATAATTTGTTAATTTTGTAATACTCTCATTATACTTCTCACAAAGGGCTAGTTTATAATACATTTTTTAAGCTACTCCATAATTACATTTTTAATCATAACTAAAAACATAACTATTATGAAAACAGTTAAACTTAAGCTATTAATGGGATTTCTATTATTTATGGTTATTCCATCAACCATCTTTTCGCAAGAAGAGAATCAACGTCCTGAGTATATAACTGTCACAACGGGGCACTGGAACTTAAATTATGAAAATTTTGATAAAGGAGAATGGATTGCTGTAGAAAAAGAGTTTTTAGATAAAGTTGTAAAAAAGAATGAATTTATCTTAAGATCGTTTGTGTTTTTGCACCGCTTTACACCAGATAATACAGAAATAATTTTTGTAACTACGTATTCTTCTTGGGATAATATTGATAAAGCTTACAAAAGAAGTGGTGAGTTAGCAAAAGAAGCTTGGCCAGATAAAGATAAAAGAGATGCATACTTTAAGAAAAAGGATGCGTATTATACACATCATCATTCAGATGAGATTTATGCACCTATTGGAGGAGCTAAGATGTTACAGCCTACCAATAAAGAAATGATTTGGTTGATAGTAAAAGGGCATTTTGCATTTCCAGAAGATGGCTCTATGAAAGAATATGATGAATTATCTAAGCAATACCTAGATAATGTTATTCAAAAAAATGAATTTATAAAAGGATTTTACCAACATGCACACGCTTGGGGATCAGATAGAACAGAATATACCAGGGCTTATGTAATAGAGTCAATGGGAGATTTAGATAAAATGGGAAAAAGAAGTAACGAACTTTTTAAAGAACATTGGTCTGATGAAGCAAAAAGAAAAGAGTTCGGAAAAAAAATGAGAAAGTACTTTACAGGTAAACATGGGGATTATATTTATACATCAGTACCAGAACTAACTAAATAAATAGAAATAAAAGGAGCTCAGAAATTTCTGAGCTCTTATTTTTTATGAAAGTACCACCAATTCATATCTCTTGTGAGTTTATATCCTAACTTTTCATAAAGTTGTATTGCAGGGTTTCCTTTATTAGTGTGTAAAATAGGATGTTTCCCATCTTTTAAAATTTCTTTAGTAACATGTTGAGAAAGTTGTTTAGCCAATCCTTTTCTGGTATGTTCAGGGTGAGTAACTACGGCACTAACTTCAATAAAACTATCAGTTTGCATACGTTGCCCAGTTACAGCAACAAGTTTGTTATCCTTAAAAATACCGAAATACTTCCCCATATCGAAAGTTCTTTTTCTATAATAACCAGGCATTACTAACCATACTAGATTATAAATTTCATCAACATGTTTTTCAGTTAATGGTATTATTTCCTCAGTAATATCAAAATTAGTTAAGTCTTCAAGTATCATTTGGCAACCATCAATCTTTTTATATAGAAGAATTTTGTCTTTGTCGTAAGTAGGTGTTTTATTTTCAGAAACCAAAAAGAATTTATCAGTAAGTTTTGAATATTCATTCAACGCATCTGTAGTTTTTGAAACATCAGTAAAAGCACCAAAAGGACAAACTGTGGGATTATAAAACTTTACACCATCATAATTAATAGCAAATTTTTCATGTGTTTCACACAACGAATGCCAAACAGGATTTTCAAGTTTATTATTCATTATAAATATTAGTTAAAGCAGTTTTTAAGCTAGGGAAAATAAAATTATAAGCACTATTTGTTTTTTTAGAAGAAACTCTACTTCCTTTTAATAAAATATAAGCCATTTCTCCTAATGCTGTTTTTAAAATAAAAGAAGGAGCATTCATAGGAAGCACAGGTTTATTAATAACCTTTCCTAGTAGCTTTGTAAAACTTTCATTAGTCTGGTGTTCGGGAGCAACAGCGTTATAAACTCCACTAAAGTTATTGTCTTCTATTGCTTTTATATAAAGCCTACACAAATCATCAATATGAATCCAAGGCATGTATTGTTTTCCATTACCTAAAGCTGATAAAAACAAAGGAGTATTCATTTTTTGTAAAGCTCCACCATTTTTTGAAAGTACCACACCAGTTCTTAAAATAGTTATAGGAACATCTATTTGCTGGAATTGACGAGTAGCTGCTTCCCATTTCATACAAATTTTGGAGATAAAATCATTTTCAGGTTTATCATTTTCTGTAAATATTTTATCAGAAGTAATAGCCCCATAATATCCTATACCAGATGCAGAAATAAACTTTTTAAGAGGTATTTGATATTCTTGTACTTTATTGAAAAGTAAGGTAGTAGTCTTTACACGACTATCAATCAACTCTTTTTTTCTTTCATTGGTCCAACGTTTATCAGCAATTCCAGCTCCTGCTAAATGAATAATATATTCTACGTTAGTAAAAGCATCTTTATCGATAAAACTTTCTTTAACATTCCAACGGAATTCATTGTTTTTCTTAGGACTTCTAGTAAGAATATTTACCACATATCCTTTACTAGTTAACTTCTTAGTTAGCTCTTTACCAATTAAACCAGTTCCGCCTGTTATTAATATTGTACCCATAGTACTCAAAAATAAACATTCATTTTTAAAGATGCTAAGAGATAAAAGAATAGTATAAAAAAAATAACACCTATACCCCTAGTGAAATATGGGTGTTTAACTCATTTATAAAAAAAAGTTAAAAAAATAAAAACCATCATTATCATTTTCTCGTAAGTAAGGTTGAATGAGTAATTAACTTTTAAAATTTACAACCATGAAAAAAATGAAATTAATTATTGGAGCTAGTGCTTTAGCATTAATAGGGCTAGTTTTATTAGCAGCCGATCATATTGACGCTCCAGACGTAACAGGAGGCTCAAGTGATATTACAGACTTTTATGCTTTCCAAGGAGAAAACACAAGCAATCTTGTATTTGTAGCAAATATTCAAGGGTTATTGAGTCCATCAGCCACAGCATCGGCAAGTTTTGATGAGAATGTATTGATTGAGTTTAATATCGACAACAACGATGATAAAGTTGAAGATTTGGTAATTCAAGCAATTCCAAGAGATGGAAAAATGTACTTTTTTGGACCATATAATCCATCAACTACTGGTTTAAGTAGCACACTACCACAAGATGGTTCAGAGTATGGGGTGTCTATAACTCCTTATGGGTCTAGTGCTATTATTGGAAGTAAAGGAGGAATGCAATTTTTTGCAGGACCTAGAGACGATCCATTCTTCATGGATTTCGCTCAATACGGTGAAATTATAGCGGGAAATGCAGGTGGTTTTAATGATCCTGGTGCAGATACTTTTGCTGGTACTAATGTATTGTCAGTAGTAGTAGAAGTTCCAAAATCTATGATTGGAGGCTCAGGAACCATAAATACTTGGGTAGAAACTAAAATGAAACAGTAAAAAAACAATCAACTTTAAAAATAAAAGACATGAAACTTAACAATATAAAAATTTTAGCAATTTCAATCCTATCAATTTTTGCCTTAGCAAGTTGTAGTGATGACGATAATAATATACCTCCAATGGCTTCTATTGATTTCTCAGGAAGCTATATGCAAAAAGATCAAATGGGTAGGCCAGCAGTAAATACAGTTTTTGTGAATAGTGATATGAAAGATGCGTTTAATGTAACTATACCGTCAGAACAAGGAGCAAACTTTGCTGCAATGTTTGAAGCGAATTTAAAAGCATTAAGTCCAGCATACGCAAATGATGGAGATACTAATGCATTAGGCTTAGATGCTGCAACTTTTGCTAGTGTTTTAGCTACTGATGTACTAACTGTTTCATTAGATGGTACAACAACTTTTTATGATGGTACTAATGTGTTAACAGGGAGAGCTTTAGCAGATGATGTAATTACAGTTGAATTATTATTGATTTTTGGAGGAGAAGATTTTTCTGAAAATCCAACATTATCAGATGATCATGTAGATGGGAATGATAAAGCTTTCTTAAGTTCTTTTCCATATTTAGCTAGTCCTTGGTAAAATGAGGTGACTAAACCTCTTAGAGTTAAAATTGGTTGCTTTTTTAGCAACCAATTTTTAAACAAATTATTAACTAAAAATCCTTCTAAAATGAAAACTATTAACATAATTATATGTGCTGTTTTAAGTAGTACTATATTGAGTTGTACTACATCAAAAACAACAAAAGTAGCTAGCCAAGAAGAGTATAATAAGTATTTACAAAATACAATGACTACTTCAGAATCGTTAGCTCAAAAAGAACTAGATTTTTGGCAGAAAAAACTAAACAATCAGCCAACACAATATCCGTATTTAAGTAAAATAGCAAAGGCTAATACATTACTTTTCTCAGAAAAAGGAAATATTTCTTATTTGATAGAAGCGGAAAAAAAGCTGTTAAAAATTAATCAAAAAACCAATTATAACAAAGCTTCACATTTACGATCATTAGCAAGAAACTATATTTCTCAACATCGATTTAAAGAATCGTTAGAATTATTAAAAAAAGCAGCAATAAATGGAGAGAATATAAACGCTACTCAAAAAATGCTGTTTGATGTTTATTTAGAGTTAGGAGAACCTAATAAAGCTTTAGAATACTTAGCAAAAATTGAAGATTATGCCGACTTTGACTACCTAATAAGAGTTTCTAAATGGCATGATTATAAAGGAGATTTGTCTTCAGCAATTCGATTTATGAAAAAGGCCATGAGAAAAGCAGAAGAATCGAATAATAAAGAATTAAAAGCTTGGAGCTATACTAATTTAGCAGATTTCTATGGTCATAACGGTCAAATAAAGGATTCTTATAATTTATACTTAAAAGCGTTGGAGTTAGATGATAGTAACGCGTATGCAAAAAAAGGTATTGCTTGGATAGTGTATTCTCATGATAAAAACCCAGACGAAGCACTACGAATTTTAAATATAATAAGCGACGAACATTCTTCACCAGATTACTATTTGTTAAAGGCAGAAATAGCCGAGTTTAAGAATAATTTAACAATGAAAGAAAGTAATATAGAGGTATATTTATCGGCCGTAAAAAATAGCTTATATGGTGTGATGTATAATCAACATTTAGCTAAGTTGTATTTAGAAGAATTTAATGATACATCTAACGCATTATCATACATTGAAAAAGAAATAGAGAGTAGGCCTACGCCACAATCTTACGATTTATTAGCTTGGTATTATTACAAGAATAAAGATTTTAAAAGAGCTTTAGAAGTTATTAATACACACGTAGTAAATAAAACTTTCGAGCCCGAAATACAATATCATATAGCTGAAATTTACAAAGCAAATGGAATTAAAGATAAAGCTATGGCTTTAAAAGAAGAGTTATTGGAAAGCTCTTTTGAATTGGGTCCATTAATGATAGAAAAAATTTTAAGTATATAATTAAACCTCAGTATTTTGAAAGCAAAAGTTTTATTTTTAGCAGCATTATTGGCTGGCTGTCATGTATTTTCACAACAATTTAAAGGAAAGGTATTTAACACAAATAAAAAACCTTTAGAGAACGTGTATGTATATAACACTACCAGTAATAGTCATACACATACAAAAGTAAACGGAGAATTTATTTTAGATAGTTCTAAGGAAGGAGATGTTATTGAGTTTGGAATTCTAGGATATAAAAAAATTAACTTACAATTAGATAATGTAGACTTAAAATCATCTAAAGTAATTGTTTTAGAAATGAAAAGTTTTTTATTAGATGAAATGGTATTATCTAATAAAAGAGATCCATTACAAACAATTGTAAGAGTTGATTTAGATAAAAAACCAGTAAGTTCGTCTCAACAAATATTACAACGAGTACCGGGGCTTTTTATAGGGCAACATGCAGGAGGAGGAAAAGCAGAACAAATATTTTTAAGAGGTTTTGATATAGATCATGGTACTGACATTGCATTATCAGTAGATGGCACTCCTGTAAATATGGTTTCTCATGCACACGGACAAGGGTATAGTGATTTACACTTTATAATTCCTGAAACCATTGAAAAAATTAACTTCGGAAAAGGACCTTATTATGCTAGTAAGGGAGACTTTAATACAGCCGGATATGTAGATTTTAAAACAAAAACATATTTACAAAACAGTAGAGTTGAAGTAGGTATAGGGCAATTCAATACTTTTAGAACTTTAGGAATGTTTAATTTGTTAGATAAAAACAATACTGACAACGCCTATGTAGCTATTGAATATTTAGAAACAGATGGTTTTGTAGAGTCTCCTCAGAATTTTAGCCGAATTAATATTTTTACGAAGTATAGAACTTTTTTAAAAGATAATAGTAGTTTATCATTATCAGCTTCACATTTTACTAGTAAATGGGATGCTTCTGGGCAAATACCACAAAGAGAAGTTGATAATGGAAATATTACTCGTTTTGGTTCAATTGATGATACTGAAGGAGGAACCACATCGCGAACAAACATAAATTTAGAACACTCAAAAGTTTTAAAGAATGATGTTAGTGTAACTTCAAACGTTTTCTATTCAAATTATAATTTCAATTTATTTTCAAACTTTACTTTCTTCTTAGAAGACCCTGTAAACGGAGATCAAATAAAGCAAACTGAAAACAGAGATGTTTTCGGGTTTAATACACAGTTTAAAAAGAAAACACAATTATCAAATACACCTCTAGAGTTAACTTTTGGAACAGGTTTACGTGCTGATATCGTAGATAATTTAGAGTTATCGCATACGCTTCAAAGAAAAGAGGTATTAGATCAAATTCAATTAGGAAAGGTAAATCAAACTAACTATTATGCCTTTGTAAATAGTGAATTTGAGTTTGGGAAGTTTATGATAGCACCAGCGTTACGTTTAGATTATCTAAAATTTAATTACAATGATTATTTGTTAGATGAGTATAAAACGTTTTCTGAATCGCAAGTAGTTGTAAATCCTAAAATTAATATAACCTATACTCCAAATGCTAAAATTCAATGGTTTTTAAAATCTGGAATAGGGTTTCACTCAAATGATACTAGGGTAGTGGCTACACAACCTAATAGAAAAACATTACCTAGAGCTTACGGTGTTGATTTTGGAACTGTTTGGAAGCCTACTTCAAGAATAGCTATAAACACAGCATTATGGTACTTGTTATCAGAAGACGAGTTGGTATATGTTGGAGATGCTGGTATTGTAGAGCCTTCAGGAGAAGCACAACGTTATGGTATCGATTTAGGTCTTAGATATCAGTTAACAGATTGGTTATATTTTGATAGTGATGCTACTTTTACAAAAGCAGAAAGTGTTGAAGATCCGTCTGGAGAAAACAATATTCCTTTAGCACCTAAAGTAACTGTAACAGGAGGATTATCAGTAAATAATTATAAGAACTTTTCAGGAGGAATAAATTACAGATATATAGGAGACAGACCCGCAAATGAAGACAATTCAATAGTAGCAGAAGGTTATTTTGTTACCGATGCAAATATTAGCTATAAAATAAATAACATAACACTAGGTGTAGCGTTAGAAAATATTTTTGACGTAGCTTGGAATGAAACACAATTTGCTACAGAATCGAGGTTACAAAATGAGCCAAATCCTGTAGAAGAAATTCACTTTACACCAGGAACTCCGTTTTCTGCTAAAGCGACAATACGATATTCTTTTTAAAAAAAATGATAGTCCTGGGGGACTTGATAAGTTGTCATTTTTTTAGAAGGATTAATGACAACAAAAAATATAGCCGCTTTAAGCGGCTATATTAATTTATAAAATAGATTGTTATTTTATACTGCACCTAAAGTATATAACTGTTCTAAAGTAGGAGTTTCGCTTCCACCAGCTGGCTCCAGAGTAATACCGAAAGCTTGCGAATCATTAGGGTTATCAATAGTGAATATTTTATTATCACTAGCTGTAAAATTATCTATAGTTCCTAAACTAGTAGGAGATAAGGGGTCTAGTTTTAAAGACCATACTTGGTATACCTTTCCTTCTGGAGGATCAGGTAACCCTTGAACATCTAAGTAAATATTTTTAGAGTTTTTATTCCAGTATACTTTTGCATAAGCTTCTGGATATACTTTTTGACCTTGTAATGGAACCGTAACTATGTCTTTGCTTCTTATTACTGCTAAAAGTTTTTTATTTTCAGCTAAATCAGCATTAGTTTCATCTAACTGAATTTCATATTGTTCTTTAGCTTCATTAATAGTGTCTATTTGACCTTGTAAACTAGCACTCTTATTTAACGATAAAATTAAAGTACTACCAACAACTAAGGCAGCAGCCCATCCTGTATAAGTTACCCAATTATTTTTAGATGTTCGTAAAGGAATTGTTTTAGCTGAATCTTCTTTTTCTTGTAACATTTTTATTAAAACGTCTTTAAAAGAATTTTTAGCATCCTTAGGAGCAACATGAGAAGTAAGAATAGAAATAGACTTTTCAATTTCTTTTACCTCTTCTAAAATCTCTGGATGTTCCATCATCAAACTATATACTTGCTCATTTTCTTTATCAGAAAGAGCCCCAGCTATATATAGTTCTAATATTCCAGATTCTATGTGTTTATTTGTAGCCATTATTTAAGCATAAGTCTTAATTCGTTAATACAATTTCGGCTTCTAGTTTTTACAGTACCAAGAGGTATTTTTAAACTTTCAGAAACCTCCTTTTGTGTAAAGCCTTTAAAATAAAGAAGCTCTATTACCTTAATACAAGTATCTTTTAACTTGTTTACAAAGTTTTTTATACCAATTGCATCTGTTTTAGAGTCCAAACTATCGTGGTTCTCTAATATATCTACGAAAATTTCGGCATCAAGGTTTTTTGAACTATTCTTAAAGTTTTTAGATCTAGTTTTGTCAATAGCAGCATTTCTAGCAATATTGATAATCCATGTAAAAAAACGTCCTTTTTTCTCAGAATAAGTGTTTGCATTATTCCAGGCTTTTATAAAAACATCCTGTGTTATTTCTTCGGCTATTGTTTGATCTCTGACAATATTATAAACCACGCCAGTAACGCTTTGTTTATACATTTCGTAAAGACTTTCAAAAGCTTTTACATCTTTGTTTTTAAAATTTTTAACGAGGGATTCTAGTTGCATATAGTTAATTGATTGGAGTACAAAATACTAAAAATCATTTAGAATCTAACTAAATATCTTTTCTATTAGGTTTATTACTTAGTGATTAAAAGTCATAAGTGTATAGTAAAAAAGAAACCCCATCATTACAAAATGATGGGGTTGTGTTATAGTTATTAATACTACTATTTTACGTCTTTAAGAGTATTATTAATTAATAGTTTTAATTGATTTTTATGAGCTTTAGTAGCAATATTTCCAACACCATTACTTACCCATGACTTAATCCTATTTAAGTTGTATAAAGCCATAGCTTTAGAAGCATTTGTATACTTACTTTTACCATTAATCATTTTTAATAGCATCTTAGTATACTCTGTTTGTAAGTTTTGACGGAAAGAGTTTACATTGGTATTTATATCAGCCTTAAAAATAGCATTGTTAAGGTCTGTCATAAAATAAGCCAGTTTATATTGATTTCCATATAATTCTGAATCAGAAATTCTTTGTAAAGTGTTTCTGTGTAAAATATGATTTAAAACTCTTTTTTGATAGCTTAATACTTCAGCATGAATTTTAGGATCTTCAGATCTTACAAAGAAGTTAAAACCACGTCTTTGTCTTGCTAAATAGTTGTATAAATCTTTAGGAGCGTTAAAAGCGTTAGGAGCAAAAACATAGGTCTTTAGAGCTTCCATAGCTCTTTTTTGATCAGCTAAACTTACTGGTGTGTATGGTTGGCTAGCATTTTCTTGACCAGATACAGCTCTATCTACATAAACACCTCCAATGAATCTTGAAATTACATCACCAGCTCTAGCAGCTTGACCGTTTAAAGTGTAATAAGCGTTTCTAAGTTCTTCATAAGTTTGTCCTTCTTTTGAAAAACGTTGTTTAATGTTCTTCATCATGTTGTTGGCTAACTTGATACGATCAATTGAATATTTTATTTGATCGTTTGATAAATCGCCTGTCATAACACGAGGATCGATAGCCTTACCTGGAGAACGCATATCATCAGCATCGTTACCAAAAATTAATTCTGGTTTTGTTGATTGTGCTAATAAAGCGTCCATTTCAGCTCTGTTTTTAAAAGGAGTATAACCGTATTGGATAGCCCAAATATCGTAAGGTCCTACAGCAGTATCGTAATATTGACCTTGTTTACTTCTATCAAGTGTTAAGTTAATAGCAGCATAGTCCATAACAGAACCAGTTAAGCATTTCCCTTTTATAAAATTAGCATCCGCTAATTGTTCAGGAGAAAATAATTGACTAGCTTTCATATTGTGATTTAAACCTAGTGTATGACCTACTTCGTGCATGATTAAAGATTTCATAGCTTCTCTTTTCATGCCTTCCATTTCTAAATCAGAAGCCCCAGTTGCTGCTAAAACTGTTTTACCAAACATTGTGTTTTCGTGCATCAAATGACCTGCAGAACAGTACATGTGGTTGTTTTCATTTGTAAAAATAGCACGTGCTTCTTGTTCTGAAGAAGCTTTTGACACATCACCAAATATTTTATTGTATTTTACACGATTGGTAAAATGAACATATTCAAGCATAATATCAGCTCCTAGAATTTCTCCTGTTTTTGGATTCACAAAACTTGGTCCGTAACCACCAAAAGGAGGATTAGGAGATGAAGTCCATCGTAACACATTATAACGAACATCGCCAGCATCCCATGTAGCATCATCTGGCTGAACTTTTACAACCATAGCATTTTTAAATCCAGCTTTTTCAAAAGCCTCGTTCCAAGCTAAAACACCTTCTTTTATGGTTTCAATAAACTCTTTAGGTGTTGAGTTTTCAATCCACCAAGTAATTGGTTTTACAGGTTCAGAAATGGCTAATTCAGGGTTTTTCTTAATAAGTTTCCAACGATGTATAAAATCTCTATAGTTTACCGTTTCTGTAGAGGTCATGTCGTTAGTAGTAGTTAAAAAATAACCTACTCTAGGGTCATCCATTCTAGTTTGGTAATTATTTTCCGGAACGTTCATAAACGTGTGAAAAACCTTTATAGAAATATATCTACCATCTTTAATAGCTCTAGAACCTTGATTTAAGACTGAAGGGTTGTTGTATACATATTCAGTTTTAAGATTGGTATTTTCAGGATAGTTTTTTATGTTGTTTATTTTCGATTTGTTTTTATCGAATCTACCTAGTTTAAATGCAAAAGGTGAACTTTTAGGGAAGTTTGGAGCTTTAATTCGAGTAAAAGCTTCAGATATAAATAAGGTATTAGCATCTATTAAATATTCCCCTTTCTTTTCATCAGAAGCTAAAATTTTAGTACTAGCTATAATAGCATCACTAATATTTGCTCTTGCTGATTTTGAAATTGCATTATTTTCATCAAAATAAAATGAAGTGTTAGGAGCAACAAACTCAATTTTATTGAAGTGTTTTTTTATATTGAAAATGCTTGAACCTCTGTAAGCACCTCTAAAAGCACCAGCTTCCGTAACACCGTCAGCTATTTGCGAGAAATAAATAAAATCTTTGTTTAATTGTTCTTTCTTCAATAATAGCTTAATGTCTCCAGTAACTGTGTCTTGATAAATAGTAAATAAACCATCTAATTTTTTACTGCTTTTTGTTAAGCTTTTAATTGTCTTTTTAGGTTTCTTTTTATTTGATTTAGAAGAAACTTCTGTTTTAGCTTTGTTCTTTTTCTTTTTCCTTTTTTGAGCATTTATGTCTTGAATACCCGTTATTGAAATGGTTAAAAAAAGTAAACAAACTAATTTTAGTTGTTTTGTAAACATAATAATTTGTTTGAGTTGATAAATAAGGCAACCAATTTACTTTTATTATTGTTTAAAATTGTTAATTATATTATAAAATTTAACAGGTTATTTAGACTTTATATTGGCTTCGCACAAACAAATAATTTCATTAATTCGTTTTGCTCTTGTAGCTTCTCTTTTGGCTTGATGTATCCAGTATAAGTAGCTCTTACGGTAAGACGGAGCAAAGTTTTGATAGTTGTTAAAAGCAGTAGGGTTTTTGTCAAATTCAATTTGTAAATCTTCAGGAATAATTAAATTTTCTACAGCATCTAAAGCATTCCATGAGCCATTTTCTTTAGCAATTTTAACTGAATTAATACCAGCAGGATGCATTAACTTGGAGGTAGTTAGCTCTTTGATGTATTTTTTATTTAAAGCACTCCAAACACTTTTAGGCTTTCTGGGGCAGAAGTATTGTCGTCTTTTACCATCGCCTAAACTTTTCACAGTACTATCTATCCAACCAAAGCATAAAGCTACTTTTACTGCTTCTTCCCAACGCATACTAGGTATGTCTACGTCAACTTTGTATAAAATTAGATGAACTCCATCACTTTCATTATGGTTATCTAATAACCAAGCTCTCCATTCAATATGTGTTTTAAAATATAGATGAGGTTTGTCTTCCATTTTAGCGTATAATTTTTGAAGGAAACGAAACAATACTTTCGTGTCCGTCTTTACCTATAGCACTTACCCCAAAGAAGTAGTTGTCAAGAACAATCCCTTCTAAAGTAAACTCAGTAGTGTTTTCTACATATTTAAAGTTATCCCAAGTAGGAGAAGTAGTATCTCTCCAATAAATTTTATAGCCTTTAGCACCAATTACCTTATCCCATTTAAGTTTAGCAGAAGCTTCAACGATGCCTCCAATTCCCACATTTTTTGGAGAAGGTGGGGCAGAAGCAATACTTGCTAAATTAATAGCATTTACAGCTGTCAATTTTTTTGCATACTCAAAATTTACAAACTTTAAGCGGTCTCCATACTCAATACCATTTTCAGTTCTAATGTCTTGGTGTTGTTGTGTATAGTTTTCATGTGCCTCCATAATTCGTATACCCGCAAAACCAGCATCGTTAAAAGGCCTGTGGTGCCCACCACGACCAAATCTATCTAAACGATAAATCATTTTAGGATTCATTTCAGGCATATAAGTTTTGGTTGTTGTATAGATATAGCGTGCTAATTGACGTGAAATTCCGTCTACCTCACCACCATAAAAACGACGCGCTCTTCTTTGACGTTCAGTTTCGGTTGGAGGTACAGGTTCAGAAAAGATTCTAAACATACGATTGTCTATGACTCCATCAACACCTTTAATGTTTCCAATCATATCATTATTCATAACACCAACAATATTCCATTTTTTTTCCTTGGCATAGGCAGCTAATCCTTTTCCTCCAAACAAACCTTGTTCTTCACCAGACAATCCAACATAAATAATACTGTTTTCAAAGTTGTAGTTACTTAAAACACGAGCTGCCTCAATAGTTCCGGCCATTCCAGAAGCATTATCATTAGCTCCTGGTGCATCATCAGTAAAATTATTAGGATCGGAAATTCTTGAATCAATATCACCACTCATTACAATGTAATTGTTTGGATATTTAGTTCCTTTTTGAATAGCCACTACATTCACCACCCAAACATCTTTGGTAATTCTACTGTTGGTTCCTTTTTTTACCAAGTCTTTTTGATAAAATACCTCCAAGCAGTTATTACAATCAGAAGAAATTTTATCGAATTCAGATTTAATCCAACGACGAGCTGCACCAATTCCACGCGTATTAGAAATGGTGTCACTTAATGTATGACGGGTACCAAAGTTAGCTAGTGTAGTAATATCAGCTTTAATTCTGTCACTAGAAATAGCATTGATAATATCGTATATTTTAGTATCGGTTTGTGCTAATATATTTGTAGAAATAAGTAAGAATAGTATTGTAATTTTTCTCATGTTAAGGAATTTAGCTCACTAAATTACAAAACAAAAAAGAGAATAAAATTAGCTTTATTCTCTTTTAACATATTTATTCAAGTAGACGTTTATTTAAACAAATTCTATTCGTTATCTAATTTTTTAGTTTGATTAAACCCGATTAATAAAGCTCCTCCAGCACATAGAAAAATAGAAGCTACAAAGAAAATTTCAGAATCAATAGCATCTGTTGGGCGTGTTTCCCAAGGACCACTGTAACCAAAGAAAGAACTTAAAATAGCACCTAATAAAACGCCGACACCTATTCCCATAGCTAATAAGGCCAAGTTTAAGATAATAACTCTTCCTGTTAATGTAGAGCGCTTTTTTTCGCCTTGCATAAAAATTTTGGCATCTACACCTTTTTCAATTAAAGCTAAACGTTCTTTATTTCTTGTTGAATAGAATAAATAAAAGATTCCGAATATTACTGCAAACAAAAACATAAATACAATTGCTACTTCCATATTTTTAAGTTTAAAATGATTATTTTTAATGTGTTTGCAAGTATGACAGTTGTACTTTAAAAAAGGTTACAGAAAATTTTTACTTTTTTTTGATAAATACTTGTAACCTTTTCTAAAAAGATACAGTCATAGTATAAAATGACTATTATTAACGATCAAACTTACATAGATAAAATTCTTGAAGGAGATGCCAATGCTTATGCTTTTTTAGTAGAAAAGTATAAAGTAATGGTTTTTTCGTTAGCGTTAAAAATGGTAAAGAGAAGAGAGGAAGCTGAAGAAATATCACAAGATACTTTTATCAAAGCTTATAAGAACTTAAGCAAGTTTAAAGGAGAATCAAAATTTTCTACTTGGTTATATAAAATAACGTATAGAACTTGTTTAGATAGTTTGAAAAAGAATAAAGAAAGATATAATACTGATGCAATTGATGAAGTTACTATCAATAGAATAAAATCTACGGATAGTATTTTAAAAGGTATTGAACAAAAGGAAAGAGCACAAGTAATAAATAATTGTTTGTTAAATTTGTTAGAAGAAGAACGTTCTATATTGTGGATGTTTTATTTTGAAGAACTAAGTTTAAAGGAAATAGTAGAGATTACAGGCTTTTCTGAAGCTAATGTTAAAGTAAAATTACATAGAGCGAGAAAGAGTTTACTGAGTATAGTAGAGAAAAAAGTAGAACCAGAATTGATTAATCATTATGGGAGAAAATAAAAACATAAAGGAGTTAGACGCTTTTATAAAAAAGTATATCAACGAAATAGAAGAGGAAACACCATCTATTGATTTTACTGCAAATATTATGGGTACTATTTTAAAAGAAGAGCAATCTTCTATTTATAAAGCTACACCATTAATTTCTAAAGAAGTATGGGTTGTTTTAGCTAGTGTATTAGCTGTTAGTATGTTGTTTGTGTCAAAAGGAACTTCATTGAATTGGTTGAAAATACCCAAGATGAGAATAGATTACTTATCAAATATTCAAATACCTAATTTATTTGAAAACATTACAGTATCTAATCTAATGCTGTGTGCGTGTTTCTTTTTTACTGTAATGGTTTTTGTACAAATCTATTTTTTAAAAAATCACTTTACTAAAAGATTAAAAATGTAAACTATTACCGAACAAACCTAACCACACTAATTTTTCCATTAACTATTTCATAAATGGCAACAGCATGAAAGGTAGCTCCGTTTGCTGTAACTTCTTCTTCATCTATCACTACATTTCCTTTAACTACTCTACTAATAATTTTACAGTGTAAGTCTTTTGTAGCTTTAAACTTAGGAGCATATCGTTTACGCATTTCTTCAATACCTTCATATTCTAATTTATTTGGGTAGCTATACACTTTTACATCTTTAGCGTAAGGTTTTAAAAAAGCGTCTATATCTCTTTTATTATAAGCCTCTAATTGTTCTTGTGCTAAAGATCTAGGTGATACTTCTGCTACGATTGCTAGTTTTGTTCCCTCAGAATTTGCCATAATTCTTGAAATATTATTGATGTTTTCATTTTTAAACTGGTGAAAAACAGATACCTTTTTGTTAGTTCTAGGGTTGTATTGAAAAATCATGTTCTGATAAGCAATTAACAGCGTACCATCGGGAAGCCAACAAACATCCTGACTTGTTCCTGTTGAAATGATTTTTTTAGTTTCTTTAGAAATAGGGTTTAATGACCAAACTTCCCATTTTTTACTATTTTGTTTCATAAAGCTGACCAAGTTAGAGTTTGGAATTTTATGAAATGAACGTCCAGTTTGTTTAGCTACTGAGATGTTTGTGTTCTTTTTTAAGTCACTAATATAAAGTTCAAGAGTATCATTTACAATTACTGAAGAAATTATAAGGTTTTTATTATACCACATAGGGTATGCTACTACTAATTCTTTAATTACTTCTTTACTTTTACCTGTTTTAAAGTTATACTGATAAAAACGTTGTAAGCCATTATCATCTAAACGTACAGCAGAAACATCTTTTGAGTTGGGAATTCGTTGAGGAGAATATTCACCTCCATTAGGCGTATAATTAATAAAGCTCTTAGTTCTGTTATCAATAGAATATTTTACAATATCGGTTTGTCCATTTCTATTGGAAGCAAACAGTATAGTGTTGTCATCATAAAAATAAGGTTGGCTATCATATCCTTCATTATTTGAAATGTTTTTTCCATTGGTCACCTTCCATTTTCCATCTTCAGAATTGATATCAAATAAATGAATTTCGGTATTTGTTTGAGCAAAAGTAAAAGAAGTAATGAATAGGGAGTATAATAGCTTTTTCATCTGTTTATTTTTATCGTTTTTTATTGGTCCGATGTAATTCGCCAACAAAGATTTTGATAAGGGTCAATATTCCTTATGGCTCATTTCATAATAAATAAATTCAGGTCTAAAATACTAAAAAAGTCCGCTCTGAATAGTTAGAACGGACTTTTTATAAAGATTTACAAAGTTACTTTTGAGAAGCTATCCATTTGTCAATTTTGTTTTCTAATAGAGCTAGAGGAATACATCCTGTTTCTAAAACCTGATTGTGGAATTCTTTAATATTGAATTTATCTCCTAATTCCTTTTTAGCCTTAGCACGCAATTCACGGATTTTCAATTGTCCGATTTTGTACGATAATGCTTGTCCAGGATTTGCCATATAACGCTCAATTTCAGAGATAATACTTGCTTCACCTTCCGCTTCATTATCTAATGAATATTGAATCGCTTTTTCACGACTCCAACCTTTAGCATGTATTCCTGTGTCAACTACTAAACGAATCGCTCGGTGCATTTCCATACCTAACATTCCGAAGTATTGATAAGGATCGGTATATAAACCTAATTCTTTTCCTAAATTTTCAGTATACAATGCCCAACCTTCACCATAAGCACTGTACCATAAAGTTTTTCTAAAATCTGGTAAGTCTTCATTTTCTTGCGTTAATGAAATTTGATAATGGTGACCCGGAATAGCCTCATGCAAAAATAAAGCTTCATCAGAAAATACATTGTATTTAGTAGCATCAGGAATTGGTGTATAGAAAACTCCAGGACGAGTTCCGTCTAACGAACCAGGGTTGTATTCAGCACTTGCTGATGCTTCTCTGAATTTTTCAGTTTGCTTTACCACAAATGGAGTTTTTGGCTTGTTACCAAATAACTTTTCTAATTGTGGCTTCATTTTTTGGTGAATCGCATTAAAATTATCAATAATTTGTTGCGGCTCTGTATATGGCATTAACTCTTTGTTATTACGAACAAAATCAAAGAATTCTTTTAAACTTCCTTCAAAACCAACTTGTTCTTTTACTTTTTCCATTTCTGATAAAATTCGAGCAACTTCTTTTAGTCCTAATTCATGAATTTCATCAGCAGTCATATTGGTAGTTGTGTAGTTTTTGATAGCGTGTTGGTAATATTCTTTTCCATTAGGAATATCAGAAATACCACTACTTTCTCTACCAGCAGTTAAATAATCATTTTTCAAGAATTCATACATGGCTTTGAATGACGGAATTAATTTATCATTCAAAATATTGGTATATGCTTCTGTTAGTCTAGTTTTATCAGCATCAGAAAAATCAGTTGGTAAAGCGTTTATTGGAGAATAGAACAAATGCTCAGAAAAATCTGTGATTCCTTCAGATGATTTTTTAACAACAATTAGGCTTTCAAATTGAGGAATTACTTTTTGGATTAATGATTTTGGTAATACATATCCTTCTTCGACTCCTTGTTGCATACGTTCTTTAGCTGATTGTAACCACGTATTGTATTTGTCTAATCTACTTAACCAATTGTCGTAATCTTCAACTGTTTTAAATGGTTGTGCACTACTACCACTAGCCAATTGCCCCATAGTAAGGTTAATTGTCCACATTTGGTTAATAGGCATTAATAAGTCATTTTTATAACTAGCTTGTGCCAATGCCATATCACAGTCCCAATCCAATACAGCTTTACTCATTTGTTGACTTTCGGTTAAGTCAGCATCATTAAAATTGCTAAGTTTTGTTTTGTAGTTTTTGAAAAACTCATTGCTTTTCGCTTGATATTCGTCTGAAAGTGTGTTAGGAAACTGATCGTTAAAACGATTGTCACCAGCAAAAGTTGCATTTACAGGGTTTAATTGTAGTTTTCCTTCGTTATAGTCTTTTAGTAACTGATTAAACTCCATATTTTCTGGAGTAGTAGTGTTAACCGCTTCTTTTTTTTCTTGTTTGCAAGAAGAAAGAAGAGTAGCGGTAGCTACAATGGTTAAAAGGATTTTCTTCATGATTATATTTTTGAATGTGAACAAATATATCAAAAAGAAAAAGAGAGGGTTAGGTTGTTAATTGTGATTTGCTAAAAATAGCCTCTTTAATTAGGTTAAAAGCTTTTTCATGTCCCTCTGTGTTAGGGTGAACCCCATCATAGGTAAGTAAATTCTCTTTAACAATGTCAAATTTGCTATGTAAATCAATAAAATGAATGTCTTGCTTTTGAGCTATTGATAATAAAATGTCATTATATCTTAAAATATCTTTTAGTAACCTCTTTTTAATATTATTATCGTCTTCTATAACTGGAAGTATATTGATTAAATAGACAGTTGCATTGTGTTTTAAGGCATGTTCTATACATAAATTAAGATTATCACGGAATTTTTCTAAGGAAACTGCGTTTTTACCATTTAATAAAGCAATATCGTTAGCACCATAGGCTAGTGTTACAATATTGTTCCCGTCTTTCAAAAGTCTTGTGTTGAATTCGTTTGCAAACCTTTTAACTAAGCCTTCTGTTGTTTCTCCTCCAATACCCATGTTGAAAACACAAATCTCATCTTTTCTGGTTTTTAGAAAAAGTTTCATGCAGTGAGCTTTTAAACGATCTGCCCAACCACCTTTATCACTGTCATTTTCGCCTCTAGTAATACTATCTCCAAAACAAATAATATGCGTCATAATCTCAGTTTATTGCTGTTTTTTAGTGAAACGAATCTAATGTATTTTGTAGAGAATTAAAAACAAAAAACCTCTCTGTACATACAAAGAGGCTTTTTAAATTTATCTATGGAAGTTTACCATTATTTAATTAGTTCATATGAACGTTTGATAAAGTTGGTTAACTCTTCACCATGTAACAGGTTTTGAGATAATTTAGCTAAATCAAATGCTTGTGTAACTAATTGTTTCTGCTTGTCTTCATCAGCATTTAAAATTTCCGATACTAACTCGTGATTAGTATTTACTACTAAGTTGTACATTTCTGGCATGTTACCCATTCCCATCATTCCGCCACCACCAGTAGCACTCATTTCTTTCATACGGCGCATGAATTCTGGTACAGTAATTATGAAAGGAGAAGCATTAGAATCCATTGCTTCTAGCTGTACTGTATAGTTTGTGTTGTTTACAGCTCCTTCAATAACTGGCTTTAACTTCTCTTTTTCTTCGTCAGAAAGTTTTGAAATTACAGTGTCATCTTTCTTAATTAAGTTGTCAATATGGTCAGCATCCACACGCTTGAATTGTACTTTAGCATCGCCAGACTCCATCTCCAATTTTTGCATTAAATGCGAAACGATAGGAGAGTCTAATAATAATACTTCGTATCCTTTTGCTTTTGCATCTTCAATATAACTGTGTTGCGCATCTTTGTGGGCAGCATATAAAACGATATGATTTCCGTCTTTGTCAGTTTGGGCATCTTTGGTTTTTTCAACTAATTCGTCAAACGTAAAGAACTTGTCATCAACAGTAGGGTATAAGGCAAACTTCTTCGCTTTGTCAAAGAATTTTTCTTCCGATAACATCCCGTACTCAATAATAACCTTGATGTCGTTCCATTTTTGTTCAAAATCTTCACGGTTATTTTTGAATAAAGAAGAAAGTTTATCTGCTACTTTCTTAGTAATGTATCCAGAGATTTTCTTTACAGCTCCGTCTGCTTGTAAATAAGAACGAGAAACGTTTAATGGAATATCTGGAGAATCAATTACCCCTTTTAGCATTTGTAAGAAATCAGGAACGATTCCTTCTACGTTATCGGTAACAAATACTTGGTTTTGGTATAATTGGATTTTATCCTTTTGCATATCCAAGTTCTGCGTTAACTTAGGGAAGTATAAAATTCCTGTTAAGTTAAATGGATAATCTACATTTAAGTGAATGTGGAATAAAGACTCTTCAAATTGCATTGGATACAACTCACGGTAGAAGTTTTTATAATCCTCATCTTCTAAATCTGCTGGTTTTTTAGTCCATGCAGGATCTGTATTGTTGATGATATTGTCTACTTCAATTTGTTTGTGAGGTTCCGTTACTTCTTTACCATCTTCGTCTGTCGTAGTTTGTGGAGTAAAGTCAGGATCATTTATTTTCTTTGTTCCAAACTTAATTGGCACTTGGTTAAAACGGTTGTATTTAGTTAATAACCCACGGATTTTACCTTCTTCTAAAAACTCAGTAGAATCTTCAGCAATATGTAATACGATTTCAGTACCTCTGTCAGACTTGTCGTGCTCCACTAAAGTATATTCTGGCGAACCATCACATGTCCAGTGAGCAGCTGGTTCATCTTTAAATGATTTAGTGAAAATTTCTACTTTATCAGCAACCATAAAAGCCGAATAGAAACCTAATCCGAAGTGACCGATAACACCTGTTTCGTTTTTATCATCTTTATACTTTTCTAAGAACTCTTCAGCACCAGAAAAAGCGATTTGATTAATGTATTTTTCAACCTCTTCCATAGTCATACCAATTCCTTGGTCTTTAATAGTTAAGGTTTTCGCATCTTTATCAATACTTATTTCAATTTTAGCGTCGCCTAATTCTGTTTTAGCTTCACCAATAGAAATAAGATGTTTTAATTTAGTAGTAGCGTCAGTTCCGTTAGAAATTAACTCACGTAAAAAGATTTCGTGGTCAGAATACAAGAATTTTTTAATCAGTGGAAATATATTTTCAACCGATACATTAATGTTTCCTTTACTCATAAGTATATATTTTATTTGATATTATTTTCTGCTGAATGAATAGTCAAAAAAAATACCAAATAAAAATTAGTGACAAGATGACATATAAATGCTTTTTACAAAGGAATTTATTTCATGTTGTTGTTGACGAATTTTTTGAACCAAGGTAAATTGATTACTGGCTCTATCTAAATTATGTTCAGGATGTTTAGTTTTATAATAAACATCATTGTTTAAGTAATCTGTCAAAAAACGAAGTCCCATAATAAATGTCATAATTTGAATACTTATTGGAAGGTAGTTTACTTCTTGTTTAGAAATATTACTAGCTAAATTTTTTAGAAAACCTTCTGTATAACTTTTAAAATAATCAATATTAAAGTTTATCTTAGAAATGGTAGCCTCATCTTCTTCAGCAGTGTTGCAGATAGTACGTAAAGCATCACCATAATCAAAATGTATAGATCCTTTCATTACGGTGTCTAAATCAATCATGCAAATAGCTTTATTATTGGTGTCGAATAAAATATTAGAAATTTTAGTGTCATTATGAGTTACCCGCAACGGAATTTCTTTTTGATTGATAGCATGTTCAAGTACCATCATTTCTTTTTTGCTTGCTAATGCAAAATCAATCCATTTTTGGGCTTGTTTTTTTCTTGTTTTTGAAGCTGAAACTAGAGCCTCTTGAAATTCTTGAAAACGAAAAGACATCGAATGAAAGTTGGGTAATGTTTCTACCAAATCGTTTTCGAAATCTGATGTTTGTGCTAAAAATTCTGCTGTAATTAAGCCCGCTTGATATGCGATATCGTTAGAATTAACTTTTAAAAATGTTTGAGAGTTTTCAATAAACTCAGACAAGTTCCAAAGATGTTTATCATTATCTATTAGGTAATAGCTATTTTCTTTAGTAGGAATAAAATGAATTGTTTGTATTCCTTTTTTTGATAAATGTTGCGTGATTTTTATTTTGTTATGAATAACAGCGGCCGCTTTTTTAAAAACATTTGTGTTTATTCTTTGTAATACATAATTTACTCCTTTTTGAGTAATAATTAAGAAGGTATCGTTAATGTGCCCAGAATTGAATGTTTCAAAACGTTTAAAGGTATGTTTTGTTTGAAATTGCTGAAAAATAGCGGTTAATTTTTTTTCTAACTCCATAAACTTTCAGGATATATACCGTCTTTTTTTAATTTAGTTATTTTAGAAATCACCGCCGATTTATCTTCCTTATAGGTAACTCCTAACCAGCTTGAGTTCGTCTCTAAAACTTTTACGGTTGCTTTTTGGATTTCTAGTAAATGATTTACTACACTAGGTAGGAAAAATTCTTCTTTTTCCGTTTGATAGTTTTTCTTCAAAAATTGATAAAACAGCGTATCCATTTCTTGAAAGATAGTGGGAGCGAATCCCCAAAAATTCATTGAAACTAAGCTGTTTTTTTGAATTTCTTTTTCTTGGTTGTTTTCGGTATAAACTATACGATTGTTAACCGAACTTATGTTAGTGCGTTCAACAACTCTTTTTAAATAATTATCTGAGTCAAGGTAACATTCTCCTCTTGAAACACTTCCATTTTCAGAAAGTGTATTTTGAATTTTAAATCCGGCCATGGCATATTTACAAGAAGAAGAATCAGTTTTGTTTAAAAACTCAGCCATTTTTAAAAAAGCATTAGCTCCATAAAAATCATCGGCATTAATCACACAGAAATTTTCTTTAACTGCATCCTTAGCGGTTAAAAGAGCGTGAGCTGTTCCCCAAGGTTTTACTCTGTTATTATTTTTGAATTCTTCCGGAATATTGGTTACTTCTTGACAAACAAACTCTACCTTAATTTTGTTTTGAAGTTTAGGTAAATACAAGGCCTTTATGGTTTCTAAAAAATCTTGCCGAACTACAAAAACTACTTTTTTAAAGCCACATTTCACAGCATCATATATAGAAAAATCTATAATAGTTTCATTTTCATTACTAATAGTGTCCAATTGCTTTAATCCGCCATATCTAGTTCCCATACCAGCAGCAAGAATAACTAAAGTCATAATATTTATTTAAAAAGCCCAATATAATTTAATATGATTGATTATTTTGGTCGACATTAAATTTTATTTCATGAACTTAACTACGATTGATTATACTTTTATCTTTATTTTTTTCAGTATCACATTAGGAATAGGAATTTGGGTTTCAAAAAAATCAAAGCAAAGTACTTCTGAGTATTTTTTATCGGGTAGAAATATGCCATGGTGGTTGTTAGGAGTTTCAATGGTTGCCACAACTTTTTCGACAGATACTCCTAATTTGGTAACAGATATTGTTAGAACCAATGGTGTTTCTGGAAACTGGGTTTGGTGGGCTTTTTTGCTAACAGGAATGTTAACCGTTTTTATTTATGCGAAATTATGGAGAAAGAGTCAATCAACGACAGATTTAGAGTTTTATGAACTTAGATATGGAGGAAAACCAGCTAAATTTTTAAGAGGATTTCGTGCACTATATCTTGGAATATTTTTTAATGTTTTAGCAATGGCTGGTGTAACCTTAGCCGCTATAAAAATAGGGGAGGTAATGTTAGGTTTAACTCCAATTCAAACAATAGGAATTGCTTCGGTAGTTACTGTGATTTTTAGTGCTATAGGTGGATTTAAAGGGGTGGTGTACACCGATTTTTTATTGTTTTTTGTTGCTATGATTGGAGCTATTGGAGCTGCATTTGTAGCAGTAAACCATCCTGAAGTAGATGGTTTAGAGAATTTATTAACACATCCTAATGTAGTAGATAAATTATCAATTTTACCAGATTTTAATAATAAGGAACTACTTATATCAATTTTTATTATTCCGTTAGCAGTACAGTGGTGGAGTGCTTGGTATCCTGGAGCAGAACCAGGTGGAGGAGGGTATATCGCTCAAAGAATGCTGGCTTCTAAAGATGAAAATCACGCTATTGGAGCAACTTTTTTCTTTAATATTTTACATTATGCTTTGCGTCCGTGGCCATGGATTATTGTAGCATTGGCCTCGTTAGTAGTTTTTCCTGATTTAGCGAGTATAAAAGAAGCCTTTCCTAATGTGTCAGATGATAAATTAGGGCATGATTTAGCATATCCAGCTATGTTAACATTCTTACCTAGTGGATTAGCAGGTGTTGTACTTACATCGTTAGTAGCTGCATACATGAGTACAATTTCTACCCATTTAAATTGGGGAGCTTCTTATATAGTAAATGATTTTTATAAGCAAAATGTAAATCCGGATGCTAGTGAAAAATCATTGGTAAATGTAGGGAAAATAGCCACTGTTGTTTTAATGGTTTTTAGTGCTGTATTAGCTTTATCTTTTACTAATGCCTTAGAAATATTTAAGTTTATATTAATGTTTGGTGCTGGTACCGGACTTATTTTTTTATTACGTTGGTTTTGGTGGCGTATCAATGCTTGGAGCGAAATTTCGGCGATGGTAGCGTCTGGGATTTTTTCTTTAATATTTTATTTTAATTCAGAATATTTGTTTGGGAAAGATGGGGTGTTTGAGAGTTATTGGCAGTTTCCTTTAGTGGTGTTCTGTACTACTATTGTTTGGGTATTGGTTACTATGTTAACGAAACCGGAAGATGATGAAGTATTGATTAATTTTTATAAGAGAATTCAACCTAAAAAGGCAGGATGGTTGTATGTGTTAGATAAAGCAAAGGAGAAAAATATTGTAATAGATGAGCAGAAAGAAACAGTTAACTTAGGAAATGGTTTACTAGCTGCTTTTATAGGATGTATCTTAGTTTTTAGTTGTTTGTTTGCAACTGGGAATTGGATTTACGGAAACTACACAATTGCTACAGTCTTAACAATTATTTCATTAATATCAGTATATATTCTACTTGGATTATGGAAAAAAATTAAAGTTCATTTCCTATAATTTTTTTAAAAAAGATATAATAAAAAAACACTAAGCTTTCTAGCTTAGTGTTTTTTAGGTGTATATTGTAATAGGTTAAATGTCTCTTAACATTTCTGATTTATTTTTGTTTTTCCACGTTCCGCCTGTGAAATCTGGAACTTTAATAGAACTACTGTTCTGGGCTACAGATAATTCTGAAATAGGCGTAATAGCACTCCATAAAACACTATCATATACATTAATATCTAATGGTAACCCTTCATTTAAACATCTAATTAAACGGTAAATCATTACAAAATCCATACCTCCGTGACCTACAGAGTTGTCTGAAATTTGTGATTTTAGTTTGTCCCAAAGTGGATGGTTATATTTTTCTCTATATTCTTTATATTTTTCTGGTTTTAGCCATTCGTGTCCCCACCAAGCTAATTCTTCATCATTAATATACAATTTAGAAGGGTACCCTTCGTGTACAGCTTTTGTACCCACAACAGTATTTAAACGGTCGTAAGGCCTACCTGTATGTACATCAAATTGGAGCATAATAGTTTTACCTAATTTAGTTTTTATCATGGTGGTATTCATATCACCACACTTAATATTAGAAAACTTATTTATTCCTGCATGTTTGGCAGCGTCGCTTAAACTTTTTTCACGAGAACTCATAGATACTACATGGTCATATGTGTCACCACGACCAATATCCATATACTGACTTATTGGTCCCAATCCATGTGTAGTATAAAAGTTACCATCTTTATTTAAGTGGTGTTTTATTCTCCATTGATCTTCATAGTATTTTTCATCTAATAAATGTTTGCGTAAATCATGAATATAAGCACCTTCAGCATGTGTTAAATCACCAAAGACACCTTGATTAACCATATTCAATACCCATAGTTCTTCATTATTAAAACAACAGTTTTCTAACATCATACAATGTTTTTGAGTGCGTTCTGCTGTTTCTATCAATTTCCAACAATCTTCTAAGGTATAAGCTACAGGAACCTCGCAGGCTACATGTTTACCTTTCTCCATTCCATATAAAGCCATTGGTGTATGCCATTCCCAAGGAGTAGCAATTATTAATAAATCAATATCATCACGTTCAACAACTTTTTTCCATTCTTCAGGGTTACCATAATACGCATCAGCAGTTTTATTGTGTGTTTTTTTAAGATGTTCGTTTAGTTTGTCTGTTTTCTCTTTACGTAAATCAGAAACAGCTACAATTTCAGCGTTATCATTTTTTACTAACCAATCAAACATTTGTACTAGTACTTGCCCTCGGTTCCCGCAACCAATAATTCCAACATTGACTTTGTTTATTTTTGGAGCTTTTAGGGCAAAAGCAGTTCCTTTTGCAGTTTTATTTAATAAAGGAATGGTTTTGTCGCTAGCTTCTTCTTTACAAGAAAAGGCAGTAGACAAACCAAAAAACATAGCGGCTTTGGTTGATAATGAGAGGAAATCTTTTCTATTCATAAATAATTAGTTAATATTTGTAGTTTTATGTCTTTTTGTAAAGGTATTAATTAATTACTATTTTTACAGGCTGCAATTGACAACAACAAAATAATCAACATAAGAAAATATGTATAGTTCAAAAATTACAGGATTAGGTTATTATGTTCCTGAGAACGTAGTGACTAACGATGACTTGACTCAGTTTATGGAGACGAGTGATGAATGGATTCAAGAAAGAACTGGTATCAAGGAGCGTCGTTGGATTGATCCAAAAACTTCTGATGACTCAACATCAGTTATGGGGGCAAAAGCCGCTAAAATTGCTATTGAGCGTGCTGGGTTGACAAAAGATGATATTGATTTTATCATTTTTGCTACGTTGAGCCCTGAATTATACTTTCCAGGAGGTGGAGTACAAATTCAAGATTTATTAGATATGCCTACAATTGGTGCATTAGATGTACGTAACCAATGTTCTGGTTTTATTTATTCACTTTCTGTAGCTGATCAGTTTATTAAAACAGGAATGTATAAAAATGTTTTAGTAATTGGTTCTGAAAATCATTCAGGTGGTTTAGAACGTTCTACACGTGGTCGTGGAGTTACTGTAATTTTTGGGGATGGAGCAGGAGCAGCTGTTTTATCTCGTTCGGAAGAGGAAGGAAAAGGTATTTTATCTTCTCACTTGCATTCTGAAGGAAAGTTTGCGAAAGAATTAATGTTAGAAGGTCCTTCAACAGGACGTTGGGTTCCTGAAATCATAGAGGCCAATGATCCAGATGATACTTCTTACTACCCATACATGAACGGTCAGTTTGTATTTAAACATGCAGTTGTTCGTTTTTCAGAAGCTATCATGGAAGGTTTACAAGCAAACGGATTGCAAAAAGAGGATATTGATATGTTAATTCCTCATCAAGCGAATTTACGTATTGCACAATTTATTCAAAAGAAGTTCCAGTTATCTGATGATAAAGTGTATAACAACATTATGAAGTATGGTAATACTACTGCTGCTTCGGTTATTATTGCATTAACGGAAGCTTGGGAGAAAGGAAAAATAAATGATGGTGACTTGGTAGTATTGGCTGCCTTTGGTAGTGGATTTACTTGGGGGTCTGTAGTGATTCGTTGGTAATTTTAGTTTACATATAAAACAACAAATCCGAAGTTTTTTAACTTCGGATTTGTTTAGGTAATCTTACAGAAAATAGTTTTGATTTTATAAAAGTTATTTTTTGGTATTTAATCAATGATTAATCCTTATTGAATTCTGTCAAAATCATTATCGTCTTTGCATTCACAAACAACGAGTCTTGGTTTTTTGCAACAAATATCATCGGTGTATGCCCCTCTAATCTGTTTTTTTTCATCAATACTTAGTTGTTTTCCTAAAGTTGTTACTTTTTTTTCATGATTTTTTAATTTTTATTTTCTTAAGTGAAAAAATAGTAGTTTTGTTTACTAAAACCAAATGTTAAGTTAATAATAGAATATTTATAGGGTAGATTCAAGACAAGATTTGTTAGAAATACCAATGATAAGCGTTTTAGATATATAGTTAATGTATTAGATATTTTATTATTAAAACATACCTCCTTGGGCTTCATTACTATCTCTATATTTTCTGCTTTTACTCTTGTTCTTC
Organism: Tenacibaculum litoreum; assembly: GCF_964513915.1. Classification (NCBI taxonomy): domain Bacteria; kingdom Pseudomonadati; phylum Bacteroidota; class Flavobacteriia; order Flavobacteriales; family Flavobacteriaceae; genus Tenacibaculum; species Tenacibaculum litoreum. The sequence goes on along the minus strand of NZ_CAZEQS010000003.1, from coordinate 957,165 downwards.
CCGCTTCCAAAATTATAGGAAAAACCTAAGTAAATTGAGTTGTACTCCAGTGTATACTTTCCTTTTTGTATAAAAGGAGTGTTTGATGTATAATCAAAGTTTACATTATTAAAAATATCAGTACCCCTTAAGGTGATGCTTCCTTTACCTTCAAATACTTTTAATCTAGCTCCAGCATTAATCATAGTATATGGTTGTACAGTGTATTGAATGTTTTCACTTTTACCTCTAAAAATACCTGATAACTGGAGACTCAGTTTTTTTGAAGCTTTAAAAGAGTTATTTATGCGTCCCTTCACCAAAGTGTTTTTAACTGTTTCTAAGTTATTATTTAATATTCCTTGAGAATCTTGTATGTAGGTTTCAAAAGAAGGTCTAAGTGTCCACCATTTTATGGGTTTAAAGCTAGCAGAAAGTTCAATACCATAACTATCAGCAAAGTCATAATTGGTAAAAGAATTAATTGTCCTATCAGGGTTTTGATTGTCTTTTTGTAGTAATCGACCAATTTTATCGTTAGTTCTTCTATAAAATGTACCAAAAGAGATATAGCCTTTTGTAATTGTCCTAGTATAATTGAGCTCTAGTGAGTTTGTAAATTGCGGCTGTAAATAAAGGTTTCCTCTTGATATAGTTAGAGGCGAAAACCATTCTTGAATAGGAGTTACTTGATAAGCAGAGGGTCTGTCAATTCTTCTACTGTAAGCAAATTGTAACTTGCTTTTTTCAGTAAAGCTGTATAGAACTGATGCTGAAGGGTACCAATTAAAAATAGCATCTTTCAGGTGTGTGTTTCCTTGTTCAGTATTCGAGAAATGAGCATCTAAGTTAAATTGTTCTAACCTTATACCTGCTTGAATTGAAATTTTTTTGAACTCCTTGTTAAAATTTAGATATCCTGAATAAATACTTTTGTCATAATTTAACGTTGTACTTCCTACGAGTTCAAGAGAAGCCGAATCATTTATGTGTTCTCTATCAGTAAGTATTAAATTGTAAAAATCTTGCTTTCTAAATTCAACTCCAAATTCTAGTTTTCCAGATTTTATAGGTTTTACATAATCAATATTCAGCAACCAAAGTTTTCGTGTGTCTTTGATATTATTTGTATAATTATATTCTTTTGAATCAGGATTGATAAGTTCTTCGTTAATTGTTTTTTCAGGGTTTTTTGTTATAGAGTGATTGAATTCAATCTCTAAATGTTGTCCTTTACTATCAAAGTTGTAAACATAATCTATGTTATAGGTCTCATCTTTTTGATCATAATCAGAAAAACTCTTGTTATCAAAAACTAAAGAATTGTTTTCATGAACAAGGGTATTGGTTGCTAAACTATTATTATCGAAATTTTGAGATGTATATACAGATAATATACTTTGTGAAGTGATGTCTATGTCCACACCAAATTTAATATTATGAATATTTGAATTACTTAAAAAATCAATATTTTGAGTTAAGTTAGTGTCAGTTCTTTCTAAATCATTGAAGGTTTCATAATCACCCCAGCTTGTATTATAGTTTAGGTAAAAGTTAGTGATACCAGTTTTATAGTTAGTATTTAAGGAAATATCGGGTTTTAAATTTCTACTTTGTTTAGCACCAGCAGAAAAACTTCCATTAAATCCAATTTTAGTATTTTTTTTAAGAATTAGGTTGATAATACCGCTCATGCCTTCTGGAGTATGTTTTGCAGATGGATTTGTAATTATTTCAACACTTTTTACCGAGTTAGAAGGTATTTGTTTTAATAATTGAGCTGTATTTACGTTGGAAGGTTTTCCATTCACTAAAACTCTAACATTTTCATTTCCTCGTAAACTTATAGTTCCAGAAAGTTGATTAATATCTACAGAAGGAATATTTTCAAGCATCTCTAAAGAGGTAGCTCCAGAAGCTGTTAAATCATTACCTACATTAATAACTTTTCTATCAATTTTTTGAATAATAGTTGAAGTTTCCCCTTGTATTTCAACTTCATCTAATTGAGTGGTATTTTCTTCAAGAAAAACTATCCCTATTTTACTATTCTTTTTTAAGTCAATTTTCTTTTCAAAAGTTTTGTAACCAATGAATTGAAAAGTTAAAAGTAAATTTTCCTTTGGAAGATTTTCAATCTTAAAATTCCCTTTTTCATCAGAGATACTACCCGTTAGTATTTTATTGGAAGTGTTTTTGCAGGTAATTGTAACAAAAGGTAGTGGATGGTTGTTTTTTTTATCTAAAATGGTTCCTGTAAGTCGCTGGTTTTGTGCTTGACAAAAATAAGTACCTAGTAATAAAATTAATATTAGCAATCTTTTCATATGTTGAAGGGAATGAAATTGCGCTAAAAATAAAAAAAACGAAGTATTTAACTTCGTTTTTTTCAAATAATTAATAAAAAACTATTTTATAAGAAACCTCCGCCTCCTTGTCTTTCATTATTATCACGTTGTTTTCTAGCTCGGGCTTTGTTTTTTCCTCCACCAAATCTGTAGTTAAATCCAATATAAGCCGTTCTACTTTCCCATTTGAAACGTCCATTTTGAACAAAAGGTCTTTCAGAGTTAAATTTGAACCTCATAGTATTAAAAATGTCATTTACTCTCAAATTAATGTTTCCTTTTCCTTTAAGAATACTATAGTTAGCACCAATGTTAACCATTTTCATAGGTTCAACATTCCATTGAATGTCTTCTCTTGGACCTCTATACATTGCAAATAATTGTAAACGTAACTTTTTAGATACTGTAAAACTATTGCTTATACGTGCATTAAAAATATCTGTTTTAACTTCAGTAGTAGGAGCGTTAGGGTCACTTAAATCAGTAGTTCCAAATTGTTTTTGAGAATAGTAATCCATACTAGCGTTAGCTCTCCACCATTTTGCAATTTTATAGTTTGCAGAAAACTCTAAACCATACGCATCGGTATCATCAAAATTAGCAAAAGTTAATATTTGTTTTACATTATCAGCGTCAGCAGGATCTTTATAAGTAGCTCTGTTAATTACGTCATTAATGTTTCTGTAAAAGCTTCCTAAAGTTATAGATCCGCCTTTTATTTTTCGTGTATAGTTAAATTCAACTGAATTAGTGAACTGAGGAACAAGGTCAGGATTACCTATTGATGTAATTAAAGGTGTACTCCATTCTCTAATAGGGTTTACTTGTTGTATTCCTGGTCTGTCAACTCTTTTACTATAACTTAATTGAAATTGATCATTGTCATTTGGGTTAAAGGTAAAGAAAGCAGATGGGTATACAGTAAAAATATCATCAGTTACTTTCTCGTTCTTTACATCCCCATTTTCATCTAGTCCTGTAAAGTTTCCTTCAATTTTATATTGTTCAAAACGAGCACCTAATTGCATGTTAAGTTTACCAAACTTGTGGCCATAGTTTACATAAGCAGAGTAAATATCTCTATCGTAGGTGAAAGAAGAATTACCTACGTCTCTATAAGTATCAGGTTCTTCTACTAAAATTTGTTGGTTTGTTAAGTTAGTATTATCAGCATTGTTTACTCTATACTCTAAGCCTAGTTCAAGTTTCCCGTTTTTAGAAATAGGATTTGTATAGTCTAAGTTTAATAAAGTGCTTTTTCTGTTGTTATTAATATCATTAAAATAATCTGGTTGTGAATTTTCTAAAAAAATATTTTCTAAAAATTTTGGAGAATCATTTTTAGAGAAATTGGCTTCAAACTCTATGTTATGTCCTTCCTTTTCGAAATCATGTTTATAATTTACATTATAAGCTTGATTATGACTTTCATTTGTTTGTGTGTTAGGAGAGTGAGATATTAAATCACCATTGTTATCTGTAATTATAGCACGACCACTAGCATTACTATCAAACCAGTTTTGAGTAGTGTAAAGAGATAAGGTGTTTTTATCATCTAAATATATATCAGCTCCAATTTTAAATAAATGAGATTCATTATCATTAACAAAAATAAAGTCTTGGTTGTTAACTCCGGGTCTATTAACATAACCAAAGTTATAACGATCTCCACCATTAAATCCGTAGTTACCAAAAAAGTTAACCTTTCCTGTTTTATAGTTCATGTTTGTAGACGCATTGTAACGAACATAATGTCCAGCTTCAACACCAGTATTTATAGATCCATTAAAGCCCATGTTGGCATTTTTATTAAGAATAATATTAATAATACCACTCATTCCTTCAGGATTGTATTTTGCAGAAGGGTTAGTAATTAATTCAACGCTTTTAATAGATGTAGAAGGAATTTGTTTTAATAATTCAGAAGCAGGAATGTTGGTAGGTTTTCCGTCAACTAACACACGTACATTTTCGTTACCACGTAAACTAATGTTACCCGATTGGCTATCAACACTTACAGATTGTACGTTGTTTAATAACTCAGAAGCAGTGGCACCAGCTGAGGTTAAATCTTTACCAACGTTAATTACTTTTCTGTCTACCTTTTGGGTTACAGAAGAGGTTTCTGCACGAATTTCCACTTCGTCTAGAGTAGTACTATCTTCTTCAAGAGAGATAACTCCTAAATTAACTTTACTTGATTTACGATTTACAGAAACAGGCTTAGAGAAGGTTTTATATCCTATAAATTGAACTTCAACAATACTATTTCCTTCAGGTATATTTTTTATAGAGAATAAACCGTTGTCATCAGTAATTCCACCAGTAATAATTTTTTTGGCAGTATCTTTGATTATAATATTTACATAGGGAAGAGGTTGCTTGGTTGCTTGATCGACTACTTTACCAGTAATAACTCCTGGTTTGGGTAGGCTACTTTTAGGCATTTGTGCATAAATAGTTGTAGTAAATACAGCTAAAAGTATTAGTAATATGTTTTTCATTTTTGTTGTTTTTGAATTGTTTTGACGCTTAATAGACTCTTTATTGCCTAACTTTGTTACTTAGTTTAAGAGAGTTTAACGTATTATTAACAGAAAATGAAAAAACGTACTTTAGTACTAGGAGCTTCTTTAAAACCTTCTAGGTACTCGAATATTACTATTAAAAGGTTAAGAGATAGTACTATAGAAACTGTAGCAATTGGTTTACAAAAAGGAATTGTAGCTGATGTTGTTATTGAAACAGAGAGTATTTTTTTTGAAGATGTTGATACTGTAACTTTATACTTAAATCCTAACCGTCAGAAATCATATTATCAATATATAATTAATCTGCAACCTCGCAGAGTAATTTTTAATCCTGGAACCGAAAATTTAGAGCTTATAGAGTTGTTAAAAGAAAATGGAATTAAGAGCGAAATAGCTTGCACTTTGGTGCTTTTATCAACAAAACAGTATTAATTTAAAATTTCAACAGGAAAAGAATTGGTACTATATCGCTTTCCTGCTTCAGCTAATTCAGTATTTTTAAAAACTGTTTGAGCTTCGACTTTAAAATCATTAATGTTTTTATATCTGCTTGAATAATGCCCAATAATTAATTTGTTTGCATTTGCTTGATTAGCAATAGAAGCTGCTTGTTCCGCGGTAGAATGTTTAGTTTTATCACATAAATCTTCTCTATCTTTTAAAAATGTGGCTTCATGGTATAGCAAGTCTACATCTTTAATGAGAGGAACAATATCTGGTTTATAGGCTGTATCACTACAGAAAGCAAAACTTAAAGGTTTGGGCGGATCAATAGTAAGTTCTTCATTAGGAATTACTTCTCCAGTAGAAAGAGTAAAGTCTCTGCCAGCTTTAATGTTATGAAAGTCACAAGTTTCTATTTCATCATATTGCTGAATATTTTTAATGTGTAACTTTCTAAGTTTAGGTTTCTCAGTAAATAAAAAACCATTAGTATACACTCTATGATTTAAAGGAATGGTTCTTACAGAAACCTTATCGTCTTCAAAAATAAGTTCACTTTCTTTAGATTCTAATTCATGAAAAATAATAGGGTACTTGGTCCACGATTTTGAAACTTTTAACTGAAGTATTGTAACCTCTTTTATTCCTTTTGGACCATAAATATGTAACTCCTTTTCCCTGTTTAAAATTCCAAAAGTAGCAATAAGTCCAACTAAACCAAAAAAGTGATCACCATGTAAATGAGAAATAAAAATATGGTTGATTTTTGAAAAACCAACCTTGTATTTTCGCATTTGACGTTGTGTACCTTCTCCGCAATCAATTAAAAAATGACGATTGTTAATTTCTAAATATTGGGCAGTAGGGTAGGCATTAACTCTTGGGGTAGCAGAATGACAACCTAAAACAGTTAAGTGTAAGCTCATTTATTTAATTACAAAGCGTTTTGAGATTATTTCCTTATTGCTTTGTATTGCATAAATGTACATTCCAGATTTTAAATCATTACGTTGAAACGGAAAAGAGTTACGTCCCTCAACCACTTTAAGCTCTCTGCTATAAACTGTTTTACCTAATACATTTCTAACAGTTAAAATAACTGTTTGGCTATGTTTAGCATTAAAGTAAATAGTAGTATTGTTCGTAAAAGGGTTAGGGGATGCTACCAACTTCTCGATTGATTTTTCTTGAGAAAAACCGACGGAAATAGCTAAGAAAAAAGTTATAAATAGTATTTTTTTTACCATAAATTATCATTTAGGGGATGGATAATTATTTAAAAATATAAGGTTAAAAACCTAAATCACGTTGAATGTTTTCCATTTCTATAACATCTTCTGCTTCTACTAAAGTAGGAACAATGTTAAAGGTTTCAGGAAAATCATCAATAGTAACATCTTTAGATACAACTACAAAAGACATGCCATTGTTCTGATGTTCTTCCGCGTATTTCAAAAATAGCAAAATATTTTTGTTAGACGCATTAAAATCTTCTGAAATTACAATAATCAGGTTTTTTCCTGTAAGGTTTATATATTCATTTTCAAAGCTTTCAATGAAGTCAGAAAATGTTTTTTCATCAGAAGTTACTAAAGTGTAATCAGTTTTATCAGTTATGTTCATGACTATCTTTTTATTTGTTGTGCTAACAAATAAATAACTGCCATACGAACAGCAACTCCATTTTCTACTTGGTTTAGAATAATTGATTGATCACTGTCAGCAACATCACTTGTTAGTTCTACACCTCTGTTAATAGGTCCTGGGTGCATAATGACAATTTTTTTGCCAAGATTATCTAAAATTTCTTTGTTGATACCAAAAAGCTGTGTGTATTCTCTAGTTGATGGAAAATATTTTATATCCATACGTTCGTGTTGCACACGTAATACATTAGCAACATCACACCACTCTAAAGCCTTTTTAAGGTTCGTTTCTACTTCAACACCTAAACTAGAAATGTATCTAGGAATTAACGTACTAGGTCCACAAACTTTCACTTTAGCTCCTTGTAATTGCAGCGCAAAAATATTTGATAAAGCTACACGAGAATGTAAGACATCACCAACAATTACAATTTTCTTTCCTTTTAAGTCGCTATTTAAAGCTTCACGCATAGAAAAACTATCTAATAATGCTTGGGTTGGATGTTCATGTGTACCGTCTCCAGCATTAATAATTTTAGCATCTACATGGTTTGATAAGAAAATTCCTGCTCCTACATTTGAATGACGCATCACAACAATATCAACTTTCATTGATAAAATATTGTTAACAGTATCGATTAAAGTTTCTCCTTTTTTTACTGAAGATTGTCCAGCAGAAAAATTGATAACATCTGCAGATAAACGTTTTTCAGCTAATTCAAAAGAAAGCTTTGTACGTGTACTGTTTTCAAAAAATAAATTAGCGATGGTAATATCACGTAACGAAGGAACCTTTTTTATAGGTCGGTTAATGACTTCTTTAAAATGAGCAGCAGTTTCAAAAATAAGCTCAAGGTCATTTTTGTTAAGGTATTTAATTCCTAATAAATGTTCAACACTTAACTGCTTCATTTTAGTTTGTTTTTTTTATCATAACTAATCAAGCTTTGAGGGCTTGGGTTCAAGGTAAATTGTATCTTCTTTATGAGTTTCTTGCCAGTTAACAACTACTTTTTCTTCATTGATGGCATCTACTTGTCTTCCTCTATAATTAGGTTGAATTGGTAAATGACGGCTAAAACGACGATCAATTAATACTAATAATTCAACATTATCAGGTCTTCCATATGATTGTAGTGCTGTTAAAGCACTTCGAACGCTTCTTCCTGAAAATAATACGTCATCAATAATAACCACCTTCTTTCCTTCAATTAAAAAGTCAATTTGTGTAGAAGTGGCTTCTAAGGGTTCTTCTCTCCTGCGAAAATCATCACGATAAAAAGTAATATCTAACAAGCCTAACTTTAGGTCTTTAATGTCATACTCTTCTCTTAATAACTTAGCTAACCGATTAGCTAAATAAGAACCTCTAGGTTGTAATCCTATTAAAATGGTGTTAGAAAAATCGTTGTGATTCTCGATTAACTGACACGCTAATCGATGCAGAATGATTTCAATTTCTTTCGAAGTAAGTAGTGTTTTTCTGCTCATTTGTTGCTACCAAATTGGTTTGATAGTTCAACGTTCAAAATTAAGGCAAAAATTTACGCTGACAAAATTAAACTTAATGAAACGTAAAACTTGGTCTATAAAATTATCTTTACATTTGCGCACTTTTACAAAAGACTCTTAGAAATTATGATGAAATACATTAAAAGTAAGAAGATTAACATAAAAGACGATTCGTTAGCTGGTATTACGGTATCGTTAGCAATGATACCAGAAGTAGTAGCCTTTGCTTTCGTAGCCCAAATAAGCCCTATTGTAGCATTGTTTGGAGCTTTCGTGGTAGGAATTGTTTCCGCAATTTTTGGAGGAAGACCAGGGTTAATCTCTGGAGCAGCTGGTGCGGTGGCTGTAATTTTTGTAAACATGATACAAGAAGGACATGCAAAAGGGCTGTTGTTTGATACACCTGTAGAAAATATGGGGTACTTCTATTTATTGGCAGCTGTGGTTCTAATGGGGGTTATTCAAATATTAGCAGGAGTATTTAAGCTAGGGAAATTAGTTCGATTAATTCCACACCCAGTAATGATGGGATTCGTAAATGGTTTAGCGGTAGTTATTTTTATAGCTCAATTAGGAATGTTCAAAGAAAACAAGAAGGATATTTTTGGGCAAAACATGCGTAAAACTGAATCGAAAGAGTTGGTGTACAAAGTTGCAGATAACCAGGTGCAAGACTTAGCATCAAATGCAGCATTGTTTTCAATAAAAGGAAATTCAATTATTAATAATCAAACAAACCAAGAAGTTTTTGTAAAATCAGATACACAAGTTTTTGATGCAAAAACAAAAAAAGTTGTTTATAATATTGAAAACGACGGATTTTATTCAGTAAAAGATAGTGGAGTAGTAAAATCTACTTTACAAGGAACAAAGCTATATACTATGGTTGGATTAGTATTGTTAACTATGCTAATTATATGGTTACTTCCAAAATTAACAACAAAAGTACCAGCAGCATTAACAGCTATTTTAATTGTAACGTTTGTATCTATTTTTGGAGGATTAGAGTCTATAAATGTTGGAGATTTTATTAGAGATGGTGGAGGAGCTGGTTTAAATGGTTTTGATGAGATTTCTAAAAAAATGAATTTAGCAGAGCTTTGGAGTAATTTACCATTCAACTTAGATACTTTAAAATTTATAGCGCCTTATGCCTTTTTAGCAGCTTCGGTTGGGTTGATTGAAACGTTAATGACTATGAATTTAGTAGATGAATTAACTGACTCTCGAGGAGATGGAAATAAAGAATGTGTAGCTCAAGGTGCAGGAAATATGTTAAGCGGATTGTTTGGAGGAACAGGTGGTTGTGGTATGATTGGTCAAACCGTAATTAATATTAATGCAGGTGGTAGAGGGCGCTTATCAGGAGTTATGATGGCTGTTACTTTATTAATTTTTATCCTTTTTGCTGATAAATATATAGAGCAAGTGCCTATCGCAGCTTTAGTAGGAGTAATGTTTATGATGGTTATTGACACTTTCGCATGGTCTAGTTTTAGAATTATGAATAAAATTCCAAAATCGGATGCAATTGTATTAATTATAGTATCTGCGGTAACTGTAATTTTTGATTTAGCAATTGCTGTATTTGTTGGAGTTATTATTTCAGCATTAGTTTTTGCATGGGAAAATGCTAAAAAAATTAGAGCTAGAAAACGATTTAAAGAAGATGGAACCAAGATTTACGAAATTTGGGGACCTTTATTCTTCGGAAGTATTACTGCTTTTAACGAAAAATTTGATATTAAAAATGATCCAACTAATGTGGAGATTGATTTTGTAGAATCTCGTATTTCAGATCATTCAGCTATTGAAGCTATTTTTATATTAGTTGAAAAATATCAAAAGGCAGGGAAAAAGGTAACCTTAAAACATTTAAGTGAAGATTGTAAGGTATTGTTATATAAAGCAAGTCCAATTTTTGCAGATGTTATTGAAGAGGCGGTAGATGATCCTCGCTATCATTTAGCTGCAAATCCAGAAGATTTTCCAAAGTCTTTATCGGAGTACCGATTTTAAATCGCAGAGAGATAGCCAAATATTTAGATTAGGTTTGATAGAAAATAAAAAATCCCGCTAATTGCGGGATTTTTGTTGTTCTTTATTTTTTCTGAAGAGGACTTATAATTTCCACATCGCTAAAAGCAATAGCACCTCTAATCACACTATCAATAGTACTTTTTAGAGCTTCTATCAATTGCATTTTTAACTGAGACTTGTGATAAATCAAGCTAACTTCACGTGCAGGTGTTGGAGTTTCAAACTCTCTTAAATGAGTTTTATCTCGTTCATTTAAATCCAAAGTGTTTAAATAAGGAAGTAATGTCATTCCTAAACCATCTTTAGATAGCTTAATTAATGTATCAAAACTCCCACTTTCTAATTGAAAGTGATGTGTAGAACTTCTTTTATTAGTTCTACAAAGATTAATTACACTGTCTTTAAAACAATGCCCGTCTTCTAATAATAAAATATCATCAACCTCTAAATCATCAACTTTTAATTTCTTTTGTTTAAACAAACGATGCTCGCTAGGAACTAAACCAACAAAAGGTTCATAATATAAAACACGCTCTTTTATAGCTTCATTTTCTAATGGAGTAGCGGCAATGGCAGCATCAATATAACCATCCATTAATTTTCTAACAATTTCCTCTGTAGTTAATTCCTCAATAACTAATTGAACTTTAGGATAGTTTTTACTAAACGTTTTTAAAAACATAGGAAGTAGCGTAGGCATAATTGTAGGGATTATTCCTAGCCTAAACTCACCACCTACATAACCTTTTTGTTGATGTACAATATCAATAATACGGTTACTCTCATCAACTATAACTTTGGCTTGTTCTACAATACGTCTACCAACTTCAGTTAATTCAATAGGTTTTTTAGAGCGGTTAAAAATTTTAGCATCTAATTCTTCTTCTAATTTCTGAATTTGCATACTCAACGTTGGTTGTGTAACAAAGCAATGTTCTGCCGCTATGGTGAAGTTTTTATATTCAGCAACAGCTAGTGTATATTTTAATTGTGTTATAGTCATTTCAATAATAATTTTCGATAAAGATATTAAAACAATCGATTACCTTTATGGTAAAACTGTTAAAACTTGCCTTAAATTTGTAGTAGAAAAAGTAAAAAACTTAAAATCAAAACAATATGTCAACTACAATTTTAGGATTAGATAAACAAAAAACTGAAAACTTGGTAAATGAGTTAAATACATTGTTAGCAAATTTTCAAGTGTATTATCAAAATGCAAGAGGATTACACTGGAATATAAAAGGGAAAAACTTTTTTGAGTTGCATATGAAATTTGAAGAATTTTATACGGATGCACAAGAAAAAGTAGATTTAATAGCAGAGCGTATTTTAACATTACAAGGAACACCTTTACATACTTTTGAAGATTACACCAGTGTGTCAAGAGTACCAGTAGGAAAAAATATTTCAAATGATGTTGAAGCAGTAAAATTAATTATAGATTCTCTTTCAGAACTATTAAAAATTGAGCGTACGATTCTTGATTTATCTGATAAAGCAGAAGATGAAGGAACAAACTCAATGATGAGTGATTTTATTGCAGAACAAGAAAAAACATTGTGGATGATGAATGCTTGGTTAGGCTAAGAATAGTTATCTATGTTTTGGGGATGAAAGAGCAACGTATTTACGTTGCTTTTTTTTGTTTTTGGTAAAACCATGTAACCTATTTACTCTTATGTCGTCCTAAATGTAATAATCATGAAAATAAACCGAATGAAAATCCGAATTCAAATTAAAAAAGTACTGTTCTTCTCTTTATGTTTTTTATTAACAAGTATAGTTTCTGCTCAAAATTTAGAGTCAAAAATTGATGAAATTTTAAAAGCTCAATTTAAAGATAATGAAAGTGGAGTTGTTACTTTGGTTGCTAAAAAAGGAAATGTTATTTATAGAAAAGCTTATGGAAAGGCTAATTTAGAATTAGATGTAAACATGAAGCCAGAAAATGTTTTCGAAGTTGGTTCAATTACCAAACAGTTTACAGCAGTTTCAATACTAATGTTGCTAGAAGAAGGAAAGCTAAGTTTAGAAGACGATATAACTAAGTTTATACCTAATTATCCAACCAAAGGAAAACAAATTACCGTTCATCACTTATTAACTCATACATCAGGAATTAAAAGTTACACTTCAATGCAAAAATTCGGTGAAGTAACAACTAAAGATGTAGAACCTTTAAAATTTATCGATTTCTTTAAAAATGAACCTATGGATTTTGAACCAGGAGATAAATATAAATACAATAATTCTGGGTATTTTATTTTAGGATATATTATAGAAAAGGTAAGCGGAATGAGCTATCCAAAATTTGTAGAAGAACGAATTTTTAAGAAACTGAACATGAATTCTTCTTATTATGGAAGTCATACAAAACTGATTAAAAACCGAGCCATAGGATATCGAAAGAGAAATGGAGAATATTCGAATGCTCAATACATAAGTATGTCATTACCGTATGCGGCAGGGTCAATTATGTCGAATGTAGATGATATGTTACAATGGCAAAGAGCAATTCGTAATAATATGCTAGTAAAAAAAGAAACAATTGACAAAGCTTTTACCAATTACACATTAAACAATGGTAAGAAAATAAATTATGGATATGGGTGGCATCTAAATGAAATAAATGGAGTATCAACTATTGAACATGGTGGAGGAATACCTGGGTATAAATCTATGGGAGTATTTGTGCCGAGTGAAGATGTGTATGTAATTGTATTTTCTAATTGTGGATGTAAGTCACCAACAAGTACAGCTATAAAAATAGCAGGTTTGGCTATTAATAAACCTTTTTCTACAGGTAATAATGCCGTTTCTTTATCAAAAGAAGAGTTGCAAAAATGGGTAGGTGCTTATAAATTTGAAGATGGAGGAATTCGTTTAATTACGATGGAAAATAACCAACTGTATAGTCAAAGAGAAGGAAGTTCAAGTAAATTTAAAATTTACCCAACATCACCAAATAATTTTTCTTTTGAAGACGGATTTTACACGTATAAGTTTTCAGAAAAAAAAGGAAAGAAAACAGTAATTTTTCAAAACAGAATAAAAAAAGAAAAGGGTATGCTTACAGCTAACCAAAGCTAAAGAGTAATGAAAGGAATTTAAAAGTAAATTAAAACAAGTATTTAATTAAAATACGAACACTCACAAAGGCAATCAAAATAGCGGTTGCCTTTTTTAGTTGAGTAGGAGTGAAGAATTGATTACTCATTCTGCTACCAATTTGTCCGCCAATAAAAACAGTAATTAATAAAATAGAAGTAAGTTTCCAGTCGATAGAAAACTCAGGGTTTGTATATTGACCTATCAATCCAGATATAGAATTAACCAAAATAAAAAAGCTTGCTGTAGCAGCTATTTTTTTAGGAGTATCCCAATTGGTTAAATGAAGTAACGGAGCTAAGAAAATACCGCCACCAATTCCAACCATTCCAGAAACAAAACCAATAATTCCGCCATAACCTGCATTTTTTGCTAGGTTTAAATCGGTAGTTTTATTGTTGTTGGTAACTACTTTGTTAGAAATCCACATGGTAATAGCAGCAAAAAGTAGTGTAAAACCTAAAAGAATAAAGAAAAAGGTTTGACTTATTCGTAAGTACCCACCCAAAAAAGCCATAGGAATACTAAATAAAGTAAGCGGAATAACCTTTTTCCAACTATATTGTTTTTGTTGCATATAAAGTAAAACATTACCTGTAACAACCATTACATTACAAAGTAAAGCAGTAGCTCTTATTTGTGTAAAAAGTAAGCCGGTAAGTGCTAAAACAGCCAAGTAACTAGAACCTCCTCCAAAACCAACTGAAGAGTATAGAACAGCTACAATAAAAAAAAGTAAGATTATGTACCAATTAGTACTTAAAACATCTAGAAAAAGAGATATCACCATATAAAACAAATGTAACTATAAAATTTTTTTGAAAAAAGTTGATGATTTATTCTTTTATAAAAGACTTTTTAAATTGCTGAGGAGTAATCATTTCCATTTTTTTAAACTGCCTGTTAAAGTAGCTAATATTGTTAAAGCCTGATTTGTAGGCTATTTCAGAGATTCGTAGGTTTTTAGATTGCTTTATAAGTTTTTTAGAAAATTTAATCTTTTCAGAATTTATATAATCAATAGGAGAAATTCCCAAGGTGTTTTTAAACTTTTTATGAAAATGAGATGTACTCATACAAGCCTTCTTAGCTAACAATTCTACAGTGATATCTTTATTAGTAAGATTGTTTTTAATAAACTTAATAACCATGCCAATACGGGTGTCTGTAAGTGTGCCAGAAGGATCATTTAAAATAAAAGCTTTAGCCTTCGTTTGTAATAATCTAACAATCAATTCTTGTATCATAAGATCAAGAAGAATGTCTTTAGATTTGTTTTGATCGGTAAATGTATGTACTAAACGTCCAACTAAATGATTAATATCCGTATTATGAACAAGGTGAGAAGAAGTTTCGTTTAGTTTCCAATTATTATTTTCGCGCTCTATGGCTACATTTTGATTAAACTTTTCTACTATCTCGTCAATTTTATCAGAGTCAATACCTAAAGCTAAACATTGGGTAGGGTTATTTTTTTCAGCCAAGGGGAAATCTATAATCATTTCTTTGTTAGTTGGCATTACCACAGATTCACCAGGGAAAAAATCAAAAGGCTCCATACCTTCTAAATGCATTACTTTTTTTCCAGTGAGCATACTTGCAATCACAGGAAAATCAAAAGTCAAAGAGACTTGTTCAGCACTTTTATGAGTCTCAAAAATATTTAACTCAGCATATTCAGCATTATACGTAGTTCTGTTCTCTATTAAAGTAGTAAGCTTTCTACTTTCTTTATGTCGACTTAATAAATGGTTCATAATCAATAGTACAAAAATCTATTTATCCTTTTTTTGAGATAATAGATATGTGTTACAATTTAATAAATACGTTCAATATATTGACTATATGATATTTTAATTTTACAAAAATTACGAAATATTCATTTTTAACACGTGTTGATTATAGAAGTGTTATTTCGGGATGGTTAATTTAAGTAAAGAACAAAAATACAAAGTTTTATGAGTTACACGAAACCAAAATTTAAAGACACTTATGCAAATTTTATCAATGGAAAGTTTGTGTCTCCATTAGGTGGAGAATATTTTGAAAACAAATCTCCAGTTGATAATAGCATCATAGCAAAATATCCGAGATCACAAAAAGAAGATGTAGAGTTAGCTCTAGATGCAGCAAATGCAGCAAAGGAAAGTTGGGGCAACACATCAGCTGCAGAACGAGCTTCATTGCTAAATAAAGTAGCAGATATAATTGAAGCAAATTTAGAAGAGTTTGCATTAGTAGAAACATGCGATAATGGAAAGCCAATACGAGAAACATTAAATGCTGATGTCCCTTTGGCAGTAGATCATTGGCGCTATTTTGCTGCTGCTATTAGAGCAGAAGAAGGAAGTGCAACAGAGCTTGATCAAAATACCTTATCAATGAATATTAAAGAGCCTTTAGGGGTTGTGGGGCAAATTATTCCTTGGAACTTTCCTCTTTTAATGTTGTCGTGGAAGTTGCCACCAGCATTGGCTACAGGTAACTGTGTAATATTAAAACCAGCAGAACAAACACCGTCATCAGCAACATTGTTAATGGAAAAAATAGCCGATGTTTTTCCTCCAGGAGTTATTAATGTAGTTCATGGTTTTGGTCCTGAAGCAGGAAAGCCATTAGCATCGAGTCCAAGAATTGATAAAGTAGCATTTACAGGAGAAACTACTACAGGACAGTTAATAATGCAGTATGCTTCTAAAAACTTAAATCCAGTAACGATGGAGCTAGGAGGGAAGTCTCCAAATATTTTCTTTAATAGCGTAATGGATGAAGATGATGCATTTTTAGATAAAGCAATTGAGGGAGCGGTGTTATTTGCTTTTAATCAGGGAGAAGTATGTACTTGTCCTTCGCGTATTTTAGTACAAGAAGATATTTATGATAAGTTTATGGAGCGAGTGGTGGCAAGAACAGAAGCAATTGTACAAAAGAGTCCGTATGATGTAAATACGATGGTAGGTGCGCAAGCATCAAACGATCAATATGAAAAAATTCAAGCGTATATTAAAATAGGAAAAGAAGAAGGAGCGAAAGTGCTATGTGGAGGAGAAGCTAATAAACTAGAAGGAGATTTAGCAAATGGATTTTATATTAAACCAACTATTTTAGAAGGACACAATAAGATGCGTGTATTTCAAGAAGAAATTTTTGGGCCTGTTGTGTGTGTTACAAAGTTTAAAGACGAAGCTGAAGCGTTAGAAATAGCAAATGATACGATGTACGGATTAGGAGCAGGAGTGTGGACACGAGATGCGCATCAATTGTATCAAATTCCAAGAGCTATTAAAGCAGGAAGAGTTTGGGTAAATTGTTACCATGCTTATCCAGCGCATGCACCATTTGGAGGATATAAAAAATCAGGATTTGGTAGAGAAACCCACTTAATGATGATGGATCACTATCGTCAAACTAAGAACATGTTGATATCGTATGATAAAAACAAGTTAGGGTTCTTTTAGTTGTTTGAAAATACTGAGCTTTTAAAGCTCAGTATTTTATAATTAAAAAATGTAATATGCAAAGAGTAGCAATAACAGATTCAGCAAAAGAAATAGTTGAGAAACTAAAAAAGCAACATGGCGAATTAATTTTTCATCAAAGTGGAGGGTGTTGTGATGGATCATCACCAATGATTTTTCCTAAAGATGAAATGTATTTAGATGAAAGTGATATTTTGTTAGGTGTGTTAGGTGAAGTCCCCTTTTATATGAATAAAGATCAATATGAATACTGGAAGCATACGCACTTAACAATTGATGTAACTGAAGGAAGAGGAGCAAGTTTTTCATTAGAAATTCCTTTAGGAGTTCGTTTCATTATACATTCACGTTTATTGCAACAGGAAGATGAAGGTTAGCATATGTTTTAAGAAGAAGAATTAATAAGTTGATAAACAATTAAAAATGATTTATTTTAGTAGCTTAAGCTAAAATAAAAAGGAGTATAAGAATGAGTAACTACCACGTAAAAACATTAGAAGAATATTTTCAAGTATATAGAAAGTCCGTTAGAAATCCAGAATTATTTTGGGAAGAAATAGCAGAAGAACACTTTGTTTGGAGGAAAAAATGGGATACCGTTTTAGACTATAATTTTGAGAAAACTGAGTTCAAATGGTTTGAAGGAGCAAAGCTAAATATTACAGAAAACTGTATCGATCGTCATTTGCATATTAGAGGAGACAAAACAGCTATTTTATTTGAGCCTAACAACCCAAAAGAAGAAGCTCAACATATCTCTTACAAAGAACTACATAAACGTGTTTGTAAGTTCGCTAATGTGTTAAAAGATCACGGAATTAAGAGAGGAGACAGAGTTTGTATTTACTTACCAATGATTCCAGAATTAGCTATTTCGGTTTTAGCTTGCGCACGAATTGGAGCAGTACACTCGGTTGTTTTTGCAGGATTTTCATCAACAGCATTAGCTACGAGAATTAATGATTGCGAAGCAAAAATGGTAATTACTTCAGATGGTTCTTATAGAGGAGCAAAAACTATTGATTTAAAGAGTATTGTAGATGAAGCATTAGAAGACTGTCCTACCATAGAAAATGTATTGGTTGCTAAAAGAATTAATTCAGATATTCAATTAAAAGAAGGACGAGATAAGTGGTTAGAACCTTTATTAGAAGAAGCTTATCAAGATTGTGTTCCAGAGATTATGGACGCTGAAGATCCACTATTTATATTATATACTTCTGGTTCAACAGGAAGTCCAAAAGGAATGTTACATACCACAGCTGGTTACATGGTGTATACAGCATATACGTTTAAAAATGTATTTAATTATAAAGAAAATGATGTGTATTGGTGTACCGCAGATATTGGTTGGATTACAGGGCATAGTTATATCGTGTATGGTCCGTTAGCAAACGGAGCAACAACTGTAATGTTTGAAGGAGTTCCTAGCTATCCAGATTTTGGTCGTTTTTGGGAAATTGTAGAAAAGCACAACATAAATCAATTTTATACAGCGCCCACAGCAATTAGAGCATTAGCAAAAGAGAACTTAGAATTTGTTGATAGCCATAATCTTTCATCAGTAAAAGTGTTAGGAACGGTAGGAGAACCTATAAATGAAGAAGCATGGCACTGGTATAACGATAATGTTGGAAAAAAGAAAAGTCCAATTGTAGATACTTGGTGGCAAACGGAAACTGGCGGAATTATGATTTCACCATTACCATACATTACTCCAACAAAACCAACTTATGCAACGTTGCCTTTACCAGGGATTCAAATAGCATTGATGGATGAAAACGGAAAAGAAGTAAAAGGAAATCAGGTTGACGGAAGATTGTGTATAAAGTATCCATGGCCATCTATGGCAAGAACTATATGGGGAAATCATCAGCGTTATAAAGAAACGTATTTCTCTGCATTCGATGATATGTATTTTACGGGTGATGGGGCACTTCGTGATGAGGTAGGTTATTATCGAATTACAGGTAGGGTAGATGATGTAATTATTGTTTCAGGACATAACTTAGGAACCGCACCTATTGAAGATGCTATAAATGAACATCCAGCAGTGGCTGAAAGTGCTATAGTTGGTTTTCCACACGAGGTAAAAGGAAATGCCTTATATGGTTATGTGATTTTAAAAGAAACAGGAGAGGTAAGAAATCAAGATAACTTACGTAAAGAGATAAATCAAATTATTACGGAGCATATCGGTCCGATAGCGAAGCTAGATAAAATCCAGTTTACAGAAGGATTGCCTAAAACACGTTCAGGAAAAATTATGCGTCGTATTCTTCGAAAAATTGCACATAATGAATTAGATAATTTGGGAGATGTTTCTACACTCTTAAATCCTGAAGTAGTACAAAGTATAATTGATAACAGATTGTAAAATAGTGAAAAGGGATTCTTATAAGAATCCTTTTTCTTTTGCTATTAAAATCAAATCGCGATCATCAGAGTTGTCAACGTCAAAAATTTTAGCCATTTGTCGTTTTCTTTTTTGAACGGCAGCTAATGACAATGGAAGAATATTAGGTAATTTATTCACACGATTACCAATAGATAATTCATATAAGATTTTTCTATCTAAATCATCTAAAAAATATTCATTGGATACTTGATTCCTCAGCATTTTCATTACAGTTTTACTGTAATATGGAGGGTCGCTAAGAACTTCTTTAATAGCATGTACTAATTCTACAGGAGTGATGTCGTTTTTAACTAAAAAACCATCAGGATTTACATTTTTTAAAATGCTGTGTACTCGGTAATTATCGTTAAAAGTAGTAGAAATGATAATTTTAGATTCAGGTAGTTTTTCATTTATAATCAAACCTAAATCTTCACCAGATAAAATGCCTTTTTCTTCCATAGGGGGAAGGCTAATATCTAAAAAGATAATTTCAATTGGTCGATTAGAAGAGGAATATGTCTCTATAATTTCATCGGCAGCACCACAATTATTTGCTATTTGTACCTGAAAAGAAATGTTTTCACCTTGACTTTCAATATAAGTAAAAGCGCTTTTATAAGCTTCTGATATTAAGGGGTGATCGTCAATTATTAAAGCGTTATACTTTTTGTTTTCCATTTGTTGTATTAAAAGGGGTTATAATGACAAGCGTAGTTCCTTGGTTTTCTTTAGAAATAAATTCTAAATTACCACCTAGTTTTTTTACTCTTGCTGTAATATTTTTTATGCCAATTCCCTTTTTCTTTTTCTCGGTATTAAAACCAATTCCGTCATCTTTTAACGAAATAATAAGCTCTTTTTTATTAAATGAGACGTCTAAGATAACATTTTTTGCCTTTGCATGCTTTATAATGTTTTGTAAAGCTTCTTGTATTATACGATAAACATTAGCTTTTGTAACCTCACTAATTTCACTCCAAGGAATAGTTTTATCAAAATCAAATTGATAGCTAAAGTTACCAATGGCACTCCTGTCTTTTAAAAGCTGTGTTAAAATTGTTGTAAAGTTAATATTAGCGCTATCAAAATTATCGCTTAATCTGTGAGAAACATCTCTAATTTCCTTTTCTATCTCTTGTAGTTCGTTTAAAAAAGCTTGGTGTTTTTCTTGAGTTTCAGGTTTCATTTGCATTGCTAAAAAACCAAGGTTTACTCGAGTACCGAAAAGTTTTCCTAAAACACCATCGTGTAGTTCAGCTGAAATACGGTTACGTTCGTTAACACGTTCTTCTTCTAACTTAGCCTGTTGTTGTAGTGTTAATACATACACTTCTTCATTAGCTTTTTGTTGTTCCGCTTCTAGTTTTAATTTTTCATTTCTTACTTTTTGTACACGTAAAAAATATAATAAACTAAGAACTAATAGACCTGCAAAACTAGTTACAATAATCCATACACGTTGTTGACTTAAACGCTCGGTTTCTTCAATATATTCATCTGTTTCAAACTCAATACGCGTAAACTTGTTTTGCACTCTACGTTCTGCGCTAATTAAACTGTCATTAAACACAATGTATCTATCTAAATATTTTTTAGAATTTTGTTTGTCTAAGTTGGCAAGTTGTTGCAAGGAAGCTAAATAATCCCGACCATTTTTTAATTTATGAGCAAGTAAATATGCTTTTTTAGCATATTTCAGGGCTTTTAAAGTATCTTTTATCTGTTTGTAATAGTTTGATATATATATGTATGAAGCTAAAATTGCGGTTTTATTTCCTAAACTATCTCTAATGGTTAATGCTTTGTGTAAATCTTTTTTTACATTTGAAGTATCGTTAAGTAGTAGTTTTGTATGAGCTTTATTACTTATAATTGTAGCAAAGTGTATAGGTTTTACCTTTTTTTTTAAATCTTTATTATAAGCCTCAATGGCAAGTTTATAATTTCCTTTTTCCCTGTAAACGTTACCTATGTTGTTATAGGTTATTAGATAGATGTCATTTTTATTACTAACTTTTGAGAAGTATTCAAGAGATTTATCGTAGTAAAATAAAGCCTTATCGTATTCTTTAATATCTCTTTGTAATTGAGCTAAGTGATTGTAGGAATAATATAACCATTTATAGCTTTTAGTTTTTTTGAATATTTTAATTGCTTTAAATATTAATATTTCGCTACTAATGTAGTCTCTATACCTACCTTTAATAAACGACATTGAATATAATATTCTTGCCATTTCATATTCTTTATTTAATAACTTGAAGTTGTTAAATGCTTTATTGTAAAACGTATATGATTTTTCATATACTTGTTCATTGTTATAATAGTCAGCATAACTCCAATTAGTATCAGCAATAGTAAACGTATCTTTGGTTTTTAAGGCATGTTCAAAAGCCTTTTTGTTTAGTTTTAAAAATTTTGTAGTATCATTTAAATTGTAAAATTCATAAGCTATAACACTTAATGTTTTGCAATAATTTTTATTTTTAATAGATAAGTTTTTATAAGCTTTAACTAAGAGTTTCTTTCTTTCTAAAATAGAAATATCACTTTTTTTTGAGAAGTTAATCCATTCTTTTATACTATCATTATTAGTATGTTTTTTTTTTATGTTTGATGTAAAAGAGGTTAGGTTTAAAAATAAACTAAAGAGAATAAAAAATAATACTACTGTTTTGATAAAATTATACAATTCTAAGGTTTTAAAGACAAAACTAATAAAAAAAGTCTTTAACTTTAAAGTTAAAGACTTTGAGTTTAATTACCTTTACCCGTACCCCCACTATTACCATCATCACCACCTGTATCAAGGTCGGTAGTTCCACCAGTACCGTCATCACCAGTACCATCGGTAGGTACATTAGTACTTGTAACTAATTCTGTTTGGTTAACAGTGTTGTTTGGTACAATATCTTCTGTTAAGTCTGTACAACTTGTAGTTAACAAAAATAACATGCTTATTAGTAGTGTAAATTTTAAAGTTCTCATAATTTCAATTTTTAAATTTTGACAATAGTTTTCCTAGCCGCATCTGCAGCTCATATAGCATCGAAATAAATTTTCGTGTGTATTACATCATTTTTTAAATGAGGCAATAGTCATCTAACCCAAGTGTTTGGGTAGTAGGTAGAATTAAATTGATTGAAACATCAATTCATGAAGATGCGTTACTACTAAGGCCTATTGAGTACAACAGACTTCAGGGAATTCTACTTTGTCATAAAGGAAGCGTTTGCAATTTTTGAATAAACGCTAGTTGATTTTTACTCTAAAATAGTGACAACACTATAAATAACGAGTAAGTTTTTAGTAAGCGTTCTTGTTTAATGAGTAAACGTCCTTTTTCATTTAGTGTGCGCAATTTTAATGTTTTCATAGCTTTAAATTTGTCCTAATAATATAGTGAAAAAAAACGAATTATACAAGTTTTTAACTTGTTAAAATGTACTTCAAAATAAAAAAAGGCGTCTTTTTAAAAAGACGCCTTTGTGTTATATATATTAGTATAGAATAATTGCTAATTCTTCATCAAATACTTTGCTTCACAATAAACATCCTTGTCTTTTTTTGTTCTGTAATCAGCCCCTTTTCTATAAGCTAAGCTGATACTTGTGTTTATATTAGTTAATACCATAGTTTTAAATTATTATTTATTAATAATACCAATTAAGGATATCTTAATAAGTATGGTACAAATATACGAAATTTTTACAATAAAACAAGTGTTTTTGGTGTTTAGTTTGTTGGTAATCAGGTGGTTATGTTGTTTTTAGGGTGAGGGAGGGCTGTCCGGATAATATCCAGATAAGTAGTGGTTTTGTAACGTTTTGTACGTTAGTAGCTTAGAGTTCAATTAAGAGTTCTTTATATGTTTTAAATTAAAATTTCATTTTTCAAAAAAAAATATAAAAAAAGCGTCCAAAATTATTTGGACGCTTTATATATTACTAGTTTTTATAATCAAATCATATTTGAGTTTTCATTATAATTAACATACAACGTCCGTTTTCGAAAGATTCCTTCATCAGGATTCCCACGAAAACTACATGTTAAGCTTACAAGCTCTTGTGCTATATGTAAATTCATTTTTTTCATAAAAAGCAAATATATAAAATTTTAAATAATTACTGTTTTAACAAAATTTTTGGCTTTTGAGGTCTTTTTTACCTCATTTTGGTGAAAAAGTAAGTCAGTGACTTACTAAAAGTAAGTCACTGACTTACCAAAAAGAAAATTAGACGGTTTATTTTTGTCTCGGTTAAAATTTAGACCTTCAATAAGGTTAAGATATAAAATGGGGAATTATATCACGTCGTAGGGAAAGTTCTATGAAGAAAAAGAAAAACAAAATGATTTTTTACTCTAACCAAAGTAAAATTTTGATGCAAATTAAGAGTACCTTTTATAGGTGCTCTTTTTTTGTTAAAAAAAAAAAGAGATAAATAATTATAGAAATATATTAATTAAGTTAAGAGAAGGTTAGGTTGTATAGGGTTGATAATTAGTGTTTAGAAGTTCTTTTTGTAAGTGATTGTTTAGAGTTGTTTAAGTTTAGTTAAAGTTGGTAACCTTTTGATGAGGTAGATTTAAACTATAGCTAAGAACTTCTTAAAGTAAGTGTTGTTGATTTGCGGGTATAAACAAAATTAACATAATAATGAAAAACTTACTTAAATTAGGATTCTTAGGTGTTTGTGGTGCGATTGCTTTAACATCTTGTGATTCTGATAGTACACCTAACCAAGGAGACTTAATTGAATTAAAAGCACACTCAAAAACTCCAAACTTTTTAAAATTAGAATCAGAGTTTTCTGGAGTAAACATTTTTCCTTTATTATCTTCTGAAGATAAGTTAGAAGATACACCAAACTTTGTATACGGTTCTATGGCAGATGGAGCTGGGTTAATGAGAAACTCAGATGGAACTTATACATTAATAAATAATATTGAGGCAGATTTTTCAATTGCTCGTATTAAATTAGATAAGACTTTTAAGCCTGTACATGGAGAATATATCTTAAACGCTATAGCAACAGGAGGTTCTGCTCAATGCTCAGGAACATTAATAACACAAGAAGAGCATGGTTTTGGTCCTCTATATTTATCTGGAGGTGAATGGGGAGATGGACCTCAAGGAGTTTTTGCTACAGACCCTTTTAAAGATGCTTCAGGAGCAAGTAGTCCAAGAATGTTAACTGCTATGGGGCAGTGGGTAACTGAAAACGCAGTACCGTTAAGTAAAGATGCTTATACTGATAAGACGGTTGTGTTTATAGGAGATGATCACGGAGATAATATGGTTCCTTCAGGACAATTAGGGATGTATGTTGGGAGTAGAGGAGACTTAGAAGGAGGTAAGTTATATGGTTTAAAAGTAACTGATGAAGGTATTACTTATGAAGTAGACATGAAAGAAGGTACAACTTACAATGCTTCTTTTGTTGAGTTAACTGAAAAGAATATCGATTTATTAGATGCTGAAGCTAAAGAAAAAGGAGTGATGGGATTCTCTCGCTTAGAAGATATTGACTGGAGAAGAGGTTCTGCTAAAAACAATCGTGAAATTTATTTTTGTGTTACAGGTCGTAAAAAAGATGGTTTAATAGGGAAGGGAACTATTTACGGACGTGTGTATAAAGTAGAATTAAATGAAAATGATCCTATAGGAGCTGCTAAAATTACATGTGTATTAGATGGTGATAAGTTAGACGGTAAAGCAGGTGTTTTTCATAGTCCTGATAATATCGTAGTTACTGAAAACTATGCTTATATTCAAGAAGATCCTAACGGATATTTTGATAGTGCAGAAAAACAACATGCTGCAAGTTTATATCAATATAACCTAAAAACAGGAGTACTGAAAAAAGTATTAGAATGTGACCAAGTGGCAGCTGCGGCAGCAGGTTATGGTTTAACTTACCAAGAAAAAGCATGGGAGATTACGGGAATGATTGATATTTCTAAAACTATAGGAGTAAGCAATACATTTTTATTAATTACTCAAAATCATGGTTGGGTTCCAGCAGACGGGGGAGCATTTACAGATCCTTTAGCAAATGATGCAGCTGAAACATCAAAAGAAGGAAGTCAATTATATGTGATTCAAGGATTAGATAGATAATGATAAACAGTTTTCAAAAAATACAAAAGGCACATGTTATCATGTGTCTTTTTCTAGTATCTATAATTAGTTGTAAACAAGAAAAAACAGCGAGTTACACAAAAGTTGATAATAAAGTTTTAGTAGTAAAAGTTGAAGAATATTACTCGCACCATTTAGATAGTTGCATTACTCTTTTAGAAGAAATTAATGCTGTTGATGAGTTTTCAGAAAAACTTAATAAATACAAATTAGCAAGAAAAGAGTTTAAGTTAATTGAGCCTATTTTATCATTTGTTGATAAAGAAAATTATAAGAGTTTAAATAGTCCCAATCTTTTAAGAATTGATGAAGAAGATGCTACAAACATAAAAATAAGAAACCCTTTTGGATTTCAGGTTATTGAAGAGTTATTGCATCAAGATGAGGTTGATGTTATTGCTTTAAAAGATGCTGTAAATATCACTAAAAATAGACTTAAACTAATAGCAGCAAACAATACATTGTATTTAAAAAAGCATCATATTTTATGGTTGTTACGCGACCAAATTGCTCGTATTGCTTTGGTAGGAATTACAGGTTTTGATTCACCAGTATTAGAGCAATCATTATTAGAAGCAAAAACAAACTACGAAACCTTACTCTTTATTATAAATACGTATAAAAGTGAGTTTTCAAAAGATAAATTATATACCGATTTTGTAAATGAGTTGCAGGCAGCTCAAAAAGTGTTACAAGAAGGTAATTTTGAGTCGTTTAATCGCTATAATTTTATCAAAAATCATGCGCATAAGCAATTAGAATTATTAGCGAGTACTGCTGAAGATTGGAAAGTGGAGTTTCCATTAACTATGGCATTTAATAACAATATCACTTCGTTATTTTCTAAAGAAACATTTAATATTGATTTCTTTAACGATTATCATCAGCTAGAAAAGGCAATGTCTAATGAAAAAATAGCTTTGGGAAGAAAGCTATTTAATGATAAGAATTTATCAAAAGACGGAGTAATGAGCTGTGCAACTTGTCATATTAAGGATAAAGCTTTTACAGATGGACTAGCAACTTTTCCGAAGCAAAAAAGAAATACACCAACATTACCATATGCAGCTTACCAACAAACCTTTTTTCACGATGGAAGAGCAGGTAGTTTAGAAGGTCAGATTGTAGGAGTTGTTGAAAACAAGAATGAGTTTCATACCAATTTAGAAAACTTGACGGAAACTGTAAAAAATGATAATGTATACACGAAATCGTTTACTAATTTATATGGAAAAGTAACAGATTTTAACATCCGAAATGCGATAGCAAATTATATCAGAAGTTTGGGCGATTTTAGTTCTAAATTTGATAAAAACATCAACAATAAAGAAAACACTTTAACAGTTTCAGAAGTTAATGGGTTTAATCTTTTTATGGGGAAGGCAAAATGTGCAACTTGTCACTTTCCACCTGTGTTTAACGGAACAGTTCCGCCTAATTTTACGGAAACTGAAATAGAGTCTATAGGAGTTCCAAATATGAAAGAAACAGGGTTAGATGATGATTTAGGAGCTTATAATATATTTAAAACTGAAGAACGAAAATACTTTTTCAAAACTTCTACCGTTCGTAACATATCCAAAACGGCTCCCTATATGCATAATGGGGTATATGAAACCTTAGAACAAGTAGTTGATTTTTATAATAAAGGTGGTGGACAAGGATTAGGGTACGAAGTGCCAAATCAAACGTTACCACTGGATAAATTGAATTTGTCAGAAAAAGAAATTAAAGACCTAATAGCTTTTATGGAAGCCTTAACGGATGAATAATTCATTCAATTTTTTATAGTTAACATAAAACTCTCTAAATATATTTTTAGAGAGTTTTTTATTTTTACTGTAATTTCTAATGGTAGTTTCGACCAATTAGAATAAATCAATTATCATGAAAAAAATAGTAGTACTAATTGCTATAGCTCTTGTTTCAGTAGCATGCAAAAAAGAAGTTAAAAAGGAAACAATAAAAAAAGAAGAAGAGGTAGCGTTAAAATATCCAAAAGTTTTAGAAGAAGTTCTAAAAAATCATGGAGGAGTTGAACAGTGGAAAAAAATGAAAACATTGTCATTTACCTTAAAGAATGAAGAGCATACTACAGATTTACATTCGCGAAAAACAGTAGTGAATTCACCAGAATATTCTTTAGGGTTTGACGGAAAAGAGGTGTGGTTACAACAACAAGATTCAACAGCGTTTAAAGGAAATCCTGAATTTTATTACAATCTATATTTTTATTTTTACGCAATGCCTTTTGTGTTAGCTGATGATGGCATTGTGTATTCAGAAACAAAACCACTGACTTTTGAAGGAGTTACCTATCCAGGAATAAAAATTTCATACAAAGCCAACGTTGGAACTTCACCAGATGATAATTATTTTATATTTTACCATCCAGAAACAAAACAAATGGCATGGTTAGGGTATACGGTTACTTATTTTAGCAAAGAACCAACTGATGCTTATAAAATTATAAGATATAACGATTGGGAAAATGTTAACGGTTTGTTATTACCAAAATCCATAACTTGGTATGCTAAAGATGAAAACGGACAGCCAACAGAACCAGGAAGAGAACCAATTCAGTTTAAAATGCCTTTGTTAAGTGAAGCATCATTAGCCAATAGTTTCTACGAAAAACCAAAACAATAATCAACTAATAAAAAACAAAGTATGGATAAAAAGTATGTATGGAAAAAAGAATACACATTAGTCTTAGTGGCTAATGTAGTATACATCGTGTTATTTTACATAATCACTAACATATATACAAAATAAACCATGCAGCTAGTAGATTGGATTGTTCTTTCGGTAACTTTATTGTTTATTGTATTATACGGAGCTTGGAAAACCAGAGGAAGTAAAAATGTTGAAGACTATATAAAAGGAGGAAACGAAAGTAAATGGTGGACGATTGGATTGTCAGTTATGGCAACACAAGCCAGTGCCATTACTTTTTTATCTACTCCAGGACAAGCGTTTCATAGCGGAATGGGTTTTGTGCAGTTTTACTTCGGATTACCAATAGCAATGGTAATTATCTGTTTGGTGTTTATTCCTATTTACCACCGATTAAAAGTTTACACAGCTTACGAATATTTAGAAGGAAGGTTTGATCAAAAAACTCGAACCTTGACAGCGATTCTGTTTTTAATTCAACGCGGATTAGCAGCAGGAATCACCATTTTTGCACCGGCTATTATTTTGTCTGCTGTTTTGGGTTGGGATTTAATTACTTTGAATATTATCATAGGGGTTTTAGTAATTATATATACTGTTTCTGGAGGGACGAAGGCAGTGAGTGTTACGCAAAAACAACAAATGGCAGTGATTTTTGCAGGAATGTTTGTAGCATTTTATTTGATATTACAGTATTTACCAGATGATATTACATTTACGAAAGCATTAGAAATTGCAGGAGCTTCCGATAAGATGAAAGTGCTAGATTTTTCTTGGGATTTGAATAACCGTTACACGGTTTGGACAGGTATTTTAGGAGGTACATTTTTAATGTTATCGTACTTTGGAACAGACCAAAGCCAAGTGCAACGCTATTTATCAGGGAAATCGTTACGAGAAAGTCAGTTAGGATTAATTTTCAATGGCTTGCTAAAAGTACCAATGCAGTTTTTTATTCTGTTAGTAGGAGTGATGGTGTTTGTATTTTATCAATTTAATCCGTCACCGTTAAATTTCAATCCAAAATCAGGAGAAGCAATAGCAAATTCTAACCTTGAAACAATAGAGCAGTACATTAAGTTAGAAGAAGAACATCGTTTTATTGAAGGAAGAAAAAAAGCGTTGATTTTTGAAGGGTTAACACCTGAAAATGTAGCACAGATTCAAGAGTTTAATGAACAAGATAAGGTACTAAAAGAAGAAGCAAAGACTATTATTTCAAAAGTAGATCCATTGGTAGAAACAAATGATAAAGACTATGTGTTTATTCACTTTATTCTGAATAATCTACCCAAAGGATTAATAGGTTTGTTGTTGGCGGTGATATTGTCTGCAGCAATGTCTTCTACAGCATCTGAATTAAACGCCTTAGGAGGTACTACAGCTATTGATTTATACAAACGAAATACCAAAATAGAATATAGCGAAGAACATTATGTAAAAATGTCAAAATGGTTCACCTTAGGTTGGGGTATTTTGGCAATTTTAGTCGCCTGTATAGCTGATTTATTTGATAATTTAATTCAGCTCGTAAATATTATTGGTTCTATTTTTTACGGAAATGTGCTGGGAATATTCTTATTAGCTTTTTTCATAAAGTTTGTAAAAGGAAATGCAGTATTTATTGCAGCGATAATTACGCAATTAATTATTATAGGAGTTTGGTATATCGACTGGTTACCGTATTTGTGGTTAAATGCTTTAGGTTGTGGTTTAGTAATGTTATTAGCAATACTAATTCAATCAACGTCTAAAGAAAACTAACTTTTTTCTATTCGTAAAGCATCAATAATATCAGAAGCAATTAACGCTTTGTATCCTTTTTTGCAAGCGGCATCGTCACCTGCTTTTCCGTGGAAAAATACACCTAATAAAGCGGCATGTAAAGGCGGGTAATTTTGTGCTAACAATCCAGTGATAATTCCTGTGAGGACATCGCCACTACCACCAGTTGACATTCCTTGGTTTCCAGAAGTGTTGAAATACAAATTTCCTTCAGGAGAAGAAATAGTAGTATATGCATTTTTTAAAACCACGACGCATTGATATTTTGCAGAAAACTCAAGTTGCTTCTGAAAACGTTCAGTTGAAGTGTCAGATTTTCCTACCAATCTATCAAACTCTTTAATATGTGGAGTTAAAATAGAATTTTTAGGAAGCAATGATTTTAACTCCTCGTTTTTAGCAATAATATTTATAGCATCAGCATCAATAACTAACGGAGTATTGTTTTCTGATAATAATTTTTTTACAACTAGCGTCGTTTTTTCGTTAACATCCAATCCAGGACCTATCGCGAGAACGGCGTATTTGAAAATTTCTGGGAGTTGGGTCACGAATTCTTCATTCTCATCGGTTAAGCACATTGCTTCTGGAACGGAAGACTGTATAATTTGATACCCACATTTTGGTACATAACTAGTTAACAAACCTACACCACTTCGTAAGCAAGCTTTTGAAGAAAGTACAGCAGCCCCCATTTTCCCGTAAGAACCGGCAATTAATAAGGCGTGTCCGTAACTTCCTTTGTGTGATTGACGCGGTCTAGAAGTTAAAATATTAGCAATTTTATCGTTCAGAATGAAATAGTTGCTTTCTTGTTGTTGAATAAAATCTTCATCTAAGCCAATATCAACTGTTTTCCAATTTTTTACAAATGTTCCATTTTCAGGAAAAAAAAATGAAAATTTTGGTCGCTGAAAACTTACAGCAAGGTATGCTTGTACAACAGTTTCAGAATCAGGGAGCTTATCGCAATACAATCCAGAAGGAACATCAACAGCATATACAGTTTTTTTAGCATTATTAATACTTTCAATAACATGTTTTATAAAACCAGTAATAGGTTTGGAAAGGCCAAAACCAAAAATAGCATCAATAATTACATCATATTCAGAGAAGTCAGGAACTTTACTAGTTGATTTTATAATGATAGTATCATCAAGTTTTTGAAAATTAATATCACAATCTGGGCTAAGTGTATCTTTAAACTGAACTAAAAAAGGTTGTACAGTATATTTTTTACTTCTTAAAATTCTGGTAATAGCAAATCCATCACCACCATTATTTCCAACACCACTAACAATGGCAATTTTTAGAGAGCGATTTAATAAAGGCTCAATGGCTTTAACAAACGCTAAAGATGCTTGCCCCATCAAAGCAAAAGAGGTAATTCCTTTTTTAGTAATAGTGTGTTCGTCAGCTTTTCGTATTTGGGTAACGTTGATTATTTTTTGAAGATTTTCCATGTAAGAAATTTACAACTTTACACAAAAAAAGCAAAAAGAAACCCACAAAGAATTTTGTGGGCTTGTTATAATTAATTGTATACGTAGTTTTTATTGAACTCTGGCGTTAACCAAACTCATAATACGTTCAAATTGTTCTTTAAGTCCCATATCAGAATTATCAAATTCAATAGCATCATCTGCCATGACTAAAGGAGAATCTTCTCGGGTAGAATCTATTCTGTCACGTTCTTGTACATTTTGTAAGATTTCTTCATAGTTAACCTTGTCACCACGGTCAATTAATTCTTTATAACGGCGAGTAGCACGTTTGTCGGCAGAAGCAGTCATAAATAACTTTAGTTCAGCATTAGGAAAAACTACGGTTCCAATATCACGACCATCCATAACAATACCTTTGTTTTTACCCATTTCCTGCTGCTCACGAACTAACTTTTTTCTAACTTCAGAAATTTCAGCAACTTTACTTACCAATTTAGAAACTTCAATGGTTCTAATTTCTTTTTCAACATTGGTTCCGTTTAAAAACATTTCAGCAAAACCAAGTTCTCCATTAAAAGCAAAAGACAAAGAAATGTTAGGTAAATCAGCAATTAAATCTTCAGAGTTAAAATGACTTTCAGAAATATAGTTTTGCTGCATAGCATACAAAGTAACAGCTCTATACATTGCTCCGGTATCAACATATATATAGGTCAATTCTTTGGCTAATTGCTTAGCAATAGTACTTTTTCCTGTAGATGAAAAACCGTCAATGGCTATGGTGATTTTCTTTGTCATGATTCAAAAAAATAGATAGCAAATATAGGGTAGAATTCTAATACTTTTGAAAGATATAGACAAAAAAGAGAGAGGTTAGAACCTCTCTCTTTGAAAATATGCTATTAACTATATTGTTACATTTTAATAAAATTAGTAGTGTGTGTACCTCTATTACTGTTAACTCTAAATATATAGCTACCAGTAGCTAGGTCGTTAACATTAATAGGAGCTCCATCTTCTAAATTAATAGGGTCACCCAACCTTTGAGTTGTTGTTGAAGTTGTTGATTTTTTGAATGATAAACTACCAAAACCTCCTCCAAAAAGAAGATTAACACTTTTTACAAAACTACCTGTTTGAGAATTAAAGATATCTGCTGTAGAGGCTGTTGTACCTGTGTCTTTTTTAGATAAGATCATACTTCCAGTGGTAGGATTAGGGGATAGGATAAAGTAACTACCAAAATCGTTTCTTGGTAAAGTACAGTCTGAAACTACGTTACAAGTGCTATAACCTAAGGTATTTTTAATATAATTTGACGTTTGAGTTAAATAAGTCGGTTCTACGCAAGCAAAACTTATGTTAGGGGAATCTTCAAGTGTAAGATTATTAGTTAAGTCAAGATAAAATTCATGAGATCCAGTTAAATACAACTCTTTGAGTTGATGCATTTCTATTGCATCTAGATGTTTTAGAGACGTACAGTTTCTAATGTCAATTTTGCTAAGCGAAGATCCTTTTGTGACTAATCTTTTTAGTTTACTATTATTGCTAGTAATGTTCAAGTCGGTAATATTTGTATAGGCTAACTCTAACGATTCTAAATCAGGATTTTTACTAATATCTATGGATTTTAGAGGTGTGTCATAAGCATTAAAATAGTAAAGCTTAATGTTTTTACTTATATCTATTTGTGTTAAAAAGTTATTTCGATCTATTGATAAATAGGTTAAGTTTACATTGAGAGAAATATTTATATCGCTAAAATTATTGTGGGAAAGAAAAAGAGACTTTAGAACAATGTTGTTTGTAACGTCAATTTGAGATAAAAGGTTGTATCCTAAATCTAAATGATTTAGTTGTGTGTTTTTATCTACAGATATTGTACTTAGTTTATTGTCAGGTAAATGTAAAAAAGTTAGATTGATATTCTCATCAAGATTTACATGTGTTAATTGATTCTGAGAGGCGGCTAATAATTTTAATTTAACATTCTTTGTTATATTCAACTCAGATAAATTATTCTTATTTACATACAATGTTTCCAGTAATGTGTTACTTGTAACATTTATAGATGCTAATGTGTTTTCATTGATGTTGATTTTAATTAATTTAGTATTATTATTAAAGCCAGCTGAACTTAAGTTGTTGTTGCTAAGATCAATATTTGTAATGTTTGTAAAAAAGTTAATACCAGTAATGTCATTAATGTTTTTGTTAGAAAGAGAGAGTAAATAAATAGCCTCAGCTTCATTAATACAAATTTCGCCATCACCATCGGTGTCAATTACAGGTGAATGATTTAGCAAAGCTTGTTTAAAATTAGGGTCTGGGAAGTTAATTATAGGGCAGGTGGGTGTGGTAACAATTGTACATTCACCTATGTGGAGGGCGCTACCAATTCTGTCCCAAAACCCTCTATGATCTACACCATTCGATTGAGGCATGTATTGTGCATTGCTAATGCAAACATACTCTATAACGTCTAGATCAAAGTATATACCCCATTGAGCTTCCATTTGAAAGGTACTTGGGCCTGTTAAATATGCATGTTTAATAGGGTTGTCTTCCAGTCTCAGTCCCCATAATGCACAGTTTCTAACATCAACAGAAGATATTTGGTTTCTTCTAGCGGTTAAAAAACGTAATTTGGTTAGGGTAGAAGTTTGTGAATCATCAATCTTCTTAATATTATTATCACTACAGTTTAGAACTTCTAGGTTTTTAAAAAATTGAATTCCATCTAGGTTAGATATATTTTTATTATCTAAATTTAATCTGTCTACACTTAAAGCTTCAGCTTCTTCAATCTCTCCATTTCCAGAAGTATCTATGATAGGGTCATGGGTTAATAGTGCTTGTTTAAAATTAGTGTCTGGAAAATTAATTTGTCCATAAGAGTTTGTAAATAGGCATAGTAATACACCTAAAATGTAAAAGGAGTTTTTTTTCATAATACATAAATTTTTACACGCAAAATATTTTTTAAGAGCGTGGTTTTTGGGGTTAAATTTGATAATACAATTTTTTACTACGGCAATTTTAGTAGTATAGAAAATATAGCATATTTTTTCACTAACAAAGAAAGGCTTTTTCTTACAAAAAAAAAATAAAAAAGGTAGAAAACAAAGAGTTGTAAAACTTTAGTTGCCTGTTAAAAATAGATTTTATATATTTCCCTATTAATTTTATTAGTTTTATTATAGTTTTGTTAAGAAAAACTATAAATTTGACACCCTTAAAAGAATCCCTTAAATGAAAAGAAGCTCTAAAAGCATATTATTACTTTTAGCAACATTCCTACTGTGTATAAATTCAAGTGCTCAAGTGCTTGAAAGTATCGTTATTAACGATTTGGTAGGAGTGAGTAACAGAGCTCTTTGTGATCAGGTAGGAGGAACAGATTATTCTCTAGACATAACTTTTAGTGGAGCTGCTTTTGAGGATGGTAATACTTTTAAAATAGAACTTTCTGATGAAAACGGGTCTTTCTCAGATCCTAGCAAGGTAAAAACATTAAGAACACTTATAAGTACCGCTACAGATAATTACAACCAACAATTTAATATAGAAAATATAGGTTTCCAATTATTAGAAGGAACTTATGGTAAGAACTACGTAATACGAGTAACTACAAGTCAGCTACCTGTACAATCAGTACAAACAGCTCCTTTTGAAGCTTATTATGATATGTTTACAGAAGGTGAGTTATCTATAAATGATGGTAATGCTTTTACATTATGTAATGGTGAATCAAGAGAAGTTTTTTTAGATACTGATGTAAATAGAGAGTATTTATGGTATAGAAGAGTTGATGGCACAGATGAGTTGGTAGCAACTACTCAAGAGCCTAAATATACAATAACAGAAACAGGGGTGTATTATGTTGTGATTGATTATGGTTTGTGTGGAGGTCCAAAGTCAAGGTTTTTAACCGTTGATGGTCTTAGCGGGGCAGATACGCAAATTAAAGGGGCATCAACTATTGAAATTTGTGGAGACCAATCTCATACATTTGAAGCGAATGTAACAAATACATCTTATACGTATAATTGGTATTTAGATGGTGAATTAAAACAATCTTCAAACAACCCAACATATACCACGCCAACTGTAGGGCAATTTGGGACATATCGTTTAGAGATAGAAGCAGGAACATGTACAACAGTTTCAAATGAGGTAGTACTACAACAACAAACAGATGCAGGATATACGGTAACCAATGAAGGTGCTCTGAAAAGAATTATATTATTTGGAGAAACAAAACAGCTGTGTATAAGTCATGATGCTACACCTGTTGAAGATGTAACTGTTGATTGGTTTAGAAACGGGGGGACAATGGGAACAGCTGTGCGAAATCAATTATGTATTAGTGCAACAACAGCAGGGACTTACTTTGCAAGAGTTACAAAAAGTACAGGTTCTGCTTGTGATGCTGTAGTTGATTCAGAAGAGTTCGTGCTATTAGCTGTAGATTCATTTAATGTAGTAATTAGAACTGCTACTGATTACGAAGAGTGTAATTCAGCTACTACAAAGTTAAGTATGGTAGGTGTAAAAGCGATAGCAGAAGATGGAAACGAATATGATTTAACCTCCGACCAAATAGCAATGTTGAACTTTGACTGGAAAAAAGATGGAGTTTCTATTGGAGCAACAAGTGAAGAATATACTGTCAATTCATATGCTGATAATGGTTCATATACATTAACAGTAAGTACAAATACTGGAAAGACTGGTGATTCTAATGCTATTGATGTAAAGCTAGTAGAGGTTCCTCAGGTGTCTTCTACATCAACTTCAAATTCTTTATGTGCAGGTTCTTCTATTATTTACACAATAGATAACTTTAATACGAGTTATACTTATCAATGGATAAAAGATGGGGACGAAGATGTAACTCCTACAGACCCTCAAACATTAGTAGTAACTGAAGTAGGAGAGTATGTGTTAAAATATTCTGATTCAAGCTGTAATAATGAGTTAGCACCTATAAATGTAATTCCTTTTGATGATTCAGCAGTAACTGTTACTCCATCAGAAATCGTAGTAATGGAAGAAGGAGGTTCTGCTATAGTTGTAGCAGCAGGAGGAGAAAATTATGAATGGTATCAAGGAGAAGGTACTTCAGGAACTTTGTTATCAACAACAGAGCAGTTAGAGGTGACTGAATTAGGTTTTTATACAGTGCAGGTAAAAGTTGGTAATTGTACATTATATAAAACAATAGAAGTGGTAGAGCCTGATGGGCAAATTATAGTACCTAACATTGTATCGCCTAATCAAGATGGAATTAATGATACTTGGAAGTTGTCAAATTCATATGCATACCAACCAAGTGTAGAGATAATATTGTATAATTCAGGTGGAAAAGAAATTTTAAAAACAACTGATTACAAAAACGATTGGCCTTTAGAAAGTTTAGGCAATCAAAAAATATTTTATTATAAGATTATTAGAGAAGGTAAGCTGATTAAAGCAGGAACAATATCAGTAATAGATTAAATTTTAGATGATTAGAAAAATTACTTTATTTATTATTTTAGTATTAAATGTGTTTGTGGTACAAGCGCAGTTTTCTGGTGGTGAACAGCAATATAGCAGCTTTAGTTCACGCAACTTCATGAAATTTAATCGTTTTTTAACGGTACCTACTTTTTCTGCTCTAAGAGAGAATAAAACTTCACTTTCTGCTATAGTTAGGAATAGTAATGTTGAGTTTGAAGATAACCCCAGATTATATTTGGCTACATATTCAGGGAAAATGCGGGAAAATGTAGGGGCTGGTTTAGCAATTTATCAACAAGAAGTAGGAGTTTTTAAAGATTTCGGTGCCTTAGCTAACTATGCGCACCGTTTGCAGTTAAATGAAACAATGGACTTGACCTTTGGATTTAACTTTTTATATAGTCGAAGAAGTGCAGATGGATTAAAAGTAAATTCAACAGAACCAGATCCTCAAATTTCAAATTACCAAGATCTTCCTATTGTTAATTTTCAACCGGCAATAACATTATCTATAGGAAAGTTTGATGTAGGAGTGTTTTTTGAGAATTTAGTAGATTTTAATCTGAAAAAGAGTGAAATGGCTACTTCTTTTGGAGAAAAAACGTTCTCAGGGCATTTAATGTATTCACATGAATTTACCTATGCAAAAGGACTTTTTGAAGGGGCGGATATACGAATGTTAGCTATTGCTAGAAAGCCAGGAGATGGCGAGTTTGGTTATGGAGCAAATGCTATTGTAGATTTGCCTAAAGCAGGTTGGGTAAAAGCTGGTTATGATAAAACGTATGGTATCTCAGCGGGAGTAGGAGTAAATTTGTCTGATAAATTGGCAATTGGTTTTACTTATGAAAAGAGTAGTTTTGCCGCAACTAATGAAATAGGATTGATTTACAATTTTGGAAAAAGATCGTTTACAAGAGAGCGTCCTAAAAGAAGAACAGGTAACGTAAAAGTTAGTCTTCCAGAACGAGCTCCAAAGAAAGAAATTGAATATAAAAATCCAGAACACAACGATTTATCTGATGAAATTCAACAAGCGCAAGACTCTATTGATATCTTAAATAAAAAGGTTGATGAAGTGTTACGATTATTAAAAAATCAACCAGCGCCGAAAACAACTACAAATACAGTAATAATAAGAGATACGGTTCAGTCAAAAGATACTTCATTAAAAAGAAGGTCAAATAAACCATGGCGTAAGAGTACAATAACACGTTCAGGCGGTGGCGGTACTATGTATTATGTAGTTTCTGATCAGTTTAGAAGTAAAGAAAATGCAGAAGCATTAATAGATAAATGGTCTCGATTAGATATTGAAGCAAAATATGTATTTGAACCTAAGAAAAAGTTATATTATGTTTACCTAGATAGGTTTGCAAAAGAGGAAGATGCAGAAGAAGAGGTTGATAACTTTAACGATAAAACTCGTTTATTTGAAAAGAATGATGAGAAGAAAGACAACTCAACCATAAAAGTTCAAAAAACAACAAAAGACCCAGTGTATGTGGTTAAAATTACTTTAGGAGGAGCACTAAGTAGTTATGAAGAACCTAAAACACAACCACCTGCTAGAGTTTATCCTATGGAAGCGGAAGGAGTAGAACCAGGATACTATTTAAGAGTATATGTTAACTCTCAAAAAGCATTAGCAGATAGAAATGTAGATGAGTTACGAAATGATGATATAGACGCAGATTATTTTGTAGACCCAAAAACAGGGTTTATGCATGTTTACATTTTTAAAACAACAGATAGAGCAGAAGCAATAAAAATGTATAATACAAATTTAAATGGAGCCTTTTACGATCGTAAAGCAATCGTACAAATAAAATAAAATACATAACAGAAGAACTTGATTAATTAATTCCCCCAATTGAAATTATGAAAAGAATAATTACTTTACTATTACTTGTATTACAAACCTTTTTTAGTTTTTCGCAGGAAAAACCAGAGCCATCATCAAAACCATCACAAGTAGTTTTAGATGAAACTGTAGGGTATGAAAAATTAATAGAAAAACTTTCTCAAGAGAAGGCGCTAAAACCCCCTTCAACACCTTACTTTGATCAGAGAACCGTTAAACCCGATGGAACTTCTGGAGGTATTAATATTAAAGGAGATATAACGTTTATTGCTAATAACGTTTTAAGTATTGACCAATCGGGGTATGATCCTGAAGATCCTTATGATGGTTCTAGTTCGAATGGTAGTGTTAACATGCAATATATTGATATTGATAATGATGCTTCAACATTCTCATCAAGTTCTGATGTATTAAATTTACCAACATGTTCTCGTGTTGTATATGCTGGATTATATTGGGCTGGAGTATACCCGTATGATACTTGGGGAGGTAGTGCACGATCTAATGACTTTAATAAAATAAAGTTTAAGTTACCCGGAGGTGCTTATCAAGATATTGAAGCCGATGCAAGTGACGTTACAAAAAGAGAGTTGATTTATGATAATGGAGTAGCTTATATTTGTTATAAAGACATAACAGCAGATATTCAAGGATTAGCAAGTGTGGATCCAGAAGGACATAATGGTACCTATGTAGCAGCAAATATTCGAGCAACAAGAGGTAATGACCCAGGAGGACTAGGAGGTGCTGGAGGTTGGACGATGGTAGTAATTTATGAAAACCAAACAGAGTCAAGTAAGAATATAGCTGTTTTTGATGGTTTTGCAGATGTACGTAGAGGTAATAATGTAGATTTATCTTATTCAGGTTTTATAACGGTTCCAGTTGGTCCTAATCCAACAAATCCTGCCCCAGTAAGAGCAAAGTTGTTGGCAGCAGCTTTGGAAGGAGATAGAAGTATAAACTGGGATAGTTTTCAAATTAATGATAGAGAGGATGGAACAGGAAATTATATAGATCAATATACTCCAAATGTAAATCCTAGAGCTTGGGATAATGGTGCTTGGGATTGGAGATACAATTTTTTTAATGGTTCTATAAGTAGATATGATGCATATGTAACAACACGTACTCCAAATAGTGAAAATACGTTAGGTTTTGATGTTGATTTATATCAATTAAGTAACCCTAATAATAGTGTTATAACAAATAATCAAACATCAGCACATGTAAGATTCACTTCAAATCAAGATACTTATTGGCCGTTTTTAAATGCTTTATCAGTAGAAATTATTGAGCCAGAGTTGCAAATGGTGAAATCTGTTTTAGATGCTGCAGGAAATGATATTCAGGGAACACCCGTAGGCTTAGGTAGCGAATTATGGTATAATATAAGTTTTCAAAATGTAGGTACGGATGATGCAACGAATGTGATTATAACAGATAGGTTACCTAAAAATGTAGATTTATTAGAAACTTCTACTGGAGGAACAGT
Organism: Tenacibaculum litoreum; assembly: GCF_964513915.1. Classification (NCBI taxonomy): domain Bacteria; kingdom Pseudomonadati; phylum Bacteroidota; class Flavobacteriia; order Flavobacteriales; family Flavobacteriaceae; genus Tenacibaculum; species Tenacibaculum litoreum. Next base: position 916,759 of record NZ_CAZEQS010000003.1, on the reverse strand, counting down.
ATATAATGGTATGCGTTTTGACATCGATTTACCTGCTGGAGTAACAATAGTAGGTTATGAAGGACCTTCTGCAGCGAATGGTTTTAGAGCTCAAGTAGAGTTTGGTGTGCCAGATAATATGGTAAGAGAGAATGGAGCAGAATACAATATTCGCTTGCATGTACAAGTGGTTTCTGATTGTAATGAGCTAAGAGATGTATGTTCTAATGTGGTTCAAAATCAGGCTTTTGCTAGGTATGAAGGAGTTAGAGGGGGAGTTGTAGTAGACAATGAACCTAGTTACTCTGGTTTTGATAGTTGTGATTTTGGTATTGTAGGATCTTCAAACTTCTTAGTTAATTTAGATGATTGTGATTTTAGAAGAACAGAGGTTCTTTGTGGTGGAAGCATAGAGTTAACAGCGGGTAATGGTTTTGACACCTACAGTTGGGAAGATGAAAATGGTCAGTTTTTAGGAAATACTCAAAGCATTACAGTGAGTAGTGCTGGAGTATATACAGTAACTAAAACTACAACCTTAGGCTGTATTACAAAACCTGAAATTGTAGAAGTAATAAGTTTTGCAAATGTGTCTAATCCGTTAGCACCACCTTTTGCAGATAGATTCAATACTTCTTGTACTAGTAATACTACAGAGTTAGCTGAAATTTATTTATGTGGTAGTACAACGGAATCAAGAGATATTACTTTACCTTTTGCAGGATCAAATACAACTGTAGAATGGTTTAAATTAAATGGAGATGGTGGTTGTGGCTACAACTTTGAAACTGAAGATTGTGCTCCTACATCTACTGGATGTTCTTGGAGTTCGTTAGGAACAGATTTAACTCAATCTTTTGATGAAACAGGAGCTTATAAATTAGAAGTTTTATATGACGGAACATGTCCGAGAACATATTATTTCAATGTATTTAGAAATTCACTAACACCTACTCTTGTACCAACAGATATTTTATGTGGTACAAACGGAAGTATTGTGGTTAATGGTGTACCTGATGGATATGAGTATAGTTTATCTGGTAATGGTACAACTACTCCTTTTCAAACAAGTAACACTTTTTCTATAACAAATCCTGGAGATTATACTGTAACAATTCGTCAAGTTGGTTCTAATGGATCTTGTAATTATGTTACAGATAGTGTAAATATACAAAGTCTAGATATTGGTTTAAATGTACTTACAAACATTGATGTTTGTGGAGGAGCATCAGAGCTTACAGTACAGGTTGAAAATGTACCTGGTAGATATTCTTATGAAATAAGAAAGGATAATGTATACATGGCGGGCTCTAATGGTTTTATTGATAGTAATGACCAAAGGTATACTATAACTGAGAGTGGTACATATGAAATTCTTGTAACTACAGAAGGTGGTTGTTCGGCTAATGAAACAAGAGTAATAACGCTACCTGAGCCAATTACACTGTCAGCAATTACTACCAAAAACATTACTTGTGAAAATGGAAGTTCTCCAGGAATTATAACATTAACACCAAGTGAGGGAACTTCACCATACGAATATGCTGTAATTTCTGTAAATGGAACTCCGGTAGCAGATGTTGACAAAGTATATTTTACTGACACAACTTACGAAGTTCCAATGGGAAGCGAAGGAACATATGTATTTGAAGTAAGAGATAATAATAACTGTAGCGCAACTGCAGAAACTACTGTTCTGGTCGAACCAGCATTACAGTTTATGGCAACACCAACACATATTGCATGTAATGGAGATAATGACGGTACAATAGAAGTAAACTTAACAGGAGGAGACGCTACAGGATATACCTTAGAGTATAGTATAGATGGTTTTTCTACAACAAATAATACAGGTGTATTTTCTGGATTATCTGCAGGAGCCTATACTATTGACATAAGAGCCTCAAAAAATACGTATCAATGTACTTACCAAGTAAGTGCTACAATTACAGAGCCACCAGCGCTTACTGCTGAAGTAGTAAAAGAAAGAGACTACAACTGTGGTGCAGGAGGTAAAGTAAGATTTGAAAATGAAACAGGAGGTACTGGAGCATATGAATACGGTATAGGTGTCGTAGATACTAGTACAGGAAATGTAACTTCTATTGATTATTATTCTTTTGATGATAACGGGTCGGCAGAAGCAGTATTCAATAGTTTAACTCCAGGATTCTATCGTTTTTATATAAGAGATGAAAATGGTTGTGTATATGAAATACCAGGAGATATTGAAATTTTTGATTCTCCTCAAGCACCACAGTTAGTACCAGATATAACTTATAACTGTGACGGTACAGGAAATGTAGTATTAGGACCACCTTCAGAAATAAAAAATAATTTTGATTATTCTCTAGATGGAGGACCAACGACTAATATTAATAACTTTCCAAATTTAACGCCAGGTCCTCATGAGATCTTGGTATATTATAAAGGTCAAGATTGTAGTACACTAGTTAGTTTTGTTATAGAACAAAACCAGGCATTTACAGCTAATATAGATTCTTGGGAAAATATAACATGTAACGGTGGAAGTGATGGTACAATTAGCATTAGTGCAGAAAACTATGGAACTTCTTACCAATATTCGTTAAATGGAGGAACATGGAGTACGGCATTAACAACAAGTCCTCATACAATAACAGGTTTAACAAATGGAACATACTCTATCAGTGTACGTTCAAATGTAAACTCTATAGGAGATTGCCAGGTAGATATACCAGATAATGTAGTTTTAACTCAACCAAATGTAGTTACAGTAGCTGCTCAGGTAACAAAAGAAATAACTTGTGTACCAAATACAGGAGCTACTATTTCAGTTACTAATACAGATGGAGGAAATGGAGCACCGTATACACATGAATTATTAGACAGCTCAGGAAATCCTGTTGCATTCACAAATGTACCAGCAGGAAATTATACAGTTATAGCTACAGACTCAAAGGGATGTACATCAGCACCTTTCCCTATTACTGTAAACCCGATTACTACTTTAGCATTTACTGTAACACCAGTAGCATGTTATGATGGTAGTAATGGAACACTTACGGTTAATGTAACTTCTGGAAATGGAGACTATTCATATATGATTGATGGAGTAACTGGTTGGCAAAACTCTAATGTGTTTAACAATTTAACAGATGGAGCATACGATGTTATTGTAAGAGATGGAAAAGGTTGTCAGGTAACAGAATCTGCAACAATTCTTCCACAAGTTACAGCAACGATAGTACCAGTTAGTGCAACTTGTAATCCAGGTCAAATTCAAATAACCCCTAGTGGTGGAGATGGGAATTATCAATTTATTGTTGAAGATGCAGGAGGAAATCAGAGTACATATACATCTAGTCCAATAAGTGTACCAGCAGGAACTTATACTGTATATGTAAGAGATAAAAATGGAGGAACAGACTATTGTGAATTTACAGATACAGTAACAGTAAATCAAATAGTGAATCCTACTCATACAACAACCCTTGTACAGCCTAAATGTAGTGGGGAAACAGGAACAATTAATGTTACTGTAGCTAACGGTACAGCAAATTATACAGTTACCGTTACAGGTTCTGGAGCTCCAATAACACAAGGACCTTCAAATGGATTGAATTATACATTCTCAGGGTTAGCCGTTGATACTTATCAAGTAGTGGTGACTGATGCTAACGGATGTTCATCATCGCCTACAACAGAAACAATCGTAGCTCCATCTGCTTTAACAGGAGGTAGTGCTGCAGCAACAGATTTAATGTGTAGTTCTTCAGGAACAATTCTAGGAACAATCACTTTTACAGCTCCAACAGGAGGAACGCCAAACTATTTATATTTTTATAAGTTAACGGCAGATACTAATTATACACAAGCAGCAAGTACAACAGTAACAAACCTAGATCCAGGAACCTATGATACTAGAGTGGTGGATGCTAATGGATGTATTTTAGACTTAAACCCAGTAACTATTGCAGATTTACCTACTGAACCAACATTGAATAGTACAGTAGATTATAACTGTGATGGAACAGGAAATATAACTGTAACAGGAACCCCTGCAGGTAGTTATACATATACATTAGGAGGGACTTCAAACTCAACAGGAGTATTTCCAAACTTATCTGCAGGAGCTTATACCATTACTGTTGATTATGGTAGTGGTTGTACGACAGATATTACGGTAAATGTTGAACCAAATCAAGAGTTTACAGCTGCTGTTACAGGTAGTTCAAAAACATGTATTGGAAGCAACGATGGAACGATTACTGTAGAGGCTTCTTTCCCTTCGAGTACACCAACTTCATTTGAATACAATGCAAATGGAAATGGATGGCAAGCAGCAGGAACAAATCCATTTACTATAACAGGTTTACCAGTAGGAGTAAATACGATTGAAGTTCGCCCTAATAGTGCTTCACCAGCAGCTTGTACAATAACATTACAAGAAACATTAGTAGATCCAGCACCAATAGTGGTAACGGCACCTATAACAAAAGAGATTACTTGTAATCCTGCTACAGGCGCAATAATTACACCAGATGCCACAGGAGGTAATGGACCGACATATACGTACGAGTTATTTGATGCTACAAATACTTCAGTTTCTACAACGAGTCCATTTACAGATGTGCCAGCAGGAACCTATACAATAGTAGCAACAGATAGATTAGGATGTACAGGCTCTGTAGCTGTGACAGTTGATCCAATAGAGACAGTAACTTTTAATGCTGAACCTCAGTGTTATGATGGAACTAATGGACAAATTGTTATAACAGTTAATTCGGGTAATGGTGATTATACTTTTAGTTTAAATGGAACTACATGGCAAACACCAACACCTTTAACCTCTAATACTTATACATTCTCTGGATTATCAGATGGAAATTACACAGTATATGTACAAGATGGCAGAGGATGTACAGAGAATGCTCCAGTAACTATTAATCCACAATTATCGGCAACAGCAACACCTACTAATGCAAGTTGTAATCCTACAGGAGAAATTTTAGTGAATCCTACAGGAGGATCAGGAAGTGGGTATGAGTTTTCAGTAGTGACTGATGGTTCATTAGCAGGAGCATATGAATCAACAAATCCTGTTACAGGCTTAGCGGCAGGAACTTATGATGTGTATGTGAGAGATGATGAAGGGTGTGAATATGTCGTTCAAGATATAGTTGTAGCTTCGGTTACACCTGTTGAAATTGACGTTACGACTAACGAACCAACTTGTAATGGAGATACAGGAAGTATAGATGTAGCAATTTTAGCCAATACAGGAGAGTCTCCTTATACAATTACAATTTCTGATAGTGGAGGAGGATATACAAACACAATTAATAATTTTGTAGGATCAAGTATTAGTTTCGATAATTTAGCGGTAGAAACCTATACCATTACAATTACAGATGCTTTAGGCTGTATCGATACTGAAATAGTAACGTTAACAGACCCTCCTGCTCTTGTGATGGATATAGAAGAAGTTTTAGCTCCTAATTGTGGGGATGATCCTTTATTAACAGGTTTCAATTTTATCAATATAGACCCTGCTGATTATTTACCAAACACATTACAATATAGTATAGATAATGGGGTAACATGGGTAGATTTTACTACTACTAATGGTCAAATAAGAAATCTAAATTCTGGAGATGTAGTACATCCTGTATTACGAACAATTGATGGATCTGGTACTGCATTGTGTTTGATAGCATATGGTCCATACACAATTCCTTATAACGTTACAGGTTTAATTGTAAATCCAATTATTGATACAGGAGATTGTACGACAGGATTGACTGTTACAGTAGAGGCTTTAGATGGTACACCAGCTTTTGAATTTGCACTTAATTCACCTGCAAATGGTTGGGTTGGAGCTGATCTCCTTGATAATGGAACTCAAGGAGAAGCTTTTAGAACATTAACCTATTATAATTTAATACCTGGAGTTGACTATGATTTCTATGTAAGAGATGCTAGTGGTTGTATAAAAATGAATAATGAGAATATTTATGCTGATTTTACTCCATCGGTATTAATTACTGGCACAGTAAACAATCAAGCATGTTTTGGTGCAAACTCAGGACAAATAACATACTCAATAAATGATGTAAGTGGAGATTTAACAAATGATTTTACTTGGACATTATATAAAAGAGATGCTACAACAAATAATGGTGTAGCGGTAGCAGGTTATACAAACATTGCACAAACAGGTGACGCTGATATTATTGTAACTGGTTTAGCACCGGGTACATATTACATTGTCTTATCAAATACTGGAGGTACAGTTTGTGAATTTGGTGCCCAAGATGTAGAGATTATAGAAGGAACAGAAATTTCGGGGCAAGTAACTAAAGTAAGAGATATTACTTGTAGTGTAGATGGTTTAGTAAGAATTGAAAATGTAGTAGGAGGTTTCCCTGGATATACTTATACTTTTAATGTAACAAATGGTACTGGAGTTTTATCAGGTAATACAATTACTGTTGCTGCTAGTACTGTTACAGGTTCACCAGTAACGGTAGAAGCTTTTGCTCAAGATACGAATGGTTGTGGACCAGTAAGCTTGGGTACAGTGGCTTTAACTTTAAGTCCTTCACCTAATATTGTCTCTGCAATTCCTGCAAGTTGTGATACAAATAAAACAATAACAGTTAATGTAAATAATGGTACTGCTCCTTATAGTTATTCTATTGATGGAGGTACAACATTTACTTCTCCAACAAGTAATACGTCATATACCTTTAATGGATTAACTCCAGCAAGTTATGATGTAGTAGTTAGAGATGCTAATGGATGTACAGATACTGCAACAGGAATAATTGTAAATCCAGATGTTGATTTTAATTTGAGTGTAACTCAAAATGCTACTTGTGTACCAGGTAATGATGGAGAAGTACTAATAAATGTAACTTCTGGTACAGGTGGTAATTACAATTATTCATTTGATACAGGGTCAAATGGAACAATTACATCACCTGGAACTTCAGCTACTGTTGGAGCATTAACGCCAGGTGTACATAACGTAACAGTTACTGATGTAAACTCTGGTTGTTCAGTAACGAAAGCAATTACTGTTCAAGATCCAGTAAATCCAAGCTTTACATACGTAGCAGAAAATAGTTTATGTTCAGGAGATAATTCAGGAACTATTACTTTAACGGCAGTTGATAATGGTATTTTACCAGTAACTTATACAATTAGCCCTGTAGCTGGTACATACGATGGAGATAGTACGTTCACTAACTTACCTCCAAATACGTATAGTATTACAGGTACGGCAGCTAATGGATGTACAACAACAGTTACCGATGTTGTAATAACTGAATATATCGCAGTAGCTCCATCAACACCAATAGTAACAGAGTTTGCTTGTACAACAGGTAATACAGTTAATGTAGCTACTGTAGAGTTACCAACAGGTACTGCAGGAGGTTCAGGAACTTATACACGAGTAGTATTTACTTACGATCCTGCAGATGGAAGTGCTGATGAAATATTAGATTCAAACAGTTTTACTTTTACTACATCAAATACAGCAGGAGGTACAGTTGATATCACAGTATATGACGACAAAGGATGTTCAGGAACAACTTCTGCAACGATTGCTCCTTTTGATGCACTTTCAAATCCTATTGTAACATTAGATACAGCAATTACTTGTAGTGCGGGTGCAGATATTACAGTTACCTATACTTCAACTTTAGGTTCTGCAGCAAATATTACAATTGAAGGAATCAATGGTAATAGTTATGCAGCTGTAACTCAAAACGGTGTAACTTCTGGAGATTTTGACAATTTACCAACAGGGGATTACCAAATAACAATAGCACATCCAACAACGGGTTGTGAATTGGTAACCTATTATACAGTTGACCCAGAACCAGTGTTTGATATTTTGGTAACAGATGTTCAAAATGAAACTTGTAGAGAGAATGATGATGGAAGTGTTGTTTTAGAGTTTAGCCCATCAACTCCATATGGAGGTCAATACGATTTTGAGTTATTTGATGCAACAACAAATACTTCAATTGATTTAAGTTCAACAGGTCTAAATATTCCTCATCAAGGAGTTAATGCACCAACACCAGTAAATAATTTACCAGCGGGTAGTTATTATATAACGATTACGATGATTAATTCTCCGTATTGTCAATCAACTACTGAAGTATTTACCATTTATCAACCAGATGCATCATTAATACCTTCTGCTGTAGTTGATCCATTGGTAAGTTGCACAAATGGTTCTGATGCTACGATTATAGGAACAGCAACAGGTGGTTGGGGCAACTATGAGTATCAATTAGAATTACAATCTACCCCTAATGTGGCTTATGGAGGCTTTGTTTATAGTAATGATAATATATTTGAAGGAATCCCTCCAGGTGATTATAGGGTACGTGTAAGAGATGGAAATGGATGTCCACGTTCTACCACAGTAACCGTAGTTAATCCAACACCAGTAACATTCAATGTGACTCATAATGATAATGTATGTGATACATCTTTAGGAGGTAGTATTGAAGTAACTGCAGCAGGAGGTACAGGTACGTATACCTATACTTTATCCAATGCAGGTGGAGTTGTTGAAACACAAATTTTAACAGCAACAACCTATACCTTTACGAATTTACCTGCTGATGATTATACTGTGAATGTAGTTGATTCAAATGGATGTGATGCAGGAACACCAACAGATGTTACAATTAATCCAGATGTAAACTTCTCGTTAGTAGAAACTAAAAAAGTAGATTGTTCAGTATCACCAGACGGAATTGTAACAGTTGATTTAGTGAATTGGACTTCTGGTAGTAACTATCAATATGATGTGGTAGGTTCTGTAGATGGAGCTATAGTAACTGGAGGTACTGTTAGTAGTGACCCATTAACAATAACAATTCCTAGTGGAAATACAACACCACAAACGTATACAGTTACAGTACGTGATTTAGATGCAACACCTGTATGTGATGTATCGAAAGATATCGTAATAGAACCAGAGATTAGACCTGTATTTAATCCAACAGTAACTGTAAACGATATTTGTTTTGGTAGTTCAGATGGAGAGATTACAGTATCACCAACTGATAATGGAATTTTACCATTGACTTATACAATAAGTCCTGATCCAAATGGAGCTAGCGGAGTATCTTCAAATACTAGTGTAGTATTTGATAACTTACCTGCAGGAACATATACAATTACAGCTGAAGGAACAAATGGTTGTACTACAAATCAAGATGTAACAATTAATCAAAATACTGTTATTGATATTTCAAATGCAGTATCAGTGTCACAATTTAATTGTACAGTTGGTAATACAACAAACAATGCAACGATAACAGTAGATGAAACTGCTATAGTTGGAGGTACAGGAAATTATGTACGTGTAGTATTTGCTGATGGAGCAACCATTTTAAAAGACAGTAGTGACTTTACATACACTTCTACAGATGAAACAGGAGGTACATACACAGTAAGTGTGTATGATGAAAATAATAATTGTTTTGATTCAGAAGATGTTGTAATCGATCCGTTTGTTAGAATAACAGGTGTAATTATTACTCCACAAAGAGCAATTGATTGTAATGAAGGTGAAGATGTTATTGCTACTTACACAACAAGCACAGGAAACCCGTTAGCTAATTTTGAGTTCAGACTATATAATAATGCGACAGGAGGATTATTAGAAACAAGAACAAATACAGATGGAGACTTCACTTCATTATTAGCAACTGGTACATATAGAATAGAGTTAGAAAACTTAGATACTAACTGTATTTTTACAGAGTATTATGTAGTTGATGAAGCACCATCTTTTGATATATTCTTAACAAATATTGAAAGAGCATGTTTCGGAGGTACAGGAAGTGTAGATATATACTTTAGTCCTGATACACCTTATACTGATGTTTACAATTATGAAGTGTTTACTATTGGAGGAACATCAACAGGTATTACAGGAAATGTAGCGGCAGGAGCACCATCACCTACTACGATTTCAGGTATAGCACCAGGTGAGTATTATGTGCAAGTAACTATGCCTAATACACCATTCTGTACATCTCAAACAGTAAACTTTGAGATTACTCAACCTGATAACGATTTAACATTAGCAAGTGATTTAATTTACTTAAAATGTACGCCTACAAATTCAGGAGGAGTTAAGTTAACAGCTAATGGAGGTTGGGGAGCTTATCAATATGAGTTGGTAAACAACACTTCAGGTTCAACAGTTCAATCATTTGATAACAATGCAATAATTACTGGTTTAACAGCGGGTGATTATACAGTAACTGTTAGAGATGTTAATGGATGTACTGAGACAACAACCTTTACATTAACACCTGGAACAACGATTATAGGAAACTTAAATGTTACACCGAATCTTTGTGAAGGAGAGTATACAGCAACTATTGAAGTAACTAATGTAGCAGGAGGTCAAACACAAGATCCTAATTTAACATACAGTTATATATTAGTATACCCTGACGGAACAGAAAGTGCAAGTCAGTCATCACCAATCTTTACGAACTTACCAGCAGGAGTTGGATATTCAGTAAAAGTAGCAGATGGATATTCTTGTGATGGTCTTTTAGGCCCAGTAGATATCATTGATCCTATTGAAGTAGTTGCTTCAGCCGAAATTACAGTAGATATTACATGTAATACTTCTCAAGCAACAGTAGAAGTTACAGGAGCAGGAGGTACAGGTCCTTATATGTATAGTATGGACGGGATTACTTTTGTGCCAGCTAATTCAGCACCTAGCCATACATTTAATGTAGATGCTGGAGTACACCAATTCTACGTAAGAGATAGTGAGTTATGTGTTTCTGAACCAGCAACAGTAACAGTTGGAGCTTATGAGCCTTTAGTAGCAACATTAAATATAGATTCAGCATTTATTACGTGTAATGGAGATAGCAATGCTGTATTATCTGCCAACGTACAAGGAGGTTTTGCAAATTACGAATACCAATTACTAGATGGAAACGATGCACCTTTAGGTAATTGGCAACCGTCAAATATCTTTAGTGATTTAAATGTTGGTACTTATAAAATAAACGTAAGAAGTACAAATAGGTTTGGTGTAGAGTGTTATGCTATAACAGGAGAGTATACAATAACAGAACCAGATGTATTAGAAGCTACTGTAACAGCAACACCAGTTACATGTTTTGGAGGTAACGATGGTACTATTACAGTTAATGCAGAAGGAGGTAATAACGATTATGAGTTCAATATTGTATCAGATCCAAGTACACCTGAGTTCCCAGAAACTAAGTTTGTAAAAAACAATGTATTTGAAAACTTAAGTGCAGGAGTTTATTGGATTACAGTAAAAGACGTTGTAGGTTGTTATTTAGACCCTATAAGAGTTGAAGTAACACAACCAGATGAGTTTACAGCAACATTAGTAGGAGTAGCAGAACAAGTATGTATTGATGATCCTACACCAACAATTGAGTTAGATGTACAAGGAGGTACACAACCTTATTATGTGAGTATTAATAATGTAGAGTTACCAACTCAATATACTACAAACTCAATAGTACTAGGAGCAGCTGAAAATATTCAAGGAGGTACATCATACTACATAACTGTTAGAGATGAAGCAGGTTGTAATGTAGTAGATCCTATAAGAGTAACCACAGGAGAACCAGTGGACTTACAATTAACAGTAGACTTTGAATATACTTGTCCAACAGGTAATATTATCTTAGCAATAGTAGATGAAGCTTACAGAAATAACATGTCTTATACACTATATGATGGAGCAAATACACTAGTAGCTACAAACACTACAGGAGAATTTATTGATGTACCAGCAGGATCAGGTTATTATGTTACAGCTACACACACAATAAGTTCTTGTTCTCAAAGTTCTACTAGTAGTCCAATTGATATAGTGGATTATCAACCATTAACCTTAGAAATTGATGATTCAGTTAAGAATACATTAATTGCAAACGCTGATTTTGGTTTACCGCCTTATGAGTACAGTGTAGATGGAGGTGATTTTGGACCAGATAATGAGTTCTTAATCTTACAAACAAAAGACTATACCATTACGGTAAGAGATGCTAGAGGTTGTGAGGTTACACTAACTGTTAGAGGAGAGTACATATCTATTTTCGTTCCAAATTTATTTACACCAGATGGAGATGGAATAAACGATTACTGGTATCCTCGTGAAGTAGAAGATTATCATGACATCAAAGTGTTTATCTATGATAGATATGCACGAAATATTGCAGACTTTAAAGGTACTGTAGAAGGATGGGATGGTACTTATGAAGGTACACCATTACCATCAGGAGATTATTGGTATACAATTTACTTTAAAGAGTTATCTGGTCAAGAGAAGAAAATAATGGGACACTTTACACTATATAGATAATAAGAGAAATGAGAAAGATAATATTAATTTTAAGTGTAGTATTTAGTAGTGTAAAAGTAACTGCACAAGAAGTAGAATTGCCTCAATATGTGAGTCATTTGGCTGATAACCCGTTTTTAATATCTCCAACCTATGCAGGTATTGGTACTGGGTTGCAGGTTAGATTAAATGGAGTAAGCCAGTGGATTGGAGTTAAAGACTCTCCAGACACACAATCGTTAACAGTTGAAGCTCGTATAGCTGATACTTTTGGTGGAGGTATTACTTTATTTAATGATAAGAATGGATATACAACTCATAAAGGAGCAAAATTATCGTTTGCAAGTCACTTAACATTAAGTGACTTTCACGATAGCTTTTTATCATTCGCATTAAGCTATAGTTTTATTCAGTTTGGTATTGATACTTCAGAAAATAATTCAGGACAAGTAGTACCAAATAGAACATTAAATAACTCAAACTTTGATGTTGGTCTATTATATCGTTATGAAAGATTTAGTATAAGTCTTAACGCAATAAATATTCTAAATAAAGAAATTGAAGATTTTCAAACAGGGGAACCAGAAGTATTAAGAAAGTATACAGTTTTTACTTCTTATACCTTTACAAGGTTAAGCAGAAACTTTGAATTAGAACCTTCAATGTTAGTAGAATATAGAGAAGCTGATAAACGATCTAGAACAGACATGAATGTTAAAGCCAGAAAAGGAATTAGAGACGGATATGTTTGGGCTGGTTTAAGTTATACATTCTTAAACGATCAGTTTTTCCAACCCAACGCTATTGCTCCATTGTTTGGTTTAAAAAAGAACAACTTATACTTGTCTTACGGGTTTAGTATTAATATGAATAAAACACAAGAATACAACTATGGTACACACATGATAACACTTGGGTTTGATTATGAAAGAAGACCAAGTTTAGCACGTTGTACACAAAAAATGATCATGTTTTAATAAGAAAAGCATATAAATTATGAAATCCTCAAGTGTTAGCTTGAGGATTTTCTTTTTCTTTGTATTAATGGAAAAAAGTAACGATACATCAATAAATCTTAACAAGTACATAAGCAGTACAGGAATATGTTCACGTCGTGAAGCAGAACGTTTTATAACTGAAGGAAGAGTAACCATAAACGGTAAACCCACTCAGTTAGGAAATAGAGTTCATGAAGGAGATGTGGTAAAAATTGATGGAAAGCCATTAAAAGCAAAACCTAAAACAATATACATAGCATTAAACAAGCCTGTAGGTATTGTTTGTACTACCGATAGTAAAGAGCGTAAAAATATAGTAAAGTTTGTAGGGCATCCACAACGACTATTTCCTATTGGTCGCTTAGATAAACCATCAGAAGGATTAATATTCTTAACCAATGATGGAGATATTGTAAACAAAATTCTGCGTGCAGGAAATAACCACGAAAAAGAATATATAGTTACAGTAAACAAACCAATTAATGAGCGTTTTGTTAAGCGAATGAGCAACGGTATACCAATTTTAGGAACTGTAACGAAGAAATGTAAAGTAGAACGTGTAAACGACACGGTGTTTAAAATAACCTTAGTACAAGGCTTAAATCGTCAAATAAGGCGCATGTGTGAATACTTAGGCTATGAAGTAACAAAGTTAAAGCGTACACGTATTATGAATGTTACTTTAGGAAATTTAAAAGTAGGAGAGTGGCGTGAATTATCATCTAAAGAAATGGATGAAATTAATAAGCTTGTAGCAGGCTCTTCAAAAACATATGAAGGGGCAGAGCAAAAAGTTAAAAAATCTCCTCCAAAAAACACTCAACCAAATAAAAAAACAGGTTTTAAATCGAAGTTTGGTAGAAGAAGAAAGAATTAAAAATCAGTAATAAGAAACTTTTAACTTTCTACTTTTAAACATTCAACTTACATGTGTATCTTTGCCACTTATGCAATTTGACTTAAAAATAACCGATCCTAAAAGTAAAGCACGAGCAGGTGTTATTACAACTGATCACGGAACTATAGAAACTCCAATATTTATGCCTGTAGGTACAGTAGCTACAGTTAAAGGAGTACATCAATCAGAATTAAAAGACGAAATTAATCCTGACATAATTTTAGGAAACACGTATCACTTATACTTACGTCCAAAGTTAGAAACTTTAGAAGCCGCAGGAGGTTTACATAAGTTTATGAATTGGGACCGTAATATTTTAACTGATAGTGGAGGATACCAAGTATATTCTTTATCAGGAAGAAGGAAGATAAATGAAGAAGGAGTAAAGTTTAAAAGTCATATTGATGGATCTATGCACTTTTTTACACCAGAAAATGTAATGGAAACACAGCGTACCATTGGAGCAGATATAATCATGGCTTTTGATGAGTGTACGCCATATCCTTGTGATTATAATTACGCAAAGAGATCTATGCACATGACACATCGTTGGTTAGATCGTTGTATAAAACACTTTGAGAATACACCACCAAAATACGGGTATAGTCAGTCTTTATTTCCAATTGTACAAGGAAGTACATACAAAGATTTGCGTAAGCAATCAGCAGAGTATATAGCAAACTCAGGAGCTGTAGGAAATGCAATAGGTGGATTATCAGTAGGAGAACCTGCTGAAGAAATGTATGCAATGACCGAAGTGGTGACTGAAATTTTGCCAGAAGACAAACCACGTTATTTAATGGGAGTTGGAACACCTATTAATATTTTAGAAAATATAGCTCTAGGTGTTGATATGTTTGATTGCGTAATGCCAACCCGTAATGCACGTAACGGAATGTTATTTACAGCACACGGTAGCATAAATATTAAAAATAAAAAGTGGGAAAACGATTTTTCTCCAATCGATGAAATGGGAATTACTTGGGTGGATACTATGTATTCTAAAGCCTATTTACGCCACTTATTTGCTTCAAGAGAGATGTTAGGAAAACAAATAGCTTCTATTCATAACTTAGGGTTTTATTTGTGGTTAGTTCGTGAAGCACGTAAACACATTATAGCAGGAGATTTTGCTTCATGGAAAGACAAGATGGTAAAACAAATGGATAAACGTTTGTAATTTGAAAATACTAGACTGGTACATATTAAAACGTTACTTAACAACTTTCTTGTTTACGTTACTTATTTTAATACCTATTGCAGTAGCTATTGATATTGCAGAAAAAATAGACAAGTTTTTACGAGAAGAAAATCTTACACTGTTTGAAATAGTTAACGATTACTATAAAAACTTTATTATCTACTATGCTAATACGTTTATGCCATTAGCATTATTTATAGCGGTTATCTTATTTACTTCTAAACTAGCGAGCAATACAGAAATTGTAGCAATCAATAGTTCTCAAGTATCATTTACACGATTTTTATACCCATATTTTATAGGAGCAACCATTGTTTGTGCAGTAGCATTATCAATGAATCACTTTTTTGTACCATCAAGTAGTAAAACACGAAAAGCTTTTGAGAAAAAATACTTAAAGAAAAAGAAGTATGCAGATACTTCTATTCGAGAGTTTAGTTTACAATTGAATGATAGTACTTATATGTATATCCAAAACTTTGATTTAAAAAGAAACTCAGGATTTAATTTTTCAATAGACCTATATGACGGTATTAAATTAAAAAGTAAGTTAACTGCTGACAATATTAATTGGAAAAAAAAGGATAGTACATTTCAATTGCATAATTGGAAAGAACGAAAAATTTTCAAAGACAGAGATAGTATTTTTTCAGGTAGGAATTTAGATACCACATTTACATTTACACCAGAAGATTTTAATTATAAAAATATTATGGCACAAGAAATGAACTCTCCAGAATTGATTAAGTTTATTGAAGTGTCTAGAAAAAGAGGGATAAAAAACTTAAATGCTTACTTAGTAGAACTATACAAGAGAACAAGTTTACCAATTGCCAGCTACATACTAACATTAATTGCAGTAGGGCTAGCACATAGGAAAACTAGAGGAGGTATAGGAGTTAATTTAGCAATAGGTATAAGTGTTATGTTTATTTATGTTTTCTTTTTAAAAGTAGCAGAAGTATTAGGAGCCGTAGCAGGAGCAAACGCACTGTTAAATGTTTGGGTACCTAATATAGTATTTGGTTTATACGCTATTTATTTATATTTCAATGCAAGGAGATAAATTAAAGAACTACTTACTCTTACATTTAATCGTATTTATTTGGGGGTTTACAGCTATTTTAGGAGCATTAATATCAATTGATGCAGTTCCTTTAGTTTGGTACAGAATGCTATTAGCAGTAGGTTTTATTGCTTTGTATTTTATAATAAGGGAGAAGTCATTTAAAGTAGAAAAAAAAGCATTAATTAAGTTTGCTATTTCAGGAGTAATTATAGCAGTACATTGGATAACCTTTTTCAAAGCAATAAAAGTATCAAATGTCTCAGTAGCTTTAGTAATGATGAGTACTGGAGCTTTTTTCGCCTCATTTATAGAACCTTTTTTCTTTAAAAGAAGAATAAAACTAATAGAAATAGTTTTAGGATTGCTAGTAATAGCAGGCTTGTATATTATATTTAATTTTGAAAGTCAGTATACACTTGGAATTATTTATGCGTTAATTTCAGCTTTCCTGTCTGCATTATTTTCTGTATTAAACGGTGTGTTTATTAAAAAACATGAAGCGAACACTATTTCATTTTACCAATTATTATTTGGTGTTTTGGGAGTAACTATATATCTATTGTTTACACAAAAGTTTTCAGTAGAGTTTTTCCAATTACAAATAAGCGATTGGGTATATTTATTAATTTTAAGTAGTATTTGTACAGCATATGCTTTCATAGCTTCAGTGCAAGTAATGAAGTATTTAACACCTTACACGGTAATGCTTACGATTAACTTAGAACCTATATATGCTATTATTTTAGCTCTACTAATATTTGGCGAAAAAGAACAAATGAATCCAGAATTTTATTATGGAGCCTGTATTGTCTTAATAGTAGTATTACTAAACGGAGTACTTAAAAATGCTTCTTCTATAAAAAAGAAAATTATAAAAAAATAGTATTTTAAGAAAAAGGATCAAGGTAAACTGTACAATTTTTTAGTATGTTTGCCTTTACAAACAACTAACTAGAAAATTAGAAAATCAAACTATATACAACAATACAATGGAATATTTAGATTTTGAAATGCCAATAAAAGAGCTAGAAGATCAGTTGGCAAAATGTTTTGATATAGGAAAAGAAAGTGATGTAGATGTTACAGCTACATGTCAGAAGATTGAAAAAAAATTAGAGAAAGCTAAAAAAGATATATATAAGAATTTAACGGCATGGCAACGTGTACAGTTATCTCGTCATCCAAATCGTCCTTATACTTTAGATTATATCAAAGCACTTTGTGGAGATACATTTATGGAATTACACGGAGATCGTAGTGTAAAAGACGACAAAGCAATGATTGGTGGACTAGGTAAGATTGGAGACCAATCTTTTATGTTCATAGGTCAGCAAAAAGGATACAATACCAAAACACGTCAATATCGTAACTTTGGTATGGCAAACCCAGAAGGATACCGTAAAGCATTACGTTTAATGCGCATGGCTGAAAAATTTGGAATACCAGTAGTAACTTTAGTAGATACTCCAGGTGCTTACCCAGGATTAGAAGCTGAAGAACGTGGACAAGGAGAAGCAATTGCTCGTAATATCTTTGAAATGACTCGTTTAAAAACCCCTATTATTACCATAATTATAGGAGAAGGAGCTTCAGGAGGAGCTTTAGGAATAGGAGTAGGAGATAGAGTATATATGTTAGAAAATTCTTGGTATTCAGTTATTTCACCAGAAAACTGTTCTTCTATTTTATGGCGTAGTTGGTCAGAAAAAGAAAAAGCAGCAGAAGCATTAAAATTAACGGCTGAAGATGGTATGAAACTAAAAATAGTTGATGATATCATAAAAGAACCATTAGGAGGAGCACACTCTGATCGTGAAGGAACTTTTAAAGCTGTTAAAGAGAAGATTATAAAAGCATACACAGAGCTTAAAAAACTTAAGGAGAAAGAATTAATAGCTCAGCGTATGGATAAATATGAAAATATGGGAGTTTATAAAGAATAGCTTTATACCCAAAAACATACTATTAAAACTCGCTAATCGGCGAGTTTTTTTGTTTTATAAATATTTTACAATACGATTTGTTTGTTAAATGAATATATATCTATAATTTTGCCGGTCGAAATGAGTAATACATTTAATAAATATCTATTTTTATTAATACTTTTATTAAAAGGATGGTCTACATCATATGCAGACCAAAAGACTTTTGATACAACTACCTCAGTGGCTACTTTTAAATCTGTAAACGTAAAAACAGAGCCACAATTTATTACTCAACACATCAGTAACTATGTTTTTAGTGAACAACATCAAGATTCTGAAAGGGAGAATTATTTCGAAATCAGTGAAATTGAAGATAAAACCCAAGACGAAAATGAAGTAGATGAGAGTTTGTCAAAATTCGGAAGTTACTTATCAGCCATTTTACATGCGCAGTTTTTTGAGAGCCAGTTTTGTGTAGTAAAAGAAAAAACACAACGCTTTAAAGAGTATACTTATAGCTCTATTTTAAAATTGCATGTTAAATTTCAAGTTTTTATAATTTGATACCCTCTTCGGTAAAGTAAGCCTAAACCTATCATTTAGCTTATTTTATCCATTCACGCATAAGAATTTAATTAAATTTTTAGAATAACCATTGGTATTCAATGGTTACACACTCACTCTAACTTTACAAATACATACAAGAAATGAAAAAAAACTTCATTTTCATGAGCCTATTTGCGCTATTAATTAACATTAGCTGCGAATCAAAAAAGGAATCTAAACACCCAGAAACAAAGTTCCTTGTAACCAATCCTATTAAAAAAGATACATCAATAACCAAAGATTATGTAAGTCAAATACATGCCATTCAGCACATAGAATTGAGGGCACTAGAAAAAGGATATTTAAAGAAAGTATTTGTTGATGAAGGACAACATGTAAAAAAGGGACAACGCATGTTTCAAATTTCACCAAATGTGTACAAAGCAGACTTGCAAAAAGCAAAAGCTGAAGCAAAAGCTGCTGAAATTGAATATAAAAACACGCAATTATTAGCAGATGGTAACGTAGTTTCTAAAAACGAATTAGCCTTAGCAAAAGCAAATTACGAAAAAGCAAAAGCAGAAGTAATGCTAGCAGAAACACACCTAGGTTTTACAAGTATTAAGGCACCATTTAATGGTATAATGGATCACCTACATGTTAGAAAAGGAAGTTTGTTAGATGAAGGAGAGCTCCTAACAACACTATCAGACAATAGCAAAATGTGGGTATACTTTAATGTACCAGAAACAGAATATCTAGACTATATAATGAGTCAAGATAGAGACAAGAAAAAAGAAGTAACACTTTTAATGGCAAACAACAAACCATTCAATCAAAAAGGAATTGTAGAAACGATTGAAGGAGAGTTTAACAATGAAACAGGAAACATTGCCTTTAGAGCAACTTTCCCAAATCCAGATGGAATTTTGAGACACGGAGAAACGGGAAATATTTTAATGGAAGTTCCGTACGAAGGAGCTTTAATAATTCCACAAAAAGCCACTTTTGAAGTATTAGATAAAAAATATGTTTTTGTAGTAGATAAAACCAATACAGTAAAACAACGAGAAATTACTGTAGAAGCAGAATTACCACACTTATTTATAGTAGAAAAAGGACTTACAGAAAACGATAAAATATTGTTAGAAGGAATCCGTATGGTAAAAGACCAACAAAAGATACATGTTGAGTTTAAAGAGCCGAATGCTGTTATGTCTAGTCTAGATTTATATGCAGAGTAATCAAAAACTAAAATTCAACAAAACATGTTTAGTCAATTTATAAAAAGACCAGTATTAGCAATTGTAATTTCGATTATAGTTGTTTTTACGGGGTTGTTATCAATAAAACAACTCCCCATATCACAGTTTCCACAAATAGCACCAACCACGGTAAATATTTTTATAGCGTACCCAGGTTCAAGTGCAGATGTATTGGTAAACTCAACACTCATTCCTTTAGAAACAGCCATCAATGGAGTACAAGGAATGCGTTATGTCGCTTCTGATGCTACAAGTGCTGGTGAAGGAACCTTACGTGTAATTTTTGAACCCGGTACAGATCCCAATCAAGCAGTAGTAAGGGTAAAAACAAGGGTAGATCAAGTAATGCCCTTATTACCAGAGTTAGTACAGCGAGAAGGGGTAATTATTACTCCTGTACAACCAAGTATGTTAATGTATGTGAACCTTTTTAGTAAAGAAAAACATAATGACGAAAAGTTCCTATACAACTATGCATACACCAAAATGATACCTGAAATTCAACGTATCAATGGTATCGCCAGTGCTAAGATTTTAGGAAGTAGAAAATATGCAATGAGAGTTTGGTTAAAACCAGACCGAATGAGAGCCTATAATATTTCTGCGGAAGAAATTTTAGAAGCGATGGAAGACCAAAGTATTTTGGCAAGACCCGGAAGATTGGGAAGAAGTTCAGGAATCAAATCACAATCACTAGAATATGTACTTACTTATCAGAACAGGTATAACGAACCAGATCAGTACAAAGACATTATTATTCGAGCAAACGAAGAAGGAGAAATTTTAAAGCTAAAAGATGTTGCCGAAGTAAAATTAGGAAGTGAATTCTTCGATATTTACTCAAACTTAGATGGGCATCCATCAGCATCTATTGTTTTAAAACAAACCTTTGGAAGTAATGGTAGTGATGTAATAGCATCGGTAAAAGAAAAACTAAAAGAATTAAAAGAAGACTTACCACCAAGTATTGATTTTCAAATTAGTTATGATGTTTCTAACTTTTTAGATGCCTCAATAGAACAAGTAATACATACGCTTAGAGATGCCTTTATTTTAGTGGCAATTGTGGTATTCCTATTCTTGGGAGATTTACGATCAACCTTAATTCCAATTATAGCAGTACCAGTATCTTTAATTGGAGCATTCTTTATCATGCAACTTTTTGGACTTTCAATCAACTTAATTACCCTATTTGCATTAGTGTTGGCCATTGGTATTGTGGTAGATGATGCTATTGTGGTGGTAGAAGCAGTCCATTTAAAAATGGAGAAGGAACACCTTACACCTTACCAAGCATCTAAGGCTGCATTAGGAGAAATAGGAGGAGCCATTTTAGCAATTACATTGGTTATGGTTTCTGTATTTGTGCCAATTTCATTTATGACAGGACCCGTAGGAGTTTTCTACAGACAGTTTTCAATAACAATGGCGGGTTCTATCATCATTTCAGCAGTGGTGGCGTTAACATTAACACCAGTACTGTGTGCAATGATGTTAAAGAACAACCACGGAAAAGAAAGAAAGAAATCAATTGTAGATAAGTTTATTGATTGGTTTAACAGAGGGTTTGAAAAGCTTACAGGAAGATATGTAAAAGTGTTGAATAAAATTGTAGCACGAAGAATGTTAACCTTTGGAGTATTATTAGCTTTCTGTGCAGGAATATTTATTACCAATAAAACATTACCAGCAGGTTTTATCCCTAGTGAAGATCAAGGAATGATCTATGCTATTATTCAAACACCACCAGGTGCTACCTTAGAACGTACGAATGAAGTAGCAAGAAAACTACAACAGATTTGTGAAGAGACCGAAGGAGTAGAATCAGTTTCATCTTTAGCAGGATATGAAATTATGACCGAAGGTAGAGGATCAAATGCAGGAACTTGTTTAATTAACTTGAAACCATGGTCAGAACGTCATCATTCAGTTCATGAAATCATGGAAGAACTAGAAGAAGAAACCAAAGACTTAGGAGCGGTTATAGAATATTTTGAACCACCAGCAGTACCAGGGTTTGGATCTTCGGGAGGATTTTCAATGCGTTTATTAGATAAAACAAACTCAACAGACTATCATGAGTTTGAACGTATCAATAACAAGTTCATGGAATCGTTATCAAAACGAAAAGAATTGACAGGGTTATTCACTTTTTATTCTTCAAACTATCCGCAGTATGAATTGAAAATTGACAATAAAAAAGCGATGCAAAAAGGAGTAACTATTGGTAAAGCTATGGAAAACCTAAATATTTTAATAGGTAGTACCTATGAACAAGGTTTTATTCGTTTTGGTAGATTCTTTAAAGTATATACACAAGCAGCGCCAGAATACAGAAGAATCCCTTCAGATTTAGAAAAGCTATATGTTAAAAATGAAGAAGGAGAAATGGTGCCTTATTCAGCGTTCATGAGTTTAGAAAAAAAACTAGGACCTAATGAGATAACACGATACAATTTATATAATTCAGCAGCTATTAGAGGATTACCAGCTTCAGGATACACAAGTGGAGATGCTATTAACGCAATTAAAGAAGTAGCAGCAAAAGAATTACCAAGAGGGTATGATGTCGCTTGGGAAGGACTTACCTATGATGAAGCAAGAAGAGGTAATGAATCGGTGTATATTTTCATAATCGTACTAGCCTTTGTATACTTTGTGTTAGCAGCACAATACGAAAGTTTTATACTGCCATTAGCAGTGATTTTCTCACTTCCAGTAGGAGTGTACGGGTCATTTACACTATTAAAACTAATGGGCTTAGCCAATGACGTATACGCACAAATCGGAATAATAATGTTGGTCGGTTTATTAGGTAAAAATGCAGTGTTAATTGTAGAATTTGCGGTACTAAAACGAAGTCAAGGAGCTACAATTTTTGAAGCAGCTATTGAAGGAGCTAAAGAACGATTCAGACCAATTTTAATGACTTCATTTGCTTTTATAGCAGGATTAATACCGTTAGTTATAGCTCACGGAGTAGGGGCTATTGGAAATAGAACTATTGGTGGATCAGCTTTAGGAGGAATGTTAATAGGTACAATTTTCGGAGTTTTAATTATACCAGGACTCTATTACATATTTGCTAAAATGAGTGATGGAAGAAGCTTAATTAAAGACGAAGCTAATGAACCAGTTTCTGAAGAATTTATAAGAATAAATGAAGTTGAAGGAAGTAAAACAAAAGCTAAAATAGCAGAGCTTAAAAAACTTCTAAAGAAAATAATTAAAAGAGAAAACAATGAAAACTAAACAAAGAAGTTCATTTGTAATAAAAAAAGCACATTTTTTAAGTGTGCTTACCCTCTTAATTTTGTGCTCTTGCGTACCAAATCAAGTACTAAGAGAGGAGAACAAAGCAGTACCAGAGAATTTTAAGAATCAACCTATAGATTCATTAAATACAGCTACTATTAAATGGCGTGACTTTTTTTCAGATTCACATTTAATTTCTCTGATAGATACAGCTTTATCAAACAACCAAGAGTTGAACATAATGTTACAACAGGTAGCTATTTCAAAGAATAACATCAAAGCAAAAAAAGGAGAGTACTTACCGTTTGTAAATATGTATGCGGGAGCAGAAGTTGAAAAGGTTGGAAAGTATACCAGAAATGGAGCAGTAGAAGAAAATTTACATATTCGAGAAGATGAAAAGTTTCCAGAACCATTAACTGATTTTTCAATAGGACTTTCAGCTTCTTGGGAGCTAGACGTTTGGAAGAAGTTACGAAATGAGAAGAAATCAGCAGTACTAGAATACTTAGCTAGTGTTGAAGGTAAAAACTTTATGGTAACTAATTTAGTTTCAGAAATTGCAAATTCATATTACGAATTAGTAGCATTAGATAATGAGTTATCTATGGTTTCACAAAACCTAGAAATTCAAAAAAATGCGTTGCAAATGGTAAAGCTTCAAAAGCAAGCCGCAAGAACAACAGAATTAGCAGTACGTAGGTTTGAAGCGAGTGTACTTAAAAATCAAAGCCACCTATATGAGCTTCAGCAAGAGATAGTAGAAACTGAAAATAAAATTAACTTTTTAGTAGGAAGGTACCCACAACCTATAGAAAGAAATTCAGATAATTTTATAGATAAACCTATTGAAGGAGTAAAAGCCGGAATTCCATCACAACTGTTACAAAACAGACCCGATTTAAGGAGAGCTGAATACGAATTAGCAGCAGCTAAACTGAATACCAAAATAGCACGAGCTAATTTTTATCCATCAATAGGAATTAAAGCAGGAGTGGGGTTACAAGCATTTAAACCTAAGTTTTTAACATCAACACCAGAATCGTTAGTCTATTCTTTAGCAGGTGATATTGTAGGACCTTTAATCAATAGAAATGCGATAAAAGCAGCTTACAAAACTGCCAATAATAAACAATTACAAGCTGTTTATGAATACGAAAGAGCTATTTTAAATGCGTATTTAGAAGTAGCCAATGAGCTTTCAAAAATTGACAACTTGAAAAACAGTTACGATTTAAAAAAGCAACAAGTTGAAGCACTAAACGAATCTATAGATCTTTCTATTCGTTTGTTTAAATCAGCAAGAGCAGAATATACAGAAGTATTGCTAACACAAAGAGAAGCATTAGAGTCTAAAATTGAAATCATAGAGACGAAAAGAGACCAATTATTGGCAAACGTAAAAGTGTATAAAGCCTTAGGTGGAGGCTGGAACTAATTTTTTCATTCGTTATTAACTATTAATTGTTGTTAAAGTGGTAGTTTTATAAACTATCCAAAGGACTCGCCAACTGGCGAGTCTTTTTTGTAATAGATTTTCTATTGTATAACCTAGGATTTTTTAATAGTTTTCAAGTACCTTCGTACTACCTCATAAAAAGAGATTGTAATATTGTAACTTCATGAGTAAAGAAGAATTAGCTATAAAAACCACCTACTTTAGTATTCTAAGTAATACTAGTTTAGCAATTATTAAAGGATTAGCAGGTATTTTTGGAAACTCATACGCATTAATAGCAGACGCAATTGAATCTACTACTGATATTTTTTCTTCTCTTTTAGTGTTATTAGGATTGAAATATGCGAAAAGGCCCGCAGATAAAAATCACCCATACGGACATGGGAAAATAGAACCTTTAATCACCTTTGTAGTAGTAGCTTTTTTGGTAACATCTGCAACAATTATAGCTTATGAAAGTATACAGAATATTCAAACGCCTCATAAAGTACCAAAACCATGGACGTTACTTGTTTTAGGAGCGATTATCATATGGAAAGAAATATCTTTTCAAGTGGTTATAAGAAAAAGTAAAGAAACTAATAGTTCTTCATTAAAAGCAGATGCGTGGCATCATAGAAGTGATGCAATTACCTCTGTAATGGCATTTATAGGAATTTCAATAGCACTTATTTTTAAAGAAGGTTATGAAACTGCTGACGATTGGGCAGCCTTATTGGCTTCGTTTTTTATTTTATACAATAGTTACCTGATTTTTAGACCAGCTTTGGGTGAAATAATGGATGAACATGTATATGATGATTTAATAGAAGAAATAAGAGAAAAATCTATGGAAGTAGCAGGTGTTTTAGGAACAGAAAAGTGCTTTGTTCGTAAAGCAGGAATGAAATATCATGTAGATTTACATGCCATTGTAGATAGTACTATTACAGTAAAAGAAGGACACGATATTGCTCATAAATTAAAAGACTATTTAAGAGAAAAACTCCCAAACTTGGGGCATGTTTTAATTCATATAGAGCCTAATGAATACTAATAATAAATATTCTCCATATTGGATATTAAATCCATTAACGAATAACATAACTATTAAGACTTATGGAGAATGGAGCTTTTTTTTGCCTAAAGAAGTTATTGAAGGACAGTCTCCTTTAAGTAAGTTAGGAGAGGAATTTTTTAGAATGGCGCATAATATGGTAAGTCTTTATGACCATAATTTGTGGATTTTTAGTAATAAAGAGTTTGATTATAATAACTGCTATAGGTTTTCTAGAGTTTTAAAAGCAGTGTCAGAAACATTTTGTAATTCTTATCTCTCTAAACCTGAGGTTATTATTGAATTTGATAATGGAAGTATAACCAAGCAACTTGCATCACCTAAATATTATGAAACTATTGCTAACGAGAATATAACAGACGAAAAGTTAACAAGAGTTTTAAATATTACGGAAAAAATATATGAAAGAAACTTAGTTGAGTATTTAGCTATTTTTGAATATTTAAGAGAAATTAAAAAGTCAAGTTTATTTATTAGTGAGTTGGCTTTGTGGTCTTTTGTAGAACAACATTGGAAGGGAGAAATGAAGAGTAACAATGAATTAGCTGAAAGTTTAAAGAGGTTAAGAGCTAAAGTATATGAGAGAAAAGATCCAGCTTATTTAGAGTTTAGAGAAAAATTAAAAATCTTTACCGAAAGAACAGAAGGGAAGAAGGAAAATTTATCAGATATGAGAAACCTTTTAGCTCACGGAACTTTCTTTAAACAAAAAGAGAATTGGGATAATAGTCAATGGAAGTTGTTTTCTGAAATTCATGAGTTTCTGTTTAATATGGTCCTTCTTGGTCTTGAAGAGGAAATAAAATAGCTTTTAATATAAATAGAAAAAGCAACCTACTTAGGTTGCTTTTTTGTTTATGGTATATTTAAATACTTGTGTGTTTGTAAGGAAATTTTCCACTGAGGATGCTCCATCACATAATCAATAATTTGCGGTGTCATTTTTTCCTTTTTACTCCATTCAGGTTGTAAAAATAACTTACACTTTTTACCAACTTTAGCAGCTTGTTCTTCTGCAAATTGAAAATCATTTTTATTATGAATAATCATTTTCAGTTCATCTGCTTCTTGGTAAGCACGTTCTAAAGGTAATTTTGTTTTTTTAGGCGATAAACAGAACCAATCCCAAACACCTGAAAAATCATAAGCTCCAGAAGTTTCAATATGTGTTTTAATGCCTTTTTCTTGAAGCTGTTGAGTAATATAATCTAAGCTCCACATTAAAGGCTCTCCACCTGTAATTACCACAGTTTCGGCATATTTCTTGGCATTTTCAACAATGATATCTGTTTTAGTAGGCGGATGTAAATTAGCATCCCAACTTTCTTTTACATCACACCAATGGCAACCTACATCGCAACCACCAATACGAATAAAATAAGCAGCAGTACCAGTGTGTGCCCCTTCTCCCTGAATCGTATAAAATTCTTCCATTAACGGAAGCATTTCTCCTGTATTAATTAACTCTTGTACTTCTTTTTTCAACATAAGGGTGCAAAGATAGGCAACATTAAAATTTAATGAATGATTTTTGTTACTTTTACGTGTTTTTATCACAAAAAAGGTCAAAAATAATGAGTAAAACCGAAGAGTTTTTCAATTACATCAAAGAAGGCTATACAACAAAAGGAGAGTTTATTACGCTAGGAGCAGGAATGTTAGGAGAAGAAACAGTAACAAACGCTCATGTGAATATCCCTTTAAAAACATTAAATCGTCACGGATTAATAGCTGGAGCAACAGGAACAGGAAAAACAAAAACCTTGCAAGTGCTGGCAGAAAACATGTCAGAAAAAGGAATTCCTGTATTGTTAATGGATGTAAAAGGAGACTTAAGTGGATTAGCACAACCAAGCCTAGGACATGCTAAGATTGATGAACGCCACGAAAAAATAGGAATACCATTTACGCCAACAAAATTTCCTATAGAAATCTTATCAATATCAGAACAAGATGGAGTGCGTTTACGTGCTACGGTTTCTGAGTTCGGACCTGTGTTACTATCTCGAATTTTAGATTTAACAGAAACACAATCTGGTATTGTAGCTATTATTTTTAAGTATTGTGATGATAACCAATTACCATTATTAGACTTAAAAGATTTTAAGAAAATCCTTCAATATGTAACCAATGAAGGAAAAGAGGAAATTCAGGAAGAATACGGACGAATTTCTACAGCTAGTACAGGAGCAATTCTTAGAAAAATTATAGAAATAGAGCAACAAGGAGGTGATTTGTTCTTTGGAGAAAAATCATTTGATGTTGACGATTTAACTCGTATTGATGAAAACGGACGTGGTGTTATTTCTGTACTGCGTTTAACAGATATTCAAGATAGACCAAAATTGTTTTCAACCTTTATGCTACAGTTACTAGCTGAGGTATATGAAACTTTCCCTGAGCAAGGAGATAGTGGTAGACCAGAATTGGTGATTTTTATAGATGAAGCCCATTTAGTATTTGATGAAGCTTCAAAAGCGTTGTTAAGTCAAATAGAAAGCATTGTAAAGTTAATTCGTTCAAAAGGAATAGGATTGTACTTCGTTACACAAAATCCAAAAGATGTTCCAGAAGATGTGTTAGCACAATTAGGAATGAAAATTCAACATGCTTTACGTGCATTTACGGCAAAAGATAGAAAAGCAATTAAATTAGCTGCAGAAAATTACCCAGATTCTGAATATTACGATACTAAAGAAGTATTAACACAGTTGGGTATAGGAGAAGCATTAATTTCTGTATTAAACGAAAAAGGAATTCCAACTCCATTAGCGCGAACGATGTTGCGTGCGCCTATGAGTAGAATGGATGTGTTAACTGAAAAGGAAATTAAACAAGTTTTAGATAAATCGAGATTAATTCCTAAATACAACGATACTGTAGATAGAGAGAGTGCTTACGAAATGTTAAACGAGAAGATTGAAAAAATCAACGAAGAAAAAACTGAGGAAGCACGTAAAAAGGAAGAAGAAAAGACAAGAAGAAGTTCATCAACACGTAGTAGAAGTACACGTATGAATCCGATAGTAAAGGTATTAACCAGTGCTACCTTTATAAGAGCAGCTTTTGGAATCTTGAAAAAAGTAATAAAATAAGAAATACAAGAAATAGACGTTTTAAATATAAAAGAAGACAAATGAGAACATTTATGAAACCTTTAGTTATCGCAGTAATATCAGTACTATTTATCCAGTGTGGTAATAGCAAATTTGATATTGCTAAAGGAAAAGTAGGGAAGTTAACTACGAAAACAACTGTTAACGAAATAGAAAACGTATTTAAGCAAGACTCTGTAGTTAAAGTATTAAGTGAAGGAGCTAAGGGTGAAAACTTTTTTCAAGAAGATGATAAGTATTTGGTATACGAAAAAGGAGGGAAGCACTTGTTAACAATTACTCCAAAAGAACAATTAGATTCTACATCAACAATTAAGAGTATCGAAATTTTTGATGAGCGTTTTAAAACAAAATCAGGAGTAAACATTAAATCTACTTTTCAAGAAATCAATGCAAATACTAAAGTAAGTAAAGTAGAGTCATCATTTTCATCAGCAACCTTATTTATTGATGATTTAAATGCAACTATTACAATTGATAATGAAGATTTAGGGTTAAAAGAATTTAGTACTCAAAAAGTAACCAAAGAGCAAATTCCAGATTTAGCCAAAATTAAATCATTTACCATTTGGTTTAACTAAACAGATACAAGCCGAAACATTTGTTTCGGCTTTTTTTATTAATAATAGCTATGTAATTTTAAAAGATGGAAGTAATAAAAATAGCATTTTTTGTATTGGGAGTTTTCTTTGGAGAAAATAGTAGGATAGGAGCGGAGAAAACAACCGTTACAGTAAACCCAAATAAGCAAACAATAACTATAGTTCAAGAAAATATATTTGCGCTTATAGCGAATGAAGCAGATAGTATGCAAGTTAGTTCAGAGCTAGAAAAGGTGATAGCAAGAAATTGGAGAAAAGAAATAGAAACCTACCCATCAAAATCATGTACTTTTTATGTTACTGATAAAGGGAATTTAAACGCAAAAATTATACTGAAGTATCCTTCTGAAAATGTGTTAAGAGATTTTGCTTTAGATTTTAATAAAGAAGCAAAAGAATTCTCTTTAATTAATATTCCTGATTGGAATGTTGAAACAGAAGATGGAGCGTTAAAAGGAAATTATTGGCGATTTAGTGCAGACGACAGTTTTACTTTTGTTGTTACTCCTTTTAAAAACATGCCTGATAAGTTTAAAGGTACTAAAAGAAACCTTAAACCAATTTGGGAAACTGAAAAAGACAGATAAAAGATATACTTTTCAAAAAAGTCTTTTTCTAAACCTCACATCTCTATTTTAAAAGGGCATGCCGTAGTATTAGCGACCCGTGCCGTGGTGTCAACGGAGCATGCCGTAGTGTTAACGACCCACGCCGTAATATCATCTACCCGTGCCGTAATGTTAACGACCCATATCGAGATATACAAAAGGAAATTTTACAGAGTATAGTTTTATTTATTTGAAAGTCTTTGAGAGCCTTTATCCTAAAAAAATACGTTTTTAAGTGAAGGATTTTTGTTTTTAATAAATGTAATTTGAAATAAAATAAATTCCTTAAGTTTGCGGCCAATAATCACTAACCGAAGTGTATAGTATACAGCTGGGGGGCTGGTAACTGTACATGGAAAAGATTGAGCATCCATTTTTGGGTGCTCTTTTTTGTTTCAAAAATAACTGGTATATTATAATTCTAAGTAGAAGGAATAAAAAAATAAGTAAGTTCGTAAAAGGAATTACAGGTTTAAATAACCAAAAGAAACAAGTAAAATATTATGAGTAAAAAATATACTATTCAAAAAAGCCCGTTTGTGGTACCAACTACTGATGGAAAGTTAATTGAAGAACATTTTGGAAATGCTACTGATGGAAATTCAAAAGTAAGTATTGCACATATGATAGCACCTCCTGGATGGAGTGAGCCTTTTCAAACACCAGAATTTGAAGAATATACTTATATAATTAAAGGGAAGAAGCAATTTAATATTGATGGTGAAATTGTAGTGTTAGAAGCAGGACAATCTATTAAAATTGAAAAAAATACACGTATTCAATATTCCAATCCATTTACAGAACCTTGTGAGTACTTAGCAGTTTGTTTACCAGCTTTCTCAATGGGGTTGGTGCATAGAGAAGATAGTTAGTAATATTCCTAAAATAATAGCAGCAAACTTTTTATAGTTGAATTTGTGGTTTTCAGTGCTTTCAAAAAGAATAATGGTCGAAATATGTAAAAATACTCCAACTATTAAAGCTGTAATTTCTGTATGGTATTGTTCTACTAAAGAAACTTTGTTAGAAACTAAAATTCCTAAAGGACTCATTAATGCAAATACCGTTAAAAAGAAAAAAACAGTTTTTTTAGAATACTTTGCATGTAACAAAAAGGTAGTTAAAACTATTGCAATAGGAATTTTGTGTACAATAATTGCCCATAATAAGTTATCATCTGCATGATGAATAGGTAATCCTTCAGAAAAAGCATGAATACATAAACTTACAAAAAGTAACCAAGGAAATTTAGACGAGTCAGAATGCAAATGTATATGTCCGTGTTCTGCACCTTTTGAGAACGACTCTAATACTGATTGAATGATGATTCCTACCAAAATTAAGATACCAACTAATTTTGTGTTATCAGTGTGGTGATATACTTCGGGTAATAAATGTAAGATGGTTACCGAAAGTAAATAAGCGCCACTAAAGGCTAATAATAAACGAACGAAGGTATTACTAGGTTTTAGTGTAAAAACGAATAAAACACCTACTAAAACAGAAATAATTAGTAATAAGTAACTCATTTAGCAACAATAATTAAGCGGTCAGAAGATTGTGAATTAAACTCATTAAGATTGTAATCGCCAAAAACATGTGTTACTTGTAAGCCGACACTATCAAAATACGATTGTAGTTTTTCTAAAGTTAAAAACTTTACACGTTCTGTGTACGAGTGTGATTTTCCTTTAGCAGTGAAAGAAATCTGTTTTAAGATAAATCCGTCTTTGATTTCTTTTTTAATATTGAATTCAATACTGTCAATAGTTTTTACTTCTTCTTTTACCAGCGTATTTTTTACTTTTTCAACATTTAAGAAGTCCAATACAAATACACCGTTCTTTTTTAATCCGTTTTTAATACTTCTTAAAACAGCAATATCTTCTTTATCATCTTCAAAATAACCAAAACTGGTAAAGAGATTAAATACAGCATCATATTTACTTTCAATAGGCTTTCGCATATCCCAAACTTCAAAATGAAGTGTTTCATTCTCAAATTGTTTGGCATGTTCAATACTGTTTTCACTTAAATCACCTCCCACAACGTCATAGCCTAACAAGTTTAAGTAAACTGCATGGCGTCCTTTTCCGCAAGGTAAATCAGCAATACGACTTAACTTAGGTAGTTGTAAAAACGAAGTGATATTACGCATAAAAAATTGTGCATCGGCATCGTTTCTATGCTTGTATAAAATATGATAGTATGGTGTATTAAACCACGAAGTAAACCAATCTGTTGTTGTATTCATAACTATAAAGGTCTGCAAAAATACGCAAAACTTACGTTTTTTATATTCAAAGTGGAAAAGATTCACAACAACCCAAAATTAGCTGTACTTTTGCAATGAAATTTTACAGTTACATGGAAAAAGATTTTAAGATGACCGCTATAACCATGGCAGGTCTAGAAGGTGTTTTAGCAGACGAGTTACGTCAACTAGGAGCAATGGAGGTGAAGGAAGGAATACGAAGTGTTACTTTTAAAGGTGATAAAGGATTTATGTACAAAGCAAACATTGCGTTACGTACTGCTATTCGTATTTTAAAACCAATAAAACGTAGTAAAATTTTTGATGAAGAAGATTTATATGAAGCAATTCAGCGTGTAAAATGGGAACGTTTTTTAGATGTTGATGGAACGTTTGCGATTGGTTCAGTAGTAAACTCAAAAAACTTTACTTCAAACTCGCACTATATTAGTTTGAAATCGAAGGATGCTATTGCAGATTATTTTATGCATAAGTATCAAAAGCGTCCGAATGTAGATTTAAAATACCCAGATGTAAAAGTTCACGTACATATTCATAAAGAATGGCTAACTATTTCGTTAGACTCTTCTGGTGAATCGTTACATAAACGTGGATACCGAAGTGCTACGAATATTGCTCCGATTAATGAGGTATTGGCAGCAGGATTAATTTTACTTTCAGGATATAAAGGAGAAGAGAATTTTATCGATCCAATGTGTGGTTCAGGTACTATTTTAATTGAAGCAGCAATGATTGCCAATCAGATTCCTGCAAATATCAACCGTAAGCATTTTGCTTTTGAAAATTGGAAGGATTATGAAGAAGATTTATACTTTGTTATTCAAGATTCGTTATTAAAGAAAATACGAAGTTCTCATTTTAAAATTATGGGATTTGACAAAGCTCCATCTGCTGTGAGAAAAGCTCAACAGAATATAATAAATGCAAACTTAGATGAGTTTATAGGAGTACACCATGTAAATTTTTTCAACTCTAAAAAAGAAGTGTTTGGTAAAACAACTATTTTATTTAACCCGCCTTATGGAGAGCGTTTAAATATTGATGTAGAAGAGTTTTATACAAAAATAGGAGACACCTTAAAGAATAACTATCCGAATTCAACTGCGTGGTTAATTACGTCGGATATCCAAGCATTAAAGCATGTAGGTTTACGAACGTCGAAAAGAATTCCGCTTAAAAATGCAGATTTAGACTGTCGTTTTGTAAAGTACGAACTGTATGAAGGTAGTAAAAAAGCCAAGAAGAATTCTTCATTTAACGATGAGGAAGAATAAAAATAAAACTCCGCTGAAAGGCGGAGTTTTTTATGGGGAATATAGTTTAAGGGGATATAACAAAACAAGGTTGTATTTTTCTTAATTGGTTTTCTTCTTAATTTCTGGAACTCCAACTTTTCTAGTTATAATTTGAGTAACTTTTCCTTTTTTGTTTTTAATAAACTCAACTGTTCTATCATTATCATCAGAACGAAAAAACTTCACATCCGATTCTGGTAATAATTCATAATCATCATAGTATAATTTCCCATTCCTTTTAAGAATAGTAATGTTTTCATATTTTCCAACATACTCATCATATATTGTAGTATCTATTTTTACTTGTTGATGTTTGTACGGAAGTTCAACAGGTTTGTTAAAACAAATTGCAGCAAGTGCGTAGGCAATTAAATACGAAGGAGATTGATTGTTGGATAAAACGGTAATAAAAATATCATCATCTGTATATTTATTAAAAGAAGTCATAGCCCCGTAAAAACCTCCATCATGAGCAATTAATGTATGATTTTGATTGTAAAAAGGATTGATTATTAAACCAAACCCAAAATCTTGGTTGTTGTATGATGTGACCATTTTCTTTTTAGAAGCTTCATTTAGTAAAATAGTACTGTCAAACAATGCTTTATTCCAGAGATATAAATCTCCTACAGTAGAATAGATTCCATCATGACCAATATTAAAATTCCAGTTTATGTATGGGTTTTTTATGAGTTTACTGTCCTTTTTATAATAGATTTTAGCAGATTTTACAACTATTGAATCATTAGTGCTGACACCTGTATTATACATTTTAGCTTTGTCAAATAGATTTTTTTTGATATATGTTGCATATGACTGTTTGGAAACTTTTTCAATAATTCGCGCAAGTAAGTAATACCCAATATTACTATATGATGTATTGGTACCTGGTTTAAACAATAAAGGTTTCTGTATGATATAATTTACTACAGAATCTTTATTTAAAGATGTTTTAGCAAGATATAATTCATCATAATCCATCTGAAATCCAGCATTATGAGTCAACATCATTTTTACTGTAATCTGGTCTCCTTTAGGAAAATCAGGATAGTATTTAACAAGTTTATCGTTGAGTGACATTTTTCTTTTTTCAACTAATTGCATAATAGCAGCAGCCGTGAACTGTTTTGAAACGGAAGCTAAACTAAATTTAGTGTCTATTGTATTTGGAGTTTTCCATTCATAATCGGCTAAACCGTATGCTTTTTTTAGTAAGATACTATCATGTTTTGTAACTAACACTGTCCCTGAAAAATTATTGATGCTTGCTTGAGCATCCATATAACTTTCTAATGTTGACTTTTGTTGAGGAAAAGCCAACGTTGTGATTAGTATAAGAATAAGTGTGAAATATTTCATTTAATTATAATTAAACAGACCTTAATTTTTTTAGTTTTTCCACCGCATTGGTATTTTCAGGATTCAGGTCTAAACTTTTTTGATAGTTTTCAATAGCTTTTTTCTTTTGTCCGTCATTCATATAGGCTTCTCCTAAAGAATCGTAAGCATCATAAGATTTAGGAAAGTATAATACTTCAAGTGTAAGTAGGTCAATAGCTTTTTTATAAAAACCTCTTTTTATCATTTCATAACCTTTAGCATTTAAGTTTATTTCAGAAAGCTTAAAGCTTGAGTTTTTAATTACTTTTTTTGCTTGTTGAAGTCCTTGATCTAAACAAGTTTTAACTACTTCTTTAGTAAAAAAGTAATTATTTAACTTAGGTGTGGTACCTGAAATAGTTTTCTCTATAAAAAAGCGAGCGTCAAAAAAACCTTGATCTAAATCTTTGTTAGTTAAAAGTATAACGGTGTAATTTTGCTTTTCAAAAATCCTCCATTCTGCACCAGTACCATAATGTCCACCACTATGTCCATAAATTCCAGAGCCTTTAGCACCCGCAAACTGTATTCCATATCCATACCAATCATTTTTAGGTTCTTTTTTCATCATATCAGTATACTTAGCATTTAGTAGTTGATTATTTTTAAAAGCTTTAGAAAATTGATACAAATCATCTACGTTAGAGTAACCACCGCCAGCAGGTCCTCATTTTACAGCTCCCATAAAAATGGTTTTCTGTAATTGATTAGGAAAAAGATCTGATAATGTATAGTTTTCAGCTGCGTTTTCAATAGTGAGATCAATATTATAATTACCAGTATTTTGCATGTTTACTATTGAAAAAATATGCTCTTCAATATATTTTTCATAAGGCATCTTTGTAATGGCTTCTATAACTCTACCAAGAATAATATAATTGGTGTTTCTATAAGCAAATTGTTGATTTGGTTTAAATTCTAAAGGTTTATTTTCGTATAAGTTTGTAAGACTTTCTATAGTTCTGAATTGTTCTTTTGAGATGTTTAAGAACTTTTCTGAATGAAAATAATTAGGTAATCCGCTTCTGTGTTTTAATAATAATTCTACAGTTACAGAGTCTCTAGCTGACTTATTTGCATAATTGGGTAGGAATTTCCCAATGTTATCTTGTAAAGATATTTTTCCTTCCTGTATTAATTGAAATATAGCAACTGCTGTGAATGATTTACCTATAGATGCGTACGAAAACTTAGTTTCAGTATTGTTTTTTACTTTATGACCTAAGTGAGCAAACCCGTATGCTCTCTTGAATAAAATACTATCATTTTTAGCAATTAAAACAGTACCGCTAAATCCATCTAATGAATCTAAATAGTTAGCAATTTGAGTTGTTTTTTGATCTTTAAAAAAAGTGGATTTCTTCTTAGCACAAGAAAAAGAGATTATAAGTGCTAGTAAATAGATTAATTTTTTCATTTTAAGAATTACAATTTTTAGTCAATTTTTTAAAGGCTTTGTATAGTTATTTTATTTCTTCACTAGAAACACTATTTAGTGCTATTTCTTTGTATTATAGGTTTATTCTTTAAAATAAAAAACAGTGGTGGTATAGACGTTGATAATTTTTCATAGGCACATATTATATTAATTTTTAAATTTAGAAAGAGAAGAATTGAATAACAATAATAAAAACTCCGTTAAAAAAACGGAGTTTTTGTTGGTGCTAATTATTCATAGCAAATAATTCGCGTAACTTCTCCTTTCCATTTAAGTTTTCAGGGTTTATTTCTAAACTCTTCTGATAATTTTTTATAGCTTTTCTTATTTGTCCATCCTTCATATATGCTTCTCCTAAAGAGTCGTAAGCATCATGTGATTCAGGAAAAAATAGTACTTCAAGAGTAAAAAGGTCAATTGCTTTTTTATAAAAACCTCTTTTAATCATTTCATAACCTTCAGTATTTAACTCTATTTCAGAAAGTTTAAATTTTGAGTCCTTAATCATAGCTTTGGTTTGTTCCAAACCACTATTTAAGTAGGTTCTGATCACCTTTTTGGTGAAAAAATAATTATCGAGTTTAGGTGTAGAGCCTGCAATAGTTTTTTCTATAAAATAGCGAGCATCTAAAAAGCCTTTGTTGGCATCTTTATTTGTAAGAATTATTACAGTATATCCTTCTTGTTTATAAACTCGCCATTCATTACCTACCCCATAATGGCCTCCAGTATGTCCATATATAGTGCCTTCTTCCGGGTATGGAAATTGCATTCCGTAACCATAATGACTGTCTTTATTTAGAGGAGTGGTAAATAGGTTAGTGTATTCTTTGTTAAGAAGTTTATAGTCTTGTAAAGCCTGAGAAAATTTATACAGGTCATTTATGGTGGTGTACCCTCCTCCGTGAGCATCTCCTCTTACAGGATATGTGTGAATATTTATTTTAAGCTTGTTCGGATAAATTTCAGATGTAGTATAACCTTCAGCAGCATTATCAATAGGGTGGTCTAAATCATAGTTTCCAGTATTCTTTATTGAAGCCACTGAGTAAATATTTTTTTCTAAGTAGTTATTATATTCTATACCAGATATAGTTTTAATAATTCTACCTAGTATAACGTAATTGGTGTTACGGTATGAAAATTTTTCACCAGGTTTAGATTCCATAGGTTCATTTTCATAAAGAGAACTAAAGTCTTTTGAAAACCTATATAAATCTTTTGAACCTTCAATAAAAGATTTCCTAACAAAAAAATGAGGTAACCCACTTGTATGAGTTAAAAGGTGAGCAATAGTAACAGAATCTCTAACAGTTTTATTCGGATAGTTAGGAAGAAAGTTACCTATTTTATCAGTTAGTTTTAATTTTTTTTGTTGTATTAACTGTAAAGTAGCTACAGCAGTAAAAGACTTTCCAATAGAGCCTTGATTGAATTTTGTGTTTGTTCTATTTTTAACTTTATGACCTAAATGAGCATACCCATAAGCTTTCTTGAATAAGATACTATCGTTTTTAGCAATTAAAACTGCTCCACTGAATCCATCTAAAGAATCTAAATAGTTAGCAATTTGAGTTATTTTTGGACTTTTATAAGTAGTAGGTTTTTTATTAGTACAAGAAAAAGTTATTATAAGTACAAGTAAGTAGGCTAATCTCTTCATTTTAAGAATTGCAATTTTTAGTTATTTTTTGTAAAGTTTTGTATAACTGTTCTAACTCTTCTTCTGAAATAGTACTTAAGGCAGTTTCTCTATTCACTTGTATAATAGGCTTAAGTTTTTTTATAATTATTTTTCCTTTTTCAGTAATCTCTAGTTTTGCTTTTCGTTTATCTTGATTATCTGTTTTTTTTATCAAATAATCTTTATTCATCATCAATTTAACAATACGTGTCATAGAGGCATAATCTTTAAAAACTAAATCAGCAATTTCTGTTTGAGTTTTATCATTGTTTTCTAATAACAATAAAATTAAGGCTTGGTCTACAGTAATATCAGGAACAATTTGTGAGATATTATGTTGACTTAATCTACGATATGCTTTTATAGTTTCCTCTATGGAGTAGAGTACAGTTGTTGTAGGTGTATTAAATTTCATTTTACTTGATATGTCAAGCAAATATATAATTTTATTTGATATATCAAGTAAACTAGGATATGATTTTTATTTACAACATTCATTAAAAGTTGTAATTGGAAATACCAGCTGTTTATAATATGCAAGATGTTTGGGGTAATTTATTTTAGAACTTTTTATAACACCTACTTCTTTAACAGCTCCTTTTCGGTTGTAATAAGTACCAAATAACAAGTCCCAGAAAGGAAAAGTGTTACTAAAGTTTTTAGCCTCTTTTATATTGATACTATGATGGAAATGATGAATTTGAGGTGTAACAATAAGATAATCCCAAAAACTTTTTCTTGTTTGAATGTTGGCGTGTGAAATATAGGCAATAACAGTATGTGTAATTATTACTAAAAAAATAATCTCTTTACTAAATCCTAAAAGTAGAATAGGAGTCATCTTTAAAAGTGTGTTTAAGAACATATTAAAAGGGTGTATCCAATTTGTTTTAAACCAGTTTAAACTTGTTGGTAAATGATGAATTGAATGAATTTTCCAGAGAAAAAGACTTAGATATGAATTGGAATTACCTTTATGACTAATACGATGGTATAAATATGGAAGAAGATCACCAATTAAATTAGCGATAATATAACAGCTCCAAAAAGGAAATGTGTTCCAAAAGTTGAATAGAATATAAGTGTTTTCTCTAATATAAATGGTCATTGATAAGGCAAGTGTTTTTCCAAAAGCATCAAATATAGCTGTAGAGAAAATTAAATGTTTAATATCTGTCCAAAGTGAGTTTTTTAGAGGAACCCATTTTCTTTTTAAAGGAATGATACGTTCTAAAGCTAAAATATATAGGAGTGTAAAGAAGAAAATAGCATAAGAGGCAACTTCAAAGTTCCATTTATTTATAAGGGTCAAATAACTGAATATTGCAGTTGACATTAATAAAAAAGGGACAGCAAATAAAGATGTTTTTTTATGTATCATATGTTTTTACTTTCTCTTGTAGTCGTCAATAGGAAGTAAAAAGATGCAAGATTATGGTGTAAAGTTTATTCTTTTCATTTCATTTTTTAATTCTTGTGGGAGTTCACAGTTTTTCTTTAGTGTAAAATCAGTTATTTGACCTTTGTTATTGTAAGAAATATCAACACATTCAATAACTAATTCTTTCAGTTTTTTGCGTCCTCTTTGTATTCTGGATTTTGTTGCTGTCAAGCTTAAGTTTAGAGTGTTAGCAATTTCTTGTTGCGGTCTTTGTTCGATATCACTTAAATAAAGAGGTTCACTATATTTTTTAGGAAGGTATTGTTGAATGATAAAAGAAGATAAGTCACAGACACAAGGATCGAAATTAGCATTCGTTTCAGCCTGATTTATTACAATTTCATTTTGTTTTACTTGCTTTCTATAGTAATCAGCAATTGTGTTTCTAGTAACTTGAAAAAGCCAATTCTTGTAATTTTTTACTTCTGTTTCTTTAGCTAAACTCTTATATAGTTTTAAGCTAACTTCTTGTAGAATATCATCTGCTATATGTTTGTCATTAACTTTAGTATTAATAAAATTTAGTAAATGGTTTTTATGAATATCCCAAATTTTGTTGAATGTCATTATTCTCTACTATGATGATTAAAGTGGTTGTTGTTTATATAAAAAGAAGTTACAATTCAAATTAAGTCTTAAAGTTAAAAAAAGTTTATCATTTCTAATTTAAGGTTCAATACTTTTTAATGAGTAAGAAAGTAAATGTATTACTTGGTAAAAAATAAAAGAGAAAAAAATCCTATGCCAATATAAATAATACCTACAATATAAGTAAAAGCCTTATGATTTGTAAGTTTAGTTTTTAAATAGTTACCTAGTTTACTAGAAAGAAAAACAAAAATACATCCCTAAGCAACTGCAATTACAATAAATAACAAACCTCGCAAGAATTCTTACAAGGTTTATTTTTAGTGTTTTAATAATGATAACTCCTAATGATTACTCTGCTGTAATAGGGTCAATAATAGTTGAAACTTTATTAACTTTATTTATAGGAAATCCACCCTTTTCAGCGTGTTCCCGAATCTTTGATTCGTTAGGCGCGTTATAAATACAGTATATTTTATTATCTGTAACATAACTATGAACCCATTGTATTTTTGGGCCTAGTTCATCCAATACATCACAAGAGGTCTGTGAAATCTCTTTTAATTGGTCAGAAGTTAATTCACCAGCTCCTGAAAGTTCTCGTTCAATAACATACTTAGGCATAATCTTAAAATTTAGTTCCTACTCGTTTGGTTTTTCGGATTTACCCCGTTTTTTTATGGTTTCTGGACTCCATTAGTAGTTGTTTTTTTGAGGGTAAGAAGTTGAATACTAAGTTAGTGTAATTAAAAATAAGAATCAACCTAAATTTTAAAAAGCAAAAACTCGCAGTAATTATTGCGAGTTTTTGCTTTTTAAATTAAGTCTATTCTGACTTAATCTTTTTGGAATGTTGGTTGATTAAATAACTTCTATTTTTTTAGTAAATACTTATTAAAACTTTTTCCGTTTATTTTAGTGTATTTTGAGTCAATATCAAAAGCAACTTCCATTCCTGTAATATCAAATTCACCAGATACTTTGGTATATTTAATATTTAAGTCTTCTTCAAACTTTACATTTCTAAATGATACTCCGTCTTTAAATTCAGTATATTTAAAAATAGCACTTTCATTAAAAACAGAGTTTTTAAAGCTTACAAAACGTTTAAAATCTGCATATTTAAAAGTAGCTGGTTCTTCAAAAGAGGTGTTTTCGAAAGTAATGTCTCTGTCAAATTTTGCATACTTAAATGTTGAATCACCTTTAAACTTGGTATTAGAAAAGTTTGTGTTTCTTTCAAAATCAGAATATTTAAACATTGCCTTTTGTTCAAAAGTACAATCTTTAAATACAACTACATCTTCAAAGTTAGCTACAAAAGTATATCCGCTTTTTTCATGAGGGATATAAGCTAACACATCATCATCAAAAACACAGTTTACAAATGAAACTTTGTTGGTTATTTGTTTTTCAATAGTATTTGATCCACCATTATTCCACCAACGTTTTCTTTTTGGTAATTTAGGTAAAGCTTCATCCATAAAAGTAAAGTCTAATATACCTTTAATAGTGGCATTTGAAATTTCTATTGCTTTTCCGTTTTTAACATCTTTCATAATATCAGATGCGTTTATAGTTTTTTGTGCAAAAGCAGTTGAAAAACAAAATAAAAGTCCGATAACAGTAACTATATTTTTCATTTTTAATGGTTTTAAGTTCTATATAATAGACAACCAGTATTTGTTTTTTGTGACACTTAGGTATAAAAAAACAGCATTCAGTTGCCTAAATGCTGTTTGTAATATGTTTCGTGGAAAATATTAGTTTACTGAATTGCTTAAACCAGCACCAGCTTTAAACTTAACTACATTTTTAGCAGCAATCTTAATTTCTTTTCCTGTTTGAGGGTTTCTACCAGTTCTAGCAGCTCTCTTAGAAACAGACCAAGTTCCCCATCCAACTAAAGCAACTTTATCAC
Source organism: Tenacibaculum litoreum (assembly GCF_964513915.1). Classification (NCBI taxonomy): domain Bacteria; kingdom Pseudomonadati; phylum Bacteroidota; class Flavobacteriia; order Flavobacteriales; family Flavobacteriaceae; genus Tenacibaculum; species Tenacibaculum litoreum. Next base: position 874,389 of record NZ_CAZEQS010000003.1, on the reverse strand, counting down.
CTTTCTTTAAAGTTTTAGTTACGTTATCAGTTAAAGAGTCTAATGCAGCTTTAGCAGCAGCTTTTGAAATTCCTGCATCAGCAGCCATCGCATCGATTAAATCTGATTTGTTCATAATTTAAATAGATTTTAAAATTAATTAATATTTTTTTGCTTCAATAGCTCAACAAATATAGACGGAATGCGGGATTGTGCAAGATTTGACCTAAAAAAAATACTCTTTTGTTAATAAGTTGCTATAAATTGTTAATAACCACTTGTTGTTTTTTGTTAAAAACGTTGAAAGCCCGTAAACAAAGGGCTACAGCACTTTTGCTTCTTTTTTGAACTGATAACCATTTAATAAACTTTGAGCGTCCATTAATTTTTTACCAGAAATTTTAATTTGATGGATATTTAAGTAACCATCTGTAACTGCTATTTTTAGCTCTTTTTTAGAGGTAACTATAGTACCAATTTCAAGATTATGTGAAGAAGGGTCTTTACTAACTCCATATATTTTAGCTGAAACTTCATCATCTCCATTTATAATGGTAGTCCAAGCAGCAGGATATGGATTTAATCCGCGAATATGATTATAAATATCACTTAAAGATTTAGACCAATCTATCTTACAGTTATGAGGATATAATTTTGGAGCAGACTTTTCCTCTAATTCAGGTTGTTTAGTAGTTGTAACATCTCCTTTAGCAATTAAGTCTAAAGTTTCAGCAACTAGTTTAGCTCCTAAGTGCATTAATCTATCGTGTAATTCACCAACAATTTCATCTTCTTTAATAGTTACTTCACTTTGTAATATGATTTCTCCTGTATCAATTTTATCATCAATAAAGAAAGTAGTAACACCTGTTTTGGTTTCACCATTTATAATTGCCCAGTTAATAGGTGCAGCACCACGATATTCTGGTAATAATGAAGCATGTAAATTAAAAGTACCATATTCAGGTAATGTCCAAACTGATTTTGGTAACATTCTAAAAGCAACAACTATTTGTAAGTTAGCGTTCCACTTTTTTAAATCTTCTTGAAATTCTTCACTCTTCAAGTTCTTAGGTTGAAGAATAGGCAAGTTTTGAGATAAAGCATATTTTTTTACAGCAGATTGATTAAGCTTACGACCTCTACCAGCTGGTTTATCAGCTGCAGTGATAACACCAACTACATTATAATCATTTTCCACTAAATGCTGTAAAATGGTAGCAGCAAAATCGGGAGTTCCCATAAAAACGATGCGTAAATCTCTCATTTATTTTAAAAAGTATTTATTGTTTTTTGTGTGTATTTTTTCTTCGGAAAGAAGCTCTCGCAAAAGTATTAAAATGTTCGCTTCTTTTTCATTTAATAGCGAGCAGATTTCACTAACAGTATAGTTTTCCCCTTCTTGTAATATTGAAAGTATGTCTTTTGGGGTAGTATTAACTTTCTTCTTTTTATGGAGACAAACATCACAAATTCCACAGTTTTGAGTGTGATGTTCATTAAAATAAGAGAGTAGTTGTACACTTCTACAAGCTGAATTGTTTTCTATAAATTGAAGTAAATCTCGATTTTTTTGTTTTTTCTGCTTGATGTATTGTTTGATGTTTATAGAAATTCGGTTGATGGTTTTATCATCTTCTCTTGGGTGTAAAAAGAAAAGCTCCGCATTATTAGTAGCTTTTGTGTAAGCTATTAATTCCGTTTGAGCTAACTTTTCTAAAGTGTCGATTACGAACCAAGAGGTAGTTCCTAGTTTTTTAGCGATATAAAATTCGTCAATTTTTACAGGACTTTCAAAAATGCCACCATACATACGTAAAACTTGCTGAACAAAATTTTTAACTAGGGAGTTTTGATTTGTGTGTGATATAACTTGCTTACTTGAAGCTAAAAACTGAACCGTAGATTTTTGCTGAAAACTATGATTTAACTCAATAACTCCATTATTGTTAAGTATCTGAAGAGCATTGAATGTTTTGTTAGGGATGAAATTATACTTACTACAAAAACTTAAAAAATTAAAATCGAAAGCAGTTTCTATCAATTCTCCTTTTGCAATTTGAAAATGTTGATATAGTTTTTGGTGAATAGTTTTTATCTCATCAATGGTTGGCAATGATTTTTCAAGTAATTCACCACTTAAAGAAATATCACTATCGTTAGTTAATACTACAGAGAAAGATTTTACTCCATCACGTCCACCACGACCCGCTTCTTGAATATAATTTTCAATAGAAGAAGGCAAGTTAAGATGAACAACAACTCGAACATTGGGTTTGTCTATTCCCATACCAAAAGCGTTGGTAGCAACCATAATTGGAGTTTTCTCTGTCATCCAATTATCAAAAGTTAACTTTTTTTCTATAGGAGAAAGACCTCCATGGTAAAAAGAACTTTTAAACCCATTAGCATTTAAGTAGCTACTAATTTCTTTTGTTTTACTACGAGTATTTACATATATAATTGAAGGAGCTTTTGTTTTGGTAAAAATCTGATTTAGTTTACCAAGCTTGTCTTCAGTTTTAAAAATTTGATAGGCTAAATTTTCTCTAAAAAAAGATTTTTTGAAAACGGTAGGTTCTTCTAATTCAAGAGAAGAAATAATATCTGAAATTACTTTTTGAGTTGCCGTAGCTGTTAAAGCAATTATAGGGGTAGTAGGTAGTAACTCTTTTAAAACAGTAATCTCTTGATAAGAAGGACGGAAATCGTGTCCCCATTCAGAAATACAATGTGCTTCATCAATAGCTATTAAGTTTACATTTAGTTGCTTAATTTTTTCTTGGATAAAACGTGATTGTAATCGTTCAGGTGAAATGTATAAAAACTTAGTATTTCCAAACCGAATATTATCAAAAAGAGTAATAATATCATCTTGTGTACTTCCAGAAGGTATTAAAGTTGCTTTTATACCTTTATCAGTAAGGTTTGTAACTTGATCTTGCATCAAGGCAACTAAGGGAGAAATTACTATACAAACTCCTTCTTTAATTAATGCAGGTACTTGAAAACAAATAGATTTTCCGCCTCCTGTAGGAAGTAAAGCAACAACATTGTTTCCTGCTAAAACTTCAGTAATTATTTCTTGTTGAGGTTTTCTAAAAGAATTATACCCCCAATAATGTTTTAATATTTGTAGCGATTTATCATACATCGTGTTTTAACGAATGTAAAATAAAATCACAGCGTTCATGTATTGAACCAAAAGGAACATCAATAATATTATAGCCTACTTCCTCGTAAGCTTCTTTTAAAAAGGTATCTATTTTTACTGATTGCTCGAAAGTTTCATAACGTTCATTATCAGATTTATAAATAGCCTCCCAAGGAGCACACATAAACACTTTGTTATATAAATACCTATTGCTTTTTTCAATAAAAACCTCTGGATAGTCAGAACCTAAATAATTCATATAAGCATGTACATCAGGAATTCCTCTATCAAAAAAGATAATCTCAGCATCACTTTGATGAGCTTCTAAGTACTGTTGCTCTCTTCCTTCCAATAGTAGTTGGCTAAATAATAAAGGTTGCTCTAAAAAAAGTTGATCAATACCATCTTTTTGAGCTTTAAGTGTAACCTCTCTTGAAATCTCTGGCATACATTCATATCCACGTCTAATAAATTCTCTTAAAATAGAGGATTTACCCGTACCAGGACCACCTATTAAAACTATTTTTTGTTGCATGGGGCAAAAATAAAAGTTTCAAGTTATAAATATAATAAATAGTGTAATTTTGTGCTTCATCATTATGATTTCTATATTTTTTGATGAATTTTAATAAAAACAGTAATTTTTTGAGTTATGCAAGATAGAGAAGCTTTTTACGCAAAGTTAAAATCACAATTAGAAGATACTACAACATTTCCGGCTAAATATTTATATAAATTTATTGTTCCTACTGATGGTAATCAAGTACAAGAGGTACAAGACTTATTTGACAATGGAGGAGCGGTTATTGATACCAAAAAATCTAAAACAGGAAAATATGTAAGTGTATCAATACATATAACGGTTAAAAGCTCAGACGAGGTTATTTCATACTATAAAAAAGCAGAAGCTATAAAAGGAATTATTTCTTTGTAAATTTATAGTATGAAAAAACTACTTTTCATAACTGCTTTTTTTTACGTTATACTGCCGTCTTTTAGTCAAAAAGATTCGGAATTGTTTCGTATTAATGATGCTCCAATAATGGTTTCGGAGTTTAAGCAGATGTATGAAAAGAATTTAACTATTGCAGAGGATACAGAGGCTAAGAATATTGATAGTTATTTAGAATTGTTTATTAATTATAAGCTAAAAGTAAAAGAAGCTTATAATTTACAATTAGACACTGTAAAGTCTCACCAAAGAGAGTTAGAAAGCTACAAGAAGGAATTACTAGCACCTTATTTGTATGATACAGAAACGTTAAATGCATTGGTGAAAGAAGCTTATAATCGTACTAAAAATGAGATTAAAGCAAGTCATATTTTAGTAAGGTTTCCAAGTGAAGGGTTAGCTGTAGATACATTATTTTTAAGAAATAAGATTGTAGGATATAGAAATCGTATCTTACAAGGAGAAGACTTTAAAAAAGTAGCAAAAGAGGTTTCAGAAGATCCTTCTGTAAAAATTAATGGAGGGAATTTAGGCTACTTTAAAGCCTTTCAAATGGTATATCCTTTTGAAACAGCAGCATACAAAACAAAAGTAGGAGAGGTTTCTGAACCTTTTAAAACAAAATTTGGTTGGCATATTGTAAAAGTAACGGATATAAGACCTTCTAAAGGAGAATTTGAATCAGCACATATTTTAGTTAGAAACTCACCTAAGAGTGAGGCAAAGATTCACTCGTTATATAAACTTCTTGAATCTGGAAAACCATTTGAAGAAGTAGCAAAGGAATATTCAGAAGATACTAATACAGCCAAGATAGGAGGCAAGTTACCAAGGTTTGGAACAGGAAAAATGGTTGATGAGTTTGAGAATAATGTAAGAAACTTAAAAGAACCAGGAAGTTATAGTAAACCTTTTAAAACTACATATGGCTGGCACATAGTTAAGCTTATAAAAAATTACCCAGTGCATTCTTTTTCAGAAATGAAAAATGAGTTAACTAGAAAGGTAAAGCAATCTAAAAGAATCAAGATATCAGATCGAGCATTGTTAAAGAAGTTAATGGATAAATACCAAGTTAAAGAATATCCTGAAGCATTGACAGTTTTTCAAAAAACTAAAAAAGAAGCATTAAAGAAAAATGAATTAAATGCTATTGTATTTTCTGTTAACAAGAAAAAGTTTACTCAGAAAGATTTTTTAGAGTTTATAAAACTTAAAAATAAAGCAGTAACAGAAAATTTTAAAGATTTTAAAAAGGAAGTTTTACTAAGTTGTTTTAAAGAAGATTTATTTTATACCAATCTAGACTACAGAAATACATTGTTAGAGTATAAAGAAGGTTTACTTTTATTTGATTTAATGCAGAAAAAGATATGGAATAAAGCTTCAAAAGATACCTTAGGTTTAAAATCTTTTTATATTGCAAACAAAGTAAAGTATGGCAAAGAACTTGATGATATAAGGGGACAAGTAATAAGTGATTATCAAGACGAGCTAGAAAAAAAATGGATTGAAAAGCTAAGAAAAAATAATATGGTTAGAGTAAGAAAAGGGGCATTAAGAAAATTAAAGAATACGTATAACCAATAGTATAGTGAGAAAATATATTTTTTTAATTACATCATTAATAATAGTTTCATGTGATCTAATAAGTTTAAAAACAAAAAAGGTTACCAATGAAAGACCAATAGCTACTGTTTATAATAAGCATTTGTATAAGAAAGATATTGCTGGTTTATTACCCAAAAACCTTTCACCTAAAGATAGTTTAGTTATAGTGAGGGGGTTGATTAACTCGTGGGCTAAACAAGAATTATTGTATATAAAAGCGGAGGAGAATATATCAGAAGTAAATAGTGAAGAAATACAAAACTTAGTTAACGATTATAAAAAGAGCTTATATATTAACGGCTATAAAGAACGTTTGATAAAGCAACAATTAGATACAGTTGTTACTGAGGAAGAGATAGCATTGTACTACGAGGAAAACAAAGAGAATTTTAAAGTAAGTGAAGAGCTTGTACAATTTGAATATGTGCATTTTGGTAAAGATTACTTAGATAAAAAAGAAACAATAAAGCAGTTTAAGTCAGAAAAAGAAGAAGACAAAGAAGATTTAGAACGACACTTGTTAAATTTTAAATCATATCGCTTGCAAGATTCAACTTGGGTAACTTTTGATTATTTAAAGAAAAAAATTCCACCTTTTCGTAACGAAACGAAAGAAAACTTGTTAAAAATATCAAAATTCATACAAAAAGAAGATAGTTTAGGAGTATATTTGGTCGCTGTAAAAAATATGTTGCCACAAAATGCTACGGCTCCATTAAGCTATGTAAGCCCTAGAATAAAGCAAATTATTTTACATAAAAGAAAATTAGAATTAATACGAGATATTGAAAAAACGCTGATAAATGATGCAATTGAAAACAAGAACTTTAAAGAATATTAGTATAGTATTTACGTTGTTTTTAGCAGGCTTAACAACAATTAATGCACAGGGTACAAAAGTAGATGGTGTTGCTGTTGTGGTGGGTAAAAACATTGTTTTAGATTCTGATATAGATAAGTTTAAGCAAGAAGTAGAGTTAAGAAGTGAAGGGAAAGTGAAGATTTCTGACTGCGAAATGTTAGAAGAACTAATGCAGCAAAAACTATTAGCTCACCATGCAATTATTGATAGTGTTACAGTATCTCAATCAGAAATAGATAATAGAGTAGGAAGAAGTATTGCTTTTTTTACACAAGAATATGGAAGTGAGGACAAAGTAGTTGCTGCTTATGGATTCAATGATATTGAAGATTTAAAGAAAGAGCTAGGAAGAGTTCAAAGAGAGAACCTATTAATAGAAAAAGAACAGCAAAAAATTACAGAAAATATTGATGTAACTCCTGAGGAAATACGTATTTACTTCAAAGGATTACAAGATAAAGGAGAACTTCCTGAAATACCTGCCGAAGTTCAATTGCAACAATTAGTAGTTAAAGCAGAGCCAACAGAAGAAGAGAAAGAGCGTGTAATTAACAAGCTAAAAGAAATTAAAAAAGAAATTGAAAACGGTGCTAGTTTTAAGTTAAAAGCAATTATTAATTCAGAAGATCCAGGAGTGGCTCAGAATGGAGGAAAATATGTAATTACAAAAGATAGTCCATTCATTAAAGAGTTTAAAGAAACAGCATTCTCATTAGACGTAAATCAAATTTCAGAGCCTATTAAATCTGCTTTTGGATACCATATAATTCAATTACATAAAGTAAAAGGTAACCAACGTGAAGTATCTCATATTTTAATGCAACCTGAAGTTTCTGATGAAAAGTTAAAAGAAACAAAAGAGCAAATTGAAAAGATAGTAGCTGATATAAAAGAAGGAAAGATAACTTTTGAAGAGGCTGTTAAAAAGTATTCTGAAGATGAAGAAACAAAAAATAGTGCGGGTATAATTATGAATCCTTATACTCAAGAACCTACTTTTGAGTTAACAAGAATGCCACCAGAATTATTCGCTAGAATTAGTGAATTAAAAAAGGGTGATTTATCTGATATTTACTATGATGAAACCCGTGAGGGAGAAAAAATGTATAAAGTAATCTTATTAAAAGATAAAACAGATACACATAAAGCTGATTTAGTAGAGGACTATGTAAGAATGCAACAATTTGCTTTAGCTAAGAAAAAAGAAGAAGAAATTACTAAGTGGACTAAAGAAAAAATCCAAGAAACTTACTTAAAGTTAAGTAACGATTATAAGAAGTGTACTTTTAAGAAAGATTGGAAAAAAGAAAACAAATAAGAAGTAATAAATTTAGTATATTGTCATTCCCGCGAAAGCGGGAATTTCATTTTATAAAAGTTTGTAATTAAAATTATTGAACAAAGAAAAACTTTGATTTATGTCTGACGTAACAGCAGTAAACACATTAGTAGAAAAATATAGCCAACTACAACAAGAAATAGGAAAGGTTATAATAGGTCAGCAAGAAGCGGTAAACTATACGTTACTTTCGATTTTTTGTGGAGGACATTCGTTGTTAATTGGAGTACCAGGATTGGCAAAAACCTTATTAGTAAACACAATTTCTAGCGCATTAGGATTGAATTTTAATAGAATTCAGTTTACCCCAGATTTAATGCCTTCTGATATTTTAGGAAGTGAAATACTAGACGAAACACGTCATTTTAAATTTATAAAAGGGCCAATTTTCTCAAATATCATTTTGGCGGACGAGATAAACCGTACACCACCTAAAACACAGGCAGCACTATTAGAAGCAATGCAGGAAAAATCTGTAACTATTGCAGGGCATCACTATAAATTAGAGTTACCTTTTTTTGTATTAGCAACTCAAAACCCTATCGAACAAGAAGGAACGTATCCGTTACCAGAAGCTCAGCTAGATCGTTTTATGTTTTCAATAAACTTGGAATATCCAAGTTTTGAAGAAGAGGTACAAGTGGTAAAAAATACGACATCAATAGCTGAACAAACAGTAAATGCTATTTTTTCTTCAGAAGAAATTATTGAAGTTCAAAAATTAATCCGTAAAATTCCTGTAGCAGATAATGTAGTTGAGTATGCTGTTGGTTTAGTTGGTAAAACACGTCCTAATTCAGATAAAGCAACTGAATTAATTAAAAAATATATTGATTGGGGTGCAGGTCCAAGAGCTTCACAAAACTTAATTTTAGCAGCCAAAGCACATGCAGCTGTACATGGAAAATATTCTCCAGATATTGAAGATGTTCAAGCGGTAGCAATTCCTATTTTATCACACAGAATAGTAAAGAATTATAAAGCAGAGGCTGAAGGAGTGACCGTAAAAGAAATTATAAATTCTCTATTTTAAAATGAAAAAGCTTTTAAGTGTTGTTTTTTTAGTGATACTATTTGCTTCATGTAAGCAAGAAGTTACCAAAACCATTTCTGAAGAAACAGAAAAACAAGAGATTTTATCGGTGATGAAGGCACAAGAAGAAGCTTGGTCTAATCACAATTTAGAAGGTTTTATGCAAGGATATTGGAAAAGTGATTCATTAAAGTTTTACGGACGAAATGGAATAACTTTTGGATGGCAAAAAACCTTAGATAACTATAAAAAAGGGTATCCAACAAAAGAACACTTAGGAACATTGACTTTTAAGATTAATGATATTTCTAAAATTACTGAAGGAGCATATTCTGTAATGGGAAAATATCACTTAAAAAGATCTGTAGGAGACGCTAACGGCGTTTTTATGATCATATTTAAGAAGATACAAGGCGAATGGAAAATTATCGCAGATACTTCGTGTTAAATTAAAAATTAATGAACACAGTTTTTAAAGAATTACTTTCTGATGAAAAAGCAAATGAGTTATTAGCGATAGGGAAGATAGAGACTTTGAAAAAGGGTGATTACTTTGTTCGAGCAGGTGCGATACCCAAAAAAATTGGGTTTATTAAAAAAGGGCTTTTCAGATATGTTTACATTAATAGCTTAGGAAAACAATTTACTAAAGGTATCATATTAGAAGATCAATTTATAGCTTCATATTCAGCAATGATATCAAATGAGCCATCCTATTTTTTTATTGAAGCGTTAGAAGATTCTGAAGTATTTTCTATTCCATATAAAAAATGGGTAACTTTAGTTGATACAGACCCTTTTTGGATGAGGTTTTTGTTAAAACTAGTTGAAAAAGGGTTTATAGCAAAAGAAAAAAGAGAAAGAGAATTACTCTTGTTAAATGCAGAAACTAGATACATTAATTTTTTAAAAGAATATCCAAGTATTGAAGATAGAATACATCAAACAATTATAGCTTCTTATTTAGGTATTCAACCAGAATCGTTAAGTAGAATTAGAAAAAAAATAGCGACTTAACATAGGTCAATGCGTGAGGTAGTCTTCAAAATTACTTTTGTTAAAAACACAAAAGTAATTTTATGAAACTTACACAAAATACAATTTTAATAACTGGAGGAAGTTCAGGTATAGGCTTAGAGCTAAGTAAAGAACTTCTTAAAAGAAACAATACTGTAATCATCTGTGGGCGTTCAAAAGAGAGATTAGCAGCGGCAAAGAAGCAGTATCCAGCACTAGAAATAATCCAATGTGATGTAGCTAAAGAAGAAGATTGTAAGCGATTGGTTAATTGGATTAAAGAATATCACCCTAAAATTAATGTATTGATAAATAATGCGGCAATTGTTCACAAAACGAACTTCTTTGATACGACTGATGCTATATATAAAGCCAATCAAGAAATAGAAGTTAATTTTATGGGGCCTTTACGATTAGTTCATATGTTATATAGCCAATTAATTAGTAATAAAAGCCCAATGATTATTAATATTACAACGGGTTTAATTTATGCACCTAGGGCAGATTACCCTTTTTATAATTCTACGAAGTCAGCGCTTCATTCTTTTACACAAGTGATACGTAAACAACTTGAAAAATCAACAATTAAGGTCGTGGAGGTAATGTTTCCTGTAGTTGATACACCTTGGCATAAAGGAAGTCCACCTAAAATAGCCATAACGCCGCAAAAAGCAGTGGAGGAGATGATGAAAGGAGTAGAAAAAGGAAAGCTTGAGGTTAGAGTAGGAGGCGTTAAAGTTTTTTACAGATTAGCAAGAATAGCTCCATCTTTAGCATTCAAGCTTATAAATAATTTAGAGAAATCATAAGAAGTAAAGGAGTAACTCATATATAAAAAGAAGCCTATATAGGCTTCTTTTTATATATAGTATTAAGTTTTTATTTAAGAAAACATCTTCGCTACTTTCTCAGCTTTTCTATTTTCAGAATAATCGTGAAAAACTTCACTAGATTTAACTCCTAATTTTCTAGTCATTACTTAGTGTTAAACAAAAAAAAGTTATTAGATAAACTTATAATTTAGGAAAATAGTACTTAGTTTAATTTGATGATGTTTTGTAATCATCTTTTTAGCTATGTTCAGGAAAAGGAATTTTCTTATGCTCCATATAGTCAATTCCCCAAGCATGTAATGGAGCTAAAGCATTGACTAAATCATTGCCAAATGGAGTAAGAGAATACTCAACTCTTGGAGGTACTTCAGCATATATTTTTCTGCTAATTATTCCATCAGACTCTAACTCTTTTAATTGGCTAGTTAACATCTTTTCTGAAATTGTTTCACATACAGTCTTGATTTGTCCATATCTGAGTGGTTTTTCAACAAGCCTAGAAATGATAAATAACTTCCATTTTCCACTTACAACTTTTGTCGCATAAGTTAAGGGGCAATAATCAGGTGAAAATTTTTTCATTTTTTTTCAATTCTATCTTTTTGGCACTAAAAAAACTAACCAAAAAGTGCGTAAGGTACAAAAATGTAACGTATTGTTTCTTGTTTAAAAGTGCTTTAGTTTCGTTGCTGTATAAGAAAAAAAACATATAAAAATGAAGAAAAGTTATCAATTACTACTCGTAATTTTAACCGTGATTAGTGCGTGTCAAACAACAAATAGAACTAGAAAAGAAAACACAACAAAACTGCAATATGTACGACAGGCTACTGTGCTTTTAGAAGTGAATTCAAAAAAAATATTAATAGACCCTGTTTTGTCTGATAAAGGAGCACAAGACCCAATTCCTTTTTCTAATGAAAAACGGATTCCAATGAATGATTTGCCTATACTTAAAGATAGAATTATAGAACAAGCCGATGCTGTTTTGATAACACATTATCATCCAGATCATTTTGATGCCGACGCTGAAAAATTACTTCCTAAAGATATACTTATTTTTTGTCAGCCTTTCGATGTAGAAAAATTAAAATCAAAAGGTTTTACAAATTTGCAAAGTATAGAGCAGGTTGTAAATTGGTCTGAAATATCAATAAAACGCTATGAGGCACATCATCATGAAGGAGCAACAGGAGCAATGCCTTTTGGCGAATCATCTTCTTTTTCTTTGACATTTAAAAAAGATACAATATTTATTACAGGAGACGCCGTTTTAGATGGTCTTTTAAAGAATGCTTTGAAAAGTGAAAAACCTACTTGTATTATCGCAAATACAGGAGAATGTACCTTTAGCAAACAGAACCCTGTTTTAAAACCAGGCAAGCATATGACGTTAACTAAAGAAGAATTACTAAAGATAGCTATAGAGAATAAGAAGGCTATTTTAATAGCAATTCATATGGACGCAATAAACCATTGTGGATTAACAAAAGAGGAGCTTTGTTTGTTTTTAAAAGAGCAAGAAAAATCTATTCAAAATAAAATTTTAATACCTAATGAAGGTGAAGTATTACAGTTATAAAACAAAAAGAAGCCTTTTCGGGCTTCTTTTTGTTTTATATTTTTCTTAGTTTTTTACGAAAACATTTTCGCTACTTTTTCAGCTTTTCTACTTTCAGAATAATCGTAAAAACCTTCACCAGATTTAACACCTAATTTACCTGCTGCAACCATATTTACTAATAACGGACATGGAGCATACTTAGGGTTTTTAAATCCATCATACATTACGTTTAAGATAGATAAACAAACATCTAACCCAATAAAATCAGCTAATTGTAACGGTCCCATTGGATGTGCCATACCTAACTTCATTACAGTGTCAATTTCAGCAACACCAGCAACACCATTGTATAAAGTTTCAATACTTTCGTTAATCATTGGCATTAAAATACGATTGGCAACAAAACCAGGGTAATCATTTACTTCAACAGGAACTTTATTAATTTTCTTAGTTAAATCAACTGTAAAGTCCATTACTTCATCAGAAGTGTTGTATCCTCCAATAATTTCAACCAATTTCATAATTGGCACAGGATTCATAAAGTGCATTCCAATTACTTTCTCTGGTCTATTGGTAGCTGCAGCAATTTGAGTAATTGAGATTGATGAAGTGTTGGTAGCTAAAATAGTATCCTCAGCGCAAGCTTCATCTAAATCTTTAAAAATCTTAAGTTTTAAGTCAATATTTTCAGTAGCAGCCTCAACAACTAAACTAGTATTTTGTACACCTTCTTTAATAGAAGTATAGGTAGTAATATTGTTTAAGGTATCATTTTTATCGTCTTCAGTAATTTTTTCTTTCGCTACCATTCTATCTAAGTTTTTAGTAATGGTTGCTAAACCTCTATCTAAGGCAGCTTGCGAAATGTCGATAAGTTGAACATTGTATCCAAATTGAGCAAACGTATGCGCAATTCCATTTCCCATTGTTCCTGCTCCAATTACGGCGATATTTTTCATGTTGTTGTGTTTTGGTATTTATATGGGCGTTCCCTGTGGGGCGGGCTTTCCGTTACAATCTTTTTTGGTGTATTCTTCGCTTTACTCAGAATAACAAAAAAGGATTTTCACTGCAATCCCTAACGCGGTTGTTACTTATTTACTTTATTCTAAAAACAGTCTATAATCTGATGTGCTACACGCAAAGCCTCAGTACCTTGACGTAATGAAACAATAGGAGTAGTATTATTGTGAATAGCATCAGCAAACGATTCTAATTCATCTAAAATAGCGTTGTTAGCTACCACTTCAGGGTTATCGTAATAAATTTGCTTTTTAACTCCTTCAGCATTTTGTAAAATCATAGCAAACTCATCAGGATTTTCCGGTACATCTTTCATTCTAACAACTTCTGACTTCTTTTCTAAGAAGTTTACTGAAATGTATGCGTCTCTTTGGAAAAAACGGCTCTTACGCATGTTTTTCATCGAAATTCTACTTGCTGTTAGGTTCGCAACACAACCATTTTCAAATTCAATACGAGCATTAGCAATATCAGGAGTTTCTGAAATTACAGATACACCACTAGCATGTACACTTTTTACTTTTGATTTTACTACTGATAAAATAATATCAATATCATGAATCATTAAATCTAAAACTACAGGCACATCTGTTCCTCTAGGATTAAATTCAGCTAAACGATGTGTCTCGATAAACATAGGAGTGTCTATCAGGTCTTTTACAGCCATAAAAGCAGGATTAAAACGCTCTACATGTCCAACTTGTCCACGTACATGGTATTGACTAGCTAAAGTTCTTATAGCTTCTGCTTCTAATACAGTATTGGTAATTGGCTTTTCAATAAAAATATGTTTTCCTTTTTCAATAGCTTGTTTAGCACAATCAAAGTGAGAAAGAGTAGGAGTAACAATATCAACTACTTCAACAGCATCAATTAATGCTTCTACTGAATCGAATAATTTATAGCCAAGTTCATCAGCTACTTTTTGTGCATTTTCTGTAAAAGGGTCATAAAACCCTACTAATTCATATTTTTCTGATTGTTGTAACAAACGCAAATGGATTTTTCCTAAGTGACCTGCGCCTAAAACTCCAGCTTTTAACATAAGTGAAAGATTATTAGTTATTTGATTGGTTTGTTGAAAAAGAAATGATTTCTACAAAAAATCAACGCAAACAAAGATACACTTTTATACAGATTTATTACTACTTTTATCCTGCCGAAATTTTATAATTAGTGAGCCCCATAATGGGTATTTTAAATAAGAGATAATAGGTTTTATAGTAATTTAACTAGTAATTCCTATTGGTAGAGTAATGTAAGAATGAAGGACACAACCAAACACCAAGGACTTAGAAATCAATTAGCAAACGTTTTAGAAGCAAAAGGAATTAATGACGAGAAAGTATTAAAGGCTATCCGAAAAATTCCAAGACATTTGTTTATGGATAGTAGTTTTGAAGCACACGCGTATCAAGACAAAGCTTTTCCTATTGCTGCTGAACAAACAATCTCCCAACCTTATACGGTGGCATTTCAATCACAAGTGTTAGAAGTAAAACCAGGTGATAAAGTATTAGAAATAGGAACCGGATCTGGATACCAAACAGCAGTGCTGTTAGAATTGGACGCAGAAGTGTATTCAATAGAAAGACAACATGAGTTGTTTAAAAAAACTTCAATGTTTTTACCAAAATTAGGGTATAAGCCTAAACGTTTTATTTTTGGAGACGGTTATAAAGGGTTGCCAGAAGAAGCTCCTTTTGATAAAATTATTGTAACAGCTGGGGCTCCGTATGTGCCTAAAGCACTATTAGGACAAATTAAAGTAGGAGGTAGGTTGTTGATTCCTGTGGGAGATAAAGAACAAGTAATGACACTTTTTATAAGAAAATCACCCAAAGAGTTTGAAAAACATGAGTTAGGTGGTTTTAGATTTGTGCCTATGTTAAAAAAGAAAAATTAATTAAACTAAATTATATTATGAAAAAAGAAAACAAAAAAATGTATTACATTATTACTGGAGCGGCAATTGTATTAATGTTTGCGATCAAATTTGCTTTTGAAAAAGGAACTTTACTGGGAGAAATTATAGCAAAGTAAAAAACTATATTTTATATAAAATAAGCTCAAGTCCTTTTCTGTTTTAGAAAAGGATTTTTTTGTTGTAAGAAGTTTAAAATAAAAAATCCGCCTAAAAAAGCGGATTTATTGAATTTGAATAAAGAAACATCAACTTATTCAGCGATTGCTACTTCAGTTGCATCTGCAACTACTATCTCTTGTTGTTGATGTTGTTTTTGTTTGTTTTGATTAGTTTTTGCTAATCCACATGGACTAGTACTTCCGCAAGAAGAAAAACCTAATAAACTAACAGTACAAATTGCAATAAATACTACTTTTTTCATCATTATTCCGTTTTATAAAAATCAAATATACATATTTCTGATTAAGTCACCAGAATTTTCCTTCTTTTCAATAACGTTGAACTCTATCATTTTATTTTGTATGTCTGTAATTAAATTCTCAGAAATAGGTTCACCATCATTCCATTCGGTAATTGATAGCCATTCTTGAATATCTTCTATTTGTTGCTCATACCTGTTAGAAAGAACTTCATCAATATTATCAAAGTCTTTAAAGTCTTTAGTACAAGAGTTAATAATGTCATGTACTTTTTTTACTTCTTCAAAGTTGTTTTCTAATATCTCATCACGAACAGCAATTACAAAACAAGGCCATGGAGTAGGGCAGTTACCAACTCTTCTAAAAGTACCGTTATCAACCAATGGTTTCGTGGTAAAGTGTTCCCACATAAAATAATCGGCTTCTCCATTAGTTAAAGCATCTATTCCTCCTTGTAAATCTCCAACAACTTTAAACTGTAGTTTGCTAACGTCCCAACCATTATTATGGGCGTTAACAATTGCCATAAGTTGAGAACCAGAACCAAATCGGCTAATGGCTACTGTGGCATTCTCTAAATCATCAATTGTTTTAAATTTAGAGTTCGCAGCAACATGAATTCCCCAAACAAGTGGACTTTTTACAAAGGTTTGTGTAATTTTTGAAGGATTTCCATTAATAATATCTTTAATAATTCCTTCAGTAAGCACCAAGGCAATGTCTACTTCACCAGAGCGTAAAGCTTTCGCCATAGCTCCTGTACCTCCAGGATAATCTTTCCATCGTAAGTTGATTCCTTCTTTGGTGTATTCTTTATTTTTCAATGTGATGTACCAAGGATAATTAAAATGTTCTGGAACACCACCTATTTTTAATTTCAGCATTTATTCAACTAATTTCTCAAGGGTATATACAATCAAATCATTTACTACTTTGTACGGATCTTCACTAAATGTTCCGTTGGCTCTGTTAGCAATAATAGCATTCATTGATGCTGCATTGTGACCTAGTAGTTTAGCTAACCCATAAATGGCAGATGTTTCCATTTCAAGGTTGGTAATTCGATTGTTGTTATAGTTAAAACTATCAATCTTCTTATTTAAATCGGGATCTTGTAAAGGTAAGCGTAAAACACGCCCTTGAGGTCCATAAAAACCACCAGCGGTAGCTGTAATTCCTTTATATACTTTGTTAGATACTAATTTGTCTTCTAAAGTTTTTCCGTTAGAAACAATTAACGGATATGATTTTTTCGCACTCCAATTGGTATGCTTTATAAAAGCTTCTTCTATATCTGGATGTGAAATTTCATCCACTTGATAAGATTGTAACATTCCGTTTAAATCCAACCCATGAGAGCTTAATAAAAAGCTATCAACAGGAATATCGGCATGTAAAGAACCAGAAGTTCCAATTCTTGTAATGTTTAATTGTGTATGTTTTTCTTTAGCTTTACGCGTGCTTAAGTTTATATTAACTAAGGCATCTAACTCGTTTAAAACAATATCAATATTATCAGGACCTATTCCTGTAGAAATTACAGAAATTCTTTTTCCTTTATAGGTACCAGTAGTGGTTTTAAATTCTCTTTTTTGTGTGCTAAACTCTATAGTATCAAAGTGTTTGGTAACTTTATCGACGCGATATTGGTCTCCAACAAAAATGATATCGGTAGCAATATGTTCAGGTCTTAAATTCAAATGGTAAATACTACCATCTGGATTTAAGATGAGCTCAGAATGTTGTATACTCATTTACGATGTAATTTTTAACAGCTTATCAGTAGAGTTTACATAGAGATAGCTGTATTTTTTTGCGCCACCAAGATACGAAAAATCAGAACGAATTTTAGCATAATAGTTAGTTTGGTTTTGCAATACTTTCTTACCTGTTTTACTAAGTTTTACAGGATCAAAAGAGGTAAAAAGCTTTTTAAGGCTTTCAAGTTTGTTAACGTATTGAATGTCACCAAATCCGTAGTTTTCCTGATGTGTTAATAGGTTGGCTATAAATTCATCTTGGTTAGCAAATGTATGTTCGTTAGCAGCTTTTAAAATATTGTTTTCTATATGATTTAATCCGTTTTCAATAGAAGGGAAGCGAAGCAAATGTGCTTTTATAGCGCTTTCTAGATATACAAAAGGTGATTCGGGATTAAATTTATGTGCATTTTCAAGAGGTAACGGACTGTCTGAGCAATATAGTTGCCATATATAGTCAGCATATTCTATATCATCTTGAGAAAGCTCTATTTTATTTTTAAAGTGTTCTTTTAATTGGTCGTCAGATAATTCACCTAAACCATATAATTTTTTAGAGTTATCTATTTTACCACTAGTAACTAAAGATATTTTATGGTTTTTACGATATCTTTTTAGCCAGCTTATTACTGCTAACATGTTTACTTGACAAAACAAATCATATTCAAACCATAAAACAATCTCATCTTGTTGTTTTTGATTACAAAGGTTACGGTATTCTTTAAGGGTATAATCTATAAACTTCTTCTTAGTAACTTTATAGGTAGTTTTTAAAAAGTCAAAACGTGTTTTCCAAAAGTCTTCACTACCTACGTCTACTGATGTTTTTCCTTCACATAACATTTCACGCCACGTAATAATATCACCTTCAATATTTAATTTTTGAAGTCTTTGAGTTGTGACGTCTCCATTGGTTATGTGTAATAAAGAATGTTTCATGATTTTAGGGAATTGGTTGATTTCTTTATTTATATAAAATAAACGGTTTATTTTATACGTTATTATTTATTAGTTGATATTTAACACTTTACAAAAGTTGTAAATATAAAAAAAATGTCGAAGAATAAAATTCTCGACATTTTTACTTATCCACCAACGCGTTTTACGTTGAATCCTTTATCTTTTAAAAGTTGCATTATAGTATCTCTATAATCTCCTTGAATAATGATCGTATCATCTTTAAAACTACCACCAACACTTAGTTTAGTTTTAATTTCTTTAGCAAGCTTTTTAAAGTCTTGGGTAGCTCCATTATAACCGTCTATTATAGTAACTGGTTTCCCTTTTCGCTTTTCGTACTTACAAAGAATAGGCTCATCTTGTAGCCAGACATCAGGTTTTTTTTCTTCAGGTTTTTCTTCAAACTGATGATCTGGGAATAGGTTTTTTAATTGATCTTGTAAATCCATTAAATTTATTTTTTCAATCCTAATTCGCGTAAACGCTCATCTAAAAACTCACCAGCAGTAATGTCTTCAAATTGTTTTGGATTGTTTTCATCAATACAGTTTTCTAAAACATCTAATTTCATATCAGAAACAGGGTGCATGAAAAAAGGAATTGAGTAACGAGATGTTCCCCATAATTCTTTAGGAGGGTTAGTTACACGGTGAATTGTTGATTTTAATTTATTATTACTATGACGTGATAGCATATCACCTACATTAATCATTAATTCGTCATCTTCCGCTATAGCATCAATCCATTCTCCTTTATGGTTTTGTACTTGTAGTCCTTTTCCTTGTGCTCCCATTAACAAGGTAATTAAGTTAATATCACCATGAGCAGCAGCTCTTACAGCTCCTTTAGGTTCTGTAGTAATAGGAGGGTAGTGTATTGGACGTAAAATACTATTTCCGTTTTTGATGTAGTTGTCAAAATACGTTTCTTCTAAGCCTAAATGTAACGCTAATGAACGTAAAACGTATTTAGCTGTTTTTTCTAACATTTGGTAAGCTTCTTTACCTACCTTGTTAAATTCAGGCAATTCTTCAACTTCTACATTTTCTGGGTATTCTTTTGCGTATTTTGAATCTGCATCAACATACTGACCAAAGTGCCAAAACTCTTTTAAATCTCCTTCTTTTTTTCCTTTAGCACTTTCTTTTCCAAATGAAACATATCCTCT
Source organism: Tenacibaculum litoreum (assembly GCF_964513915.1). NCBI lineage: Bacteria > Pseudomonadati > Bacteroidota > Flavobacteriia > Flavobacteriales > Flavobacteriaceae > Tenacibaculum > Tenacibaculum litoreum. The sequence goes on along the minus strand of NZ_CAZEQS010000003.1, from coordinate 854,788 downwards.
TTGACCACCAATACCTGGAATTTCGTATTTTTCTTTTACATCTGTAGGTAAATCAAAAAATTTCTTGATTTCAGCGTATAAGTTATCTACTAATTCATCGTCTAAAAAGTGTCCTTTTAATGCTACAAATCCTATATTCTCGTAAGCGTCACCAATTTCATTGATGAATTTTTGTTTTCTTTCAGCATCGTCCGATAAAAAATCTGCTAAGTTTACGCTTGGAATTTTATTCATTGTTAATAAGTTTTATTATTTAGGCAGTAAAGTTAGTGAAATCAAGCGTATGCTGGTAATTTATTTATTAACAAAAGGGATTAAGTACGATATTGTATAGTTGAACCCGAAGCCTGTACTGCTTTCAAAAACACGATTAAAACCTGGTGTGTATAGCGTTTTAAACCCTTTTTGATCGTCAACACTTAACATAATTTTATATGAAAAGCTAAAACCTATAAACAAGTTTTTAAAAGTTTCTGCTTTTATACCTAGCTGTAATTCAGTCCAATGAGCGGTAAGTCCATCGTCAGACATAGGTGTTGTAATAGGGGTTGAAGGAAAGTAAGGAGGTAAGTTTTCAGTACCTGAAGATACATTAGGTTGGTAGCTATTTAAGGTATGATCAAATATGGCAAAACCATAACGCATACCAACATAAATTTCGTTATTCATGTCTAACCAATTCTCGTAAGCGTTGTAATTTGCTCCAAGTCTAATATAACTTCCTTTTGAACTAGAAGACGAAAAATCTTCGTAGGTAGTTTCATCTTCAAAACCTAATTCAGTAGCGATATACCATTTTTTAGATACTCTATAATCACCCACTAATTCGAGACCACTATAACTTTTGTCAATAATAGCAAGACCAGGTTTACTAATATCTAATCCGATACGTAAGCCATATCCTGTTTTATATGTAACGGTATCTTTTTTTTCTTTGATTTCTTCTTTAGATGTATTTATTTGTGAATATCCGTTCACAAATACAAAAACGAAACATAGACTAATGAAATACTTGTACATGGGCGTTAGCTTGATTGTCGATTAATGGAATTTCTGTAGTAGATAAACTGTCTATCCAACCTGTATGGCTTAAGGTAACATTTTCAAAAATAATTCTGAAACCACATGAACGAGATACGAAATCTTCTTCAGGGTTATACTCAATAGTAAGCGTAGCGGTTTTATTGTTAGCTACATTACCATCTACATCATTCATTTTTAATGTATATACTGTTTTTTGAGATAAACTGTTTAAAGGAATAGCAATACTGTCTGCTGTTCTATTGGTAAAAAGACTATCAGTTTTTCCTTCTGCAATTACAGATAAGCGTTCTACATTTTTTAAATCATTCGTATTATCCACATCGTAAAAACGAAGCACTAAATTGGGTGTTACAGGATTTTGTGTACAGAAATCATCTTTTTCACAGGCTGTTAAACCTGCTATAAGTATGAATAGAGCAATGTATTTTTTCATTAATTTTTATTTTTCAAATAAAACAACCGTTTCTATATGTGATGTATGTGGAAATTGATCTACTAAACTAATCTTTTTTAATTTATATCCGTTTTTCATCAACTCTTCAGTATCACGAGCTTGTGTTGCTGGGTTACAAGATACATAAACCATTCTGTCGGCGTTTAAGTTTATGATTTTCTTAAGCGTTTTTGGTGCAATTCCTGCACGAGCTGGATCTAAAATAATGGTTCTTATTTTGTTTTTATATTGTGGGTGTTCATTTAAAAACTTTCCTACATCAGCTGCATAAAATTGTAAACCTTCAATATTGTTACGTTCTGCATTTTTCTTAGCGTCTTCAATAGCAGAGGCTACAATATCTACACCAACAATTTTAGTGTTATTCGATTTTGAAGCAATAATTTGCCCAATGGTTCCAGTACCACAGAATAAATCCATCACTACGGTATTGTCAATTGCATCTTTGTTTTCTAACGCATAATCAACTACTTTGGTATATAGTTTTTCGGCAGATTTAGGATTGGTTTGAAAAAAGCTTTTCATGCTGATTTCAAAATTTAAACCTAATAATTCTTCTACAATTTTATCTTTTCCGTATACCAATTTAACGCTTCCTGAAGTAGCGATAGTTCTATCACCAGTTTCGTCGTTAATAGTGTGTAATAAACCAGCAACTCTATCGCCAAATAACTCTACTAGATAGTTAGCAAACTCTTTTAAATCAAATTTTGATAAATCGTGAGAAGTGGTTACTAAATTAAATAACAACTCATCGGTTTTGTATGATTTACGTACTACAAAATACCTAAAGAAACCTTCTTTTTTAGGTCCATGCCAAGGCGCTAAACCAGTTTTTTCACAATACTCTCTAATGTTTTTGATGTTATCTTCAACTTGTTTGTCAAATAAACCAGAATCTTTTTCAAGGTTATCACCCATCCACCAAACACCACGACGTTTAAAACCTAATGTAAACTCATCTATATCGGTTTTATTTTCGCGATCGTAACCAATGGCAGAAAACCCGTATTCCATTTTATTTCTGTAATGGAATACATTAGGAGAAGCGATAAATTCATCAAACAAATCTTCTATATTGTCAACTTTACCAATGCGTTTAAATAAAGATAAAGTACTTTCTTGCTTGTATTTGTGTTGTAAATCAATAGGTAATTGAATGTAAGGCGCTCCAGGAATATCTTGATATGGAACAGTTACTTCATCATCAGAATGTTTTAAAACATCAATTAACTTACACTCTGCATACTTTTTCTTTGATTTGTCTACACGTGCTTTTACTAACTGTCCTGGTAAAGTGTTAGGAACAAAAACTACAAAAACACCTTCTTCTGAACGTATTCTTCCAATCCCTTTTCCGCCGAAGGCATAATCTTCAATTAAAATTTCAATGATTTGTCCTCTTTTTACAAATTTATTTCGCTCTCTTCTTGGCATTCTATACTATGATTTATAGTGTGCAAAATTAGGAAAAGATATGGTTTGTGTAACTTTAAACTCAAACATTAATTCTTATTTTTAAGAGAAAATTGAACCTTTTTATTTTTTCTACGTCTATGAGGTGTAATCAATTATGAAAAACTTGGAAAATATAACCGATACAGAATTGGTTTTAGCATATCAATCAGGAAACAAAAAGGCACTCAATGCTCTGGTTAAAAAATGGTATTTACAGTTTTGCAAATTTGCTTTTTGGATGGTGAAAGATGCTGATGTTGCTAAAGATATAGCACAAGAGAGTTGGAAGGTTATTTTTGATAGTCTTACTTATTTAAAAGATCCAACAAAGTTTAAATCTTGGGCAATAAGTATTGTAAATCGAAAATCGATAGATTATTTGCGCTCAAATCAAAGAAGAACTAAAAGCTTAAAAAAATATCATCAAGAGCAATTTAGGGTAAATCTTAGTGAAGATAATGGTGATATTACTATTTATAAGGAAAAAATAAAAGAGGCAATAGTAGCGCTTCCTAAAAATCAAAAAATAGTTATCGAGCTTTTTTATAAACAATGTTATTCTTTAAAAGAGATAGCAGAGTTGTTAAACATATCAGTAGGAACAGCAAAATCAAGGTTGTTTCATGCAAGAGAGAAGTTAAAACTAATCATTAAAAAATAGAAATCATGAGTAAATTAGAAGATATTGATGCATTAATAAAAGAAACATTATCAGAAGAAGAAGCAAAATTTTATGATGAGCTAGAAGAACAAAATGTTTTAGAAATGGTAGGAGGGTTGTTTGAAGGAAAAAATAAATGGATTATGTATGTGATGAATGTTGTTACCTTGGTGTTTTTTGGGTTGTTTATTTATTGTATTGTGCATTTTTTTCAGGCTGAAGAAACTAAAGAGTTAATTAAATGGGCAACAGGTACTGTAGTCTTTTTAGTAGGAGTAAGCATGTTAAAGATTTTTGCTTGGATGCAAATGGATAAAAAAGCAATTATTAGAGAAGTAAAAAGGTTAGAGTTACAGATATCTTCGTTGTCTAGTAAAGTATAGACGGTTAGAGTTTTTATAAATAAAAAAGACTACTCATTTAGAGTAGTCTTTAATCTTTGTTGTGAAGGCTTTTTTATTGACCTGCTTCTTTTTTAGCTTCTTTTATCATTTGTTCATTTGCAACGATTGCAAACTCAACACGTCTGTTTTTACTTCTTCCTTCAGCAGTATCGTTAGTAGCAATAGGATCTTTAACTCCTAGTCCTTTAGTTTCAAAACGACTATTGTTTAACCCTTTACTAGCTAGGTAGTTTCTTACTGAATTAGCTCTTTTTTCTGAAAGAGTTTGATTGTATTCAACACTACCTGTACTATCTGTATAACCGTAAATTACAATATTAGTGTTCTCATAATCTTTAAATACAGGAACTAACTTATCTAAGTTAGCTTGTGCAGTAGAAGTTAAAGTCGCTTTGTTAGTAGCAAATCTAACAGCATTTTCACCTAAAGTAAGTTTAATACCTTCACCAACTCTTTCTACTTCTGCACCTGGTAAAGCTTCTTCAATTTCACGAGCTTGCTTATCCATTTGGTTACCAATTACACCACCAGCAACACCACCTACAACACCACCTAAAATGGCACCTAATTCAGAGTTGTTTTTACTTCCTACATTGTTACCTATTACAGCACCTATTACAGCACCAGCAGCTGTACCAATAGCAGCACCTTTTTGAGTGTTATTAGCGTTTTGAATAGATTTACAAGAAGTAAAAATAGTACCGGCTAAAAATAAAATTGATAAACTATAAATGATTGATTTTTTCATAATGCTTTTATTAATTATTGTCTTTGAAATGAGTATGTAATATCTTTTACTTGTCCTGCAACGTTAACTTGGTCAATTAAGTCAAAGTTAGTTTCAGTAACGTTACGTAATCTTAAAATATATCCAGCATTAACGTCTTTAGCTTTGTGGTTATTAATAATTTTTAATACAAAGTTTCCATCTTTATTAACATACCATGTAATAGGTGAGCTAAAGTCTTTACAGTCTGTACTTGGATTGTTTAAACTCATTTCTCCTTTATTGTTGTTTGAAACAAAGCTCCAGTTACTACCAATAAAGCAGTTAGAGTCTTCTAAATTAAATGAGTTTACTTTTAAGTAGTTAGAACCTGGGAAATTTACAGCAGTAATGGTCCAATTACCTTTAAGCATTCGTTCAGTTTTGTTGTCAAGTTTAGTGTTAGTTACAGATGTAGATTTACATCCGATTACAGCTATTGAAAGCAGTAATAAAAATAAGATTTTTTTCATAAAATGATATTTAGTTAATTTCTTTAAAGATAAAAAAAACTGATTAACTATGGTTTTATTGCAAACCATAAAAAAAGTTATGTTGTTTGTTTTTTTAGACACTTCAAAATCTAAGAAAGTCACTTTAATTTAATAATTTTGTAGCTAGGGATGATTTCTTTCCCACGCTGAATTTTCGAAACTTCTTTTTCGAAAGGATAAAGGTAGATAAGGAATGGTTATTTTATAAATTTTAAAAAATTAAGAAAAATGGCTGTTTTAGACCAATTAACTTCGCAACAAGCGATTGACTTAGAAAACAAATACGGAGCACATAACTACCATCCATTACCAGTAGTATTGAGTAAAGGAGAAGGAGTATATGTATGGGATGTTGAAGGAAAAAAATATTATGATTTTTTATCGGCTTATTCCGCAGTAAATCAAGGGCACTGCCACCCAAAAATAGTGGGAGCAATGGTAAACCAAGCGCAAACATTAACATTAACATCTCGTGCTTTTTATAACGATATGTTAGGAAAGTATGAAAAGTTTGCAACTGAATACTTTGGTTTTGATAAATTATTACCAATGAATACAGGTGCTGAAGCTGTTGAAACTGCTTTAAAAATCTGTAGAAAGTGGGCGTATGAAGTAAAAGGAATTGATGAAAACGAAGCACAAATTATTGTTTGTAAGAATAATTTCCACGGAAGAACAACTACCATTATTTCTTTTTCAAACGATCCTGTAGCACGTAAGAATTTTGGACCATTTACTGAAGGATTTATCAAAATTGAGTACGATAACTTACAAGTTTTAGAAGAAGCATTAGAAAATAACGATAACATTGCTGGTTTTATGGCTGAACCTATTCAGGGAGAGGCTGGAGTATATGTGCCTTCTGAAGGATATTTAGCAGCAGCGAAAGCGTTATGTGAAAAGCATAATGTATTATTTATTGCAGATGAAGTACAAACAGGTATTGCGCGTACAGGTCAGTTATTAGCAGTGAACCACGAAAATGTACAGCCAGATATTTTAATTTTAGGTAAAGCATTAAGTGGAGGTGCATATCCGGTATCTGCAGTATTAGCAAACGATGACATTATGAATGTTATTAGACCTGGTAATCACGGTTCTACTTTCGGAGGAAACCCTGTTGCTGCAGCGGTAGCTATTGCAGCTTTAGAGGTAGTTAAAGATGAAAAGTTAGCTGAAAATGCTGAGCGTTTAGGTAAAATCTTTAGAGAAGAGTTAGCTGAGTTTGCCAAAGAAAACGAGTTAGTAACGTTAGTACGTGGTAAAGGATTGTTAAATGCTGTTGTAATTAACGATACCGAAGAAAGTGAAACAGCTTGGAATATCTGTTTAAAATTACGTGACAACGGATTGTTAGCAAAACCAACACACGGAAACATTATTCGTTTTGCACCACCATTAGTAATGAACGAAGAACAATTAAGAGACTGTATTAATATTATTAAGAAGACTATTACTGAGTTTAAAAAATAAGCTTACAGCATTGTATATTAAAAAAGGAACGATTTAATCGTTCCTTTTTTTGTTGTTATTTATTAGTTTTTAATTACTAAAATATGAAACTAACATTTTTCTAAATGCTATTAAAAATGTTTAATAGCAAGTTAGGTACTTTTCTGTACACTTTTTAAGTTAATATTTTTTTTTGTGTACAAGTACTGTACACTATTTTTTTTATCAAATTTTTTAGTGTACAAGTGTTGTACACTTTTTAAGTTAATATTTTTTTTGGTGTACAAAAACATAATTAGTTAGCCATTTCATAAATGTTTAAGTGTCTTTTTAAGATTCCTGAAGGTGTGTTTTTGGTTTCATCAAAAATTCGAGTGTCTCCAAAAAGAATAAAACTCTCTTTAGCTCTTGAAACCGCTACATTTAACATGTTGGGTTTGTTATCTTTTTCAAAAAACAAGGTTCCTTCGTCGTCATTAGAATACACGGAGCTGAACAAGATAATGTTTCGTTCTGCACCTTGTAATGCGTGTACAGTACCTAGTTTAATGTCGCTAACTTTATAACCCGCATCGGTTAAGGCTTTTGATAATTCTCCTTTCTGGCTTGCAAAAGGGGTAATAATTCCTAAAACACTTTCAATAGCATCTACATCGTATGCTTCTTGAATGGTTTCTTTGTTTTGTTGTAACCAAGAAATAATAGCTTTTACTTCGCTAATGTTTTGACGACTGTTGTATTTGCGCTCACTAACTCCTTCTATATGATATGCCATCATTGATGGGAATGCCTGATTCTCTTTAGCTTTTCCTTTCATAGGTTTTAAAATACCATCGTACGCCAATTCGTTACAAAAACTAATAATTTCATCATTACATCGTCTGTGTTCCAATAAAACCAATCCTTGTTCTTTTTTTGCGGGCAATGGTGTTTCAAATTCGCAGGCATTTTGAGCCATTTTCATAATACTTCCGCTAGAAGCTAAAAAGCCTAATTCGTCTAAATGTGCGTCATTTTGATTTTCAATAATATCAAGGCTTGTTAAGTTTCCTTGGTCAATTTTTTTAGGAATAGACCAAATAGGCTCAATTTGTTGTAAATCACCTACTACAAAAGCTTTTTGGGTTAATGAAAATATAGGAATACTTACTTCTGGAGTAACCTGACCTGCTTCATCAATAATTAACAAATCTAAAAAGTTGTATAGCGGTAAGTATTCGAAAATAGGTTTTCCGTTTTCGTTCTCTCCTTGAAATTGACTGTATAAAAAGTGACTTGGAGCTGTATAGAAAGTAGCTACAAAACAAGGGGTAAGCATAGCTCTTCGTTTCCATTTTGCTTTAATAGCATATTCTCCTGTTCCTTTTTCGGTGTTCTCCTCTAACATTTCTCTGGTTTCTAGTAACCAGCGAGCTTCCCAATAATGGGTTGCTAATAAGAATGCTTTATGGCGTAAATCAATATCTAATTCATCATAAAAGAAACGCTGAGTTGCATCGTTAGATTTGATTTTTTCATATTCATACGCCCACATTTGTTCTTCTGAAACAAAAGGAAATCCTTTAATGTTGTTTTCATACTTCCAATTTTTTAGGCTTAAATGTGATTGCAGTAGCAGATTTACATTGTTTGTACATTCTTTTATATATGCTGCTGCTTTTTTAGCATCCAACAGTGTTTCAGCGTTAGCCTTAAAAATGTGTTCAGCATTTCTTGATTCAAACTGAGCTTCATCAATAAAATAGTGTTTTACTTTATCAATAAAATCAGTGTCTTTTGTAGCTGTTTTTAAATCGTTTAAAACAGTTCTCCATTCTTGTAGCTTGGAGATTTTAAACGTACTTTTTTGAACAAAATCTTCTTCGTGTACGAGTATGCTGTTAATGTAGTTTACAGCATTTATATAGTTTCTAGAGAAGTCAACACCATCAGCTAAAATATTTTGAATACCTATAATTTCTTCTTGTAGATGGTTACATACATCGTCAAGTGAATTTGTTTGGGTATTGAAATACTGACAGTAGTTTGTTAAAAAATAGTATTCTGCTTCAGAGATATATTTTTCATTCTCCAGATTACAAAGCGTTCCTTCATGACCAAATAAGTTTCCTTTTAAGTAATTGATATTGGCTAGTTTTTTCTCACTTTTTGAACTGGATGGAAGGTAGGTAGCATATCCGTTAAAATCAGGTATCCAACGGTTGGCTAATTCTCCCATGGTACTTTCAGAATTGATAAAACTATCAATAATATTGGTTACTGCTTGGTTGTTGTTAGAACAAGCTAAAATTATAGGCGCTTCTTCTCCGTTAATAGCAGCTTTTACAAACTCGGTAGCAACTAAACTTTGCAATAGGGTAGTTTTTCCAGTTCCTGGAGGTCCGTTTACAGCGGTAACTGCATTTTCTTCGGCTACTAAATACGATAGTAATGTTTTTCGCTGACTAACAGAAAGCGGGAATTTATTAGACATTTGCCCTAAATGCAAATGATTGTAAACTAAAAATCCATTATCGGTAATGGCTTCTTGTCGCTCTCTAGTATATGGATTGATGATTTTAGAGAGTACAGGTAATTCATCCGTGTTTTTAAGCAGGTTTTCGTATAGAAATAAAATACTTTTTGCGGTAGAAATTTTAGAACTTAATGCGAAATAAGTAAGCTCGTACTGTGTAGTGTAGCGTTCTACTTGATAACGATATAGATTGCTAAAAGTTATCGCAGAAAATACTTCGTTAATATAGTTCCAGTATTCATCCCAAGGTATAGGCTCTTCGCTGTTTTCAAAATCGGGAGCATCTAGGTCTTTAGCATCTAAAACGGTGTCAATAGAAGAAAAGATAAAATCGTTCTTTACATCTGCCATTGGGGTTAGATAGTTGCGAACAATTAAAGGAAAGCCATCTTTTGGAGCTGATAATTGCCCTGAACGATTTACAATAGCACTAATCCAAAAAGGGTGAATGGTACGCTGTTTGAATTTAGTGTTGTCGGTTTGATATACTAAATGAAAAGGCGCTATTAATATTTTAGTTTCCTCTACCTTATGCCACTTAGGATTGTCTTTTTTAGTAATTCCTTTTAATCTATTAATTCTACGTTCTTCAACATCTAATAGTTGACTTGCTTGTTTAGAGTTGATGAGTGCGTTACTTAAATCGGATGATTTTTGATGAAAAAGGTTTTTTATTTTACTAATGTCGATAGCTAAGTTTTCACTATCAGATAAGCTGTTTTTATAATATTGTAACCAGTTTTTTTCGTCGTTCATAGTTGTTCTCGTACCCTTGAAATGTGATTTTTTCTGTAAGAAAGGGTGCGAAAATACTATATTCAACGTGTGAAAAAATAGTTTTTGTTAGCTTTTTATTAACGAAAAAATAGGAGGGAGGATAGTGGGTTTGTTTTCAGTAAATTAAAAGATGTGGTATGTTAAAAACACATTTTAAGTCCAGAAATAACCTTTATTTCCAAACAAAAATTTTAAACAAAAAAAATACAATTAAAATAGTACCAATAAGTAGAATGAAAATTTCCTTAAATGCTTTTTTGTTTTCTGGTTTCATATATTATTAAGTGATTCATAATTTTTTTAAAAGCTAATTTAGTATATAAAGTACTAATAGCCTCTTGTTTTTTATCACTTCTAAGAAATATATGTTTATCTATGAGTATAAAAAAATCAGTAGTAGACAAAAAGCTAACTACTGATTTTTAATTTTTTGTGATAGTTGTTTTATAATATGACTTAGTTTATTATACTACCTATTTAAATAAATATAAAGTATAAGATATAGCTTAAAAAATTCAAAATAAAATGAACCAATACTGACGTAATAATCCCGTAATAAATTCTAATCATCCCAAAAAATAGAGCTCCTATGAAGTGAACCATAGCTAGGGTAATTATATGATGTTTTTCTATTTGACCTGAAAAATATATATGCCAAAAAGCAAATAAAACAGCTTGTATTATAAATAATTTCACGTAAGAATTATAAATAAATTCTTCAATAAATTCTTTTTTATCAAGTAGGATAGTAGTTAAAATTTTAAAAATACCTATAGCTACTAGAAATAACGAAACAAAATACAATAAAATCACCAAATATTTTTCACCAAAAAGATTTAAACTGCTTGGTCTAAGTAAAGTAAATAACAGATCTGTTACTAACAATGCAATTGAGAAAATGAGATATTTAAAATTCGCTTTAGTAAAAACCAATCTATATTTCAATTCCTCTAAAAGAGATGCAAATAATAAGATTATGGTAAGTTTAGGTATAGTTAGTTCTTTTAAGGTACCTGTACTTTCATTACTAGAAATTTTATTTAAAACAGGAAAAATACTATCTAAAAAATTCAATAAATAATTATTAAGTATATAGTAAATTAAAACTACTAAAACCAATTTTAAATAGCTTTTCTTCCTGTCTTTTTTATAGTAAAAAAAATTGTTTTTAATTTTTAACCCTTGCATCTTCAAATGATATTGGTAATTTTTGACCATGTAATCTAACCCCTCCAAATGCATTAGAAGCAGGTGCCTTTAAATTATCTCTAATCTTATCTATTGTTTTACTTTTTAAAGTAGCTCCTGTTCCATCTGGAATCTCAACATGTTTTATAATATTATTGGCCTTTGCTAGTCCAGCAAAATAATTAATGAATGAATTGTACATATTGCGACCACTTTCTGAAAAAGAAAACTGACTGTTGTATTCTTTGAATACATACATTATAACCTCTTTTTGTTCTATTAAATTTTTATAGTACATAGATGACATTGAAAGTAAATTCAGTTTACTTTTTAATATCAATTTTTCTTTTTCACTTAAAGGTTCATTCTTTTTTATTTTCAACTCAATTTTTGTAATATCACTAATTGTTATCTCAATAAGGGATTGAACTTTTTTTATTTCTTTATTAACATTGACTTCTTTAAGAATTAACTCAAAGTATGTATCTATTTCTCCTTTTACCTCATAAAGTTTATCTCCTTTTTTATACTCTTTACCTTCCTCTTCTTCACCTACCACAGGTCCAGTTCTAGACCCAAGATATATGTTCTTATCGTTATCATCTTTATGGTCAATAACTTCACCATCTTCATTAACAACTGTAGAAAACAAACCTGTTGGGTCTTTTAAAAATAGTGGAGAATTATGAGCATAGTGATAGGGAGTTATATCTCTGTAATTATCTGCTAAAGCATCAATTCCATTAAACCTACCTATTGTTGAGTCATATTGTCTCCAATCCATTTCTAAGAGATTTAAATTTAAACTCTCTTCTAACTCTTGACCTACATATCCAAACTTTTGAGCTATATGGCTACCAATACCTATATTCTTAGCTGTATTATAACCTTCGTGCTTTAATCCAAAAGGATAGTAGCTACTTTCTTCTATAATCTCATTGGTATTTGGGTCTGAACTTACCGTAATAACACCATCGCTGTTATTATCTGTATAACTTAACCTAACATTCCCTAAATGGTCTTTGTATTGATATACATACTTGAACCCTGTATTATCTTTCTTTACATACCCCTCTGCCGTAGGGAAGTATTGCAACTCATTATTCTCGTACGTATATCCATTAGCGTAGTCTAAGGTTGTGATATTTCCGTTATCATTAATAATCTTTCTTAACTTTACCCCTGAAGCATCATAGGTATAGTTTATCTTCTTACTATCAGAGTTATCAATCTTTATTTCTAAGGGTAGGTTTAGGTAGTTATAAGCTATTCCAGTAATGTTTTTATTTAAGTCTTTAGTCATATTACCATTGACATCATAATAATAGTCGTTTCCAGACTTATTATTGTCTATAAAACCGTAATTATTATTCCCTCCATCGGTAACATAATTTAACTTATTTCCACTATCATACGAGTATACTAAGTTGTCCATATTGGTAAATACCGTATTTCCTTGATATCCGTTTCTGTTCAAACTTAGGATATTCCCATTTTTGTCATACGTAATCCCCGAAAGGTTGTAATTTCCGCCTACATCGCTTGTGGCGCTTGTGATTCTGTTCAGAGCGTCGTAGGTGTATTCATACTGCGAACTCACTGGGTTACTTGTGTTGTTTACACTTAAAGTATTCCAATTAATTTGACTAATATTTCCATTATACAAGGCTTTCAAAGGGTCAATAGGATTTTCATAAACTAAAGTAAAGTTAAACAAATCGTTGTCATTTTTACCATCTTCGTTGATGTTTTTTAACCAACCACGAACATTATATGTATAGTCTACTTCTTGTAAAGTACCACCAACCTTTTTGGTTTTTAGTTGTCCTAATTCATCATACTCATTAGCTACAATAGTTTCAGTTTCCTGATTATTTATTTTTTGAGTTTGTTTTGTCATTCTTCTTACATGGTCATACTCAAAGCCATCTATGGTTACAATTGGAGCATTGGTTCCTTTTGTATGCGTGGTTTTGGTTTCTAATACTTTACCAGAAAAATCTAGTTTGCTTTCTATAATATCGGTAGTTTGTAACTCTTCATTTTTAGAATACACATAAATAGGACGTGCTTTTTCATCGTAATAGGTAACTGTAGTAATCCATTTTGCTGGTGAACTTCCTAAAACTTTTACTTTGCTTCCCGTAGCTAAACTTTTTAGGTTTCCTGTTGAGTTTACGCCATATGTACTACTTACAGAAGTATTTGCCCCTGCTCTGTCAAATGTGTAATTATCATAATAATTTACCGTTAATACTTCTAAATTAGTTGTAGGAAAATCACTACTACTATAATAAATCCCTAGTGTCCCTAAACTTGTTAATTTTTCTTCGTAATATTTTTCCTTTGAATTATTTTGACTGTCAAAATAGGTTTGCATAGCTTCTCGAGTAATAACTGAACCATGTGTGTATATACCTGTATAAATCACCCTCCCTAGAGCATCGTATTTAGTAAACAACCATTTGTTTTGAGCTTTTAATTTAGCATCTTGCGTAAGCACAGGTCTGTCTAACTTATCGTATATGATATATTCCCATCCTTTGCCTGGTATTTTCTTTTCTACCAGTCGGTTTCTATGGTCGTATTTGTATTGATAACCTAAATCATTTAGTTTAGAATTTATTACAGCCAAAGTATTTGTTGAAGCATTAATCATTGGAGGTAACACATAGGTAAGGTTTCCAAAATCGTCATATACATAGTAGGTATCGTGAGCTGTTTCAACACCAGATACTAAAGCATACGTTCGTTTTAAAAGAACTTGTCCTTGCTTGTTTTTAAACTCTTCTGTGGTGTGCAATTTACTTGAGCTACCATTATGATTCTCATCTTTAGTAACTGTTTTATACAACTCTCCTGCTATAAAATTTCCATTATTCACTGTGCTAAGTTCTAGAGTAGGAGTATAGGTGTTATCAGCCAAAGCGGTAGTTACGTAGTAGTTTTTAACCTCAGTAGCAATATTAGAACTATAATCAAACTCAATTTCATGTCCATTCCCTAATTTCCAGTCTTTTCCTGGAGCTGCTTGTTTTAGTACTCTATTAAGAGGAGAACCATCAAACTGCTTTTCTGAATAGGCATTTACATCAGGTAAGCTTACGCCTGCAAAATCATCACTATAATTTACTTGATAAAAGCTTTTTGTAGCCGATGCAACATCACCTGTTATAATTGCTCCATTAGCACTTTCAACAGCATAGGGGAGGTATTCTTTAGTTTGGCGTCCAAATTCATCGTACTCTATATGGGTAACAATGTCATTTACTTTTGTATTAGTGGTACCTACTATTGCATCAATACTCAACTCTGTACCATCTACAGTTTCCAGAACTGGATTCCAGAAATATTGATTGGTAGTAACATCTGTTGAGTAGTATAAGTAACTTCTAAAACGAGATGTGGTAGTACTACTATCCCATACAAATTCAGTTCCATCAATAACTCTTGTTCCGTTAATATCATACACTCCACTAATACCTGTATCGTTACCGCTGTACCCTGCTGGATGAATAATTCCTACTAATAAATACCAAGTATCTAACTGTGGTAAGTCACCATTCCAAAAATAAGGATTGTTATTAGTTGTTCCACTTAAATTATTTACATTTTGTGTTCCGTGATAAGTGGTACCATTTTGACTACCTGTACGTTTTACCCAAACTGTGTAGCGATATGATTTTGTATTGTCTATGTTGATATAATCGGTATTCCATCCTCCGTCTGCATTACTTGTTACATCATTTCCACATAGCCATAATACCTCTTTTGTTCCTCTTGGACTAGCTCCTAATACTCTTTGGTTTTCAGCTGTAGAACCATTTTGGTTATAAAAAGAAGTGCTACCCATACCTTCTAACCAATCAGAAGCTAATAAATTAAGAGCTGCTGAAGAACTTTGTTTAACTCCTCCTCTAATAGCTATTTGTTGCTTGGCTCTTCCCAAGCCATCAAAATATGTGATATTTTCTATTACATCACTATTTTTAGCAATCATACTAGGCGTAGCCTTGGCCTCTTGATACTCTCTAATAAACACATAGTTTTCATCACTTAAATTGGGGGCACTATAATTCGTCTGGGTTTCGTTACAACCAAAATAAGTGCCTTTTATAGTAGGACAATTATCTTCTTTACTTAATACATAGCCACTAGGTTGAGCGCATTGAGTTTTAACTGAATTAGGGTCTCCAAAACCATCTCCATCTGTATCAGCATACCATTTAGTGTTGGGGTGAAGTGCAGCATTGCTATCATTACAATCTAAAGAGTTGGTAACATAGCCAGTTGGTGCGTTACTTTGATATACTTTTACAGATAAATTTCCATAACCATCATTATCTATATCTCGATAGTAATTCTTTGGCGTAATATTGGTAATTAAATTAGTACTGTCATCATAATCATCATTGTTACTTACGTATCCATTAGGAGTTTCACAAGCACTGGTTGTGTTATTGGTGTCACCATAACCATCTCCGTCTGTATCTGCATACCATGTTGATGGAGAATTAATACTATAACTTACACTTCTTACGCTACTCCAACATCCAGAGGTATTATTACGAGCTCTAAGGTAATAAACAGTTCCACTAGTTCTGGTAATACTCGTGTTTGAATTAGAGGTATTAGTTCCTGAACTACTACTTTGCCAATACCAAGTAATTCCACTAGGAGAACTTCCTTTAGTTAGTACGGTATTACCACAATTTTTAGTGATGGTAGGTGTTGGTGGAGTACTTGGTACTGTATTGATACTATAACTTACACTTCTTGTACTGCTCCAACATCCTGAGGTATTATTTCTAGCTCTTAGATAATAAACAGTTCCGCTAGTTCTCGTAATACTAGTATTTGAATTACCAGTACTGGTTCCAGAGCTGGTACTTTGCCAATACCAAGAAATTCCACTAGGAGGAGTTCCTCTTGTTAACACTGTATTTCCACAGTTTTTAGTGATTGTTGGTGTTGATGGAGTGCTTGGTACTGTATTGATACTATAACTTACACTTCTTGTGCTACTCCAACACCCTGTGGTATTGTTACGAGCTCTTAAGTAGTATACAGTTCCACTCGTTCGGGTAATACTTGAATTAGCATTAGCGGTACTGGTTCCAGAGCTACTACTTTGCCAGTACCAAGTGATTCCACTAGGAGGAGTACCTCTTGTTAGCACTGTATTTCCACAATTTTTAGTAACAATAGGTGTACTTGGAGTACTTGGTATTGTATTGATACTATAACTTACACTTCTTGTACTGCTCCAACATCCTGAGGTATTATTACGAGCTCTAAGGTAATAAACAGTTCCACTAGTTCTGGTAATACTCGTGTTTGAATTAGAGGTATTAGTTCCTGAACTACTACTTTGCCAATACCAAGTAATTCCACTAGGAGAACTTCCTTTAGTTAGTACGGTATTACCACAATTTTTAGTGATGGTAGGTGTTGGTGGAGTACTAGGTACCGTATTGATACTATAACTTACACTTCTTACGCTACTCCAACACCTTGTAGTATTGTTTCTAGCTCTTAGATAATAAACAGTTCCGCTAGTTCTGGTAATACTAGTATTTGAATTACCAGTACTGGTTCCAGAGCTACTACTTTGCCAATACCAAGTAATTCCACTAGGAGGAGTACTTCTTGTAAGCACTGTACTACCACAGTTTTTAGTGATTGTTGGTGCACTTGGAGTGCTTGGTTTAGGTGCTTCATCTATTTGTCCATCACAATCATTATCAATACCATCACATATTTCAAGAGCGCCAGGTTTAATATTAGAATTATCATCATTACAATCACCATTTACATTTGAATAGGCTAATGAACCATCAGGGTTTGTTAATGTTGGTTGATTACAATCTAAAATTCCAATTCCTGTTCCATAGCCATCACCATCTGAATCTACATACCAATATTTAGGAAGACTAGCATTAGAATCATTACAGTCACTAGTATTACTTACATATCCTGAAGGAGCAGAACAGGCTAATAGCTTATTTGATGAAGTACCATACCCATCTCCATCATTATCTTTATAGAAGTATTTAGGAAGACTAGCATTAGAATCGTTACAATCACTAGAGTTACTTACATAGCCAGATAGAGCTGTACAGGATAGTACTTTATTTGATGGTGTACCATACCCATCTCCATCACTATCTCTATACCAGAACTTTTCTGGACCTATATTAGGATTACTATCATCACAATCTGCTCCATTAAACACATAACCATTGGGTTGGGTAGAGCTTTGGATAGAAGACCTTGGATTACCATACCCATCTCCATCTAAATCACGATACCAGGTTATTTCATCTCCAGGGAAATCAGGATCTGGCATTATTTGAGAAAAAAGGATCTCAGTAAAAAAAAGAGAAACAATAATTAGTAATAAATTTTTTTTCATAGCAAGAATTAGTTTTTATAATGGTATTTGTGTTCTTTTAAAAGATTCCCGTCGGCATCTTTTATAAATTCTAATCGGTTAAAATCATCATACTCATAATATACAGTCTGACCTCTTGGGTCGGTGATACTTGTAACTCCAACTAATAGATCGTAAGTAAAAGTGGTTACTTGAGCGTTAGACAATAGTGGGCATACATTTGTGTCTCGTAATTTATTTAATGATTCCCTCAAACTGTTTTCAGAGGCTATATCACTATCTTGATTAGCGGCTGTCTCTATTTCAGATTTTATAGTATTTGGTATATCGGAAAGTTTAGCATTCTCAATTTTAGCGATAGGCTGAGTTTGATTATACCCCCAGATATATACAATATGGGTACCGTCTTTTTTACTTACTTCCACAGGGTTACCTTTGCTATCATAATTGTGATAAACAACTCGGTCTTCTAATATCTGTCCTTCTTTAGCTGTTTGAATTACTTCGGGCAAGTAAAAACCGTTGAAATTGTTATAATTTGTACGTTGAGTTGAATATAGTAGATTATCTTTAAAAGTCTCTACTTGAATAGGTGCTGCTATTCTATTTTGTAGTTTTAACTGGTCTACAGCTGCTTTTTCAGTAGGAGTTAAATCATCATGACCTAAAGAGTTTACGCTAGTTACATCAGGAATGTAGTAGTTTTTTGTCTTTAAAACTTCTCCATTGCTATTAGTTGTTTCTTTAGATGCTAATTGGTGATGTTTATCATGGTTATAATAATAATTAGTAGTTGTTACTAAATTTTCTGGATCAAAGAAATTGGTTTCTGTTTTACTAACTAAATCTACTACACCACCCGTTAAATGGAAAGTTTTATATTCGGTATGTTCATTATCCCATCCTTGAGGTGTTTCATCTTGAGCTATGTAAAGATGTATAAGAGGTAGTCTATACAAATAATTATCTTTATAATATGTTTTGTCAGGGTCTTGCATGTTCTCAGATATATCTAGACGTTTTGTTCTAGGAGCAAATATTGTAGGGTATCCCTGTGAAAGATTATGATTTCCGTAATTATAAGTATTAGATGTTGATTTGATTTTAGTAAAGGAACCGTCATTATTTTTTTTGTAATAGTTTGTTACTTGAGGAAGTCCTCTTAACCATTCAAAATCATTAGGAAGGTGGTATGGAAAAGTCATATAAGATTCTGAACTTTCAGAGTCTTCATAGCTCAAGTCTAAACCACTATCTTTAAAGTTGGTAAATGAATATTCTATTTTACCAACGTTGTTATTTTTGCCACCAAAATACTCCTTAACAGAAGAATAGCCTATACTATTTCCTTGATAGGTACTTAACGGACTCCCAGGAATGGAACCATGAGGCTCTAATACAGTTATAGCTTGTAATTGACTACCATCAGATGTGTAAGTATTTAGTCGTCTAATAGAACTAAAAGCTGATAGGGATAAGATTACTCCTGAATTTGTTCCATCTGGATATGTGTATTCATACTCTTTAAAAAAAGATAAATTTTGATTAACGTCATAGTGTTCAATTTTCTTTATACGCTTTCCAGCTGCAAAGAGTATATTATTGTTATCTACTACCTCTACCCAAGACATACTTGCACTAAATATATTTGTGGGAAGTTCTCCCTCTGCCGGAGGTAAGGGGGACCAAGAAGAATCTAAAGGATCAAAAATAATTTGATATTCTCCAGACTCTATTTCAAACTCTGTTGTTCCTGCAAAAATATAATGATAGCTAGGGGCACCATTTAAGCCCTTCAATGTAATATTAAATCTACAATCGTTTTGAATAGGGTTTGCACATGCTAAATTTTGATCGGTTACTTCTCCTGTTCCATTATAATTATTTGGTAAACTGACATTGAACTTTACTTTTCCATTTACTTCTCCAACTAAAAAAGATTCACTAATATATTTATCTCCATTATACAATTCTTGTTCAAAAAATGAGATTCCTTTTGAAAGAGTAGGAGTTTTAGGATTGATATCTGGTAAATCTATACCATTCATTTCTGAACCTATTATTCCTTTATTATGTTCATAGGTGAATTTTGCGCTACCACCAGTAGGGTATTTAATTTTAGTTAATATTCCACTCATAGAAGCTATAGTATCTACTGTTCTATCTACAGTAGTATTGGTATAAGGAAATTTCTCAATACCACCTTGTGGGTTTATATAATAATAATAGTTAAGTAATGATAAATATTGTCCATTTTTAGCTTTATTATAATAACCCCAATAATCTTGAGCATTTGAAAACCTATTAGGTAGTGTCTTGTTGTAATAGCTAAAAACTGTAGCTGGCATAACTTTATTGTTTTTACCTACTGTTACTACAGAATCTAAAAACATTCTTTTTGAAGCACTAATATCTAGGTTTTTAAGAGTGTTATTAGTGTAATCTATCGTATTGGCTTCTGTATTTTCAAAACTTTGATAAAAATTAAGTGCTTTTATCAAAGTGCCGTTTGTGTCTTTTATATTTATTCTTTCTAATGAATACCCTAATTTTAAATCTTCTCTTTCATTGACTGATTTTATAAACTCTATTTTACCTTTATTGTGAATAATTGATTCTAACTGAAACTGGTAGCTTCTTATTTCTGAGGCAAAACTTACTCTTTCGCCTAGTAAATGGTCATCATAAGATCTTCTTAAGTGCTTGGTATCTTCTAAAGAATAATGAAAGCTAGTAATATCTCCGTTAGGCCCTTCTATATCCATTAAATGCCAAGTGTTAAAAGTAGGAGAAGTAGGAGGAGTTTGTACGTTATATCCATTTTTATTAATTGAATATGTTTTTATTGTCTGATCATAATTTCTAGCATTTCTTTGCTGATCTTTAGATACTCCAAAATAATATGTAAAACCATCTTTATCCTTAGTTATAAAGCCTATTATTTTATTGGTAACGTTTGGGTTATCACTATCACCAATTAATACTTCTGTTTTTATATCATCAAATTTTTGATTGAGAGGCTTTTTAGTAAAATAATCTATAATAAAATTGGTAGATAATCCCCCAGCTTGCAGCATAAACTTATCGGGCTCTCTATCGTGTTGAACTGGTGCTGTTAAAGTAACCTCATAATTTGTTCTAGTTTCTTCGTTATTGAAAAAAGTACTATTCGATAATGAAGATGAAAGCATATTACCTGTTGAAAGCATACCAATCTGTTCAAGACCGCCGTCGTCAGGTATATGTCTAACTTGTCTACTTATTTGACCTCCTGCACTCAATGCCCATCCTATACCTACTCTCGAAGCTATTTCTTCTACTTTAATACCTCTAGCATGATAATTTATTTTTATAGGAAACTCTTTACCATCAACTTGAAATGAAGTTATTGGAATATTTATATTAGGAAGGCCAGTGTAATGACTAATGGGGACTTCTGTAAACTTAGCCAAAGAAGTTGCCTCAGGTGAAGGAGGAATAATTGTAGGTAATTCTTGTGTATACCCCCATACACAAAACAGCATCATTACAATGCTTAACATAGTTTTTTTCATAAAATTTGATAGTAATTAAATTAGCAATTTATTTTTGTTTTCGTTTGTAAAAGTATGACTTTTAGTTTTTTGCAGCAATTTTTTTTATGTAAAGTTTTAACAATAGAAAGCTTTTTCTAGTTCTGTAATCTTTCTTTTTAAGAAAATTAATGTTTTTAATTTCTCCCAAGCCTTGTTGTTCTATGTAGTTTAAAAACGATAGCAACTCATTAAAGTTCCCTTTTATAATTAAAGGATATAGCTGAATGTTTGTATTGCTGTCTAGTACATTTATAGAAGTATTGAATTCAATAAGTTCAATTTTATTTTCTTTTTTAAATTCATTTATTTTTTTTAAAATAATTTGTTGAAAAGAGTTTGTAACAGATATGTTTTCTTGTTTTAAAATAGAATCTAAGTATATCGACTTTTCTTTAAGTAACTTTAGTTCAGTAGCACTATTATCAATTATTTCTCTTTCTTGTTGTAATTTGATTAGCTTTTTTTTGTAGCCTAATGTTTTAGAAATGCTAAATACATATATAAAGCTCAATAAAGCGATGAAAGAAAAAAGTAGCATGATATTTTTCTTTTTATAACTCATTTTTTATAATTATTGAAAAATGAAATTTTGAAGTTTGTTTGGTGCTTTCTATTTTTAATCTAGAAACTTCTTTAACCCAGATAAGTTTCTCTATTATGTCTACCCAATTACTAATATCTGAATTGGATTTAAAATTACCACTAATTCTTATTGTTTTTAACTCGTTCTTTATTTCTTTCCCCTCTTTAATGGTATTTAAAAAAGGTTGATACTTCAATTCTGTTAGTAATATTGTATTGGGTGTTGTATGAGTAATTTCATCTATATATTTAGCAATGCTTATTGAGGAGTAATTTTGAATTTGATTCAATAATTTTTCTTTTTCTATTACTTCATTACTTAATAATTTTAGATTTTCCTTAGTACTGTTATTTATTTCTATGTAGCTGTTTAATTTTGTATTTTTTTTATAATATGAACTAAAAAACAAAAAATTAATAAATAATATTACAAGGCAAAAACTCAGAGCTGTTTTATAACCTTTATTAAAAATCACTTTATTTTTAAAGCTATCGAAATGAGTTTTAGTATGGTAAAAATTAGTCTTTAAATAAAAACTTATAATAATACCTAAAGATAAAAGGTTATTGCTGTTAATGTTTAAACCATTGATATCGTATTTTTTATCATCGAAGTGTTTTGGGGTGATGTTAATTACTTTTTCGTGTTCAAGAAGTATTTTTGAATTGGATGTAGTAATTTCCGTTGCCTGAAATAAATTAGCAATTTCAAAAACTGATAGGTTTCCTAAAGAGAAGTCTAAAACTGAGATTTGATTGGAAGAATATAGCTCAATTAAATTATCAATGTATGACTTTCTTGTTACTGCTAAAAATATATTATCATTAGTTTTTTCATATTGATAGTAGAATTCTGTACTATTCAAATTAGGGTATGCTAATTGAAATATATTTAGATAATTTTCAGGTTTGTTTATGTTTTTAGTTAAAACTTGTAGGTTGTTAAAAACTAAAACAATTTGTTGTTGTTTAGATTCCTTGAGAAAACTAATAAGTTCTTTATGAGTAGAAAAAGTTTTTTTGCTGTCTAATAGAAGCTCTTTTCCTTTTTTCTTTAACTGTAGAAAATGGTAACTTTCTTCTCCTTGAGGATTGAAAGTGTGTTCTACAGCACAAAACTTATTATTATATAAAAACCAATCTTTAAGCATTATTTAATGATTGTAGGTTTAATTAAAACAGATAACTTTTTTTTAGAGTCAATACGTTTTCTTTTACTAAACAACCATTTTATTACTGGTATTCTGGACAACAAAGGAACCCCGGAACCTGAATCGTTTTTTAAGTTTTCTTCAAGACCTCCTAAAATAACAACATCTTGATCTTTTACTCTAATTATAGATGTAAACTCTCTAGAGTTCATACCTGGAGGAGCTTCCTTGTCAATTCTTTTTCCATTAAAACTCGACTGAACTACATTAATGCTCATTGTAATTTGATTATCTCCAGCTACCATGGGTTTTATAGCTATAGATAAATCGGCATCAATGGGTACATAATTTTTAATTTCTGTTGTTTGAGGGTTTTGAGAACCTATAATATCCCTTCTTGTAATAGCATAGTACGAACGTTCTCCGTTAGATAAAACAGCTTTGTGTCCGTTTAAGGTTGATAGTTTAGGAGTAGAGCGAATTTTAATATTTCCATTAGCTTCTAAAGCATTAATTTTTGCATAAAAATTAGGAACTACCTTGCCTACATTAAGTGACCCAAAACCATTAAATCCTCCTATTATTTTATTAATAGTAGTTGCTCCCAGCGTTACGTCGGCAGAAGGGAATAATTGTCCGGCATCTTTAACAGGTTTTTTGCCTAACCCTAACTCAATACCTGTGTCTACTGTAGCAGATTTATTTACTTCTAAAATCATTACTTCTATGAGAATAACCGGTACAGGTTTATCTATTTCCTTAATAAAAGACTTAAATTTTTCTATTTTTTGAGCATCTCCACTAACTATAAAACTGTTTCTTTCTATATCTGTTTTTACTTCTAAATCGTTTGTTACCTCTTTAGGAAGAATGTTAATTAAAGCTTCTGCTTTGTTATTGTAAGTATTAAAAGATCTATTATTGTTTCTTGTATTTATAGTTTGTCGTTGATTGTCAAAACCATTGCTATTGAAGTTTTGATTATAATTATTACTACTTGAATTTTGATTGAAAGAAGACGTATTGTAGTCAAATTGATTTCTGTTACTCATAGGAGCAGCCATAATCTCAATAGATCTATGCAACAAAGGGACAGTTACAATACTCCTTAAAGAGGCTTGTTCTCTTTTTCCTAAAAAATATAAATTTTCTTCTTTTTTATATGTGTAAGGTGTGTCTTCTAATAACTTATATAACAACCTATCATAGGTTATACTGTCGGTTTTTATAGAAGCTTTTCCGATTGCTGTTAGTGAAGTGTTTGTGAAAATTCCAACATTTAAATCATAACCAATATTTTTAATAATTGAAGCTATATCAGTGTTTTCAAAATCAACACTTATAATTTTATTTATCGTATCGTTTACTTGATAAAAAAAGTTAGAACTTCGATATCTTCTTGGTCTTTGTTTTGACTTAATGTTTACTGTGTTCGGAGTAGTGAAAGCTTCTTCAAATAAGTAATAATCGTCTTTTGTTTTTGTAACTAACAAATTGTTCGAAAAGGCTAATTTATCTATAGCACTTTCAAAAGTTTTTCCTTGAATATATCCTGAAATTAATTTATTTCCTAACCCCACAGAATACACTAAGTTTTTACCTGTTACATCGGTTATTTTTTTAAAAGCAACCGATAAAGTATCGTTGTTTAATTCAATAGAGAATTTATCAATAGTTGAATCATATTCTATAGGTATGTTTTTTGTTTTAAAAATAGGCTTACGAGAGTATTTTTTTATTGATAGAATATTTCCTAAAGGTTCTATTGTTAAAGAGTACTCTTTGCATAAATACAAAAATATGTTGCTAACAGTAGCGTCTGAAAAATTATGAGATAAAGAAAAGTTATTTAGCTCAGGACCAATGCTTACATTTACTTTATGAGTATTTGCTACTGACCTTATGAAGACAGGAAGCTCAATATTGTTAACACTAAAATCAACTTTTTTAGTAAGTCCTGGGATTTTTGTTTGTAAACTGTCTAACGTATGTTTCAGTTTGTATATTCTATTATTAGTCTGTTGTGAAAAAAGGATAGAACTAGATAATAAAAAAAATAGGAGTAATTTCTTTTTCAAAATATTTAATAATTAATTTACAGTAAAAGAGCTTCTAGTTTCTTGTGTTTGATACTCGGAGTTTTTTCCAATAATACTCCACTCATAATCACCAGAGCTTAGTTTTTTTGAGAATAAAGATTTTGTAATTACTGTATCTAGTACAGTTTTGGTAATGTTACTAAAGTTTGGGGTAATAACTTTTAAGTGATATACGTCTACGTCATCCAGTTTATTCCATGAAAAAACTATTTCTGGGTCATCTAGCTTAATTTTATCAGCAGGAGAAACAATGGTGATTTTTTTATCTGAAATATTCTCAACGAATATGGCTTCACAATTTGTTAAAACTAATGCAGAGAGAAGCATCAATACTTTCTTTTTCATAAAAACTTTAAATTTCAGAGGCAAATGTAAAGAATTATTTCATTTTTAATACTTTTGACAAAAATCAAAAAAAAACAGGGATGAAATTGAAATTTTCAAAAAAGGTAGATGCTTATAACTTACAGGAACTTTTAGTTGTTTTAGTTATTATAGGAATTCTTATTTTAATAGCATTACCTTCTTTAATGCCACAAATTTCAAAAGCTAAAAGTATTGAAGCTAAAGTTCAACTAAACCATTTGTACGGATTGCAAAAAAGCTATTTCTATTTACATTCAAAATATTCAAATGATTTTAATGAGGTAGACTTTATTATTCCTAAAAATATTAACCAGGGAGGAACAGCTTACTATAGTTATGAAATAATTGAAGCAACAAATAATTCATTTAAAGCTAGAGCAACTGCTGTTAGTGATTTTGATGGTGATGGAGTTTTAAATATTTGGGAAGTAGATCAAGATAAAAATTTAAATGAAATAGTAAAGGATTAACCTATAACGGTACTTAACTTAAACATTGGTATATACATTGCTATAAGTATTGTAGCTACAACTATTCCTAAAATTAAAATAATTAATGGCTCTAAAGCTGTACTTAACATTTTTGATTTATACTCTACATCTTTATTATATTGGGTTGTTAATCGCTCAAAAATAACTTGATTTTGGTTTGTTTCTTCTGCAACTTTAGTTAAAGAGACCATTTTTGAATCGAAAATAGAATGTTTTTTTATGCTTTCTGATAATGTTTTTCCTACTAAGATGTCATTTTCTATATTGTTCAAGGCTTGTTGTAAAGGGTAGAAATTAATCATTTTCTGCGTAAGTTGAATGCCATTTAATAAAGGAACTTTAGCACCTATAAGTAAAGAGAGTGCTTGTGTAAATTGAGCAATTTTTACTTTTTTTACAAACTCACCAATAAAAGGTAGTCTTAAAATTATTTTAGAACTAATTTTTTGATACCATAGCGTGTTTTTAAAAAACTTTCTCAAAATTATTATTATTATTAATATTAAAAATAGAATCCAGTAATAGTTTTTAAAAAAGTTTGAAATCATTATAATTTTAGTAGTAATCCAAGGAAGCTCAACATTATTTTGTTTAAAAATATCAGCAAACATAGGTACTACGAATTGTAACATAAAGCCTACAGCTAAAAATGCAGTTGTAAGAATTATAATTGGATAGGAGAGAGCGTTTAAAACAGTTCTTTTCTGCTCATTTTTCTTTTTGAAATAATTACCCAATTCTTCTATAACTTTATTTAAAGTTCCTGTTCTTTCTCCTATTTGAATTGAAACATATTCATAAGTAGAGAAAAGTTTTTTTTCTTGTAAAGCTTCTGAAAAATTTTTTCCAGAAATAAGTTTTTCAATAATAGATTCAATTAACTGTTTATCTGTTTCTTTTTTTTGCTCTTTTGAAATTAACTCTAATGCATCTTTCAATTCCAGTCCAGCTTGTAAAAGCACATATAACTCTGTGTAAAAGCTTTCTTTCTTTTTGTTAGAAAATGATTTTCCAAATAAGTTTATTTCTTTTTTTAATAACTTATCAATGTCAAAAGCTTTTTCTTTAGATTCTTTAATGTTTTCTATTTGAAATCCCATTCTTTAATTTATATAAAATGAAGCACTTTTTACTCTGTTCACAAACAATTCTTGATTATTGTAAGTGTTTTCAAATTCTAATTTTAAGGCGTCAATAGACCCATTTTTAACTTTTAAACCATCTAAAAAGAAAGTTTTATTATTGGTTTGAATTAAAAAGCTATCTTTTTTCCTGATAATAACTTTTTCATGAAAAGTATATACTATGGTATCTAATTCTTTTTCAAAAGTAAGAAGTTCTTTTTTTATAAAAACATTATTAGCTTCATTGAAATCTTTCCATAGTATCTTGTCTAAATTTTCAATAATATGTCTTTTGTTTAGGTTAATTTTAATGTTTTGTGTTTGTTTTTGAATCATTGTTAACACTAAAAAAGCTAAAGATATCACTATAGTTGATACAACCATTACCACAAGAAGTTCAGTTAACGTAAAAGCTTTAATTCTTTTCATAATTAATAATTTTCCTTGAGACTGTTGTGTTTGTTTTTTTAGAGGTTATTTCAAATTCAATTTCATTTAAATTATTATTGTTTTGTTTAGATATATGAACTAACCAATCATCTTCATCATTGCTGTAAGGGAGTTTAATTAATTGATGTTGATATTGATATACTATTTCATTTAACTTTGAATTTGCAGCTTTTGTATTTTTACGAAGTGTATTTTGCATAATGTTGTTAAGTGTAGCTATAGCTATACCAAAAATTAATACAATAACAATGGTTGCTATTATTACTTCATTTAACGAGGATGCTTTTATTTTTTTTAATATAACCATTTAGCTATATTTTGATTACTAGAGTTCAAGTTCAGTCCTACATATTGTGTAGGGAGTTTATTTGCGTTAATCGTACCGTTTAATATGTGATTTATGTATGTACTTCCTTGTTGGTTAGTTATAAAGTTTTTCGTTACTACCATCCCTCTTATTTCCCCGAGTAGTTCAAGGTTTGCTTCACAATAAACTTCTCCTGTAATTATAGCTTCTTCTTTAATAATTATTTGGGGATTATAATTGCTTTGCTGTGGTTCACTATTTTCTTTATTATATATTATCACTCCTTTAAAGATAACTCCTTGTTTTAATTCTATTTTATTTTCTTTTTGATTTTTCTCAGCTTTAGCCTTGTTTAGAGAAAGAACTAAAGAGGATGGATAATTAATCTTACAGTTTTCATTAATAGTTATCGCCTTGGTTGCAAAAGCTTGAAAATTTCCTGTTACATTTTTTTCTAAGACAATTTCAGGAGCAATAAGAATAATGTCATTTAATTTAGCTGAAGCAGCAATTGTTATTTTTCTGTCAGATCTCACCATAATATTACCTTTTAAAGAAATATTTTGAATATAAATATTGGAAGTTGTTTCGTGTAAAAGAGTTTTTTTATTAAATGATTGTATGATATTAAGATTTTCTTCTAGCTCAAAATTTTGAATAGAGTCATTTAAATAGTAGTGTTTTAATAGTTGTTCTATTACTATAGAGTTGGATATTTGTGGTAGTTTATTGGTACTTGCATGTTTAACTCCTTCAATTAATTTGTTGTTGTAAAAAGAAGTACCCCCAATGTTTCCTGTTTTGACACCTCTTTTAGGTAAAAAAACATCGCCTATTATTTTAGCATCTCCAACCATAACCAAAGGAGTGTTATTATCTTGAAGATAAAGAGCTTTTCTCTTATCTTGTTTCCAGCCTAATAAACCTAGCTTTTGAAAATGTTCTTGTCTTACTTTAGATGCAACAGATCCTACTTCGAAAAGACCCCACTTTTTTTTAAATATTAATGTAGACTCTTTAATGTTGTCTGAAAATTGTTTTGTTAAGACTTGGTTATACTCAATATCTGTATTTGATAAGTAATCAAATCCGTAATTAACGTTTAAGATGGCTTGTTTATAAAAAAGGTACTTTGCAGATAGTTTGTTTTGTAAGTTAATTAATAGAATGAAGGTTAGTAGTATAATGGCAATTATAACTGAAATTACCAAAACATACTGTAAAGCACCTGCTTTTATTTTTGTTAACCTGTTAAGCATTATTAACTGAGTGGAATTACTTTGTTATTTCCTTTGTAATGAATTTTTACTTCTTTTTTATTACCAGAAAGTAATTTTATATCACTAATAGATTGCCCTATTTTTAAAATGTTTTGATTTCCGTTTATGGATATTATAAAAGATTTTCTTTTATTACTTTCAATTATTCCATGATAAATAATAGGAGGAAAATTTACTGGTTCAGCTACTTTTTTCTTCCTCCCTTTTTTCGTAGGTTTAGTTAGTGTTTTTCCTAAAAAAGGATCCCTTGTGTGTCTCTTAATAATGTAGTTTTGCTTTTTCTTTATTTGTTTTCTAGCGATGTTTTGTTTGTTAGTTGTAGGTAGTAATATTTCCTTTTTGGGGTTTAGGTAACCGAAAATTTGAAACCCAATTACTCCCCAAACAATAATAACAGCAATAATTAAAGTATACGTTTTGTGTTGTTTTTTCATTTTATGAGATTATTAATGAATATACTTCATCAATAGAAGTAATTCCTTTTTTAACTAGTTCGATAGCATTATTTTGTAGTGTTTTAACTTTATTTACTTTTAAATAAGTATCTATTTCTAATTCTTCTTTTTTAATAAATGAAATTACTTCTTTTGTAACTGGTATAATTTCGTATACGGCTTTTCTTCCTTTATAGCCTGTTTGATAACATTCTTCGCACCCAACAGCTATAAAATGAGTTTTTAAAACGTCATGTAATTCAGAACCTACTGATGTTTGCTCTTCTTTTTTACAATTATCACAAAGTTTTCTAACCAATCGTTGAGCGATGCTTATATTTAGTGTGCTTGCAATTAAAAAAGAAGGTACACCCATGTCTATTAATCTAGAAACAGTTCCCCATGCAGAGTTAGTGTGTATTGTAGATAGTACGAGGTGGCCTGTTAAAGCAGCTCTAATTGCCATATTTGCAGTAGCTACATCTCTTATTTCTCCTACCATGATTATATCTGGGTCTTGCCTTAAAAAAGTTTTTAAAGTACTTGAAAAATCTAAACCTATATCTTCTTTCAATTGAACTTGATTAACTCCTTCTAATGTGTATTCTACTGGGTCTTCTATTGTAAGAATATTGGTATCTTCTTTGTTTAATTCTTTTAAAGTAGCATAAAGAGTAGTGGTTTTACCAGAGCCTGTTGGGCCAGAAATTAAAATAATACCATTGGGTTTTTTTATGGTTTTTCTATATGTTTTTAACTCTTCTATAGTAAAACCTAACTTATTTAACTGAATATCAACATTATTTTTTGATAGGATACGTAATACAAGTTTTTCTCCTTGTAGTGTTGGTAAAGATGATACTCTTATATCAAAATCTTCTGACTTTGTAGTTAAGTTGATACGTCCATCTTGGGGTAATCTTTTTTCAGAAATATCCATACTAGCCATAATTTTTAGGCGATTAATTATTTTGGGATATTCTGAAGAGGGAATAATATATTTTTCAATTAATTTACCATCAATTCTAAATCGTACTCTTTTTTGTTTTTCAAATGACTCAAAATGTATATCACTACTACCTATCTCTTTAGCTTCATGAATTATATTTAGTAAAAAATCTTCTGAATATTGTAAAGAAGCAGTGCTTTTTCGATTTCGTTTTCTGTAGTTTTTTTGTAAGTAGCTATCAATATTGCTAGTTAATTCTTCTTCTAAAATTATACTTTTTCCTAAAACTATTTGAAGTTCAGATTTTAAATTTTCTATTTTATTAGAATCAGTTAAAAAGGTAATGCTGTTTTTCTCTGTGTTAATGGGGATTATTCTATATTCATAAGCCAGTTCAGAGGAAATTAGTTGTGATAATTCAGTAGGTAAATCAAAGTTTTTCTTTTTCATTAGAAAGCATAGATGTTAACAATATCAAACACCAAATTTATAAATAAAATTAAAAATAGAAATAATGCCTGGAATCCAGCCAATGGTACTGTTTTTTGAGTTAGTTTGGGTTTTAAGGTTAAAAACAAAATGAGAGAAAAAATTAATGATGTGGAAAATAAAGTTAAAAATGTTACTGTAGGAAAACCAACACTTAGTAAAGTAAAAAACAGTATATCTCCCAGTCCCAAGGAATAGAAAAATGATTTTTTTAGTTTTAATTTAGAGTACAGAAAAATTATAAATAATATAGTTGATAAGATTATTAGATTTATCGAAATATTGAGAAGATAAATGTTTAATAAGGTGTTTTTTAAATAGATAAATGAAGCAGTAACTATAGCGGTTAATAAAACAAGTAAGAATACTTGTCTTTCTTTTAAGTCTTGGTAAAAGATTATTAACAGTAAACTAAGAAGAATATAAATCAATTTTTATGTCAAATATATAATAATTTAGGCTTTTATGAGATGAATGAAAATATAATTTCCCATAAAAAATACTTCGTAGATTAATTTGATTCGAGTTACTGCCTTGCGTAATAATGATAATCTTTAATTACGGTATCTATAAATTGAGCAGGTTTTTGCTCGGTGGTAATTCCTGTTAACTCAATAACTTTTGTATGTAGTTTTAAAATTACTTTATGGTTTCTTTTTTTCATGGCATCTCTGTATACCCTTGTAATAGTATGAATATCATTATCACTCAATAGTGTTACCTGTGAATAGGTAGGTGTGTAGTTATCGACTACATCGCTTGCAATAGTATCTTTTAAAGTAATTCTTTTCTTTTCAGAAATAACAGTAGTTCCTGCAGCAATATCACCTAAGCGTTGCCCTTTTCCGTTTAATAAAATGGTAAGAACAGCAACAGAACCACTAGCTAAAGTAAAATCAACAAAACGTAGTAACCATCTAATTAAATAACTTCCAAAAGTAGGTTTAGAACCATCTAATTTAACCACTCTTATTTGGTTGAAGTATTTACCTGGTGTTTGCCCGTTCATTAAAATCTCAAAAAGTAAACTATAGAAGAATACAGGAAGCCATAATAAAACAAAGAGGCTCATATATTCCATGCTCATGGGAATATCTAACATTCCTATTATAATAGCAATGATAATGTAGTACCCAACAATAAATAAAGCATCAATTAAATATGAACCGATACGAGTGGTAACATGAGCTACATTTTGACTAATAGCAATGTTTTGAGCTGTTTCTATTTGAAAATTATCCATGAACTAGTTTTTCACTTTTTTTTGTTGATATTTATGCAACTTTTTTTAGTTTAGCGAAGATAAAAATATTCTATGATTAGAGAAACTTCTCAACAAACATGCTTTAATTTTTTAAATACATGAGAGAAGCTGCTTTTGTAAATAAAAATAAAGAAAAATGGCAGCTTTTTGAAGATGCGTTGTATAACAAAACAGTTATTTCACCAGACAAATTATCTGATTTATATGTGGAGTTAACTGATGATTTGAGTTATGCTAAAACATTTTATCCTAACGGAAATACGGTGATATATTTAAATTCGATAGCATCGGCAGCACATCAAAAAATTTATAAAACTAAAAAAGAAAGCAAAAACAGGTTTATTAGTTTTTTTAAAACGGAATTCCCTTTGATGTTTTATAGCTACCAAAAACAGCTACTTATAGCGTTTTTAGTATTTGCTTTTTTCTCTATTTGTGGTGCTTTTTCAGCCGCAACCGATGTTGATTTTGTCCGCCTTATTTTAGGAGACGGTTATGTAAACATGACCTTAGAAAATATTGAAAATGGCGACCCAATGGCTGTTTATAAAAAGGCTAATGAAGTGGATATGTTTATTGGAATTACCATCAATAATATACGAGTTGCTATGTATGCTTTTGTGTTAGGTATACTATTTTCGGTAGGTACTTTATTTATTATGATGCAAAACGGAATAATGTTAGGTTCGTTTTTGTATTTCTTTTATGATAAAGGATTGTTTTGGGAGTCGTCAAGAACCATTTGGATTCACGGAACCATAGAAATATCAGTAATTGTTATAGCAGGATGTGCAGGATTGGTATTAGGTAACGGATTATTATTTCCTAAGACTTACTCACGATTAGAGTCATTTAAAAGAAGTATGAAAGATGGATTAAAAATAATGGTAAGTACCATTCCGTTTTTTATTGTTGCAGGATTTTTAGAAGGTTTTGTAACCCGCCATACAGAAATGCCAGATTGGTTAGCAATTTTAATAATTGCTACTTCATTGGCACTAATTATATTTTATTACGTCATATACCCAATTAAAGTTTATAAAAATCAACAAACCCATGCATAAAGAATACGTAGAGTTTAAAAAAGAAAGAGATTTAGGAAGTATTATTTCAGATGCTTTTAAGTTTATAAGATTAGAAGGGAAACAGTTCTTTTTAACCATTTTAAAAGTAGCAGCAATACCTATTGTTATAGCAGTAGCTTCTATGATTTATTACATGATGTCAATGTCTTCGTTAATTAGCCAAGAAACAAATGCAGTTGTTGGAATGATGGGGTCAGTGTTTATTATGATGATAGCTTATTTAGTAGCTATCGTTCACATAAACTTAGCAGGTATGTATTATATTAAATCATATATAGATAATAAGGGAGTAGTTAGACAAGAAGATGTTGTAACCAACACAAAAGCTAAGTTTTGGTCGTTTACAGGGTTTGGTATTTTAGCAAGTTTAATATTATTTGCTAGTGCTATGTTATGTGTGTTACCAATGTTTTATACTTGGCCAGCATTATCTTTAGGTGCTTCAATTTTAGTGTTTGAAAATGAAACAGCTTCTGGAGCAGTAGGGAAATGTTTCAACTTTATAAGTGGATATTTTTGGGAAACTTTTGGAGTAATTTTCGTAGTATCTATTTTAGTAAGTATTCTTGGGTATGTATTTCAAATACCAGCAACCATATACCAATTAATAAGTATAGGAATAGGTTCAGGAAGTGATGATCCAGCGCAAGTTTTTGGATTTTTTGGTGATCCTATTTACTTGATTTTAAATGTTATTTCAATAGCAGGTCAGCTAATGTTTTATTCAATTACTTTAATAACCAACGTACTTTTGTATTTCGATATTAACGAAAGGAAAAATCTTACAGGAACTATTGAAAGAATTGATAGTATAGGACAGTAATCTTTTGAAGCAATTTCTTTTTTACATAACGTTTTTTATTTGTTCAATCACTCTTTTTTCTCAGGAAGAAAAAAGAGAGGTTCAGTATGATGATACTGTTATTGAACAAAAAAAGTTTGATGCTCAAAAAATAGAAGAGTACAAGCAAAAAGATGAATTTATATACATCGTAGAAAAAAGAGAACCTACTATTTTAGAAAAAATATGGGATTGGTTAAAACGAACCATCATAAAAATTCTCTCTTATATTTTTGATGATATTACCCCAGCTGTTGGATTTTTACGAGCCGTTTTAAAAGCCTTACCCTATATAATTGCAGGTTTAGTGTTGTACTTCATTATTAAGTTCTTTTTAAATGTGAATGCACGTAATATTATTGATGGTAAGAAGGCTAAACCTATTGTACATTTATCGGAAGAAGAAGAGTTGATAAAAGATAAAGACTTGCCAAAATTAATTCAGAAAGCAATTTCAGAAGGAAATTATCAATTAGCAGTACGTTATTATTACTTGTTACTGTTAAAAAATTTGTCAGATAAGGAGTTTATTTCTTGGCAACAAGAAAAAACAAACGAAGATTATATAAAAGAGTTATCATCTAAAAAACAATTGTATACAGATTTTAAAGAGTTAACTTATTTGTATGATTATGTGTGGTATGGTGAGTTTTCAATAGATAAAGAAAAATTCTTGCAAGCGGAAAGTAATTTTAAAAACACGCTAGCTAAAATATACTAATTTGGATAAAAAATTAAAAATATACATTGGTTTGTTGGTACTTATAGTGCTCGGTATTTTTTATGTTGAGTCTGTAAAGCCTAAAGAAATCAATTGGTATCCAAGTTATGCAGCAAAACATAAAATTCCGTATGGTACATATGTATTGCATAAAGAAATGCCGAGTTTATTTCCTAAAAGTGAAGTAAAAGATATATATCAAAATCCGTATGTATACTTAAAAGACGATAAGAATAACGGAACCTATTTTTTTCTTGATAATAAAGTGAATTTTGACAAAGATGAATTGAATGAGCTTTTAGAGTTTGCAGATAGGGGAAATGATGTGTTTATAGCAACTAATGGAATATATTTAGATACGTTGCAAACAAAAACAAGTTATTTAACTACTTCAGCGTTTGAGGAAAAAGCCTATCAAAAAATGAGTAACCCTATTTTTGGTGAAAAAGAATATCATTTTGATAGAGATTTTTCAAAATTATATTTTTCTGAAGTAGATACTGTAAACACAACTATTTTAGGTGAGTTGGTAATACGAAATGAAAACGATTCTATTATCAGTAAAAAGCCGAACTTTATCAAAGTAAAACATGGAGAAGGTAATTTTTATTTGCATACTTTTCCACAGGCATTTACGAATTATAACATGCTATTAGATAATAATTATGAGTACGTAGCTAATGTGTTATCATATCTAAATAACCAATATGAAAATGAAGTAGGGACTGGTTCCAACAGTAGTAGTACTATTTTATGGGATACCTATTATAAGACAGGAAAAAGCAGAATTGTTTCCCCTATGCATTATATTTTATCAACCCAATCGTTAAAATGGGCATATTATATAGGGTTGATAGGTGTATTGTTCTTTATTATTTTTAAAGGAAAGCGTAATCAGCGATTAATTCCTGTTATTAGACCGTTAAAAAATCAAACATTGGCTTTTACACGTACCATAGCCAATATGTATTATGAGAAATCAGATCATAAAAATATAGCTGAACATAAAATCAACTATTTTTTAGAGTATATCAGAATAAAATACCGATTATCAACTTTGAAAATAGATGAGCGTTTTTATAAAAACCTTGCTAATAGAAGTGGTAATTCAGAAGAAAAAGTAGTTGCTTTATTTAAAAAGATACAGCAAATACAATCAAAATCAAGTATAAACGAAGAAGATTTAGTAGCCTTAAGTAAAGCTATTGAAGATTTTAAAGCATATAAAAAAGAATAGGATGCATACAGAAAACAATCCAATAGAAAATACGAATGAGTTATTTTCAAGTAGAGTAGACTTGTCGAAATTAAAAGAAGCTGTGATTAAAATTAAAGAACAGTTAGGAAAAGTAATTGTAGGGCAAGAAGAGTTTATGGAGTTGTTGTTGGTTTCTTTATTGGCTGACGGACATGTATTGATTGAAGGTGTTCCTGGAGTTGCTAAAACGGTAACAGCAAAGTTATTGGCAAAAACCATAGCTACTGATTTTAGTCGAATTCAATTTACACCAGATTTAATGCCTTCGGATGTATTAGGAACTTCGGTACTGAACATGAAAACATCTGATTTCGAGTTTAAAAAAGGTCCGATTTTCTCTAATATTGTATTGATTGATGAAATTAACAGAGCGCCAGCTAAAACGCAAGCAGCTTTGTTTGAGGTAATGGAAGAAAAACAAATTACGATGGATGGTGAGTGTTATGAAATGAATCCACCTTTTATGGTATTAGCAACTCAAAATCCAATAGAACAGGAGGGGACGTATGCCTTACCAGAGGCTCAATTAGACCGTTTCTTATTCAAAATAAATGTTGGGTATCCGAATTTAGATGAAGAAATACAGATAATTACTGCTCATAACGAACGTAAAGGAGCATTACCACAAACGAAAGTAGAAGCTGTGTTAACAGAATCTGAGCTATTAGAATACAGAAGTAAGGTTTTTGAAGTGTTGGTAGAAGAAAAAATTATTAAATACATAGCACAACTTATTTCTAATACGCGTAACAATGCACATTTGTATTTAGGAGGTTCACCAAGAGCAAGTATTGCAGTATTAATGGCATCTAAAGCATTTGCAGCAATTAACGGACGAGATTTTGTGATTCCTGAAGATGTAAAAAAGAGTATTTATCCAGTATTACGTCATAGAATTATGTTAACTCCTGAACGTGAAATGGAAGGGATGACAGCCGATAAGGTGATTGAAATGATTGTACAATCTGTAGAAGTTCCAAGGTAGTGATTCAATTCTTTAAATCGTTATACGTACACAATCGCTTTTTTATTTACATAAGCGCTATTTCGGCATTATTTTTATTGTCGTTTTGGATTCCTGCACTTTATGCAGCAACATGGATGCTTGTGTGGTTATTTGTAATAGTAATGTGTATTGATGTGCTTATTTTATATCGATTTAAAAACGGGTTTTCAGCTAAAAGAATCGTATCAGAAAAATTATCAAATTCAGATGATAATGAAGTAGCAATTACGCTTGAAAATAAGTATCCATTCCAAGTTTTTATTTCGTTAATTGATGAATTACCAGTACAATTTCAAGAAAGAGGTTTTGAACACGCAATGTCTTTGAAACCCGGGGAGAAATCAACCTATACATATGATGTTAGACCTGTTGAAAGAGGAGAGTATACCTTTGGAAAAGTAAATGTATTTGTGTCTTCTTTTTTGCAGATGTTTTCTAAACGATATTCATTTTCAGCGGAAGAAAGTGTAAAAGTATACCCGTCGTACATACAAATGAAAAAGTATGAATTTTTGGCAATGCATAATAACTTAACGGAATTTGGTATGAAGAAAATTCGACGCATTGGGCATACTATGGAGTTTGAACAGATTAAAAACTACATTCCTGGTGATGATGTACGTACTATAAACTGGAAAGCAACGGCTAAAAGAGCAG
This sequence comes from Tenacibaculum litoreum, assembly GCF_964513915.1. Lineage (NCBI taxonomy): Bacteria > Pseudomonadati > Bacteroidota > Flavobacteriia > Flavobacteriales > Flavobacteriaceae > Tenacibaculum > Tenacibaculum litoreum. The sequence continues at coordinate 817,052 of NZ_CAZEQS010000003.1, read as the reverse complement.
AGTTGATGGTGAATCAATATCAAGATGAAAAATCACAACCCATATATTCAATTATTGATTTAGGACGTGTCATGAAAATGTCTTTTGAGGGATTAAAGTTATTAGACTATGCGATTAACTCAACCTTAGCTTTTTCAAACATAGCCTTATTAAAAAATGATAAAGCTGGTATGCTTACATTTTCTAGAAAAGTAGAAAAAATAGTAGCAGCAAGTAACAAAAAAACAAACCTATCAGTAATCAATGAAGAGTTGTACAATATTACAACCGATTTTTCAGATGCTAATTTTGCGCTGTTGTATGCGAACATAAAAAGAAAAATAAATCAACGAAGTTTACTGATTTTATATACTAATTTTGAGCATATATCTGCCTTAAAACGACAATTACCATATTTAAAAGCGATAGCTAAGAAGCACCTATTGGTAACAGTTTTCTTTGAAAACACTGAATTAGATACTTTAATCACTGAAAATGCAGAAGATTTACAAAGTGTATATCATAAAACTATTGCTGAAAAATATGCTTACGAAAAACGTTTGATGATAAAAGAGCTAGAGAAAAATGCAGTACATGCTATTCTAACCAAGCCTCAACATTTATCTGTAAATGTAATTAATAAATACCTTGAGTTTAAAGCTAAAGGAATGATATAAAAAAAGCGACCATCGGTCGCTTTTTTTATCTGTTTTGTAATTCGTTAGCTCTTTCCATCATTAATTCTGGGTTACCTAAAGCATCCCATCCAATTAAAGATAATATCCAAATAATATAAGCTATAGAGATAACATTCAATATAATACCAACAATACCTAATATTTTACCTGTCTTAGCATTGTTTACACCTTCGTATAAATCAGGATTTTCATTATCTAATTTAATGGCTTTATTACCTAAAACCAAAGCTATAATCCCCAAAGGCAATCCAATAACTCCATAACAACAGCAAGTTACAATAGAGCAAATACCTAAAACTAAAGCAGCAGTTGAATTTGGTAGTTTTTGTTTTTCCATAGTTTTTCTAAAGTTTAAATTAATTGATTCATTTTTATAACATAACTACTCACAATGATAATTATATTAATGATAGCCAATATACTGATTATTTTTTGAGCATATTTTACTTTGTAGAAGAAGTTAATACTTACAACAAAAGCTAAAAGTAGCAAGGTGTATATTGCAGGATACATTTTAAAGGCTGCAATAAATTCTCCATGAAAAACTAAACTCAAAGCACGCTGTATACCACAACCTAAACAATCAAATCCAAAGAATTGTTTGTTTAAGCAAGGGAGCATATAATCTTCTAATTGTAAAGGCATAAAATGTTATTTGAACATATCCATTCCAGGAATGTTTGGCATTCCGCTTTTAGCAGCGATAGCTAATTCTTGTTCGTTAATTTCACCGGCACGCTTCAATGCTTTGTTCAGCGCTAAGATTAAGTAATCTTCTAATTCTTCTTTGTCTTCTAACAAAGATTCATCAATTGTAATAGCCTTTACTTCACGATTAGCAGTTACTGTAACTTTCACGTTTCCTCCAGCAATTGTTTCATCAATTAAAACGGTATCTAATCGCTTTTTAGTCTCTTCTACTTTTTGTTGAGCTTCTTGTAGTTTGCCCATCATTCCAGAAATATCTCCGAACATCCTTGTACAGTTTTTATAATTTGTTTAACAACAAAAATAGTATTTTCACAGGAAATATAAACCAACTTAAAAAATGAAAAAAATAATGCTACCGGCTTTGTTTTTTAGTCTTATTTTTGGTTCTTGCAAAAAACAAGAAATGAATAAAGATATCAAAGCCCCAGTTGCTGAAAAGCAGCCGACTAAGTTAGAGAAACATGGAGATGTTCGTACTGATGATTATTTTTGGATGCGTTTAACAGATGCACAAAAAAATGCAAAAATTAAAGATGAACAAACTCAAAAAGTATACGATTACTTAAATGCAGAAAATGCTTACTATGATGAAATGACGAAAGAAACTAAAGAGTTTCAAGAAGAGTTGTTTCAAGAAATGAAAGGTCGTATAAAAGAAGATGATGAGTCAGTACCGTACAAAAAGGATGGATATTTTTACATTACTCGTTATGAAAAAGGACAACAGTATCCAATTTATAGCCGTAAAAAAGAAACTTTAGAAGCTGAAGAGGAAATCATGTTCAATGTAAATAAAGAAGCAGAGGGATATGATTATTTTCAGTTAGGAGGATTAAATGTGTCACCAGATAATAAAATGGTGGCTTTTGCTACAGATACAGTTAGTCGTCGTCAATATTTTATCAGAATTAAAAATTTAGAAACTGGTAAGATTTATAAAGACATTATCGAAAATACTACAGGAGGATCGGTTTGGGCAAATGATAATAAAACATTGTTTTACGCTAAAAAAGACCCTGTAACCTTACGTTCTTCAAAAATTTATAAACATACTTTAGGTTCTGACGCATCTTTAGATGAATTAGTTTATGAAGAAAAAGATGATACGTTTGGAGCTTTTGTTACCAAATCAAAATCAAAAAAGTATATCATAATTGGTTCTTACAGCACAGTTTCAACTGAGTACCATGTATTAGATGCTAATAATCCTGATGGAGAGTTACGTATTATTCAACCACGTGAACGTGATTTAGAATATGAAGTAGCACACTACGGAGATCATTTTTACATTAAAACTAATAAGGATGGAGCAACCAACTTTAAGTTGATGAAAACTCCAGAAAGTAAACCAGGAAAAGAAAACTGGGTAGATGTTATTCCACATAGAGAAGATACTTTATTTGAAGATTTTTCAATTTTTAAAGACTATTTAGTTTTAGAAGAAAGAAATGAAGGATTGAATAAAATCCGTATCAAACGATGGGATGGAACGGAAGATTATTATTTACCTTTTGAAGAAGAAACCTATTCAGCAGGAGTATATGGTAATCCTGAGTTTGACACAGAGGTAATCCGTTATTCATATAATTCAATGACAACTCCAAGTTCAGTTATTGATTTCAATATGAAAGATAGATCAAAAGAAATCAAAAAAGAACAAGAAGTTCTAGGAGGAAAATTTGATAAAAATAATTACGTAAGTAAGCGCATTTGGGTACCTGCACGAGATGGTAAAAAAGTAGCTTTATCAATTGTACATCATAAAGATACGAAGCTTGATAAAAACACACCAATATTACAATATGCATATGGTTCTTACGGATATACAATAAACGACGGGTTTTCAACAACACGTTTAAGTTTATTAGATCGCGGATTTGTATATGCATTAGCTCACATTAGAGGAAGTCAGTATTTAGGACGCGAGTGGTACGAAGATGGTAAAATGTTGAATAAGAAAAATACATTTACCGATTTTATTGATTGCTCTAAGTATTTAATTGACAACGGTTATACGTCACCAGAGCATTTATATGCTATGGGAGGTTCTGCCGGAGGATTATTAATGGGAGCTATTATTAATATGAATCCTGAGTTATACAACGGAATAATAGCTGCGGTACCTTTTGTTGATGTAATTTCTACCATGTTAGATGATAGTATTCCATTAACTACAGGTGAATATGACGAATGGGGTAATCCTAACGATAAGGAATACTATGATTATATTAAGTCATATTCTCCTTATGATCAAGTAGAAGCAAAGGCATATCCAAATATGTTGGTAACTACAGGTTTACACGACAGTCAAGTGCAATATTGGGAACCAGCAAAATGGGTAGCGAAATTACGTGAATTAAAAACTGATAACAATATGTTGTTCCTACATACTAATATGGAAACAGGTCATGGAGGAGCATCAGGAAGATTCGATGCATTAAAAGAAACTGCAGAAGAATATACGTTCTTTTTAATGTTAGAAGGTAAGTTAAAAAAATAATTATATTTTTGCGCTCGATTGAGTGTAAGTGTCATTGCGAATGCAACGAACAATCTCAACAGATTTTTCGTGTCTAATTTTCGTAATGACACTTTTTCTTATTTATAAAACATAATGAAAAGACATCAAGGTATAACCAATTCAATAATAGATTTAGTAGGTCAAACCCCCATGATTCAACTGCACCGAATTACCCAAGATTTACCGGGTATTTACTATGCAAAAGTTGAAGCTTTTAATCCGGGGCACTCTGCTAAAGATAGAATTGCATTGCATATCATAGAAACAGCAGAACAAAAAGGAATTGTAAAAGAAGGAGATATTATTGTTGAAACGACTTCTGGTAATACAGGGTTTTCATTAGCAATGATTAGTATTGTAAAAGGTTATCGATGTATTTTAGCAGTGAGCGATAAGTCTTCTCAAGATAAAATAGACATGCTGAAATCAATGGGAGCAGAGGTGCATGTTTGTCCTGCAAATGTAACTCCTGATGATCCTCGTTCGTATTACGAAGTAGCTAAAAGATTACATAGAGAAAATCCAGGTTCTATTTATATCAATCAGTATTTTAATGAGCTAAATATTGAAGCACATTACAAGAGTACAGGACCAGAAATTTGGGAACAAACCGAAGGAAAAGTAACACATGTTGTAGCAGCAAGTGGAACAGGAGGAACAATTTCTGGAACTGCGCGATACCTAAAAGAACAGAATCCCGATATTCAGATTTTAGGAGTAGACGCTATGGGGTCTGTGATTAAAAAATACCACGAAACTGGTGAGTTTGATGCCAATGAAATCAGTCCATATAAAATTGAAGGTTTAGGTAAAAACTTAATTCCTACTTCTACAGATTTTGATGTGGTAGATGTGTACGAAAAAGTATCAGATAAAGAAGCTGCTTTAAAAGCAAGAGAATTAGTAAAAGCAGAAGGTATTTTTGCTGGGTATACTTCAGGAGCAGCATTACAGGCCACTCAACAATATGCTGATAATGACTTTTTTGATGAAAATAGTGTAGTAGTCGTAATTTTACCAGATCACGGTTCTCGTTATATGAATAAGATTTATTCTAATAACTGGATGAAAGAACAAGGTTTTTTATAAGCCACCTTGTACAATAAAACTAAAAAATTTCGCTTTTGTTTTTATACATAAGCAATAGCGGAATAAATGATTTAGTTTTTAGAATAAAACATCATTCATTTGGGGGGCGTTGCTATTGCTTATGTTCAGTGTTAGGTGTTAGATTTTTTTAATCTCCCACATAGCACCATTTTTAGTAGCAATTTTTTCTAAATATCCCTTTTTCATGAGGTCGTTTAATAATTGTTCACTTTGTATTCTAGGAATTCCAGATAATTCTGAATACTCTCTAACGGTTAGTGAGTTATATTTAGCGAATAAAGTTTTCCAATCTTTAGCATATTCACTTTTAGAAATCGTAGGTTGAATTTTTAAAATGGCCATTTCATAGAAGGCATACGCTTTAGATCCGTATACGATTTCTTTATTACTTGAATTATCTTCAAAATACATAGTAGGGAAGCCTCTTACTCTGTAAGCTCTTGCTAATTTTAAATCTTCTTCAAATAATAGTTTAGCTTTTCCTTCGTAATCAGTTTTTAATACATCAACATCAAGCCCCACATTTTTTGCAGCAGTTGCCATGTGTTCCCATTTAGCGATGTTTTTCTTTTTTAAGAATACCATTTCTCGTAGTTCTCTTAAAAACAAAATAGCTTTGTCTTTATCTTGTAACTGAGCAGCTTTGAAAGCAATTGAAGGAGGATAAGAAGAATCTAAAGGGTCTTCTAGCCACACATCTCCATCTATTGGCATATCGTAGTAAACGCTAACCTCGTCCCAATGATGCGCAACGTCTGAAGGTTTACTTATTCCACCACTGTTATAGCTCCAATCAGGCAATAAACCACCCATTCTGTAATCAATTTCAAGATTTTGCCCATATTCAAGTTTTAATTTTCTTAATTGAGGCTCTATAGCCCAACAAGAAGAACAAATAGGATCAGTAAAGTAAACTACCTTTATTTTCTTTTCTTTTGGTTGCTCTTTTTTTATAGTAGTATTTTCGGTACTATCATTTCCTACTTCACACATTCCTGTTTGCGGATCGCATAAAAGCGGATTTGCGTTCGATGTTTGTTCGTTCATGTTGTTTGTTTTTGATTGTCCTTTGCAAGCTGCAAGATTCAACAAGGCAATAAATACTATTAGTACATTAATATTTTTAACCATGTTCTTATCTGTTTTACTATTGATTTATAAGACAAAACTATAATGAATTACTAGTATATTTGCTATAGGTTTCCTAAAGGAAAGTACTTTCCAGTAGGAAACTACCTTAGTATTTGTATAATAAATTGATAGAGTTACATCAGTGAAAAAAGCAGTAATTAACAATACACCTATTTGTCAGGTTAGAATGCAGGCTATTAGTGATGCCATGAGTATATTATCAGGAAAATGGAAGTTCCATATTTTAGGAACTTTGATAGAAGGTAATAAACTAGGGTTTATGGATTTATTACGAGAAATAGATGGGATTGGATCAAAAATGCTTTCAAAAGAATTGCAAGATTTAGAAATGAATCGTTTGGTTAACAGAACGGTTAAAAATACCAAACCAATCACAGTTGAATATACCATTACTGAATATGGTAAAACGCTAGCTCCTTTAATTGATAATTTAGCAAACTGGGGAATTGAATATAGGCAATTTATGTGTGAGGATAAGTGACTTTAGGATTAAGGTTATCTCCAATAATAGTTTAAAAAGTAAGTTTTTGAAGAACTAGTTGGTTGTAGTAAGTATTGTGTTTAGTCTTTTATGAATTTGTCTAATATCTTTTTCTTTAATATTAAAGTCAGAAGAAGACAATTTAACTTTATTTTTATTGTCACTAGCTGTAAAAAAAACAAATAAAGTAAAAGCTGTAATAGGTGAATGGTCTATTTTAGAAATTACCAATTCATCTAGCTTTAAAGTTGTTTTTCTTAGCGAATTAAAACCCCAAAATTTATTTATAGTTAAAGTTTGGTTATCGTAATTGATATATATACTATCTATTTTAATATTGAAGATATAAATAAACATTTTGAGAATGATAACAACTTCAAAAATTATTGTAAATATCACTATATCCATAACTTCTGGTTTAGACCAAGTAATTAAATTAATTAGCAGAGACCAAAATAAAGCTATAGGGATTACTATAAAAAACTGTTTAATAAAATCAGCATATTTTAATCTTCTTTTATTTTTAAAAACCTTTTTCATACGAACTAAATATAAAATATGAGTAACTATAAGTTGCTGATTATAGATGTGCTAATTATATAATAAATACTGCTCACGAACTTTTTTAAAACTGTCTAAACCTTCTTTCCATGAACTTTTAATTTCCTCTTCAGAAAGTCCTTGTTCAATTTGTTCTTGTAGTTTCTTAGTACCTGCTAGTTTAGTGAAAAAAGCATTAAAAAAGTCTTTTTTAGGAGACTGTTGATATGCTTTTACTAACCAACTAAGGTTTAGGTTAACTAAGCTTTCAGAAGCGCTTAAATCTTCCCCAAAGCACATCTTTTCTTTATGTTTTGGGTGTTTTGCACCTTCATTGGGCTGTGGAGTAAAACTAAAGCTAGTTTTTTCTAAATGTGGTGAACCATAAATTTGAAATTGTTTGTCTGTTCCTCTTCCAGCAGATACATTAGTTCCTTCAAAAAAACATAAACTAGGGTATAAGTTAATCGAAATATCGTTCGGTAAATTAGGCGATGGTTTTATAGGTAGACTATATGTTGATTGATGCGTATAATTTTCTAAAGGAATTACGGTTAAATCACACTGAATACCATTCGCTAACCATTTTTCTCCGTTAATCATTTGTCCGTATTCTCCAATCGTCATTCCGTAAACAACAGGAACAGGGTGCATGCCTACAAAGCTTTTGTGTTCAGGTTCTAAAACAGGTCCGTCAATATAGTGACCGTTAGGATTAGGTCTGTCAAGTAATACCACTTGGATTCCGAGTTCAGCACAAGCTTCCATTACATAATGTAGCGTAGAAATATAAGTATAAAAACGAGCTCCCACATCTTGAATGTCAAAAACAACAATATCAATTCCATTTAATTGTTCTGGTGAAGGTTTTTTGTTTTTTCCGTACAAGGAGATGATTGGAATCCCTGTTTTTACATCTTTTCCATCAGCTATCGCTTCACCAGCATCAGCTTTCCCTCTAAAACCATGCTCAGGAGCAAATACTTTTTGCACGTTAATTCTATCGTAATTATGTAAATAATCTACTAAGTGATATTGTACTATTTCAGACCCCATAATGTTAGGTGCAACTTCAGCTCGTTGTAATACTTGTAAAACAGAGGTTTGATTTGCAACTATGGCAATATTTTTATTTTTTAAAAGAGGAAGGTATTTGTCTGTTCTATCAGCACCCGTTTTAATTGTTTTTGGTTCTTCTTGTTTTATGGCTTCTTTAGCAGTAGATTTTTTTTGCTGTTGTGCACAAGAAGAAAATTGAAAACTGAATACTAAAAAAAGTAAAAAAACGTAATTAAAAGAAAGCTTCATCTATAAAAAATTAAAACATAAAGGTACAGATTTCTATTTTTTAAGAATAATAAAAGTTAAAGAATTAAAACCTAGGTATTCTTCTCTTTCTTTACATAAGAATTAGTTACTTTTGGTTTTGTAAAAAAGAAAACATTTGAACTTCGAACTATTCATAGCAAAACGAATCATTGCTGGAAAACAGTATAAAAGCAGTATTTCATCACCTATCATAACCATTGCTACCATTGCCATTGCTCTTGGGGTAGCTATTATGTTAATAGCGGTATCAATTACCTCTGGATTTCAGAATAAGGTGCGTGATAAAATGACAGGTTTTAAAGGGCATATTCAAATTGTAAATTACGATAATAACAATTCAGATGTTTCTACAGTTCCGATTGATATAAATCAAGAGTTTTATCCAGAATTTAAAAAGATTGACGGAATAAAAAAAGTACAACCTTTTGCTAATGTTGGAGGGATAATTAGAACTCCTACTGATTTTGAAGGAATCATTTTTAAAGGAGTTTCGGCTGATTATGATTTTACTTTTTTTAATGAGTGTTTGGTTGAAGGTCGTCTACCAGATTTTAAGCAAGATAGAAATCGAGAAATATTAATTTCTGAATCCATTGCAAACCGATTACATTTTAAACTAAACGATACAATTCAAACATGGTTTGGAGCAGAAAACAGTAATTTGAAGTTTAAATCTAGAAAGCCAATAATTGTAGGAATATACAATACAGGTTTTGAACAGTTTGATAAGGTTATGTTGTTGGGAGATTTAAGAGAAGTGCAGAAAATTAATCGTTGGAAAGATAATGAAATAGGAGGTTTTGAGGTATTGATTGATGATTATGATAAGCTTCAAGAAAAAGGAGATGAAGTGTATACAAGTATTGGAGCAACCTTAAATAGTATTACGATTGTAAATAATTATCCTGCTATTTTTGAGTGGTTAAAACTATTAGATAATAACGTATGGTTTATTATAGGAATAATGGTGTTGGTTGCTGGAATAAACATGGTAACAGCGTTGTTGGTTCTTATTTTAGAGCGTGTACAAATGGTTGGAATTTTAAAAGCATTGGGAAGTGTAAATTGGAGTATCCGAAAAATATTTTTATACAATGCTTCTTACTTAATTTTAAAAGGATTGTTCTGGGGAAACTTTATTGGACTTAGTATTCTTTTAATTCAAAAATATACGAAGTTAATAAGTCTAAATCCTGAAACTTATTATGTATCAACAATGCCTGTAGATATTAATTTCTTGGCAATTTTATTGTTAAACATGGGTACGTTAGCATTATGTTTTTTAATGTTGATTGTTCCTTCATATATTATCACAAAAATCCGCCCTTCAAAATCCATTCGATTTGCTTAGTTTTGCATAACATTAATAAGATATGAAGTACGCAAAAAATATATTAGAAACTATTGGTAACACACCTTTAGTTAAATTAAACTCAGTAACAAAAGAAGTAGATGCTTTGGTATTAGCTAAAGTAGAAACGTTTAATCCAGGAAACTCTGTAAAAGACCGTATGGCATTGAAGATGATTGAAGATGCCGAAGCAGATGGTCGTTTAAAACCAGGGGGTACTATTATTGAAGGTACTTCAGGAAACACAGGAATGGGGTTAGCATTAGCAGCTATTGTAAAAGGGTATAAGTGTATTTTTGTAATTTCTGATAAGCAATCAAAAGAAAAAATGGATATCCTGCGTGCAGTAGGAGCAGAGGTAGTTGTTTGCCCTACGAATGTAGAGCCAGATGATCCTCGTTCATACTATTCTGTATCTAAGCGTTTAGGAGAGGAAACTCCAAACTCTTGGTATGTGAATCAATATGACAACCCTTCAAATGCGCAAGCACATTATGAGCAAACAGGACCAGAAATTTGGGAACAAACTGATGGTAAAATTACACATTTTGTTGTTGGGGTAGGAACAGGAGGAACGGTTTCAGGTACAGCCAAGTTTTTAAAAGAAAAGAATCCAAATATTAAAATTTGGGGAGTAGATACGTACGGATCTGTATTTAAAAAATATCACGAAACTGGTATTTTTGATGAAAATGAAATCTATCCATACATTACAGAAGGAATTGGGGAAGATATTTTACCTAAAAATGTTGATTTTTCTTTAATAGATGGTTTTACAAAAGTTACTGATAAAGATGCCGCTATTTATACACGTAGAATAGCTAAAGAAGAAGGGATTTTTGTAGGGAATTCAGCAGGTTCAGCTATTAAAGGATTATTACAGTTAAAAGACGAGTTTAAGCCTGATGATGTAGTGGTAGTGTTATTTCATGATCATGGAAGTCGTTATGTAGGGAAAATGTTTAATGACGATTGGATGCGTGATAGAGGTTTCTTAGAAGAAGAAATTACTACAGCAGAAGATTTAATTAAAGATCATATAGATAAACCATTAGTAACTGTTCAAACAGAAGAATTAGTGTCGCATGCTATTGAAAGAATGCGTGCATTTAAAATATCACAGATTCCTGTAAGAGACGCAAATGGATTTGTAGGTTCAGTAGATGAATCAGCATTATTACATAGTTATTTAGAAGATAAAAATATAGCAGAAAAGCCTATTAAAGATGTAATGGGTAAAGCATATCCTACAGTTAAGAAATCAGCTTCTATTGATGAGGTATCGAAGTTAATTAACAAAGAAAATCAAGCAGTTTTAGTTGATTTAGAAAACGGAAAACACCACATCATTACAAAATATGATATAATTAGAGCTATTTAAAATTAGCATCTCTAAAGAGAATAAAAACAGGAAGCCCGCTCAATTGAGCGGGCTTCTTTGTTAATCAACTAATTCAAATAATTTACACAATGAAAACAATGTTACTTGCTTACGGTATTGTTGTTTCCAATATCTGTGCCAAAATTATAAATAAAAAGGCGTACTTTATTTAATTTTTAATTATTTGACATTTTTTTAACGTTAAACCGTTAAAAAGTTAAGGATATTTTAATTTAAGGTTAGCTAGCGTGTTTGTGTGCTTTATATGAAGAACGTACTAAAGCACCACTTTCTACATACATAAAGCCCATTTCTAACCCTAATGTTTCGTATTTTTTGAATTGTTCAGGTGTTATGAATTCCTTAACAGGTAAATGTTTCTTACTAGGTTGTAAATATTGACCGATAGTAATAACATCTAATCCAACATTACGTAAGTCTTTCATAGTTTGTATTACTTCGTCTTCTGTTTCTCCTAAACCAAGCATAATTCCAGATTTAGTACGCATTCCGTTATCTTTTAAGTATTTTAAAACACCTAAACTACGATCATATTTAGCTTGAATACGAACTTCACGAGTTAAACGACGTACCGTTTCCATATTATGAGAAACGACTTCAGGAGCTACCTCAATAATACGGTCTAATAATTTTTCGTTTCCTTGAAAGTCTGGAATAAGAGTTTCTAAAGTAGTATTAGGATTAGCTCTACGAATAGCCTGTACTGTTTCAGACCAAATAATAGAACCTCCATCTTTTAAATCATCACGGTCAACAGAGGTAATTACCGCATGTTTAATATTCATTAATTTAATAGAACGAGCTACTTTTTCAGGTTCATCCCATTCTACAGTGTCTGGACGTCCAGTTTTAACACCACAAAATCCACAAGAACGTGTACAGATATTACCTAAAATCATAAAGGTAGCAGTACCTTCTCCCCAACATTCACCCATGTTTGGGCAGCTTCCACTGGTACAAATAGTGTTTAGTTTATATTTATCAACAAGTCCTCTTAGTTCCGTGTATTTTTTTCCTACAGGTAATTTTACACGTAACCATTTTGGTTTTTTCGTTCTTTCTGGTGTTGCTACAGTTTCGTTTGCCATTCCATAAAAATTGAACTGCAAATTTACGAAGAAAAGATTTATAAACTAAGTAAAAACCAAATACTAAATCCGAACAAAAAAACAATACCTATAAGACTCAAAATGCGTAACCCTATATTTGGTCTGTATTTTTTTGGAGTGTGCTTACCAGTAATTAAAATATAGTTAAGAATAGCATAAAAAGGAGCAGTTAAAAAAGATAAGACTGTGGCTATTCGTACAAGAAAGACCATATCACTTAAAAAATAATATAAAATAACAGAGGTTCCAAGTGTTAACAATACTAACCAAAACCAATAGCCTAGCTTTATTGTTTTAGGAAAAAGTAAAAATGAAGATTTTTCCATAGCTCTTGGAGAAGCATCTAACGTTGTAATAGTAGTACTAAACATGGTTGTAAAAGCAGCAACCCCAATAAATACAGAAGAAAATTCTCCTAAGTTTTTTGTGTATAAATTAATTAGTTGAGAAGCAAAAATAGTTCCTTTACTAGAGAATGATTCTCCCGACTGATACATAACTAATGCACCTAGCATAACAAAACAAACTCCCAAAAATAAAGCTCCAATGTAGCCAACATTAAAATCAAAAATAGCTTGTTTAGGTTTTATTTTTACAAAAGTAGTTTTGTCTTTTTCTACGGACCATAAAGAGTGCCAAATAGAAATATCTAACGGTGCAGGCATCCATCCTAAGAAGGCAATTAAAAAGGTTACTTGAGCTGTTCCGCTTGGTACTATTTGTTGAAAACTAAAGCCTTTATCAGTTTTAACTAATGCAATGTTAACAGCTACTATAGTACTAATGGTTAAAATAGCAATAATGTATTTCATTAAGTTATCTAAGAACTTATATTTACCTATACCTAATAAAACAATACTAACAAGCATAATGAGTACAGACCACGTAACTAAATCAAGTGAAATACCAAAAAGATTAGAGGCTAAACTGGCTGTAACAATAGTAACAGCTGCTTGAATGGTAAACATAGTAGCAAGATTTAAGATAAAGTAGCTGATTAAAACTCCTTTACCTAGCCTTTTATAACCATCGAGAAGAGTCTCACCTGTTGCAGTAGCATATCGAGGACCAAATTGAAAAAAAGGATATTTGATAATGTGTACTAGGAGTAAAGCCCATAGTAAACCAAAGCCAAAATCGGCACCAGCTCTGGTTGATTGTACTAAATGAGAAACACCTATAGCGGCTCCAGCAAACAATATTCCAGGGCCAAGTAAGTTTAAGAGGGATTTTTTCATGAAAAAAAAGAGCTTAAAAGTTTAAATAGTCACTATTTTTTAACTTTTCAAACAAAGTTTTTATATGCTTTTTTCTTTCTCTTTTCTGTTGAAATTCTTTGTAGAGTTCTTTTTTGTATAAGTTTTTTCCGCTTGCATAAAACTGTAAAATCATAAGGTTTTGATTTTTATGGTTTTGCAATTTATGATTTCTTTATTATTTCAGCTAATAATTTTTTGGCGCGAAGTAGTTTTACCTTTACATTGTTCATAGGCTCCCCAATTTGTTCAGAAATTTCTTTATAACTTAATTCTTGAAAGTAACGAAGGTTGATGACATCTTGATACTTTGGCTTTAATTTTTTAATGTCCTTTAGAAGTTTTGCTAAGTTTTGTTCGGTAATAATTTTGTCCTCAGGAGAAGGAGCGTCATCAACAACAGCGTATACTTCTTTTTCTTGTTCTTCGGTTGTTTGTGTATATATGGTAGATTTTTTCTTGCGAAGAGAATCAATATATACGTTTTTAGAAATTGTAATCAACCAAGTTTTAAACTGAAAGCTTTCATCAAAAGTTTCAATTCTATCAAAAGCCTTAGAAAAAGTTTGAATAGTTATATCCTCAGCATCGTTATCATTTTTAGTTTTTTTAAGCTGAAATGCGTACACGGTTCCCCAAAAAGTATCCAACAAATAATTAAAAGATATTTGATTTCCTTTTTTTGCTTGTTGAATGTGGTGGAGTACTTTTTCTTGATTTATTTCCAATGCTTAGGTTTCGAAATTTGATTTGATATAAAGATACTAATTTGCAGCAATACTAAACAAATATCAAGGAATGGTAGTAATAAAACAACATTTTTTTCATGGAGTTTTGATGCTGACCTTCCAAGAACTATGTATTGAATAAGATAATAACTAATTATAAAAGGTAAGGCTAACTTCCAGTTAACAAAAACAATATAACTTACTAAAAGGTAAAAAAGAAGCTTGGTAATATGGAAAAACCTAAGAAAAAAACGATGTTTAAACTTATATAGAGAAAAAAGAATTGATGCTTTTTTTTCTAAAGAAAACCATTTTTTAAAAGAAAGAGACTTTGTTGAAACAACAAAGCTATCTATGGTAATTGAATAGGTTGTATTCTTAGTGGTTACAGCATCTTTTAAAAACAAATCAGCTTCACCAATAAAAAGGTTCATGTGATTAATATATCCATTTACTTTAAAAAACTCACTTTTAGTATAAGCAAAGTTATGATTTGTAGCTTTATAAGGACTTCGGAATTTAACAAAAGAAAGTGATTGTATAGTTTTAAGTAAGTAGTCAAAACGAATGAGAAGATTACTAAATGAATTTTTCTTATGCTTTAGTTTTTGATGACCAATGACAATAGTTTTTTCTTGTGAAAAATTACTAGCCATTCCATGAATCCAGTTTTTAGACAATGCTTTACTACTTATTTCCGTGAATAATAAATGCTCATGAGTAGCGGCTTTTACCGCTAAAGTCAAAGCGTATTTTTTATTTCCCCAAAAAGCCTCTGTGTTTTTTACGTCTACTATTTTAATATTAGAAAAATCTTTTTGTAGCTTTTCAATAACACCGAGAGAATTATCAGAGGAAGCATTATTGACTAAAACAATTTCAAAACAAGTATATTTTTGTTTAGTTAAGTCTTGAATATAATTAATTAAAATGTCGGCATTGTTTTTTACATAAACAATTACTGACACAGGGATATTTACATCCGCGTCTTTTTGTGTTTTTTCTATATTAGTAAAAGATAAAAAGAACAAATAATACACTATTTGTACAGCCGTAACTACTACAAAAGTGTAGAACAGTATGGTAAATATCATAAAGAAAGTAAAAGGTTAGCTGCGTAGTGTTTGCTTAATTATGCTGAGGTTCGTTACATGTATCGAACTGGTCTGGAGTTTTACCACAAAATCCACAAGCTTCACCACTTTCGTTTAACATTGGGTTTTGGCTAGCACATGTACCAGCAAACTCTCCGTCTTTTTTTGCCCAAATTTTAATGGCAATTCCAGCAAATGCTAATGCTAATAATCCTATGGTAACAAAAATTAATTTCATGATGTATTGTTTTGTATTGCAAAGATACAAACTTCCTGTTTTTCTATATAAAATAAAGAGAGATTTATAAGGTTGTGACTTTTATGTGTTTGAGGGTCTTAATTGTATAATCAATTAATTTAAAAAATATGAATATGAAAAAATATTTTGCTGAATTCTTCGGAACATTTTGGCTAGTTTTTGGAGGTTGTGGTAGTGCTGTTTTAGCAGCAGGTTTTCCTGAGCTAGGTATTGGTTTTGCAGGAGTAGCATTAGCATTTGGTTTAACTGTATTAACAATGGCGTACGCCGTAGGACATATTTCTGGAGGTCATTTTAATCCTGCAGTTACTATTGGACTTTGGGTTGGAGGAAATCATACTGCTAAAGAAGTGGTACCATATATTATTTCACAATTAATAGGTGCTGTGTTGGCTGCTTCTTTTTTATACTTAATAGTAACGGACAATAATGGTTTTGAATCATTAGGAGGTTTTGCTGCAAACGGTTATGGAGATTTATCTCCAGGAGGATATAACATTGGAGCGGCTTTCTTAGCAGAGTTTTTATTAACCATGTTTTTCTTGTTAATTATTTTAGGAAGTATTCATAAAAATGCTCCGAGAGGTTTTGCTCCAATAGCAATTGGTTTAGGGTTAACTTTAATTCATTTAATTAGTATTCCTATAACCAATACTTCTGTAAACCCAGCTCGTTCTATGAGTCAAGCATTGTTTGCAGGAGGAGATTACTTATCGCAAGTATGGTTGTTTTGGGTAGCACCAATTGTTGGAGCAATTGTTGGAGGTTTAATTTATAAGACTCTGTTTGATAAAGAGTAGCAAAAGAGGTAGAAATAAAAAAGGAGTGTATTAATACACTCCTTTTTTATTTAATAATATTAACTTCTATTTCTAGATCAATATCAAATATGTTTTTAATAGTATGTTGAATTTTTTGTGCTAATTTGTAAATTTCTTTACCAGAGGCATCATTGTAATTGACTAAAACTAAAGCTTGTTTTTCATGCACTCCATAGTCACCAAAACGTTTTCCCTTAAATCCGCTTTGTTCAATTAACCAACCTGCAGGTACTTTAATTTCAGCATCAGAAATAACATAACTAGGAATATTAGGATGTTTTTTCTGAAGTTTTTCAAAATGTTTTCTAGAAATTACTGGATTTTTAAAGAAACTTCCGCTATTACCAATTTTTTTAGGATCTGGTAATTTGGACTGACGAATAGTAATAACAGCATCAGAAATATCTTTAATAGTGGGATTTGTAATTCCTTTTGAAGATAATTCAGATTCTATTGCTCCGTAAGAAGTGTTAAGTTTATGGTTGTTTTTAGTTAATTGAAAACTAACTGAAGTTAACACATATTTACCTTTAGCTTCATTTTTAAAAATAGAATTTCGGTATCCAAATTGACATTCTTCAGCAGAAAAAGAAACCAATTTTCCTGTTTTAATTTCAATCGCTTCTACTTTTGTGATAGTGTCTTTTACTTCAACTCCATAAGCTCCAATATTTTGGATAGGGCAAGTACCCACATTTCCAGGAATTAAAGATAAGTTTTCCAAGCCGCCATAATTTTGAGAAACGCACCATAAAACAAACTCATGCCAGTTTTCACCAGCATTTACAGTTATGTGGATGTCATCATGGTTTTCTCTATCAATAGAAATTCCTTTAATATCAATATGTATAACTAAGGTGTCAATATCTTTGGTAAGTAACATGTTACTACCACCAGAAATTAAGAAGATGTTTTTTTCTTCTTTTAAAAGTTGTTGTAGTTGGTATACAGAAGTAATAGAAACAAAACGTTTGGCATTTACATCAATGCCAAACGTGTTGTACTCTTTTAAAGATATGTTTTCTTGAATATTCAATTAACTATTGTATTTTTCTAAAGCGATTTTTAATATCTCAACTGAACGTTTTAAGTCCGCTTTATTTAAAACATAGGCTATACGTACTTGGTTTTTTCCTTCACCTTCGGTAGAATAAAATCCGCTAGCTGGTGCAACCATTACTGTTTCATTATTATCGCTAAATTTTTCTAAAATCCACTGAGCAAAATCGTCACTATCTTTTACAGGTAATTCAGCAACACAGTAAAAAGCTCCTTTTGGGTTGGCAACTTTAACTCCGTCTATTTTTTGTAATTCAGAGATTAATGTATTTCTACGATCTTCATATTCTTCAATAACTTCATCAAAATAACTTTGAGGAGTATCTAAAGCGGCTTCACTGGCAATTAAAGCATAGGTTGGCGGGCTTAGACGTGCTTGAGCAAATTTAATAGCTGTTCCAATAAATTCTTCGTTTTTAGAAACAATACAACCAATTCTTGCACCACACATACTATAACGTTTCGATACAGAATCAATCATAATTGCGTTTTGTTCTAGCCCTTCTAAAGTCATTACTGAATTGTGTTTTTCACCATCGTATGTGAATTCACGATACACTTCATCAGCTATTAAAAATAAATCGTGTTTTAACACAATTTGCTTTAGCTTTTCAATCTCTTCTTTACTGTATAAATATCCAGTTGGATTTCCTGGATTACAGATTAAAATTGCTTTAGTTTTTGAAGTAATTAATTTCTCAAAATCTTCAATAGCAGGTAAAGCAAAGTTGTCTTCAATTTTAGAAATTACAGGAACAACTTTTACACCAGAAGCAGTAGAAAAACCATTATAGTTAGCATAAAAAGGTTCAGGGATAATTATTTCATCTCCTGGATCAGTAATACTACCAATGGTAAATAATAAAGCTTCTGACCCTCCAGTAGTGGCAATAATATTATTTGCAGTTACATGAATATCATTTTTAGCATAATAATTAGCTAGTTTGGTTCTATATTCTTCTGAACCTTCAGATCTAGCATACGATAATACTTCAATAGTATTATTTTTTACTGCATCTAAAGCAACTTGTGGTGTTTTAATATCAGGTTGACCAATATTTAAATGATAAACTTTTGTTCCATTTTTTTTAGCAGCCTCAGCAAAAGGAACCAATTTACGAATTGGTGATTGAGGCATAGCATTTCCTTTACTAGAAATTGATGGCATTTTAATATAAATTAGTTGTTTGAAAGGCAAAATTGCGAAATATATTTGAGAGTATTAGAATCTTTATTGGAAAAAAAACGGTTAAAAAAATCATAAAAACCAAAATTTCTAAAATGAAGATTGTATCTTTAAGTATATAACCATAAAACAAGTTCTTTTGAATAGATTATTACTATACTTTTTTGCGCTTTTTTTTAGCGTGTCTGCCTTTACTCAACAAAATTTTCAGTTTTTAGGCAAGGAAACTGATAAACAATCTTTAAGATTTCAATTAATTAATAATTTAGTAGTCATTCCCTTAGAGATTAATGGGCATCAGTTATCATTTATCTTAGATACTGGTGTAAATAAGACAATCTTATTTAATTTAACTTCTAAAGATAGTGTTGGCTTAAATAATGTAAAGAAAGTGTTTATCAGAGGTTTGGGAAGTGGAGAACCAGTAGAAGCCTTATTTTCTAGAGGTAATAATTTTAGAATTAAAAACATTACTAGTTCAAATCAAGGATTATATGTTGTTTTGAAAGATGCTTTTGATATTTCTGCTAAAATGGGGACAACTATTCATGGTATTATAGGATATGATTTATTAAAAGACGTTATAGTTAAGATTAACTATGTAAATAAACGGATTGATTTTTATAATCCTAAAACAT
Source organism: Tenacibaculum litoreum (assembly GCF_964513915.1). Lineage (NCBI taxonomy): Bacteria > Pseudomonadati > Bacteroidota > Flavobacteriia > Flavobacteriales > Flavobacteriaceae > Tenacibaculum > Tenacibaculum litoreum. Next base: position 797,628 of record NZ_CAZEQS010000003.1, on the reverse strand, counting down.
ATAATTTGAATGTATGTAATAAATGTGAAAGTTTTCCTTTACAATTTTATAGAAATAAACCATACATAGATGTTAATGTACAGGTAGATACAGTAACTAACAAAATGTTACCAGTAAAACTTTTAATAGATACAGGTGGTAGTGATGCAGTCTGGTTATTTGAAGGAACAAAAAAAGAGCTTAAAACACCTAAGAAGTTTTTTAAAGATATAATAGGAGAGGGGTTTAGTGGTACCATTTATGGTAATCGAAGTAGAGTTCCCAAAATTTCTATTGGAAAGTTTGATATAGGTGAACCAACAGTATCTTTTTTAGATTCTTCATCAACATTTAATGCTAGACAGTTTAAAGAAAGAAACGGTAGTATTGGTGGTGGAATTTTAAAGCGTTTTAAGGTTTGGATTGATTACCCAAACAAAAGAGTTGTACTTAAAAAGAATGCTTCATTAAAGAAAGGTTTTTATTATAATATGAGTGGTTTACACATTGTGTATGATGGGCAAGAATTAATAAAAGAAAAAGGAACGACTAAGGTTGATGATAGTTATAATGTGAATAATCAGACCGCTAAAAACAATGTAATTTCTTTAGTGAGTACTTTCTTTTATCGTTTTAAACCTAAGTACAAAATAGATAAAGTAGTTGAAAATTCACCAGCTTTTAAAGCAGGGATTCAAGTAGGTGATGTAATAAAGAGAATTAATGGAAAGGCGGCACATGAATATCATTTAAATGAAATTATAGACATGTTTCATACAAAACCAGGTAAAAAAATAAAGATGGAAGTTGAAAGAGTAGGAGTTAAGCTTAAATTTATGTTTAAGTTAGAACAGAGGATATAAAAAAAGCTCAACATTAGTTGAGCTTTTTTTATATGTATAAAATAAGTTTCTAGCTATCACTTACTGTACTTTTCTCTTTGGCAGGAGTTGCATCTTTTACGATAAATCCTTTAATTTTAACTCTTTTTCTTTTGTTTTTAGCATTTGAAATAACAGTTAAAGTTTTAGAGAAACCACCTAATCTTTTTGTGTCGTAAGAAACTTCAATTTGTCCTTTTTTACCAGGCATAATTGGTTCTTCGGGCTTAGTAGGTACTGTACATCCACAAGGAGATACGATATCCTTAATAATAATAGGAGCATCACCTACGTTTGTAAATTCAAATACGCGTTTTCCTTCAGACCCATAAGCTATTTTTCCATAGTCAATAGTTTCAGTTTCAAATTTAAATTCTTGAGCGCTTACTGTTAAGGTGATAAAGCAAACAGCGATAAATGATAAAATTGTTCTCATAATGTTAAAAATTAATTTTTTAGGGTATTAACCGCTACAAATTTAGTATTATTTCTTTAAGTTCTAAAAAAACAACCTCTAATTTTCTGTACCTCATAGATAGTTGTATTTTTGCTAATCGAATTTCAAAAACAATGCCAAAGGTTAAAAAATGTTAAATTATTAACCATAAAGATACACATAACATATGAATATTCCATCAAAATATAATTCTAAAGAAGTAGAAGGAAAATGGTACGATTACTGGATGAAGCATAATTACTTTCATTCAGAAGTAGATGAACGCGAACCCTATACAATTGTTATACCGCCACCAAACGTCACAGGAGTTTTACATATGGGGCATATGTTAAATAATACAATTCAAGATGTGTTAATTCGTCGTGCTCGTTTACAAGGAAAAAATGCGTGTTGGGTTCCAGGTACCGATCATGCCTCAATTGCTACAGAAGCAAAAGTTGTAGCAAAACTAAAAGAGCAGGGTATTGATAAAAATGATTTAACTCGTGAAGAATTCTTAGCGCATGCTTGGGAATGGAAAAATGAGTATGGAGGTATCATTTTAGATCAGTTAAAAAAGTTAGGAGCTTCTTGTGATTGGGAGCGTACTGCGTTTACGATGGATCCTGCGTTGTCAGAATCAGTAATTAAAGTATTTGTGGACCTATATAACAAAGGATTAATTTACCGTGGATATCGAATGGTAAACTGGGATCCAGAGGCTAAAACTACACTTTCTGATGAAGAGGTTATTTATGAAGAGCGCCAAGGAAACTTATATTACTTACAATATGATATCGTTGACTCTGATGAAAAAGTAATTATAGCAACAACACGTCCTGAAACTATTTTAGGTGATACTGCTATCTGTATCAACCCTAATGATGAACGTTTTACACATTTAAAAGGTAAAAAAGCTATTGTTCCTCTTTGTAATAGAGAAATTCCAATTATTGAAGATGAATATGTAGATGTTGAATTTGGTACAGGTTGCTTAAAAGTAACACCTGCTCACGATGAAAATGATAAAACTTTAGGAGATAAGCATAAGTTAGAAGTAATTGATATTTTTAATGAAGATGCTACCTTAAATTCTTTCGGATTACATTATGAAGGTAAAGATCGTTTTGTAGTTCGTAAGGAAATATCTAAAGAATTAGAAGAAAAAGGATTTTTAGTAAAAACGGAAGTTCACACTAATAAAGTAGGTACCTCTGAGAGAACTAAGGCAGTAATTGAACCAAGATTATCAGATCAATGGTTCTTAAAAATGGAAGAGTTGGTAAAACCAGCTATTGAAGCTGTATTAGGAGAAGATAGAGAGGTGAAGTTATTCCCTAAAAAGTTTGAAAATACGTACCGTCACTGGATGGAAAATATCCGTGACTGGAATATATCACGTCAGTTATGGTGGGGACAACAAATTCCTGCATTTTATTATGGGGATGGTAAAGAAGATTTTGTAGTTGCTGAAAATATCGAAGATGCAGTTAAATTAGCTCAAGAAAAAACAGGAAACTCTTCATTGTCTGCGTCAGATTTAAAACAAGATCCAGATGCGTTAGACACGTGGTTTTCTTCTTGGTTATGGCCAATGTCGGTTTTCGATGGAATTCGTAATCCAGAAAATGAAGAAATAAAGTACTACTATCCAACCAATGATTTAGTAACAGGTCCAGATATTTTATTTTTCTGGGTGGCGCGTATGATTATTGCTGGATATGAGTACAAAGATGAACGCCCGTTTGAAAACGTATACTTAACTGGGTTAGTACGTGACAAACAACGTAGAAAAATGAGTAAATCTCTAGGGAATTCGCCAGACGCCTTAAAGTTAATAGAAGATTTTGGTGCAGATGGAGTTCGTGTAGGGTTGTTACTAAGTGCAGCAGCAGGAAATGATTTATTGTTTGATGAAGATTTATGCCAGCAAGGAAAAGGGTTTGCAAATAAAATTTGGAATACTTTCCGTTTAATTAAAGGATGGGAAATAGATGAAAGTTTAGAGCAACCAGAAACAGCTAAGATAGGGTTAGCTTGGTATGAAGCGAAGTTTAATAAAGTATTATTAGAAATAGAAGACCACTTTAGTAAATATCGTTTATCAGATGCGTTAATGGCGATTTATAAATTAATTACTGATGATTTCTCATCATGGTTATTAGAAATTGTAAAGCCAGGATACCAGCAACCAATCGATGCAAAAACATATAAAGCTGTAATAGAAGTATTAGAGAATAATTTAAAAGTATTACACCCATTTATGCCTTTCTTAACAGAGGAAATTTGGCAACACATTACAGAAAGAACTCCTGAAGATGCATTAATCATAGCTAAATATCCAACTGTAGGAGAAACAAATGAAGAATTGATAACGAATTTTGAGTTTGCTACTGGAGTTGTTTCTGGAATTAGAACAATTAGAAAAAACAAAAATATTTCGTTTAAAGACGCAATTGAATTGTCTGTTGTAAATAACGAAAAGTTTACAAAAGAGTTTGATGTAGTAATTCAAAAGTTAACAAATGCTTCAGAAATTAACTATGTTACCGATAAGGTAGATGGAGCAGCATCTTTCCGTGTAAAATCGAATGAATATTTTGTTCCGATTTCATTAGATACGATTGATGTGGAAGCAGAAATAACGAAGTTAAATGCAGAGTTAAAAAGAGCAGAAGGCTTTTTAACTGGAATTCAAAAGAAATTGTCTAATGAGCGATTTGTAAGTAATGCACCAGAGCAGGTAATTGCTTTAGAACGTAAAAAAGAATCAGATACATTAGCAAAGATTGAAACGATAAAAGCTAGTTTGACTTCATTACAATAATGAAAATAAATCTAGATAAATAAAAAATCCGCTGTTTACTTACAGCGGATTTTTTTATTATAATTTGTTAAGAATGTTTAATTTCTATCAATAACATCTCCTGAACCTAGAGAATTACTGTCTATTTGTGATGGATTCCCTTTGTAGTATATACTTCCTGAACCTACTACAGTAGCTTTAATTTTGTTAGTTACAGTTGCTAACACATCACCAGAACCTGCAATGCTAGCTTTTAAAGAATTGGTTTTTAAATCGTAACCCTTTACATTCCCAGAACCACCAATGGCACATTTTAAATTGTCAGTTTTTCCTTTTAGTCTAATGTTTCCTGATCCGCCTATAGATGTTTTAACGGTGTTAGCTTCAACACTAGCAGTAATATTTCCTGATCCACCTATAGCAAAAGATGCCTCATCAGCTTTTATACGTTTTTTAGCAATTACATTTCCTGACCCACCTAAAGCAACTGATTCTATATCCTCAAAAGGGACTGTAACTATTAGTTTTTTGGTAGTACTAATATTGGTATTTTCTTTAAAGTGAATATTTAACTTTCCGCTCTTCACTTCGGTTACAATATATTTTAAAATATTCTCTTCTCCTTCTAAGGTTACCTTACCTTCAGTTCCATCAATTAAATAAACATCAAAGGAACCTCCAACGTTCACTTTGTCAAAAGAACTAATCTTTCTAGTTTCAGTAATAACTTTTCCGTTACCTCTAATTTTTTTAGAATTCCACCAACTTTGAGAGTTAACGGTGAACGATAAGAGAATTAAAACGGTAGTAATAAGTTGTTTTTTCATTTTTAGTTATATTTAGCGTTAGTATGATGTCATTTAGCTTTAAAATCTTTAGTATAGCTTATGTTGTAGCTAGTATTTTATCATTATTTTTTATTGATGTAGATAAACCTATTACAGAGCTAATCTTAAAAATTTTTTCGTTACAATTTTTGTCTTTTTTATACTTGAGTTCTTCTCAAAAAATAAATTATTGGTATCTGCTTATATTAATGAGTTCTGTTGTATCAGACGCTCTTTTTATTTTTGAGGATGACTTTTTAAAAGGAGGTGTTTTTTTGTTGTTATTAAATAGAGTTTTATATTTAGTAATAGCAAGAAAGGCTATGTATAAAACAAAGCTTAAAACATTGCTTACCTACCTTATACCAGGGTTAATACTTTTTTTAATTATTTCGGTTTTATTAAGACCTTATTTAAAAGAACTTTCGTACTCGATTTTTATAATATGTTTTTTAAATGCGACTATAGTAGGAATAACTTTTTTCAATTTTTTAAATAAAATGAGTAAAGAAAATTTAATGTTCTTCTTAGGAATCTTTCTAATTATTACTGCTGATTTTTTAATTGCATATAATAAATATATAGATTACAAACTTTACTATGTTATCACGTATACTATAGTGTATTATGTGGCACGCTATTTAATTTGTATCTCGATGATTGAGAAAAAGAGGGTTTTTAATCGTTCAGTTTTAAAGAAACGCCTCCGTATCTAGATTTTATAGTAATGCTAGAGTTTGAATTATCTTTACCAAAAGTACCTTCATAATATTTTTTAGATGATTTATTAATGCTTTTAAACATTTTTATATAATCATCAGGGTATCCAAATCCAGCATAGCCTAAGTCAACAGTAAAATTAAAGTTGTTGTCACTACTAGTACCAAGTTTAATTCCAGCATAACTTCCATCAATAACAATACTTTGAAAACCTTTTTCAATATTATTAACTCTTACACCACCGTAATCGGTATCAATTTTTAAGTTTTTTCTAAGAGTCCCTATTTTTATACTAGCGTAATCAGAGTTACCATTAATGTTTGAGGCATCATCTATAGAAATACTTCCATAATCACTATTAAAATCAACATTGGTTGCAGTACCAATTTTCATGGTAGAATAATCGGCGTTTACTTTTAAGTTTTCTGATTTTAGAATGGCTAACTTAGAGTAATCAACACTTAAGTTCCCTGATCTCATAAAGTTAATTTCAGAAGTACCACAATAATCTAAATTAATGTTATTAGTTTCATTTAATAATTGATCAATTTGTATTTTACCGTAATCACAATTAATATTGGATTTACCTTCTAGTTTATCTAGCTCAATGTTTCCGTATTTATTATTTAAATCGGCATTATTGGTGATTGGCATCTTAACAAAGTAGTTAATCTTATAGTTTGTGTTATTACTGCCCCACCAAGACCAACTTGACTTTGTTTTTTCAATAATGGTTCTGGCTTCTACTAAACTAGGAGTAGATTCAAATCGAACATCAATCGCCTTTAATTTACGTTCAACATTAGATAAGTCATTACCCTTAACTGTTATTTTGACGTTAATCTCTATTCTGTTTTCGTTCCAAGTAGTCACGTTTACATTACCATATTTATTGTTAATATATAAGGTAGCGTTTTTGTTAACAGCAAAAGTTTTACGTATGTTTTTGCTTTTTTCGTGTTTTTTATCATTCGCTACTAAAAGTGTAGGAATGAATAGCAGTAGGAAAAGTAGTTTATATAATTTCATCTTCTAATATTTCTAATTTAGCGGGGTTTTGTTGTAATTCTAATCGTAAAAGAAGTTTCTCTAATACATCTAATCGTTGTTGATAATTTTGTATCATCTCTCTGATAATTTGATGTTTATTTTCTCTTTTAGATAGCTCTTTTACGAGCGTTTTGTATTGGTCTTCTAGTTCTTCAATTTCATTTAAAGAATCTTCAATAACCATTTCAGTTTCTAAACTTCTATATTGTTCAACCTCTTTTAATTCTTGATTTATAGTTGTTACAAAAAAGTTTTGAGCTTCTGCCATTTTAGGCGAAACATCTGCTAAGTCGTAGGTGTTTTTTTGTTGGTAACTACCAAGGTAAAACCCTAAAACTAATACTACTGATGCTGCGATACTCATCCAAAAATAAGATGGTTTTTTAGCTTGTTTTGGCGACTCTAGTTTTCGTTGAAATCGATTTAAATGTCCTTGATGAGGTTCAAAAACATCAAAATCATTTTCTTTAAAAAACTGATGTAGTTTATCCTCCATATACTTGTGTTTTATTAGTATTAGCTGTTAATACTTGTTTTAACTTCTTTTTTGCTCTAGATACTGTTGTTCGCACATTTTCATTGGTGTAATTTAATATCTGAGCGATTTCTTCATAATCATAACCTTCAATAAGGTTTAAGGTCAATACAATTCTGTAATTATCCTTTAAGCTTTGTAAACAGTTTATTACTCTTTTAACTTCTAAAGAACTGTAATCTATCTCAATATCTTCTATTTCATGGCTAGGAATCACGTCCATTCGTACTTCATCATATCGAGTAACCTTTTTTAATTGGGTTAAACTCTTATTAATTACAATTCTTTTTAACCATGCACCAAAAGTAACTTCACCTTTAAAACTATCTAACTTCATAAAAGCCGTTAAAAATGCTTCTTGAATTAAATCTTCTGCTTCGAACTCGTCTTTTAAAATACGATATGATGTATTATACATAGCTTTGTAATAGCTCTGATATACCTGCATTTGTGCAGAATTATCGTTTTTCCTACAGCGTTCGATTAGTTGGTTGATATGTGTTTGTTGCGACTCCAATGAAATCATTCTATACTAGAGACAATTTAACTTTTAAATTGTGACAGTTTACATCAATAAAAATAAATATTTTTCAGATTTTAATCTTTGGTTTGTGGTATTTTATTGATAATTAATTGGTTGGGTGTTTGTTTTTTTGTTGAACTTCAGTAAGTAATGCTAAGTAAAAAAAATGAATCAAAATATGTATATTTGACACAATGGTTAACAGTGTTAAAATTATTGAATGTCCAAGGGATGCTATGCAAGGAATTAAAAGCCATTTTATTCCCACAGAGACGAAGGCTAAATACATCAATTCACTGTTAAAGGTGGGATTTGATACGATTGATTTTGGAAGTTTTGTGTCACCAAAGGCAATTCCGCAAATGCGGGATACAGCCGAAGTTTTGTCAAAACTAGATTTATCGTCTACCACTAGTAAACTTTTAGCAATTGTTGCAAATGTAAGAGGCGCAAATGATGCATCACAGTTTGAAGAGATTGATTATTTAGGGTATCCTTTTTCAATATCAGAAAACTTTCAAATGCGTAATACGCACAAAACAATAGATCAATCTATTGATACTTTAAAAGAAGTATTAGCTATAGCTAATAGAACAAACAAAGAGGTAGTGGCTTATTTATCAATGGGATTTGGAAATCCGTATGGAGACCCTTGGAATGTTGAAATAGTAGGAGAATGGACGGAGAAACTTTCGTCGTTTGGTGTTAAAATCTTATCTTTGTCAGATACAATTGGGAGCTCAACACCTGAAGATATAGATTACTTATTTTCAAACTTAATACCTAGTTATCCTCAAATAGAATTCGGAGCTCATTTACATACAACACCAGCTAAATGGCATGAAAAAGTAGATAGTGCTTTTAAAGCAGGTTGTCGACGTTTTGATGGAGCTATAAAAGGGTATGGAGGTTGTCCAATGGCTAAAGATGAATTAACAGGTAATATGCCAACAGAAAAGTTATTGTCTTATTTTACAACAAATAAAGTAACAACCAATATTAAACCAATGAGTTTTGAAAGTGCTTATAACAAGGCACTAGAAGTTTTTTAAAAGATGATGAAATTAAATATTATTTTTCTTTTTTTCTTTTTCTCAGTTTTTTCACAATCTAAGGATAGTGAAAGAATAGGAGTGTGGGATGTGAATGGAAGTAAAATAATTAAAAATCAGTCAGTAAGTGATGAGTTAGCAGCCTATTATTGGGGTGAGTTCAATAGAATTTTTCCGAAAGAGTTGACTCAGAAATATATAAAACGTATTGTTTTAATGACTGATGGTGTAGATGAAAAAACTGGAGCTTTAGTTGCATTGAGTTCAAAGAATGATAAATGGCAATTAGAAATTGACATTAGAGATGTTAATTTTGAAACTAAAGATAAAAGAAGATTACATGAGTCAGTCTATACTTTAGTTCATGAGTTTGGACATTTACTAACACTAAATAGAACTCAAATAAGACCAACAAATAAAAGGGAACAAGGAGAAGGAGAACTATATTTGACTCTTGAAGGAGAGGCTTACAAAGATAGCTATATCAATAGGTTTGTTAATATATTTTGGAAAGGAGCATTATTAAATCGTTGGGATGTTATTCAACGAAAATACTGTTATACAGAGGCTAATTGTGTAGAAAAACTGTATGATTTATATTTAAACAATAGAACAGAGTTTCTTACTGATTATGCTGCAGAAAGTCCAGAAGAAGATATTGTTGAAAGCTGGACAGCTTTTGTGTTAAGACCTAAAATAAAGAAACCTAGAACTATAGCACATAAAAAAATAAACTTCTTTTACCAATTTCCAGAATTGGTAGAATATAGAAAAATGATAAGACAAAACACACGTCAATATCTTCATTAGAATTCGTAAATTTGGTTTTCTTATAAAAAAAGCCAAATGAAGCAATTTAAAATCCTTTTACTACTTTTAATAACTTGCACTTTAGTTAGTTGCGGTTCTCCCCAAAAGAAATTTAATTCAACTTCTTCAGAAACAAAATATCAGTTTAAAAGAGATACTGATAAAACCTATTTCACAATATTACAGCTAAATGATGTATATGAAATTGCTCCAATTCAAGGAGGAATGTATGGAGGAATGGCAAGAGTTGAAACCGTGCATAAACAGCTTTTAAAGGAAGATAAGAACACTATGTTAGTGTTAGCGGGAGATTTTTTATCACCTTCTTTACTAGGAACAATGAAGTATAATGGTGAAAGAGTGAGAGGAAAACAAATGGTAGAGGTTATGAATGCTATGAATTTTGACCTTGTAGCATTTGGAAACCACGAATTCGATTTAAGTTTTACACACCTACAAGATCGTTTGAACGAGAGTAAGTTTGATTGGATATCAGCCAATGTATTGCATAATGTTGATGGTAACCATTCCTATTTCCATAAAGTAGTTGATGGTAAAAAGCAAAGCTTAAAAGACGCTTTCATTAAAGAATTTAAGAATCCTGACGGAACTACTTTAAAAGTAGGATTTATAAGTGTTTGTATTCCTTCTAATCCTAAAAGTTATGTGTATTATGGAGATATGTATAAAGAAATACAACGTTCTTATAACGAAATAAAAGACAATGTTGATATTGTATTAGGCTTAACTCATGCATCACTTACAGAGGATAAAGAAATAGCAAAGCTTTTACCAAACGTACCATTAATCATGGGAGGACATGAGCATACAAATAGTTATACCGAGGTAGGTGAGGTAACAATAACCAAGGCAGATGCTAACGCAAAAACAGCATATATTCATAGGTTTGAATACGATCCAAAAACGAAAGAAATTAACTTTAAATCTGAGTTAAAAGAAATTAATAAATCGATTCCTTTTGATGCTAAAGTAAAAGAGGTTGTTGATAAATGGCAAGTAGTTTTAGAAGATAAAATTCAAGAAGTAGTATCAAATCCTTATGAGGTAATATATAAAGCAACAGAACCTTTGGATGCAAGAGAAAGTACTATTAGAACGGTACAAACCAATATGGGAAAAATCATTGCTGAATCTATGAGTTTAGCATATAATAATGAGGTGGACTGTGCTTTAGTAAATGGTGGGTCTGTACGAATAGATGATGTTTTATCTGGAGATGTAAATGCGGTAGATATTTTTAGAGTATTACCTTATGGAGGCGAGATTTTAAAAGTTAAGATTAAAGGAAGTTTATTGAAGGAAGTATTAGATTTTGGCGTTGAATCTTCAGGAACAGGTGCCTACTTACAACGATTTAATGCAAAAAAAGTAAATGGACTATGGGAGCTTAAAAATGGAAAACTACAAGAAAACCAAACTTACACAGTTGCTTTTTCAGATTATTTGTTAAGAGGACTTGATATTCCTATGCTTTCAAGTAAAAGTGAAGGAGTTTTAAATGTTTATACACCAAAAAAAGAAGAGATAGCATACGATATACGTAAGGCTGTTGTTAACCTTTTTAGAAAAAAATAAATTTAAAATATTGATTATTAAAGAAATATTAAAAAGTGTTAAATTTTATTTAAAATAAATCTTAATAAAATTTGTTAGATTAATTATCTCTATTACTTTTGCGGTCGTAAAACAAAAATAGTTTAAAATTAATCTAAATAAAATGAAAAAAATATTTTTCGGTTTATTAGCAGGAGTATCTTTATTCGCATCGGCGCAAACAGCTCCAAAAGATAGTATTCCAACAAACCCACAAAGCCAACAAAACGCCGCACAACGTTTATTGTCTTCTAACTTAAGCCAAAAAGGATTAACAGTAGGAGGTTATGGTGAAGTACACTTAAACAGAGCTACCGGTAAAGAAACTAATTTAGATGTTCATAGAGTAGTAATGTTATTTGGTTACAAATTCAACGAAAGAACACAGTTTATTACAGAAATTGAATTTGAGCATGTAAAAGAAGTTTACATTGAACAAGCATTCTTACAGTATGGTTTAACAGATAACTTAAATGTTAGAGCAGGTTTAATGTTAGTACCAATGGGTATTGTAAACGAATACCATGAACCAACTACATTCAACGGAGTTGAAAGACCAAGTATGGATAAAGCGATTGTACCAACAACATGGAGAGAAATCGGTTTAGGGGTATCAGGTAAATGGGATGAAGCTTCTTTACGTTACCAAGCTTATATGTTTAACGGATTTAACTCAGGGACTTACGATGATGCTACAGGAGAATATACTGGAAAGTTAGGAGGATCAAATGGTTTAAGAGGAGGTCGTCAAAAAGGAGCTGAATCTAAAATGAATAATATTAACTTCTCAGGTAAATTAGATTATTACGGATTACCAGGGTTACGTTTAGGGTTATCAGGATACTTTGGTAGAACACAATCTGATAGAGCAGTAGAAGATATTAACGGAGCTGATGTAGGAATTGCAATGCTTGGTTTAGATGCTCGTTATGCTTACCAACGATTTACAGCACGTGGACAATTTATCCATGCTAGTTTATCAGATACTGAAGAATACAATGCGTTATATGATTTAGATAACTCTAAAGATGCATTAGGAAGTGAGTTACAAGGATGGTATTTAGAAGCTGCTTATAACTTATTGCCTATGGACAAAAAGCAACAATTATACGCTTTTGCTCGTTATGAAGATTTTAATACACATGCATCTGTAGAAGGAGGAATTAGCGAAAATCTTGCTTATGATCGTGATGAGTGGACGTTTGGTTTAACTTATAAGGTTGCACCAGGAGCAGCATTTAAAGCTGACTACCAATTAAAGAACAATGCAATAGCAGGAAACCCAACAACAAAACAACTAAATTTAGGTTTTGGAGTTTGGTTCTAAGAGAACTAAAAGTTTAAAAAAATATAAAACCGAACCAAGTTCTAGTAATTTGGTTCGGTTTTTGTTTTTTTATTTAGACTAATTCTAATATTTTTGCAACATGAGAAAACAAATACTATTTCCTTTTGTACTATTAATAGCTTCTTTTAGCTTGTCATCATTTGTTATTCCAAAAAACATTCAAAAAAAAGTAGCTAAAGAAATTAGTAAAACTTTTGATGTAGAGGATTTTGACTTACAAAAAGTAGAAATATCAGATGAAGTTAATGATCAACTTGTACGTAAAATTAAAGGAGAAAAGTTGTTTAAAATAAATGCGAATGATAAACTTATTGGTTATGCATTTATTGATAAAGCACCTAGTAAAACAGACGAATTTGACTATTTAATTTTATTAGATTCAAATTTAATTATTGCTAAAACCAAGGTGTTAATTTATCGTGAAGATTATGGTGGAGAAATAGGAAGTAAACGATGGTTAAAGCAATTCAAAGGCAAAACATCAAAAGATAAGCTGAAGTATCAAAAAGATATTATGGCAATTTCTGGAGCAACCATATCTGCTTCATCAATGACTATTGCTGTTAATACATTCCTTCAAAATTTAGCAATTCTTCATCAAAATAAGGTATTATAAATGCAGGTTCACGGAGTTATTCATCAGTTTCCTAAAGAAATAAAACATTTAATTTTTGTTTTTGTAGCTACGTTAAGTATAGGCTATTTTGGAGGTCTTTCTTTTGTAAAAGATACGACCAATGCTAGCTCAAAAGGAATACAAGAACGCTACTTAGGAAATGAAGACGATGAAGAAGCTACTAAAATGATGTTTAAAAAATCTCCTGGAGAAATTAAAACATTAGTACACAATCACATTTTATCACTTTCAGTAATTTTCTTTTTATTAGCAATTATTTTGTCTACAACAAGTATTTCTATGAAGCTGAAACTGTTTTTAATGATAGAACCTTTTATTTCAGTTGTATGCACCTTTGGTGGTATTTATGTAATGTGGACAGGTATTACTTGGATGAAGTACATAGTTATGGCTTCAGGGTTTTTAATGACAGTTGTGTATACTACTTCTATAATTGTTATTGTTCAGCAATTATATCTTAAAAAACAATAAATAATATAATTTCTTATAGTCTACTTTTCTTTCAGTATTCTTCTTTACAAGAAAAGTAATTAAATACATAAAATCTTACTTAAAAATTATTTTAAGTGGGTTTTCTATCTAGTCTTTTTATTGTAAATTTAGCCAATAACCAAATTAAAAAAATTAAAAGATGGGAAACCCAGTAAACGTTAACGGAGTTACATTAACATTAAAAGATTTTAGAAAATTTGACACAAATATAAGTGCAGATAATGTACCTACAGGACCTTTGGTAAACATGTCTAGAGATGATTCAGGAAACAGTACAACTCCTAATACTATAACGGTTTTAGCATATTTACCAGACAATACATTGAATCCAGTTGATAATTCAAGTGGATTACAACTACAAGGAAACGAAATCTATTTAAACTACTACGGAGTTACGCCAACTAGAATCTTAAATAAAGAAGGTGGGTACGACACAGTAAATTGTAGAGATTTTAGAGTAGAATTTAATTGTGATGAACGTGCTACCCAGTATGATTTATATTATGTACAGTTTGCCTATCAATTAGATGAAGGAACTCCTTCTGTAGATATGATTTTAGTACGTAGTGAAAATGATGATCCAGAAACGGATAGAGGTACTGTAACAGGGCCTGTAGTTGAAGATGGAGATGGAAATTAACAATGAAAAAAATTATTCTATTTTTATTAATTAGTTACAATGTTATATATTCTCAAGATTTAGAGTTTTTAAAAGAAAGAGCAGAAATTATATGTAAAGAAAAGGAAAATAGTAAGTTTTGTAAAGTCTTTTCTTTTTATAAAAATAGTGAGTTTGATTCATGTTATGTGCATATTAATGAGTCTCTTTTAAAGGTATCAACGATAGAGGAGCGTGACATTTTAAATTATATTCAAGGTGTTTCAGCGGTTAGAAAAAAGCTTTTAAAGAAGGCATTGAATAGTATTTCTTTGATGTCAGAAAGTGGTGATTTTAAAGCTTTAAAAGAGCTTAATTTAGGAAGTATACATTTAAGGTTAAAGGATTATGATAAAGCTTTAGCTCATTATAAAAATTGGGAGAGTTTAAATGTAAAAACAACAGATAAGTTTGCTAAAAAGGTTTATCATAATATAGGTATAGTTTATATTCATAAAAAATCGTATTCAAAAGCAAAAGAATATTTCGAAAAAGAGCTTTCTCTTATAAAAGAAAAGGATACATTGTCTTTAATAAGAGCTAAGATGGATTTAGCAAATGTATATTACAATCAGTATTTAGATAGTGATGCTATTCCATTGTTTGAAGAAGCTTATAGTTTGGCTAAGTCCTATCCTAATCTAGAGTTTAAACAGTTAACTTCTCAAAACATGGCAGTTGTAGAGAAGAATAGAAAGAACTATCAAAAAAGTGTTGATTACTACATGGAGTATGGCCGTTGGAAAGATTCTATCTGGAACCGCGATAAAATTTGGGAGCTTACAGAAAAAGACAAACAATTAGCCGTAGCTCAAAAGCAACAAGAAATCGTTTTACAAGAAGAACAGCTAAAACGTCAAGCAGTAGTGCAAAAGAGTTTAGTAATTGGAGCTTCGGGTTTATTAGTTTTTCTGGGATTTTTAGGCTATTTTTATAGAGAGTTAAGAAGTAAAAATAGGTTTATAACTAAGCAAAAAGAGGAGTTAAACGTAGCTAACAAAACCAAAGATTATTTGTTTTCTGTAGTGTCTCATGATTTACGTTCTCCAATAAATACGATTAAACGACAACACGAAAAGCTAAAACGACAGTTAAAAAACAAAGAATACGACGCGGTAAGCGAAACTACCAATAATGCTATTGCATTAACTGAAAGTACGAGTCATTTATTAAACAATGTGTTGCATTGGTCGTTAGAGCAAAACAATCAGTTATCGTTTAAAGCAGAAGAATACCCTTTAAAACCATTGGTAGAACAGGCAGTTTATAACTTTGAAGAAATTGCAGAAGCTAAAAACATTGCACTAACTACAAAGTTAGAAGCTACTATTTTAGTAAAGGCAGATAAGGAATCCTTAAAAATAGTATTGAGAAATTTGTTAGATAATGCACTAAAATACACAGGAGAAAACGGTACAATAGCAATAAAAACCTATAAAGACTCTGAAGAATTTAGTACAATTGAAATTAAAGACACAGGTTTTGGAATTTCAGAAGAAAAACTAGCAAAAATTAAAGGATTAGAAGATTTAAGTATTGACAAAATTAACAGATCTGAGGGCGTAGGGCTAGGTATGTTACTATGTCAAACACTTATTAAAAAGAATAATGGAAAATTACTCATAGATAGTGAGTTGGAAGTGGGGACAACTATACGAATTTTGTTACCCAACGCAAGCGCATAAATTATGAAAAGACTACAATTACTATTGCTAGAAGATTCAGAAGAAGAAGCTTTAGAACTTTCTTCTTTTTTAGAAGATAATGATTATGAGGTATCATTAGCAAAAAATGCAGTAGAAGCAGAAAAACTGATTAGAAACCGCTTTTTTGATGTTATTATTTTAGACATCATGATAAACGGAAGACCAGACGGAATTTCGTTAGCACATCGTTTGAATAAAGAAGGAATTAATGTACCGTTTTTATTCTTAACAAGTATGCAAGGAAGAGAAATTTTTGATGAAGCAAAACTAACCAATCCGTTAGTATATCTTTTAAAACCATATAACAAATTAGAATTGTTATTCTCTTTAGAATTGGCTATTGAGTCATGCTATCAACAAAGTAATAGTATTAGTTTAGCATCTGAGAATGGTGTGATAAGTCCATCTTTTTTATTCATAAAGAAAAAAAGAAGCGTAGTAAAAGTTGATGTAGCTGCTATTAATTATGTTGAAGTAAAAGAAAAATACTGTAGCATAATTTGCGACTCAGGAAACTACCTTATAAAGTTATCATTAACTAAGTTAAAAGAAATGCTGTCTAATCCAGATTTTAGACAAGTGCATAGAAATTACTTAGTTAACGTAAAGAAAATCAAAGAAATTTACTTTGAAGATAATCTTATTGTCTTAGACAATGATGAAAAAATACTCTTTAGTGAGCGTTATAAAACAGCATTTATAAAAGACAATACAATTTTTAGGTAGTTATACCACTTTAGAAACTAAACTTATTACAAAGCCAAAGCCATTTTCGATATTAGAAATAGCTTTGGCTTTTTCATTATTACTAATAGTAGCATCATCAATAAGTTTAAGCGTTTTTATGGCATTAGCATTGGTAATTTTACTTTCCTTAATAAAAGCATCTACTTCACTAAGTTTTAAATTAGTTAAACTAGCCAATTGTTTGTTAAATTCAGTATCCGTTTGTGAAGCAGCTTCTTTAGCTATATTGTTCCAATCTATAGAATTCATAATCGTTATTTTTCAGTAATTACTTTTTCAATTGTTATCAATTTATTTAGAGTATTTCCAGTTTTATCAATACTTTGATTAATGGTGTTTTCAACTTTCTTTATATTAATTTTATCTTCTGTAAGTTGATCTATTGCCGATAAAGCATCACTTTCTGTAGTTTTTATTTTCACTGCAGAGTTAATTAAGTTTTGAAGCGAAGTAGTCGCCTTACTGTAATCACTATAATTAGAGTTTAGCTGGTTTAAAATATCTTGCCTTTGTGAATCTAATACACTTTGAAGAGAGTCTTTCTTGTGATTAATAACAGGAACAATACTATTTAGAATATTAGGTAGTTCTTTTTTATAATCTAAAGAGTCTGGTAATAAATCCTCAAACTTTTTTAGTAGTGTAGGGGTGTACTTATTTTCAATAAATAAATTGATTTTTTCTTTTCGCTCATCAAAAAGTTTGTTGACTAAAGATACATTTAGTTGATGCATATTATCAGCTTCTTTAATAACTTCTTTAGTGAGTGTTACAGTAGAGCTTGGAATACTGGCACAAGAAAGCAATAAGAAACTAAAAACAGATACGTAAAAGTACTTCATAGGAGTAGGTAGTTTTTAAAATTAAAAGAGGTTGCTACGATATTGAGCTAAGTTTGGTTAGTACGTTGTAAGCTCGATTAATAATCATTTAACGTCACAACCTCTTTATTTTCTATAGTTATTTTATATTGGTTTTTGGTATGATAAAAATGGACTTTATTCTATCTATAATACCTTGTAGTATGCTAAAAATAGCTTCTGAAGAAAACCCTCCAATTAGAGCTAAAACGCCTTTGTTAAAAAGATCAATATCTTCAGGGCTTTTAGTGTAAAATGAAATAATTTCCGACATAATAAGTCCAGCAATAATACCAAGTACTATTTGTGCCAAATAAGAAATAGACTCTTCTGAAACCATGGTTGATTCTCTAATAGAATCGCTAACCCTTTTCAATAAATAAAAAATAACACCTAAGCCTGCAACAGATGCTAAATAAGACAAATTTAAAAGGAGTGGTAATCCAGAGTTGTTCATTAAACCTTTATCTAATGAATTATTATTTACATCAGGAGAAAGTGCGGTAACAATAAATAAAACTAAAAAGAAAAGAGCTAAAAAAATGAGATTCCTTACTACAGGAAGCTTACTAAAAATTGATTTGTTTTGTCCCTCTCCACGAAGTGCTTTAGTGTATTCTATCGATTTTGGTGTTGCAGGAGCGATATTTTTAACAAGGATATTATGCGCATTTATTAAGTCGTTTAAATCCTTACTTTCAATTAAAGAATTTACCTCAGTATTAATAACAATACCATTATAAATAGCATATGATAGCATGTTGTTAATTTCAGTAATCAATTCTTTAGATACTTTAGGGTAAACCCCATTACTATTAGTGCTAACAACTTTTTTACTGTCTTTTTGAAGGGTATTGTTTTCCATTGCTTTGGTTTTGTGAGTTCTAAATATATGCAAAAGCAACATAAATGTAAAAAAATAGTAAAAAGAAAATAAGCTAAAAACCTTTAACGCACAAAACTTGATTATTAACGTGATAGATGAAAGTTTAAGAAGAAATAGAAACTAAAAAGTAAGGATAAAAAAAAGTGATTTACTTAACTTAAATTTAAAGATTGTTTTTGCATTATTTGTAGTATATTTGCATGCAATTAATTAACAACACACTAAATTGATTGCATATGCAAGCTCATCAAGCTAAAATATTAGGTGAAGGATTAACGTATGACGACGTTTTATTAGTTCCTGCCTACTCAGAAGTACTTCCTAGAGAAGTTTCAATCCAAACAAAATTTACAAGAAACATAACAATCAATGTTCCAATAGTATCTGCAGCTATGGATACGGTAACCGAATCTGCTATGGCAATTGCTATTGCTAGAGAAGGAGGAATAGGAGTGTTACATAAAAATATGACAATTGAGCAACAAGCTCAAGAAGTTCGTAAGGTAAAGCGTGCAGAAAGCGGAATGATAATCGACCCGATTACTTTGTCGTTAAGTGCAATCGTTTTAGATGCTAAACAAGCAATGCGTGAGCATAAAATTGGAGGTATACCAATTGTTGATGAAGCAGGAAAATTAGTAGGAATAGTAACAAATCGTGATTTACGTTTCGAAAAAAATAACGAGCGTCCTATCGTTGAAGTTATGACATCTGAAAACTTAGTAACAGTTGCAGAAGGAACTTCTTTAAAAGATGCTGAAGTTATCTTACAAGAAAATAAAATTGAAAAGTTACCTGTTGTTAATGATGATGACAAGCTAGTAGGGTTAATTACTTTTAGAGATATTACAAAGCTTACACAAAAACCAATAGCTAATAAAGACTCATATGGACGTTTACGCGTAGCTGCAGCATTAGGTGTAACACAGGATGCAGTAGATAGAGCACAAGCATTAGTAAATGCAGGAGTAGATGCTGTAATTATTGATACAGCTCACGGACATACGAAAGGAGTGGTTTCTGTATTAAAAGAGGTAAAAGCTAAATTTCCTGAATTAGATGTTGTTGTAGGAAATATAGCAACCCCAGAAGCAGCTAAATATTTAGTAGAAGCTGGAGCAGATGCAGTAAAAGTAGGAATAGGACCAGGGTCTATTTGTACAACTCGTGTGGTAGCTGGTGTAGGATTTCCACAGTTTTCAGCAGTATTAGAAGTAGCAGCGGCTATTAAAGGAAGTGGAGTTCCAGTAATTGCAGATGGAGGTATTCGTTATACAGGAGATATACCAAAAGCTGTTGCGGCAGGAGCAGATTGTGTAATGTTAGGATCATTATTAGCAGGGACTAAAGAATCTCCAGGAGAAACCATTATTTACGAAGGAAGAAAATTCAAATCGTATCGTGGAATGGGATCTGTTGAAGCGATGAAGCAAGGATCAAAAGATCGTTATTTCCAAGATGTAGAGGATGATATTAAAAAGTTAGTTCCAGAAGGAATTGTAGGACGTGTTGCTTACAAAGGAGAATTACAAGAAAGTATTCACCAATTTGTAGGTGGATTACGTGCAGGTATGGGATACTGTGGAGCAAAAGATATTGAAACCCTAAAAAATACAGGGAAATTTGTCCGTATTACAGCAAGTGGAATCAATGAAAGTCACCCACACGATGTAGCTATCACTAAAGAGGCGCCTAACTATAGTAGACGATAAAATATAAAGTTATTATTACCTTAATTTAGGTAGAATAATATTAAAGATAAAAGCTGTTAATTTAAATATTAACAGCTTTTTTAATTATATTTTAAAAAGTAAGAAGTAAAATTGTTTTTTGAATTAAAAAATCTTTCTTTTGTTGTTAAATTAAAATTGTTTTTGAATAGTAAAAAAAATACACTATTACTTTTTTTGTTGTCCCCTCTTTTTATCTTCAGTCAAAATTTAGATAAGGTAGGCAAGTCGCCATTATTTAAGATAACTGGAGGAGTTGGGGTAAACACAGTATATTATGATGGCAACTCTAATAGAGAGCCTTTTACTTATTTTTTATCAGGAAATGTTAATTTAAATGTTAGTGACATTTATAATATTCCGGTCTCTTTTTCATATTCAAATAGTAAGTTTCAAACTAATACACCGTTTACTTTTAATAGATTAAGTATTCATCCAAGCTATAAGTGGGTAACAGCACATATTGGAGATGTAAATATGAGCTTTTCACCTTACACATTAAACGGGCACCAATTTACTGGTGTCGGTTTTGATTTGTCTCCTAAAGATAAATTAAAAATAAGTTTAATGTATGGAAGGTTATTAAAAGAGCGGGAGTTTAACGAAGATAATTTAAATGGTGAAGCTAATTACAAACGAATTGGTTATGGAATTAAAGCTTCATATAAGTTTGATAAGTTAACAGCAGGAGTTATTTTTTTTAGAGCAAAAGATGATATAGAGTCTTTAAATAACCCAATTCCAATAGAAAAAGAAGTACTACCTAAAGATAATACAGTAATAAGCTTTAATACAGAGCTAGATTTTTTTAAAGACTTAAAGTTAAAGGGAGAAGTAGCTTTATCTGCATTAACAGAAGATGCAAGGGTTGAAGGTAAAAGCAATCATTTTGCCTCTTTTTTGTTATCAAGTAATCCAACAACTCAATATTATAAAGCATATAATTTAAATTTTGTTTATAAAGTAGGAAGAGGAGCAATAGGATTAGGGTACGAGTTAATCGATCCTAATTATAGAACTTTGGGAGGGTATTTTTTTAATAATGATTTAGAAAACTTAACTGTAAACGCTTCTCAAACAATTTTTAAAGATAAGTTGTCTATAAACTTAAACGCAGGTTTACAAAATGATGATATAGATAATACAAAAGCCACTCAGTTAAGTAGATTGGTTAGTTCTATTAACTTAGGGTACAACGCAAGCGAAAAGTTAAATGTTAGTGCTGGTTATTCTAATTTTCAATCTTATACTAATATTAAAAATCAATTCGATTTTATTAATGGTGTATCTCAAATAGAGGAAGAGTTGGACCAAGATAATATAAGTCAGATTTCACAAAATGCAAATGTGAATGTAAACTATACTTTAGAAGAAACTCCAAGTACTAGACAAAATTTAAATCTTAGTTTATCTTTTCAAGATGCTGTAAATAAAATAGGTGATGAAATTAGAGAAGAAGATGCCTCTTCGTTTTATAATTTTACAGGAGCATATACCATTGGGTACCCTGATTCAGATTTAACGATTTCAGGAGCTATCAATGCTAGTTATAGTGAGCTGGGAATAACAGATGAAAACCTAATTTTTGGACCTACAATTTCAGCAACTAAAGGTTTTTTAGAAAAAAAACTAAAATTAAATGGCTCGTTAAGTTATAACGAAAGTATTAATAATGGAAATAGAGAAGGTCAAGTAACTAATTTAAGAACAGGGGCAAGATATGTATACCATAAAAGGCATAATTTTAATTTAAATGGACTTCTTCAATTAAGAAATTCAACTAATATTTCGAATAATAGTATTACCGTAACATTTGGATACACATATAATTTTGGAATTTTTAATTCTAAAAACATTAAGTTTAAAAGAAAACCAAAGGCAAAAAAAGAGAAAAAAGTAAAGAAGGTTAAAAAGCCTATTAGATTTATTTACAAAGACTCTTTATATGAAGGAACAATTCCTGAAATAAGTTCTAGGATAAAAGAATTGTTAGAATCAGAAAGTTTTAAAGACGTACCAAAAGAGATAAGTAAGAAATTGCAAGATGAGAGAATACAAATTGCTGAAGAAAAAAGTAATAGAGTATATAAGATAAAAGCGATTCAATTACTTGATGATATATATAAGTCTAAAGAATATTTAAAAGATTATAATGAGTTAATATATCAAGCTTTAATAGGTGTTTATAAAAGTGCTGTGTATTTGGATTATCCTACAGAACAAGATTACTTGAAAAATAAAAAAGAAATAAGAAAACATGTTTTATGGCATAAAACATTAAAAGAGAGAGCAACTTACCCAAAAACATTACAAGCTGAATTTAACAAAATGAATCAAGTACTGAGAAGGTCTCATAAAAAATTACTTGTTCACAGGTGGATTGTTCCAAAAATAGAAGAATATAAAACTTTAAAGAGGGTAAAAGAAGACACAGATGTACTCAGAAGATTTAGAGAAGTAAATGCGTCTAAAATTTATAAGATGTTTAAAATGAGTGAGAAAAAAAAGAAAATAAAATTATATTTGCAAGGACTCGTAATAGAGTTTTTAGCGAAAGAATCAGAAAAACATATTGATGAGAGTCAATATGAATTAAAATATATAGACTAACCCCTTTACCCTATTGTATGAAAAGAAAGCTACTCTTTGCTACATTTTTATTAGTTTTTTTTAATAGTGTTTTTGCTCAACAGTTTCCAGTTAGCATTATTCCAAGAGTAAAAGCACCAGCACCAGTTAATTTTTATAATTATGCAGATGATACTAGTTTAAATAGCCCTATAACGGTTCAAATTTTTTTAAACGATTTAACTATACCTAATCGTCAAATAAGATTAAAAACGTATTTCGAAGGAGGCAACATACGTTTTTCAAGTAAGGATTTTGTAGTTGGAGCACAAGACTTGTTTTTAGAAGGAGGAATACCGTTAACATTAAGAAATACAGAACTAGCACCATATTACAAACTTGAAAATATACAAGGAATAAGTACCTCTGTATATGGGCAAACAATACCTGAAGGAAGTTATAATTTTTGCTTTGAGGTGTACGATTACATATCAGGAGCAAAACTATCCGCTAAAAAATGTACTACTGTATTTATATTCAAAAATGAACCACCAATACTAAACATCCCATTAACAGGAAGTAATATTGAACCTACAGACTTTGAAAATATAATTTTTCAGTGGACACCTCGCCACATCAATGTTAGCAATGTAGAGTATGAATTTAGTATTGTTGAAGTTTGGGATAACTCAGTAAACCCTCAAACAGCATTTTTATCGCAAATCCCTATTTATGAGGAGACAACTAGAAGAACAAGTTTAATTTACGGACCAGACAAACCTTTGTTACTCCCAGGAAAAAAATATGCATGGAGAGTAAGAGCCAAAGCGTTACAGGGCTTAGAAGAAATAGGACTTTTTAAAAATCAAGGCTATAGTGAGGTTTTTTGGTTTTCAAGAACAGCTCCATGTCAGGTACCAGAAGGGATATCAGCAGAAGCTAAAGGAACTTCAAAAATCAATGTTTTCTGGGAACAAGATCCAACAGTTTTTTCAGAATATATCATAGCATATAGAGAAAATGGAAAGGCGAATGCTAATTGGTTTACCAAAAGAACTAACAGTAGTTGGGCAACTATATGGAACTTAAAACCAGGAACTACTTATGAGTACAAAGTAAAAGGAAAATGTAATTATCAGTTTAGTGACTATTCAGAGTTACAATACGTAACAACAGATTTGATACAAAATGAAGATGCAAATTATAATTGTGGAATAGTTCCTGATGAAATTGCCATTTCTAATAGAAATCCACATACAGGTTTAACTATAGGTGATGAGGTTACTGCAGGAGATTTTAAAGTAATTATAACAGAAATTCAAAGCCAATCAAATGGAAGAATTTCAGGAAAAGGTTATGTAGCTATTCCTTATTTAAAGTTTGCTAAGTTCGGTGTAACTTTTTCAAATATTTTAATAAATACAGCTAATCAATTAGCAGAAGGAGAAATAGTAACATTATATGATCCAGAATTTGGCAAGGGAGCATCAGCTGATGTGGATGTAGATGTGGATATTTCTGATGGGATTAACGGAGACGATGGAGTTAAGGACGATTTAGTAGAAGTTGATTTTGTAATAGATGAAGTAAAAATAGATGCAAATGGAGCGGTCGTCGTAACTGGAACAAATGGAGAAGAAGCCATTATACCGGGTGATGATGATATAAGTATAAAAAGCGCCAATGGAGATATATGGTCGGTAGGAGAAGATGGAACTGTTACAAAAGAAGAAGGAGCTGAAGGAGGTGCTGTAGCAAACAATACAACAAATGGTATTGATGAAGAAGGTAATGTAAATGCAATAACAGCAACAGGGGTTACAGTTGTTTTTCAAGAATCTGGAGATTATTATTTTGATGCATTACCAGAAAATACTTCTACAACTTTTGAAAAAGAGTATAAAGTTTTAGAAGCAAACGGTACAAAGTATAAAGTACCTTATAAAGCAATATCAGATATACAAGGCGAAGATTTTATTACAGCTAAAGTAACCATCAATGATACTAGTATTTCAAAAGAAGACATTATTTTTAAAACAAAAGATGGAGCAAAAGCAGAGGTTACTTGGAATAATAGTAGCACTGAAGCAACATTAAAATTAAAGAGAAAGTTTGATTATGCAGATGAAGAAATTTTTGCGGTTGTAAAGTCTAAAGAGGATAATGAAAAATATGATATAGCGGGTAGTTTAATAACAACACATTTAGCGTCTAAAGAATTAGAAGCTATAAATGTAACCTTAATACCAGTAGGAGACGGTGTTGTAATTAACGATGCTTTAAAAGAAAAAACAGCAGAAATATATAGCAAAGCAGGGGTTCGATTAAATATTCAAACAGGGCAAAGTATTTTGCCAGATGAGGTGTATGGATGGGATAAAGATGGAAACAAAAGATTAAAAGTAGGAGACAGTTCTATACTATCACATTATACGGATGAACAATTGATGTTTAATAACTATGTTAAACAGCAAGAGTATTACACAGATAGAACATATTATGTTTTTGTTACGAATATATCTATAACTAACGCCAATGTTTCTGGTTTTATGCCATTAAAAAGGCAGTTCGGTTTTGTGTTTACTCAAAATGCAACCACAGAAACAAAACAATCTAGAACTTTAGCACACGAATTAGGACACGGAATTTTTGGATTAGAACATACTTGGGACGAGTACCAGTTTGGGCAAGGAGCAACTAATTTCTTAATGGATTATGGTAGTGGAACTACTTTAAACCATTTAGATTGGAAAAAAATGCATGCTCCGGGAGTACAGTTGTATTGGTTCCAAGGAGATAAGGATGGAGAGTATAGAGATGATGAATTTATAGATAAAGTTTTTCAAATAATACAATGTGCGTATATCAATTCCGAAGATGGATATATGAAATTTAACACCAATATATTTGGAAAGAAAGGAAAGTATTCCTTTAGGTGGAATGGTAGTTTTGTTGGTATAATAATAGGAGAAGGAACTTTTGAAGGACAGTCAGTATATGAACCAGTACGTTTAACAAAAGCTGTAATAGACAACCATAATCCAGGAGATCGTTTTAGTCTACTGTATAAAAATGTAGAAATTTATACACCAAGATACGATTCAGGAGCCTCTCCAGAAACATTAAAAAAACTAAAAGAGTACTTATTTCCAGAAGATAAGTCAGAAATAGAGAGAGAATCAAGACAAATTTTAGCAGAAATATTAAATGAAAATAAACAAGAGTTTACTGAGGAAGATTTCGAAAAAATAAAAAGTATAGCTAATTGTGGTGTACAATACTTTACTGCTAAAGAGAGGTACGAAATCATAGCAAGAACAATAAAGTACCTTGATAGAGAAAAGAAATGGGTTACTGAATATTATGAAGATTTATTTTTAGATCTTATAGAGACAGCTCCGAAAAAAGGTACATCTGTATGGGCGTATTCTAATAATTTTCTGGAATATTTATTAGAAGATATAGGAGTATTTCAAAAATTATTCATGCAATTAAGTGACGACACAGCAGGTAATTTATGGGTTGGAAACGAAGATAATTTTACAAGATTTATTGGTGCAATATATAAACTATGGGCTGGAAGTAAATATGCAGATACTGATAGATTTAAATATATTGAAAGAATAACTAATGAAGGTTCAAGTTTAACCCCATATTGGATACACTACGACGGTAACTCATGGTTTCCAAAAGTATCATATGAAAATCCTGTTTTTTTATCAGATGGTTTTACTATTAAACAAAAGAAAGGAAGTAAAATTATTGCAGACTTAAAGTTTGAATATTACCAACCAATTCAAATAACTTTTGAAGGAAATAGTGACTCTAAAGTAACAAAAGTAATACCTGCAATTTTCTTTGGAGGAACAATAAAGAAAGATAATTTATCAAAAAGTTTAGATCAGGCAGGATTAGCGTTTGATGTTGCTTTAACATTAACAGCTATAGGGAATTTTACAAAACTAAGGCACTTATCTACTTTACATAAAGTAGGAAGAGTTACAATGGGAACAGTTGATATAACTAATAGTTTCCTCTCTATGATGGTTAAGTATGGAGATTTAGAATATTGCCAAAAAAATAAAGAGTTTTGTAATACTTTTCTAGAGTACAGTACATATCTCCAGCTTGGACTTATGGGAGGAGGTATTATTGATGCCAAAATCACAGCTAGTAGAATTAAAACCAAAGAATTATATGAATCAGCTAGAGGAGATTTAGATGATGCTGATGAGATAAAAAAAGTATTAGATGAACATTTTGCTATTAATGTTTCAACAAACTGGTTAGAGAATCTTCCTAGTAAGTTAAAAAATGACTTGGCAGAAAATAAACTGTTAGAGGATCTCTTTAAAAAAGCTACGAATTTCCAAAGACAAGACTTAATAGAAGCATGGAAAGTATTAGAAGATTTTCCAAAAATAAGAATTATAGAGACTAACCTTGAAGTTTTAGCTAAAGTCAGCCCTAGGTTTTCATACAAAGGAGAAGCTTCTTATCAAGGATTAAAGAAATTATTTACAGGAGCAGAGAGCAAACAAAAGCTGATAAATGGATTAGAAGAAGCAGATAAGCTTTTCGATATAAATCTTCCAGTCTCTTTTAGTGGGATAAAAAAAGGAGATGTTACAGTAAACTTAAAGGAAGAATATGCAAAAGTAATTGATCAATACGGTAGAGGAGATGAAGTAGCAAGGTATGTTGATGGTGTTTTACAGAAAAAGAAAGTTATACCTGAAGAAGATGGAGCACAAATTGTACAAAAAGGAGATGTACCAGAAAATGATATTGTACAAAAAGGAGATGAAATAGGTTTTAGAAGTATAGATAGGTTAGGGGAAAATGCTAAATTCAATAGATCTTATGTAAATTCTTTAACAGGTTTTTCTGACAATATTGCTTCACTAGCAAGTAAGCATAATTTAAGTGTTGATGATTTTAAATTACTTCAACAAAAAAGATATAATTTGTCTGAAATGTCAGCTGTAGAGATGTCTAAAATAGATGCTATAAGGAATGAAATACCATTGCCAGATGGTAATACTATTTTGCAAAAAGTGCTTCCCAAAAAAGATATTCAAAAATACTTAGATGGAGATTATAGTGCTGTAGGTGGTTTTGTAACCACAGCCAAAGATGCAAAACACTTATCTAATTTTGAAGATGTTTTTTATGGGATGAGACTTGATTATAATGGTACTCTTTTTAACCTTTCTGATGGAAGTTTTGGTGTTATAAGATACAAAACACTTACACCCAATGCTTCTGTTCCTAAACTGCCAACTACTAGTGGGCAAGCACCATATACAGGAAATGGATTTACAGGAGGGAATAATGGTAGGTTGGGAGTGCCTGAGTGGAAAACACCTTACAATACACCTAACGAAGGAGCAGAACTTTGGGAGGTTTCCTCTGATGGAACAGAGACACTTAGAGCAGTATTTAATTCGAAAGAAAATAGATTTATAGAGTTACCATGATGAAGATAAGAAAAGGAACATATACTGTTTATAAAGGAATAGAAATGGTAATAACCGAATACTACGGACATGGTATTTTAAACCCTGAAATTGAAAACCACAGAGAAATATCATATTCTAAAGAACTAGGAAAGTTAAAAGGTTTTGAACTAGATAATAACTCGGATAGGTTTTTTAAAGATATTAAAGTTGATAAGTTGAATAATGCTTATCGGGTAGATACTAAAGGGATTTATAAAGGTGATGAATTTTTGCTCTGGGGTTATAATGAAAAACGAGATGTAATAGGTTTAATAACTTATAATGAAGAAAAAGCTAAAAAGTATGATTTCATTAAGTTATCAGATAGTTACATTAAAGAAGTATCTCCAAGTAAGATAGAAAAAGCATGGGAAGAGAGAACTAAGAGTGAGTTTGATTTACCATTGCCTGAAGAAATAAAAGAGAAAAAAATTATTTATCAAAAAGAGGAATAATAACTAAATAAAGGGAAAAACAATATTAGAAGAAGAAACAATTAACCAACCAAACTAAATGAATAAAAAATTACCCCTAAGTTTTTTAATACTATTATTTATAAGTGTTTCGTTGTTCGCTACACCAAATTTTACAGAACGAGATAGTATAACTACAGCAAGTAAACGTGTAGATAAAACAACCTTAACAGCAAAAAGTAAAACACTTCGTAATTTTTCTTCACTCGATAAATTTGATGAGCTAGAAGAAGCTTTAGAACCAGAAATAAAACAACGGTTTACACAGCAAGGTTTTCAGTTTAACACAGCCGATTCGTTAATCAATAAAAAATGGTTAGATATGGCTACCAATACATTTAAAAGTATTGAAGAGTCAGAAAACTATATTGATGTTTTAACAAAAGACGGATTAAGTGAGCTTCCTGTAGCAATTAAACCTGTTAATATTAGTAACGTAAAATATACGGTAGGAATTGCAAAGGCTGTATTTAAACCAGCTTATTCTGAACTAACAGTTTTTTTAAAAGTAGAGCTACCTAATACAAATCCTGATAGGGGAGAACAGGTTTTAATTTTAGGAGCATCGAATGTAAAATTATCTCATGAAGGAGGAATTATAGGAGACGCAAAACTACATTTAATATCGCAGTTTACGGTTAATTTTAATAGCGGAACATTACTACTTACCTTAAAAGGAAGTATGGAAGAACCAGGAACCTATGCAATTATTGATTGCTCTGGTTTTAAAGAAATGGGCTTAGATGCAAATGTAAAATTTGCCAATGGCTTATTACATCCTGTTGATGAAAAAGGGAAAAAGAAAATAGGATATGTAGAAGCAGATTTTAAAACCTCGATTTCTGATTGGAATGATATGGTTGTGAATATATCGTTACCTGAATTCGGGATTAAAGGTATAGAAGGAACTACGTTCAAATTAAATACAGCCGTATTTGATTTTAGTGATTTAAGAAATGATGAAGCAACACCAAAAGCCTACTTAGATAAGTTTTATAGTACGGAGCCAAATTTGTGGAGAGGAGTATATGTAAAATCACTTCAAGTTATTTTACCACCTGAATTTAAAAAGAAAAATGAAGATAAAAGAGTTGCTTTTGGTGCTACAGATTTAATTATAGATGGGCAAGGAGTAACAGGTAAGTTTACAGGAGAAAATGTAATCGATTTAAATGAAGGAACCGCTTCAGGTTGGGATTTTTCATTAGACTACTTTTTATTAGATATAGAAACAAATCACTTAAGAGCTGGAGAGTTTGATGGAAAGCTAGTGCTTCCTGTATCTCAGCTAGACAGTCTACAATACAATGCTGTTTTTCAACCAGGAGAATATAAATTAGCAGTAAAAACAGAAAAAGACATCAAGTTTAATGTTTGGAAGGCAAATGTTCATTTAACCAAAGATTCTTATGTAGAAATGAAGGTTAAAGATGGAGAGTTTAGACCTAAAGCAAATTTAAACGGATCAATGAGTCTTGCGTCTGGATTAAAAAAGGATGAAAAAGAATCTAATGACACATCAAAAAGTATCATAAATTTTAAGGGAATAACATTCCAAAAAATGGTATTACAAACTGAATCCCCTAAGTTTTCAGTCGATTATTTTGGTGTTAAAGGAAAGTTACAACTTGCAAATTTCCCTATAGCAATTAATGAAATAGGTTTAAGAACTCCTGCAGATAATAAAGCAGAATTAGTTTTTGATTTTGCAGTGAATTTAACGTCAGAGTCAGATGGAGGAAATGGAGGAGCTTCAAAATTAGCTTTTAAAGCTAAAATGGATGAATCCGGAAACAAATGGAAGTTTGATGGTGTAAGATTAGAACACTTATATATAAAAATGGATGTTGCCGGTATGCAGTTAAAAGGGGCAATTTTCATTTTTGAAGATGATCCAACTTACGGAACTGGATTTGCAGGTGCAGTTGGAGCTAAGTTTTCTACAGGAATAAAGTTAGAAGTAGAAGCAAAAGCGCTTTTTGGAAGAACAGATTCGTTTAGGTATTGGTATGCAGACGCCAAAGTAACATTGCCACAAGGAATTCCAATTTTCCCTGGTTTTGCATTGAATGCTTTTGGAGGAGGTTTCTACAATAAAATGCGTATGGCAGGTAATTCAAATGCGCAAGATGCTGCTTTTACAGAAATAGGAGCTTCAACTTCAGGAGTAATCTATGAACCGTATGAGCAAAACTCATTTGGAATGAAAGCATCTGTAGGAATCATTACTCAAAACTCAGAAGAACTTTTTCATGCTACCGTAGAGTTTGGTATGGCATTTAGAAAGTCAGGAGGACTACAAGAAATATACATGAAAGGTTTTGGTGAACTAATAGCTTCTTTACCAGGTGACTTTTTCGATACAGTAAATAGTAACTTGTCTAGCATTGCAGCTGTAGGAGGACAAGGAATTCCAGCACAAAGTCCAACAGCAGCTATTTCTGCAAATGTTTTTATTGGTTTTGATTTTGTGAATGATATTTTCCATTCTACATCTGAAGTATACATAAATTTTGGAGTTTTAAAAGGAGTAGGTCCTTCTGGAAGAGCGGGATGGTTAGATTTTTACGTAGCTCCAGATGAATGGCACATGCTTGTTGGAACTCCAGAAGATAGAGTAGGGGTAAAAATAGACTTAGGAATTCTAAAAATAAAAATGGATAGTTATTTCATGACAGGAGAAAACTTACCAGGAAGTCCGCCACCACCACCAATTGTTGCTGATATTTTAGGAGTTGATGTTGCTGAACTCAACTATATGAGAGATGCTAATATGTTAGAATCTGGAAAAGGTTTAGCTTTTGGATCTAGCATGAGTGTTTCCACAGGAGATTTGAAGTTTTTAATCTTTTATGCTCGATTTGATGCAGGAATAGGTTTTGATATTATGCTAAAAGACTATGGAGAAGCTTATTGTAAAGGATCTTCAGAAGTTATAGGAATGAATGGTTGGTACGCTAACGGACAAGCGTATGCATACTTACAAGGTGTTTTAGGAGTGAAATTTAAACTCTTTGGAATTAAAAAGAAACTGCCTATCATAGCAGGAGGAGGTGCTGTATTATTACAAGCAAGATTACCAAATCCAGCATGGTTTAGAGGATATTTAGCAGGGAAATATAGCTTGTTAGGAGGTTTAATCAAAGGGAGATTTAGGTTTAAAATTGAGTTTGGAGATAAATGTGAAATAATAGGAGGAAGTCCTATAGATGGTATTGTTGTAATTAGTGATTTAACACCAAAAGAAGGAAGTACAGATGTAGATGTATTTGCAGCTCCTCAGGCAGTATTCAACTTACAGATTAATAAAATTTTTGAGATCCCTGACGACACGGGAGATAGAAAATATAAAATTTTATTAGATGATTTTTCTGTAACAAAGGATGGACAAAATATTGTAGGAGAGATAAAATGGAATGATAGAAATGATGTAGCAGTATTTTATTCACATGAAATTTTACCACCACACGCTCAATTAAAAGCTAAAGTTCAATTGCATTTTGAAGAATACAAAGGAGGAAGCTGGCAAAAAATAAAATCAGGTGGAAAGGTAGCTACAGAAGTAAAAGAAGTAAACTTTACAACAGGAGAAGCACCAGAAACAATACCATTAACAAATATAGATTATATGTACCCTGTACTAGGGCAAAAAAACTTCTTTATTGATGAGTATAGCACAGCTTATGTAAAATTAAAAAGAGGTCAAACATACTTGTTTGACGCTGCCCCAGATTGGAAAAAAGAAATGATAATGACCAGTGCATCTGGTGAAAATTTATACAAACAATTCACATATAACTCTGCTAAAAAGCAGTTAGTTTATTCGCTACCAGTAAATCAAATGCAAACACAAACACAATATGATGTAAGCTTAAAACTAACATCAGAAGCAAGTGATTTGGATGATAATGTATCAGAAACATATACTTCTAAAAATATTGGAGGTAGTTCTGAAAATACAGTTGAAGTAAAATCAAGGAAAGCAGAAGGAAATGTAAGTAAAGAAGGAGAAAAAGAATTGTTAGTTTATAATTTCAGAACAAGTAAGTACGAAACATTCAGCGGAAAAATGCGAGATATGAATAAGAATAAAGATTTATATCAACACATTGTTTATCCTTACGGATTAACATTACTATCAAGTATTGACTACCAAGAAGCATTTGATTTAGCAGAGTTGAGAGGAAATGAGTATACAGGACATCAACCTTTAGTAGTATCAAGAGCAACTTTAGATGATAGTTACTATAGAAATCAGATTTATCCATTAATCTATAATAACTATCCATATGAAGGAGATATTTCGGTAAGTAGAGAAATTGATGAAGTGGGAGTACCACCAGTAGAAGGAGTGGAACCGATGACTTGGTATGTAACCTATTTAGAGAATAATTATTCGGGAGAAATAAATTTATATAACCCATACAGGTATAATCTCACGTATTATTATTTAGAAGATTACGAAGATTTGAGATATCAATTAGTTAGTTCAAATATTAATTGGAATGCAAAGTCACAGTATATAAAATTAATTACGGAAGCTTTTCCTTACATGCGTCAAGGAAAATATAAAGCAACGTTACAATACGTATTACCAGGTCAGGTAAAAAAGAGCAGAATAAATTCATTAAAATATTTAAACCCATTAAATGATTAAGAAGAAGAGTACACCTATCATCTTTATGCTTCTGATGTTGGGTATTACAGTAAAAACCTATGCCCAAAAAGAAATAGGTAATATTAAAGCAGAGGTAAAAGCAATTGCAACAGTATCTGAAAATAAAATATTATTACGTTGGGGAGTAACGACCCCAACAGCTTGGAAATATGCTAATAAATACGGCTATATAATTGAAAGAAAAACAATAGCAGTTGATAAAGAGATACTATCCACGCCTGTAATAAAGCAATTAACTCCCATTCCTTTGAAGCCTTATCCAATGATGGAGTGGAAAGAGTTTTCAGAAGAAAATAACTATGCTGCATTAGCTGCGCAAGCCTTATATGGAGAGGAGTTTGATGTAGAAATGAATGAAGGAGAAAATGGATTACTGAGTATTATAAATAAGGCACAAGTAATAGAACAGAGGTTTACTTTTGCTTTGTATGCAGCCGATCAAGATTTTAAAGTAGCAAAATATTCAGGATTGGCTTTTGTCGATGATACGGTAAAACCTACAGAACGCTATTTATATACGATACGAGTAGCTTTACCACAAGAGAAAAAAGACTTGATCAAATCAGGAGGAGTATATTTAGGATTACTAGATAAAAAACCGCTACCTGAGCCACAAGAATTTGTTGGGGTTTTTAAAGATAAAACAGTTATTCTAAGTTGGAATCAAGCGATCTTAAAAAAGTACTATACCAATTACATTATTGAAAAATCTGAGGATGAAGGAAAAACTTTTAAAAAACTACTAGGTACACCAGTAGCTACTTTAGGAGAAAAAGAAAAGAATCCATCAAATAGAATGATGTACATAGATAGCCTTTCACAAAACAATAAAACCTATTCTTATAGAATTAAAGGAATATCTCCTTTTGGTATTGAAGGACCATACTCAAAAGTTGTTTCAGGTAAAGGAATAAAACCATTAACACACACACCATTTATTACAGATGTAAAACTAAGTAATGAAGGAGGAGTTTTAAGTTGGGAGTTTCCTTCTGAAGGAATTAGCACACTTAGTAAATTTAAACTAGTAAGATCTAATACACCAAAAGGTAAGTTCCTCACTGTAATAGACAATATATCAAAAAACAAAAGATCTATTAAGATAGAAAACTTGCAAGCTATAAACTATTATAAAATTGTGGCTGTGGGTAACAATGGAGGCACCCGAGAATCGTTTCCAAAAATGGTACAACCAGATGATAGTACTCCTCCAGCAGTACCAACTATGTTAAACGGAACTATAGATTCTCTTGGAGTAGTAAGATTACAATGGAAACAAAACACAGAAATAGATTTTTTAGGATATAGGATATTTAAAGCTAATTTAAAAACAGATGAGTTTACCCAAGTAACATTTGAGCCTATTCCTAATAGTGTTTTTATTGATACCATTAACATTAAGACATTAAATAAAAAGATTTATTATAAAATTCAAGCTTTTGATAAAAGATACAATCCATCAGAATTTTCTGAGGTTTTAGAATTAAATAGACCCGATATAGTACCACCAACTGCACCCGTTTTTACTTCGTTTAAATCTGATAAAGGGAGAGTTGAGATAAAGTGGATATCAAGTACTAGTAATGATGCTCAATCTACAGTAATTTATAGAAAAGAAAAGGGAGTAAAAGAGCCATGGCAAATGTTAAAGAGTTTACCATTATTACAAAACAAGTTTATAGATGAAACAGGAATTGTTGGAAAAACGTATTTGTATACAGCTTTGACTATAGATGAATCAGGGCTTGAATCAGAACCTATAACACCTTTAAAAATAACAGTTTTAGATAATTCGTCTAAACCAAGTATAGAAAGATTTACAGGGTATGTAAATAGAGAAGAGAGGTATATTGAGCTGAATTGGAATTATAAAGAAACAAATACTAAAGAGTTTGTTTTATACAAAGCTGAAGAGGGAAAAAAGCCAACAATGTATAAAGTCTTTAGAGCAGATACTAATAAGTTTAAAGATAGAAACTTATTAATAAATACAAAATATACATTTTTAATTCAAGCAATTTTTGAGTCAGGAGTAAAATCTCCGCTTAACAAAATTGAAATAAACTATTAAAAGAAAGCTATATGAAAAGAAATATACTCTTAATTTTATTCTTATTTTTTTCAATTATATCAAAAGCTCAAACGTATACCATAAAAGTTGAAGGGTATATAGGTCAAGGAAAATCTTCTTGTGGTTCCAACAAAAATGGTTTAGGAGGAATAAAAATGTTTTTCTCTGACGGAACGACAAAATATTTAAGAGACCCTGCGATTTATGGATTACGCTTTATTAATCAAATGTATTCACATGAAGACACTTTTAATGTATCTAAAAAAGTAACTAAGGTAGAGTTTCATACAATTACCAGAAGAAATTCATGGAAAGGATGTGAAAGCTCTAAAGAATCTAAGATTGAGGTAGATATAGCTTCACCATGTTTTTATAAACAATATCAGAAAGATGAAGTATATAGAAGTGATATAAATAGAGGTTGGGCACGAATCTCTATAAAACCAAACGCTTCTCTATCGTATCCTGATGGGTCAAGTACTTCAAGAGTAAAAACAGTTTGTGCAAGTAGTTCGGTTAGAATTAAGGCAACTTCAGGTTTTACACCTACATCAAGTGTGTATGTGTGGGAGTTCTTAGATCCTGTAAATACAGAGACTAGAACACATCCAGACTATCAAGATTTATTAAATGCTGTGTCGTCTGCAGAAGCTGCTTATGATAGTTGTGTTAGAAGAACGGGAGATTTTGATAGATGTGAAGGGTTTATGATGGCTGTATTTGAAGCAAAGAGAAATTTAAATAATTACACAGGCCCTAAAACGATACAGGTAAGTGTTTGGAGAACTATCACAAATAAAACGGGGCAAGCTACAATTGACTTAAAGCTAGCTAATTTGTATTCTTCCTCAACAGATAGAAAAAAGGCCTTAACAAAAAACATAAATATACGTGTAAAGCCAAGTTGTAACAATTCCTTCACAACAAATACAGTTACAGTACAATATCTACCCGATGCTCCACAAATAGCAAAAGCGCCAACAATAAAACAACCTACTTGTTCTTATAGTACAGATGCAGACTTTAAACTGTATTTTACGAGACAAATTTTTAGTTATGAGAAAATAGATTTTAATCTTCTGAAGAAAACATTAACAAATGAATATGTCGCTGTTGATAATAATCCAGGAATTACCTCTTTTGTAAGTTCAGGAGGATACTGGATGTATGATTGGAAACCAACATCAGGAACATTAACATCAGGAGATTATAGGGTTGAGGTAACTGGATTTAATAGAAGTACAGGTTCTCCTTTATGTGAGAAGTACTCGTATGATTTTCAAATAAAGTCTCCACCAAAAGTAGTTTTTAGTGCTTCAAAAATTCAAGATGAAACATGCTATAGTAGTAAAGATGGAAAAATAAAAATTACGGGATCTGGTGGATCAGGTAGTTTTTACTATAGTTTAAATAATGGATCTACTTGGAGTTCTTCAACGTTTTCAGGTCAAATTACAATTAGCGGATTATCACCAGCTAATTATGTAGTAAGAATAAAAGATACTAAAGGTTGTATAGATAAAAATAAGACTTCACAATCAATAACAATAAGTGGAAAAAATAAAATAACACATATTTTACCTTCCAATGCAGTTACGCATCCTAGCGCAGTAGGAAGCACTGATGCATCTATAAAAATTAATAGTGTAAGCGGAGGTACGCCTTTTAGTAATTATTACAATTATACAGTTTTATTGAATGGAAGCACTACTAATATTAAAAGTGGTAGAGCTTATGTAAGTGGTTTTGTAATCCCTAACTTACCAGCAGGAACTCACAAGATTAGGTATACAGATAAAAATAACTGTACACAAGAGTATACATTACCAAAGATTATAGACCCAAAACCAATAACATTTTCTGTTAGTTCAGTAAAACCAGATTGTTATCAAGGTAAAGGAACAATAAATGTAACAAGTATTGCAGGAGGGTATCCTAACTATACTGTTATTTTAAAAAGAGGCTCAACAGTACTAAGCACATTGACGGGAAGAACAAATAGTGCCTCTTTTAATATTGAGGCAGGAAACTATTCTGTTTTGGTTAAAGACAGTAAACAAGGTAGTTTAGAAAAATCTATAGCAGTAATACAACAATCAGAGGTAACTATTTCAAGAGTAAGTTTAACAACTCCAATAAAATGTAGTGGAGGTAGGGCTTCTGTAAGTATTACGGCTACTGGAGGAAAATCAAATGTATATCAATATGCGATATATAAGAGCTCAGGAATTTTATGGCAAGATAGTAATGTGTTTTCGTTACCGGCAAGTAGTATAGGGTATAGGTTTATAGTAAGAGATAGAAATATAACAGCTTGTAGATCTAGAGTTTCCTCGTCAATAACAATAACAGAGCCTTTGCCAATTGAAATTATTGGTAATTCTGTAAAACATAATAATGTATTCGGAGAAGCTAAAGGAGAAATATCATTAACCATAGATGGAGGAGTTCCAAACTACACTATAACGTGGAGAAAGAAATATGATACTTCTTTTTCTAGGACAGGAAGCCTAATTACAGGGCTAAGAGCAGGGTTTTATATAGCTACTATTAGAGATAACAATGGATGTACGATAACTTCTAATGAAATAGAAGTAAGAGAAAATCCACAATTATTAGCCTCACTGACTATTAGTAAAATGATAGCCTGTAAAGGAGGAGTAGGTTCATTAATAGTAAATCCATCAGGAGGATCAAATAGTTATTCATATAAATGGTTTAGGGGAGGAACAGAATTAATAGGAAAAACGGCCAATCAATTGACTAATATTAGTCAAGGTAGTTATTCAGTTACCATTAATGATGGGTTTACCACTATTTCTAAAAATATAACATTAACAGAGCCTAGCGCTATTACGTTAAACATAACTAAAACAGATATCTCATGTTATGGAGCTGAGGATGGAAAGATAAAACTTGCCATTGGAGGAGGAACTCCACCATATCAATATTCTATTGATGATCAAACATCATTTCAAGTAGTAAATAGCTTAGTTGATAATACCATTGATGGATTGACAGTTGGAAGTTTTACAGTTTGGATTAAAGATAGTAATGGATGTATAGTTAATACACCAGCGACCACCACGATAAAACAGCCAACACAAATAATTATTAATAGCTTTTCTATAACAAACTGTGAAGTAGCAGGGAATAATGAAGGAGCTATAACAATTGAAACTTCAGGAGGTGAAGGAGCACATAGTTATAAATGGACAAAAGAAGGAGATGCTTCTTTTACTAGTAATACTAAAGACATAAATAGTCTTTTTGCAGGAATTTATCATGTAGTTATAAGAGATGCAAAAGGTTGTGAAATAACCCAGTCATATGAAGTAAAGGAACCACAACCTATTCAAGTGGCCATAAAACTAACAAAACCTATTTTATGTAATGGTGATGAAACTGGTGAACTGCTAGCTGAGGTATCAGGAGGATATCCAATATATTCAACTCCAAATGATTTTGATTATAAATGGTACGATATAACTTCAGGGACACCGGTTTTATTAAATTCAGATCTAAAACAAAATAAAATAAACAACCTAAAAGCAGGAAGTTATAGAGTGGTAGTAAATGATATAAAAGGAGCTACTACACAAAATGAGATAACAATTAATCAACCACTTAAAATTGAAGTCAATTTAGCGTCGAGTACAAATGTGAGTTGTTTTGGAGGAGGAGATGGAAGTATTGATGTTACTATTTTAGGAGGAACTAAACCCTACAGTTTTTCTTGGAAAAGTACCAATAACACAACATTTAATAAAACTACGGAAGATATTACAGATTTAAGAGAAGGGGCTTATTACGTAGAAGTTACTGATAGTAATGGATGTACATTTACTTCAAATAACTTTACGATAGAACAGCCTTTAGCAGCGTTAGAGATATCTAATTATGTGGTAAATAACTTAACCGGTTTTGAAACAAAAAATGGAAGCATATCTGTTGATGTTGTTGGAGGAACACCAAGCTATACATATGAATGGAGACAAAAAGGAGGTACTACTATTTTAGGAACAACCAATCCATTTGAAAATATAGCGG
The DNA here is from genome assembly GCF_964513915.1 of Tenacibaculum litoreum. Taxonomy (NCBI): domain Bacteria; kingdom Pseudomonadati; phylum Bacteroidota; class Flavobacteriia; order Flavobacteriales; family Flavobacteriaceae; genus Tenacibaculum; species Tenacibaculum litoreum. The sequence continues at coordinate 757,990 of NZ_CAZEQS010000003.1, read as the reverse complement.
CAGGAGAATATGAATTAACTGTTAAAGATACTAATGGTTGTATTACAACTGGAAGTTATACTGTAACAGAACCGAAGTTATTAGTAATTGATGCCATAAATCAACAAGGTAATATTCTTTGTTATGGAGATAACACTGTAAGTTTAACAGTTGAAGCTAGTGGTGGAGTGCTTCCATATAGTTATTCATGGAAATTAAAAGGAGGCCTAGTAGAACTAGGTACTAACAATACACTTAGTAATATAGGCGCAGGAATTTATGTAATAACAGTAACAGATAAAAACGGCAATATTGCTGCGAAAGAGTATGAAGTTACAGAACCACTACAGTTAGAAATTAGAGGAATAACTAAAGTAGACGTGTCTTGTAATGGAGGAGCAGATGGTTCCATAGACGTAAGTGTTTCAGGAGGAACTGCACCATATACATATAGTTGGAAGCATGGAACAATAGGTAGTAGTTTAAACTCTTTACAAGCTGGGATATATGAAGTGGTTGTTAGAGATAAAAACTTATGTGAAGTAACAAGAAAAGTTACAATTCAAGAACCAACAGTTTTAGCTATAGATAATTCAGTAATAAAAGATGTTACAGGTTATGGATTATCAAATGGAGAGATAAGTATAAATGTTGTTGGAGGAACGCCAAACTATACTTATGAATGGAAAAATTCAAGTGGAATTGTACAAGGTAATACAACCTCTAAATTATCGGGAGTTAAAGCAGGAGAATATTCGGTAAAAGTAGCAGATACCAAAGGGTGTTTAGTGGAAAAAACATATACAGTTAATGAACCAGAATTGTTAACTGTAAATGTAAGTGAGACTTCAATTTTATGTAAAAATGGAGTAGGAACACTAACAGCTGAAGTTAAGGGAGGAGTAATACCATATACGTATTCATGGAAGTTAAAAGGAAATTCAACAGTATTAAGTACTACTGATGTACTTCAGGATATAGGGGCAGGAATTTATGTAGTAACAATTACAGATAAAAACGGAAATGCAGCTACTAAAGAATATGAATTAATCGAACCATCATTACTTGAAATTACAGGAGTAAATAAAGTTGATGTTGTATGTTATGGAGGTACAGACGGATATATAGACATAACTGTTTCAGGAGGAGTAGCACCTTATACATATAGTTGGAATCATACAAGTTTAGACGCTCGAAAAGTGGAAAACTTATCTTCAGGTACATACTCAGTTGTAGTTACTGATAAGAATGGATGTACGACAGCAAAAGAGGTAACAATAAATCAACCAGAAAAGTATGATATAACGAATGTAAAATTAATAAGACCTTCATCAAATTTAGTAGATGATGGTAGTATTGAAGTAATTTTCGTCGGAGGAGTAGCACCTTATTCATTTGAATGGAAGAATGAAAAAGGAGATATAGTTTCTACAAAAGTATCTAGTGGCTTATCCGATAAAATAGAGAACTTACCAGAAGGAATCTATACAATTACAATAAAAGATGCTGAAGGCTGTGTAATTGAAGAAACATACAATTTAGCAAGTCCAGGAGAATTATTAGTTGAAATAACACAGGTACAAGAAGTAAAATGTCATGATGCTTCAAACGGTATTTTAGATGTAATTACCGTTGGTGGAGTTGGAGGAAACAATTATGCGTGGTATAATGCAGACAGTAATGAGCTTATAGGAACAGAAAAACAGCTTAAAAATATTTCAGCAGGTAATTACTATGTGATAGTAAATAATGCAGAAGGAATAGAAGAAAAAAGTTCAATTTTTACAGTTTCTGAACCCACAGAAATTCAGTTAGCAATCAAAGAAATAGATTTAAGCTGTTTCAATGCCAATGATGGAAGTTTTGAGGTAGAAGTGCAAGGAGGAACAGGTAACTACCAATTTAGATATAGAGATGTATCAAGCTTTAGTGATTGGATAAGTGTAGCAGGAAATATTATAAAAGTGAATAACTTAAAGAAGAACACTTATACACTTCAAATAAGAGATGCAAACAACTGTTTAGCTCTAAATACAGATGGAGGCTCAGACTTTACAATAGAAATCACTCAGCCATTACCACTATCAGTTTCAAATGTATTGATAGAAGAAGTTACAGGGTTTGGATTATCAAATGGATCAATTTCTGTGGGAATAGTAGGAGGAACACCACCTTATGCTTATGAATGGAAAGATAGCTCAGGTACGACGATTTTAACAGGCAGTAATAAAATTACATCTATCTCAGCAGGCAATTATCAATTAATTACAACAGATAGTAAAGGGTGTACTTTGATTAAAGAGTATGTAATAAGTCAACCATTAAAATTAGAAGTAACCGTAGTAAAGGCTTCAGTGATTAGTTGTAATGGAGAGAAAGATGGAACTTTAGCAGCTCAAGTTGTTGGAGGAGTAAAAGGATACACCTATAAGTGGTATAAAGAGTCTAACAGCCCTTTATTGTTAGGAACTTCACAATCAGTTTCAGGTTTAGGCGAGGGAGTATATTATGTAGTCGTTGAAGATTCAAAAGCAAACATAGTAAAGAGTGCTTTATATAATTTAAAAGAACCAAAAGTATTAGCATTACAATTAGGTTCAGACTATACATTATGTGGAACAGGAAATGATTGGACAGTAAATACAACGGTAACTGGAGGAACAGCACCATATAGCTATTTATGGAATACAGGAGGTAACAAAGCTATGTTACAGAGTGTACCTATTGGAGAGTATAGCGTAACGGTTGTTGATGCTAATGGTTGTAGAGTGTCTGGAGAAATAAAATTAACACTACCACCAGAAATATCAATAGTAAGTGAAACAATAACAAAACCAACTTGTTTTCAAGGCAATGATGGTAGCATTGCATTAGAGGTTACTGGAGGAGCTCCACCTTATGAATATACTTGGAGTAATTCAAGAAAAGGTAAAGTAGTCACTGGATTAACTTCAGGAGAATATACTGTTGAAGTAAAAGATAGCAAAGGATGCTTTATAACAAAATCTTTTATAGTTGAAGATCCAGAGCAAATAGAACTAGATTTAGGAGCTGATGTAACACTATGTGTAGATCAAACACATATTTTAGATGCAACTATTATTGATGGTGTAGCATATAGTTGGAGTTCAACAAACGGATTTACAAGTAATGAAGCTATTATTGAGGTAAAAGAAGAAGGAACTTATACTGTAATAGCAAAAGATAAAAAAGGATGTGTAGTAGAAGATAGTATTGAAATTATACGTTCAAAACAAGAGATATCTGCAGATATAGCAGTATCAACCCAAGTGTTTACAGATGAAAGTTTTGTAGTGGTAAATATTAGTAGCGTTGTAGCTGATGAAGTAGTATGGATATTGCCAGACGAAGCAATTATTAATGAAAGTAATGATAGTTATACAGAAATTAAGTTTGCAAAAGAAGGAGAGTATGAAGTAACCATGATAACTAGAATAGGAAGTTGTGAAGCAATGATAACAAAGAAAGTAATTGTTATTGATAGAGAAGTGACAACAACGGAAGAAGACCTAAGAAATGCTTCACCAATGATTAAAAATCTGGTAATATACCCTAACCCTTCTTCAGGTAAGTTTACGGTTGATATAGAATTAAAAGAACAAAACATAGTTAGTATGAAGATTTTAGAAATGCTTGGAGGTAGTTTAGTAGATGCAAAAACTATGAATGGCTCTGATAATTATAAAGTTGATTACGATTTGAGTTTAGTTTCAGGAGTATATTTTATCTTAATAGAAACAGAAGAACAAAGAATAATTCAGAAGTTAATAATTAACTAAACAAGAATTGGACATTATAAAAAAGCCGTTAATTTAATTATTAACGGCATTTTTACTTTCTATAGAAAAACCTTCTACTTCTAAAATGTAAGGTGTAATAGGATCTAACTCCTTTAACGTTTCAGGATGTACGCCTCTAGCCGTAAAAAACTCTCGTTTTCCTTTCGTATTATTTCCATACCAAAAATTCGGCTTACCGTCAGTGAAAAACTCCATATCCTTAGTAAGAGTTACTTTCTTAAAAGAATTAATATTTATTGAAAAGACATTATTGTTTATGGAATTTTCAGTAGTGCAAGAAGTTTTTTTATAATGGTCTTTTTTCCAAATGAAACAATTACCACTATCAAGGAATGATTCTCTATAAATAAATAAAAAAGGGACAATTATAATAATCCCCACCACAATAATAGATTTTTGCTTTTTTACTTTCCCTTTACTAGAAGTGTCCCCAACGTTGTCATCAAACGTATTATTTTTTTTAGAAGATTTCTTATTAGAGGAAGTATGTTTATTAACATAATCTTCATAATCCTCATAGTTTAGGTAGTTAGCCATAAAATCTCTTTGGTAGCTATTAGGTAAACTAACACTTACTCCTTCTTTTTCTTCCACATACTTTTCATAATAACGTTTAGCTTTTCGTTCACTAATATAGTTTTCATCATTATAGCCTACTTCTTGTAACTCATTAGCCCAAAAAACAGCCTTCGCATTTTTATTGGTTTTATACTCATTTTTCTCTATAGCATTAAAAAAATCGGTTATAAGTTGTTTAATCATGGTTATTTGGTGTTTGGCCAAAAGTATCCAAAGTGGTCACTTTTTGGTTACGGTTAACCATAATGTGCACAAATACAATATGGAGAAAAATTGGTTAAATAATGGTTCATTTTAAACCTTTTTCATTGCCAATATTTGCATCAGAATTAATCGAGAGAGCAAAAAAGAAAACAATCGATAGGTTCTAATTATAAGATAAACATTAGTGGATTTTCTTAGAGGGGGAGCTACTAAAAAACACTGATGTTCATCTTCACTTCCCGCAAAAGAGATGCGCACCTCTTTTAAAAATTCTACACCCAAACTCGGTGTAACTGTACCCAAGCAAAGTGCTGGGACAGGATAAATACTATCAATTTTTAAAAGAAACAAAAATGAACAAGGTTTTATTAATTATAACATTTTTAGTAACAAATGGATTATACACTATAAATACAGATTCAACCACTGTAGCACCACAAACAAACTCTACAGAAGTAGTGACAAGTGATACTGGAGGAGAAGAAGATCAAGATCCAGAAGTAGATCCTGATGGAAATTAATATGATAATGGGTGTAGTTAACTACACCCGTTTTTTTTCTTTCTAATTTCATATTTTAGTAAAATGAAACAGATCAAGGTATTATTTTTTAGTGTGCTTTTTTTACCATTAACTATAACAGCTAATAGCGTAGATGAAATTAGAATAGATTTAGATTCTGTTTTATTAAAAAAGCTAAAAAAAAAATATTCTTTTTATAAAAGAAAAGGTTTAAATAAAAAGACAATTATTTATGCAGATAGTATACTTAATTTGTTAAAAAAAGGAAAAGAGAATCAAGAATTAGCTTTGGCGTACAATAGAGTAGGTTATTTACATTATAGAAACAAAGCATATGACAAAGCATATAAAAATTATGAAGAATCGAAAGCAGTTTATAAAAAGTTAAATGATAGTCTTAATGTAGCGAGCAGATTATTAGCCTTAGCGAAACTTGAGTCTAATTTTGATTTGTTTTTAAAAAGTGACTCTACAGCTATAGAGGTGTTGAAATATTCAAATAATAACCCGAAATTTAATGAGATTGAATGTTCAACATATAATTGTTTAGGAATAAATTCAAGAAAACAAAGAGTTTACAATCAAGCTATAGATTATTATAATCAAGCTATTCAAATAACAAATGATAGTTTAAAAAGAGTAAGGTACATAGCAAATAAAGCTGTTGTTTATAAATATGAAAAGAATTATAAAGAAGCAGTAAAAATATATGAAGAGTTAATTAAGAATAAGTTTTTTGATGAAATAGATTTAAAGCTGAAATTTAAAATATTAGATAATTATACCTATACAAAGTATTTATTAGGACAAGAGATAAATACTAGAGATTTTTTCAAAGTTCAAAGGTTAAAAGATAGTATTAAAGATTATGAAGGATTAATAACCAATTACTCATACATATCAGATTATTTTTATAATAAAAACTCTGATAAATCTCTATTTTACGCTCAAAAAATGTATGATTTATCAAGGGAAAGAGAAAGACCTAATGATAGAATAGAAGCAATAGATAAGCTAATTAAACTAGTAAAAGGAAATGAGATTAGAAAGTATGCAATTGAAAGAAGTTATTTAAAAGATAGTATAATTGATGCTAGAAGAAAGTCAAGAAACAAATTAGTTAAAACGATATATAACTTTGATCTGTTAAAAGAGCAGAAATTAAAAGCAGAAATTAAAACAGAACAACAAAAATCACAAAAACAACTATTAGGTTTTGCAGTTATCCTTACTGTTTTATCCTCATTAGTATACTTCTTCTATAAAAGAGAGAAAACTAAAAAAGAAAAAGCCATAGAAGTCTACAATACAGAAACCCGTTTGTCTAAAAAAATACACGATGAATTAGCAAACGATGTATATGCAGTAATGAACACTTTACAAAATAAAGCAGAAACAGACACCAAACTACTAGCAAGAGTAGAAAAAATATACGCTCAAACCAGAGATATTTCTCATGAGAATAGTCCTGTACTTACAGGAGAACATTTTGAGAACTTTTTAAAGCAGTTGTTTATAGATTTCACGAACGATACTTGTAAAGTAATCCATAAAGGATTGAAAGAAGTAATAGTAAATGAGTTGCCAAAAGAAAAGCAAATAGTACTATACAGAGTGTTACGAGAGCTCTTGGTAAATATGAAAAAACACAGTGAAGCAAGCTTGGTGCTTATTACATTCTCGTTGTCTAAAAAAATGTTATCTGTTGTATATCAAGATAATGGGAATGGAGTTAAGAGCCTATCAATAAAAAGCGGTTTACAAAATATGGAAACCCGTATTAAATCGGTTGGAGGGATTATTACTTTTGAATCAAAGCAAGAAAAAGGATTTCAAGCAAAGTTTCACTTTAAAAAGTAGTTATGTTCAAAAAAATATTGATAGCCGAAGATGCCGATTTCATGTCAAGCGGAATTAAAGTAGCTTTAGAAGACATGCAAATACCTACTATAGAATACGCACAATACTGTGATGAAGCTTATTTAAAATTAAAAAAGGCATGGTTAGACGAAGAACCATTTGATTTATTAGTAAGTGATTTGTCATTTAAAGATAATGTGAATCCACAAAGATTAGAATCAGGAGAAGATCTCATAGCTGAAGCAAAAAAATTGCAACCTAATTTAAAAACTATAGTATTTTCTATAGAAGATAAACCGTACCGAATTCAACAACTATGCAATGAATTAGAAGTAAATGCGTATGTATGGAAATCTAACCATGGACAAAAAGAACTCAAAAAAGCAGTACAATCTGTTTATAACGATGAGTTTTTTATTACTCCGCAATTAGCACATGCCTTACGAAATAAAGAAGCATTTGAAGTTACAGATTACGATGTGTTTTTACTAAAACATTTAGCTGAAGGATTAGATCAAAAAGAGATTAGCGGAGAATTAAAAAGCAAGAACATCAAACCAAGTAGCATAAGTTCAGTAGAAAAACGCTTAAAACTATTAAAAGAAAACTTTAACGCCAATAATCCTACCCAACTCATAGCGATTACTAAAGATTTTGGGCTTATTTAAAATAAGTGTCTTTCCGAGTGATAAGAAAAAATTGTAAGGTTCAACTAAGAAAGATACATACCTTTTTATATAGTCATTCCGAGGAAGGTATGACGAAGTAATCTGTAAGTAGGTAACTCTAAATGTGAAGATTTAGCTACGCTGAACCTTACGGTTTCTCCCTCTGGTCGAAATGATGTTATAAAGAGGAATGATAGAACACCTTATAAAGCATTGAGAATTTTGTTTGAAACATCAAACACTACTGTTGCCTGTTACATAACAGTAGTGTTTAGTGTTAAACAACAGTACTGTTGTTACTTAAGCAACAGTGAGACTAAATGTAGAACCACCTACCATAATATCTTTTAAAAAGCGTTCAGAGTTTCCTGTTGCCTGCGTTTTAATTCTAACACGATAGTTACTAGCAGCAAGGGCAGGAGCTTGACCAATAATCTTCTTATTACTCTTTTAAAAGTTAAGAAAATCAATATAACCTCTAACAAAGTTCTAATTATGGAAGTCATTTTTGTATAGCCCCTAACATAATAGTAAACCCTACGGATTCCCGTAGGGTTTTGTGTTTTAGAGAGTATAAGTTTGCTGTAATATTAACACTAAAACAATAATTATGAAAAGTGAAATTTGTGAAGCAATATCGTACAAAAAAATAATTACATTTTTTTATGAAGGAGGGGTAAGGAAGGTAGAACCTCATTGTCATGGAAAAACGACTGCAGGTAACGAAGGACTGAGAGGATATCAAACAGAAGGGTATACGAAATCTGGTAAATATGGTTGGAAAATGTATGATTTAACTAAAGCAAAACGAATAGAAGTAATTAATGAAAAGTTTAATGTAAGGAATGGTTATAAAAAAGGAGATAAAGGTATGAGTGTAATTTATTGTGAAATATAAAAAGAGATTATGGAGTACAAAGTAGTGCCTTTTTATCCTGTGATAAACAGAGATAAGGATAATTCAAAGAAAGTAGCAAAACAATTAGAAGATATCATAGAAAATTTTACGAACCAAGGGTGGAGATATGTTCGACTTGAGAGTGTTGAAACCTATGTAAGAGCTGATCCAGGTTGTTTTGGCTTTGGTGCAAAACCTGGGTTTACAGCATATAGACAAATGATTGTTTTTAGTAAAGAATAATGAAATATTTGTTACTTCTTTTTATAAAAACATATTGGAAATTTAAACCCAAAGATAAACCAGCTAGCTGTATTTTCAGAGAATCGTGTTCACATAATGTATACAGGGAAACATTAAATAAAGGAGCAATAGCAGGTTTACGAGCTCTCAAATATAGGTATGAGAACTGTTCTTATGGTTATGAGTTCTACATAAACCCTATGAATAAGAAGAAGCAAATAATTCTAAAGAACGGTGAAGTACTTCAAGAGGAAGAAATAGCAAAAAGATTATTGTGATAACCAAACTAAATAACAAATGAAAAAAGTCATAATAATGCTATTATCAGTAGGTGTGTTAGTGGCATTTCAAAAAGTAGAAGACAAAAAAGTGTATATCTGTAGTAGTGTAGCAAGCACAAAATATCACTTCAAAAAAAACTGTAGAGGATTATCTCAATGTAAAGCAACCATAAAAGAAAGTACAGAGAAAAAAGTAAGACGATATGGCAGATTACTCTGTAAATGGGAGAAGAAAGCACTAAAAAAGAAATAAAACGAACTCTGTTGATAACTATATTAACAGAGTTTTTTATTTTTTCTGGCGAAGTACTATTTTAGCACAGACTTCAATTCACACGATTTTTTATGACGCAAGAAACACAATATACCGAAGACAATATACGCTCGCTCGATTGGAAAGAACATATCCGTATGCGACCAGGGATGTATATTGGTAAACTGGGAGACGGATCATCACCAGACGACGGAATTTACATTTTGGTTAAAGAGGTTTTAGATAACTCTATTGACGAATTTGTCATGGGAGGAGGTAAGACCATAGAAGTTTCTGTACAAGGGAATAAAGTAATTGTGCGAGATTACGGACGTGGTATTCCTTTAGGAAAAGTAGTGGACGTAGTTTCTAAGATGAACACAGGAGGAAAATACGACTCCAAAGCCTTTAAAAAATCAGTTGGTTTAAACGGAGTTGGTACCAAAGCAGTAAATGCTTTGTCAACCTATTTTAGGGTAGAATCTAACCGTGATGGTAAATCTGCTTCTGCCGAATTTGAAAAAGGGAATTTAACCAATCAAGAAATACTAGATGAAACATCACGTCGTAGAGGTACCAAAGTAACCTTTATTGCAGATGAAACCATCTTTAAAAATTATAAGTATCGTCCTGAATATATTTCTAAACTATTAAAAAACTATGTGTACCTAAACCCTGGGTTAACTATAGTTTTTAATGGAGAAAAATTTTATTCAGAAAACGGTTTAAAAGATTTATTGGAAGATAACAACAACAAAGAAGACATGTTGTATCCAATAATCCATTTACGAGGCAATGATATTGAAGTAGCAATAACACACAGTAGAACACAGTATTCAGAAGAATACCATTCATTTGTAAACGGACAAAATACTACACAAGGAGGAACACACTTAAATGCCTTTAGAGAAGCAGTAGTAAAAACAGTTCGAGAGTTTTTCGGAAAGAATTTCGATGCCTCTGATGTTCGAAAATCAATTATTGCAGCAATCTCAATCAAAGTAATGGAACCCGTTTTTGAAAGTCAAACAAAAACGAAACTAGGTTCAACTGAAATGGGAGGAGACCTGCCAACCGTTCGAACCTACATCAACGACTTTGTAAAAACACAGTTAGATAATTACTTACATAAAAACACTGAAGTAGCCGATAAACTTCAAAAGAAGATATTACAGGCAGAAAAAGAGCGTAAAGAATTATCAGGAATACGAAAATTAGCTCGCGAACGCGCAAAAAAAGCAAGTTTACACAACAAAAAACTACGCGATTGTCGTATACATTTTGGAGATACTAAAAAAGATGGGTATTTAGACACTACATTGTTTATTACGGAGGGAGATTCGGCAAGTGGATCCATAACAAAATCACGTAATGTAAACACACAAGCAGTATTCAGTTTAAAAGGAAAGCCACTAAACTCGTATGGGTTGTCTAAAAAGATAGTGTACGAGAATGAGGAATTTAACCTATTACAAGCAGCCTTAAACATTGAAGACGGACTGGAAGACTTACGTTATAACAATATCGTAATTGCTACCGATGCCGATGTAGATGGTATGCATATTCGCTTATTATTAATAACCTTTTTCTTACAATTCTTCCCAGAAGTAATCAAAGAAGGACACCTGTATATTTTAGAAACTCCGTTATTTAGAGTACGAAATAAAAAAGAAACCATTTATTGTTATTCAGAAGAAGAAAAGCAAGCTGCGATAAACAAACTAAGAGGAAAGCCAGAAATTACTCGATTTAAGGGGTTAGGGGAGATTTCTCCTAACGAATTTGTCCATTTTATTGGAGATGATATTCGTTTAGACCCGGTAATGTTAGACAAAGAAATGTCGATAGAACAAATGTTAGAATTCTATATGGGTAAAAATACTCCAGACAGACAAAAGTTTATCATTAACAATTTAAAGGTTGAGTTAGATATTGTAGAAGAAGTTTAAAATGAAAAAGTTAAGAATAGTAATTTTAATTGCGGCATTAATACTAATGATTGTAAATGTTTTATCAATCGACTTGGGGAAGTTAACTAATTTAGAGGTTAATTTAAGTCCATATTTAGGTGCTTTATCAATGATGTTAGTAGGATTATCAATGTTATTATCAATCAAATCGTCTAAAAAAACAATAGATAAATAGATAGCTTGTAATTCAGGATAAGAATAAAGGAATGGATAGAAATAGAAGAGGAAGAATATATTTAATAATAGCATCTACAATTTTTTTTGTCAACGTATTTAACGTAGATTTTGACAATTTAAGTTGGGAGGCAAATAGTTCATCCTATATCAATATGATAGTTGCAGCCTTAGTTTGGATAGCTATTTTTTTACTAATCAAAAAGAAACAAACCAACTCTTAAACGAATAAACGTTTAAACATTCATACATGAGTGAAGAAAATAACAATTACGAACACGACGAAGAACTAAATCAACCCCTTGAAAATACAGAAACCATAACCAAGGTTACGGGAATGTATAAAGAATGGTTTTTAGATTATGCTTCGTATGTAATTTTAGAACGTGCAGTACCATCAATGGAAGATGGATTTAAACCCGTGCAACGTCGTATTATGCATTCAATGAAAGACTTAGACGATGGACGCTATAACAAAGTAGCAAACATTGTTGGTCATACAATGCAGTATCACCCTCATGGAGATGCTTCGATTGCTGATGCCATGGTACAAATGGGGCAAAAAGAACTGTTAATCGACATGCAAGGTAACTGGGGTAACATTTTAACAGGAGACCGCGCAGCGGCTTCTCGTTATATTGAAGCACGTTTATCAAAATTTGCGTTAGATGTTGTTTTCAATGCTAAAACTACCGAATGGCAAGCCTCGTATGACGGACGTAAAAAAGAACCTGTAAACTTACCTGTGAAATTCCCTTTGCTGTTAGCACAAGGAGCAGAAGGTATTGCGGTAGGGTTATCAACTAAAATATTACCACACAACTTTAACGAGTTAATAGATGCCTCTGTAAAATACTTAAAAGGAAGAAGTTTTACACTTGTACCCGATTTTTTAACAGGTGGAATAGCAGATGTTACCAACTATAATGAAGGAAAACGAGGAGGTAAAGTAAGAGTAAGAGCAAAAATATCAGCTCTTGACAAGAAAACATTAGTAATTACTGAAGTCCCTTTTGGCACTACCACATCATCGTTAATTGATAGTATTTTAAAAGCCAATGAAAAGGGGAAAATTAAGATTAAGCGTATTGAAGATAACACAGCAGCCAATGTTGAAATCTTAGTACACTTACCAGCTAATGTATCACCAGATAAAACAATTGATGCCCTATATGCTTTTACCAGTTGTGAAAATTCAATTTCTCCGTTATGTTGTATTATTGAAGACAACAAGCCAGTATTTATTGGAGTAACCGAGGTGTTGAAAAAATCAACAGATTTTACGGTAGAGTTATTAAAGCGTGAATTAGAAATTCAATTACACGAATTAGAAGAACAATGGCACTTTGCTTCTTTAGAGCGTATTTTTATAGAAAACAGGATTTATCGTGATATTGAAGAAGTAGAAACATGGGAAGGAGTAATTGAAGCAATTGATAAAGGGTTAAAACCCCATACAAAACATCTAAAAAGAGAAGTAACTGAAGAAGATATTGTTCGTTTAACAGAAATAAGAATTAAGAAAATCTCTAAATTCGATATTGATAAGGCAAAACAATTTATTGAAGGTTTAGAGGAAAAAATAGCTGAGGTTAAACATTATTTAGATAATTTAATTGACTTTGCAATAGATTATTTTAAAGAGCTAAAAGCAAAATACGGAAAAGGAAAAGAACGTAAAACAGAAATCCGAATTTTTGATGATATCGTAGCTACCAAAGTAGTAATGCGTAACTCAAAACTCTATGTAAATAGAGAAGAAGGATTCATAGGAACATCGTTACGAAAAGACGAATACGTTACCGATTGTGCCGATATTGACGATGTTATAGTGTTTAGAGATAATGGCTCAATGGTAGTGACGAAAGTAGATTCTAAAACCTTTGTAGGAAAAGGAATTATTCATGTTGCGATATTCAAGAAAAAAGATAAACGTACAGTTTATAACATGATATATCGTGATGGCGCTAAAGGACCTTCATATATGAAGCGTTTTAACGTTACATCAGTTACTCGTGATAAAGAGTACAACTTAGCCAACGGAGATTCAAAATCAAAAGTACTTTACTTTACCGCAAACTCTAATGGAGAAGCTGAGGTAGTAACTATTTTACTCAGAGCAGTAGGAAGTGTGAAAAAACTAAAATGGGATATTGATTTTGCCGATTTAGCCATAAAAGGACGTAGTGTTAGAGGAAACTTAGTAACCAAGTACGCAATTAAAAAAGTAGAGTTTAAAGAAGCAGGAGTTTCAACTTTAAAACCTAGAAAAATTTGGTTTGACGATACGGTACAACGTTTAAATGTTGATGGTAGAGGAGAATTGTTAGGTGAGTTTAAAGCAGAAGATAAAATTTTAATAGCAACACAGTCAGGAAAAATAAAAGCAGTATCACCAGATTTAGCGATGCATTTTGAAAATGATATGATTGTGTTAGAAAAATGGAAACCTAACAAGCCAATTTCAGCAATTTATTTCGACGGAATTAAAGAACGTTATTTTGTAAAACGATTCTTAGTTGAAACACCTGATAAAGAAGAACTTTTTATATCAGAAGACGATAAATCAAAGTTAGAAATTATAGCTACAGATTATCGCCCCATGGCAGAGGTAATTTTTTCAAAAAGAAGTTTAGACAATATAGAAGTTAATTTTGAAGACTTTATAGCAATTAAAGGAATTAAAGCCCAAGGAAATCAATTAACAACCGATAAAATAAGAACGGTTAATTTATTGGAATCGTTGCCTTATGAAGAACCAGAAGAGGAAAAAGTTGAGGATATTGAGGTGAACGATGAAGAAGAAATTAAAGAAGAAGCATTACCATTGGACGTAGAAGATACTAAGCCTAAAGATAAAGAGTTTGCAGAGTCTAAAGAAGATAAAGCAAAAAAAGCGTTAGAAAGAGCACTTCAAAAGAAGAAAAAAGATAAGGACGACGAAAGTCAAACAGCATTATTTTAATGGATAAGCTTTTACCATATCGTTTTAATTTAGATACCTTTTTTGGTATTTTAGGATATATTATTGTTGTATTTCTAGTCTCTTGGGTTATTTCTAGATTGGCAAGAGCTATTATTTGGCAGCTGATTAAAAGTAAGAAAGAAGACCGTTTTGGTAGAACAAGTATTCAGTTTTTACGTAATTCAGTATCGTTTGTAATTGGGCTCTTAAGTGTTATTTATGTAATTATGACGGTGCCTGCTTTTAGAAGCAAAGCAACCTTAATTTTTTCTGGAGCCGGTATTTTAGCCGCTATTATAGGTTTTGCTGCACAAGCAGCACTATCTAACTTAATAGCTGGAGCTTTCATAGTCATATTTCGTCCATTTAGAGTGGGAGACTATATTAAGCTGGATGACACTCGAGTTGGTATTGTTGAAGACATAACATTGAGGCATACCGTAATAAACAACTTTGAAAATAAACGATTAATTATACCCAACTCGGTAATTAGTACAGATTCTATTTTAAACCATACTATAGAAGACTCTCATGTATTGAGTTTTAACAACTTTAAAATAGGATTAAAAGCAGATATTGATTTAGCAAGAAGAATTATACAAGAAGAAGCTGTTAAGCTACCAACAGTTATTGACTATCGTACGCCTGATCAAGTAATGAGTGATGTACATCAAGTAGATGTTCGTGTTATTGATATATACCCAGACCATATTCACATGCGTGCTTATGTGTGGTTAAACGAACCATTTCAAGAATTTAAAACGAAATGTGCTTTAAAAGAAGCTGTTCATAAACGTTTTCTTGAAGAAGGTGTACACTTGCCGATACCAATTAATATTAATGAAATAATAAAAAGAGCAAACTAGGTTTGCTCTTTTTTTTTAATATACTTCAAAAGTTATAAATAAGTTTTTTTCGGAAGGATTGGGAACTTCAGAAATTAATCCGTAGATGCCTTTATTTAATATAGCAGTAAAATAAGCTTTATTACCAGTAGGCATATCGTTAACCCCACCTAAAAAAGTGACATCAGAGGGTGCAGGCTCAATTAGTCCTTTAGGATCAGCCCAATTCATCCAATTTTCTAAGTTCTTAAGATCAGTTTTACTTTGTAGTTTTACTAAGTTAATATCATGTCCTACAAAACTTTCATATACAATTTGATCTTTAAAGTGTACAGAGAAAGTACGCTTTCCAGCAAAAACTGAATCTTTTAAAACAATACCATCAGTACTAGAGATAGTTATGTTAGCATCTGCTTTAGGCTCAGAGTTTCCAGAATCTTTGTTAGAAACAACAACATCTTTAACCATTCCCATAGAAGTGTGAAACACTCCATTACTCATTTTTACATAGCACTCAAGCATATAATTTCCAGGGTTTAAATAAAGTGTAGTTTCTCCCGTTTTTTCAGGAGAAAGTAATCCGCTGCCTCCTAAAAAAGCAACCTCACTAAACCATTCAGGTAAATTAGCAAATTCAGCAAATCCTTCTTTAGCTTTACCTTCATTAATAAGTTTCATCGCTTCATCAAAAACAGGAGCTACATATTTTTTTGCATCCTCTGAATTTTTACCTTCAGGATACTTATCAATTAGAAAAAAGTGAGTTTGTGGAGATTTGTTAATATAACGAAATGTATTCCATCCAGAAGGTATGGTGTCAGACATTTGAAAATCCATACTTTCTGTAACGATTTCAATTACCTTTTCCTTTTTTATAACTTCTTTTTTAGTTTCGGTGGTGCTATGAGTTTGCTTTTTATCTTTTTTACAAGATTGTAAGATTAAAAATGAACAACATATAATTATGAGAGCTAATGTCTCTTTAAATAAAGTTTTCATATAGAAAAGAGTTTAGTTAGTAATTCTATCTTAAAACTAGGGAAGTAAAAGAGAGGAATTATTATTAGTTAATTAATAATAATGTAAAAATAAAAAATACTTTAGAGAAAAAGTGTAGGTAAATAACTGATTTTAAGTAAAATGGTGTTTAGTTTGCTTTTTTAAATAAAAAACTTAGTCCTAAACGACTTAAGAACTTCTTTTCAAACTCCCAAAAGAACTTAAATTGACCAAAAAGCCATCCAACTAAAGGTAAAGTAGTTTGGTATATAGGAAATATAAGTAAAATTCTTAAAGGATAATATAGCCAAGGAGTCATGGTATCAGGAGATAATCCTAATAGATTAGTAACAGGTCTGGCAACCCAAGCAGCAAAAGAACCATTTATAGCAAAAACAATAAAAATAGCAGTTAATGCCCAATTACTTTCTATACCCCAACGTTGTTTAAGTTTATCCATAAATCCTAATATCGGGGCAAAAGTAGTTAAAAGAAAAGGGGCAAACAAATGTTTACCCCTTCATTACATTATATAAATCAACAAAGTTATTTTTTTCCAAATACCCCACCTAAAAGTCCTCCTAAGAGTCCTCCCGACTTTTGTTGGCTGTTACCTACGTTTCCTAAAATCATTCCAGCCACATCATCAACAATACTACCATCACCATCAGCATCTAATATTTGTTCTAAGAAACTTTGTTCTTTTTGAGCTGAATTACCGCCAAGTAAACCACCTAAAAGTCCATTTAAATCACCAGCGCTATTTATGTTTTCTTGACGAGATTGCTTACCAAGTAACCCCATTAAAATTGGAGCCGCAGTTTTTAAAATATCAGCAACAGCACTAGTGTCCATTCCTGCTTTTTGACCAATAACTTTCTCTACTCCTTGTTGTTTACTACCTAAAACATGACCTAAAATTTTATTACCATCTTGTAAAACATCAGAGTTAACGCCACCATTAAATAAGTCACCCAAATTATCTAAGATTCCACCATCATGCTTATTTAATGCACTTTTTAAACTTTCAGCGCCTTGAGGTGTAGCAGCATTTCGTTGCATTGCTTTCATTAAAACAGGTAATGCCATTGTTAAAACACTACTAGTTTTATTAGTGTCTTGCCCTGTAGAGCCAGCAACCCCAGATATAATTGCCTTTCCAGTGTCGCTATTTAATAAATCTAAAATACCAGTCATTTTTTTATTTTATAAGGTTAGTACAAAGTTTCTAATTAATGGGACACAAGATACAAACTCAAGGTCACTTTTTTTTTAAATAATTCTTTATACCTTACGGCCAATAAAAAAACTAATAGATTAATATATTATATGAAGAAACTTGCACTACACTGGCAAATTTTAATAGGAATGATTTTAGGTATTTTATTTGGGTTAGGAATGACTTTTATAGATGGAGGAGCATCATTCGTGTCTGACTGGATAAAGCCTTTGGGAACTATTTTCGTAAAATTATTAAAACTAATAGCCGTACCATTAATAATTGCTTCTTTGGTAAAAGGGATATCGGATTTAAAAGACATTTCTAAATTTAAAAATATAGGTTTACGTACCATCTTAATTTATATAGGTACTACAGTAATAGCTATAACAGTAGGGTTAATGTTGGTTAATGTTGTACAACCAGGAGATGGAATTTCAGAAGATACCATAGCTAAACTAACAGCAGATTATGCAAATAGTGAAGGAGTACAAGCTAAAATAGCTGAAGCTAGCAAGCAAAAAGAAAGTGGACCGCTTCAGTTTTTAGAAGATATGGTTCCAGATAATGCTATGCAGGCCATGAGTAATAATAAAGCAATGTTACAAGTAATTTTCTTTACTATCTTCTTAGGGATATCAATGTTATTGGTAGGTGAGAAAAAAGCAAAACCATTAAAAAACTTCTTTGATTCGTTAAATGAAGTTGTGTTAAAAATGGTGGATCTAATCATGTTAACAGCCCCTTATGCAGTATTCGCATTGTTAGCAAATGTTGTAGTATCCTCTAATGATCCAGATTTATTATTAGCATTATTAAAATATGGATTAACAGTTATAGGAGGTTTGTTATTAATGGTGGCACTTTATATGGTTTTAATAAGTGTATTTGCCAAGAAGAACCCATTGTGGTTTTTAAAACAAATAAGTCCAGCACAATTATTAGCATTTTCAACGAGTTCCAGTGCTGCAACTTTACCTGTTACAATGGAAAGAGTAGAGGAACATATTGGAGTAGATAAAGAAGTATCAAGTTTTGTGTTACCAGTAGGAGCTACTATTAATATGGATGGTACTAGTTTGTATCAAGCAGTAGCAGCAGTTTTTATATCGCAAGCTTTAGGTTTCGATTTAACATTCGGAGATCAATTAACAATTATTTTAACAGCTTTGTTAGCTTCTATAGGTTCAGCAGCTGTACCTGGTGCAGGAATGGTAATGTTAGTAATAGTATTAGAATCAGTTGGTTTTCCAGCAGATAAATTAGCTATAGGTTTAGCGTTAATATTTGCCGTAGATAGACCATTAGATATGTGTAGAACAGTTATTAACGTAACAGGTGATGCAACAGTATCTACTTTAGTAGCGAAGTCTGTAGGGAAGTTAGGAAAGCCACATCCACAAAATTGGGATGATCATTACGATGAAGTAAAATAAAGTAATATGCTTACAATAAGTACACCTATAGTTTCGGTTGAATGGTTACACGAGAACTTGAATGCAGATAACTTAATAGTTCTTGATGCAACTATTCAGAAAGTAGGAACTCAAACAAATGATAAAAAAGAAAAACAGCAGATTCAAAATGCTGTTTTCTTTGATTTAAAGAATGTTTTCTTAGATTCTGAAGCAGAATACCCTAATACGATTCCGTCAGAAAAATATTTTGAAACTGAGGTTCAAAAGCTAGGAATTAATAATGATAGCTGCATTGTTGTTTACGATGATTTAGGAGTGTATTCATCTCCAAGAGTTTGGTGGTTGTTCAGAACATTTGGGTTTGAAAATATTGCTATTTTAAATGGAGGTTTACCTTCTTGGAAAGGTGCAGGTTATATGGTTGAGTCTAAAAACGAAAGAACATTGCCTGTAGGAAATTTCAAAGCCACCATTAATAGAGATAAAATTAGTATAACAGAGGAAGTATTGAAAGCTTCTTGTGATAATAAAGTTATATTGGATGCTCGTTCCAAAGGAAGGTTTTATGCTACGGAACCAGAACCAAGAAAAGATTTAAGAGGAGGTCATATTCCAGGTTCTAAAAGTTTACCTTATAAAGAGTTACAAGTAAATGGGAAGATGAAATCAAAGGAAGAACTTCAAAATATATTTTCAGAAATAAACCCCAAAAAAGAAGAAATGATTTTTTCTTGCGGGTCAGGAATTACGGCATGCATACTTGCTTTAGGAGCTGAAGAAGCAGGAAATACTAATTATAGTGTATACGACGGTTCTTGGACAGAATGGGCTAGTAGGTTAGAGCTACCAGTAGAGAAATAATTAAAAGAGATAAAAGGAGAAGGAGGTAATAGGATTTAATGTAAGTGTTTTAAAATAAATAAGTTATGTTTTTTTTAGTTTGTTTAACTTAAATGTTTAAGTTAGTAGCTTAAACTGATTAATTATGAAAAAGACTACTCTTTTATTTTTGTTTGTATTTATAAGTGCAATTAGCTTTTCTCAAAGAACCTATTGGTTAGGAGAATTTAAAAGTGGTTCAAAAATTTATTTAGCTTTAATTAAAAATGATAAAAATCATGGCTTGCATATAAGAATGTATAATACTAATAATGATAGGGCTGTGTTAATTTATGCGAATAAAAAGAAAAACTCAGAGACTTATAAATTACAAAAAAAGTATGGTGGTTGGTCTGATAAAAATTACTTAACATTTTCTAATCTTTTAGGAAAAGATAGTGGTTATCTTGTTATGAATAGTAAGCCTTTAAGTATAAAAAAGATAAGCAGAAACGATATTCCTAATTATATAAAAGGTTCAAGAACAGAATATAAAAGAACATATGTTAAAAACTAAAAAAAGCCTCTAATTAGAGGCTTTTTTATTATATCAGTTTTTTAACTTCTTGCTTTAAAAAGCCAATAGCAGTATTAGCAGGACTTTCTTGTTGTGAATAATCAATTAATACATTTTCACGTAAATCTTTAGCTGTGTCAGAACTCTCTGCTGTAGAACGAAGTTTAGCTATTATAGCTAATTTAGCTGCTAAAACAGCTTTCCAACTATCGTCAGAAATATATAATTGCTGTACTAAATTATGTTCAAACTCTTGTTCTATATTACCAATTAAAAGTTGTAGATAGTTGTCAGCATCATCTCCTATAGGATTTACTCTTAATAGTAATTTTGATGGGTTGATACGCTCACAAAACAACAACATACGTTCGTAAGCTTGTAGCTTTGTAGGTAAACTTTCACGTTTTTTCTCAACTAAAGCATTAAACGTTTTTTCTTTATTGTCTTGTTCAATAAAGCGGCCTAAAATTAAGTAAGCTACACCGCCAGTTACTAATGCTGGTAGGGCATAAGCAAGCCCTTCAATAATTTTATCTTCCATAATGCGAATATACGAGTCCTGTTAAAATTGCCAATCCAAAACTTAGTAAAGTTCCAATCAGTACATATTCAGTAAGCTTTCTATCTTTTGATGCTGTCAAATCTCCAAATCTAAATATAGATTTGGCTGCAAGTAAAAAGCCGACACCTGCCCATTGGTTAATTGCGATAAAAACAAAAATTAATATACGTTCTAAAAAACCAATATACTTACCTGCATTGGCTAACGATTGTTCTGTTGATTTATTACCTTTTTCTGGATTCCATTTAGAAATTAATGTATTTATGATAATAGAGGAAGTATAGGTGACAAAAATTAAACAAGCAAAAAGTAATAAGTTTTGTTGGGTTAAAATAGCGTCTATACTAATTTTAAAAGGAGAGTATATGTATGTGGCTAAACCCAAAAAGAATATATGTAGAACTTGGTCTAAAAAGAAGAATAAACGTTTGTTCTTCTTTTTTTGAAGGTATAGTTTTCCTAGATCAACTAAATAATGAGAAATAATTACCAGTAAAAATACACTCCAATATATAGAGTTAAACTGCAGGATTAAAAGTAACAATAGAGCATGAATGCCTATATGAGCATAAAGTTTGGTAGATCTTATTTTCTTTTTCTCTTTATCCTTTACCCAATTTTTAGGTTGGAGAACAAAATCACCTAATAAATGAGTAATAAGTAGTTTTAAAAATAGTATCATAGATTATTTATTTTCTGATTCATAAGTTTTCTATAACGCTTTTCTAACTTCATAATTTCATCAAAGCCAGAACGTTTTCTTCGTTCACTAGCACTACTTTCTGAAATAGTTAGTTTTTTAGCAATTACTTTTTGAGTGCACTCGGGGTTTTGTATAGACATATTTACAAAAGCAGCTGAGTTAGTTGTCCAATTGTCCATTATTAACAAACTTAACCCTAAAGAAACTTCAAATTCTTCATTAATATCTTTCCATGGAGTTTTCAAGGCTAAATTCTGTTTTTTTAGTAAATGATCAAATGCATAACCAGAATTTATAAAAGCTTCACCGTTGGCTTCGGTAATTTTTTCGGTATCAAAACTCTTATCACCAATGCCAATAGCTAAACGAATGTCTAAATCTTTTATTTTCTTAATGTTAGTTTTTAATTCAATGACGAAAAGTAGCGCATCCGCAATATTTTCAATTTCAATTTGAAAACTATCTCCACGAAAAAGCTCCCATGTTTTAGGAGTTTCTCCAACAGTATTAAAAGATTTTTTCAGTAAAGGGAGCCATGTTTCAGCAGAAACACCACGAGAATTAATAATATCACCAGTAATTACACTTGTCATGTATTTAATTTTTAGTAAAAATAGGCTTTCAAACTGAAAACTCCAAATAATTCGGGTTTTAAAACGAATATTAAAAAATAAGGGTTTTAAGACGAATATTTGTTAATTCGGGTTTAAACTTGAATTTATAGCAATTAAAATTAGTGAATAAAAAAAAGGTTAGAATCTTTAAAAAACCTAAAAGATTGGTTAATTTTCCATTTTTAAAATACTTTCAATTTAATTTCCATTGAGTACTTATTTAGAGCAACTTAACGAACCACAGAGAGCGGCTGTTTTACAAAAAGACGGCCCAATGATAATTATAGCAGGAGCAGGATCAGGTAAAACGAGAGTGTTGACCTATAAAATTGCTTATTTAATGGAGCAAGGTGTAGATGCATTTAACATTTTGTCGTTAACATTTACCAACAAAGCTGCCCGTGAAATGAAAGATCGTATTGGTAAAGTAGTAGGTTATAGCGAAGCCAAAAATCTTTGGATGGGAACATTCCACTCGGTTTTTGCACGTATTTTACGATCTGAAGCTGATCGATTAGGCTATCCGTCAAACTTCACCATCTACGATACACAAGATTCAGTTCGATTGATAACGGCGATTATCAAAGAAATGAATTTAGATAAAGATCGATATAAACCAAAGCAAATATTAAGTAGAATATCATCTTTTAAAAATAGTTTAATTACGGTTAGAGCGTATTTTAATAATTCTGATTTACAACAAGCAGATTTAGAAGCTAGCAGACCAAGAACAGGTGATATATATAAAGAATATGTAGATAGATGTTTTAAGTCTGGAGCGATGGATTTTGACGATTTACTATTGCGTACAAATGAATTATTAGCGCGTTTTCCAGATGTGTTGGCAAAGTATCAAGATCGTTTCCGATACATTTTGGTAGATGAGTACCAAGATACCAACCATTCGCAGTATTTAATTGTACGTGCGTTAGCAGATCGTTTTCAGAACATTTGTGTGGTAGGAGATGATTCGCAAAGTATTTACGGATTCCGTGGGGCGAATATTCAAAATATCTTGAACTTCCAGAAGGATTATCCAGATGTGAAAACATTCAAGCTAGAACAAAATTACCGTTCAACAAGTAACATCGTACGCGCTGCGAATAGTGTAATTGATAAGAATAAAACGAAGTTAGATAAAGAAATTTGGACAGCTAACGACGCAGGAGATAGTGTAAAGGTAATGCGTACAATTTCTGATGGAGAAGAAGGACGTTTTGTAGCACAATCTATTTGGGAAAACCAAATGAATTATCAGTTAACAAGCGATCAATTTGCTATTCTATATCGTACCAATGCACAATCGAGAGCGATAGAAGATGCGTTACGTAAAAAAGATATTAAGTATAAAATTTACGGAGGTATTTCATTCTACCAACGTAAAGAAATTAAAGACTTGCTATCGTATTTACGAATTTTAATCAACCCGAATGATGAGGAAGCATTAAAACGTATTATTAACTACCCAGCAAGAGGAATTGGAGCTACAACGCTAGATAAATTAACAATTGCAGCGAATCATTATAAAAAATCGATGTTTGATGTTTTAAAGAACATTAGCACGATTGACATCAATATCAATTCTGGAACCAAAACAAAATTGCAGAATTTTGTAAACATGATTCAGCGCTTTCAAATTGAAGCACAAACAAAAAACGCTTTTGAAATTGCTGATTTGGTGGTAAAGCAAACCCAGTTAGTAAAAGATTTACAAAAAGATGGAACTCCAGAAGGAGTTAATAAAGTTGAAAACGTTCAAGAACTTTTAAACGGAATAAAAGACTTTATTACCGATAAAATTGAAACAGGAGAAGACGCATCGTTAACTTCATTTTTAGAAGATGTAGCATTAGCTACTGATTTTGATTCTGACAAACAAGATGAAGAACCTCGAGTTTCGTTAATGACAATTCACTTATCTAAAGGGTTAGAGTTTCCTTATGTATACATTGTTGGATTAGAAGAAAGTTTATTCCCCTCAGCAATGAGTATGAATACTCGTAGTGAACTTGAAGAAGAACGTCGTTTGTTTTACGTAGCTTTAACAAGAGCTGAAAAAGGAGCGTATTTGACCTATGCGCAAACACGTTATCGTTGGGGAAAATTAACGGATGGTGAACCAAGTAGATTTTTAGAAGAAATTGATGAGCAGTATTTAGAGTATTTAACTCCAAAAGTACCTGAACCATCAGTAAATAGGTTTATAGATGCTAGTTTGTTTGAAGATGATTCACCAAAGAAAATACGTTTTCAAAAACCAATTCAAAAAAAGAGAAAGGAATTCTTAGCGAAGAAGGAAAAAACAAATATGGTTCCTCCAAAAAGTAAAATGAAAAAGGTCTCAGAAATGAGCCCGAAAATGAATTTGTTTGATGGAGAAATCACAGTAGGAAATGTAGTAGAGCATAACCGTTTTGGTACTGGAAAAGTGTTAGCTTTAGAAGGTAAAGGACCCAATAAAAAAGCAGAAATAGAGTTTAGTACCGTAGGTAAAAAGAAATTATTGTTACAATTTGCAAAATTGAAAGTAATCGGGTAGTTAATTCATAATAATTACCTATTTTGCATAGATAAAATATAGAGAAATGACGTTTGATTTAGAATACAATTCGAAAAGATCCAAATTAATCATCCCAGAATATGGGAGGCATATACAAAAGCTAGTAAATCATTGTATCGCTTTAGAAGATAAAGAAGAACGAAATACAATGGCTAAAGCTATTATTGATGTAATGGGTAATTTACAGCCTCACTTACGCGATGTGCCTGATTTTAAGCATAAACTTTGGGATCAGTTACACATAATGGCAGATTTTCAGTTAGATGTAGACTCTCCATACGAAACACCTTCAAAGGAAGAGTTACAAGAATCTCCTGAACGATTACCATATCCTAAATCAGCATCAAAGTATCGTTTTTATGGAACTAATATCCAAACCATGATTGATGTTGCATTAACGTGGGAAGAAGGAGAAATGAAAGAAGCGTTGGTATTTACCATTGCTAATCACATGAAAAAGTGCTATTTGAACTGGAACAAGGATACAGTTGAAGATAGTGTTATTTTTGACCATTTGTACGAGTTATCTGATGGAAAATTAGATATACGTAACACAGAAGAAGACCTTACAGATAGTAAGAGTTTGCTGAGGAAAAGAGGAGGTCAAGGACAACACAAATCAAAAGGAAAAACAAATACTAAATACAGAAAAAAGTAAATGGCATCATTTAAAATAGAAGGAGGTCACAAATTAAAAGGAACAATAACACCACAAGGAGCAAAAAATGAAGCATTACAGGTAATATGTGCGGTGTTATTAACGTCAGAAGAAGTAATTATAAACAACGTTCCTGATATTATTGATGTTAATAAACTGATTTTTATTTTAGGAGAATTAGGAGTTAAAATAGAAAAACTTTCTAAAAACTCATATAGTTTTCAAGCAGATGATATCAATTTAAAATATCTTGAGTCACCAGAATTTAAAAGAGATGGAAGCTCTTTAAGAGGTTCTATTATGATTGTTGGTCCGTTATTAGCTCGTTTTGGAAAAGGATATATTCCACGACCAGGAGGTGATAAAATTGGACGTCGTCGTCTAGATACTCACTTTGAAGGATTCATCAATTTAGGAGCAAAATTCCGATATAATCGTGAAGAATATTTCTACGGTGTAGAAACAGAAACAGGATTAGTAGGAGCAGAGATGTTATTAGATGAAGCTTCAGTAACTGGTACAGCAAATATCATTATGGCTGCAGTATTAGCTAAAGGAACCACAACAATATATAACGCAGCTTGTGAGCCTTATATTCAGCAATTATCAAAAATGCTGAATTCAATGGGAGCAAAAATTTCAGGAGTAGGCTCTAATTTACTTACAATTGAAGGAGTAGAAACTCTAGGAGGTTGTGAACATACTATATTACCAGATATGATTGAGATTGGTAGTTGGATAGGTATGGCTGCAATGACACGTTCTGAATTGACAATTAAAAATGTAAGTTGGGACGATTTAGGGCAAATTCCTAATGTGTTTAGAAAACTTGGAATTCAGTTAGAAAGAAAAGGAGATGATATTTACATACCAGAGCAAGAAAGCTACGAAATTCAAAGTTATATTGACGGATCAGTATTAACAGTAGCAGATGCTCCATGGCCTGGATTTACACCAGATTTGTTAAGTATTGTTTTAGTAGTAGCTACACAAGCTAAAGGTACGGTATTGATTCATCAAAAAATGTTTGAAAGTCGTTTGTTCTTTGTAGATAAGCTAATTGATATGGGAGCAAAAGTAATTTTATGTGATCCACATAGAGCCACAGTAATAGGTCATGATTTTAAATCACAGTTAAAGGCTACTAAAATGACTTCACCAGACATTCGAGCAGGTATCTCACTATTAATAGCAGCACTTTCAGCAAAAGGTACGAGTATTATTAATAATATTGAACAGATAGATAGAGGTTACGAAGATATCGAAGCACGTTTGAAATCTATTGGAGCAAAGATTGAAAGAATTGATAGCTAGTAAAGAAGCAACAAGAAATAAATAAAAATCCCAAATCAATTGATTTGGGATTTTTTTATGACGAAAAAATTTTAAAACACAGTGTAATTAAAAGAAACATGTTTCGACTAAGGCGTTTAACTTTAATCAATATTATGAAAACAAGAATCATACTTGTAATACTATTACTTCAAGTAACAATTTTTACAGCGCAAGAAAACTCTCAAACTTTTACATCTTCAATAGAAAAAGCTCATAAAAAGGATATGTTTATGAGCCAGAAATACCTTAAATATACTATTGATATTACTTTTGGAGGGAAAAAACATTTAAAAGGAGTTATTACACAAGAACCAGGAGGAGGAAAAATAAAAATAGAAAAAGAAGACGGTTCTCTTATTATTTTTGATGGAAAAGAAGTGTATTCATTAGGAATAAAAGAAAAGGATATGGCAACAGCTCGTTTTGATATTTTTACATGGTCTTATTTCTTAGGTTTACCATATAAATTAAATGACCAGGGTACTATTTGGTCTGATTTTAATAAGAATAAATGGGGAAAAGAAAAGTTAACAACAGGAAAATTAACTTTTGCATCAGGAACTGGAGATGCGCCAGACGATTGGTATGTGATATATAAAAATCCTGAAACAAATGTATTGGAAGGAGCAGCATATATTGTAACCTTTGGAAAAGGGAAAGAAAAAGCAGAAAAAGAACCTCATGCTATTAAGTACAATCAATTTAAACAAGTAAATTTAATACCAATCGCTACAAATTGGACATTTCATATGTGGTCTTTAAAAAACGGATATGAAGAGCAAATTGGGGAAGCAAAATTATCTAATATAAAATTTATTAAAGAAGCAGAATTTATTGTGCCTACCAAGGCTAAAATAGTTAAGGCGTTACCAAACTAGTTAAGTAGAAGAAATAAAAAAGCTGTTATCGTTTAGATAACAGCTTTTCTTTATGTTTTAACTTTTACATTTCTTCATTACATGTATATTCTTGTGTACAAGCAAAATATTGATGACAATAAATAGGACCTGTAACGCTTCCAGAGCAATCACATCCACACTTATTAAGATCAATAGCAGCACCACCTGTTAAGTTCTTTTGTTGGTTTTTTGAAAGAATTGTAACTCCTGAAATGTTTAAAAAATTCTGTTTCATAATGAGGGACTTTTTTATGTTATAAATTAATTAATAAAAATTTCTTAAATATATAATTTTGAAATCTTTGAACAAAAGATAAATGTGTTTTTTTACACCTTATATTGTAAATTTCCTTGTAAAGTTATGTTATAATGTCATTATGACACATTTCTTTTATTGGCAGTATTATTGTTAATCAAAAAGTGTTAAATACATGAAACGATTTACAATGAGTAAAGATCAATATACAAAAGAAGACGAAATTAACGACGCTATTAAAAATGGCGATTTAGGAGAGAATCAAGAAGAAACTCAGGAAAATAAAGAGGTTGAGGCAAAGGAAGAGCCAACTGCAGAAGAATTAATTCAAGCAGAGAAGGATAAATATCTGCGATTATTTGCAGAGTTTGAAAACTATAAAAAACGTACTTCAAAAGAGCGTATTGAACTTTTTAAAACTGCAAGTCAAGAATTAATGACAGCTTTACTGCCAATTATGGATGATTTTGATAGAGGTTTGGCAGAAATTAAAAAAACAGAAGACGCTGAGTTATTAAAAGGAATGGAGCTTATTAATAATAAGTTTAAAAATACCTTAACTCAAAAAGGATTAACCGAAATAGAGGTAAAACCAGGAGATGATTTTGATGCAGAAGTTCACGATGCAATAACACAAATACCGGCACCTTCAGATGATTTAAAAGGAAAAATTATAGATTGTGTGGAGAAAGGATATAAGCTAGGAGATAAAATTATTCGTCACCCTAAAGTAGTAATGGGGCAAGCGTAAAACAATCATCATTAATACAATTATTAGTCATTTAGATAACTACTTACTAATAGTTGAACATTGAAAGTTATGGCAAAACAAGATTATTACGAAATATTAGGAATATCAAAATCGGCATCAAAAGCTGAAATCAAAAAGGCATATCGTAAGATGGCAATTAAATACCATCCAGATAAAAACCCTGACGATAAAGAGGCTGAAGAAAAATTCAAATTAGCCGCAGAAGCATATGAGATATTAAGTGACGACAATAAAAAAGCTCGTTACGATCAGTACGGTCATGCTGCTTTTGAAGGAGGTCATGGTGGCTTCGGAGGTGGAGGCATGAATATGGATGATATATTTAGCCAGTTTGGAGATATTTTCGGAGGAGCATTCGGAGGTGGTTTCGGTGGTTTTGGTGGCGGAGGTCACCGTCAAGCACGAGTAAAAGGTAGCAACTTGCGTATTCGTGTAAAATTAACATTGGAAGAAATTGCCAAAGGTGTCGAAAAGAAAGTAAAAGTTCGTAGAAAAGTTCAAGCAGACGGAGTAACCTATAAAACATGTTCAACATGTAACGGTAGCGGACAACAAATGCGTGTTACCAATACTATTTTAGGTAGAATGCAAACAGCTACTACTTGTAGTACTTGTCATGGAGCAGGAGAGATGCTAGACAAAAAACCAAGTGGAGCAGATGCACAAGGAATGGTAATAAAAGAAGAAACTGTTTCTATCAATATTCCAGAAGGTGTAACTGAAGGTGTACAATTAAAAGTAGGTGGTAAAGGAAATGAAGCTCCAGGTAAAAACTCAATCCCAGGAGATTTATTAGTGTTGATTGAAGAAGTACCACACGAAAGTTTAAAGCGTGAGGGAAGTAATATTCACTATGATTTATACATTAACTTTTCAGAAGCAGTTTTAGGAATATCAAAAGAAATAGAAACCGTTACAGGAAAAGTAAAGATTAAGATTGAGCCAGGAACCCAATCAGGTAAGATTTTACGTTTAAAAGGAAAAGGATTACCAAGTATTGAACGTTACGGTCACGGAGATTTCTTAATTCACATAAATGTGTGGACACCACAAGAATTAACTAAAGATCAGCGTAAGTTTTTTGAGGAAATGCAAGAGGATGAGAACTTTAGCCCAAATCCGCAAAAGTCGGACAAATCTTTCTTTGAAAAGGTTAAAGATATGTTTTCTTAAAAAAATCTTAAAAAAGATAATTTTTTTTAAATAAAATTTTTTTTAAACGAAAAACAGTTATATATTTGCAGTGTCTAGGAGACGTTCTAGACACTTTTTCTTTTTCATAGCAATTTTCCCACTCAATTCTTTTGAGTGGGTTTTTTTATGAATAGAGGTGCGAACTTTTATTTGACAACAATATAATAGCAGACCTATCTTATCGACTTGTAGAAAATATAAGTAGGAAAGTCTGGACACCATAGAGTAGCATAGCGGATAACATCCGTCCGGTGTAAACCGAGGACAAGTGCAACAGAAAGAATGTACAGGTAATGCTGTAGTGAAACCAGGTAAACTCTATGCGGTGCAATGCCATGTACATTAGAGCTTGAGCGCTACTCGCGCGATTCTAAGGGGTAGGCAGATTGATTCTGAGAGTAATTTCAGAACTAGATAAATGATAAGAACCTTATTTTTTAAGGGACAGAATCCAGCTTATGGGTCTGCTTTTTTTCCTATTTAGAATCATTATAGTATTTTTTTAAATACTCTTAAAAATAGCGAATTGTCAATTTGATAATTATTAGGTGTTTTTACACTTGTTTTTTTGAGATATTTTTAAAAATAAGCCTTTCGAATTAAATTAATTTGCTTTTTTGACTGTTTTGTTGTTTATTTTTAAAATTGAGGTTAAAATATTACTTTTGCTAAGCAAAAATAAAGGGATAAAGCTGTAAAAGAACGGTTTTAATATGTAGTAACTTTTACTATTTCCTTCTAAATATTTAAAAACAAAACTTTTTATGAACACATACTCAGATTACCTAAAGGAGATTGAAGTAAGAAAAGGGCAAGGGCTTCATCCTAAGCCAATCGATGGAAGTGAATTGTTAACTGAAATCATCTCACAAATTAAAGATGTAAACAATCCTCACAGAAAAGATTCTCTTAATTTCTTTATTTATAATGTTTTACCAGGTACAACAAGTGCTGCAGGGGTAAAAGCTAACTTTTTAAAAGAAATTATTCTAGGTGAATCTGTTGTAGAAGAGATAACTCCAGCTTTTGCTTTAGAGCAGTTAGGGCACATGAAGGGAGGAGCGTCTATAGAAGTTTTACTTGATTTAGCATTAGGTAATGATGCTGCTATTGCTGAAGAAGCTGCAAAAGTATTAAAAACACAAGTATTCCTATATGAAGCAGATACTGAACGTTTAGAAAAAGCATACCAAGATGGTAATGAAATAGCAAAAGAACTTATTGAAAGTTATGCGCAAGCAGAGTTTTTTACAAAACTTCCAGAAGTAGAAGAAGAAATTAAAGTAGTTACTTACATTGCTGGAGTAGGAGATATTTCTACAGATTTATTATCTCCAGGAGCAGATGCGCACTCAAGATCTGATCGTGAGCTACATGGACAGTCTATTTTTGAGCATAATAAAGATATGCAAAAAGAATTGTTAGCATTGAAAGAAGAGCATCCAGACAAGCGTGTGATGTTAGTAGCTGAAAAAGGAACTATGGGAGTAGGTTCTTCTAGAATGTCAGGTGTTAATAACGTGGCTTTATGGACAGGTATTGAATCAAGTCCATATGTTCCATTTATCAATATTGCACCAGTAATTGCAGGAACTAACGGAATTTCTCCAATTTTCTTAACTACAGTTGGGGTAACTGGAGGTATTGGTATTGATCTTAAAAACTGGGTTAAACAAAAAGATGCTGAAGGAAACACAATTGTAGATGAAGATGGAGAGCCAGTTTTAAAGCAAGAATACTCTGTAGAAACAGGAACTGTTCTTACAATTAACACAAAGACTAAAAAATTATACAACGGAAATAAAGAATTAAAAGATATTTCTGCAGCATTAACTCCGCAAAAAATGGAGTTTATTAAAGCTGGAGGTTCTTATGCAGTTGTTTTTGGTAAGAAATTACAAACATTTGCAGCTAAAGTATTAGGAATTGAAGTTCCTCAAGTATATGCTACTTCTAAAGAAATTTCTGTAGAAGGTCAAGGCTTAACTGCAGTTGAAAAAATCTTCAACAAAAATGCAGTAGGAACAACTCCAGGAAAAACATTACATGCAGGTTCTGATGCACGTGTAGAAGTGAATATTGTAGGTTCTCAAGATACTACAGGGTTAATGACTTCTCAAGAGTTAGAAATGATGGCAGCGACTGTTATTTCTCCAATAGTTGACGGAGCTTATCAATCAGGTTGTCATACAGCTTCAGTATGGGATGATAAATCAAAAGCAAACATTCCAAGATTAATGAAGTTTATGAACGATTTCGGTTTAATTACAGGTCGTGATCCTAAAGGACAATATCCTGCAATGACTGACGTAATTCATAAAGTATTGAACGACATTACGGTAAGTGATTGGGATATTATTATTGGTGGAGATTCACATACACGTATGTCAAAAGGAGTAGCTTTCGGTGCTGATTCTGGTACGGTAGCATTAGCTTTAGCAACAGGTGAAGCAACTATGCCAATTCCACAATCTGTAAAAGTAACCTTTAAAGGAAACATGAGAAGTTTCATGGATTTCCGTGATGTAGTACATGCTACACAACAACAAATGTTAAAGCAGTTTGATGGAGAAAATGTTTTCCAAGGAAGAGTTATTGAAGTACATATTGGTACTTTAACAGCTGATCAAGCTTTTACATTTACTGACTGGACTGCTGAAATGAAAGCAAAAGCTTCTATCTGTATTTCAGAAGATGAAACATTAATTGAATCATTAGAGATTGCTAGAGATCGTATCCAAATCATGATTGATAAGGGAATGGATAATGAAAAGCAAGTATTAAAAGGTTTAGTTGATAAAGCGAATACTAGAATCCAAGAGGTTAAAACAGGAATTAAACCAGCGTTGAAACCAGATGCTGATGCGAAATATTATGCAGAGGTTGTTATCGATTTAGATGAAATAGCTGAACCAATGATTGCTGACCCTGATGTAAATAACGAAGATGTATCTAAGCGTTATACACACGATACCATTCGCCCATTATCATTCTATGGAGGAACTAAAAAAGTAGATTTAGGTTTCGTAGGATCTTGTATGGTTCATAAAGGAGATATGAAAATCTTAGCTCAAATGTTGAAAAATATTGAAGCACAAGAAGGTAAAGTAGAATTTAACGCTCCATTAGTAGTAGCTCCACCAACATACAATATTGTAGATGAGTTAAAGGTAGAAGGAGACTGGGAAGTATTACAAAAGTATTCAGGATTTGAGTTTGATGATAATGCACCAAAAGGAGCAGCACGTACGAAGTATGAAAACATGTTGTATTTAGAGCGTCCAGGTTGTAACTTATGTATGGGTAACCAAGAAAAAGCAGAACCAGGAGATACAGTGATGGCTACTTCAACACGTTTATTCCAAGGAAGAGTAGTAAAAGACTCTGGTGAGAAAAAAGGAGAGTCTTTATTATCATCTACACCAGTAGTTGTGTTATCTACTATTTTAGGAAGAACTCCTACTATGGAAGAATATGAAAAGGCAGTTGACGGTATTGTTTTAACGAAATTTAAACCGTCTCAAAAGCAATTAGTAATTTCATAAATTGAATAAAACTATTTGTTACAATATAGAAGCCCGAGTGTAAAAGCTCGGGCTTTATTATTTTAAGCTTATTTAATAAACTCTACTATAGAAAAAACTTATTTAAACTTATTATAATTATATAGTTACTCCATCTTTTATACTGTTTTTTTTGGTAAATTCGTACAGCAACAAAAAAATTACATATATGGCTTTTGATATTAATATGATAAAAGAGGTGTACAGTAAAGTAGTTGAGCGAGTAGATGCTGCCCGTAAAATTACAGGTAAACCTTTAACATTAGCAGAGAAAATTTTATACACACATCTTTGGGATGGAACACCAACGAAAGCTTTCGAAAGAGGAAAGGATTATGTTGATTTTGCTCCAGACCGTATCGCTTGTCAAGATGCAACAGCGCAAATGGCATTGTTACAATTTATGCAAGCAGGAAAAGATAAAGTGGCAGTACCAACAACAGTACATTGCGACCACTTAATTCAGGCAAAAGATGGGGCAGCTACAGATTTAAAACACGCAAACGATGTAAGTAGTGAAGTTTTTAACTTTTTAGAATCTGTATCTAATAAATATGGTATTGGCTTTTGGAAACCTGGAGCAGGAATTATTCACCAAGTGGTATTAGAAAATTATGCATTTCCAGGAGGAATGATGATTGGTACTGATTCTCACACAGTAAACGCTGGAGGATTAGGAATGGTAGCTATTGGTGTAGGTGGAGCTGATGCAGTAGATGTAATGGCAGGAATGCCTTGGGAATTGAAATTCCCTAAGTTAATAGGGGTAAAATTAACAGGTAAATTATCTGGTTGGACAGCGCCTAAAGACGTGATTTTAAAAGTAGCAGAAATTCTAACAGTAAAAGGAGGAACAGGAGCTATTGTTGAATATTTTGGACCTGGAGCAACAGCTATGTCATGTACTGGTAAAGGAACTATTTGTAACATGGGAGCAGAGATTGGTGCTACAACTTCTACTTTTGGTTACGATGAGTCTATGGAACGTTATTTACGTGCTACCGATAGAAATGATGTGGCAGATGCAGCAAATGAAATTAAAGAATATTTAACGGCAGATGCTGAAGTATACGCAAACCCTGAGCAATATTTTGATCAGGTTATTGAAATTAATTTATCAGAATTAGGACCGTTATTAAACGGACCTTTCACTCCAGATTTATCTACTTCGGTAGGTAAAGAAATGACAGAGAAGGCTCAAGCAAATGATTGGCCATTACAAGTAGAATGGGGACTAATAGGATCTTGTACCAACTCTTCTTACGAGGATTTATCACGTGCAGCTTCTATTGCGCAACAAGCTATAGATAAAGGACTAAAAACAAAAGCAGAGTTTGGTATTAATCCAGGATCTGAGCAAGTACGTTTTACTGCTGAAAGAGATGGAATACTACAAGTCTTTGAAAATTTAGATGCTACAATATTTACCAACGCATGCGGACCATGTATTGGGCAATGGGCTAGATATAGTGATCCTAAAAATGCACCAAAGAACAGCATTGTTCACTCTTTCAACCGTAATTTTGCTAAAAGAGCTGATGGTAATCCTAATACACATGCTTTTGTTGCTTCACCAGAATTAACTGCAGCAATTGCAATTTCTGGACGTCTAGATTTTAATCCGATGACAGATTCATTAATTAATGAAAATGGAGAAGAGGTAATGTTTGATGAGCCAACAGGATGGGAGTTACCACCAAAAGGCTTTGAGGTTAAAGATAATGGATATCTAGCACCAGAGAAAGATGGAAGCCATGTAGAAATAGTTGTTAATCCTAATTCAGAGCGTTTAGAATTATTAACACCGTTTGAACCGCTAGGAGATACTATTAAAGATGCTAAACTATTAATCAAAGCACATGGTAAATGTACGACTGACCATATTTCTATGGCAGGACCTTGGTTACGCTATCGTGGACATTTGGACAATATTTCTAACAATATGTTAATTGGAGCAGTAAATGCTTTTAACATGCAAACAAATTTCGTGAAAAACCAATTAACAGGAGAGTATGATGCAGTGCCTAAGGTACAGCGTGAATACAAAGCAAAAGGAATTAAAACAGTTGTAGTAGGAGATCATAACTATGGTGAAGGTTCTTCTCGTGAACATGCTGCTATGGAGCCTCGTCACTTAGGAGTGGCTGCTGTATTAGTAAAATCATTTGCGCGTATTCATGAAACGAACTTGAAAAAGCAAGGTATGTTAGGGTTAACATTTGATAACGAAGCAGATTACGATTTAATTCAAGAAGACGACACTTTCAACTTTTTAGATTTACATGAGTTTGCTCCAAATAAACCATTAACTATTGAAGTGGTTCATGCTGATGGTTCAAAAGATATAGTTATTGCGAATCATACATATAATGAAGGTCAAATTGAATGGTATAAAGAAGGCTCTGCTCTAAATTTAATTAAAAAGCAGAATGCTTAGTTGAACATAATTCAAAAATAAATAGTAAAAGCTCTGGAAAACTCCAGAGCTTTTTTTGTAAAGAATATTCTATTCTTTCGACCTAAATTTAAAAGTAAAAACTATGAGTGCACTTTGGTATTTTGAGGATGTTAACTTATTTAAAATATTATGCCCACATAAATATCCTGCTTACAAGGAAGGTCATATGTTAAATAAGTACAAAAAGAAGGACTATATTTATTTTGAAGAAGACACCGCAAACAAAATTTACTTAATAGATAGGGGGAAAGTTAAAATTGGATATTATACAGAAGAAGGAGAAGAAGTAATTAAAGCTATATTAACCAAAGGAGAAATATTTGGTGAAAAAGCTATTTTGGGAATCGAAAAGCGAAATGAATTTGCCCAATCGATAGATAATACAACAGAAATTTGTCCTGTATCTAAAGAAACAATGTATTCATTAATGCGAGATAATGTATCTGTAAGTTTTAAGATTTACAAATTTATTGGGTTGCGAATGAAAAAGCTAGAAAGAAGGCTTCAATTATTACTCTTTAAAGACACACGAACTCGTCTATTAGAGTTTTTTAAGGAATTGTGTGAAGAGTATGGACATGAATGTGAAAAAACAGGAGATCAAGTAATAGAACACCCATATACACAAAAAGATATTGCAACTCTAATAGGAACTTCAAGACCTACATTAAATACTTTAATGAATGAGTTAAAGCAAGAAAAAGTTATTGAATTTAACAGAAAAGAAATACGATTGCTTAAAAAAGTAGCATAAGTGTAAGCTAGCTAACATTTTAATAGAAAACATGCAAGTAACTTTGTTTTTGTACAAATTCAAAATTACAAAAACAATGAAGAAAATACTTTTAACAATAGCAGTAGTAAGCACGTTAACTTTTGCTGCTTGTAACGATGATGACGACAATACACCAAAAACATCAAACTTAAGTTTAAGTGTTAGCGGTTTAGAAAATTTAGGAGCAGATTATGTGTATGAAGGTTGGATAATTGTAGGAGGTTCGCCAGTATCAACAGGAACTTTTAATGTAAATGATTCAGGAGAATTATCACGAAGTTCTTTTGTGGTTGATTCAGATATGTTATCAGCAGCATCAACTTTTGTTTTAACTATTGAACCAACAAATGATCCAGACCCAGCACCATCAAGTACTAAAATTTTAGCAGGAGATTTTTCAGGAAATAGTGCTTCTATAAACTCGAACATTGTTGGAGATTTTAGTAGCTCTTGGGGTAAATTTATTTTAGCAACTCCAACAGATGGAGAAAACACAAATGAACGAAGTGGTGTTTGGTTTTTAGAACCAGGAATGCCACCACAAGTAGGTTTAGGATTACCAGAATTAGATGAAGGATGGAAATATGAAGGATGGGCTGTAATAAATGGAGTACCTGTAACTACAGGTAAATTCACAAAACTTGCAGCAACAGATGAGTTTGATGGTTTTAGCGGCCCTATGGATTTACCAGCACCAAATGGAGCTGATGGATTTTTTCCAGGTGAAGATTTCTTAGTGAATGCCCCAGATGGAGTAACTTTTCCAACTGATTTAAGAGGTTCAACTATTGTAATTACAGTAGAACCGAACCCAGACAATAGTCCAGCACCTTTTACTTTTAAACCATTAGCTAAAAAAGTAGCTGATGATGCTCAAGATCATGTAGCTATTGATTTAGGAACTGGACCATCGGTAGCTATTACAGGAACCGTTTCAAGATAACAAAAATTGTATTGCGTTTAAAATTTAATTAATACGCTTAATTCCCCTTATTTTTAAGAGTAATCAATTATTTTTGGTTACTCTTATTTTTATATAAAACTATTTTATGACAGATTTTTTAAGTAATATTTCTCAAAAACCATTGTATGTAATTGATGCCAGTATACCTTTTAGTGAGTACATTCCGATTTCAATAGCTGCATCTAACAAAGAGTTAACTTTTGACGTTTCTTCATCAAAAGAATGGGAGGCATATTTAGAAAACTATTTTTTAAAACATAAAAAAACAGTTGCTTTTGGAGGATATCTAGAAGTAAGAGATATTTATAGTAGAAGTGAACACTTCAATAAGTTATCAGAAGAAAACCAACGAAATATTCATTTGGGAGTAGATTTATGGTGTGATGCTGGAACTGATGTTTTAGCTGTATTAGATGGAGAAATTCATAGTTTTAAAAATAATTTAAACTATGGAGACTATGGACCTACAATCATTATAAAACATTCAATAGATGGAAATGAATTTTATTCATTATATGGTCATTTATCCTTAGAATCTTTAGAAAATATATCTGTTGGTAAAAAAGTTAAACAAGGAGAAAAGATTGGAACTTTAGGAGATAGTTCTGTAAACGGAGACTATGCTCCACATTTGCATTTCCAATTAATGATAGACATTGAAGATTATTATGGAGATTATCCAGGAGTGTCTTCAAAAAAGACCTTAGATTATTACAAAGAAAATTGTCCCAACCCCAATTTATTACTAAAATTGCCAGATGAAATGAGCATTAATAAATTTAAAAAACTTCTTTAGAAAAGAATTTGTTTAAAATTTTTAATGAGAGAACGAGTGGAGCGAGTGGTTGCAAAACGTTCCTAATTTTATAATTATAATGAATCAATTAATTAAAAAACTTAAAGCGTTTGAAATATAGACAACTTACAAAAGAGCAATTTGAAGGATTACACGAAGAGTTTGCACGTTTTTTAGCATCGCAAAACATTGATAAAAAAGAATGGGATGAACTAAAGAAAGAAAAACCACATGTAGCAGAAGATGAAATGAATGTTTTTAGCGATGTTGTTTGGGATGACGTATTGACCAGAACAGCGTACTTAGAACATTTTTCTCCAAACTTAGTAAACCTCTTTAAATGCGAAGAAAAAGAAATACATCGTATTGTGATAAAAATTAATAAAGAGATTAATGTTTTAGAGCAAGAAGGGTTTGAGTGGTTACTAAAAAATCCAAATGATGAAGCAATTGAATTTTTACGAGGTTCAAAAGCATATCAAGAAGAAAGAAATGTAGAAATTTTTGATTTAATTGAAAAAGGAAGTACTATTTCTAAAGGAGAATTATACGAGTATTTTGATCAATTAACATCTAATTCATAAAAAACTGATAGTACACTTATTTTAGCATAGTAATTAATTTATCAGTACCAGAACTAGCAACGTCTTTAATAATAGTTAAGTTATTGAAGGCGTTTTTATTTACAGCAGGTTTAGGGTCTATAAAATAAATAGGAGTATTATGCTGTATATAGTTAACTAAACTAGCAGCAGGATATACCTGCATAGATGTACCAATAATTACCAAAATATCTGCTTGTAAGGTTATTTCAGCAGCTTTCTCCAATAACGGAACATCTTCACCAAACCAAACAATATGTGGGCGCAATTGAGCGTTTTCTTCACATACATCGCCCATAACAATATCTTTATTCCAATTGTAAACTAGGTGTTTGTTTTTTGTACTACGGGCTTTTAATAATTCGCCATGTAAGTGAATTATATTTTTGTTTCCTGCTCTTTCGTGTAAATCATCTACGTTTTGAGTAATAATATCAACTTTAAATTTTTTTTCTAAAGAAACTAGATTATGATGTGCTTTATTGGGAGATACCTCTAAAAGTTGTCTTCTACGTTGATTATAAAAGTCTAACACTAATTCAGGGTTTGCATGAAAACCTTGTGGAGAAGCGACTTCATAAATATCATGACCTTCCCATAAACCATCAGCATCCCTAAAAGTTTTAATACCGCTTTCGGCACTAATTCCTGCTCCTGTTAATACAACCAATCGTTTTTTCATAGATAAAATAGAGAAGTTAATAATTCTAAAATATGAATTATGCTCTTAAAAAACATTCTTCTTTCGTTGCAAGTTTAAGAAAATAAATAAGAGATTATTGTCTTGTGATTAAAAATAAGAAAGTTTACTATGTATGTAGTACGATTAATTAAGGTTTGTTAATCTGTTTAAAATTAGATAACTTCTTTAACTTTAATATATCTTTTTACGTTTGAATCTCTTTAAAGCAGAAAACTCTTTAACACTTAAGTAAACTACTCGTGAAAATAGCTTCAGCTTTCCAAAGAATTTAGTAACTTTATCTGTATACCATGAGAGTGTTTTTTTAAGCTTAAGAAGCTCTTTTTAGTATTATGAGAAGGAATAACATAAACTAGTAAATATGAAATCATTTATAAAGCTAATACTATTATTATCAATTATAGTTGTTGCGTTTAATTGTTGTACAACAACTCAATTAGTTGAGTATTGGAAGAATCCAGAAATTGATTCACTCTCATTATCCAAGGTATTAATCATTGGTATGACTCCAAATTTAGAAGCTAGAGATAAATTCGAAGAATTACTAAAAAAGGAGTTAGAATCTAGAAACATTGCAGCAGTACCAAGTTTAGATATTTTTGAGCCAGAATTTAGAATGGAAGGGAAAACTGAAGAAGAATTAAAACTTATAGAGAATGTTTTAACAGCAAACTTTTATGATGCAGTACTTTATACTAAGGTTGTAGGAGTAGAGGATAGAAAAGTCTTTTCAGAAAAATATAAAGAAAAAAAATACCTAGATGTTAAGTTTAAGGAAGATTATTATAACCACCGAGAAATTCTAGAAGACCCGAATTATTACGAAAAGTATAAGATATATAAAGCAGAAACTTCTTTATATTGTATTTGCCCTACAAAAGAAAGAGAGTTAATTTGGAAAGGATACATAGATATTATTGATCCTAAGTCTATAGAAGAAACTGTAAATGATTATGTTAATTTATTGGTTCTAGCATTAGAAGAGCAACAACTTATTAGTAAAAAAGAAATTTAGCCTTTTCTTCTTTATTCAAGTTTATATTGGTAGGCCAATAAAACTAAGATTTATAATTTTACTTGTTATTTTAATTTAGTTGTGAATAAGGTTTACTATCGTTTATTAAAAACGAACGAATCGTTTCAGCATAAGAGAAAAATAGGAAAATTCATTATGTTTGTCGTATGATTGATGAAGGATTATTAGCCTATTTGGAAGGCTACATTACCGAAAAAAGGAAAGATACATTTCACAAGGTTTTAAATGAAAGAACACGCCATTTTACGGTAGTGTTAGAAGATATTTATCAGCCACACAATGCAAGTGCTGTGGTAAGAAGTTGTGATATTTTTGGAGTGCAAGATGTGTATGCAATTGAGAATAAATTCATCAATAAAGTATCTAGACATGTGGCAAAAGGAAGCCAGAAATGGTTAGATATTCATAGATATAAAGAAGATAGAGATAATACTAAAGTTTGTTTAGAAGATTTAAGAGCAAAAGGATACCAAATTATAGGAACAACTCCACATACTGATTCTTGTATTTTACCTGATTTTGATGTGAGCAAAAAATCTGCATTTGTTTTTGGAGCTGAAAAGGATGGGATTTCAGATTATATCAAACAAGAAGCAGATGGATTTTTAAAAATTCCGATGGTTGGTTTTACTGAGAGTTTAAACATATCAGTAGCAGCAGCTATTACCCTACAAGATGTAACTACACGCTTGAAAAGAACAGATATAAATTGGCAACTTTCAGAAGAAGAAAAGAAAGTATTGTACTTTAAATGGATAAAAAACACTATTAAAAATCCAGAGAAACTAATAGAGTACTACTATAAAGAGCTTACTTAGAAGTTAAAATTTTAGATACTAACTCTTTGGTTAATGGTTGTCCATTAGCCATTTTTTTGATGTTTTCAAAAGTAAACACAAAGTCACAACCATTTTTGTATTCAGAACATCCATAGGCAGACTTTCCTTTTAAAACGGTTCCTTTGTTACACTTAGGGCAGGTTAGGGTGTCTTGAGACTTGGTTTCGCTGAACTTACGTTTCTCGCTATCGCTCGAAATGGTATTTGAGTTCGTTTTTTTAGGTTCAAATTTTAAATTAAAATTATCATCAAAATGAACCAAACCTTCTACTTTTTTATCTTCTTGTTTGAAACCTTTTAAATTTGTAGTACATCCTTTATCAAGTAAACGAATTAGTTGGTTTTCAGATATTTTTTTATCCATAAACTCAAAATACAATGTAAAATTACAACCATTTTTATAAGCAGAACAGCCATAAGCAGTACTTCCTTTTAATAATTGACCTTTTTTACATTTTGGACATTCTTTACCAACGACAGTTTTCTTTTTAGAAGTTGTTTTTTTAGGTTGTTGTTTTGTTTTTTGAACTTCATATGAAATCCGTTTCATTTTAGAGCTCGAACGTACTTCGTAGACTAAATCGTCTACCATTTTTTTCATTTGATTGATAAACGTAGCAGCATGGTATTCACCACGTTCAATTTCTTTCAAACGTTTTTCCCAGAGTCCTGTTAATTCAGCAGATTTTAAAAGTTCGTTGTCAATTAAATCAATTAAATCGATACCCGTTTGGGTAGGAATAATCAATTTTTTTTGACGCTCAATATATTTTCTTCTAAATAAAGTTTCAATAATACTTGCACGTGTAGATGGTCGTCCAATACCATTCTCTTTCATTAATTCTCGCATTTCATCATCATCTACTTGCTTTCCTGCAGTTTCCATAGCACGTAATAAACTCGCTTCGGTATAATTTCGAGGAGGTTTGGTTTCTTTTTCTAAAAAAGAAGGTTCGTGCGGACCTTTTTCTCCCTTTTCAAAAGTAGGAAGTACATCTTTCTCTTCTGTTTTTTTAGAGTCGTTTCCATATTCAAAAACAGCTCGCCAACCTTTGGTAAGTATTTCTTTTCCTGAAGTTCTAAAAGGAACTTTATCAGCTTCTCCTTTAACTTCTGTTTTAGAAATATCACTATCAGGATAAAACACGGCAATAAATCGTTTTACAATAATATCATACACTTGTTGCTGATTGTATTGCAGGTTGATTTCTATTCCTGTGGGAATAATAGCATGGTGATCGGTAACTTTTTTATCGTTAAAAACTTTACTCGATTTACGTATTTTCTTTCCTAATAAAGGTTGTGTTAACGAAGCATATTGTTTTAGTCCTTTTAAAATATTCGGAACCTTAGGGTAAATATCATTTGGTAAAAAAGTAGTATCTACTCTAGGGTAGGTAACAACTTTCATTTCGTATAATTTCTGAACAATTTTTAATGTTTCATCTGCAGAAAACCCAAACTTATTATTACAATATACCTGTAAGCCTGTTAAATCAAAAAGTTTTGGAGCGTATTCCTTTCCTTTTTTCTTGGTAACTGAGGTAATTTCAAAATCACTTTCTTTTACTTTATCCGCAAAAGCTTGTCCATCTTCTTTTTTTAGAAAACGACCTTCTTCACAACTAAACAGCGTTTCACGATATTGGGTTTGTAATTCCCAATACGGTTCAGGTTTAAAGTTTTGAATTTCTTTATAACGATCAACCAACATAGCTAGGGTAGGAGTTTGTACTCTACCAATAGATAATACTTGTTTATAACCACCAAATTTTACAGTGTACAAACGGGTAGCATTTAAACCTAATAGCCAATCACCAATAGCACGAGAAAACCCTGCATAATATAAATTATTGTAATCGTCGTTGTCTTTTAGGTTTTCAAAACCTTCTTTTATAGCTTCTTCAGTTAAGGAAGAAATCCATAATCGTTGAATTTTACCTTTATAATTAGCTTGATTGATAACCCAACGTTGAATAAGCTCTCCCTCTTGTCCAGCATCCCCGCAGTTGATAACCACATCGGCTTTTTCAAATAAAGACTTAACAATTTTGAACTGTTTCTGAATACCACTATCATTAGTAACTTTGGTATCGAAACGTTCAGGAAGCATAGGTAAGTTGTTCAAATCCCAACTTTTCCAGTGTGGTTTGTAGTCTTTAGGCTCTAAAAGTGTACATAAATGACCGAAAGTGTAGGTAACTGCATAACCATTACCTTCGAAATATCCATCTCGTTTGGTGTTGGCTCCTAGTATATTAGCAATTTCACGAGCTACGCTTGGTTTTTCGGCAATACAAACTTTCATGTAAGTAATTTAGAAGGTCGAAATTACTAAATTATTTGTGAATGTTATAGGTTGTTTTTTGAAGAAGTTTTAATAATTGTAATTAATTATTAACTAATAAAAGTTAAGTTACTTCGAAAGTTTTCACCAATGGGGATTTCAATTTTTCCAATTTCAATATCATTTTTAGTATATGCAGTAATTTTATCAATATTAACAATATATGAGCGATGTATTCTTATAAATCGTTGATCTAATTTTTCTTCAAAAGCAGATATACTAGATTTAGTAACATGTTTTTCTTTTTCTAAATGTATTTTAATGTAATCTTTTAAACTTTCTATATACAAAATAGAGTCTAAATGAACTTTTACTTGCTTTCTGTCTTTTCTTATATAAATAAAAGAGTTGTTGTTTTCCGGAATAGAAACTGTTGAAGGACTAACAATATTCTCTTTTTGTGAAGCTTTAAACTTTTGCACAGCATTAAAGAAGCGTTGAAAAGTTATAGGTT
Organism: Tenacibaculum litoreum; assembly: GCF_964513915.1. NCBI lineage: Bacteria > Pseudomonadati > Bacteroidota > Flavobacteriia > Flavobacteriales > Flavobacteriaceae > Tenacibaculum > Tenacibaculum litoreum. The sequence goes on along the minus strand of NZ_CAZEQS010000003.1, from coordinate 713,607 downwards.
TTAAAATATAGTCGATTGCGTTTAATTCAAACCCCTCAACAGCATAATCTCTATAAGCTGTGGTAAAAATAACTTTGGGTTTGTGTACTAGGTTTTTAAAAAAGTCAGTACCTTTTAAAACAGGCATCTCAATATCTAAAAATAATAAATCAATAGTTTCTTTTTGAAGTATATTACTGGCTTCAATAGCACTACTACAAGAAGCGATTAACTCAAAATCATCTAATTGAGATAAATGTGTTTTTATAAGGCCTCTCGCTAACTTTTCATCATCAACGATTAAACATTTGTACGTCATTTTATAGGTAATTTTAAGTATAAATTAAAGCTACTAGAATCTTCATTGATATGTAAAGAGTAGTTAGTTAGATATAATAATTCTAATTGCTTTTTTACGTTGTTTAGTCCAATACTTTTTTTATTTTCTGTTATATTATTTTTTGCTTTAGAATTTATAATATTAAACTTTATAAACTCTTCTTCCACAGATATATTTATGTGTATAAAAGCTTTTTTTAGTTCTTGAGAAACTCCGTGTTTAAAGGCATTTTCTATAAATGTGAGAAGAATTAAAGGAGCAATTTTAACATCGGATTTTACTTCTTTATTAAAACTAATTTCTACGCGTTCATCATATCTAACTTTTTCCAAAGCGAGATAATTTTCTATCAGCTCAATTTCTTTTTTTAATGAAACGTATTTGTCATTGCATCCATACAACATATAATCTAACATTTCTGAAAGCTTAGCAATAACTTCAGGAGCTTCATCAGATTTTTCTATAGATAAAGCGTATAAATTATTTAAAGTATTGAATAAAAAATGTGGGTTTAATTGATGTTTTAAAACAGAAAGTTCTGTAAACATTTTTTGCTCATTAAGTTGTAAATAAGCTTGTTGGTCTTTGTAAAATTTAGCTATAACTAATAATATAGTGGGGGTTAAGATTATTGTAGACTTCCCTAAAAATATACGAAGGTCCAATAACTTTTTCCAAAACATTTTACTAGAATCATATATGTTGTTATTACTAGATTTAAAATATTTAGGAATGTGATAATATTCATGAAACCCAACAAAAATGATAAACACACCAACTAATAAAAGCAAAAGGTATATAGTAAATTGAATGTTTTTTTTGGGGATTAAAAATTTAGGAATTAAAAAGTTAAGGCTAGTGTAAGCTACAATAAATTGGCATAAAACATAAATAGCATAATGTTCTAAAACTTCAGGATAACCACTGTAGTAAGTCATGTTTACAGTGCCAATAAAATAGACGTATACTCCCAACCAAAACAAAGCTTGTTTAACCGGAGGAACCTTAAAAAATCTTACTATGTTTTTTAGAATATGCATGGGTGCGCTAAAATACAATTTTAAAAGAGAGACAAATTAAAAGTAGCCCAAAGCTGATTTTTTGTAGCTATAAATAAAAAAACAATAGACTAAACTTAGTTTCTTTTAAAGATAACTTTCTGGTAGTAAAAGCAACTTGTTAGTCTACTTTTTCTAATACAAGTACATCTCTAAGATAGTTTTGTTTGCCAAATGTGCTTAAAAATTATAGCACTTTATTAATTTTTAATTTATGCAAATGAAGAGAATTGTATTTTTTTTAATGTTAGTTTTTGAAGTGTTTTACGTTCAGGCTCAGTCTGAGGAAAAAACAAGTAAAATAATTTTCAGTGATAGTAGTGTTCAGTTAGATGGAAAATTAAATGAACCTATATGGAACAAATTAATTCCCGAAGGAGAATTTCTTAATTACATACCTAATAATGGAGATTTGGCATCTAACAAAACTGAGGTAAAAATGTTTCATAATGGTAAAAAACTATACATAAGTGCTGTGTATTATGATACAACAGATATTGTTCAAATAGGGTCTTTAAAAAGGGATGATATAGGATCTTCTGGAGGAGATAGTGATTCTTTTGCTATAATTCTTGATACCTACAACCAACAACAATCAGGTTACTTTTTTATTGTCAATATGGGAGGTGCTTTAATAGATGCATTAGTATCTAGAAACGGTGATGGTTTTAAAGTAAGCACTAGTTGGAATACTGTTTGGAATGCAAAAACCTCTGTAAAAGGAAATTTAAAAATATATGAAATAGAAATTCCTTTAAAGGCACTAGGTTATAAGGTTGATTCTACTGAATGGGGAGTAATGTTTCATACAAGGAATATTAAATTAAATGAGTGGACAACTAGTACATTAATAGATCGTAATTATAAGCAATTTGATTTACGATTCGCCAAAGTATTCGAAGTAGAGAAGTTATCGGAAAATAAACCATCCAGATTCGTTGTAACACCATCTGTTACCATGAATTATTCAGAAGATGTAATAAATGATGTAGAGGATACTATGGTAAAACCAAGTGTAGATATACAATTTAATGTAAGTTCTTCTTTAAAATTAGACGCTACTATAAACCCTGACTTTTCACAAATAGATGTAGACAGACAAGTTACAAACTTAAGTAGGTTCTCTATATTTTTTCCTGAACGACGTAACTTCTTTTTAGAAAATAGTGATTTATTCACAAATTTAGGAGTAAGTGGAGTAAACCCCTTTTATTCAAGACGTATTGGTGCAGATAGCGAAATATCTTTTGGTTTAAAATTATCTGGAAATATTACTAAAAAAACACGATTAGGAATACTTAATGTTGCAACAAAAGCCAAAAATGATAATCCTGCTCAGAATTATGGAGCATTTGTGGTGCAACAGCAACTGTCTAAGCTTTTCTCAGCAACAGGGTACCTTATTAATAGACAAGAAACAGATGGCTTTTCTTTTATGGATGATTATAATAGAATCACTGGAGTTAACTTAAACTATCAATCAAAAAACAATAGATGGACAGGGCTTGCTAATTTTGCAAGTAGTTCAACAAGTAATGTTTCTGGAAAAAATAAATTTTACAATACGGAGGTTTGGTATAACAATATAAACGTTTCTGGATACGCAGGAATTAAAAAAATCGAAAAAAACTACATAGCTGATGTTGGTTTTGTACCACGTTTGTATAACTATGACGCCATTTTAGATGAAGTTATACGTGAAGGATATACGCAAACCAGTGGACGTATTAGTTTGACCAAATTTTATAAAAAATCTAAAGTCCTCGATCATCATCGTTATTTAAATTTGTTTAATAATACCTATTGGGACGATCAGGGGGATGTTAGTCAATCTACTACAGTATTAAACAATGATTTAGTGTTTAAAGATCAATCATTTTTATACGGTGGATTTCGTCATGAATACGTAAACCTAAAATACGCATTTGATCCTTTAAATAATGGAAAAGCTATTACAACAGGGAAGTATAGGTATTTTGATGCTGGTTTTGGGTATGTTTCTGCCGATAATAAAAAGTTTCAATACAGTGGTGATATTAGTTATGGAAGTTATTACAGCGGTTATAAAAAAGGTGTTAGCATAAATGCTCAATATAGATTAATGCCCTTAGCACGTTTGCAGATTCGATATGAAAGAAATAGAATAAATTTAAACGAATTAGGAAGAGAAACCTTTTATTTAGCACGTTTTACAGGAGAAATATTCTTTTCTAACCGATTAAATTGGACTACCTATGTACAGTACAATACTCAGTTTGATAATTTTAATATTAATAGCCGTTTACAATGGGAGTATAAACCATTATCGTATATATATATAGTAGTTTCGGATAATTATAATCAAGATATATCACGTAAAAATTGGGGTATAGCTTTGAAAGCAAACTATAGGTTTGATTTTTAAGAAGGCCTAGAAGAAATTAGTAAAATTGAATTGATTTAGAAATAAGTCAAGGCGAGTTTTAAAAAGAAATGAAGACCACTTTATTGGTACAATATTTGTTTGTTTGCGAATAAATCCAGTATTTATACTGAAAAACAACACTGAATATAGTGTTTTAATTGTTAAATTAAATTATGATAAAAAAAATGCGAGCATTAAAATTTTTAGGAACGTTATTATTAGTTATTTCTTTATTAGTAGGATGTAACTTTAATAACAAGAAAACGAAGGAGATTAAAGAAGAGACTAATGAAATGAATGAGCCTATAACAGTGATTTATAAAGTAGCGTCAAGATATTTTATTAAAAATGATGTAGATGAGCTACCTAATAAAATAAATAGTAGAGAGGAGTTTGAAAAGTACTTTGGAGCGGCAACAGTTATGGGAGAAGACGGAAAACCAACTCCAATTGATTTTGAAAAAGAATACGTAATTGCTGTAACTGTTAAAGCTAGCAATAAATCAATAGAGCTTCAACCAATATCTCTTACTAAAATAGGAGAAGAAATTAATTTTAATTTTTCAGTTATTGAAGGAGGTGAAAACAGTTATACTACACGACCTGTATTGATAATAATTGTGTCAAATAAAACGGAAGGTAATGTAAATGTAAACCCAATAAAGACAGTGCTCGATGAGCATAATGCAAAAAACTCTTTAGATTGGAATGGAAAATATGAAGGGGTATTACCATGTGCAGATTGTGAAGGAATTAAAACCACTATTCAGTTAAAAGATAATGGGACTTATATAATGACTACAAAATATTTAGGAAAAAAGGAAGAAGATATAGTTGAAGGAAGTTTTAAATGGGATGTTGCAGGAACTATTATCACGCTGCTAAATAATGAAAAAGAGCTATATAAGTTAAAAGTTATTGAAGGAGCTATACAGAAACTAGATGTTGAAGGGAGAGAAATAACAGGAGAGCTAGCAAAATTATATTTCTTACATAAAAAGTAAATCAAACTATATACAACATGAAGAAAAACGTTCACCAATGGTGAGCGTTTTTTATTTTTAAATAAAACCAAAAATATGTTTATAAATTAACGAGGGTAAAAGTAAGATAGTTTGTTTTTTTATTATTTTTAATTGTGTAGAAATAACCATTTACAATAGATAATAAATTTTTAAAAGAATAATGAAAACAATAGAACTTATAAAACCTAATACATTTAATAACGAGAACCATTGGTATCCTAAGGTGCTGAATGCCACAATTCATCCAATGGTGAACTTTTTTTTAAATTTAGATAAGGAACGAATTATTGCTAGGTATTGTCACTTACATCCAAAAGTAAATGCTGATAAACTTAGGGAAATTTTATCGTATGAATGTAAGTACTTTTTATGGGGAGGAGCAGATTTGATCAATTCAACTTCAGCAGATGGAGATAAAAATATGGTTATAATAGAGAATAATTCATGCCCATCAGGTCAAAAATCAATGCCTTTATTAGATGATAATAAAGAAGACGGAGTATATCGCTTATTAATTGAAAGAACTTTTAAACCTATTTTAGAGAAAAAGCGAAAACTTGTTAAAGATGGTAGGTTAGCAGTACTTTATGATAAAAATTATATGGAAACATCAGGTTATGCAGCAGTTATAGCAGATGTTTTTAAAGAAGATGTTTTTCTAGTACCTTATTATTCAAACAAAGAAAACGAACATATAAAAATAGAAAATGAAATCTTTTATCTAAAACAAGGTGACGAATGGATTCCGTTACGAGGTATTTTTAGATATGTAACCCAAAAACCATGGAATAGATTCCCTATTAATAGTAAAACAAAGATTTTAAATCCGATTATTACTTGTTTGGCTGGAGGAAGAAATAAAATGGTTGCTGCCAAAGCATATGATATTTACAATACAGAATTAGAAGAATATGGAATGAAAATAAACATTCCAGACACTATTTGGGATGTAAGCAAAAATGAAATTCCGTTATGGGTAAAAAAAATGGGAGGACAAGCAGTAGTAAAAATTCCATATAGTAATGCCGGACAAGGAGTTTATACGATTGTTAATGAACAAGAACTAGAAGAATTCATGAAGTTAGAAATCGAATATGAACGTTTTATTGTACAAAGTTTAATAGGTAATTATAATTGGAGCTCAGTAAGTACAAAAGGTAAATATTACCATGTTGGTACAATGCCAAACGCTAAAGGAGAAACATTTGTATCTGATATACGTATGATGATTAGTAGTACAAAAGATGGAATAAAACCATTATGTATGTATTCGAGAAGAGCATTATTACCTTTGGTGAATGACTTAGAAAGTAGTAAAGATTCTTGGCAAATGTTAGGAACAAACTTATCGGTTAAGTTAGGAGAAAATGAATGGACGTCAGACACTAATCGTTTGTTAATTATGGACAGAAGAGATTATAACAAATTAGGTTTAGGTATAGACGATTTAATAGAAACTTTTATACAAACTGTACTTTCTACCATTGCTATCGACAAAATGTGTATTAGTTTAATAAACTCTAATAAAAAGTTTAAAAAGAAACTATTTACTTCATTAAATAACGATAGTACGTTGTTAAATGAATTATATTAAATGTATGAGTATGGGACACCAAATTGAATATATTACCGAGTTTGATGTGAATCAAACACCTAAAAATTCTATCAAAAATTACTGGTTAAAAGTAACTTCTAACGCAATGGGAATTCCCACGTGTATTCCTATTATGGTTGCTAGAGGAAAAGAAGATGGTATTGTATTAGGGCTTACAGCAGCAGTTCATGGAAATGAATTAAACGGAATATCAGTTATCCAGCGATTGTTTAAAGATTTAGATACAGACAATTTAAAAGGAACAATTGTAGGAATTCCTGTAGTGAATGTACCTTCATTTGTTAGGGGAACAAGGGTTTTTAGTGATGGAGTTGATATTAACAGAATAATGCCAGGAAAAGATAATGGAAATACAAGTGAAGTATATGCCAATCGTTTTTTGAATTTAGTAGTAAAGAAATTTGATTATTTACTGGACCTACATACGGCTAGTTTTGGTAGAGTGAATTCATTTTATATTAGAAGTGATATGAACAATAAAGTCACCAAAAAATTAGCCTTATTACAAGATGCTGAAATTATAGTACATACACCACCATCAGACGGTACTTTACGAGGAGCTGCAGAAGAGTTAGGAATTCCATCTATTACCATCGAAGTGGGTAATCCGCATAGTTTTCAAAAGAAAATTATTAAAAGTGGAGTAGCAGGAGTGCACAATGTATTGGCATATTTAGGAATTACCGATGATGAATATGAAACCTCTAAAAGAAATACAGTAGTTTGTGAAAAATCTTATTGGTTGTATACACAAGAAGGAGGGTTACTTACAGTACATGTAGATTTAAGAGATATAGTGGAAGAGGGTGATCATATTGCTACACTACGAGATGTGTTTGGTAATAGAATTAAGAAGTATTATGCTCCAGAAAGAGGTATTGTAGTAGGGAAGAGTGTAAACCCCGTAAATCAATCAGGTGGACGTATTATTCATTTAGGGATTATAAAATAACTATCAAAAAGACTGTTTTAAAGAATAAAAAACAGTCTTTTTTTATTCAGTAAACTATTAGCTTGCTTTTATAATATTGTCTATACTATTATCTTTTTGAGCTTATAAATTTTGACTTTCTAAATCTAAGGAAGAAGTATGTAAGAATACTAAAAAAAGGAATAAACATAGCACTATATTCTTTTATACTTTCTGAAAAATCGCCCATATATATTATTGAAAGTATAGTTATTATGGAAGGAACTAAGAAAAAAGAAGTAAGTGAATAAAAAATATTTTTCCTTATTTTCTTTTTTAAATTAAAAAAAATGGGCAAACATCCTATTGTTAAAAAAATAATAAGCCCAATGCCTATTCCGTAAATTATCCCAGACATATCACAACGCATCCTATTATGGGTTAAGGATCTCATTGATTGAAAGATAAAAAGTAAAAAAGTTGTTGTAATACAACTAAAAAGAAAAGTTAAACTTAATATTTTAGATAAGTATTTTACCATAACTAATAATGATAAAGAGTTTTATAACATAACAATTCAACAAGTTGTGAAAACAATAAATATTCTAAGATATCTTCGGTTAGACTCTAGAAAAAAATTAAATATTGTGTTTCGGATAACTACGGACAATTTAGTGAAAAGCATGGTAGTTTAAAAAATAATAATTTATATAAATTTAAGAGATATTGTAATTTGTTACACACTAACAGAAGCTAGAACAATTATAAAAACAAAAAACTCGCCAAATAGCGAGTTTTTATATCTATAAAAAGTTTAGCAGAAAAAATTACTTCATTTCAGCAATAAACTCTTTGTTCATTTTTACATAGTCAGCATTTCCAGCTTTTTCAGCACCAGCTAATGAAGCTTTAGCTGCTTTAACAGCACCTTTTTTATCACCAGCTTTAGCTAAGATTAAAGATTGTTGACGTAAGTACCAAAAACGAGGTTGGTCTTTAGTCATGTCAACAGCTTTGTTAATCCAATTTTTAGCTTTGTTAATGTCTTTCCCTTCTTGTAAATAATACACAGCAGAAGAAAAATAATCATTAGCAGAAGGTCCGCCCATTACTTGCGCAATGCTTTTTTCTACCGCTTTATCAGTAGGAGTATTAAACTTTACACCTACGTAAGCATTTTCCCATAAAATTCCTAACACAGCAGAATCGTTTGTTAAATCGTCAATAGACATTGTAAACGTTTCAATTTTCACAGGCATAGCTTCAACTTTAGCAGTAGTTGATACAGCTACTTTAGAGTCATCCCATTTTTGAGGAGTTCCCCAGTTATTAGCGTCAGAGTAAAAAATTACTTCCCAAGAATCTTTTCCTGGTTTAGTGTATAATGCGTAGGTACCTTTTTTTAAGGTTTTTCCATCAATAGTTACATCGTCACTAAAAGTAACAGTAGTATTTTTATTGGCTCCAGTTCTCCATACTTTACCGTAAGGAACTAAATTACCAAAAATAGTTCTTCCTTTCATACTCGGACGAGAATATTCAACTGATACATCTGTTAAACCTACAGTTTGCTCTAACTTAGCTGCAGGACTAGGGGCTGGGGTCTTTAATTGTGCACTGATATTTGTTGATAAAGCAACAACAAACAAACTTAAAAGTATTTTTTTCATGTTGATAGATTTGTTTTTTAATTAGTTTTGTTAAAATTACGAGGAATTCCTTGGATTAATGTTAACAAAAACTTAAAATACCTAAGAGTTGTTTTAATAGATATTTGCAACCAAAGTTAAGAATGACAAAAAATAGAGTATACAGAAATAATGGAGCAATTGGTGCTTTGTTAGATGAATATGAAAAATCAATAACCGAGTTTAAAGAAGTTATTAAGGATGTAAATTCAAAAGAACTAATTCAAATAGTTGATAGTAAAACGGAAGATGAAGATTGTAAATCAATTCAAACAATAATAACACATGTAGTTAGAGCGGGATATACGTATGTTATTGAGATAAGAAGATGGTTAGGAGAAGATATAAAGTATAAAGAGAAAGAGACGTTAAATTCTATTTTAGAGTATAATGAAGCATTGGATAAAATGTTTGCTTATAATGAGCAACTTTTTGATGATTATCCAAATATAAAATTAGAAGAATTGGAACCACATAAGAAAGTACACGTTAGATGGGGACAGAAATATGATGTAGAACAATTATTTGAACATGCTATTGTACATATACTAAGACATAGAAGACAAATAGAACTATTTAAAAACAAAATTAGTAGATAGAAATTTATAAAATGAAAAGATATATTTCTGAAAGTATAGGAACCTTTGCTTTAATTTTCTGCGGAACAGGAGCAATGACAGTAAATGAAGTAACCAACGGTGCAGATCTAACACATATTGGAGTGGCAATTACTTGGGGATTGATAGTAATGGCAATGATTTATGCTTTTGGGGAAATTTCTGGAGCACATTTTAATCCAGCAGTAACCATTGCTTTTGCCTATGCTAAAAAGTTTTCATGGAAAGAGGTACCTAAATATATAATAGCTCAATTATTAGGTGCTTTATTAGCAAGTGTAATGCTCTGGATTTTATTTCCAACGAGTGAGTTCTATGGAGCAACACTACCATCAGTAGTGCCTTGGCGAGCCTTTATTTTAGAGCTGTTATTAACTTTCTTTTTAATGCTAACGATAATAAATGTATCTACAGGAAGTAAAGAAGTAGGAGTAATGGCAGGTATTGCCATTGGTGGAGTAGTTTTATTGGAAGCTATGTTTGCAGGCCCTATAACAAAAGCTTCTATGAACCCCGCTCGCTCTATAGCACCAGCATTAATTTCTGGTCACTTAGAGCATTTATGGCTGTATATACTAGCACCAATTATTGGAGCTTTATTGGCGGTGGTTTCATGTAAACTTGTAAAAGACGATAATTGTTGTGATGAAAAATGTTAGCATTTTAGGCTGTGGTTGGTTAGGAAAAGAATTAGCAGTAAACTTTATTGAAAAAGGATATGAAGTAAAAGGATCTACAACCTCAGAAAAGAAACTTCAAGAACTGCAATTAGCTCATATTAGTCCTTTTTTAGTTGATATATCAGCAAGAAAGATTCAATTAGAATTTTTAGACGCTGATGTATTGATAATTGCGATAACTTCTAAAGAAGTAGAAAATTTTAAATGGTTGATAGCTTCAATAGAAAAGTCAAACATAACTAAAATTATCTTTATTAGTTCTACCTCGGTGTATCCTAGTTTAAATAAGGAAATGACAGAAGAAGATGAAACTGTAGATTCTCCGCTAGTAGAAATAGAAAACCTATTTAGAAATAATAATAAGTTTCAAACAACGATCATTCGTTTTGCTGGATTATTTGGAGGGGAAAGGCAACCGGGAAATTGGTTTGCTAATAGAAAAATACCACATCGAAAAGGCTATGTAAACATGATTCACCGTGAGGACTGTATAGCTATTATACAAGAAATTATAGAACAAAATGCTTTTGGAGAAGTATTTAATGCTTGTGTAAATCACCATCCAACCAGAGAAGATTTTTATATAAATGCTAGAAAAACTCTAGGAAAACCAATCCCTGAATTTGATGATTCAAAACCATTGGAATATAAAATAATTAATAGCGAAAAACTTCAAAAAAGATTAAGCTATCAGTTTATACATAACGATTTATTAAGTATTTAAAAGCATCAGTAATTCTACTGATATTTCTTCTTCCTCCAGTAATTAAAACCAAGACCAAACAGTGCTAATAGCACTAATGGAATACCAATATTGATAAATTGCCAAAAACGTTTTTCAGCAAAAGCACGTTGCTTATCCAATAAGTTAATTTGAATGGTTTTATTACGTAGTTGAATCAACCCAGAATCGTCTAATAAATAATCAATAGCATTGATTAAAAACTCTTTATTACCAAACTGTTCTCCTGTCCATTTATCCAGTGATAAATCGTGAGGTTTTCCTTTTAAAACCTGATTTCTACCTACATCACCATCAGCAATTACAATCATTTTATTGTTTGTACTCTCAGCTTTAAAATCAGGAGTGTCAAAAGGCTTTATTCTGTTTTTATAAGCAGAAGGAATATTACCCTCTACAAGAACAGCTAATAATTGCGGACCTGATGCAAATTCATTCTCTTTAGGTTCTTTGGCAATACTTTGTAATTCAATAAAGTTGGGAGTTCCTGTTTTTTTAGTAAGTACAGAAGTTACTAATAAAGGAGTTTTTTTCAAGCTACCTTTTAACGTATCTATTTGAGTGGTAAAACGAAAACGAACAGGCGCAACATTTTTAGTAATTGGGTGGTTCGGATTACCATTAACTAGTGGATGATAAAACCAATTTAAGTGTTGAAACTGTGTTTGATTCCCTACATTTCCTGTAGCTAACGGAATTTTAGCTGAATATAAATCTTGAATGAGTTTATTGTTTACACGAACTTGATATCCAAATAATAAGTCCGTTAAATTCAAATCACGAGGAAATGCTAACATTTTTCCTTCATTATACAAACTATCAGTATCCGCATAGTTATTATCTAGCATCCATAAACTTTTACCACCGTTTGCTATAAACTGATCAACGGTAAGCTTTTCCTCTTCTGTAAAACGCTCAGTAGGTTTAGCAATAATTGCTAAATCGTATGCTCTTAAGTCTTTTAAAGTTTTTTGCGGATTGTTAGCAACACTATCTAATGTAAATTTTGCTAAACGGTATTTTTTGCCAATTTCACTTAATAAACTATATTGATAAATATCTTGTAATTCACCATTACCAGCTAATACAGCTATTTTCTGTCTTTCTTTTAAGGTAACATTATGTAGCGCATTAGCAAAAGAATACTCTAGTTTTTCAACAGCATTTTGTAGCTGTGCCTCTTGCGTCTTAGCAATAGAGTTAGGAAGTAAAGAAATTAACTCTACTTTTTTACCATAAGTAATTTCTGCCCAAGGAAAAATAATAGCTTCAGATAGCTTTCCATCTTCCTCTACAGTTAACTGGCTAGGCATCATTCCTCTTTTTACCAAACGTTCACGAATATTATCAGGGTTGATAAAACGGAAACGAATATTAGAGTTTTTAGCTTGTAATTCTTCTAAAAACTGACGTGTTTCTATTTGCAAACGCTTAAATTCCGCAGGAAAATCACCTTCTAAGAATACATGAATCGTTAGTGGGGTATCAACTTTATCAATAAGACGTTCGCTTACTTCAGATAAGGTATAACGTTTGTCTTGTGTTAAATCGAAACGTTTGTAAACTGAATTAGCGATGTAATTAACAATTAACAGTCCGATAAGTGCTAATGCAATATGTTGTAATTTCTTATTCATTTTTTAACTGTTGTTTAGTGATGAATAAAAAGAAGAAGGTAACACTGATAAAATAGATTAAATCACGAGTATCTACTACACCACGACTAATACTTTTAAAGTGTTCGTTAATACCAAATTGTTGTAAGGGGTATCCTGAGTTTCCTAAAGAAGAACCTACAGCATCAAAACCGTAGAATAAAGCAAAAGTGATAAATACACTTACAATAAATGCTACAATCTGATTTTTTGATAGGGTAGAAGTAAACAATCCAACAGCTGTATAGGTTGCTGCTAAAAATAACAAACCTAAATATGAACCAATTGTACTACCTACATCTAAATTTCCAATAGGACTTCCTAATTGATACACAGTATATGCATAGGTTAATGTAGGTAATAATGCAATGACAACTAACAAAAGAGAAGCGAAAAACTTGCCTAATACAATTTGCCAATCGGTAAGTGGTTTGGTTTTTAAAATTTCAATAGTTCCACTATTAAATTCATCAGCAAAACTTTTCATTGTTATGGCAGGAATTAGAAATAAGAACAACCATGGAGCTAAATAAAAGAAGCTATTTAAATCGGCAAAGCCCGCATTTAAAATATTGAAATTATCTTTAAATACCCATAAAAATAAGCCATTTACAAGTAAAAATACCCCAATCACCAAATATGCAGTGGGAGAGGCAAAAAATGAGTTAAATTCTTTTTTTAGTAGTGGTAACAATGTATAACTGTTTAGTTGTTTATAATGTTTAATTATTTTTATAAGACTATTGTCTAACGCCTATGGACTAAGGTAACGATTCAACTTTATCAACACTCCAAGCAAAAGGCTTGTCATTAAATAAAACTTTGGTTTGTGCCCAAACTCCTTTAAATAATTCAGAATTCCTGTAATTTTCTAAATCTTGCTCAGTACTCCAATAACTATAAGTAAAAAATATATTCGGATTTGTTTTGTCTCTGTATAATTCTAATAAACGGCAACCAGGTGAATTTCGTATAAATTCTTTTTTAGAATTAAAGTTGTTTAAAAATTCTTCAATTTTTTCTGGCTGAAAGCTCATTTTTACAATTCGTACAAACATAAATTTAACTTATAGGTGTAAACTCTGGTTTAATAGGGTTTTCAAATTCAACAGTAATAGTGTCACGATATTCTAAACCAAGTAGGGTAGAGGCTCCACCAACTGTTTCTAAATTACTTCGGTAAATAGCAATTTCTAAAAAGCCAGCAGAGTTAAAAATAGCTAACTTTTCACCATCATACTGTCGCTTATCAGTTACCGAAAAATCAACAATCTCGTTATATCGGTTGTAAATTTTAGAAAAAGTATAGCGTCTAGCCGTAACTTTATAATCACGACCTTTTCCAATGGTATTAAATTGTTTTTTACTGATGTTAGTAATTACATTTCCATAATTATCAATGTAAATAACACCACCTGCAATAATAGTTTGCTGCTCGTTTACTTTTGGCTTAATTTCAACAATCTTTTTATAGGTTTCAATTTCTCTTCCAATAACACTTAAACTACCACCACGAGCAATATGAGAAGCTACTTGTACAAAAACATCTAACACAGGGAAGCTACTTTCAATACGATCGTGAATATTAATTTCAACAATTTTAGTAGGTTTAATTTCAGAAGCAATCATTGAAATTAACCCGTTATCAGGACAAATAAAAAAATGATTGTCTAGTTCTAAGGCAATATGTTTATTATCCACACTTAATTCTGAATCTACACCAATTACATGGATTGTTTTATCAGGAAAGCTTTTATAAGCATTCTTTAAAATATAAGCAGTTTCAGTAATGTTAAAAGGAGAAATTTCATGCGTAATATCAACAATCTTAGCATCAGGTAACTCAGAATAAATAGCCCCTTTTACAGCCCCTACAAAGTGGTCTTTCGTTCCAAAATCAGTAGTTAATGTAATCAGAGACATTACGTTAGGTGTTTGTTAATTAATTTGTGAAAAATTATGCTGAAATTTTAAACAAAACTACGTAATTCAAGAAAAATAATCATTATTTTTAGTGTGAATAATATTAAAACTTTTATCATTTGAACGAACGCGTAATTGAATTAACAGAAATCAACCCAAACGATTTTTTTGGAGCTCAAAACAGCACTATTACTCAGTTAAAAAGCTTCTTTCCTAAAATAAAAATAGTTGCTAGAGGAAATAAACTTAAAATTTTTGGAGAACCTGAATTATTAAATGAATTTGAAAAGAGGCTAGAGATGCTTATCAAATACTTTAATAGATACAACAAGCTAGATGAAAATAGTATTGAGCGAATTTTAACGTCAACAGGTAAGGAAGAAGAAATACGAAAATCTGGAAATGCAAAAGACGTTTTAGTACACGGTGTTAGTGGAAAGTTAATAAAAGCGCAAACAGCAAATCAGCGTAAAATGGTTGAGTTAATGCAAAAAAATGATATGTTATTTGCTGTAGGACCTGCGGGTACTGGTAAAACATACACAGCGGTTGCTTTGGCTGTAAAAGCATTAAAAGAAAAAGAAGTAAGACGAATTATATTAACAAGACCTGCGGTGGAGTCAGGTGAAAACTTAGGATTTCTTCCTGGAGATTTAAAAGAGAAGTTAGATCCATACATGCAACCTTTATATGATGCCTTACGAGACATGATTCCGCATGAAAAACTTGAATCACACCTAGAAAAAGGAGTCATACAAATAGCGCCTCTAGCTTTTATGCGTGGGCGTACCTTAGATAATGCTTTTGTAATTCTAGATGAAGCTCAAAATACCACTCATGCACAAATGAAGATGTTTTTAACACGTATGGGAATGCATGCAAAGTTCATCATAACAGGAGACCCAGGTCAAATAGATTTACCACGTAGGCAAGTTTCTGGATTAAAAGAATCGTTATTAGCGTTAAAAGATATTGACGGAATTGCACAGGTGTATTTAGATGATAAAGATGTAATTCGTCATCGATTGGTAAAGAAAATTATCTCAGCCTATAAAAGTATAGAAACGGAATGATAAAAATTGATAAAGATAAACTAGGCCTTCAAGATTATTTTTATATCGGTTATTTATATTTAATTATTTTAGGATTAGTAAGTGATGCTATTTTTTATGGGGTTTTTGGAGTAACCTATTTAAACTATACGACTATATTAGATGCTCTAATTTCTCCAGTAAGTTTATTGGCTAATAACTGGTTAATGGCATTAATTTTAGCTGTGTTATTTGCATTAATGTATATGTATTTTTCTAATTGGATGTTTAAAGTTTATGCATACTTAAGAGAAAAAAAATGGTATCAAAAAATATATGACATTGAAAAAGGGGACAAAAAATATGAAAGGTTAAGAAGTAAGAAAAACCCGGTACTTGGATTAATGTTTATGTTTTTTATGCTATTCGTTTCTATGCGATTAGGAATGGCTTTAGGAATTAGGAGTAAAGTTTCAGAAAAAGAAATAATACCAAATTATACATTAGTTTTTAAGGATAATTCAAAGTTAAATGTTAAAAAAGTAGGGCAGAACTCTGCTTATTTTTTCTATTTCGTTCCTGGAGAAAAAACAATTAGTGCAACTCCAATAGCTGATAATTTAAAACAGATAAAACGTTTTAAAAAGATTGATGAATAATCTGTCTAAAAGATTACATTTGCGGGCAACAACACAACAACATACTAATGAATACAATTAACGAAACAAACTTCCAGTTTCAAGGACAAAAAGAAGTTTATAAAGGAAAAGTAAGAGAAGTATACAATATCAATGATGATTTATTGGTAATGATTGCTTCAGATAGACTTTCTGCTTTCGATGTAATTTTACCACGTCAAATTCCTTTTAAAGGACAAATTCTAAATCAAATTGCTACAAAAATGATGAACGATACAGCTGATATTGTTCCAAACTGGTTATTGGCAAATCCAGATGAAAATGTAGCTGTGGGGCATTTGTGTGAACCTTTTAAAGTAGAAATGGTAATCCGTGGGTATTTATCTGGTCATGCAGCCCGTGAATATGCAGTAGGAAAGAGAATGCTTTGTGGAGTAGCAATGCCTGAAGGAATGAAAGAAAATGATAAATTCCCAGAGCCAATTATTACACCATCAACAAAGGCAGATAATGGAGAACATGATGAAGATATTTCTCGTGAAGATATTTTAGCAAAAGGAATTGTTTCTGAAGAAGACTATTTAGTATTAGAAGATTATACAAGAAAGTTATTTCAAAGAGGAACTGAATTAGCTGCTAAAAGAGGATTGATTTTAGTAGATACCAAATATGAGTTTGGAAAAACTAAAGATGGTAAAATTGTATTGATTGATGAAATTCATACACCAGACTCTTCTCGTTATTTTTATGCTGAAGGATATGCAGAACGTCAAGAAAAAGGAGAGAAGCAAAAACAACTATCAAAAGAGTTTGTGCGTCAGTGGTTAATTGAGAACGGATTTCAAGGAAAAGAAGGACAAGAAATTCCTGAAATGTCTGATGAAAAAGTTATTGAAATTTCAAATAGATACATTGAACTATACGAACAAATCACAGGAGAAACTTTTGTGAAAGCGAATACAGAAAACGTACTCGAAAGAATAGAGAAAAATGTAAAAACATTTTTACAAAATAGATAAAAAAGAGAGGCTTAAGCCTCTCTTTTTATTTAAAATTATCTTAAAAGAACTTCATTAATAAACAGGCATTTATATTTTTTGTAACTTACACGAGACAAACAAAAATTAGCCAAAATGCCAAATTATACATTAAAAATTAACGGAAAGTCGGTGTCCTTTAAGGCAGATGCTGATACGCCATTGTTGTGGGTTCTACGAGATGAGCTCAATATGGTAGGAACTAAATTCGGTTGTGGAATAGCACAATGTGGAGCCTGTACTGTTCATATAGACGGAACAGCAATGAGAAGTTGTCAATTACAAGTTTCTATGCTAGAAAATGAAGAAATTACCACGATAGAAGGATTATCGGCGGAAGGAGATCACCCGCTTCAAGAAGCTTGGAAAGAAGTAGACGTTCCACAATGTGGTTACTGTCAAGCAGGTCAAATTATGACAGCTGCATCTTTTCTAAAAGAAAATCCAAATCCTTCAAAAGAAGATATAAGAGAAGCAATGCAAGGGAATATATGTCGTTGTGCAGCATATAATAGAATAGAGAAAGCGGTTGCTTTAGCAGCAGATAAAATGTCTTAAAAAATTTCAATCATGAGTACACAAGAAAAAAACTTTACGTTTAGTAGAAGAAACTTTTTAAGAACCTCTGCATTAGCTAGTGGTGGTATTATGATTGGATTCAATTTATTTACTGCTTGTAAACCTAATGTAAAACCATCTGTAGATGTTGAAAACCTAAATTTCAACGATTTTAATGCGTTTATAAAAATATCTAATGAAGGGTATGTAACTATTTACTCCCCCAATCCCGAAATAGGTCAAGGAGTAAAAACCTCAATGCCGATGATTATTGCTGAAGAATTAGATGTTGAGTGGGATAAAGTGCACGTAGTACAAGCTCCACTAGACACGAAAAATTATACACGTCAATTAGCAGGAGGGAGTGGATCTATTCGAGTAAGTTGGCCTGTTTTAAGACAAACAGGAGCTACAGCTAAGCAAATGTTAATTAATGCAGCGGCAGTAAAATGGGGTGTAGATGCGACCACTTGTTCAGCTTCAAAAGGAATTATTACAAATGAAAAAGGAGAAACTTTAGGTTATGGTGAAGTAGTTAAAGAGGCTGCTTTGCTTGAGGTTCCTGAAAATGTAATTTTAAAAAAGCCTTCAGAGTTCTCTATTATTGGTAAAAGCGCTAAGAATGTCGATTTAGAAAAAATTGTGACTGGAGAACCTTTATTTGGTTTAGATTATAAGGAAGAAGGAATGTTATATGCTTCAGTAGTAAGACCTCCGGCTTTCGGACAAGAACTTGAATCGTATGACGATACAGAAGCAAAAAAAATACCTGGAGTAGTAGATGTTATAACAATAGGAGAAAAAGCAAGAAATTTTATAGAGTCAGGAAAAACTAATTGGACATTTAAGTTAACAAAAACAGATAAAGTAGTTGTGTTAGCTGAAAATACATGGGCAGCAATTAAAGGAGCAAAAGCAATTAAAGCTGTATGGAAAGATAGCTCTAAGTTAGAAGATACAAAACTTCATGATGAAAAGCTGATAAACTTGTTAGAATCTAATGATTTAGATGTACGAAGAGAAGATGGAGATGTGAAAAAAGCTTTTACAGAAGCAGATAAAGTAATTGAACGTACTTATCACTCACCTTTTTTACCTCATAATTGTATGGAGCCGATGAACTTTTTTGCTAATGTAACTCCAGAAAAAGTACATCTAGTAGGACCAACGCAAACGCCAGAGTTTGTAGCAAGGGTTGCTGCCGAAATGATAGGACGCGATTTAGAACAAGTTCATGTAGAAATGACAAGAATGGGAGGAGGATTTGGAAGAAGGCTATATGGTGATTTTGTATATGAAGCACTAGAAATATCTGATAAAGCTAAAAAACCAGTGAAAATGGTTTCAACAAGAGAAGAAGATGTAACAAGTGGAACATTCAGACCAGCAATCAAATATAGAATAGCAGCTTCAATTAAAGATGGAAAAGTAACAGGATACCATTTAAAAGAAGCAGCGATTAATGATAATATGTATGGATTGGTTCCACATTTCTTTCCAGCAGGATGTATTCCAAATTATAAAGTATCCACAGGAAATTACAAGAGTAATATTAGTACAGGAGCTTGGAGAGCACCCTACACTAACTTTTTAGGCTATGCAGAACAATGTTTCTTTGATGAATTAGCACAAGAACTAGAAATTGATCCAGTACAATTACGTTTAGATTTACTAGAAAATGTAAAAGAAACAAAAGACGAAAAAATCCAGTATTCAGGAAAAAGAATGCAAGATGCAATTCGATTAGCCGCAAAAGAAGGAAACTGGGGTAAATCAAAAGAAGGAGTTTATCAAGGATTTTCAGCTTATTACAGTCACAATACTCATGTAGCTGAAGTAGCAGAAGTAGAGCTAAAAGATGGAGTGCCTGTGGTAACAAAAGTAGTAGCAGCAGTCGATTGTGGTATTGTAGTAAATCCAACAGGAGCTAAAAACCAAGTAGTAGGAGGAGTAATTGATGGTATTGGACATGCTATGTATGGTAATTTAACCTTTAGCGAAGGAAATCCATCGAGCAGAAATTTTGATAACTATCGATTAATAAGAATAAATGAAACCCCAAAAGTTGAAGTGCACTTTGTTGAAAACGAGATAGCACCAACTGGTTTAGGTGAACCAGGCTTACCACCAGCAGGAGGAGCAGTAGCAAATGCAATTCATAAAGCTCTAGGGAAAAGACTATATAAACAGCCATTTATAGAAGAACTAAAATCAAACATTTTATCTTAAAAACTAAAGAACTTTGTAGGTTTAATAAAGTAGTGTTTTTGCTATTTATTGAAAATGAAACACTCTGTAATTTTTGAAAATCTGTCAAAAAGCACTACTTTCGCAACCTATAAAAATCAAAAATAACAATGGTTAAAGATTTATTTGAAAGAATTAAAGGAGATAAGGGACCTTTAGGAAAATGGGCAGATAAAGCAGAAGGGTATTATGTGTTTCCTAAATTAGAAGGACCAATTTCTAACCGTATGTCTTTCAATGGAAAAAAAGTAATAACTTGGAGTATCAATGACTACTTAGGATTAGCTAATCACCCAGAAGTATTAAAGGTAGATGGAGAATCAGCTGCCACAGATGGAATGGCATACCCTATGGGAGCTCGTATGATGTCAGGTCACACAAAATACCATGAACAATTAGAGCAAGAATGTGCTGAGTTTGTAGGAAAAGAAGCAGCTTATTTAGTAAACTTTGGATACCAAGGAATGGTATCGGCAATTGATGCTTTAGTAGGAAAAGACGATATCATAGTATATGACATGGATACACATGCATGTATTATTGATGGAGTTCGCTTACATGCAGGAAAACGTTTTGTGTATCGTCATAACGATATTGAGAGTTGTGAGAAAAACTTGAAACGTGCTACCAAAATGGCAGAAAAAACTGGAGGAGGAATTTTATTAGTTTCGGAAGGTGTTTTCGGTATGAGGGGAGAGCAAGGACGTTTAGCAGAAATAGTAGCCTTAAAAGAAAAATATAACTTTCGTTTATTAGTAGATGATGCTCACGGATTCGGAACATTAGGAGAAGGAGGAAGAGGAACAGGATTTGAACAAGGAGTACAAGACGGAATTGATGTGTATTTTGCAACATTTGCAAAATCTATGGCAGGAATTGGAGCATTCTTTGCAGGAGACAAAGATGTAGTTCAATACTTACAATATAACATGAGGTCACAAATGTTTGCTAAATCATTACCAATGCCAATGGTAAAAGGAGCATTAAAACGTTTGGACATGATTCGTACTATGCCTGAGTTAAAAGAAAACCTTTGGAAAATAACTAATGCATTACAATCAGGTTTACGTGAAGCAGGTTTTGATTTAGGAACAACGCAAACATGTATTACACCAGTATACTTAAAAGGAGAAATTCCAGAAGCCATGGCAATGGTAAATGATTTACGAGAAAATCATGGAGTATTCTGTTCAATCGTAGTATACCCAGTAATACCAAAAGGATTAATAATATTAAGATTAATTCCAACAGCACGTCATACAATTGAAGATGTAAATGAAACAATTGAAGCATTTTCTGCAATCCGTGAAAAATTAGAGAACGGAACTTATAAACAAGTAGCAGCTACAATAATGGCAGAATAAAAAGAAATTGTAAAAAAATAAATAAAAACTCATGAAATACTTCATGAGTTTTTTTGTTTTAAAAGAGAAATGATACATTTGGAATCCTTTTGCTTATCAAAAATCAAATGAAAAAAATACTATACATATACTTATTATTATTCGTAGCAGCATTAAGTGCACAAATTAAAGATACATTACCAAACTTTAATGATGAATATATTTTGATAAGAGAAGGAGATAGTTTAATGATAAAGTTAAATGAAGTAACGGTACTTCCAAAACATAAGTTTAAAGAAAAAAAAGATATCCTATATTATTATTGGCTTCGTAAAAAAGTATTCAAAGCATATCCTTACGCAATTTTAGCAGCAAAAAGAGTAGATAGTGTAAACTCGCGTTTAGCTAGAGTGAAATCTAAAAGTAAAAAAAGAAAATACATAAAAAGAATTCAGAAATATCTAGAAGAAGAATTAACAGCACCCTTAAAGAAGTTAACAAGAACAGAAGGAAGGATTCTTTTAAAGTTAATTCATCGTCAAACAGGTAAAACAGCCTTTGATAATGTAAAAGAATTAAGAAGCGGTTGGAAAGCCTTTTGGTACAATACAACAGCAAATTTATTTAAGTTATCGTTGAAGTCAGAGTACAAACCAGAGACAGAAAACGAAGATTATTTAGTAGAAGATATCTTACAGCGAGCATATATAGAGGAGAAGTTAGAATATCAAGAGCCTAAATTACGTAAAGACTATTTAATAATTGTATCAAAAAGTAGGGGTTATGTTGATGTTTCAGAGTATAAAGAGATGTTTGCGAAGATGCGTAAGAAGCGAAAACGCAAGAATAAGTAACCAAATCATGTTTCAGACCAGCATACTTTAGTCTATTTTTACAGTATATATAAGTCATTTCAGTGTTAAGGGAAGTAGTTAAAAGATGTATTTAGAGTACAAGAGTAGGTATTGTTTTGATTGGTTAGAAAAAACTTTCAGGTATAAAGAGGTATAAGACAAAGAGTTAAAAAAAGGTTTGGAAAAAAGGTAAAAAAAGTCATTGTTGTAAAGAAAAAGGTATCTATATTTGCACCCGCAAACGGAGAAGCGGTAAGCTAAGAAGTTAGTAAGAGTTCATTAAAATAGGGTTTAAGATATTTAAAGAAAAGGTTAAAAAATAGTTTAAATTTTTCTTGTTTAATAAGAAATAAAGTGAGTATCTTTGCAGTCCGATTTTTAGGGAAACAGTTCATTAAAATAGTGTAGCGAAACAAACGAAAAAAAACTTTAAAAAAAGTTTTGTCAGATTAAAAAGAGTTTGTAGTTTTGCATCCGCTTTGAGAAAGCGACACGATCACAGAAATTTTGGAAGACGGTAAGGTCACTAGTTCGAGTCTAGTATTTCTACAAAAGGTTGGATTGAAAAGATGAGTTAACGCTTATTGTTAGAGATTCACCAAGTTCATTGAAAATATTGAAATTGACAGCGTAAAACAAAGAGTAGAATAACCATAACTTCTACGAAGTTAAAAATTCTTTTGGAACTTAACATTTATAATATTAAAGATTATACAATGAAGAGTTTGATCCTGGCTCAGGATGAACGCTAGCGGCAGGCTTAACACATGCAAGTCGAGGGGTAACAGGGAAAAGCTTGCTTTTTTGCTGACGACCGGCGAACGGGTGCGTAACGCGTATAGAATCTGCCTTGTACAGGAGGATAGCCTTTAGAAATGAAGATTAATACTCCATAATGTTGAGAAATGGCATCATTTTTTAATTAAAGATTTATCGGTACAAGATGACTATGCGTCCTATTAGCTAGATGGTAAGGTAACGGCTTACCATGGCAACGATAGGTAGGGGGTCTGAGAGGATTATCCCCCACACTGGTACTGAGACACGGACCAGACTCCTACGGGAGGCAGCAGTGAGGAATATTGGTCAATGGAGGCAACTCTGAACCAGCCATGCCGCGTGCAGGAAGACTGCCCTATGGGTTGTAAACTGCTTTTATACAGGAAGAAACTTAGTTACGTGTAACTAACTGACGGTACTGTAAGAATAAGCACCGGCTAACTCCGTGCCAGCAGCCGCGGTAATACGGAGGGTGCAAGCGTT
>NZ_CAZEQS010000003.1:0-687500 GCF_964513915.1 Tenacibaculum litoreum | reverse complement strand
AATGTTTCTCAGCAGTGAGGGCATGGGTGCTAAGGTCCATGTCCGAGAGGGAAAGAACCCAGACCATCAGCTAAGGTCCCCAAATATATGTTAAGTTGAAAAAACGAGGTTTGACTGCCCAGACAGCTAGGATGTTGGCTTGGAAGCAGCCATTCATTTAAAGAGTGCGTAACAGCTCACTAGTCGAGCGGTCGAGCATGGATAATAATCGGGCATAAACATATTACCGAAGCTATGGACTTATTAAAGTGGTAGGGGAGCATTCTATATGTGCTGAAGGTGTGCTGTGAGGCATGCTGGAACGTATAGAAAAGAAAATGTAGGCATAAGTAACGATAAAGGGGGCGAGAAACCCCCTCACCGAAAGACTAAGGTTTCCTCAGCGATGCTAATCAGCTGAGGGTTAGTCGGGACCTAAGGCGAATCCGAAGGGAGTAGTCGATGGACAACAGGTTAATATTCCTGTACTTCTTATAATTGCGATGGGGTGACGGAGTAGTGAAAGCACCGCGAACTGACGGAATAGTTCGTTGAAACATTTAGGTATTAGACTGGTAGGCAAATCCGCCGGTTTAGCTGAAGTGTGATAGTACCACAAGTCTTCGGATGCGTGGATAGTGTGCCTAAAAACTTCCAAGAAAAACCTCTAAGCTTCAGATTATAAGAACCCGTACCGTAAACCGACACAGGTAGTTGGGATGAGAATTCTAAGGTGCTCGAGAGATTCATGGCTAAGGAACTAGGCAAAATAGACTCGTAACTTCGGGAGAAGAGTCGCCCTACTCCGGTAGGGCCGCAGTGAAAAGATCCAGGCGACTGTTTATCAAAAACACAGGGCTTTGCTAAATTGAAAGATGATGTATAAGGCCTGACACCTGCCCGGTGCTGGAAGGTTAAGTGGAGTTGTTAGCTTCGGCGAAGCAATCAAATGAAGCCCCAGTAAACGGCGGCCGTAACTATAACGGTCCTAAGGTAGCGAAATTCCTTGTCGGGTAAGTTCCGACCTGCACGAATGGTGCAACGATCTGGATACTGTCTCAGCCATGAGCTCGGTGAAATTGTAGTATCGGTGAAGATGCCGATTACCCGCAGCGGGACGAAAAGACCCCGTGAACCTTTACTATAGCTTCGTATTGACTTTGGATAAGTAATGTGTAGGATAGGTGGGAGACTTTGAAGCAGCGTCGCTAGGCGTTGTGGAGTCATCCTTGAAATACCACCCTTTGCTTATCTAGAGCCTAACTCAGCAATGAGAACAGTGCGTGGTGGGTAGTTTGACTGGGGTGGTCGCCTCCAAAAGAGTAACGGAGGCTTCTAAAGGTTCCCTCAGCACGCTTGGTAACCGTGCGTAGAGTGCAATGGCATAAGGGAGCTTGACTGAGAGACATACAGGTCGATCAGGTACGAAAGTAGAGCATAGTGATCCGGTGGTTCCGCATGGAAGGGCCATCGCTCAAAGGATAAAAGGTACTCCGGGGATAACAGGCTGATCTCCCCCAAGAGCTCACATCGACGGGGGGGTTTGGCACCTCGATGTCGGCTCGTCACATCCTGGGGCTGGAGAAGGTCCCAAGGGTTGGGCTGTTCGCCCATTAAAGTGGCACGCGAGCTGGGTTCAGAACGTCGTGAGACAGTTCGGTCTCTATCTGCTGTGGGCGTTAGAAATTTGAGTGGATCTGACTTTAGTACGAGAGGACCGAGTTGGACTGACCTCTAGTGTATCTGTTGTCTCGCCAGGGGCACTGCAGAGTAGCTACGTCGGGAAGGGATAAGCGCTGAAAGCATATAAGCGCGAAACCCACCACAAGATGAGATTTCTTTAAAGGGTCGTGGAAGATCACCACGTTGATAGGCTATAAGTGTAAGTGCAGTAATGTATGTAGCTGAGTAGTACTAATAACCCATAGGCTTATGTACGTATCCCGGTCCTAGTGGCCGGGAGCAAACTCTTTGATAATTTATGATATGATTTTACTAATATGTTAACTTATACAGTTGAAATATACTGAAACGATTTAAGGTGATTATCGCAATGGGGCTCACCTCTTACCATTCCGAACAGAGAAGTTAAGCCCATTAGCGCCGATGGTACTGCCACTGGTGGGAGAGTAGGTCGTTGCCTTTCTTTTAAACCTCAATCTTTTATTAGATTGAGGTTTTTTTTATACCTAATTTTTTAACCTCCTAAATTCTTACAGAGGAGGTAGATTATATTCTATAAAGCCTTAAGAAAGTAAATAAAAGAGGAATAAACTATTTTAAAACTCTTTATAGGGTAACATGATTTATATCTTTTAATAGTTGTTGTATGAGTCTTAAATAACTAAATAATTTAAGAAGTTTTAGGGTAAAGAAGATTTGTACATTGAATGAAAGAAGTAAATAAAAGAGGTGTTATCGATTTATAATCTAAAATATTATTATAAAGCTAGTTTTAATAGGAGGAGAAGAAATCTTATTAGCATTTTATATATTTTGTTTTAAAACTTTTATATACCTAGTAATCTTATTTAAAGGTAGATTTATTGATGGCATATATAACTGTAAATAAAAAAGACTAGCATACTTTATGCTAGTCTTTTTCTATTATATCTGAAATGATTTTATTTTTTATATTTCAATTTACCTGTTTCGATACCAATAGCTGTTTTAGCTAAAATGGTGAAAATAAGCGCTCCTAAAGCCCAAATACCTAAAGTAACTCCTATTTCTATACCTGTAGGGGTATATTCAGCAATTTTACCATAAGGACCAGGTATAAAACCAGGAACTATTAACCCGAAGCCTTTTTCAATCCATATTGCTATAAATAATATGAAACAAGCAAAGTATAAAACTTTTAAGTTGTTACGAAGCTTATGGAATGTTAAAATAACTGTTGCTAAAACATTTAGAGATATAGCAGTCCATATCCAAGGTAATAAAGCTGTTTTTCCGTCTAAACCGAAGAATAAATAATAAGCACTCTCACTATGGTGTGTTGGAGCGTAAAATTCCTTAAACAATTCAGAGACTAGCATTATAATATTTATTTGAGCGGCGACAGTAACTACCATTGCTATTTTCTTAATAGTCTTATCTTCAATTTTAAATGCTGTAAAGGTTCTAATGATTGCTAAAACTAAAATAATTAAAGCTGGACCAGCTGCGAATGCAGAGGCTAAAAACCGAGGTCCCAATAAAGCATTGTTCCAAAAAGGACGTGCTTGTAAACCTTGATAAAGAAATGCTGTAACTAAGTGAATACCTACCGCCCAAAAAACAGACAATATAGCTCCTGGTACATACACACTAGCCTTTGCTTCTTTTCCTTGATAATGTCTGAATAAGATATAAAACGGAATGGTGATGTTTAGAAACAAGTATCCGTTTAATACAATTACATCCCAGGTAAGCATAGAATTAGGAAAGTTAAAAACACCAAAACCGGGAATCATGTGCCATAATACAGAGGGCCCTCCCATATCGGCAACAACAAAAGCTAAACACATAATCAGTGCTGCAACTGCTAAACCTTCACCAATTAAAACGGCTTGTTTAAAGTCAATATCTTTTAATACATAGGTAGGCATTACTAACATAACGGCAGCGGCTGCAACTCCCACTAAAAAGGTGAAGTTAGATATATATAATCCCCAGCTTACTCTATCCGTCATTCCTGTAACGCTTAATCCATGTTCTAACTGAATTGAATAGCAGTACATTCCTATGAGGATGACTAGGGTTAAAAAAGCCATCCAAAGGTGATATTTTTTTGAACCTTTAGTAATAATATCTAAACTGTCTTTAACTAAACTTGTAAAAACTTTAAGTCTTCTCATTGTATATTTTTTAATCCATGAAGTACCAAAACTTTGGTTCGGTGCCTAAATCTTCTTTTAATCTGAATACTTTTTTGTTTTCTAATACCCATCGAATGGTACTATTAGGGTCGAGCAAGTTTCCGAAAATACGAGCTCCAGTAGGGCAAGCTTCCACACATGCAGGGTTTTTACCTGCTCTAGAGCGTTGAACACAAAAAGTACACTTTTCCATGACTCCCTTTTTTCGCATTCGATTTCCTAAATAATGTTGATTATGGTTAATTTCCTCTTCAGGTACTTCTGGTTTACTCCAGTTGAATCGACGACCATCGTAAGGGCATGCAGCCATACAATAACGACAACCTACACACCAATCGTAGTCAACAACTACTAATCCGTCTTTTTCTCGCCAAGTAGCTTGTACAGGACAAACTTCTACGCAGGGAGGGTTATCGCAATGAAAGCATTGGGTTCCCATATAAAAATGTCCTTCCGCAGGTACTTCGTGATAATAATTATCATCAGCCTCATTAAAATTAAACCCTTTACCATCTTTCATCTCATGAATTCGAATGTACTGCATTTGTGAATTTCTGTCTTGGTTGTTTTCTTCAACACAGGCACTCACGCAATCCATATATCCCTGACACTTTGAGATATTAAAAGCATAACCAAACAATACATCTTCTTCAGCATTTTTCGAAGACATATTAATTGTTTTTCCTGTACGCAACTGATAGGAACGAACCAATCTATTTACAGTAGCTTCTTTTTCCTCATCCGTCATTAATTTGTAGTTTCCTTTAAATTGTTCTTCCCAGTCTATCTGCGCTTTTTCTTTAGATTCGTCACTAGAAGTAATACTGGTACAAGAAGACATTGCTCCAGCTCCAATTAATAAACTAGCGGTTAGTTTTTTAAATGCAGATCTACGATCCATTTTTACATCAAAGACTTGATCGAAACCGTCTTTGTGTCTTTCTTCTCCTATTGAAGCATTTACTGCTTTTTCAAAAAAAGCTTTTTCACTTAACTCATCGTTTGTAGCATGTGAATTGCATCCTTCGGATGTTTTTCCACAACCACAAGAACTATTTTGCTGTTTATGCCTACTATTTAGGTTTAGCGTAAACCATTTTTTGTTATTGTTGCTCATGCCTAAATTTATTTACGTTCTTTTATTTTTTGAGTATTAAATCGTGCGGGCCATTTGGTATCGAAACTAGGAGAATGTGGATTATGACAGTTAACACAGGTCATAGAAGCTCTAGGAGACACCCAACTTTCAATTCGCTTTCCATGCGCACCACCTGTCCAATCTTTGTATTGTTTTTGATGACATTGGCTGCATAGCTTGTAACTCGTATTTAAATCTATTGAATGCCCTGTTATGCTTTTTAAATTATCCATATTATTACCATCATGACAGGTAATACAGTTCATGGTATTTAATGAAGCATGTTCTAATTTAACATTCCAATGAGCCTTTTTGATATCTTTAGTTTGCATTTTAGCTAAAGGTTGTGTGTGGCACTCAGTACATTTGTACGATTTGATTTTATCTTTTCTAGTAGGAATTAAAAATGTGATTTCATTTTCTGTCACTTCCATCATTTCCATTCCTTCTAAATACTTTTTAGAAGAGATAGAAACACCTTTATAGTTTTTACTTTCAGCTTCTATTTTATCTGTAATACTATGGTATTCATGTTCTTTATGTTTACAAGAAACAGTTATAATCACGAACAAAACAGCATAACAAACTAACTTTATATACGTATGATTTCTCATTTAGTTTTCAATTTTTCTGATAAAATTACCAATATCTTCAGTTACTTTATTATTAGGAACATGGCATTGTCTACAATTTACTCTTTCAGGATGTGTAACTCTAATCTCTTTAGGAGCACTTGGTCCTGCATGACAAGCCAAACAGTTTTCTCTTAGTTGTAATTGATGCGGAATTACAGGAGGACTTCCTGCTAAAGCATTATTTGTACCCACTACAGGAATAGTTCCTCTTTTAAAGTTTGTTTCCTTAAACAGTGATTGTGTTTTTTGAGGAACATGACACTGACGACAGTTAATTTTTTCTGGATGAGGAGTAACAGGCGTATATGCTTTGAACTTTTCTACATACCCACCATTTTCATGACACTTCAAACAATTATTTTCTCCCATGCTACGTTCGCCACTACTTACTTCATGAGGTATACTAGGAGGTGCTCCATGAAAAGCTCTATTATCATAATAGTTCTTCATAGTTCGTTGATGTATTTCGTCAACTGGCATTTTCGTATAATCTAAAGCATATTTTGATCTTTCAAAAACTCCAGCTTCAGAAGGAATTATAGGTGTTGGTTGGTTGTTTTCAATGGGTATATAAGCCTCTTCTTGACCTTGATAATAACTATAATTCCACACAGTAATAAAGGCGATGAATAGAATAATAAAAAGCGATATGATACCTAAACGTTTTTTCATAATATTAAGCTTTTTCTACGTTAACGGCACATTTTTTATAATCTGGCTCTTTTGATATTGGACAAAAAGAATCTAGTGTTATTTCGTTAATTAACATGTTTTCATCAAAGAAAGGAACAAACACTTGCATAGGTGCAGGTACACCGCGCTCATTAACAGAAGCTGGTAACTTTATTTGTCCACGACGAGTGGTTAGCTTTACCATATCTCCTGTTTTAATTTGCATCCGCTTAGCATCGTCTGGATTTAATTCAACATATGAATGTGGCATTGCTCTATGTAATACAGGAATACGTCTTGTCATAGAACCTGTATGCCAATGTTCAACAACACGACCTGTGTTTAACCAGTATGGATATTCAGCATCTGGTTCCTCAGCAGCGGGTTCGTAAGGACGTTGCCAAATGACCGCTTTACCATCTGGTTTTCCGTAAAAATGAAAATCTTCTCCATTGCTACAAGCAGGGTCATATTTAGCATTGAAACGCCATTTAGTCGGTTTTCCTTCAACATAAGGCCATTGCATTCCTGGGTTTTCTCTTAAAACTTCTAAAGGAGCCATGTTATGCTTTTTATTATCGTGGTGTTTACGATATTCAGCATAAATTTCTTCGATATGAGAATCTTCTTTATAATAGAATTGTTTTTCGTATCCTAACCTTTTTGCAACCTCCACTAATTGCCAAGTATCACTCATGGCTTCTCCTGGAGGTTGTACCATTTGCTCAAAGTATTGTGTTCTACGTTCAGAATTACCATACATACCTTCACGTTCTACCCACATGGCAGATGGTAAAATTACATCGGCAATATCTGTGGTTGGTGTAGGGTATATGTCAGATACCACAATGAAGCGACCTTCTTTTTCAGCACCATCTCTATAACGTTTTAACTTAGGCATGGTAACCATTGGGTTGGTTACCTGAATCCACATGAAACGAATATCTCCTCTGTCCAGGGCTCTAAACATTTCTACAGTATGATAGGTTGGTTTTGGGTCAATATTTTCTACTGGAACGTCCCAAATTTTAGCGGCAAATTCACGGTGTTTTTTGTTCATTACCACACCATGAGGCAGTTTATGGGTTAAGGTTCCAACTTCTCTAACAGTACCACAAGCAGATGGTTGTCCTGTTAATGAAAAAGGACTATTACCTGGAGTAGAAATTTTTCCTGTGAGTAAATGAATATTATAAATTAAGTTATTCATCCAAGTACCTCTACTGTGTTGGTTAGGTCCCATACACCAAAGCGACATTACCTTTTTGTTAGGATCACCGTAATAGGCAGCCATATATTTAATGTCTTTAGCAGATACTCCTGATATTTTCTCTACTTTTTCGGGAGTATAGTCTTCTAAAAACTTTTTGTATTCTTTAAAACTAATTTTTTCTGGTTTGTCTTTGAACTTATAGTTATCCTCTAAACCATAGCCCATATTAGTTAAGCCCTTATTAAAATTACAGTGCTTTTCAACGAAAGATGTATTTACCCAACCATTGTTTATAATTTCATAACAAATAGCGTTGGCAACTGCTAAATCAGTTTGAGGTAAAAACAGAATAGATTTATCTGCCGCCATACTGGTACGAGTTGTACGAGTTGCAAAGTCGATAATTTTTACACCTCTTTTTAAACGTTGATCTAGTAATCTTGAAAATAATACAGGATGCATTTCTGCCATATTATTTCCCCATAAAACAAAAACATCAGCATGATCAATATCTTCATAGCACCCCATTGGTTCATCAATTCCGAAAGAAGTTAAAAAACCAGTAACAGCACTCGCCATACATAAACGTGCATTGGCCTCAACATTATTAGTTCCTATACATCCTTTGAAAAGTTTTGAAGCTACATATCCGTCAGGAATGGTCCACTGACCTGAACCATAAATAGATACAGCATCTTTACCATAATCTTTAATGGTTTCTTTCATTTTTGAAGCAATTAAATCTAAAGCTTCTTTCATTGAGGTTTCTACATATCTACCATTCTTTTTAACTAGAGGTTTTGTCAAACGGTCTTTACCGTACATTGCCATTACTGAATGGTATCCCTTTACACAGCATAGACCTTTATTAACTGGAGATTTAGGATCACCTTTTACAGCAACAGCTTTACCGTTTTCAACACCTACCATTACGCCACACCCTACACCACAAAATCGGCAAGGTGCTTTTTTCCAATCTAAATTTCCTCCTTTAGGTAATTGTTCTTCTTGTTCGCCAGCAAACATAATTCCTGGAAACATAGTAGCTGCAGCTGTCATGGCAGATAATACTGCCATCTTTTTTATAAAACTTCGTCTGTTTGTTGTTGAAGTGTACATGGGCTAATTCTTTATGGGTGTATTAAATCCTGATACCATTGCTAATAATTTTAAACTGCTAATGGTTTCTAATTTTTGTTTTAAAATCTCTTCTTCTGCTTTGGTTTCTGTTTCGGTAACTACTACTAAAACATCTTTATTTTCAGCAGGTATTACTTCACATTCATTTAATGATGATAAAGCTTTGATAAGTTCTTCTTTTTTGCCATCGTGTGGATGGGCTAAATAACTTTTTATAGGCATAAAATAGTTGTTAATTTCCTTAACAAATTAATAAATATATGGATACGGAAAAAATGATATTTATCATAACTTGTAGTTTTTCAATACGTTATATTTTTAAAGTAATAACGAATAGCGCTGAAAGTGAAGTGATTAAAGACTTTGATGTCTTTTTTTTAAATAATGAAAGAACGTAATTTATAATTATTTTAAATAACTTATTGTTTATGATTAGCCTCATAACCTGTAAGTGAGTTAGCTTTTAATTTTGCAATCTAGTTGAAGTGAAATTTATGGTGTATAAAATTAAAAGTAGGATATGGATAGAAGTAGATAATACTACTTTTTTGGGTGAAGGAAGAGTTAGATTATTGAAATCTATCAAAGAAACAAAATCATTATCAAAATCGGCAAGAGAACTAGGTATATCTTATAAGAAAGCATGGAACTTAATTGATTCTGTTAATAAAAAAGCAGATAAACCTGTGGTCGTAAGAATATCTGGAGGTTCAGGAGGAGGTGGTACAACATTAACAGAACACGGTTTTGAACTTATTGAAATGTATGACACGATCAACACTAACTGCTGGAAGTATTTAGACAAACAGCTAAAGAAATACTCATTGGATTGATTATAAGTAAGAATACCTAGTGTTGGAAAGCATGATTAATATCATGTTTTAAATTTTACTGACCTACTACTTTCGCATCAAGAATTATTAATACATATGACATTAAAAGAAAAGATTACGCGTTTAAAGGCGAAAAAAAATGCAGTTATACTAGCTCATTATTATCAAGAAACAGCAATACAAGATGTAGCAGATTATGTAGGTGATAGTTTAGGGTTGTCGCAAAAAGCAGCTGAAACAGATGCAGACTTAATTGTATTTGCAGGAGTACACTTTATGGCAGAAACAGCTAAGATTTTGAATCCAACAAAAACTGTTGTTTTACCTGATTTAAATGCTGGTTGTTCTTTGGCAGAATCATGTCCACCTAGAGAGTTTGAAAAGTTTATAAAAAAACATCCGAATCATAAAGTAGTGACTTATGTAAATTGTAGTGCAGAAGTTAAAGCATTAACAGATATTGTATGTACTTCTTCAAATGCATTAAAAATAGTAGCATCTATACCTAAAGAAACTCCAATTATTTTTGCTCCTGATAGAAATCTAGGAAAGTATATTATCAAACAAACAGGAAGAGATATGTTACTGTGGGATGGAAGCTGTGTGGTACATGAAGCTTT
Source organism: Tenacibaculum litoreum (assembly GCF_964513915.1). Taxonomy (NCBI): domain Bacteria; kingdom Pseudomonadati; phylum Bacteroidota; class Flavobacteriia; order Flavobacteriales; family Flavobacteriaceae; genus Tenacibaculum; species Tenacibaculum litoreum. Next base: position 677,407 of record NZ_CAZEQS010000003.1, on the reverse strand, counting down.
TTCTATAGATAAGCTAATAGAATTACATAAAAAATATCCTGATTATAAAATAATAGCACATCCTGAATCTGAAGAACATATTTTAAAAACAGCAACGTATATTGGTTCTACTGCTGGAATGATTAAGTATGTAAAAGAACATTCCGATCAAAAGTTTATCGTAGCAACAGAAGCAGGAATTTTACATAAAATGCAGCAAGAAGTTCCAAACACAGAATTAATTCCTGCTCCAGCTAAAGAAGACAATACGTGTGCGTGTAGTGAATGTGCTTACATGAAAGTGAATACCATGCAAAAGTTATACGATTGTTTGTTAAATGAAAGCCCCAAAATTGAGGTGCCAAAAAATATTAGAGAAAAGGCATTAGTACCAATTCAACGTATGTTAGAACTTTCAAAATAAATGATAACAACCGATTATTTAGTGATAGGGTCTGGTGTGGCAGGACTTACTTTTGCGGTTAAGATGGGAGAAAAATTTCCTAATAAAACAGTAACCATCATAACTAAGGGAGATGAAGATGAATCAAATACCAAGTATGCACAAGGAGGTGTTGCAGTTGTTTTAAATAAAGAAGAAGATTCATTTCAAAAACATATTCAAGATACACTAATAGCTGGTGATGGTTTGTGTGATGAAGCTATTGTTAAAATGGTTGTTAATGAAGGACCGAAACGGTTTAATGAACTGATTACTTGGGGAGCTAATTTTGATACAAATACAACAGGTAGTTTTGATTTAGGTAAAGAAGGAGGTCATTCAGAATATCGTGTGGTACACCATAAAGATATTACAGGATATGAAATTGAAAGAGCTTTATTACAACGTATTCACCAATTAAAAAATACAAAACTCTTGCCGCATCATTTTTCTATCGATTTGATTACCGAACACCAGGTAACGTCAATTGAAATGAAGGAAACAAGATGTTATGGTGCTTACGTATTAGATGAGAAAACAGGAACAATTCTTACGGTTAGAGCGAATAATACGATTCTTGCTTCTGGAGGAATAGGAAAAGTGTACGGACATACCACAAACCCTATAATTGCCACTGGAGATGGTATAGCAATGGCATACAGAGCTAAAGCGCTAATAAAAGATATGGAGTTTGTTCAATTTCATCCAACAGTACTATATCATAATAAAGGTGGGGCTTCTTTTTTAATATCAGAAGCAGTTAGAGGTTTTGGAGCCTATTTAAGAGATAAAAAGGGGTATCGCTTTATGCTAGACTATGATACTAGAGCAGAATTGGCATCAAGAGATATCGTTTCTCAATCTATAGACAAAGAGCTGAAGAAATCAGGAGACTCTTGTGTGTTTTTAGATTGTACGCATCTAGATATGATAGCTTTTCAAAAACATTTTCCAACTATTTATGAAAAATGTAAGAGTTTAAGTATTGATGTCGCAAAAGATTGGATACCGGTAGTACCTGCTTCACATTATTTATGTGGAGGTATTGTGGTTGATACATATGGAAAAACAACCGTTCAAAATTTATTTTGTTGTGGAGAAACCTCAAGAACAGGGTTACATGGAGCTAATAGATTAGCTTCTAATTCTTTGTTAGAAGCATTGGTGTATGCTCATAATATTTTTAAATTTTTATCAGAGAATAATTCACCTTACTTACCTGTTGAGATACCAGAATGGAATGATGAGGGAGTGCTGATAAATAAAGAGACTGAAGTAATTGATAACTGCTTAAAAGAGTTACAAGCTTTAATGCGAGATTACGCAGGAATTGTTAGAAGTAATTCACGGTTAATCATAGCAAAAAACAAACTTGAAATACTTTATAATAAAGTAGAGAAGTTATATAAAGAATCTAAAGTAACGACTGCTTTGTGTGAGTTAAGAAATATGATTAATGTAGCATATTTAATTATTAATCAATCCATAGAAAGAAAGGAAAATAGAGGTGGTTTTTTTAATGTTGATAATGCTACTAATCAGGTTTGTAAATTAGTCTAATCTCATGACTTTTATCATTAATTAAACAGTACTTTCTTGTGATTTTTGTATAGATAAAATAATGAGTAAGATGTCAGAAAATTTAAAGATTGTAACTGCTGAAGAAGCAGTAGCTATTGTAAAATCAAATAATAAAATATTTTTCCAAGGAGCTGCAATGACTCCTAATTTATTGATAGATACTTTGTGTGAACGTTATCAAGATTTAACCGATGTGGAGATTATTCAAATTCACACCCATGGTAAAGCTAAGTATTTAGAAGAGCCTTACAGCGAATCGTTCAAACTGATAAGCTGTTTTGTTGGGGATAACGTAAGAAAAGGAGTAAATATGAATAACGGAGACTACATTCCTATTTTTTTAAGTGAAATACATTGGTTATTCCGTCGTAATATTTATCCATTAGATGTAGCATTTATTCAGGTTTCACCACCTGATAAACATGGGTACTGTTCTTTAGGAACTTCAATAGATATTACATTACCAGCTATTCAAACCGCTAAAACAGTAATAGCTCAAGTTAATCCTAACGTTCCAAGAACTCATGGAGATGGTATTATTCATATAAGCAACATCGATTATGCTGTAAAAGTCAACTCACCAATTCATGAATCTATTACAGGAACCCCTTCGGAAATAGAAACGAGAATAGGGGAAAACGTAGCAGGATTGATTGAAGATGGAGCGACTTTACAAATGGGAATTGGAAATATTCCTAATGCTGTGTTACATAACTTAACAAATCATCAACGTTTAGGAATACATACAGAAATGTTTTCAGACGGTGTATTGCCTTTAATAGAAAAAGGCGTGATTACCGGTGAAGAAAAAGAAATAAAAACAGGTAAAATTGTTACTTGTTTTGCTGTTGGTTCTCAAAAGTTGTATGATTTTATAGATGATAATCCGTTAGTGCATTTTAAAGAAGCAGGGTATACGAACGACACATCTATTATCAAACTCAATCCAAAAGTAACTGCCATAAATAGCGCTATTGAAATCGACTTAACGGGACAGGTTTGTGCTGATACTATCGGGAAATATCAATATTCAGGAGTAGGAGGGCAAATGGATTTTATTAGAGGAGCATCTTTATCAAAAGGAGGAAAAGCTATTATTGCAATGCCTTCGATAACAGCTAAAGGAGTTTCTAAAATTACTCCGTTTTTAAAAGAAGGAGCAGGGGTTACAACTACAAGAGCACATGTACATTACGTAGCAACCGAGTATGGAGTAGTTAATTTGTTTGGAAAAAGTTTGAAAGAACGAGCAAAAGCCTTAATCTCTATTGCACATCCTAATTTTAGAGAAGAACTAGAACGAGAAGCCTTTAATAGATTTATCAAGTTATAAAATAAAAAAGGAGTAGTTAATTAACTACTCCTTTTTTATTGATTAGGATATTTTCTTTTCTAGAATAATTGCTTTTGGATGCAAAATATTATTTTCGAGATGAATGTGTTTATGTAAATCTTGTTCAAACTCCTCTAACTTAGCATACAAAGCTCTAAAAGTATTGCAGGCTCCTTCTGGAGGAGTATAATTATTAGATAATCTTGATATTTCCTTAAAAATATTCCCAGCACTTTCATGTTCATGCTCCATCATTCGTATAGGGTTGTTTACAGTTCCAAAAGGAGGTGTTGTATTTTTTATTCCTTCTTTTTCTGCCTGTACTAATTGTTTTATGAAAGGAAATAGTACCTGTTCTTCTTTTTGCATATGTGATATAAGCTCATTAGCAACTTCATGAAATAACTGGTTTATTTCTACGACTTCAGCATAATAGTGTCCATGTACTTTAGCAACTTTATTAGCATACTGAGAAATGATAGGTAGGCTTTCTCTTACATAGGTATGATGTACATTTTCAATATAAATCATTAAAAAATCCAATTCCCATTTGTCATAATCTTCAATAACATCTTTAACCACATCCACTTCAGCCAATTCTTTTTCAAGAGTTGCTTGATCTACGTTGTTTTTAGCACAAGCTTTTTCAATTGTTATACCACCTCCACAGCAAAAGTCAATTCCGTATTTTTTAAATACATGCGCTGTTTTTATGTTTTCAGTTACATAATCAGCTACTGTTTTGTTATTTGATATTACCATGATTTTTATTTTTTAGATGTAAATAAAGTAGGCTTTATAGTTACCATAACCCATGCCCAATTATTTGTGTTGTTATCTGCATTACCTTTTAAAATTTCCATTCCTTCAGAAGGAAATAAATGAGAGTACCCAGCTTTAAAACTGATGTCTTTTGTAAACTTATATCCGTATACAAGATCCACTTCAGTTCCTAATTGATTAGAAACAGTATCATTAATATCTGCCGCAGCTGAAAAATTATGAACAAAAGCTGTTAAACCAGATTTAGAGTTCAATTTAAAATTAGCTTTCGCATATAAATCTAGTAAGCCAACACTGTTTATGTGATTACCCACATAGAAATAATCCATAAAACCGTTGAATTTATGGTTAGTTCCATAGAAAGGAGTAAAAGCATTGTTTTCATCAGCAGGAGTATTGTAGTCATTACCACTTTGTAACTCAACACCTAAACCAACTTTTGTTTTTTCTGAAGCTTTAAACATAGCCTCTAAACCAAGTAAATAAGCACTTAACTCTCTATCCAAAGCATCATTACCGAATTGATAATATAAATTAGCAGTAATATTAAATTTATCCTTTTTGGCAGTTAAATGAGTTCCTACAGTTTGACTGTATGTAAGCCCATTTGGAGATTGCATTCCATTATTTAAAAATAAGAAACTACCAGAAAAGTCATTCCAATCTTTATGCAACCACGCATATTGCATTGCTTTATACGTATTAGGGGTAGTTAAGTTTGTTCCTGTTAGGTTTTCTTTTGATTGATTAAAAGCCAAACCAATATCAAATTTAAAATCATCTTTTTGATATTTAAGCATAGCCATATCGTGACTACGAGCTTGTTGAGCCCAATCTACATTACCAAAAATCCTGCTATCATCGTATATAACTTCTTGACGCCCTAATTTTACAGAAAAATTAGAATCTAAAAATATTTCTCCCCATGCTTGATGAACACTTAAACCACTGTTGTCAGCATTATTAAGTTGCGGAACATCTCCCCAAACTCTTATATCTTGAAAGCTAACATAAAAGTTTAATTTTTCAGTCTTATAGGAAGTGTTCAATCGGGTTCTTTGCGAAACAAAAAGGGCTGGGTTAGTGTTATTAGGAAATAAAGTTTTAAATCCATGTCTATATTCAGCACGTGGACGAAGTTCAGCATCAATTTTTAATTGTGCAAAAATTGTAGTTGTAGCAAAAAAGAGTAATGCTATTATAATTTTTGATTTTTTCATGATTCATTTAAATTAACATTGTCCCAAATTTCTAGATAAATGCTAGGATAAAACATGATAAAAATCAGTTAGATAAAAAAAGGATGAAAATATCTTTTATAAATAGTAAAAATTAAAATGAGTATAGTTGATAATGAATTGTAGTTTTGTAAGTAAGATAGAAAAGAAACTACTAATAAGTTACATAAAAACGAACGTGTGAGATGAATGACAAAATTTTAACTTGGAAAGATGTAATCAATTTTGCGGTAAATGGTAATCCAACACCCGATAAAAGAGTAGAGAAAACAGCAGAAGAGTGGCAAAAACTTTTAACACCTGAACAATTTAAAGTTACCAGACAGAAAGGAACAGAAAGACCAAATTCAGGAGCATTGTGTAGTGTGTATGATGCTGGAAAATATAAATGTGTATGTTGTGGTACACCTTTGTTCGATTCAACGATTAAATTTAGTTCAGGTACTGGTTGGCCTAGTTTTACACAGCCTATAAAAGAAAATGCTATTCAATATGAAAAGGATACTACCTTTGGTATGGTTCGCGTAGAAGTTATGTGTAATACTTGCGACGCTCATTTAGGACATGTATTCCCTGATGGACCAGAACCTAGTGGACTACGTTATTGCATTAACTCGGCTTCAATGATTTTAGATACTGAATAAAGAAAGGAGAGAAATGACAAAAGATAAATTAGAAGTAATAACTGTTGGTGGCGGTTGCTTTTGGTGTGTAGAAGCTGTTTTAAATCAGATAAAAGGAGTAGAAGAAGTTGTATCAGGTTATATGGGAGGAACCGTACCTGGAACACCAACTTATAGAGAGATTTGTTCAGGTTTAACAGGTCATGCAGAAGTAGTACAAGCAAAATTTAATCCTGAAATAATAAGTTACGAAGAGTTGTTGGTTATGTTCATGACAAGTCACGACCCAACAACTTTAAATAGACAAGGAGCAGATGTAGGAACACAGTATCGTTCTGTTATTTTCTATCATAATGAAGAACAACAAATAATTGCAGAAAAAATAGTTGAAGAGTTAACACCTTACTATGAAAAAACTATTGTAACAGAAATAAGTCCAGCAACTACATTTCATAAAGCTGAAGTTAGTCATCAAAATTTTTATGAAAATAATAAAGATAAAATGTATTGTGTAGTAGTTATTTCGCCTAAATTGGCAAAATTGAAAAAACTGTACGCAAGTAAATTAAAAGAATAATAAAAGTGTTGAAATTCAATATACAAAATACCTTTACAAACGAATTACCGGCAGATCCAATTCAAGAGAATACTAGAAGACAGGTAACAGAAGCTTGTTTTTCGTATGTGGTTCCTAAAAAAACATCTAATCCAAAAATTTTGCATGTTTCAGAAGAAATGGCAAAAGAATTAGGACTTTCAAAAGAAGAAATAGCTTCAGAAGAATTTAAGAATGTTTTTACAGGTAATAAAGTATATCCGAATACACAACCGTATGCAATGTGTTATGGCGGACATCAGTTTGGACATTGGGCAGGACAATTAGGAGATGGTAGAGCCATTAATTTGTTTGAAACAGTTCATAATAATAAAAACTGGGCACTACAATTAAAAGGTGCTGGAGAAACACCGTATTCACGTACTGCAGATGGATTAGCTGTATTACGTTCATCTATTCGTGAGTATTTGTGTAGTGAAGCCATGTATCATTTGGGTGTGCCTACAACAAGAGCTTTGTCATTATCATTGTCGGGAGATGAAGTATTAAGAGATGTAATGTACGATGGAAATCCAGCGTATGAAAAAGGAGCAATTGTATGTAGAACTGCTGAATCTTTTTTACGTTTTGGTAGTTATCAAATATTTCCAGCTAGGGGAGATATAAAAACATTGAAAACACTAGTTGATTATACAATTAAGCATCATTATCCTCATTTAGGTGAACCTTCAAAAGAAACGTATGTTTCCTTTTTTAAAGAGGTGGCAGAGCGTAGTTTAGAAATGGTAATTCATTGGCAACGTGTTGGTTTTGTACATGGAGTAATGAACACCGATAATATGTCGGTTCTTGGTTTAACTATAGATTATGGTCCTTACGGATGGTTAGAAGGTTATGACCATGGGTGGACACCAAATACAACGGATAATACTCATAAACGTTACCGATATGGTTCGCAGCCAGAGGTTGTTTTATGGAATTTATACCAGCTAGCAAATGCTTTATATCCTTTAATTGAAGAAGCAGAACCTTTAGAAGCTGTTTTGGAAAATTATCAAGAAAAATTTCCTGAAAAATATATGCAAATGATGCGAGAAAAATTGGGGCTTTTTTCTTCACAAGAATCAGATGGAACATTAATTTCAGACCTTGAGGAAGTACTTCAAAGAACAGAAACAGATATGACCATTTTTTTCCGATTGTTGTCAAGTATTTCAAAAAATGATACCAAAGAGGAGGCAATCAAAAAAATAGAAAAAGCATTTTATGCGCCTTCAGAAGTTGTAGATGAAATAAAAAAATCTTGGGAAAACTGGTTTCAAAATTATTTGGAAAGATTACAAAACGAAACTGTTTTGGAAGAAGAGAGAAAGGACAAAATGAATGCTGTAAATCCGAAATATGTACTCAGAAACTATATGGCACAATTAGCCATTGATGATGCAAATAAAAATGATTTTGTATTGTTAAATGAGTTATATTTACTGCTCAAAAATCCCTACGATGAACAACCAAAACACGAAAAATGGTTTGTAAAACGACCAGAATGGGCTCGAAATAAAGTAGGATGCTCTATGTTATCTTGTAGTTCTTAAGATAAAAACAAATATAAACCTTTAGTTTAAGTTGATTTATATTATGTGTTGGTTTTTAGTGACTTGATTCTTTGTGTTGAAAATAATTCAAAACTCTTTTTTAAATAAAAATCAAAATAAATTTGGAAAATCCATTTTTATAATTGAATATTTGTGCTCGTAAAAGTTCAAACACTTATTGACGATGTTATCAAGAAAGGTGGAGGGATTAGACCCTATGAAACCTTAGCAACCCTTTGTGCAAACAAAGAAGGTGCTAAATTCTACCAGAGTGTAAAAACTCGTGGATAGATAACCCAAAGAAGTTTCTTTAATATCTACAAGAATCTTCTTATAATTTCTTAATAACATTTTTCTAGTAAGCAACATCTAAAAGTAGATGTGTTTTGGCTTTTGGTTTAATTTTTTATTAACTCAAAAACAAGAAAAATGAGTACACAAAAATTCGCAACAAACGCGTTGCACGCAGGACATGATGTAAAACAAAATGGAGGAACAAGAGCAGTTCCAATTTATCAAACTACGTCGTATGTTTTTAACGATGCAGAACATGCAGCAAATTTATTTTCGTTAAAAGAACTAGGATTTATTTACACCCGATTAAATAATCCCACCAATCAAATTTTGCAAGATCGCTTAGCTGCTTTAGAAGGTGGTATTGGAGCTGTAGTGTTTGCTTCGGGTACAGCAGCAATTTCAACAGGTTTATTAACCTTACTAAAAGCAGGAGATCATATCGTAGCTTCGAGTAGTTTGTACGGAGGAACCTACAATTTGTTAAACGTTACTTTACCAAGACTAGGAATTACGACTACGTTTGTAGATGCATCTAATCCAGATAGTTTTGCAGAAGCTGTACAAGAGAATACTAGAGCTTTCTTTGTAGAATCTTTAGGGAATCCAAAGTTAGATGTATTGGATTTAAAAGCCATATCTGCACATGCTAAAAAAGCAGAAGTGCCTTTTATTGTAGATAATACAGTGGCGACACCAGCATTATTAAACCCGATAGAACATGGAGCTAATATTGTAATTCACTCGTTAACAAAGTACATTGGTGGACAAGGAAATTCATTGGGAGGAGCCATTATTGATGCAGGAACCTTTAACTGGGCAAATGGGAAGTTTCCTGAATTTACAGAGCCTTCAGCAGGATATCACGGATTGGTATACCATGAAGCTTTAGGAGTAGCATCGTATACGTTTAAACTGATTTTAGAAGGATTGCGTGACTTTGGTGGTGCTTTAAGTCCAACAAATGCTTTTAACATTATTCAAGGATTAGAAACCTTAGAAGTACGAATTCAAAAGCATAGTGAAAATGCATTGAAACTAGCAAAGTGGTTGCAAAAGCAAGATGAAGTTGCTTGGGTAAATTATCCAGGTTTAGAAGGAAATACATACAAAACTTTAGCTGATGAATACTTACCAAAAGGTCAAAGCGGATTGGTAACTTTTGGAGTAAAAGGAGGCTATGAAGCAGCTAAAACTATTGCAGACAACACAAAACTCTTTTCATTATTAGCCAATATTGGAGATACCAAATCTTTAATTATTCATCCAGCGAGTACTACACACCAACAATTGAGTGATGAAGCTCAAGAAAGTACGGGGGTAACGAAAGACTTAATTCGTTTATCAGTTGGTTTGGAAAATATTGAAGATTTAAAAACCGATTTACAAGAAGCATTTGCTAAAATTTCTAAAGAAGTACTAGCATAATAAAACAAGCTACCAGTTCTGAATTTACTTCAGGATAACATTAAACAATATCGGTAATGAAAAGTGATTTACAGCATATACATATTCTTAGTTATACCACAATAAGCGGTACACAATTCGATACAATTCCGTTGAGTTACCAAGTTTTCGGAAAAGCATTGGGTACCGCTCCTGTGGTGCTTATTAATCATGCACTTACAGGAAATAGCAATGTTGCAGGAAGCCAAGGTTGGTGGCAAGATTTGGTAGGAGATAACAAGGTTATAGACACTAAAGAATATACCATTTTGTGCTTTAACATTCCTGGAAATGGTTATGATAATTTCTTAATAGATGATTACAAAAGTTTCGTAGCACGTGATATTGCAAACATTTTTCTACAAGGGCTAGAACAACTCAACATAACACAATTATTTGCGTTGATAGGAGGATCTTTAGGTGGTGGAATAGCATGGGAAATGGCTGTGTTGAATCCGAAAATTACCGAGCATTTAATTCCTGTGGCAACCGATTGGAAATCGACCGATTGGTTAATAGCGAATTGTCAAATACAAGAGCAATTTTTAATCAATTCTAGCAATCCTGTACACGATGCACGTATGCACGCAATGTTGTGTTATAGAACACCAGAGTCGTTTAAAAAACGTTTTCAGCGTTCAAAAAATGAAGAATCCACGCTTTTCAATGTAGAAAGCTGGTTGTTACATCATGGAAAAAAGTTACAAGAACGCTACCAATTAGCTTCTTACAAATTGATGAATCAGTTATTAAAAACTATTGATGTAACAAAAGGAAGAGAAGGACTGGATGTATTGGAAACCATCGAAGCAGACATCCATATTGTTGGCGTAGATTCTGATTTGTTTTTTACTGCGGAAGAAAACAGAGAAACACACAAACAACTGGCATCTGCTCATGCGAATGTAACCTATAATGAAATTAATTCAGATCATGGGCATGATGCTTTCTTAATAGAATACAAGCAATTAGAAAAAATTATTGAACCGATATTCAATCAAAAATCAACAAATAAAAGAATGAAAATTTTAAAGTTTGGCGGAAAATCTTTGTCGAATGAAGGGATACAAAATGTAGTATCTATCATAGAACAGAAAATTAATGAAGGAGAAAAGATAGCAGTGGTAGTATCTGCAAGAGGAAATGCTACAGATGAGTTGGAAGATCTTTTAGAAAGGGCTACTAAGAATGAAGCTTTTAAAGAACAATTAGAAGCGTTTCGATATGAACAAACAAAATTAACTCCGTTGGTAGATTTTTCTACAGAATTTAATCGCTTAGAAAAGTTGTTTGAAGGAGTGAGTTTGTTAGGTGACTATAGTCAAAAGATAAAGGATGAAATACTAGCACAAGGAGAGTTATTGTCTATAAAAACGGTGACCGATTTATTACAACAAAAAGGAATCAATGCACTAGCTACGGATTCAAGAGCGTTGTTAAAAACGGATGAAACAGCGGGAAAAGGACAGTCAATAGTTGAGGTATCTAAAGAAAATGTATTAAATCACTTTAGACAATACAACGGAACAACTGTGAATGTGGTAGCTGGATTTATAGCATCGAATTTAAAAAATGAAACTACTACTTTAGGTAGAAACGGAAGTAATTACACAGCCTCGTTGTTAGCGAACTATTTAGATGCTGAAGAGTTGCAAAACTACACGCATGTAGATGGAATCTTCACTGCCAATCCTGATTTGGTAGCAGACGCGAAGAAAATAGAGGAATTGTCATTTTCAGAGGCAAATGAATTGGCAAATTTCGGAGCGAATATCTTACATGCTAAAACCATTATTCCATTATTAGAGAAGAACATCAATCTTCGAATTTTAAATACGTTCAATCCTAATGATAATGGTACGTTGATTACAGCAAAATCAACTTTAAAAGGAATCAAATCCTTATCGGTTTTAGACAAGGTTGCTTTAATCAATTTTGAAGGAAGAGGCTTGTTAGGTAAAGTAGGAGTGGATGCACGTATCTTTAAAGCATTGAGCAATCACGGAATTAGTGTAAGTATCATTTCACAAGGTTCTTCTGAAAGAGGAATTGGTTTGGTGGTTGATAAATCGAATGCTACTGCAGCTGTAAAAGCCTTAGAACAAGAGTTTGAAAATGATATACAAACGAATGATGTCAATCAGATTTCGATTCAAGAAGAAGTATCGGTAATTTCAATTATAGGCCAAGATTTAAGTGAGTTTCATCACCCATACAATGCTTTAATTAAGAACCAAATAGTTCCATTATTGTTTAACAATACCATTACAGGTAAAAACGTGAGCTTGGTAGTGAAGAAAGAGCAACTACACAAGGCGTTGAATGTAATTCATGGTCAAGTATTTGGAGTCGCTAAAAAGATTAATATCGCTGTTTTTGGTAAAGGTTTGGTAGGAGGAACGTTAATAGAGCAGGTTTTAGAAAACACAAAATCAATTTTAGAAAGACGCAAAATTCAATTAAACATTTTTGCGATTGCTAATTCAAAAAAAGTGTTTTTAGAAAAAAATGGAGTTGGAACTAATTGGTCGAATGAGCTTGAAAAAGCAGTAGAAGATAAGCATACAGTTGATAGTGTAATTGACTATGCAAAAGAACATCATTTAGAAAATTTAATAGCAGTAGACAATACAGCTAGCTTAGATTTTATAGAGAATTACATTCCGTTGGTCGATGCTGGGTTTGACTTAGTCTCTTCTAACAAAATAGCCAATACAGTTTCGTATGACTTTTACAAAGAACTGCGCAAAACCTTAGATAAAAATAAGAAGAGTTATTTGTATGAAACTAACGTAGGAGCAGGATTGCCATTGATTGACACGATTAAATTATTACACGATTCAGGAGAGAATATCACAAGAATTAGAGGAGTTTTTTCAGGATCCTTAAGTTATTTGTTTAATAAGTTTTCTGCGGAAGATGTAGCATTTTCAACGGTGTTGCAAGAAGCAATTAACAGTGGGTTTACAGAACCAGATCCTCGTGAAGATTTATGTGGAAATGATGTTGCCAGAAAACTATTGATTTTAGCACGTGAGTTGGATTTAGAAAATGAATTTGAAGATATTCAGATAGAAAACTTGATTCCAGAGGAGTTTAGAGAAATATCTTCTGATGAGTTTTTAGGAAACTTAGAAAAACTAGACACTACATTTCAACAGCAAAAAGAAGCACAAGAAGAGAAACACGTACTAAGATATATTGGTGATTTGCATGGTGATTTACAACAATCGAAAGGAGAATTGGATGTAAAGTTAGTATCTGTACCAGAGAGTTCGCCTTTAGGAAGTTTAAAAGGTTCTGATGCTATTTTTGAAATTTATACAGAATCTTACGGAGAACAACCTATTGTGATTCAAGGAGCAGGAGCAGGATCAAAAGTTACTGCAAGAGGGGTATTTGGAGATATTTTACGATTAGCAAAGAACAATAACTAGAAAAGCGAACAAAGAAAATAGAGCAGAGCAAAAAGATACAAGAACTAAGACTCAAAAATCTTGATTCTTTTATCTAGAACGAAGCGGTCAAACATCTAAAAAAATAACATGAGCAAAAATTTTGAAACACAAGCCATACGAACGCAAACAGAACGTTCACAATTTTCAGAACATTCAACACCATTGTACTTAACATCAAGTTTTGTGTTTGATGATGCTGAAGATATGCGAGCATCTTTTGCGGAAGAAAAGGAGAAGAATTTATACAGTAGATTTTCAAATCCGAATACCACAGAATTTGTCAATAAAATAGTAACAATGGAAGGAGCAGAAGCAGGGTATGCTTTTGCAACAGGTATGGCAGCGGTGTTTTCAACTTTTGGAGCTTTGTTAAATGCGGGAGATCATATAGTTTCATGTCGTTCTGTTTTTGGATCAACTCATAGTTTATTTACGAAGTATCTACCAAAGTGGAATATAAAAACGAGCTACTTTAAAATTACAGAAGTAGATAAAATTGAAAGCCTAATTCAGTCAAATACCAAAATATTATATGCTGAAACACCAACCAACCCAGCAGTTGATATTTTAGATTTAGAGTTGTTAGGAAACATAGCAAAGAAGCATAATTTACTATTGGTGATAGATAATTGTTTTGCTACCCCATATTTACAGAATCCAATTAAATTTGGAGCAGATTTGGTAATTCACTCAGCAACAAAGCTAATAGATGGCCAAGGTCGCGTTTTAGGAGGAGTAGCGGTAGGGAAAGAGGACTTGATAAGAGAAATTTATCTGTTTTCAAGAAACACAGGTCCTGCAATGTCTCCATTTAATGCTTGGGTGTTGTCTAAGAGCTTAGAAACTTTATCAATACGTGTTGAGAAGCATTGCGAGAATGCACTAAAAGTAGCGCAGTTTTTAGAAGAGCATCCAAAAGTGAATTTAGTTAAATATCCATTTTTAAAATCACATCCACAGCATGAAATTGCTAAAAAGCAAATGCGATTAGGAGGAAACATTGTTGCTTTTGAAATAAAAGGAGGTATAGAAGCTGGACGTAATTTTTTAAACAATATAAAAATGTGCTCATTATCAGCAAATTTAGGAGATACTAGAACCATTGTAACACATCCAGCTTCTACAACTCACAGTAAATTAAGTGAAGACGACCGGTTAGAAGTAGGAATTACAGATGGCTTGGTACGATGTTCGGTAGGGTTAGAAAATGTAGCAGATGTAATTCACGATTTAAATCAAGCATTAAATAATTAAGAAGTAAAGCATATATTTGTAATATGCTTTCTAAGAAAACAAAATACGGAATTAAGGCGCTTACTTTTATTGCAAAACAAGAAAAGGGCACTATGGTACAAATAGCTACCATTTCAGAAAACGAAAATATTTCGCACAAGTTTTTAGAAAGCATATTACTTACCTTACGAAAATCAGGAATTTTAGGAGCCAAAAAAGGAAAGGGCGGAGGTTATTATTTGCTAAAACCAGCCAATGAAATTAAAATGACTGATGTTATTAGAACACTAGAAGGTCCCATTGCTATGGTATCCTGTGTTAGTTTGAATTATTATGAAAAGTGTGATGACTGTCCTGATGAAGAAGCATGTTCAGTACACAAATTAATGATTCAAGTAAGAGATAATACGCTACAAGTACTTCGTAATAATACACTTGCAGATTTAGTGTAGTATTAACAAATTGTAAAACTCAAATATTTTTTTGATTTCTCCTTGGAGAATTAAAAAGCATCTGTATATTTGTCAACTTAAAACCTAGTATTCCGATAGGGTAATGGTATTTTAAAAATGATTGTAGAACAAGTAGTAGAAAATAAAACAAATTACAAGGAAGATAAGCTTTCTGAAAAACCAATAAGAAGCATTGTAAAATCAATAAGTTGGAGAGTTGTTGGAACCATAGATACAATACTAATATCATGGATAATTACAGGGCAAGTAAAAACAGCTTTTTCAATTGGAGCTATAGAATTAGTAACAAAAATGCTATTGTATTTTTTTCACGAAAGAGTTTGGAACAGTATTAAATGGGGCAAAAAATGAGTATAGAAACAATGAATTTAGAAGTAGTAAACGCAGAGTTAAAAAACAAATCTCCAAAAGAGATTATTGTTTGGGCATTATTACAAGCTAATAAAGCTGTAGTAACAACAAACTTTCGTCCCTATGAAGGAGCAATTTTACATGCAGTATCATCAGTAAAAAACAGTATAGATGTTATTTGGTGTGATACAGGGTATAATACTCCACAAACCTATAAACATGCTGAAGAGTTAATTGAAAAATTACAGTTAAACATTCAGTTGTATGTTCCTAAACAAACGGTAGCACACAGAAATATCACTTTAGGGTTGCCAACAGTTGATGATCCTAAACATGCTGTATTTACTGAACAAGTGAAGTTAGAGCCTTTTAAAAGAGCAATGAATGAGTATAAGCCAGATGTTTGGTTTACCAATTTAAGAAAAGGACAAACAGCCTTTAGAGATAGTATTGATATAGTTTCAAAAAGTAAGGATGGAGTATTAAAAGTGAGTCCGTTTTACCATTGGTCAGATAAGGAATTAGATACTTATTTAGAAGAACATCAATTACCTAACGAGTTTAAGTACTTCGATCCCACAAAAGTAGAAAGCAACAGAGAATGTGGTTTACATATTTAAAGAACATGATTATGAATACAGAAACGATACAAGTAGGAGCTTTAGAAAGTGAAGCCATATATATATTAAGAGAAGTAGTCGCGCAATTTGAAAAACCAGTGTTACTGTTTTCGGGGGGCAAAGATAGCATAACGCTGGTGCGACTTGCTCAAAAAGCATTTTATCCAGCGAAAATTCCATTCCCTTTATTACATATTGATACAGGACATAATTTTCCTGAAACAATTGAATTCAGAGATAGATTAGTTAAAGAATTAGGAGTTGAGTTAATTGTTCGTCAAGTACAAGATAATATTGATGCTGGTAAAGTAAAAGAAGAAACAGGAAAGTACGCGAGCCGAAACATGTTACAAACCGAAACGTTATTAGATGCCATTGAAGAATTTGGTTTTGACGCATGTATCGGTGGAGCGCGTAGAGATGAAGAGAAAGCGAGAGCTAAAGAACGTATTTTTTCAGTACGAGATGATTTCGGTCAATGGGATGAAAAGAATCAGCGTCCAGAATTATTCGATATGCTGAATGGAAGAATCGATTTAGGTCAGAACGTACGTGTTTTCCCAATTTCTAACTGGACAGAGTTAGATGTATGGTCATATATACAACAAGAACAAATTGAAATTCCATCTATTTATTTTGCTCACAAAAGAGCCACTTTTATTAGAGATGGGTTAATCTGGTCTGCAAACGATGAAGTTGTGTATAGAGAAGATGAAGAAGAAGTACAAGAGCGTATGGTTCGTTTTAGAACAGTAGGAGACATGAGTTGTACGGCAGCAGTCTTGTCAGATGCGATAGATATTGATACCGTGGTGGATGAAATTAGAGAATCAACCATATCAGAAAGAGGAGCAAGAATAGACGATAAACGCTCTGAAGCAGCGATGGAAAAACGTAAACAACAAGGATATTTTTAAAAAGAAAACCTAGTATTTAGTATAGAGTAATGAGAGAAAAATACTCAAAGCTCAATACTAATCACTCAATACTAAAAGAACATGAACGTAGTAAAAATAGCAACAGCAGGAAGTGTAGATGATGGAAAGAGTACACTAATAGGGCGAATTTTATACGACACAAAATCATTAACCCAAGATAAATTAGAAGCGATAGAAGAAAAAAGTAAACAACGTGGGTTTGATTACTTAGACTTTTCTTTAGCCACCGACGGATTGGTAGCAGAACGTGAACAAGGAATTACTATTGATGTAGCTCATATTTATTTTTCAACACCAAAAACAAGTTTTATCATAGCTGATACCCCTGGTCATATTGAGTATACCAGAAATATGGTAACAGGAGCTTCGAATTCACAAGCTTCTATCATTTTGGTAGATGCTAGAAATGGAGTGGTAGAACAAACTTATCGTCATTTCTTTATCAATAATTTATTGAGAGTAAAAGATGTAATAGTAGCAGTAAATAAAATGGATTTGGTAGATTTTTCAGAAGAAAAATTCAATCAGATTAAAGGAGAAATAGAGTATCTAGCTAAGAAGAGTGACTATCAAAATCAAAATATCACATTCATACCTCTTTCAGCTTTAAAAGGAGATAATGTTGTGAAGTCTTCAGAAAACACCCCTTGGTATAAAGGAGAAACTTTACTGAATCACCTTGAAAACTTGGGGTCTGAAGATACGCAAGAAGTATCAAAAGCACGTTTCCCTGTGCAAACAGTTATTCGTCCAAAAACAGACGAATATCACGATTTCAGAGGATATGCAGGGAAATTGTATGGAGGTGATTTAGCAGTAGGAGATAGCGTAACGGTATTACCATCAGCAACAAAATCTACCATAAAAAGTATTCAGTTTTTTGATAAAGAATATGCAAGAGCAAAGAAAGGAAGCTCTGTAAACATCACCTTAGAAGATGATGTAAATGTAAGTAGAGGAGATATGTTGGTAAAAACAGGAGAAGAACCTTCTGTAGTAAAACAGTTAGAGGCTACTATTTGTTGGATGGATAAAACACCATTACAAGCTTCTCAAAAATATTACATCAAACATGGTGTAAATGATGTGCAAGCAAAAATAACAGAACTAACAGCGTTAATCCGTACCGATTTTTCTGGAAAAGAAGAAACTCCAACTCAATTATCACTAAACGAAATTGGAGAAGTGAGTTTAAAAGTAAGTAAACCATTGTTTGTTGATTCATATGAGGAAAATAAAGCAAACGGAGCGTTTATAATCATCAATCCTAAAACTAATACCACGTCAGGAGTTGGTTTTATCAAGTAAATAATAAAAAGTTATGGCAATAATCATTACAGATGAATGCATCAACTGTGGGGCTTGTGAACCAGAATGCCCAAATACAGCCATTTACGAAGGAGCAAGTGACTGGAAATATAGTGAAGGAACCTCATTACAAGGAAATGTAACCTTACTAGATGGGGCTTCGGTAAGTGCAGACGAAGACAATGAGCCAGTATCAGACGAGTACTATTTTATAGTGCCTGATAAATGTACTGAGTGTAAAGGATTTCATGAAGAACCACAATGTGCAGCAGTATGTCCAGTAGATTGTTGTGTACCAGATGATGCACATGTAGAAACAGAAGAACAATTGTTAGCAAAGCAAAAGTTCTTACATAACTAATAACAATGCTTTTACAAGCAAACAACTATTAAAAAACCACATGCAAAGTTTTAGATCAGAAATAGAAAACCCTTTGGTAGAAAAGGATATCCTAGAGTTAGAACGTAAAATACGTTTGTTTAACGAAGGAAAAATAGATGAAGAACGTTTTAGAAGCTTACGTTTAGCCAGAGGAATTTACGGGCAACGTCAGTTTGGGGTACAAATGATTCGTATAAAATTACCGTATGGTAAAGTTACAAGTGAACAATTACACAGAATAGCAGATGTTTCTGATGAATATTCAAGAGGGCGTTTACACATTACCACACGTCAAGATATTCAAATACACCACGTAAGTTTAGACAGAACCCCTGAGTTATGGGCACAGTTAGAGAAAGACGATATTACGTTGCGTGAAGCATGTGGTAATGCAGTACGTAATGTAACGGCCTCAGAAACTGCGGGAATCGATCCGAAAGAACCGTTTGATGTAACACCGTATGCACACGCCACTTTTCAGTTTTTCTTACGCAACCCAATCTGTCAGGAAATGGGAAGAAAGTTCAAAATGTCTTTCTCAGCTACAGAAGAAGATACTGCGTTGAGTTTTATTCACGATTTAGGGTTTATTGCTAAAACGAAAACAGTTGATGGTAAAGAAGTAAAAGGATTCAAGGTATTATTAGCTGGAGGATTGGGTTCACAACCGCGTCATGCCGATGTAATTTATGAGTTTTTAGAAGCAGAATTACTAATTCCTACTATTGAAGGTGTGTTACGTGTATTTGATCGTTATGGAGAACGTGCTAAAAGAGCCAAAGCTCGCTTAAAATTCTTAGTGAAAGATTTAGGTGTAGATGCTTTCTTAGAATTAGTAGCTGCAGAAAGGGCCGCATTAGCATATAAAACGTATCCGATAGATATTACCGATTTTGAACAAGACATTGTTTTTGAAACCAATGAGGTTCCGTCTGTAGTGATAGAAGATGAAGAGGCATATCAAAATTGGAAAGAAACTAATGTAATTCAGCAAAAGCAAAAAGGATTGTATGCGATAGGTATCAAAGTACATTTAGGAGATTTTTATACCGATAAAGCACGTTTGTTAGCAGATTTAATAAAAAAATATGGAGCGAATGAGTTACGTTTTACGCTACGTCAAAATATCTTGATTCGTCATGTAAGAGAAGAGTTTTTACCATTTTTCTATACAGAATTACAAAAATTAGGTTTTGCAGACGCAGGATATAATAGTTTGAATGATATCACTGCATGTCCGGGAACGGATACGTGTAACCTAGGTATTGCTAGTAGTACAGGAATTGCAGCAGAGTTAGAACGTATGTTAAAAGTAGAATATCCACAGTATGTAAATAACAAAGACATTACTATTAAAATTAGTGGATGTATGAATGCTTGTGGACAACACAACATGACACACATTGGTTTTCAAGGAATGTCAATAAAAGTAGGGAAGTTATTAGCACCTGCTTTACAAGTATTAGTTGGAGGAGGAGTTTTAGGTGGCGGAAATGGTCGTTTTGCAGATAAGTTGATTAAAATCCCAAGTAAAAGAGGACCAGAATCTTTACGAATTTTATTAAACGACTTCGAAAGCCATAAACAAGCAAATGAAGATTTCCTAAACTATTATGATAGACAAGGAAAAACATATTTCTATGAGCTGTTAAAAGAATTATCAGACACTACCAATTTAACAGAAGATGATTTTATTGATTGGGGACACGATAAAAACTATGTAAAAGCCATAGGAGTAGGAGAATGTGCAGGAGTGGTGATAGACTTAGTAGCAACCTTACTGTTTGAAAGTGAAGAAAAGCTAGAAAATGCTTCACAGGCCTTGAATAATCAACAATGGTCAGATAGTATTTACCACGCTTATGCAGCTATGGTAAACACAGCTAAAGCCTTGTTAACAGCAGAAGGAGCAAAAACCAATACACAAGCAGGAATCATTACCAATTTTGATGAATTGTTTGTAGCAAATAATAAAATAGAATTATCAAGTTCATTTGCAGAATTGATTTATCAGATTAATAAGAATGAACCTACGGAAGCTTTTGCAAAAAAGTATTTAGAAGAAGCAGCATCGTTTTATAAAACAATTGATGCTTACCGAAAAGTAGCCGTAGAAAGTTAAAAAAGGAGAGTCCAATGAAAAATCAACCGAAATTAACCGTAGTAGGTGCAGGACCAGGAGATGCTGATTTAATCACCTTAAAAGCCATTAAAGCATTAGAACAAGCCGATGTGGTATTGTACGATGCATTGGTGAATAACGAACTGTTAGGATATGTGAATCCGAATGCAGAATTAATTTTTGTAGGAAAAAGAAGAGGATGCTATCGATATCAACAAGAACAAATCAATGAGTTGATTGTTGCGAGAGGATTTTCTCACGGACATGTAGTGCGTTTAAAAGGAGGTGATCCATTCATTTTTGGTAGAGGAGCAGAAGAAATGGAATATGCCGCAAAACATGGATTAGAGGTTGCTGTAGTACCAGGGATTTCTTCATCGTTAGCGGTACCAGCTTATCAGAATATCCCGTTGACAAAAAGAGGAAGTTCAGAAAGTTTTTGGGTCATTACAGGAACTACAAAACAGCATCAATTATCAAATGATGTTGCCTTGGCAGCAAAATCAAGTGCAACGGTTGTTATTTTAATGGGAATGGGTAAGCTCTCTGAAATCATTCAGCTTTTTAAGGCAGAAGGGAAGAACGAATTACCGGTAGCTATTATTCAAAACGGAACAACTCCTGAAGAAAAAATAGGAATTGGTACCGTAGATACGATAGAAGAAGTAGTGACCAAAAATAACTTGAGTAATCCTGCTATTATTCTGTTAGGAGATGTGGTAAATCACAGACAGCAATTACTACAAGTACAACAAGAAGTAGCTTTAAAAGAGGTGGTATAATGGAAGAAAGAAATAACTTATATCCTATCTTTTTAAAAACAGCAAGCTTGGAAGTAATAATAGTTGGAGGAGGGTTTGTTGCAGAAGAAAAGCTACGATTTTTATTAAAATCGAGTCCAGACGCTAAGGTAACTATGGTAGCTCCTTTTTTTAGAGAAGAAACCATTGCGATTGCCCAAAAAGGCAATGTAGAAATGCTAACAGATAGCTATAATGATACCTATTTACAAGGAAAACATTTGGTGATTGCGACAACAGATGTTCCTGAGGTAAATATACAAGTGTATAAAGATTGTAGGAGCCAAAATAAATTGGTGAATGTAGCGGATAATCCACCATACTGTGATTTTTATATGGGGGGAATTGTTACTAAAGGAAATGTAAAAGTAGCCATTTCAACCAATGGGAAATCACCCACAACAGCTAAGAGGTTACGTCAGTTTTTTGAAGAAGTAATTCCAGAAGACATCAATCAATTAGTACAAAATTTAAATAGTTATAGAAAAACTATCAAAGGAAACTTTGAACAAAAAGTAGAAACATTAAATAAGCTAACTGAGAGTTTAGTAAAGTAACGTCATTGCGAATCTTTCGACTGTCGTTCAAGACAGGCTAAAATGAAGCAATCTGTTAGTCGATAAACAGATTACTTCGTATTCCATTTCATTGGAATTCTCGTAATGACAAAATAAAGAGAACATGATACAAACAGATATATTAATTATAGGAGCGGGTCCAACAGGACTATTCACTGTTTTTGAAGCAGGATTGTTAAAATTACGTTGTCATTTAATTGACGCCTTACCACAACCAGGAGGGCAGTGTTCAGAAATTTATCCAAAAAAACCTATTTACGATATTCCAGCATATCCAGAGATCTTAGCAGGAGATTTAACTAAGAACTTAATGGAACAAATCAAGCAGTTTGAACCAGGGTTTACCTTAGGTGAGCGTGCTGATACTATTGAAAAGCAAGATGACGGAACGTTTATCGTAACTACCAATAAAGGAACAAAACACCAAGCACCAGTTGTAGCTATTGCAGGAGGACTGGGAAGTTTTGAACCTCGTAAACCACCTATTCCAAATATTGCTGATTTTGAAGATAAGGGAGTAGAGTATATGATTAAAGAACCAGAATTGTATCGAGACAAAGATGTAGTAATTGCTGGAGGTGGAGATTCTGCTTTAGATTGGTCTATTTTCTTAACAGATGTAGCAAAATCGGTGACCTTAATTCATAGAAGAAACGAGTTTAGAGGAGCGTTAGACTCTGTAGAAAAAGTTCAAGAGTTAAAGAATTTAGGTAAGATTAATTTAATCACACCTGCTGAGGTTAAAGCAGTATTAGGAGAAAATCATGTAACAGGAGTTGTGGTAGAAGAAAAAGGGAAAGAACCTTATATGATAGATACCGATCATTTTATCCCATTATTTGGATTAGCGCCAAAGTTAGGTCCTATTGCAAACTGGGGATTAGAAATTGAGAAGAACGCTATTAAAGTAAACAATGCGCTAGATTACCAAACCAATGTTGAAGGTATCTATGCCATTGGAGATGTGAATACCTATCCAGGAAAGCTAAAATTGATTTTGTGTGGATTCCACGAAGCAACACTTATGTGTCAAAGTGCTTACCAACGTATACATCCAGATAAAAAATATGTAATGAAGTATACCACTGTAGGCGGTGTAGACGGTTTTGATGGAACAAGAAAAGAAGCACCAAAAGCGGTAGTAAAAGCAATTCAATAATTGGGGATTAGGATGAAAGTAGTTAGGAGTTGAGCGGATAAGTTTGTTGTAATTACAAGTTTTAAGTAAAAACTCCTTCACCAACCAAACTAAAATAGCCTACCTAACTACTGATTCCTTTAAGAAATTGTTACAAATGGATAATCAAGACATCAATATAAAAATAACAGACCGTGATGGTGTAATGCATGAGGTAGTTGCTCCGACAGATATGGCAATGAACTTAATGGAAGTAGTTCGATCATACGAATTAGCTCCTGAAGGAACTATTGGAATCTGTGGAGGAATGGCGATGTGTGCCTCTTGTCAATGTTATGTAAAATCGAACCATGAATTGCCAGAAATGAACGATGATGAAGATGCAATGTTAGCAGAAGCATTTCATGTAGAAGAAAATAGCCGATTAGGATGCCAGATTCAAATGACACCTGAATTAGAAGGACTTGAAGTTGAGTTAGCTCCTGAAAGTTAGTTATTTTTGTGAAAAATTAGTAAATGCAATTCAAACAATACGATTTATCATTAAAAGATGATGTAGAAAACTTTACAAAGCAATTATTTTATGCATTGTTTAATGATGTATGTCAAGAAAAAGCAAACCATTTAAAAGAAAAATTTGTAAAAATTTTAAATGGGTTAGCTATTGAAAATGCTTCGGAAGCATGGGCTGTATACCAACAAACATTTTGTGGAATACGAGAAAAGTTAGATTTAGATGCCAAAGCATTTGAAAAAACAGATCCAGCCTGTAAAAGCTTAGGAGAAGTGTATTTAGCGTATCCTGGGTTTCATGCGATTGCGGTATATCGTTTGAGTCATGAATTGTATAAAATGGAAATTCCGATTTTACCAAGAATGATGAGTGAATATGCACACGGATTAACGGGAACAGACATCCATCCAGGAGCAACCATTGGCGATTCGTTTTTTATAGATCATGCAACAGGAATTGTGATTGGAGAAACCACAATTATTAAAGAAAACGTAAAAATATATCAGGGAGTTACCTTAGGAGGAATTCAAGTAAAAAAAGAATTAGCTTCCACAAAAAGGCATCCAACCATTGAAAATAATGTAACCATTTATGCCAACGCAACTATCTTAGGAGGCGATGTAGTGATAGGAAGAGATAGTATAATTGGCGCTAATGTTTGCGTAACCACCTCTGTACCCGAAGGATCTATAGTAACCTATGAGTCAGAAAATAAAATAACCACTAGAAAATCCTATGTTAAATGATGTAGGTACGAAAATCAACCATGAAAACTAAAACAATTATAGATAGTATAGGGAATACGCCACTAATAGAAGTTTCAAACATTCTTCAAAAGGAAGGCGTAAAACTATTATTAAAACTAGAGGGAAATAACCCAGGCGGAAGTGTAAAAGATAGAGCAGCCTTTAATATGATTGCTGAAGCTATTAAAAGGAAAAATATCCGTCAAGGAGATTATTTAGTAGAAGCAACTAGTGGAAACACAGGAATTGCGTTAGCACTCATGGCAAAAATATTAGGAGTAAATATGGTATTGGTTATGCCAGAAAACTCTACAGAAGAACGTGTAAAAACAATGCGTGCTTACGGAGCTGAGGTTATTTTAACGGATGCAGAAAAAGGTATTGAAGGTTCTAGAGATGTCGCTTTAGAACTACGTTATAAAAAAGGGTATTTTATGCTAAATCAGTTTGAAAATACTGATAACTGGAAAGCACACTATAAAACTACAGGTCCAGAAATTTGGAACGATACAGAAGGAGCAATAACTCATTTTGTATCGGCGATGGGAACTACAGGAACCATTATGGGAGTTTCTACCTATTTAAAAGAACAAAACCCTGAAGTACAAATTATAGGAGCACAACCTAAAGATGGAGCTAGAATACCAGGAATTCGTAAGTGGTCGCCAGAATACCAACCAAAATTCTTTAATAAAAGTAAGGTGGATCAAGTGATAGAGCTAGATGAAAACGATGCTAAAAACATGACAAGAAAGTTAGCACAAGAAGAAGGTGTTTTTGCAGGAATGAGTAGCGGAGGAGCGGTACATGCAGCTTTGGAAATAGCCAAAACTATTGATAAAGGGGTTATTGTAGCTGTGATTTGTGATAGAGGAGATCGCTATTTGTCTTCAGATTTGTTTTAATAAATAGTTTATTTCATATAAAGAATATTCCCGCCTATGCGGGAATATTCAGTTAATTATAATCTTATTAGAAAACCTTTTTTATTCGGTATATATTCTTTTTTAAAACAAATACAAACCTTTTTGGTTAGCTATATTTCATAAACGGTGCTGTAGCCCGTTATTTCCATTTTCCTTTTCCCTTTCCTTTGCTTTTTCCTTTTCCTTTGTTTTTGCGTTTAGACTTATTCTTCTTGGAATTAGCATTATTCTTTAATTGGTGGAATTCCGCAGAACCAGGTTTTATTCCTGCTTGCTTTGCTATGTAACCCCAACCTTTATTTTTATCTCTTCTATAAATGGTAATTATATCATCTATCGGTCTTCTTGATAATTTAGATATCTCCAGAGCCAAATAGATTTCTCCTGCCTTCATACCTAAACTTACTCTCATGTATTTAATTTTCCTTTCTGAAACATTATAGGAAACGCTCAAACGATTCTTAAAAGTCCCAAAGTCTAGATTGGCATTGGTGTTAATGATATTCAAATCAGAATCTAATTGAGTATTTCCTGTGTTAAAGGAAATTTGAGCAGAGGCTGAATAAGTAAAAATTGATAGGAGGATAATAAATAAGTTTTTCATGTTTTGGGGTTTAATTAAACAAATCACTTGTGACAAAAAAAACATACCACTGTTTACATCTAGAACAACTGTAATACACCTTATTATAAAAGAACAAAAACTTCTTTTATCCGTGTGTTTAGATATAACAAATGGAATATTTTCGTAATACGTCGGCGAATATAAAGCAAAATAAAAACCGTACAAAATGTGTACGGTTATACTATTAATAAATGCGTAATTGTAACCGTAATTTGTGATAAAGGGGATTGTTATTTTTATAATAAAGATATTCCCGACTGAACGCGGGAATTTTAATAAATACTATTATCCTAAAAAAAACAACAGCAAAAAGTTTTACTTCTCTTCATCCCAATGGAATTTGTGTATAATTCGGTGAATGATAGGGCTTATTAATATTCCAAAAGAAGCTATAAATACTAATCCAGCGTAAAGCCCGTATATACCAGCAAAAATGTGTCCGTTATGAGAACTTGGCTTCTCAATAAGTCCTAAGCCCGATAACATGATTGATGAATGTAAAAAAGACTCACTTAAGGTTAAGTCTTCAAAAGTTGAAAACCCAAAAATTCCTATTAAAAGTGAAAAGACTATCAATACTAAAATACCTAAAAAGTGTTTTAATAGTCTGATATAAAACCTTTTTTTATTGATAGGTGCTTCTGTTCTTTTTTCGTACATGGTTTATTGTTTGGCACTACAAAGTACTATTTTTTATAGACAATATGCTTTTATAATTATTAATTAGTAGAGTCTAATTTAACAGTAGCATTTAACTTTTTGTATTCATTTGAAACTTTAATTGTAGCTAATGAAGTATTAGAATCTTTTATTTTTTCAAAAGAAATCGTATCAAAATTCTCTCCTTCTAAATCCAAATTGGTAATACCATTTAATTTTTTGCCCTTGAAGTCATTTAATTCAAATTCTATTACTGTTCCAAAGGGTATTTGACTAGATTCAGTGTGTACAATTCCTTTTAATTTTTTATTTAGAAAAGATAATTGACTGTAATAAATGATAATTAGTATAGAAGGTACGATGTAGAACATGTTAAAACTGAAACCTATTTTACCTATTGACATATAAATATCTGATGAGTAAGATATCAGAAAATTAATGTTTACGGTTTCACTGATAAAAGAAGCTGATAAGTACCAAATTAATATTAGTAAAATTAAGTTTTCTTTAGTGTATTTAGATATAATCGAAACTACGATACCAAATAAACTTAAACCAATACTTGTATAATTATAGTCATTACTAAGAGATGTGCTTAATAGTGTAATAATACAGGTTGCTATACAGTAATAGATAATAAAATTAAATAGTTTCATATGATTTTTTAGGTAATCGTAACAGTGTTTTACCACTGCATTGGTTATACTAGTCTAGTATAATGGTTAAGTTTACTTTGTTTTTCAGTTTAACACTTACGTTAGCAATTTCGAGTGAATTTTAAAGCAGTCGAATCCGCTGTAATTGCAATTATACATTGTAGTAAGTAGTTTTTATTCCTTTTTTATTAATACCCATTTTTCTCCTTTTTCATTTGTATATGATACAAGTCCAAATTCTTTATCCCATTCAAATTCGGTTAGTCCAAATTTCCCATTTAAATTAGAATAAGGGCAATTATCTTTGTCAAACGTGTAAATATTTTTCCATTCAGTTTTTAATTCAGATTGTTCTGTTTTCGGAAGAATATTATTAAAACTGCTAAATTCTAAATTTAATAAACGAATAACAGGGCTTGCATCTTTCTTTTTTTTATTTGCGTTGATTTGTATAAAATAGTCCTCAATTGTTTTCAGAGAGTCTTTTTTCATTTTGTAATCGATTCTTGCAAATTCTCTATCAAATCCTCCCGAAACAAAAGTTTTGCAATTTCTATTAGGTACTTTCAATACTTTATTAGTGATGAAAATAGTGTCCAAATCATTCTTTTGAGATTTAAAAATTAATTTGTCTCCAACATTGTAATTAGAGAACCAAGTTTTATCATTTTTGGTAAAATAAACATTCTCACAATCTTGGGCACAAGATTGTATTGATAAGCAAAAAAATATTATAATCAGGTATTTCATTCTTGGTTTGGGTCAAATTACTTACAACTCAGTATAAAAAAACTAAAACTTCTTTTATCCGTGTATATAAATGTGATAAGCTGGATTTTTAGCAATTTTATTCTTTTTTAAGCGCTAGCCAATATAAAACAAAATAAAAAACCGTACAAAAATGTACGGTTATACTATGGTGCTTAAAGTATGATAATTATTTATATTCTATAAAAAGACTCTCTATAGATTTTCTCACCTTGTGTGTGTTTTGAGAATGATCTTCGTCAGAGCGATAACCAACAGGAGCAACAACAGCAGCATTTAACCCTAATCTATCCAAGTCTAATATTTTGTTATAAGCTTCGGCGTCAAAACCCTCCATAGGACAAGCATCTATTTTAAGTTCTGAGCAAGCATTAAGCAAATTGCCCAAAGCAATGTAAACTTGGTTAGAAGTCCATTGGTTCTTTTCAACCAAAGTTCTGCTCGTAACGTCAGACTTAATAAAATCAGCATACCCTTTAAAATTAGAAATGTCTACCTGTTCAATTTCGGATTTTAAAGAGAAATAAGCATCTATATGGTCGTTGGTAACCTTTGAATAATTACAAAATACAAATAAGTGAGAAGCATCAGTAATTTGACTCTGTCCGTAAGAAACAGTTTTTAATTGTTCTTTTATCGCACTGTTTTCTATAATCAAAACGGTATACAATTGCAGACCATAAGAAGAAGGAGCTAATTGAATCGCTCTTTTTAAAAGTTCTATATGCTGTGCTGAAACTTTTTTAGAAGTATCAAATTTTTTAGTGGCGTATCGCCATTCAAGGTTGTCTATTAAAGTCATAACTAAAATTGTTTAAGAATACGACAAAAGTAGAAGGGGAGTAGCTACAACACCTTTACATATGTTGATTCAACAATTTTTAACGTACTTTTTCTTTCCTAAAGGAGTTTGGATTGAAAATCCAAGTAAAGGGAACCGTCAGCGAGCTTAGCTGGTCTTTCCTCAACGCAACGAAACCGTCAGCGAGCTTCGCTGGTCTTTCCTCAACGCAACGAAACCGTCAGCGAGCTTCGCTGGTCTTTCCTCAACGCAACGAAACCGTCAGCGAGCTTCGCTGGTCTTTCCTCAACGCAACGAAACCGTCAGCGAGCTTCGCTGGTCTTTCCTCAACGCAACGAAACCGTCAGCGAGCTTCGCTGGTCTTTCCTCAACGCAACGAAACCGTCAGCGAGCTTCGCTGGTCTTTCCTCAACGCAACGAAACCGTCAGCGAGCTTCGTTGGTCTTTCCTTAACACAACGAAACCATCAGCGAGCTTCGCTGTTCTTTCCTCAACACAACGGAACCATCAGCGTGCTACGCTGAACCTTCCTAAGAACAAATAAACTAAGTTTTGAATGTAAACAAACAATTTTCTATTAAAAAGTAAAAAACAATGTTCAAACTTTTAGTAAGAGACTCTTTATTAAATATTTAGTAACTTTAATGTAAGTTACTAAAAATGATTACATGAGAACTCTCTATACCTTAATTGGAGTAGCATATCTTCTGTTCGTAGTGGTGACGTCGTACATGATTTTAGTCGAGCCACTCATAAACGCATGTAAAAAAAGTAAGAAATAAAAATAATATGTTATTACAAGTGTTTTTTCTTTCATAGCAATTGCATCAAAAGGGTAACCATAGCAACAAATAAACAAAAGAACTATTATTTAGGTATTTAACATAAGGCTTTAAACGAGCAGAGAATGTGTTTGTACTCTAACACCATTTTCCATAGTTGTTAAAAGAATGGTAAATGATTTAATAATGAATACAAAAGTCTTAGTTAGATGAATCTTTGGCATACATATTGAAAAGCTCTAGGAAAATTATTTTATTATGAGAACAATTTCAGGGCAAATCACCAAATTATTTTTAATAACATTCTTAACTATTACTTCTATGGCAGTAGGACAAACATCTTTAAAAAAAGTAGATGCATCAATATATCCTAAACCGGAGAAAGGGTTTAAACAAATGGTTATAGAAGTTCCTCATTCAGCTAATGATAGTAACAAAAAAATAGAATTTGTTATTGGAAAATGGATGGAAGTAGATACTTGTAATAAACACGGACTTGTAGGAAATCTAGAGAAAAAGGATCTTAAAGGATGGGGATATTCGTATTATGATTTTACTACTGATGGTGGAGTTATATCTACTAGAAAGGCTTGTTTTGAAAGTAGTAAAGTCAGAAAGTTTGTTACCAGTCAACCAACAACAGTAAGATATAACGGGAAATTACCAATTGTAATTTATGTACCAGAAGTTTACGATGTTCAATTTAAGATATTTAAAGCAGAAGATGATGTATATCGTGCTAGTGAGGTAAAACAAAAATAAACTTAAAAGTACTGTGATTTATTACAGTTTTATATAAGAAAAGCAGCAAATACTATTTTGCTGCTTTTCTTTTTATAGAATTAATACACTACTTTTTTTCTTTAATAGGCACTGCATCAAAAGGATCTACCATAGCAACAAATAAAACACAAGGTCCATTATTTAAGCATTTAGCCCTATGTGGTTTCTTTGCAGGACCATAAGCATAAGAACCTGCTTTTAATACGGTAGCTTTTTCCCCTTCGTATTGTACTTCTAAATCCCCAGAAATTAAAATCATTCGTTCAGGAGAATTATGTGTATGATATATAACTTCAGTATTAGGTTCAATTCTAAAGAAAAAATCTAAATTAGGTTTAGATATATCACCGTGAAGTATTGTAAAAGAACAATTAGGAAAGAAATCAGGAGCAGGAAGCCATTTCAAACTCTTATCATTAACAGTTGTAGCAATAGAAGTTTCAGTATTTGAAACACCGTTGCTTTGAGCATTTAATCCGATAGCTAAAAAAGCTAGGATAAGGGTTAACAGGTTTAGTTTGTTTGTTTTCATCTTTTTGATTTTTAGGTACTTAATATAGTTAAAATAAACAGATTTTCAAATTATATTAACCTGTTTATTATGAGTATAATCACGTGGAATTTATTTACAGAAGTATTTTTTCCTTCTTTTAGGAAGTAGTTAAATAAATAAAAATAGAAACAAACAAAAATGTAGAAGTATAATCATTAGCGAGTTTTGCTAAGAATTAAGTTGATAGTTACTCTTTTGGCATTGGAATTTTATTTCTGAAATCAAAAGCTATTTCTGAAGCACCATTTTTTTGTAAATAATCTAATTTATCAACTGCTTCTTGTATTGTAGGATATTCACCTTCAGGTACCCACCACATTGCAGTATATACTTTTCCATACGAGTGAAACCATTCCTTTCTTCTTTTCAAGAAATCCGTATGAAAAGTTTTGTAAACAAATTTCTCTAAAGACTCAACAGTCTCCCAAACAGAAACATTAATAATTACCTGTTCGTCATTATAAGGATTGAAACTTGTTGCGTCATTATTCTCGTCTTTTAGCCTCCAAATAAAACCCTCACTGTTTTCAGCTAAATTGTTTACACGGTCTAAATTATCTACAAACTCTTTCATAATAGGATCTTCAATATTTACTCCTTTCATTCGAGCGACATTGATTTCTGCTATATGGTACTTTTTCATAGATGTGTTTTTTTTTATTTTGTCAACGTTTAGGCTATGGTTAGTACGGAAATTAAAAGTAGTAAACTTTTGATTAAGCACTTAGTCAAAACTTTTATTTTGTTTTAATTTTTCTTTTGATTAAAACCAAATCAAAAGATTTGGCGGACTTTAAAAAATACACTAAACTTTGGATTAAATACCAAAACCTGTATTAATTTTAGCCATTGTTAGGCAATGCGGTTTTATTTCCAAATATTTTATTTAAGATAGATTCAGTATTTTGAATTTGTTCTTTTTCTAATATCTCTTTTGTTTTCAAGTCAATTTTTTTCCAGCCATAAAAATAATCATAAATCCAAAAAGTGTTATTAGTAGAGTTTGTTTGTATGAAAACTTGAGCTGGTCTATCTTTAGAAGTGTGGAAACCATAAAATATAGAAACTCTAAACTCTAAATTAGGTTCAGGGTGTTCTGTTTTTTCAGGTAATTGAACCAAGTCAACTTGTTTCCAGTATTCTTTATAGCCTATAATTTGTTCTTCTAAATTTATGTCTTTACCATTTAGTTTTCTGTAATAACTTGTTAGAATAATAGCAGACATATCATCAGGGTGAAAGATTTCAATACTATTGAAGTATTTTGATAAGTCAGAACCTTTCCAAAGATTCCAATTATTTCTCATACCTATTCCAAGTCCAAAATGAGTTTCAGATATAAAATCACTTTCACTCTTTTTCTTAATTTCTAATTTGAGTGAATCAGAAACATAAAAATCAATTTGACTTAGAGCTTCTTCTAAATTTTTTGGTATATAATTTTCATCTAATATTCTATTAGACTTTGAAGTTTCAGAATCTTTGCAACCACTTAAAGTTATAATAATTAAGAGTAATATTAGAAATGTTATTTTTCTTTTCTTCTTCATTTTGCTTAACGTTGTTGTATAAGATTAGTTGCGTGTTTCAGCAACTAATTTAGCAAATAAATGTCCGCTAGGGTTATCGTAAGTAAGCTTGAACTAGCCATTAATTATACACGATGTTGTAGCACGTTTTTATATTTGTATTGTGACTCTATATTTATTTTTTTCAGAACATTCGGTTGTGCTGAAACTCTTTGATTTTCTTTTTTTATTAACACATTCTATAATTTCTGAAACTTTATTTTCAGTCAATTCAATTTTTGAGTCAATTTGATAAGTACATAATTCCTGTCCTAATCCAAGATTAATTTTAAATTCAGTTGTAATTTTTTTTTCAATTCTAAAATCAGTTTTAAATTGGTTAAATCCAACGTAATTTATTTCAATCTGATATTCTCCAGTTGGTAATTCCGTTTTAAAATTTCCGTCAAAGTCTGCTTGTATTTCTTTACTTAAAGTTTTGGTTTTAGATATGATTTTAATAGAAACTCCTGATATAGGATTATTAAGTTTGTCAAAAACCTGACCGCTTAATTCAGTTCTTTTTGAGTTCTTTTTTTTTGAAACCTTAAACTCGTTATTGTCATCTTCGTTTTGAAGTGAAAAAGTGTATTGAAATATGTATTCTTTGGTTTTGTCAACATTATTTAACTCCCATTTCTGGGAAAATGAACTAAACGAAATTGTAAAAAGGAATAGAATTATTATATATTTCATCGTTTTTCTCAAATGTGCTACAACTAGTTTATATACAGAATAAACTTAGCATTATACCTCTTTTTTAGTAGAATAAGCAGAGGTTTTTAGCAATTTTATTCTTCTTGTTTCAAGCATCCAATATAAAACAAAATTATGTTGCACCCTAGTAGCGAAAGCGGTCTTTTTCATTTAGTTATTTAATTATGAAAATAAAAATTGGGTAAATAAAAAATAATACTATAACTTTGCCCCGTTCATTAACGTATTGATGTTATCAAGAAAGGTGGAGGGAATAGACCCTTTGAAACCTTAGCAACCCTTTGTGCAAACAAAGAAGGTGCTACATTCTACTGCTTCGGCAGAGAGATAACGAAAAGAATTTTACTTCCTCTTTTCCTGATAACATTACACTAAATATCAGGAATGTCAAACATTTATCAAGAAATACAAAAACGAATCCTCGTGCTCGATGGCGCTATGGGAACCATGCTTCAGGAATATAAATTTACTGAAGAAGATTTTCGTGGAGAACGTTTTAAAGACTACCCAACTCCGTTACAAGGAAACAACGATTTGTTATCCATTACGCAACCCGAAGCTGTAAAAGAAGTACACAGAAAGTACTTTGCTGCAGGAGCAGACATTGTAGAAACCAATACTTTTTCAGGTACTACCATTGCCATGGCAGATTACCAAATGGAAGAGTTGGTATACGAGTTAAATTACCAATCTGCCAAAATTGCCAAAGAAGTAGCCGATGAATTCACTGAAAAAGAACCGCACAAACCTCGTTTTGTAGCAGGTTCTATCGGACCTACCAATCGTACGGCAAGCATGTCTCCAGACGTAAACGACCCAGGGTACAGAGCGGTAACTTTCGACGAGTTACGCACTGCTTATAAACAACAAGTAGAAGCTTTAATTGATGGCGGTTCAGATATTTTGTTGGTAGAAACCGTATTCGATACCTTAAATGCCAAAGCCGCTTTATTTGCCATTGAAGAGGTAAAAGCAGAACAAAATATAGAAATTCCTATCATGGTTTCAGGTACGATTACCGATGCTTCAGGTAGAACGTTGTCAGGACAAACAGCCGAGGCTTTTTTAATTTCTATCTCTCATATTCCGTTGCTATCAGTAGGATTCAACTGTGCTTTAGGTGCTAATTTATTACAACCTCACTTAGAAGCGATTGCTTCTAAAACTGAGTTTGCTATTTCTGCACATCCAAATGCAGGATTACCTAATGCCTTTGGAGAATATGACGAAACACCAGAAGAAACCGCTAATCAGATAGAAGAATATTTAAAGAAAAATTTAATCAACATTATAGGAGGGTGCTGTGGTACCACACCAAAACATATTTCAGCTATCGCAGCAATAGCAGCGAAGTACAAACCACGAAAAGCTGAATTTGTTGCAGCAGTACAAAATAGTTAGTAGATGAGTGAGGAAAGAAGATACATGAAATTATCGGGGTTAGAACCGTTAATTATAACACCCGAAAGTAATTTTATTAATGTAGGGGAGCGCACAAACGTAGCAGGATCGCGTAAATTTCTTCGATTGATTAAAGAAGAAAAGTTCGATGAAGCCTTGGCAATTGCACGTCATCAAGTAGATGGAGGAGCGCAAATCATCGATATTAATATGGATGATGGTTTAATTGAAGGAAAAGAAGCGATGGTACGCTTTTTAAACTTAATAGCTTCTGAGCCTGATATTGCCAGAGTTCCTATTATGATTGATAGTTCTAAATGGGAAATTATAGAAGCTGGATTACAGGTAGTACAAGGAAAATCGGTAGTAAATTCCATTTCTTTAAAAGAAGGAGAAGAAAAATTTATTTGGGAAGCTACGCAGATAAAACGATATGGAGCTGCTGTAATTATCATGGCTTTTGATGAAGTAGGACAAGCAGACACCTACGAACGTAGAATCGAAATTGCAGAACGTTCTTATAGGTTGTTGGTGGACACTGTAGGTTTCCCGCCAGAAGATATCATTTTCGATTTAAACATTTTTCCTGTAGCTACGGGAATGGAAGAGCACAGAAAAAATGCGTTGGATTTTATTGAAGCTACCCGATGGGTACGCGAAAACTTACCGCATGTAAGTGTGAGTGGTGGAGTAAGTAACGTGTCGTTTTCTTTTAGAGGAAATAATGTCGTACGTGAAGCGATGCATTCGGTATTCTTATATTATGCCATTAAAGCAGGAATGAACATGGGAATTGTGAATCCGACGATGTTAGAAGTCTACGATGATATTCCGAAGGATTTATTAGAACATATTGAAGATGTTGTTTTAGATAGGAGAGACGATGCTACTGAACGCTTATTAGAATTTGCCGAAACGGTAAAAGGAACTAAAAAAGAAAGCAGTGAGCAAGTTTTAGAATGGAGAAGTTTACCACTACAAGAACGTATTACACATTCTTTAGTAAAAGGAATAGACGCTTTTATAGAAGAAGACGCTGAAGAAGCTCGTTTGAGTGTTGCAAAACCACTACATGTAATTGAAGGACATTTAATGACGGGGATGAACGTAGTAGGAGACTTGTTTGGCGAAGGAAAAATGTTTTTACCGCAAGTTGTTAAATCTGCCCGAGTAATGAAGAAAGCCGTGGCGTATTTGAATCCGTTTATTGAAGCAGAGAAAAGTGAGGAACAAAAAGCCATCGGAAAAATATTAATGGCAACCGTAAAAGGAGATGTGCATGATATTGGTAAAAACATCGTATCTGTAGTGTTAGGTTGTAACAATTATGAAATTGTCGATTTAGGTGTGATGGTTCCACCAGAAAAAATCATAGAAACCGCTAAAAAGGAGAACGTAGATGCGATTGGTTTAAGTGGATTGATAACACCTTCTTTGGATGAAATGGTGTATTTAGCCAAAGAAATGGAACGTCAAAACTTGGAGATTCCTTTATTAATAGGAGGAGCAACAACTTCTAAGGCACATACTGCTGTAAAGATTGATACGCAGTATAAAAACGCAGTAGTACACGTAAACGATGCGTCAAGAGCAGTGACTGTAGTAGGAGATTTATTGAATAAAGAAACCTCAAACGAGTATGTTGCCAAGTTGAAGAAAGATTACGAAGAGTTTCGTGATAAGTTTTTAAAACGAGGAAAACAAAAGCACTACATACCAATTGAGGAAGCTAGAGAGCGAAAATTCAAAATAGATTGGGACACTACTAATATTATTAAACCAAAAGAATTAGGAGTACAAAAACTAGAACAAGTAAGTTTAAAAGACTTGGTACCTTATTTTGATTGGAGTCCGTTTTTCCGCTCATGGGATTTACATGGAAAGTTTCCTGATATTTTAGAAGATGAAGTAGTAGGAGTAGAGGCAACTAGTTTGTTTGCAGATGCACAAAAAATGTTGCAACAAATTATAGAAAAGCAAGCGTTAAAACCCAAAGCTATTTTTGGTTTGTTTGAGGCAAACTCTATTAACGACGATGATATTTCAGTTCAAAAGAAAGGAAAAGAAGTCGCAGTATTTAGAACCTTGCGTCAGCAATTAAAAAAGCGTGAAGGAAAACCAAGTTTTGCTTTGGCAGATTTTATTGCTCCAAAGGAAACTGAAAGAACGGATTATATGGGAGCTTTCTGTACCGCCATTTTTGGAGCTGATGAATTAGCACTACAATACAAAGAAAATCACGATGA
Organism: Tenacibaculum litoreum; assembly: GCF_964513915.1. Taxonomy (NCBI): domain Bacteria; kingdom Pseudomonadati; phylum Bacteroidota; class Flavobacteriia; order Flavobacteriales; family Flavobacteriaceae; genus Tenacibaculum; species Tenacibaculum litoreum. The sequence continues at coordinate 640,389 of NZ_CAZEQS010000003.1, read as the reverse complement.
TTACAATGCTATTATGGCACAAGCTATTGCCGATCGTTTTGCAGAAGCTTTTGCTGAATACTTACACCACAGAGTAAGAACAAAACATTGGGGCTATGCTTCTGAAGAAAACTTAACGAATGATGAGTTGATAAAGGAAGCATACAAAGGTATTCGTCCTGCACCCGGGTATCCTGCATGTCCTGATCATCTAGAAAAAGAGACAATTTGGGAGCTTTTACAGGTAGAAGAAAACATAGGAGTAAGTTTAACAGAAAGTCTAGCTATGTGGCCAGCAGCAGCTGTTTCAGGGTACTATTTTGCCAATAGTGAAGCTAAGTATTTTGGTTTAGGTAAAATAACAGACGATCAAGTAAGAGATTTTGCAGAGCGAAAAAATATACCCTTAGAAAAAGCCAGAAAATGGTTGCATCCAAACATATCAGACAATTAATAATAACTTTAAAATAAATAAACAAAAGAGCGTATTTAATTAACAATAAGTTTTAAGTTAGGTAAACTAAAAGCTACAAAACAGTAGTAATATTGCCGTATAAAAAATCAATAAAATTAGACAAATGAAAAAGTATAATTTAGAGATTCGATTTGCAATACAGCTACTGGTAATGGCAGCAATATCGTTAATTGCAGCTTCATTGGTATAGTTAAATACGCCTTTATAAGATAGACTTATGAAGGTAATAGAACATTTAGAAAAAGCTAACGGAACATCGTTGTTTTCGTTTGAAATACTTCCGCCTTTAAAGGGAGATACAATAGAATCAATATTCAAAAATATTGATCCGTTAATGGAGTTCAATCCTCCGTTTATAGACGTAACCTACCATCGTGAGGAATATGTGTATAAAGAGTTAGGAGATGGACTATTAAAAAAACAGGTTGTAAAAAAACGCCCAGGTACTGTAGGTATTTGTGCGGCGATTCAAAATAAATACCAAGTAGATGCTATTCCGCATATTTTATGTGGAGGGTTTACGAAAGAAGACACTGAAAACTTCTTAATTGACCTCGATTTTTTAGGAATTGATAACGTTGTTGCATTACGTGGTGATGCAGTAAAAAGCGAAACTTATTTTAAGCCTGAAAATGATGGACATGCATACGCAAGCGAACTAGTCACCCAAATAGAGAACTTAAATAAAGGAAGGTATTTAGATGATGATTTACAGAACTCGTCAAAAACCGATTTCTGTATTGGAGTAGCTGGATATCCTGAAAAGCACATGGAAGCGCCAAGTTTAGATTCTGATATTCATTTTTTAAAGAAGAAAATTAAAAACGGTGCAAACTATGTGGTAACTCAAATGTTTTTCGACAATCAAAAGTATTTTGAGTTTGTAGAAAAATGTAGAGAAGAGGGAATTACGGTTCCTATTATTCCAGGATTAAAACCTATTTCAACCAAAAAGCAATTGAATTTAATTCCGCACCGTTTTAAAGTTGATTTACCAGATACTTTGGTAAAAGAGGTTGTAAACTGCAAGAGTAATGCAGAGGTACGACAAGTAGGAGTAGAGTGGTGTATTGCTCAAAGTAAGGAGTTACAACAAAAAGGAGTGCCTATTTTACATTATTACTCAATGGGAAGATCAACCAATATTCAACAAATAGCAGAAGAAGTTTTTTAATCGCAGGGCGATAGCCAAAGGTTTAATTCTTTGAGGAGGTTGATCACTAACCGTCATTTTGAACCGAGTGAAACGGAAGGAGAAATCTTAAACAAATGAGTAACTTAATTTAATAAGATTCCTCCTCAGTTGCTTTGCAACATACTTTCAATCAAAATATATCTTGATTTCAGTAGCGTTCGGAATGACGTAAGTAATATAAAAGCAAAATAACTTGTTCACGTCATTGCGAACAGAGTGAAGCAATCTGTAAATCGACAAACAGATTACTTCGTCGTATCCTCCTCGTAATGACTTCTTGTCATCCTGAACGGAAGAGAGGAATCTCATCTATCTAATAGAGCAAGAAATAATGAATCATTACCGTTAACACTAATTAACATAACTAGTTGATACAGCAAAGTTGAAAGTAATATATTTACATGTTAAATAAAGAAAACATGGAAGAAAAATTAGCTAAAGCAATAGCATTAAGAAGCGATAAAAAGTATTCTGAAGCTGAAATAATATTAAAAGAGTTAATTAAAGATTTCCCTAATGAAGCCCAGATTTACTATCATTACGCTTGGCTTTGTGATAATATGGAACGAGAAACCGAAGCTAGACCAAAATATGAAAAAGCACTTGAATTAGGGTTGGTAGGAGAAGATTTAGTTGGTTGTTATCTAGGGCTTGGAAGTACTTACAGATGTATAGGAGAATATGAAAAGTCAATAGCTCTTTTGGATAAAGCAATTAAAGAATATCCATCAAATAATGAGTATAAAGTTTTTAAAGCTATGGCTTTATATAATGTGAATGAGCATAAGGAAGCAATGAATTTATTATTGAATGTTATTGCTAGTACAAGTTCAGATAAAGGAGTTCAAGAATATAAAAAAGCGATTGAGTATTATTCTGATAAACTAGATAAAACTTTTATATAGAAATGAAATTACCATTATATCAAATAGATGCCTTTACAGATAAAGTATTTGGAGGAAATCCAGCCTGTGTTGTACCATTGCAAGATTGGTTGCCAGATGATGTTCTTTTAAAAATAGCAAAAGAAAATGCGGTGGCAGAAACAGCTTTTTTTGTTGATAAAGGAGAGAAAATTCATTTAAGATGGTTTACTCCAGAAATTGAAATGGATTTATGCGGGCATGCAACACTTGCCACAGCTCACTGTTTACACTCAATTTTAAACTATCCTCATAACAAAATAGTATTCGAAACGTTGAGTGGTGATTTAACTATTACGATTGAAAAGGACTTTTATTCGATGGATTTGCCCTCTCGAATGCCTGTTGCTTCTGAGTTACCTGAAATTATTCAGAGGTCTTTAAATATAGCGCCTAAAGAGGTTTTAAAGTCGAGAGATTATGTATTAGTTTATGATTCAGAAGAGGAAATAAAGAATGTGAAAGTAGACAGACAAACTTTTGATCAAATAAATCTAGATCCAGGAGGGGTAGTAGTTACTGCTATAGGAGATAACTGTGATTTTGTATCAAGATATTTCACTCCACAATCCTCTATTTTAGAAGACCCTGTTACTGGTTCTTCTCATTGTTCATTGGTGCCATTTTGGAGCTCTCGATTGGATAAAGATAATCTTGATGCAATACAAGTTTCTGAAAGAGTAGGAGTATTAAAGTGCCAAAATAAAAAGGATAGGGTCATAATTAGTGGTAAAGCCAAGACTTATTCAGAAGGAAGTTTGTGGATAGAATAACTAGTATTTAAGGAGTTGTCATTTCGAACGAGGTACGAGGAGGAATCTCATTAAGTTAAGTTACTCATTTACTTAAGATTTCTCACCCTTCGTTTCACTCGGTTCGAAATGACAATAAGCAATCTGTTTGTCGATTTACAGATTGCTTCACTCTGTTCGCAATGACGTGCTTATCTTCTTAGTAAGTAATTATTAATTGCTTTTAGCCTTTATAAAATCAGAAATTAAATAACTGATATACTTTCCTACTTGTCCGTTAGCTATTTCATCTTTAACAACTGCTGGAGCCCCCTCACAAATATGTAAATAAGAAGCATTTTGTAGTTTTCCAAAGTAATGTGTAAATCTACGTGCTTGTTGTGGGGTAAATCCGCTAGGTGTCATAGCACTACTTGGAAAGTGTTGCACACAATCCAAATCGATTTCAATTCCGAAAGGAGTGTTTTCTATAAAACTTTCAGCACGTTGTAATTCACCTTCAAAAGAAGTAGACTGATACACTTCTAATTCTTCAAAAGTATTGTACTCTAAGTTTAAACTATCGTGAATCATTTCAAAAATATACTGAGGTGTATAGTTCTCATGCAACCCGAACATAAAGTAATTTTGAATAAAACCTTCTTGTAAGGCGTACGAAAATCCGTTACCACTATGACGTTCTTCTAAACGACGTAAATCAGTATGCGCATCTAGGTTAATTACATTTACAGGTTGATTTTTCCCTTCAGAAAGTCCTTTAATATTTCCGTAAGCATTGTTGTGTCCACCACCGATGATAATAGGAATTTTATCACTTTCAACAATTGTTTTGATAAGCTTAGAAAGCTCTTTGTCTATTGCTTTTACTAATAAATCACCTTTTTCTCTATCAGAAGCATCAAAACTATATACATCATCCAAACAATCTAAATAGCCTAACACTAGGATATCGTTTCCATCAATAAATTGGTTTTGTTGGGTATTTAAAAACGATTTTAAAGCGGGAATAAAAGCAGTGTGTGCACCACCATTTCCTCCATTCATACGAACACCAATATCTTCTGGAACTCCTAGAATAACAAAAGTAGCAGTTGAGTTTTCAAGTGCTGATTGTAATTCTTTTTTGGAGTCGATTACAGCAACGCACTCTCCTAATTTTGTTTCTCCTTCACGAGGAGCTACAAATTCTTGTATGTCTTTTTCGTTGAATATTGTTAGCATATTAAACCTCTTTTCCGTTGATGAATACTGAATCAATTAAGTTACTTCCGAATGAATACGGTAAAAAACCATATGAAGGAATTTCTTTCGTTAGGATTAAATTCGCTTTTTTTCCTTTGGTAATACTTCCAACCTCATCAGATAAATTCATTGCATAGGCTCCGTTAATGGTTGCTGCATTAATCGCTTCTTCTGGGGTCATTTTCATTTTAATACAAGCCGTTGCTACTACAAAGTTCATGTTTCCTGATGGAGTAGACCCTGGATTGTAATCTGTAGCTAAGGCTAGCGGTAATCCTGCATTCATAATATCACGAGCAGGGGTGTACGGAATACTTAAAAAATATGAACAAGAAGGTAAGGCAACAGGCATGGTTTGTGTTCCTTTCAAGGCTTCAATGTCTTCTGTATTCATTACCTCTAAGTGATCTACCGACAAGGCATTGTGTTTTATACTTACTTGAACCCCACCAATAGTTGTAAACTGATTTACGTGTACTTTTGGCGTTAATCCGTATTGTTGCGCAGCAGTTAAAATTCTGTCAGTATCTTCTACCGAGAAATATCCCGTTTCACAGAAAGCATCTACGAAATCCGCTAGATTTTCTTCGGCTACTTTAGGTAACATTTCCTCAATAATTAAATTGATGTATCCTTCTTTGTTGTTTTTATATTCGGTAGGGAAGGCATGTGCTCCTAAAAAAGTAGCTTTGATAGGAATGTTATAATTCTCGCGTAGCTTTTTAATAACACGTAACATTTTTAACTCAGCGTCTACGGTTAAACCATATCCTGATTTTATTTCAACTGCTCCAGTACCTAAAGCTATCACTTCCTCTAATCGTTTTGCCGATTGTTGGTATAGCTCTTCTTCTGGAGTTTCTTGTAACTTCTTAGCCGAATTTACAATACCACCACCACGATTGGCAATTTCTTCATAACTCAATCCGTTAATTCTATCCACAAACTCTTGTTCACGATTGCCAGCATATACAATATGTGTATGCGAATCGCACCAAGTAGGTAACATCATTTTACCAGTACAATCCACAGTTTTATCAGCAGAAGCAGGGACTTTTTTCATGCTACCGTAGTCGGTAATAATACCGTTTTCAACCAATAAAAAAGCATTTTTTATAGTAGGTAAAATGTTCATCGAAGCTCCTGATACTTTTTGGGTACTTGTTTCTCTAATTTGGATTAATTCTTTGATGTTTATGAATAAAGTTGTCATGTTAAATACTTAAATTTGTTAGACAAACTTACGGTAAAAACTACAATTTATGGTACATTTTTTAGGAGTGATTTGTGTTTTAATTCTCTTTTTTATCTCGTTAATTCACGTTTATTGGGCTTTTGGAGGAACTTTATGGGTAAATGCTGTAATACCAACCAAAACAGCCAATGAAAAAGCAATGAATCCACCTAAATTACTAACGTTTGTAGTGGCTATGGTTATCAGCGGTTTTGCTGTTATATATGCAGAAAAAATACAGTTCTTTACGTTAAGTTCAATGCCTACATGGCTAAAAGAGTATGGACTTTATGTTGTAGCCAGTATTTTTCTCATTAGAGCGATAGGAGATTTTAAGTATGTAGGCTTTTTTAAGAAAGTTAAAGCGACAGAGTTTGCCATAAACGATACCAAGTATTTTTCTCCACTATGTTTATTTTTAGGAGTAGTTGGGTTGCTGATAGTTTTTTTGAGGTAGGAGTGAACAAGTGGTTGGTTTATAGCTGTTGTTGGGTGCAGTTATGCGTTTTTCAATTTAGTTTTATTCATTCGATTTACAATATAGAAACCAATTATAGCTAAAGGGATTCCAATTCGGAAATGCTTTCCGCTATAAGTTCCGTTAAACCCCTCGTAAAAAAGGTTAAGCTCAATTCCAATTCCTATTAAAGTTAAAATAGAGTAAACCATAAGCAATGTCTTTCCGTTTTTATTTGTTTTGTTCCATACAACAAAAATGAAAATTAGATAACACAAATACCCGAGAATTGCTGAATTTAGATAGGTTTCCATTGAAGTGTTCAACGCGACATCAATTATGGAAAATTTTAATTGAACATTTAGAAATTCAATTCCGTTTTCAATTCGGAATGTGAGTAAAAAGACTGAAAATATCAATCCTAAAATCAAAAGTATGTTTTCAGCTTTCATTTTTCAAAGTTATAGGCAATGTTCTAGTATGACCGTAAGTTACGGGTTTATATATGTTAATTTTCAGTTTAGTCATAGAAGTTTGCAATTACTAAGGGTTGGGATGTAGTAGAATCCATTCGGAACTGCAATTATACATTGTTGTGCATAGTGTTTTTTATTCAGCTTTGATTTCATATGGTTTTTCAGGAAATCCGAATAAAATAGCTTTATTCTCATCTATTTCCTTTATTCCGATTAGTTTTTCTCGTTTATCGTTGTTAAAAATTGATGCAAAATATGTTCCTTGTAAATTCTCCAAAATTAATTTACGCCCGCTTCTTTTCATTCTTTTGTTCATTTCTTGGATAACTGGACTGTCCAAAATTTCGTTGAATTTTAAAGGTATTTTTTCATTTTTCCACTTTGCTTTGAACTTGAGTGTTTCAATTTTTTTAGATTCAAGTTCCGTTTTTGTCGGTTCGATTCTTTCGTAATCAGTCCAAAATTCAGTGTCCCCTGTTATGGATTCAGTTTCGCTCAACACAGTATGAATTTTACCCATTCTAAATATTCTTATTCGATTTTCGTTTATGAATTCATATTTAGATTCAGAGAGTTTCTCATTCCATTCAGTTTGGACTTTTGATAATTCATTTCCGCTTTTTAATTCAAGTTCAAAATGAATGACTTGGTTGTTATTAAATTCAATAAGTTCTGGTCGACAATAGTCGTCTCCTGTCTTAATCTTTAACCAACTTCCATTCAGATTTTCCATTTATTTTCTGCGGTTTTAGGACATTATACCCAACTTATTTATATACATTATAAAATCACTAATAAACTCCTCCTCAAATAATAAAATAAACAGAAGTCATAGCAATTTCACTCTCTCAAATATAAAAAAATAAACACAAGAAAGAATACAACTTTTATCAGGAAGACTTCCAAGCCTAATGGGAGTAACTTAAAACAAGTAAAAAGATAAAAATAGATGCGTGTGTAGAAAAATGTTTGTTAGCACAGTATACCGTATTCTTTTTAAGGTATTGTATAACAGTTAGTTGTATAGCCTTTTCTTTTATACATGTAATACGTGTATTCGTGATTGATTATCAGTCGTTTACTACCTTTTTTTTAAGCCATGTTTATTAATTTCTCAACTTTATAACAGCAAATAATATGAAATAATAAGAGCAGTAGGGGACTTTAAAAAGCTGCATTCGTACTCAGGTAAAGCCTAAAGGTTTGTTAGATATATAAGGTATTTAATTAGGTTTTTAATCTGCTGTCGAGAACAACTTAGTAAACATTAAATACAGTATATTATGAAAAATTCTCAATTTCCCTACGGCATTAACGCTTGGATCTTTTTAAATGAAGATGAACCACCAAAGACGAATTACAATAGTCCTGATAGCTGTTTTCAATCACTTATTAAATATAAAGTATATGACAGTGTAACATCTCTTGGAATTGCTTTTTTTGAGGTAGTTTCAGCTACTAAAGGTTCTACCATTAAAATTGGTGATTCATCGCACACAGGTGGGCTTACAAATCAAGATTATTTGAATTCTGTATTGAAGGATGCTCGCCAAGTGAATCCGAATATTAAGTTTTTAGCAACGATGGTATATTCGGGAGATAACACACTGGCGTCTATTTTTTCACCTGGCGGAAACGAACAAGAAGAGGCAACTAATTTTGCTAATAATTTGGTAGATTATTTAAAAGAGACTGGAATGAACGGACTGGATGTTGACTGGGAAGGTAATGTGTCTACACGTATGACTCAATCTCAATTTAAAACGTTGTTTTCTACGATTCGCTCAGTGTTTGATAAGCAGCCAGTAAAATATTACTTGTCGTTCACTCCTGCATGGCCAACAAATTCGATTGATTATCCAACTGTAAATAACGCATTTGATTTTGTATCACCTCAGTTTTATGATGGTACACCATTATCTAGCTTTATAAATGCAGGGATATCTCCAGAGAAAATTGGTTATGGAGCGCAATTTGAACCAGGAAATGCAGCACCAAACTCTAGTGCTCAACAAGTTTGGAATCGAGTTTCTGAAGGATTTATCAATAAAGGTGCTACTTATGATTATCAAGATGTTTTTATGTGGCGTTTTAACTCTGGAAACTTCCAGTTTGAGCAAGCCCAATTTATGATTCTTAATCAGTTAGCCAATCCATTACCAAGTAATACATTTGATGATACCCAGATAGTTGGAGCGGCGGGTAACCCAAACATAACTCAAATGACGATTCGTTCGGGTGATGTACTTGATGCCATTCAGACCGTAAATACTGGAACTGGACCTTATAATACGGGTACTCAGGGTAATAATACGGGTGTGTTTACTTTGCTACAGCATGGTGGAGATAGTGGAGTAGCTAAAACGATAGATATTCCGTTAAACGATCCAATTGTGGCTGTTTCTGGTTACACTGGTGTATGGTATGGTTGGAAATGTGTGTTACAAATAACTTTAACAGGTAAAAGCGGAGCTTCTTATGGGCCTTTCGGAACTATGAATGGTTCAGCTATGCAAACACCTTTTAAACAGTCTGCTGAGGCAGGACAAAGTTTAGTAGCATTTAAAGGTTCTACTGTAAGAGTTCCGTTGGCTAATGGTAGTCATACAGAAGTTATTGCTAGTTTAAATGCTGTTTTTGCGAAGCCTTTTGTAGCTCAGAAATTAAACGAAAAGACGCTTTCTCTTTAAGTTTTAGTATAGTAAAGAGTATATAAGATACTTTTGTAATAACATAGGCTATGTGTCATTAAAGCGGCACATAGCCTTACTATTATTTACTCTCTAAAAAATAAGTAAATATTGTTTTGGTTTATAGGCTTCCAGTTTTTTGCATGGAAACTGTTTTCTTTCCAGTAAATTATAAGATTTATATGGTCTATTTTTACAGAATCCTTTGTTTGTGTTAATAGGTTTAAAGTGTCTTTACTTTGAGTAATTCCATTCATTTTAAAATGTCCATTTATTTTAGAAATAAAATCACTTAATTCTTCTATCCTTTTAATTTCAACCTGTTCACTATCAGCTTTAGTAAGTTTATCCCACTTGTTTTCTAATTGCTTTTTTGAATTACAACTTAATAAACTTAAAGAGAAGAATGCGATTAGTAATATGTTTGTTATTCTCATTTTATATCTTCTTATTGCTTATGGATTTTATAAGTACAGTCAGTATATTTTATGTGAGGTATTAGAGAGCGAAGGGTTTTCAAGTATGCATTGAGCCAAATAAACAATTTGGCGATGTTTGTAAATAGTAGTAAATTTCGTAAACCACTAAACTCCCTATTTGCTATATACAGTATTGTAGTCAGTTATTTATTTAATTCAGTTTCTAATATTTGTTGAATTTTCGGTAAATCATTATCAATTAATTCTCTAAATTTCTTCTCGATTTTATCATTAAGGTTTTCATCTTCCGATTCCAAGAATTTATTGTATTCTGAACTTGTGATAATCTTTTTCTGAAATGCTTGATGCCAAGAGGGTCTTAATAGTCCATTCGCTTTAATGACTTTATTAAAAACTTTATTGTTTTTACTAAAAAGTTCGTAAACTTTTTGACGGCAATCAGAATTCAAATATTCTCCAATTTTTAAGTCAAAATAAATATAGTTCCTTGTAATATGGAACTCGAAAAGGAATAACCAATTATTTGTCAAATCATCTTCTTTGGTTATGAACCCTTTTTCTTTTAGTTTCTCAATGTTTTGGTATAGAAACTCAGGTTGAAATCGAACATATGTTTTAGAAGTACTAAATGGTCTTATTGTCGACTCCTTTTCTATTAACTCAACTAAATTATGAGGAACAATAGTTGATTGGCTTGGTTCAGCATATTTAAAAACTAAATCAAATGCAGATTTGTATCGTTTGTATAATTCTTTTGCTGTTTTCTCTATTTTTTCGTTCTCGTTCATTAGTGCTTTCAATGTTTGCAGATATTGTTCAAGAACAAATCTTGTGTTATTAGCAATTGAAATACTTTGATTATCCAAGATTTGAACTATTAATTTTTTTATATGCTGGTAAGTCAGTTGCACATAAAAATCAGTTTCAACTTCTGAAATGTCTTGTTCAAATAGTGATAAGTAAATGTAAATTTTATGTTTGAAATCTGTATACTCATTTTCAACATAATTCCTATATTTTGTTAGTTGTCCTTTACCTTCTTTTGCATAAACTTTGTTTTCAATCATTATGCAAAGTCCATTAGATTTAGAAAGAATTAATATATCGATATTTTTATGCTCTCGTTTAATTTCAAGGTCACTAAAGTCTAGGTTTACAAAATCGAATACAGATAATTTGGCTTCTGTATTTCCTAAATCTTGATATTCATTTTCCTTGTAATAAAGTTTAATAAACTCTTTTATAAAAAAGTCACCAAGTCTATGAGTTTCATTTGGGTCAAATAGCCAAGCAAGTAAATTTGAGTGTTGTAGTTCTTTATGAGCAACTCTTAGAATCGACATTAAATTAATTTCTTCATTAACTAAGCCCTGAATGCTTGTGAAGTCATCATCAAGAATTAATTTCTTTAATTGTGTTTCTATTTCTGTCGTCATTCTTTAATTTTTGGTAGCTTATTCATATCCGTAATAAAATCACTAACACAGTCTTAAAATAGTAGAATAATTAGAGGTCATAATAATTTTATTAACACTCTCAAATATAAAAAAAGTAAGATAAAAAAGTGTAACTTTTTTATCGGGACGACACCCCAAGCCTAATCGGGACGACACCCCAAGCCTAATCGGGACGACACCCCAAGCCTAATCGGGACGACACCCCAAGCCTAATCGGGACGACACCCCAAGCCTAATCGGGACGACACCCCAAGCCTAATCGGGACGACACCCCAAGCCTAATCGGGACGACACCCCAAGCCTAATCGGGACGACACCCCAAGCCTAATCGGGACGACACCCCAAGCCTAATCGGGACGACACCCCAAGCCTAATCGGGACGACACCCCAAGCCTAATCGGGACGACACCCCAAGCCTAATCGGGACGACACCCCAAGCCTAATCGGGACGACACCCCAAGCCTAATCGGGACGACACCCCAAGCCTAATCGGGCGAACCCCAAGCCTAATCGGGACGACACCCCAAGCCTAATCGGGACGACACCCCAAGCCTAATCGGGACGACACCCCAAGCCTAATCGGGACGACACCCCAAGCCTAATCGGGACGACACCCCAAGCCTAATCGGGACGACACCCCAAGCCTAATCGGGACGACACCCCAAGCCTAATCGGGACGACACCCCAAGCCTAATCGGGACGACACCCCAAGCCTAATCGGGTCGAGACCCCAAGCCTAATCGGGACGACACCCCAAGCCTAATCGGGACGACACCCCAAGCCTAATCGGGTCGACACACGAAGCCTAAGGGAAGTGATACCATACACCTAAGGGGAGTAACTTCAAACAAGTAAAAAGATAAAAATAGGCGCGTGTGTAGAAAAATGTTTGTTAGGTGCTGTGGGATATAAAGAGACTATAAAAAAATGCTGTTTAGATAAATGTAAACAGCATTTTGATGGTGGGTTAAATAGCTTCAATTTCTTGATATATCTTCTTTTTAGAGTTTTCAAAAATAGCCCCTCCAAACTCCTCATTATCTAAAGAAATAATGGTAATATCTTTAATACCCATAATTCCAAAAACAAACTTTAAATAGGTAGTTTGGAAGTTCATATGCTCGTTTTTTTCATTTTCACCATAGCCAGTATCACCTCGGCTTGATAGGATAAACATTTTTTTGTTTTTCAAAAGACCTACATAATCACCATCGGGTGTACCTGAGCGGAATTTCCATGTCTCATTAATTCTCATAAGTTGATCTATGTAAGCTTTTAATCCGCTAGGTATAGACCAATTGTACATAGGTGTTCCAAGAACATATACATCGTGCTCTTTAAACTCTTTAATTAGGTCATTGCTCAAAGCGACTCCTGATTGATTTTCTGCTGTTCTTTCTTCAGGCTTAATAAAGGCACTAGCAATCCATTTTTCGTTAATGTGAGGTATTTCTTTTAATCCAATCTCTCGGTACGAAAACGTATCGTTAGGATGCTTTTGTTGCCAGTTATCTACAAAAAGTTGTGTTAGTTTTCTGCTGTGCGATTTTTGGTTTCTTACACTAGCATTGATAATAAGTACTTTGTTCATATCTTGATATAGTTTACATGATATGGCAAAGTTCGTTGTAGAAAAAGTAAAAAAAATTGACCTAGTTTAAGATGACTTGTGTTTTTTACGAACTCTACTTAAAAACTCAGGAGTTACACCTAAGTACGAAGCAATTAAGTATTGAGGAACTTTGTCTGCTATTTTGGGGTAGTCTTTTATAAAATCAAGATACCGTTGTTCTGCATCATACACATTGTTGTGAATTATTCTTCTTTGCAAGCTACCAAGATACTTTTCGAGTATAATTCTAAAAAAACGCTCCAATTTAGGTACTTGTTTCAGCATTTCCTGAAAAGAATCATAACGTATTTGTAACAAGTTGGTTTTTTCTATTGCTTGAATATTGTAAATAGAAGGTTGTTGCTTTTGAAAGCTATCAATATCAGTTGCCCACCAGTTTTCTATAGCAAAGTATAAAACTTCTTCAGTTCCTGTAGCAGCGTTTATATAAAAGGCTTTAAGAGTTCCATTAATTACAAAATTATCGGTTCTACATACATCACCATTTCTTAGAAGATATGCTCCTTTTTCAAGAGTTTTTTCAGTCCAAAAGCTTTTAATGATGCTTTCTTCTTCTGAAGTTAACTTGATGTATTTTGAAATTGATGTGATTAAGGCTTCTTTCATTTAAATGGGTTCAAAAAAAGTGAATTATTCCTTTTTTAATTTGGCTAGGGTATAGGTTCGTTCTACAGAATCACCTGTTTTACTTGTAACTTGTTCAGTTTTATGGATAAGCTCGTCAATTTTTAAGAGAGAAGCACTAACAAGTGTTTCCATTTCTTTTGTGCCAAAAAGCTGAAACTTATCACCTACAAAAGGTAAGTTTTTCATAAACTCTTTATTGGCATAGGTTAAAATGCATACACCATTAGGTTTTAAAACACGTTCAATTTCAGTTATCAGTTTTTTGGGGTTAGACCAAAAGTAAATTGTATTTACACTCATAACACGATTAAAAGAATTGTTTTTAAACGGAATTGTTTCTCCGTCATATAAAGAAAACTCAGCTTGTGTAGCTGTATTAATAGCTTTAGCTTCCTCGTGCATTGTTTTAGAAATTTCTAACCCAAAGTAATCTATATTGTTAGCTGTGGCTAATAACTTTTGTAAATGTCCGCAATTACCATGACCAAGCTCTAATACAGAATCATTGTCTTTCAACTCTAAAGAATCAATAGTACTTAAAGTCATGTTAATATTAGTCTCGTTCATGTTCTTTCCAACTTCAACGCCTAATTTACCATCAGGACAGCTTAATTGTTTTTCTAATTCCTTAATTTCTTCTTGTGTTAATTGCATAGCTTTTTAATTAAGATTAATAGTGGGATATTAAAAAACTAAATTATTGAAAATTGAACTTGAAAACAAGATAAACCGAGAGTATAAAAAATAAGAGCCTAATTCTTTTAAAAAGGATAGAGGAATAAGACTTATATATCTTTTTATTTGTCGTTTAGCCAGTTCAGAAAATCTTTAAAAACAGTGTTCCAATGCTTTTCATATTTTCCATTTTCTAGTTCTTTTCCAAATCCATGGTCTAAACCTGAGTAGGCTTTGAATGTTAAATTGTTCTTTTGTTTTCTAATAAACTCTATTGGAATAAGGTAAGCGGATTCAGGAGCCACAGCCTGATCTTTTGTTCCAATAGCTACAAATAAAGGCTTTGAAATTTTTAATAAATTATCAATAGGAGGCTCTGAAAAAGAACTCCATCTTTTATAACTATTGTTTTTACCTGCCCAAAATTTGTTGGTAGCATTTGGGGTTGCCATTATTTTTTTGAAATCTTCTAATATTGAATTAATCTCTCTTTGTGCTTCTTTTTCACTAATTAAGCCTTTTGCTACTTTTTTTCTAGTAAATGTAATAAAGTCAATAAGCTGCGTGTTTCCTCCACCAGACAAATAACCGAAATGAGTTATACTAGTATTTACGGTTCCTAATTTGGCAACAACATCACTACCTTCAGAATGTCCAAGGGCAATAACTTTTTTGAATTGATTTGGATACTTTTTAGTTACACTGTTAATTACTTGGTTGGCTTGGTACGTTCGGTAGGCTAATGTTTGGTTTTCATAATACGATTTAGGAACAGGAAAATCCTCATCCATTTTTGTTAAGAAAGGAAATCCTTTTTTAGATATGACAACAAACAGATAATTATCGGGTAATAGGTTAAAATCAAGAGGCAATGTCGTACCAACATACGTCTTTCCATTTTCTTTCATTGTTTGATATAGTGACATTGCTTTGGAACCTTGAACGTATAAGAGAAGAACATTGGTAGATTTAATATCTTTCTTAGTGTATGTATGATAGTTAATAGTGTCTTTACTTGTTACTACGGAATGATGCTTAAAAAGTCTTTAAGTCTTTTGTTCTTTGACTGAAGGATGTGGAACAAATGCATAGCGATATAAGTATTATAAATAGTCTCATATTAATTTTTATTTTACACTAAAGACTGAAAAGGAAAAGACATGTTGCAAAATGTATAATTAAAATTGTATTTTACTGGTATTCAGTTGTATAATTCCGTAACTTAGTATTGCTTTAATATAAAAACTAAATAGTTATGCATTATCACGACGGTCATTTTTTGGGAATGCACTTTGTATGGTGGATTGTTTGGATAGTAATAGGAGTATTCTTTTTCTTGTTTTACAGTTCTTTATTCCAAGTAACAAAAAAAGAATCTCCGTTAGAAGTCCTTAAAAGACGTTTTGCAAAAGGAGAAATAACCAAGGAAGAATATAAAGAGGCTAAAAAAGTATTAGACTCTTAAGTGTAATAAAAAAGAAACCCTTTGTAAAAACTACAAAGGGTATATTATATTATTCCACAGGTTTACCCTGAGGTTATTTACTCTAATACTCAATCTTATCTTCTTTTTCAGACCATTTCTGAAAAGGTTCTAAGGCAATATCACGTCCTATTTGCTCAAACGGAATACTTCTCTTTTCGTATGGTAACGGAATTTCTTTGTATATAAATTCATCATCAAAACCAATATTAGCAGCATCTTGTTGGTTACTACCGTAAAAAACTTTATCAGGACGCGCCCAATAAATAGCACCTAAACACATAGGGCAAGGTTCGCAAGAGGTATAAACCACACATCCATCTAATTGAAAAGAACCTATATTTTTACAAGCATCACGAATAGCAGTTACTTCTGCGTGAGCTGTTGGGTCGTTGGTAGAGGTAACTTTGTTGTTTCCGCGTCCAATAACTTCTCCATCTTTTACTACAATACAACCAAAAGGACCTCCTTCGTTGTTCTGCATTCCTTTTAAAGCTGCTTTTACAGCTTCACTCATATATTCTTCGTGTGTATTCATTATTTAATTTTTTATCAAAAAAAGGGAAACAAAATTAAGCCTTTTCTTTGGTTCAATTTAGTAAATAAAACACTTTTTAAGGTTAGTATATAAAGGTAATATACACTTGGTATCAAAAAACAGCTTTTTATAACTGTAATTTATGGGTTTATGACATCTTTTTTAACAGGCTAGTAAAATATTCCCTAATTTGTAACTATTATAAAAAACTAATCAATCATGAAATTAACAACCAAACTTATTTTAAATGCAATGCTTGTAATGGGTGTTGTATTTTTTAATTCTTGTAAAAAGAAGAAAAAAGAAAATGATGCTGTAGAGCAAGTAGAAGAAGTAGCTTACAACAAAACAGCCACCAAAAGTTTATGTGAAAGTGATTGGTTCCCTCACACACAAACCCCAGCGCCTGCAGAAGGAAAAGGAAGTCCGTTTGATGTATCGAGCACAACCAATGCAATTTTTCACCAATGGTCTTGGCAAAAGTTTTTATGGCTTACAAAACCAGAACATGTAATAGAAAAACTAGTAGTAAAACAGGATGGGAAAGAAGTTCCTTTGTATGTGGGAGAAACACTACCATTGTTTTTAAACCCAAAGAAAATGCATCAAGTAACGGCTCATATGCAAGATGTAAAACAAAAAGAAGGAGCTGCTTTAGTTTTAATAGATACCGCTCAGGCAGGATCGGGCGGAACTTTAAAAACAAATCCTGCTTATAACGAAGATGGAGTTTCAGAAACAGTATTTTACTCAATTCACGTAAGCCCTACAATGAAAGAATCATCAAGAAAGTATAGAGATTCTATAGTTAGCGGAACTTTAAGTGGAAATAACCAAGCATCTTTTCCTGTAGGTTCTTTAGAGTTAAAAGTATCATGGACACCAGTAACTGCTATTGCTGAAGAAGAGATAGGTAATTATTATACTACAGTAGCGGCTTTAAGTAGAGATGGAGAAACATATACGAATACTGAGGTAGCTTTATTAGGAATGCATGTTGTAGGTATTGTAGAGAATCATCCAGAATTTATTTGGGCTACGTTTGAACATGACGATTTAGCACCAAACTACGATTGGAAAGATAATAACGCATCTTCATCTACTAATAAATTATTATTTGCTGAAGGTACTACTAAAGGAATTGATGGAATTGTATGGAGTAATGGTAGTGCAAAGTTACCTTACAAAGCGTATGATTTATTTAAGTATGGAGTTCCAAGAGACAGCGTAGGAAACTTTATGAAGACAAGCCAATCAGAACCTATAAATTTTGATAATATTGAAAATCTTAATATTTGTGTAAAAGAAAACTTAACTGATGTATGGAAAAACTATTTTTATAATGGTTCTCTATGGATTGATACTGACGGAATGACTCCTGAACAGCAAACTGCGAAAATAAATAGTTTAGGCGGAAACATAGGAAATGCAACACCAGATACTACTTCGGTAGCAAGAGGATCAGTAAACTGTGCTAATGTTACCATGGAAACATATACGCAAACTTTTAAAAGCAGTTTAAAAGATATTGAAGCAGACAATTTAGCAAACTGTTTTAGCTGCCATAACGCGGTAAACTTTTCAACTAATAATAAATCACCATTGTATATAAGTCACGTGTTCAATGCTTACTTATTAAGAGGAGAAGGAAAAACATTTAATGAAGTTGAAGCTATTAAAGCGAAGCAAGAAGTAGAAGACTTTATGAAAAACAGCTTAAAGTAAAGTTTTTAAGATTGACTTTACAAAAAAGCCTCTCCAGTCTATTGAGTTACTGGGGAGGTTTTATTTTTGTTAGTTGTTAGTTGTTAGTTGTTAGTTGTTAGTTGTTAGTTGTTGGCATGTTTTACCTGAAATCATAGTTACTAATAGGAAGAAGGTAACGATTGGAAACCAAAAGGTGTAGCGGAGCTAAAACCAAACAGCTAAATCTTTGCTCTAACAGCAAAGCGGTCTTTTTTCTTGGTTCTAAAAGCTAGGAAATAATCAGCTAATACCACGTCTTTTCCAAAAAGTAGCCTCTTTCCATCTAGTTTCAGTACTGTAGAAAAAGTTTTTATGCTTTATATAATGATTCCAAATTTGTTGTAGTTGATTTTCATATAATTTATTGAATTGCTCTTCCTTAACGGAATCTAAATCCCTAATGAAATCATAGTTAATAAGTAGCTTTTGAAGCTGCATAGCATTTGCCATAGCGTTAAACATTCCTTGAGAAGAAAGTGGATCAAAACTCATAGCTGCATCACCCAAAGCAACCCATTGTTTACCTGTTACATGTTCTAAACGAGTAGAGTTAGCACTTACCGTACCATGAAAGCTAATGTTAGTTTTGTTACCTTCAACCAAAGAAGCAATTAGTTCGTGTTGTTTGGTAAAAGCTAAAAAAGCATCTAAATGTTTAAACGTATTTTTATCTACTAAATCAGCATCCGTTTGAAAGGCGATGACCCTTTTATTATCGGGAACTACAGCACTATACCACCAACCTAATTCATCAGCAGCAATGGTACTCATGGTATTTTCTTGAGTATTAGGTAAGCTCATCCAGCAAGATATTAACTTATCATACGATGTACGTTGAATACCTAAGCTTTTGGTGAAATGTGACTGTCTACCAGTGGCGTCAATTACGAATTTTGCCTGAATAGTATGTGTGATTCTGTTTTTTAAATCATCAGACTTTGTGGTTACTTTCCAGTAATTACCTTCATAAGAGCTATTAGAAAGTCGTGTTCCCCAAATACAGTTAACACCTCTTTCAGAAGCAATCTTTCTTAGATATACTTCAAAGTTCTTTCTGTCCAAACTTCTAGAGAAGCCATCGGGGTTCCTCATATGGTCAACAAATTGAAGTTGATTACTTCCCCAGTAGGATTGCATTCCTAAATTATTACGAAATATGGTTTGCTTTACAGTATCCGATTCATTTTCTAATAAATCTAACTCTTTTAAAATTCGTTGTGCTGCAGGCGCTAGCGATTCTCCAATTCTATCAACAGGTTCAACTAGTTTATCCAGCAATGTAACATTATAATGATTAACTAAAGAAATGGCGGCAATGCAACCTGCAATGCCACCACCTATAATTAGTATGTCAGTAGTACTATTATATTCTTTCAATTCGTATATTATTTAGGAATATATCTTGAAAAACGAGTCATCTTCTCAGGAATACCAACTTCAACTCTTTTAGGAGTTGCTTCTTGATGTGAATCAGACTGTTTCATATGATGTAACTTAGAAGCAATTAAATGTATGGTTTTAATAACATTTGGTGTTGCTTTAAAGTCTTTTGCTAGTTCATCTTCTGTTAAAGTTAATAAACTACGTTGAGCATCTTCCAATACAAACTGCTCGTTTAATAAATTATCGTGTGATAGTTTATCTACGGCTGCATCTATTGTATTTTGAAGACCTTTCTTTAACGCATGTTTAGCGGTTAAAACACCTTGTAATTCTTGTATGGTAGCTTTTAATAATGTTGCCTCTTGTTCTGGAGTAGGAGTAATACCCACCTGCATTTCTTCAGGAAAATTTGGGTCATGCTGAACTCCTGGACGCTTTTGAACCACAGCTAACTTATCAAAATACTTAATCATACTATTAATTTGATTCGTATAGGTTGGCGCTTCACCATCTAAGGGAAGATTATCTAACCAATCTGAACGGAAATTAAAGGCTTGAATACGGGTTTCTTCAGATAAATTCGAATCCATTGTTTCTTTATAACGTTTTTCATTTAAAACGTTGTTTGGTACTCTAGCAGGCCAAAACGTAGGTAAATACGGATCGTATTCACTTGTATATCCATCTCTACAACTAGCTGTATCAGTTTGCCAAGGAATTGCCATCCAACGAGTAATACCCCCAGCGACTTGTCCGCCCAAAATAGGACCTTTTGCTAATGGTAATATATCGTTATTCATCATTGGACCATAATACGTGGTGTTTACAGGCGGTGTTTTAGGAGCATGTTTAATTCTAAAAGGAGCCATGTACATACCAGAAGAACGCATAGGCCATGTCATTTCACAACCAGGGTGAAAAGCATCAGCTAAACAGAACTCCATAGCTGCTTTAGTTAACATATCTGGTTGTTCTGAAACAGGAAGTTCGTCTATTGTGGGTAGTTTTGGAATGTGAGGACATCCAGTCATGTCTACATAATCAGCTTCAAAATCACCTTGTACCCATTGATCTAAAAATTCTAATTGTAAATCTGATAAGGTAGCATGTTGTCGAACAGAACCCGTAGAAGGAATGCTGATTGCATCACCATACAACCAAGGCCATAACTGTGGAGCTTCTGCTCCCGACACATCAAAACGACGGAAGTTGTTAGAAATCGTTCTTCGCATTTCCATATAGGCAGGCGATGGGTTTCCTAATCGTTTTATCCATTCGTTAGTAGTATAATTAAACTGACCTCCAAAACCAAAGGCTCCAGCAAAACCAGCATTAACCCATTGCAAATCGGTCATACGTTGAAAGATTGGTAAAATATCTTTGGTAAAAGATGGTCTGGTAGGACGCACTAACATTTTAGATTTTACAGCAACGTCGCGCATTAAATCCCACATCGTACGTACCGATTTTTGCATCGGTGCATAATCTGGTGGAGCACAAATAACCCAGGCTGGGTCTACTTTTAATTTTGTTCCTTCGTATTCTACTTCCGCAGTAACAGGACCGTCAGAAATGTCATCGTGCCAACCTTCGTTATTGGCAAATGTAATGGCTATATCACCATTGATATTTTCCGATTTTCCGTGTCCACCTAACATGATTAGACGCCCTTTTTCATCGGTACGCATTTCACCTAAGTATACTTTTTTCGAAAGAAATTCTCCTTCAAAGAAAGGGCCTTCGGTAACATTGGTTCCGGTAATAGACTTTGCGCCACCATCAATTAATAATGAGTTACGATCTTTTACATCAATATTTCGTAGCATAGAAGGAGGCATATCTGCTGCTTCGGGAATGTCTAAGGCAATGTTAAACTGATACCAAGATGATTTTTGATTGGCTAAATGACTATGCCACGTAATTGTTGCATTTTCAGCCGTTAATTCTTTTACCGCTTTTCCTGCGGCATTGAATCCGTAGATTCTAAATTGTGCTGCTTGTCTTTTTAAGGCTCCTGTTTTATCTCGATACGCATACGGGTCTGTTTGTGGTTCAGGATTGTCAACTAATGGACCAATAAAATATTCGTGTTCACTATTTCCTACACGCATGACACCAATAGGAGGGTAGATGCCTGCTTTTACAATACAGTCGCTATTTTCATCAGTATTCCCTTCAAAATGAGGGTTGATTTCTTTAGGTTCTTGTAATTGCTGTCCGTTGGCTTGATGTCGTGCTTCGGCACTTGCTGCATAAACCACTTTTCTTGCTTGTGCAATAGACCCTAAAGGCTCGTGTTGCGGTAGCGTTCTCCAAATATTGAAGGCTAAATTACTTCCAAACTCTGCTTGACCAATACTAGCTACATCTTGTTGAGGTAAGTGTAATTTAGCAATACATATATA
The DNA here is from genome assembly GCF_964513915.1 of Tenacibaculum litoreum. Classification (NCBI taxonomy): domain Bacteria; kingdom Pseudomonadati; phylum Bacteroidota; class Flavobacteriia; order Flavobacteriales; family Flavobacteriaceae; genus Tenacibaculum; species Tenacibaculum litoreum. The sequence goes on along the minus strand of NZ_CAZEQS010000003.1, from coordinate 618,579 downwards.
CGGACTTTCTTCTGTGCTCCAAACTACTTGTGCATCATCTAACGGCATGGTAGCATCGTTAGTACGCAATTGTATTTCGAAACGGAAGGTCGCTTCTTTGGTTAACAAACGTTGCTGTAAATCGATACCTAAGTAATTGTTATCGTTAAAAGGAGTTCCTTTATAAGTGTCTTCAGGAACTAAACGATATTTTACAATTTGTGAATCACCTAATTTAAAAGGAAGAATTGCCCAGTAACTAGCGCTTAATACACTAGCTTCTTCTTTGGTCATTGCTTTTAAAATACTAGCTAATTCAGGGTGTTTTGCTATGTATGAATCATAATCACGGTCAATAACACCAGCAGTGGTAAAGCTACACATCTGTTGTGCATCACGAGCAAAGAAACGGTCGATGTTTTGAAAAATAAAATCGGCATTGGTACCATCACCTAATAGTTTAGGACCTTCCACACCAAAGAGTTTTAAACCGATTCCTAAGGTAGAATGTAAATCGGGAGAAGTTGGCCCAGTATCACTTGAAAAACGAACAGCACATTCGTAAGTATCACCAGCAAAAATTCCGATTTTGAATTTTTCTTCGATGTCTTTGTTTACAATAAAACGACCGTAGGCAATACCGTGTTGTTTTCTAAATACCGCTCTTTCTGCAGGCTGTTGCCCGTTTTCAATGCGTGTTTTTTGACCCATTTCCACAAACATTTCTTTTAAACGTTGTGTAACTTGGGTAATGTCTCCATCGCAGTTCCAGCATGATGAAGATTGATTTTGTGAGGGGTTTGTCATTTTTTGGTTAGTTTAAGTTTGACATTATATACCTTTAAAAATAAGGAATATAAGTTAGACTTGGTTTTAAGAAATTCTTAAGCGTTTGTTTTTCGAGTATTAGTTGTTGGTATTTAGATTTAAGAGGATACTCATAAAAACTCGCTATCGTCAGAAATGATAGTAGTTAAAGGCTTTGTGTATAACCATAGAATAGAAGTTTTTCTATAGAATTAACGTATATCTTTTTGTATTGCTATTTGTTATTTGTACCTTCAAACTTTGAAAAAGCAAAAGTAATCCTTACTACATTCCTTTTATTTTTTTGATTGAATAGAGAATACACTGCGTATATACGTAATGGTGTATTACCTTAACTTATGTGTTTGTAACACGAATGCTAATTGTAAAAAAAGAAACTATTAAAAATTTAAATAAATAATTATGACAAAGACAGAAAAAAATAAGAAAGGAGTAATTGGTATTACCAAACAAGCAAGTTTAATAGATAAGAATATTGGTTCGTATAAAGAGCATTTTATAAATGAACATTTTGGATACACCGTAAAGTTATCTAACGGTGCAATTCATATACCAAGAAAAACTGCTGAAGATTATGAAGTTCAAAAAGGAATTGTTACTCCTGAAAGAATAAAAAAAATAGCTAAAACATATACATATCAAGAGATATAATTTATTTTAAAAGTTCGTTAAATAAAAAACCACAACATTTTGTTGTGGTTTTTTTATCTCTATAAGTAAGTTTATATTATTTTAAACTTCCTGTCATGTCTTCTGGTTTTACCCATTCGTCATATTGTTCTGGAGTAACATATCCTAAACGTACCGCTTCTTCTTTTAAAGTGGTTCCGTTTGCATGTGCTGTATTGGCAATTTCAGCAGCTTTGTAATATCCAATTTTAGTATTTAATGCTGTAACCAACATCAAAGAGTTATTTAATAACTCAGTAATTCTTGTTTGGTTTGGTTCTATACCAGCAGCACAATTTACATCAAACGATACACAAGCATCTCCAATTAATTGAGCTGATTGTAATACGTTAGCAGCCATCATAGGTTTGAAAACGTTTAATTCGTAGTGTCCTTGTGTACCACCTACAGTTACCGCAACATCGTTACCCATTACTTGTGCACAAACCATAGTCATAGCTTCTGCTTGTGTTGGGTTTACTTTTCCTGGCATGATAGAAGATCCTGGTTCGTTAGCAGGAATGATGATTTCTCCAATTCCAGAACGCGGTCCTGATGCCATTAAACGAATATCGTTTGCTATTTTATTTAATGAAACAGCTAATTGTTTTAAAGCTCCGTGTGTTTCCACTAAAGCGTCGTGTGCAGCTAATGCTTCAAATTTATTTTCAGCAGTTACAAATGGTAACCCAGTAAATTCAGCAATGTATTTAGCTACTAACACATCGTAACCAGCAGGAGTGTTTAATCCAGTACCTACGGCAGTTCCTCCTAAAGCTAATTGTGCTAAATGTGCTAAAGTATTCTTTAAGGCTTTTAATCCGAAGTTTAATTGAGCTACATATCCAGAAAACTCTTGACCTAAGGTTAGGGGAGTAGCATCCATTAAGTGTGTACGCCCAATTTTAACTACATCTTTAAAAGCTTCTGCTTTTGCTTGTAAGGTATCGCGTAATTGTTCTACTCCAGGAATAGTTACTTCTACAACTTTTTTGTAAGCTGCAATGTGCATACCAGTAGGGAAGGTATCGTTAGATGATTGCGATTTGTTTACATCGTCGTTTGGTTGGATAGTTTTTTCTCCTTCACCAATTACATTTCCTGCAATTTCGTGAGCACGGTTAGCTATAACCTCATTTACATTCATGTTCGACTGCGTACCAGAACCTGTTTGCCAGATTACTAACGGGAATTGGTCGTCGTGCTTTCCAGCTAAAATTTCATCACATACTTGTGCAATTAAGTCACGTTTTTCAGTTGCTAATACACCTAACTCAGCGTTAGTGAAAGCTGCTGCTTTTTTTAAGTACGCAAATCCGTATACTACTTCTAATGGCATAGAGGCAGCAGGACCAATTTTAAAGTTGTTACGAGAACGCTCGGTTTGTGCTCCCCAATATTTATCAGCAGGAACTTCTACTTGTCCCATCGTATCTTTTTCGATTCTGTATTTTGTCATTTTAAATGATTTAAAAGGCTATAAATTATTGATGTTCAAAATTACAAATTCTAATAGTTTTTAATAGTGATTTTTATCAGATTTTATTGGAGGAAAAGAAAAATAGTTATAATTTTGTGGCATAACAATTATTAATAAGAAACAAATGTTAGATTTTTCAGAATTCTCAGGATTGGTATTATTCATGTTTATTTTTACAGCTGGATTTTGGCTGTTAATTTTCTTATTAACATTTGTAGTTCCTTACTGGATTGGTGGAACTATCTGGGAAAACATGAAGTTAAAAAGAGAAGCTAAGAAAGCTGCTGAGGAAGGTAAGTAGGCTTTTTATATAATATATTTTAATAACCACGCTAATGGCGTGGTTTTTTCATGGCTTTGTCTTAGCATTTGGGAACACTTTAACCTGATTTAATTCTTAGTGCAAATAAAAAAGAGAACTATAATAGTTCTCTTTTTTATTATGTATTATGATGTTTAAGAATTAAAATCCTTCACCACCTCCGTCAAAGTCACCATTACGACCTGAGCGTTCACGCTTTTTCTTTTGATTAAATCTATAAGTAAAGCTTAATGTAATTTGGCGCTCTCTCCACTGAAATTCTTGATAAGACATTACTCTAGCTGTATTCGTATAGCTTTTTCTTTTACGCTCGTTAAATAGGTCACTAACGTTTAACACTAATGAAGCTTTGTCTTTAAATAAATCTTTACTAAATGCTAAATTGGTAACAAAAATACCTTCTCTACTACCTTGCGCATCATCTTGCGGTCCTCGGTACATAATACGTGTTTGCCATTCAATTTTTGCGGGTAAAGTAATTCTTGAGTTAAAGCGAGCAAACCAACTACTACTATTTACTTCAGGTAAAAATTCAGTTTCTGTTACAAGATTACCATTAATAGGGTTAGTATATGAATAAGTGTAGTCAAAAGCATCTGTTCTAAACTTAAAATAGTTAAAGGTTGCTGATAAACGAGCCCACTTTGCAGGGTTATAGTTTGTTGTTAATTCAAAACCGTAACGATCTTCATCATTTAAGTTTAAGAACTGACGTACAAAAACATTTCCTTTATCTCTTGTTTCAATTCTAGAAACAGGTCTTATTAAATCAGTTGAAAATTGGTAGTATAATGAAGAGTTTAAGGTTACTTTACTAACTCTTGTAGTATACCCTAAGTCGAAAGAACTAGTATATGTCGGATTTAAATCTGGATTTCCTTTAAATACGTAGGTGTCAGAACTACGAGTTTCGAATGGGTTTAAAAACCAGTGACGTGGTCTTCGTAATCTACGAGCGTACCCTAAAGTTAGATTGTCTGTTTCACTGAATTCATATCCTAAATTAACGGTAGGGAACCATTCAGTATAGTTTTTATCAGAAAATTCACCAGTATTTAATACTGTTAAATCAACATCAGTATATTCTGCACGTAATCCTAAAAGGTATGAGAATTTATCTATTTTACTACCATATTGGGCGTAATAAGCGTAGATATATTGTTTAAAATCTATAGCATTGGAAGGATCGAAATCAAAAGGTTGCCCATTTTCATCACGAACTCTAAAATCAGAAGTCAAATCTTGTAAATCTGCTTTATGACCTAATTCTAATTGACTTTTCTCTCCTAAAGGAAGTACATAGTCTATTTGTAATAATCTGTTTTTAGATTTAGTAACTTGACTATTTTGTTCAGCTAAAATATTGTTATTAGTAATATTAGCAAGTTCATCTTCTTCATTTTCGCTATACTGTAAGTCAATGATTAATTTTTGTCCCTTGTCATCAATATTGTTGGTGTAGTTTAATGAATATTGAGTGTCTATATCATCTTCATTTTCAGTTTCTACCCTCTTTAAACTTCTGATTGGGTCGTTAGCAGGAGAAAAAACATCTGTATTGTTTGTAGCAATATCTTTACCGTCATTATTTCTATAAAAAATTGTCCCAGTAAGAGAGCTTTTATCGTTTAAGTAATATTCTAAACCAAAAGAACCATTAAAACTTTTGTTTTTTCGGTCATATTCTCTTTTTTCAATACTTAAACTATCAATAACACCGTCGGTTAAGTATGTAAAGTCACTAAAAGCATTTCCTGGTCCTTTTCTGTAAGAGTACCCAAGATTAGAAAAAATATTGAGTTTTTTTGTGCGGTAGTTTAAATTACTGCCTACTCTATATAAATCAGGGTTACCAACTGAAAAATTAAGAGAACCATTAAAACCTCTTACTTTTCCTTTTCTAAGAATAATATTTAAAATACCAGCTGTCCCTTCAGCATCGTAACGAGCAGAAGGAGAAGTGATAACTTCTACTTTTTCTATAGCATCAGCAGGTAAGTTACGTAAAGCATCTGTACCACTTAAGCCTACTAGAGCAGAAGGTTTTCCATCAATTAAAATACGTACGTTATCATTACCGCGTAAGCTTACAGCTCCTTCAGCATCTACATTTACTGATGGTACGTTATCTAAAACATCAGAGGCGTTACCTCCTTTTACTGTCATGTCTTTCCCAACGTTATATATCTTTTTATCCAAGCGTATTTCAACAGTAGACTTCTCTGCAATAACTTCAACTTCTTCCAACGTTTCAGTATCTTCAGACAGCAAAATGGTTCCTAAACTTTTATTTTTAGTTAAATCATGATTTCCTAAACTTTTAGTTTTAAAACCTATAAATTCAATTTTTATGTCATATGTACCAGATGAAGCATCTATAGAGAAGCTTCCGTTAGCATCTGTAACTCCTCCAATAATTTGTTGTGTGCTAGTATTTGTAAGTACTAAAGTAGCATATTCTAAAGGTTGTTTAGAGCTTGTTTCTAAAACCTTACCAGTAAGGGTAACTTTAGATGCATTACGCTGGGCAACAGCTGTAAAACTAATTAGTAAAATAATAAGTAGTGTAATTTTCTTCATTATGTTGATTTATAAAGCCTATTTGACCGCAAATTTCCCCAAAGGTTTAATGGGGTTTAGTTAAAAGAATGTTAAATAAAAAAGGATGCTTTTTAGCATCCTTTTTATTAAAAATATATTGAAAAATTATTTCTTTTTAGTGCGTTGTTGTGCAGCTTGTTGTTCTTGAGCTTGTTTCATGGCAGCATCTAAACGCTCACGGAATTTACTCTTTTTAACAGGCTTCTTTTTGTTTTCTTCAATCTTAGCATGAATCTTCGCTTCATCAATAACATAGTTCTTAATAACAAACATAATTATGATGGTTAGTAAGTTTGAGATAAAGTAGTATAAACTTAATCCACTAGCATAGTTGTTAAAGAAGAATAACATCATAATAGGAGAGAAGTAAATCATCCATTTCATCATCTTACTCATGTCAGGCATTCCTTCTTGAGTAGGAGCTTGCATGTTAGCTTGCTGGCTTTGATTCATTTTCATATAGAAGAAAATGGCTACAGAAGCTAAAATTGGGAATAAACTTACGTGGTCTCCATAGAAAGGAATTTTAAATGGTAATTTAAAAATAGTATCATAAGATGATAAGTCATTTGCCCATAAGAAACTCTTTTGACGGAAATCAATGTTGGTAGGGAAAAACTTAAATAGCGCAAAGAATACAGGCATTTGCATTAATGCGGGTATACAACCAGACATCATACTTACTCCAGCTTTTCGCTGTACTGCCATAATTTCTTGCTGACGCTTCATAGCATTTTCTTTACCAGGATACTTTTTATTGATTTCTTCCATCTCTGGACGAATCACTTTCATTTTAGCACTTGATAAGTACGATTTGTATAATACTGGAGACATGATTATACGTACTACAATTGTCATTAAAATGATAATTAATCCGAAGTTACCAATAAAACCTTTTAACATGTTAAATACAGGGTAGAATATGGTACGGTTTAAGAAACCAAAAATTCCCCAACCTAAATCAGCGATTTCGTCTAAACTAGTTCCTTCGTAAGATTTTAATAAATTATAATCTGTAGGTCCGTAAAACCATTGCATGTTATAGTTTAACTCTCCATTTGTTAAAGCTAACGGAGTTTTTAATCCGTAAGTTTTAGTGTATACACTATCTTTATCTTCACCTGCAAAGTCAACAGATTTCAAAGTAGCATTACTAAATGGTGTATCAGATGTTAAAATAGAAGAAAAGAAGTGTTGTTTATAAGCAACCCAGTCAATATCACTAACAACTTCATCATCGTTCATTTGTAAGTAATCTACTTCATCATCGGCTTTATAATAATAGTAAGAGTACATGTTTTCGGTTTTCAAACTCTTTTCGTGTCTAAAACCTTTTAAACTCCAATCTAAATTTATTTCTTGAGAACTATTAATAGTATTACTCAATCCTTGTGAACGAACGGCAAAACCTACACGGTAATCACCTTTTTTCATTTCGTAGCGGTATTCTAAAAACTTAGCTTCAGAAACTTTTAACTTCAAAGAAAGTATTTGTGTACCTCCATTTTTGGTTAGGGTAGGAGTAAATAATAAATCTTTAGTATTTAAAATTCGATTATCAGTAGTTCCAAAATTAATATTGAAAGAAGCATTATTGTCTTTTACTAAGTATAGTGGTAATGAATCGTAAGTTTTGTAGTTTTTAACCAAGGCCTCGATAATCTGTCCACCTTTATTGTCGATAGTTAACTTTACAAGATCATTTTCAAGTGTAGTATTTCCTTCTTGGCTTTTTGAAGCTCCGTATGCAAAGGCACCAAATTTATTTTGTAAAGCAATTTGTTGTAATGAGTCGTTTACTACTAAATTATCGGTTAAATTGTTTTGAGTGTTGGTTGTAGCATCTGTAGTTTGCTCTGTTTGGGTAGTAGCTTCAGGAGTTTCTTCTGGCTTCTGTGTGTTCATCCACCAAAGCATAATTCCTCCTAATAAAAGCATTCCTATAAAGGAATTTAAATCAAATTTTTTTTGTTCCATTGATATATGTTAAAATGTCAACTTGTCATTTAAAGTTTTTCTTAAAAGCTGAAAAACCCGACAAAGGTAGTAAAACCCTATAGTTTTTTTGAGGTTTTACGGTGAATAATTTTGTTGGTGATTGTAGTTCAAACAGTGTTCCAATTTTTATAAACAATAAAAAATCCTGTAAATTCAATTACAGGATTTTTAATTTATTTCTTTGATTGTTTTAAAGCTGCTTTAATAAAGCTTACAAACAATGGGTGCGGATTTAATACTGTACTTTTATATTCAGGATGATATTGAACTCCAACAAACCATGGGTGAGAGTCGATCTCAACAATCTCGACTAATCCTGTTTTAGGGTTAACACCTGCTGTTTTCATACCAGCATTTTCTAACTGCTCTTTGTAGTCGTTATTGTATTCGTATCTGTGACGGTGACGTTCACTAATTAATTCTTCTTTATACGCTTGAAAAACTTTAGAATCGTGAGTTAATTGACAATCCCAAGCACCTAAACGCATCGTTCCACCTTTTTCAGTAACATCTTTTTGCTCTTCCATTAAGTTAATTACAGGATGCGCTACATCAGGATTCATTTCAGTAGAGTTAGCTTCTTTAAGACCTAACACATTTCTAGCAAATTCAATTACCGCCATTTGCATTCCTAAACAAATACCTAAGAAAGGTATATTGTTTTCGCGTACATATTGTACTGCCGCGATTTTTCCTTCAATACCTCTATCACCAAACCCAGGAGCAACTAATACACCGTTTAACCCTTCTAGTTGTTTAGCAGCATTCTCTGGAGTTAGTTCTTCAGAGTGAATCCAACGAACATTAACCTTTGTTTTATTGGTAGCCGCAGCTCCTGCATGGATAAAAGCTTCAGTAATTGATTTATATGAATCGTGTAACTCGACATATTTTCCTACTAAACCAATTTCAACAGAAGAAGTAGGGTTTTTATGACGTTCTAAAAACTTGTTCCATGTTTTTAGATTAGGTTGTTTACGTGTAGATAAATTTAATTTATCTAATACTACGTAATCTAGTCCCTCTTTAAACATTAAGTTAGGAACATCGTAAATAGTTTCAGCATCTAATGACTGAATTACATTTTGCTTTTTAACATTACAAAATAAGGCTAATTTACGTTTAATGTCATCAGAGATTTCATATTCTGAACGACATACTAAGATATCAGGACTTACACCACTTTGCATTAATGTTTTTACAGAGTGTTGTGTAGGTTTGGTTTTCAATTCACCAGCGGCTGCTAAGTAAGGGACTAAAGTTAGGTGTATAACAATTGCGTTATCTTCTCCTAAATCCCATTGTAATTGACGAACAGCTTCTATATATGGTAATGACTCAATATCACCAACGGTTCCTCCAATTTCAGTTATAACGATATCGTAATCGCCTGTATTCCCTAAAATTTGGATTCTGTTCTTAATTTCATCAGTAATATGAGGAATAACTTGAACTGTTTTTCCTAAAAACTCTCCTTTACGCTCTTTGTTAATTACCGATTGATATATTCTACCAGTGGTAACATTGTTAGCTTGTGAAGTAGGAATGTTTAAATAACGTTCGTAATGTCCTAAATCTAAGTCGGTTTCAGCCCCATCATCAGTTACATAACATTCTCCATGTTCGTATGGGTTTAATGTTCCTGGATCTATATTAATATATGGATCTAACTTTTGAATGGTTACTGAGTATCCTCTTTCTTGTAATAATTTGGCTAAAGAAGCGGCTATAATTCCCTTCCCTAGTGATGAAGTTACGCCTCCGGTTACAAAAACGTATTTTGTGTTGTTCATGGTACTGTTAGGTTTGCGCAAAAGTAAGAAGTCTGACAATTACAACAAATAAAAAAGAGAAAAAACGTACAGAAAAATTACGTATGTTTGCCAAACAGACTTTTTTTTAAAAAAAATAAAATAAGGGTTTGTCAGACTGAAAAACTGTTGTATATTTGCCCACGCTTTTAGCAGACGGAATTTCACAAAAGCAAAACATTTTTAAAGAAGATATTTAAGATATACTGTAATGAGTAAAAGAACGTACCAACCATCGAAGAGAAAAAGAAGAAACAAACACGGTTTCCGCGAAAGAATGGCTTCTGCTAATGGACGTAAAGTATTAGCTAGAAGAAGAGCAAAAGGAAGAAAAAAGTTGTCTGTTTCATCTGAATCTAGACCAAAGAAATAATGATTAACTATTGTTAATATTTTAAAGGCGTTACTATTAAGTATCGCCTTTTTTTATAACCAAACAATTTTTATTTTTACATCACAACACAACACAGACTAAAATGCCTAAAAGACAAGACCTTAAATCGATTTTAATTATTGGATCAGGACCAATTGTTATTGGTCAAGCATGTGAATTTGATTATTCAGGATCTCAAGCGTTAAGATCTTTGAGAGAAGATGGAATAGAAACCATCTTAATTAATTCGAATCCTGCAACAATTATGACAGACCCTTCGATGGCTGATCATGTATATTTGTTGCCGCTTAATACGAAGTCTATTGTTCAAATCTTAAAAGAGCACCCACAAATTGATGCTGTTTTACCTACTATGGGAGGGCAAACCGCATTAAACCTTTGTATTGAAGCTGACGAAAAAGGGATTTGGGAAGACTTTGATGTTGAAATTATAGGAGTAGATATTGATGCTATTAATATTACAGAAGATAGAGATAAGTTTCGTTTATTAATGGAAAAAATTGACGTGCCAATGGCACCTCAAGCTACTGCAACATCATTTTTAAAAGGAAAAGAGATAGCACAAGAATTCGGATTCCCATTATGTATTAGAGCTTCTTTTACTTTAGGAGGAGCAGGAGCATCTATTGTATATGATGAAAAAGAGTTTGAAGAATCATTATCTAGAGGATTAGAAATTTCTCCAATCCACGAAGTAATGATTGATAAAGCAATGATGGGATGGAAAGAATACGAGTTAGAATTATTACGTGATGATAATGATAACGTTGTAATTATCTGTTCTATTGAAAATATGGATCCAATGGGAATCCATACAGGAGACTCTATAACAGTAGCTCCAGCCATGACGTTATCGGACAAAACGTTCCAGAAAATGCGTGACATGGCAATCAAAATGATGCGTTCTATAGGAGAGTTTGCAGGAGGATGTAACGTACAGTTTGCCGTTTCTCCAGATGAAAAGGAAGATATTATTGCAATTGAGATTAATCCACGTGTATCTCGTTCATCAGCATTAGCATCGAAAGCAACTGGGTATCCAATTGCTAAAATCGCTGCTAAATTAGCTGTAGGATATACTTTAGATGAGTTAGATAACCAAATTACCAAGTCTACTTCAGCTTTATTTGAGCCAACTCTAGATTATGTAATCGTAAAAATACCTCGTTGGAACTTTGATAAGTTTGAGGGTTCTGATAGAACATTAGGTTTACAAATGAAAGCGGTTGGTGAAGTAATGGGAATTGGACGTTCTTTCCAAGAAGCTTTACACAAAGCAACACAATCGTTAGAAATTAAACGTAACGGAATTGGAGCTGACGGTAAAGGATATAAAGACTATAACCAGATTATTGATAAGTTAAAGTATGCTTCTTGGGATAGAGTTTTTGCTATTTATGATGCAATTCAAATGGGAATCCCGTTAAGTAAAATTCATGCAATCACCAAGATTGATATGTGGTACTTACGCCAATATGAAGAGTTACACGAGTTAGAGAAAGAAATTTCTACATATACTATTGATACACTTGATAGAGAATTATTGTTAGAAGCTAAGCAAAAAGGATATGGTGATCGTCAAATCGCTCACATGTTAGGTTGCTTAGAGAGTGAAGTGTATAAAAAACGAGAGGAATTAAAAATAAAACGTATTTATAAGTTAGTAGATACTTGTGCAGCCGAGTTTAAAGCACAAACTCCTTATTACTATTCTACCTTTGAAAGTGAGATAGAAACTGCTGATGGCGAAGTTTCTGTATCAAATGAAAGTGTAGTTTCTGATAAGAAAAAAGTAATAGTTTTAGGTTCTGGGCCAAACCGAATTGGACAAGGGATTGAGTTTGATTACTGTTGTGTTCACGGTGTATATGCGGCGAAGGAGTGTGGTTACGAAACTATTATGATTAACTGTAACCCTGAAACAGTTTCTACTGATTTTGATACGGCTGATAAATTATACTTTGAGCCTGTTTTTTGGGAGCATATCTACGATATCATTAAGCATGAAAAACCAGAAGGTGTTATTGTTCAGTTAGGAGGACAAACAGCTTTAAAATTAGCTGAAAAGTTAGAACGTTATGGAATTCCAATTTTAGGAACAAGTTATAAAGCGTTAGATTTAGCTGAAGATAGAGGAAGTTTTTCTAGCTTACTAAAAGAAAATAATATTCCTTATCCTGAATTTGGAGTTGCTGAAAATGCAGAAGAGGCTTTAGCTTTAGCTGATGAATTGGATTTTCCAATTTTAGTACGTCCATCTTACGTATTAGGAGGACAAGGAATGAAGATTGTAATCAATAAAGAGGAGTTATTAGAACATGTAGTAGATTTATTACGTAAAATACCTAATAACAAATTGTTACTAGATCATTATTTAGAAGGAGCTATTGAAGCAGAAGCTGATGCTATTTGTGATGGAGAGAACGTGTATATCATCGGAATTATGGAGCATATTGAGCCTTGCGGAATCCACTCAGGAGATTCAAATGCTACATTACCAGCGTTCAATTTAGGAGAATTAGTATTGGAGCAAATTAGAGAATACACTAAAACAATTGCTTTAGCACTTGATACAGTTGGATTAATTAACATTCAGTTTGCGATTAAAGATGATAAAGTGTATATCATTGAAGCGAATCCACGAGCGTCTCGTACAGTTCCATTTATAGCAAAAGCTTATAAAGAACCATATGTAAACTATGCTACAAAAGTGATGTTAGGAGACAAAAAAGTAACTGACTTTGATTTCAATCCACAGTTAGAAGGTTTTGCAATTAAGCAACCTGTATTTTCATTTAACAAGTTCCCTAATGTGAATAAGAACTTAGGACCTGAGATGAAATCAACAGGAGAAAGCATTTTGTTTATAGATTCACTTAGAGATGATGCTTTTTATGACTTATACGCAAGACGTAAAATGTACTTGAGTAAATAAATCTTTTTAAAGAATAGAAAATAGACTAAAAAATCCGAAGTAAATTTACTTCGGATTTTTTTATTCAAAAATAGCAACCGCTCTTACTGGCGATCCTGTTCCTCCTCTAATTTTTAAGGGCAGAGCTATAAAACGAAATCTGCCTTTACCTAATAATTTGTCAAGGTTTATCATGTTTTCATAATGTGTAAAACCCATTTCACCACAAATATGATGTACTTTCTTATTAGATACTTTAGGAATTCCTGGAGACATAGTTTCTACTCCAAAAGCAGCAATTTTTTGTTCACCTAACCAAGTAGCACACTCAGCAGTAATACCAGGACCTTTTCCCCAGTTTTCAGTATTAAAATGCTTTGCATAATGGTTAGTACAAAGAAGCACAGTATCACCTTCTTTAATGCTAAGTTTTTCTTTATCTAATTGCTCTCTAATTTCTTCTGAAGTAATTAACTCTTGTAAGTTTTTATGAGAAAAATTTAAGCAAATACCTTCGGTATAAAACATGCTCAGAGGCATAGTGTCTATAGATTTTCCTTCATGTTTAGCCGCCATATGATTTAAAGCATCAACATGAGTTCCTGTATGCTCACCCATTTCTAGTTTATATACAGCAGGAGTTTTTGTTGTCGGGTTTTCAATTCCATCCCATTCTTCATGGGTGTTATGTACAGACATTTTAACTTGGGGAAGGCTTTTATAAACAGGCATTCCGTCAAAAATATCTTGACTTAAATCTATAATTTCAGGCATGGTTATAACTCAATCTTCACGTTATAATTTTTAAGCTCTTCAATGTAGTTTTGAGCAGTAAAATTATCATTGTCAAACTTCTCTTGTCTATTTTTTTTCATTTTAATTCTATGGATAGCTTCTAAAAAACGGCGCATTTCATTATCATCATTAATAATAATTCCTGGAACTTTGGCATTGTCACCGTCATCTTTTTTTGCTACCATAGTAAAATAAGAAGAATTACAGTGTTTGGTTTTTCCTGTTTGTATATTTTGTGCTTCTACTCTTATACCAACTACCATTGAAGTTTTACCGACATAATTAATAGATGCTTTCATGGTAACTAATTCACCTACTTCAATAGGGTTTATGAAGTTAACAGTATCTACCGAGGCTGTTACGCAATAAGTACCTGAATGTTTAGAGGCACAAGCAAATGCAATTTGATCCATTAATTTTAAAATGTAACCTCCGTGAATTTTGCCACTAAAATTAGCATGAGAAGGGAGCATTAACTCAGAAATGGTAATGCGAGTATCTTCTATATTTCTATATATATTATTGTTCATTGTCTTTTCTTATTCCTCTAAAATGAGGTGATTGTTCTTCTTCAACGTGAGTTATAAAATACTTTGTGTCACCTAACCAAAAGAAAGTTCCAAAACGTTCTTTGTAAGTAACTTTTACATAACGACCTTGATATTCTTGAAGTTTTTTTATAACTTCCTTTTGATTGTCCTCTACAGAAAAGGCAAAAATTTGAGCTCCAGAAATACCTTGGCTAATTTCACCTTCCCAAGTTTTCACTACCACACCTTTATAGCTAATTTTTATAAGTTCACCCGAGCGAACACCTTCACTATAAGGAACAAAATAAATAAAAGCATAATATAGAGCCGCTATAAGAGCAATACCAATTAAAATTAATCCTAAAATTTTTTTCATAGTATAATATTGAAGAATGTATAATAACAAAAGTAAGGTTTATATTTTGACTTGTAAAATGAATTGAAAGTAGTAAGTTTGTGTTGCTTCAAAAAATGATTAACATGAACTATATTTTATTTGATGGTGATGTACGTACAGCCTTATTACCATTTACATATACACGACCAGTAGCTGATATTAGAGTAGGTATTTTAACTATTAGAGAAAAGTGGGAAAAATACTTAGGCTTAACAACAACTACCGTGACAGAGGAGTATTTAGAAGAGAAATATCCTATGGTTGAAATGGAAGAAAATGTATTGTTAAATGCTTCTTTCTTACCAACCAAACCTTTGGTTGAAATGGTTAAAAATCTGCAAACCAATCAAGCTATTTTTAAAGATGAAGATGTTATTGCTTTTTATACGACAGATACTCAGGAAGAAGTAGATTTTTCCTCTTATGAGCACATAGAGTTTGAAGATGATATTATTCAAATAAAAAATACATGGGATATTTTTTCATTAAATGATAAAGCAATTAGAGCTGATTTTGACTTAATAACTGAGGGTAGAAAATCGGAACCAATTCCAGAAACTGTTAATTGTGTTAATAGAAATGATATTTTTGTTGAAAAGGGAGCTAAACTAACTTTTGCTACATTAAATGCTTCAACAGGACCAATTTATATTGGTGAAAAAGCTGAAATAATGGAAGGTGTAGTTGTACGTGGTGCTTTAGCTATGTGTGAGAACTCAGTATTAAAATTAGGGGCTAAAATTTATGGAGCAACTACCTTAGGACCTTATTGTAAAGTAGGAGGAGAGGTGAACAACTCAGTATTATTTGGATATTCAAATAAAGGACACGACGGGTTTTTAGGAAATTCAGTGCTAGGTGAATGGTGTAATATTGGAGCTGATAGTAATAACTCTAATCTTAAAAATAATTATGCAGAAGTAAAGTTATGGAATTATGAAACTGGACGCTTCGCTAAAACAGGATTACAGTTTTGCGGATTGATGATGGGAGATCACTCAAAATGTGGAATTAATACTATGTTTAATACAGGTACAGTTGTAGGAGTTTCTGCTAACATTTTTGGAAGTGGATTCCCAAGAAATTTTGTTCCTTCATATAGTTGGGGAGGAGCTTCAGGATTTACTGAATATAAAACTAATAAAGTTTTTGAAGTTGCAGATGTGGTAATGAAAAGACGAGGTATTGAGTTTGATGAAAGAGAAAAACAAATTTTAGAGCATGTTTTTGAAGAAACAAAACAATACAGAAACTATTAAACTAAAAAAAGGGCTTTACATTTTGTAAAGTCTTTTTTAGTTAAAAATTAACTCTAAAAACAAAGTTAGGGGTAATTCCTAAAGATATTTTGTTTACTTCTTTTAATTTATACTCAATCTGATTATCAGAGTTCCTAATAGGAATAGCATTATAGGTTCTACTTAAAATATTTTTTTTGTTAAAAATGTTCAGTAAAGAGAAACCTAACTTACCTTTCCATCTTTCAGAAAAATTAAAAGAGTAGGTCATAGAGGCATCAAATCGACTGTAATTAGGAAGTCTAAGAGCATTAATGTTATCTGAATCTAAGTTTATATAAGGAGCTCCATTGTCATCAGTGTAAAATTCTTTAACTGCAGTATAAGGATTACCAGTTCTATATATCCAACCAAGAGAAAACTCGTAGTTATTTAACTTATAAGCATGAGACCAAGAAAAGTAGTTTGTTATATCATGATTTGCAGGAAAAAATTTGTTTTCTAAATCTAAAAACTTAAATCTGTTTTTAGTGTACGAATAATTAACCCAAGTCCTGTAGTTATTGAACTTTTTGTTAATCAGCATATCTATTCCAAATACTTTTCCTTTACCATTAGAAAAATCATCAGTTTGATCGTTGTAACCACTTGTTTGTGATGTCATTCCACTAACCTTTTTATAATAAGGTTCAATATCTATTTTCCAGTTATCTTTATTAAAAAGTATTCCAGTAGAAACTTGTAAACTTTTTTGAAGAGGAATATCGTCATTATTTACTTGAGCCCAAATTTGATTTTCTAAATCAAAACCTAAACTAGAGGTTTGAAACTCTATAATTTGACTTAATGTTTGGTGTTTTTGCTCAAAAGAAGCTTTGATACTTAAATTTGAAGCAAGCTTTTTTTCAAAATATAAACGAGGCTCTAAAACAAGTTTGTCAATTTTAGAAAAATAATTAAATCGTACTCCAGAGTTTATATTCCAGTTGTCATTATCGTATAAATATTCAGCAAAAATAGAATGTGAGTTGTTTGTTCCTTCGTCTTCTTGTACAGATAAATATCGATTTTCACCTTCTAAATCAGCAGAATATTTTAATTTATAAGCTGCTTTAGTTGATGTAAAGTCATAACCCCAAAATAAATCTGTTCTATCATTAAAAGAATAATTCATGTTATATGAAATACCGAAGTCAGTTAAAGAATTACTTTTGGTAGATAGCAAGATAAGATAATCATCTATATAGTTATAATTACCCATATAATCCAAGTGAAAATTTGAAAAATAACTTTTTATACTATGCGTCTTTTTTTCAGATGATTGTTTTTTCCAATTTATGCTTAAACCAGTATTATCAATATCTAACTTATCATTGTATTTGTCTTTATATATTGGAATAGTAAAGTCGTTAAACATTTGATTTTTGGTATGCAAGAAGCTTAGAGTTAAAGATTCATTTTCATTAGGTTTGTATATAAATTTTGTGGTATAGTCTGAAAACTTAAATTTATTATTTCTATCAAACTTAATATTCTTATCTATAATTTGATTCTCTTGATTATCATCAAATGTTTGAAAAACGCGCATAGATAATTTATCAAAAGTAAATGTCTTTAAAACATCAGAAAAAGATCTTCTAGCCGAAAAAGAAATAGCTGTTTTCTCTGAAAAAGGAATTGAAATAAGCGCATCAGCATGGGTCATATTCAAACCAAAATTCCCAGTGATTTTTTCAGGTATTTTTTCTGTTGTTTTAATATCAATTACACCAGAAACCCTGTTTCCATATCTAGCTCCCGTACCACTTTTAGATAGGGTAATTTCTTTGGTAGTATATGGATTAAAAGCTGAAATCATTCCGAAGAAATGTCCTGAATAATACATTTTGATCCCATCCCATAAAACTAAGTTTTGGTTAGGTGTTCCACCTCTTATATAGATACCAGCAGCTGTTTCATTAGGACTTTGAACACCTGGAATAATTTTTAAACTTTCTAATACATCTGGTTCTGTTAAACCTGGTAAAACACCTAATTGACTTGGAAGAATAGAAATAGTTCCGTTCCTTTTTTTATTTATACCAGAAGTTATATAGTTAGTAACAAGAACTTCTTTTAAAAGATTGTATTCGTTAGGTTTGAAGTTTGAGTTTTTGGTTATGTAATAATAACGTTCATTAATTTGGTTAAAAACCAGAGGAGTTTGACGTTCAATTTCTCCAATAAGGTATACTAGCTCACATTTTTTCTTTTTGAAAGAAAAGTTTTTTCCATTAATTATTTCTGTATTAAAAGAGAATTTTACCCCATAATGGGTTTCTGTTTCTTTTAATACATCCAATAAAGGCGCATCAATAAAAGAAATGTCTACCTTTTCCTGAGAAAAAATAGACATCGCTAAGCATATAAAAAGTATACTTAAGTTTATCTTCATTTACTATATGTCAATACAACTGAACTATTTTCTGCTAATTTATAAGAAATTTTCATAGGAGCAAAAACAGTTTGTAATGCTATATTAACATCTTCATGTGTAAAAGTACCTGTAAAACGTTGAGAGGTATCTATTCTTGAAGCATCAAATTTTAATTTGAATTGATTTTCTAAAGCTTTTATAACTTGATCTAAAGGAGTATTATTAAATGAACTTTCACCTTTAACCCAAGAAGGAACGCTATCTACAAACTCCCATTTTTCACTAGAGTTACTGTAGTTTCTGTAAGCTTTTCCTTTAGTTAAAATAATTTCTTCTTTACTTTTTGAAGTAACTTTTACTTTACCTTCATAACATTGAACTTCAAAATAATTTTCTGAAGTATTGACAGTAAACTTGGTACCTAACACAGTTACATTACCTTGGTTAGATTTTACAGTAAAAGATTTTCCTTTTTCTACTTCGAAATAAGCTTTCCCTTTTAAAGATAACTCTCTTTTATTTTCCCAGTTTTGTTTTTTGTATGTTATTTCAGATTTAGGAGATAAATGAGCTTTAGAATTGTCAGGTAAAGTAATCGTTATTTGCTCTCCATAACTTGTAGAGAAGTCAACGGTATTGTTGTTAAAATATAAAAAACTAATTAATAAAGCTATAGAGGCAACAGCACCGTACACCCAAGTAGGAACTAATTTTACTACTTTTTTGTTAGTTTTTATTGACCCTAAGTTTGTTTTTATTTTACTAAAAGCCTCTTCTTTATTATAAGAAGGTGTTTTTAGTAACTGCGAAGCTTCATCAATAGCTTTAAATTGATGATAAACTTCTGTTTGTTGAAACTCTTTCAACTCTTCTGCAGATAGCTCATTGGCTATCCATCTGGCTAAAAAGGTTTCATCTTTATAATTTATTTTCATTTTCTGTTGTTCGTGCTATTTGTATTAAAAACAGGTAAAAGACCAATTACCCTACTACAAATATTATTTTTTATTAGACTTTACCTATTTGCTCTTTTAGTGTAAGCAGAGCTTTACTCATTCTCTTTTCTACTGCTTTCACAGAAACTCCAACTATATCTGCGATTTCATTATACTTTTTCTTATCTATTCGACTAAGTAAAAAAACTTCTCGCTGTTTTTCTGGCAAATCAGCAATTGCTTTTTTAAGTTTTACATGAAATTCTTCTTCTTCTAAAAGGAACTGAGGCGTTTCATTAGTATTACCAGAGGAAACATTTTGTTTTTGGTGTTCCAAAACAACCTTTTTGTGTGCTACATCATTTAAAAAATGATTGTTTGCTACTGTATAGAGGTAAGATTTGGCTTTATCAAAAAAAACTTTAGCACAATTACTCCATAATTTTATATACGCTTCTTGTACGATATCCTCAGCTTGCTGAGTATCACCGCACTTATAGTATATGTAATTTCTTAATGTTTGTGAATGTTGATTAAAAATTTCTTCAAAATTTTTCTGATCACAAACAGACTTTAAGGGTTCTTTATTCATTTAGATTAAATTCTTAACCGGTAACAAATGTATGAAAATGTAATTAAGAGGTTAAAAAATTATTAATATAACTTATAAACAGGTAATTTTTTGTGTGCTTTTTCGTAATGAAGAGTTTTTTTGTAAATCCAGTATAATTGTGCTTGTGGATTTTTAGCAAAATCTTCTTCTACTTTTAATTTCTCCAAAAATTCTTGTTTTATTGGAAGGTTGTTGTCTAAGAAATCTTCGGCAATATCTTCAAAAACATAAGAAGAATATCCTTCTTTTTGTTGTAAAATAGTATCAAAGAAATTCCAGTTAAAAAAAGAATCAGGAGCTTCGGCTTCTAAAGTTTCTATAATATAACGTATTCCTGTTTGATTTGTCGGAATATAAATATCTCCTTTAGAAAATTTGACTTGTTGATTTTTTGTTCTGAATACTTCTGTATTAAAATGTAGATAATGACCTTCATAAGCCATTTTTTGAGTATCAAACTCTTTGATGTGTTGAACTTCAACAGTTAATATAGTGTCTTTCTTAAAATGAGTAAATTCAATTTTGTTATTTTGTAATCGTTCTACAACATTATGCCAACCTTGTTGTAAAATATAAGCTTTTGGGATTATAATTTCTTTGGTAGAAACAAAGTTATTGTAATAAGAAACTTTTTTGTCGTAAGGTTCTGATCTGTCATAAAATAAACGTTTCCCATTGGTAACTTTACTGTCTATAAATGTGCCATCATACCCCTTAAATTCTAATATTGAAGGATTGTCGGAGTCAACTTTAAAAGCGACAGAGTATGTTTTTTTATTAATAATTTCTTCTAAAGCATTTTTTCGTAAATCTTTAATTTTACTACTGTTTTCTTCGGAAAAGTCTAAAGTAGAAAACAATAACTCATACGTTTGTTCTACCCTAATTTTATAAGGTTTTAACATATGGGTTTCAACCATTAGCCCTAAGGTATTGAAGAGGGTAGTGTACCCTGTAGAATACCTGGGAGAATCAAAAAACTGCGACCATCCATCTTCAGGAGTAGTTCCCCAAACGTTAACATACGGGGTTATAATGATGTCTTTTTGAGCTAAAGATTGTTCTATTTCTGGGCGCATTTTTGTTTCAATAAACTCACCTAGATTACCTCCCAATTTATTGTGTTGTGTAAATAGATGTGTAATTGCGTACTGATAGTCTGCTCCATTACTTACGTGATTATCTATAAAGACATCTGGATTTACAGTGTGAAAAATCTTGGCAAATGCAGCAGCATTTTTAGTGTCTTGTTTAATGAAATCACGATTTAAATCATAGTTACGAGCATTTCCTCTAAAACCGTATTCTTTTGGACCATTTTGGTTGGCTCTCGTATGTGAATTTCTGTTTAGTGCACCACCAATATTATAGACAGGAATAATACAAATTAAAGAATTTTTGTATTTGTTTTTTAAAGAATCATTTTGAACTATACCCCTTAATAAAAGCATAGAAGCGTCTATTCCGTCAGATTCTCCTGGATGGATACCATTATTGATTAAAATTCTATTTTTTGAAGAATTCTTAAGCTCCTCGATATTAGTTTTTCCTTCTGTATTGAAAACAATTAAGTGTAATGGTTTTCCAATATCTGTACTACCTATTTCAAACAAAGAAATTTCAGAATAAACTTCAGCTAAATCTTTATAAAAAGAAATAACTTCATCATATTTAGGTGTTTCTGTACCATTTGAAGTTTCAAATAGTGTTGTAAAATCGACGGATTTTTTTGTAGGTTTTTGTTTACAAGCAACAGCTATTATAAGGAGTAGTAAAAATAGTTTTTTCAAAAGAATAGTGTTTTAAAAAAGTTTAAATTCTAACAGCATCTGGTACCAAACCTGTATAGTCTCCATCGTTTCTGATAACATCTCTTACAATAGATGAAGAAATATAACTTTTACCAGAAGAGGTTAGTAAAAACACAGTTTCAATTTCAGAAAGTTTTCTATTAGTATGTGCAATAGCTTTTTCAAACTCAAAATCGGCAGGATTACGTAAACCTCTTAAAATAAATTGAGCGTCTTGTTCTTTACAAAAGTTTACAGTAAGTCCACTATAAGTAAGTACTTTTATTTTTGACTCATGCTTAAAAGTTTCTTCGATAAAACGTTGACGTTCCTCTAGAGAAAACATATATTTTTTATCAGCATTTACACCAATTGCGATGATTAACTCATCAAAAAGTGTAACACCACGTTCAATAATATCTAAGTGTCCTAAAGTAATTGGATCAAAAGATCCTGGGAAAATTGCTCTCTTCATTATATTTTGTCATTTAAAGCCATTTCAATAGCATTTCCAAATAATTCAGTTAAAGAAATACCTGCATGATTAGCTTGCTGTGGTAAAATACTTGCTTCAGTTAATCCTGGAACAGTATTCATTTCTATAAAATGTGGCTCATCGTTAACCAAAATATACTCTGAACGAGAAAAACCACGCATGTTTAAAATTTCATATACACGTTTGGCTACTTCTTTAACTCTCTTTCTTTGAGAATCAGTTAAACGTGCAGGGGTGATTTCTTGTGACTCACCTTCATATTTAGCTTTGTAATCAAAGAAATCATTTTCAGAAACAATTTCGGTTATAGGTAATACTTTTGTTTCTCCTTTATATTGAATTACTCCAACAGAAACCTCAGTTCCGTCTAAAAAGCTTTCAATTAATATTTCAGTATCTTCTTCGTAAGCTTTTTCTATGGCAGGAATTAATTCCTCTTTAGTATATACTTTTGAAATACCAAAGCTAGAACCTGCACCGTTTGGTTTGACAAAGCAAGGAAGTCCTACTTTTTTAATAAAAGCGTCACAATCTATCTCATCACCTTTATTTAAATATATAGAAATAGCTGTTGCTATTCCGTATTGTTTTACTACACTTAAGGTATCACGTTTGTTAAAGGTTAAAGCCATTTGATAGAATGGGGCAGAAGTGTGTTTTAAGCCAATAAGATCGAAGTAAGCTAAGATAATACCGTTTTCGCCAGGTGTACCATGAATAGCATTAAAAACACAATCAAATGTAATTTTTTGACCTTTAATTTTAATTGAAAAATCTTCTTTACTTATTGGATATTCTTCTTCGTTGTCATCAACATGCACCCATTTATTTTCTAAAATATGAACTTTATACGCGTTATATTTTTCTGTATCAATATGTTTGTAAACTACATTACCACTTTTTAGAGAAATTCCTACTTCAGAGGAATAACCTCCCATAATAATAGCGATGTTTTTTTTCACTTCAAATGTATTTCAATTACTGTTTTTATCATTGTTTATCTAAAATCCAATCGTTGGATTATACAAACTTACCAAAAAAACTCGTTTAAGACTTGTTGAATTTAAAATAGTAATATTTTTACTGTAAATTTGTGCGATCTTACAAAAAAATGATATGAGTAATTTTACAGAAAGTTTTAAAGGTTTATTTCAGTTTATTAAAAGTAAATCTTTTTTAAAAAACGTAATTATAGCAGTTGTTTCAATACTTGTCTTTGTATTTGTTTTACAATGGTGGCTAGGGGTTACAACAAATCACAATCAAAAAATACAAGTGCCTAACTTACATAAAATGTCGTTGGCAGATGTTGAGCAAAAATTAAGTGAATTAAATTTAGATTTTGTGGTAATTGATAGTGCAAGTTATAATCCAGATTATCCTAAGAAGTCAATTATAGAACAAGATCCTGAAGCTGGTGATTTTGTAAAAGAAAAACGTAAAATATACTTAACTCTAAATCCGTCAAAGTATAGAGATGTAGAAGTACCTAATTTAGATGGACGTACAAGACGTCAAGCAACAACACACTTACGTTCTATAGGGTTTAAAGTAGGAACAAATGTTACTTGGGTTCATGATATAGGAAAAGATGTGGTTCGTGGATTGAAGCATAACGGACAAAAAATAGAACCAGGTACTAAGTTACCAAAACAAACAACCATCGATTTGATTTTAGGTGATGGTAATGGATACTAATTTTTATAAATTGATTGATGCAGGAAGATAATACTCCAGATCTAGAGAATGATGATTTATACGAACACCATAGGTTTGTAGCAACTGATGGTCAAGTACCTTTACGAGTAGATAAATTTTTAATGAACTTTATTGAAAATGCTACTCGAAATAAAATACAGCAGGCTGCTAAAGCAGGGAATGTTTTAGTAAATGATGTAGCAGTAAAGCCTAACTATAAGGTAAAACCAAAAGATGTAGTTAGAGTTGTATTAACATACCCTCCTCATGAAAACTTATTAGTAGCAGAAGATATTCCTATTGATATAGTGTATGAAGATGATGAAGTGATAGTGGTGAACAAACCAGCAGGTATGGTAGTACACCCAGGTCATGGGAATTATTCAGGCACGTTGGTAAACGGACTAATTCATCACATAGAAAATTTACCGAAAAACTCTAACGAGCGTCCAGGTTTAGTGCATCGTATAGATAAAGATACAAGTGGATTGTTGGTAGTTGCAAAAACAGAATATGCAATGGCACATTTGTCAAAGCAGTTTTTTGACCGTACTACAGAACGTTTGTATTACGCCTTAGTTTGGGGTAATATTGAAGAGGATGAAGGAACTATTGAAGGAAATATAGGTCGTAGCTTAAGAAACCGCTTACAAATGGATGTTTTCCCTGATGGAGAGCATGGTAAGCATGCTGTAACTCATTATAAAGTACTTGAAAGACTTACTTACGTAACTTTGGTACAATGTAAATTAGAAACGGGTAGAACACATCAAATTAGAGCTCACTTTAAACATATTGGTCATACCCTTTTTAACGATGAGCGTTATGGTGGAAATACTATTTTAAAGGGAACTACATTTACTAAGTACAAACAATTTGTAGATAATTGCTTTAAAGTGTTACCAAGACAAGCTTTACATGCAAAAACGTTAGGTTTTACACATCCAACTACAGGAGAATTTTTACAATTTGATTCTGAAGTACCAGAAGACATTACCGCTTGTATAGAAAAGTGGCGTACTTATTCTGAGCATTCAAAATTGGAAGAATAATAAGTTACCCAGAAGCTTTATAGAAAATAGTTTTATTCTATAAAGCCTCTGGAGATTTTATACAGATTAAAAACTTTTTTTGTTTTCATTCTTCTTATAAGACCACTCAATAATAAAACAGAGTGTGATAATACCTAAAGAAACAAATACACCTATAAGGTTAGATTCTATTTGTTGTTTTATAAGAATAACTAGGGCAATAGCACATAGAATACAACCTAACAAAGGAATTGTTTTATTAGAGTTTGTTTCTTTTGAAAGTTTAAACCCTACGTAATTTACAATTCCAAAAATAAGGATGAATCCAACACTACCAGCAGTAGATATACTTTCTAAATTTAATGTGTTAACTAATACTAGAGTTGCTATAGCTGTAATAAGTAACCCGATAGGTTGATTCCAAAACTTGGCTAGAAAATGGTGTGGTAATTCATCATCTTCAGCAATTTCATAATTTACTTTACTACCTCCGTATAATGAAGCATTAATAGCAGAAAATGTAGATATTAATGCAGCTATGGTTATGATGGTAAAACCTACCTGTCCTAACATAGGTTTAGCAGCTTCTGCTAGAACATAATCTTGTGCTTTTGCTATTTGATTAAAAGGAAGAGAGCCTACAGTTACCAGGGCAATTATGATATATAATACAATAACAAATACTACGGAATAATAATAAGCTTTTGAAATGTTTTTTTCAGGATTTAAAATATCAGGAGCAGCATTGGCAATTAATTCAAAACCTTCATAGGCAACAAAAATAACCATACCTCCAGCAAATAGTTGTATAGGATTTTCCCAGTTACTAATAGACAGTTGTGCTATATTAGGATTTCCTATTAGTCCATAGGCTCCAATAGCAATAAAACCAATAAGAATTATAAGTTTTATAACTACTGCATACGACTCAATTTTTCCTACTACAGCAATACTGTAATAGTTAATAGCTGTAGCTATAATAATAATTGTACTGGCATATATATGAAAGTTAATTGTTTTATTTTGTGTAATTTCCCATAAGTTAGGAGCATAAGAGCCAAAAGCAGAAGCATATAAAGAAAGCATTACAATATAACTTACCCATAAAAGATTGTTAATTGCTCCACTAAAAATAGTTCTACCAAAACCTTGATTAATAAATTTTACGGTTCCACCTCTATCTGGGTATTTCTTAGAAAGATGTACATAACTGTATGAGGTTAGTAAAGCTAGTATACCAGCAAGTAAAAAAGCAATTGGAGTTCCTCCTTTGGCAAGTAAAACAGCGAGACCCAAAACGGCAAAAATACCACCACCTACCATACCTCCAATTCCTATTGAAATGGCTTCTTTTAATCCTATTTTTTTAGACATATTTAGTGATTGTTAGTTAGTGTAACAGTGACTAAAGTAGTTATTTATTTTGAAAGCACTTTTTAAAAGTAAGAGCTATAGTGCAATGAGCTACTTAAACCCAGATTTCATTAGATTTTGTTAGAACAATAGGGGTTTTACCCGTTACTAATATTGTTTGTTCGTGTTGTGTTATATATCCTCCTTTATTTCCAACCAAAGTCCAGCCATCTTGTAATTCAACAGCTATAGTTGAGTTTGTAGAGATAAAAGTTTCAATAGCCACAGTGGTATTTTTTCTAAATCGTTCTCGGTTGGTTTTTACTCTGTAGTTTAAAATATTTTCTGGTTCTTCGTGCAAACTTCTTCCAACTCCATGTCCAGCTAAGTTTTTAATTACTTTAAATCCAGCTTTTTTAGCTTCAGTTTCTATTAAATATCCAATATCAGCTATTTTAACACCTCCTTTTATATTATTTATAGCTTTTTTTAAGATGTTTTTAGAAGCATCTACAAGAGGTTGATGATTGTAAATGTCTTTACCTAGTACAAATGAACCTCCATTATCTGACCAAAACCCATTTAACTCAGCAGAAACATCAATGTTAATTAAGTCTCCCTCTTTTAGAATTTTTTTATCAGAAGGAATTCCATGGGCAGCTTCTTCATTTACACTAATACAGGTATAACCAGGAAACCCATAAGTTACATAAGGAGCAGATTTAGCGCCGAAACTTTTTAAAATCTCACCACCATATTCGTCTAACTCTTTAGTAGACATTCCAACTTTAGCATATTCTCTCATTAGTTTTAGCGTTAATCCAACTACTTCACTAATTTTTTTCATTCCAATAAGCTCTGATTCTTTTGTTATTGACATTTTAATTTTTTTTAATTAAGACTTCTTTCCCTCTTAAGAAGTATAAGCAAGTTTTTATAGAGTAACAAAAGTACTAAAAAAGCAAAAAATTATGATGAAATTGATTTATAGTAAACGGCCTATTTTAAAAACGGATAATCTGTATAACCTCTTGCATCACCACCACCAAATAGTGTATGTGTATCGCTTATTTTGTTTAACGTAGCGCTTAGTTTTACCCGCTTCGGATAATCAGGGTTGGTTAAAAAATTACGACCAAAACCAATTAAATCAACGAGTCCTTTTTCTAATAAGTCTTCTCCTTGTTCAGGTGTTTTGTTTCCTGTAGCAATAATAGTTTTGCTAAATGTTTTACGTAAGTTTTCTCTAAAATTAATAGGAATTTCAGAAGCATCATCCCAATCTGCTTCACATAAATGCAAATAGGTAACTCCAATTTTTTCAAGTTCTTGGGTAGCAATCATTATAGTATCTAATATTTCAGGATCATTCATGTCTTTAAAACTAATAAAAGGGGAGAGGCGAACTCCGGTTTTTTCACTACCTATTTCCTGAGTAACTGCTTGAGTGATTTCGGTTAGTAATCGGATTCTATTTTCTTTAGTTCCTCCATATTCGTCGATTCGTTGGTTGGAGTTACTTCTTAAAAACTGGTCTATTAAGTAGCCATTAGCTCCGTGAATTTCAACACCATCAAAACCTGCTTCAATAGCATTTTTAGCTCCTGTTTTGAATTCTTCAATTACTTGATTGATGTCTGCTTTTGTCATTGCCCTAGGTTCTTCTACAGTAACAAAAGTAGCATCACCATTAGGAGCTCCATTAAAAATATAAACATTGGTGTCTTTGGCTGCTTTTTTAGAAGGAGCGATAGGTTGTAATCCGTTTACTTTAGAACTAGATACGCGACCAACATGCCATAGTTGTAAAAATATTTTACTTCCTTTTTTATGGACTTCGTCAGTAATTAATTTCCAACCTTCAATTTGTTCTTGTGTATAAATTCCAGGTGTTTTAGCGTAGCCTTTCCCTTGTAGTGAAACTTGAGTAGCTTCAGATATAATTATTCCTGCTGAAGCTCTTTGTCCATAATATTCAGCCATTAGTTCATTAGGAATATCACCAGGCTGTGAACTTCTAGAACGCGTCATGGGAGCCATTAGAAATCTGTTTTTTAATGTCAAACCATTTTTATTATAGGTTTGATATAATTTTTTAAAAGCCATGATTTACAAAGTTTTAATTGTTTAATAGTACAAACTTACTATGGTTTGAAGATATTATTGTTGTATAAATTCATGTTTTACTTGTAAAAATATATTGTGCTACTTTGTAAACTCTACAGTTGTGAAATGTAGCGTAGTGGTACCAATATTTTCTAAGTTATGTATGAAGAAGTTTTTAGTGTTTAAGTTATTTAAATACTTAACCTCATTAGGTTCATAGTATGTTTCAATTATAGAGCCATTAGAAAAATAAGAACGAGAGCTGCCTCTTGTATGGCAAACATAAAAATAGGGTTTATCGTGTTTATGGAAAGGAAGAGTTTTTCCAGGTTTCAGTTCAATATGCCATATTTTAACACGTTTATTTTCTAATAATAATTGTTGTCCAATTTTATGACTATTAACTCCTAATTGAATAGCTTTTTTTAAGGATTCTGTCCAATGTATAGACCAATTACCAGGTGTGTTTATTGTTTCTACTTTCATAATATAATTACAAAGTATAAATAGATTACATGCTTCATGTTGGTACTCTTATTTGTTAAATTTTAATTCTGCATTATCAATTGGTGTGTTAGGGTCATTTATTACCATTTTGGCAATATCATCTTTACGCATGAATACTACACCTTCATGTTGTTTTGCATATTCAATAAATTGATTTACAACATTAACTATTGCTGGAGCACCTCCAATTCTGTCATGTAAACTCACACTCATCATTCTTCTTTTAGAGGCACCTTCTTTATAAAGCTGATTGAATTCTGTTTTAAGTTGAAATAAGAATTGATCTGGTGACCAGTTTTTACCAGCAATATTTACAATGTCGTTATTACGCAGCGTATAAGGCATTACAACAAAGTTTTTACCTCTTACTTTAGTAATGAAAGGTTCATCGCGGCTTACATCATCAATATGATATAAAAAGCCAAGTTCTTGTAAAACTTTAAGAGTGTTGGGACTTCTACGTAACCAGTTAGTATTGTATCCACGTCCTCTTTTTCCTGTAATTGCTTCTACTGTGTCAATTCCTTTTTTAACAAAGGCAAGTTCATCTTCGTAACTTAAATTCCATTGATCGTCCCATGCAATTCCGTGAGCAGCTATTTCATGTCCTTTACTAGCCATAGCCTTAGCTATTTCAGGATATTTTATTGCAGCTTCACCTACAACATGAGAGGTTACTTTTATATTATGTTTATCCCATAAATCCATCATTCGCCACATTCCTTCTCTAGCTCCATAACGAAACCAGCTTTCAGCAGGCAAATCAGGATTTCCTTTAGGTAATGGATTTCCTGAAAAAGGACTTTCAGCTCCTTCAGGTTGTCCTCCTGTTTCAAACTGCATTGAAAAAGAAATGACTAATTGAGCTCCGTTAGGCCAATGGCTTTTTTTTGCTACAGCTTTTGTTGGAGTAGAACTTGTTTTACTTGTATTCTTTAGCTCTTTTTTACAAGCATTTAATGTTAAGCTTACCGCTATGATAGCCAGTGCTATAATGCTATTATTTTTCATTTTATATTGTTTAATTGACTATTGTATCTGCAAAATTAGTAGCTATTTTTAGCTGTATTGTTGTATGAATACATTGTATATTTGTATAAAAACATTCTGATGACACAACGTTTTTATATTACCAAGAATTTAGATGTATTTGAGTTTGATGCAGAGAAGGAGTGGGGCTATCCAAGGCATAAGCACCATTTTTTTGAGCTAACTTTTGTTTTAAAAGGAAGCGGAAAACATGTTTTAAACGAAAGTGTTATTGATTATAAAGAAGGAGATTTGTTTTTTTTAACTCCAAAAGATGAACATGAGTTTATTATTGGTGAGCCAACAAAATTTGGTGTGGTGAAATTTACAGAGCAGATGTTTTTAGAAAAGGCTACATTTTCTACAAGTACTTATTGGAGAAAGAATTTAGAGGCAGTAATTTTTCATAGGAATATTGTTGCTAAAAGTGTTATTAGTTGTGCTACGGATAAAGAGCAACTTTTTAGACTTTATCATTTAATAAAAAGTGAATTGCATAGTCCGTTAACCTATAGTCGTAATGTATTATCTGAATTGTTTGGAGCTTTGTTAATTATACTGTCGAGAAATTTGAAGTCTACATTAAAAAATAGCGGACATGTTTACGATAAGAATAAGGTAGATTTAATATTGACTTACATACGACAAAATGTACAAAATAAAGAGCTTATAAAGGTTGATGTTATAGCAGAAACCTTTCATTTGTCTCCAAACTATGTTGGTATTTTTGTAAAGAAACATACAGGTATATCGTTACAGCGTTATATAATGGAAACCAAAATAAAAATAGCTGAAAATTTGTTAAAACAAAGTAGTTTAAGTGTCGGTGAAGTTGCAGAAAAAACAGGTTTCACAGACTCTAGTCATTTTAATAAAACATTTAAAAAGTACACAGGCAAAAATCCTAGTGAATATCAGGGGGATAAGTGATGTTTAGTTATTTGTGATTGATGTTTTTTACCTTTAACAGTATATTTAAGAGTAGGTGAGTATTGGTAAATACTGATAAATCACGTTTAATAATCGTAAAATTCTTTTAAGACAATATCTTTTCCTTTGGTTAGATTTTTTAATTCACTCAAAAGATAATATCTGTGCATAAATCCACACAATACAACAATTCTTTTCCCTTTGTTTTGTTCGGAAATTCGCATTATATTTTTAGCCATTGTCTGATTTCTTAAATCCCAAAAATCACAAGCCAACTGAAATCCGTTACGGTAACTTATTTTTTCTCCATTTGGTTTGGTATGAAAATGAGTAGCAAATTCATTTCTTACACTGGTTATTTTTGGTAACATTTTATATTGATAATATTGTCTTTCGGCACAGATACTATCTGTTGTAGGGTTGTTAAAGTTTTCAGGTGATTTAGAAGCTAATACGATTAAAGGTTCTAAAAGAGCTTTATATTTATTATGAATTGTAGCTTCTGAAGGAGATAATAAATTGGCTTTGTTTAAACTATCTAATAACTTTGTGGTTAAGCCATCAGTGGGACGAGAACCGATATTTATTCTGTATTCATTTCGTCCTTCAAATTCATAAGGTCTTAATTGAGTATAAGGATATTTGTTGATGTATTTTGAAGAAGCCATCCCTTCATTTTCGGTGGGAGTTTCTACAAATCTAAAGTTGGTATTGAAAGCTGATGAATCTCTTTCATGCAAAATAAAATCAGGTTTTACGTCTTCTAATATTTTAAAGAGCGTTTCTGAATTAAAATTAGGTTCGGGCTTGTGTAAACTTCCTATGACAATTATTTCAGTTGGATTTTCTGTTTTACAAGAAAGTGTTATTGTTAATAGTAGTAATACTAGCGAAATTTTTTTCATTGTGTTTAATTATCTATGTAGAAGTCTTTTGTGGTTTTGTTGTTTTAATCAATGGTAGCCAAGATAAAATAAAAAAACTACAAAAGGTATAATTAGAAGGTGAGTAGTAACTACAAGTAGTCCTTTTTATAATTACAACTACTTTAAAAATATATATTACTCATTTTTGATAGGGCTACAAATTTCTATTAAAAAACCATTAATGTCTCTTACATAGCCTACTTTTTGTCCCCAAGGCTTTTCTTTGATTGGTTCAAACTCAATAGCTCCCATATCAATAGCTTTTTTAAAATCGACTTCTATATTTTCAGACACAAAAACCATTTCTATTCCAAAAGGTTTACTATATATGTTTGCTTTTATAAACTCTTTTTTAAAGTTAGACTTTCCTAATTCATAAGAAGCGAAAGCAATGGTGGTTTCTCCTGAAGTTAACTCACCATAATCATTTTCAGGTGTGATAAATTTAGGGGTAAAACCGAAAGTTTTTTCGTAAAAGTTAATCGTTTCTTTTACGTTTTCAACATAAAGTATAGTGTATCCGTATTTCATGGCTATTTTTAGTTTTGTTACTATTCAATAGTAGTGTTAATTGTTTTCTACAATTTGATCTCCACGGTAGGTGTGGTTTTTATCTTTATATAATAAAGAATGTTTTTTATTCACTGGTCCAAAAGTAGCAACATCAGCATCTTTTAATAGTTTTCCATAAACGAATACATGATTTTTATCTTTTGAATAGTAAGATGTTTCGAAAATACTGAAGGTTTTTGGATCTGCTTTTTCAATTATACCTCCGTGATAGAATACATGATTCTTGTCTTTTGAATAAGGGAATTGAATTATTTGAAAAGATGAAGCATCAGCATTTTCAATTATGGCTGCATCGTAAATAACTTTATTGTCAAATAGCAGAAATTTATCCTCTAAAATAATTAAATCATTGATGTTTTGGTAAGGTATTGAGATTAGAGAATCTACTATTTTACCATTTTGATATTCTTGAAAATCATAAATATTGTTTTTATCTGCAATATATCTACTATTGATTTTTTTTGTTGTAGTAGGATCTATTGAAGAAGCTAGCAATTCATAATTCTTTAATGAGTATACTTTATTTTTATCTTTAACAAAGTTGTTATTTATAATTGTAAATGAGTTGTAGTCTACATCTACGGGTTTATAATTATAAAAGTAATGTTTATCGTCTTTAGACCAGTCGCTATCAATTTTTTGAAATGTTTTTGGATTTGCTTTAGCTATTTTCCATAAGTGCTTTTTTTCTTGATGAACCTCTTTAATATCTTGTGGTAAGTAGTTTACAGCTAAATATACATGGTCTTTATCAAAACAGATGTAATTGTCATCATCAACGTAAAAGGTAGCAACGTCAACTTCATTATCTATAATATGAGTTTTGAAGTATAAGTGGTTTTTATCTTTCCCAAAGTCTCTTCCTAAAACTTTAAAACTCTCAACATCTGCATTTATCTTAGTATTACCCAATTCAAACCAATTTCCCATAGGAGAATAACAGATGTTATTTTTTGATTTTGAATAGTAGTAGGAATCTGAAATGGATTTATCAACGGGTCCTGCAAAAGGACTGCAGGCTTGGGAAATTATAGCTATGATAAATAAGAATACTTTTGCAAGTGGTGAGTGTTTAGCTTTTGTAATTTTTTTTATTATAGAATTCAAAATAAGTATAATTATGATTGTTGATATATAAGGATGGTCTGTAATTAAGTTCATTAAGTAACTTATAATCTTTTTATTAGTTTATGCTTTTTATTCAGTTTTAAACAAGTTAATGGTGTAATCTAATAACTTTATATCACCATGTTTTCCGTGTCCAGGAACAACAATTTTTATGTTAGGATATTCTAACTTAATCTTTTTAATGGTATTTGACCATTCAGAAACATTAGCATCACCTAAATAACCTTTGTTAGCATTAAGAGTTTTTGTTAAACATCCTCCGAACATAATATTTTCGTGCGGAAAATAACCAACAACATTATCTTTTGTATGTCCTTCTCCAAAATGTTTTGTAATAATATCTTTATCACCAACTTTAAGTAGAAGAGGTTCTTTAAAACTGTTTTGTGGAATTTCAGAATTATTTTTTTTAGCAAACTCTATAGTTTTATAATATGAATAAGAAGGAATTTGATGTTGATGAAATGCTTTTAACCCGCCTAAACAGTCATCGTGAAAATGAGTGGGGATGATTGCATTAATTTTTGAATGAAGAGTTTCATTTATCCACTTTATTAATTCTTCTGAGCTTGAGTCAGTAGTAGGAGTATCAAAAATTACGATTTCATTTTTGTTGTTAATTATCAATCCATTACAAGGGACATTTCCAAAACTTTCAGTTTGTAAAAAGGAAGTATGTTGAAATGAGTTTTCAGAAATTTGAGTGATAATTAGGTTTTTAGTTTTATAAACTTCTTTCGGTTTAAACGAATTGTTTTTTTGATAATTACAACTTAAAATCGTTAAAGAAATTAAAGTTATGAATAAAGCTTTTGTTATGGTTTTCATTTAGATATGTATATTAATATTTTCTTGATTTAGTTTTTTATAGTCTACTTCATCCAATTATCATTCATGAATGTCACTCCTTTTGTTTCTATTCTAAATGCGTTAGTAGATTAATAGTTACTCCGTTGGGATCTTTTACAAAAAAACGTCTTACTCCCCAATTTTCATTTGTAATCGGATATACAATTTCAATTTTTTGTTCTTCAGCGTGTTTATACCAATTATCAATATTTGAAACTTCAATTGATAAAAATATAGCTGAATTATCCAATGGTTTGTTTTTTTCGTTTTGGAAGATTGAAATTTGTGCTGTTTCGTTTTCTTTTGATACGAAAGTTAAAATCCAACCCATATCCATCGCCAAGTCCATTCCTAAAAAATCTATGTAGAAATTCTTGCTTTTTTCTAAATCATTAGAGTATATGTTGAGTACAATTCTTCGCATAGTTAACTTGTAACTAATGGTAAATATTTTTCTTTAATTATTTTAAAATGATGTATTTGATGCGCAGTGATTGTGAGACCGATTGCAAAAAGAGGCATTTCATATTCAAAAAAAGCACAATTTATTTTTAGTATCTCTTTGTTAAAAGATTTAAACATCATTATAGTTGATTGGCGTACAATTTTAAGTTCATCAATCAATTGTTCTATTGATAATTCATTTGCGTTTGAATTTTCTCCCATTGTTTCTTGATCAAGTGCTTCTGGTATAATACCTTCTTTACGAGCAAAAACTAAAGCTCTAAAACACCAAATTCTTTCCCAATCTATAAGATGCTGTAATATTTTATGAATAGTCCACTTGTCTTTTTCATAAGTTTTAAAACCAATTCTATTAAGTTGGGAAATATCAATGTTATTGATTTCTTTTAAACTTAACTCTAAAGCTTCTATGAGTTCGATATCACCATTTAATTCTAAAACATATTCTAAAAAATTTGATTTTTTTTGGGGTTCTGATTTTTCCATTACGTATGTTTTTAGTTATTATTAATTAAAAGGTATTTGAGTAGGATTATGAGCTCTCTGTGATTTCATTGATAGACAATACTGAATAGTACTTATTCATGATTTTCTTTTTCAATTTTTTCAACCATTAAGAGTATTTCTTTATTAATTATATCAGCGTTTTCCTTTTTGGTAATTATAGTACCATGACTTGATTCAATAACGAATTGTTTACTGTTAGTAGATAGTTCTGCCAATTCCTTTTGTATATCTAACCATAATTGAATTTGTTTGTCAGGATCAATACCATTCTTTCTATATTTTTCTTTTTGAGACTCTCTATATTGTTCAGTAGCGGTAAAAACCAAAATAGGTAACGAATCTAAACTTTTTGCTTGACCTGCTCGCTTAAGTATATCATCATTGATGCGGTTTTCTTTTAGGTACCTATGATAAACCTTACCTGAATAACAAGCAAGATTAAGGTTACGGATATGACAATCTTTAGGTAAGCCATTATTTTTAGCCTTAGGGCTAGTTATTTTATTATAGACTCCTCTTATACCCATATCTGAAATAACTGCAATAAATTTTAATAAGTTAATTTGTTCTTTGGGAATTAATTCATTTTGAGCTAGTCGTTCCCATTGTTTAGGGTGGCTCGAATCTAAGAAGACCATTCCTTTTACTTCATTGGGATACAGATCTCTGAATATTTGATTGTAGGGTCCACCCATAGAATGACCAACTAAGATATAAGGAGGCTTTTCTCCATTTTTCTCAAGTAATTTGTGTAATTGGTGGGCATAAAATTCTGATGTAATACTATCTTTACTTGATTCGCTAAACCATTTTCCTTCTCTATCATAGCGTATTACTCTCATATTTTTCTTCAACCCTTCCGCAATCCAATGAAGCATATCTGTATGACTGTTTGCACCTGCTTCAAGAATAACAGTTGGTAAATCGTTTTTTTCACCTTCAGCTCTTATGTGAAGCTTCGTTCCATTGACATCAACTAATTTTCCTGGAGGAATAGGTTTTGAACTAAACAAACGGTAACATGCTCCTGATACTATTAAGAGTAGTATAATTCCAACTAAAAATCTACCTATCCATTTGAGAGTTTTTAGAATTAATTTCATAGTAATTTTTATATATAATAAACTTATTGTGTGTTCGTACTTTATCCTTCCATTAAAAACTTCAATTCGTCACAAGTTTTACTCGGTACAAACTCAGTCAGTTCATAATCTGCTAATTCGTTTTTCTTGAAAGGATCTTTTTCTATAATCTTTTCCAATTCAGATTTAGATTTGACATTTGATAATATAATTCCGCCTGTTCTTGGTGTTTTTCGTCCAGAAGCTAGAAAATGTCCTAATTCATATTGCTCATTCAGAAATTCAATATGCTCGTTAAGAAAGTGGTCAATTTTTTTTAGTTCTGTTTTATAAGTCAGATTAATTATAAACATTTAAAGTTTTTTATTCGGTTATAGTTTTTTACGTTTGTTTGGGTATGAATCATAGAGGTTTTGGCGATGAGTAGATACGTAGCCTAGCTATTAGGCTAGTGAGGTAATTATTTATGATTAATGTTGTAAAGCATTATTTATTTGATTTCTAAATTCATTTTTCTTATCAACATGCAATGCTAAATTCTTGTACTTACGTTTAATTCCATATAGTCCAGTCAATTCGTTTTCTTCTTTTAATCTGATAATTACATTATGATTTTCTAATTCACCTAAAAATGATAATTTTCGTGTTTCTTTGTTTAATTCTATATCCTTTGACGAAATCTCGACGCTCTCGATATCTTTTAAATCAATAGTCGTTTCGTTCATAATACCATATCGAAGAAATAGTTTTTCATTTTTGATTGATATAGGTCTTTTGTATATAGATTTTAGAAATCCAAGAAGCTGAATTCCAGAATAAATGCTTAAAAAAGTTAAACCCCAGGCAACTGTAACATTCCATTTCTGAAGAAGAACATGTAAAACAATAGTTTCTATAGCAATAATAAAAATTATGACAATTAAAAGAGCAACTGTCCCACTATCTTTATGATAAGTGAACTCATTTTTATTGAACTTTCTTCTTTTCCAATTAATAAAACCATAGTAAAAAACAGCTATTTCGGTTACGACAGGAATAACTAATCTTTTTGGAAGTATTTCATAGCAGGTATTTTTTAAAGCTGTGAAAAAGTCAATTTCTTCATGTTTATTTAGCCTATACCGCTTTATAGCTTTGCTTACATTGTAAATTACATAAGATACTATTGAAAGTTCAACTATAGGAAATACCCAAGTCTTAAAAAGATTAAGATAATGTTGATTTTGTGCAGGAAGTATTATAGAACAAATGACGATTCCAATAATCAAAAAAGGGACTACTGTAGTCTTTGGAATACTCGTTTTCCTGATAAGCAAAAAGTAGATTAAAGGAACTGTCAATAATAAATCAAATGTAATTCCAGTTGATAGACTCATCGGGTGTTTGTCAAAAACTGTTGATTTTGAAATCATAATCATCAATCCTATAATCAACATAGGGAAACCAAAGATTATTAGTCTTTTCTGAAGACTTAATGTTTTGTTCATTAGTTCTTTTTTATGCCTTACGGCTTGTTTATATAGACAATTTTGTAGGTGTTGGGGTACTTTACTGTTCTTTTTGTTTAAGCTTAGCCAAGATAAAACAAAATAAAAAACCGCACAAAAATGTACGGTTTAAAGTAGTTTGTTTTTTAGCCCTTATAGGTAAGTTATGAATCCGCCGTAATTACGGTTATACAATGTTAGGCTTAGTTTTTATAATTTTTCCTTAGTTCAATTCCTAAATTTTCCATGATTCGGTCATAATCATTTTTAATCAAATCAGACATAATCAAGTCGCTTTCTGACCAACTAGATGTCATCAAAACTTTTCCTGCTTTAGTTTTAATTTTTTTTAGTTCTTCTCTTAAATCGGTGTTATCAACACGCTCTGTGTAAATGGATAATTTTCTTAATTCATTCATTAGATTATTATCGTTTTCCGAATTAACACTAGCTTTTTGCCATTCTCTAGTTTTCCGATAATTTTCTTTATCTTCTAAGAGTAGCAGATTTGTCAATCTTATAATTTTTGGAATTATTTCTTGAAGCTTTAAATAATTATCTCTTTGAAATTCTCTGAATAACTCTTCTCGTTTAAAAGCCTCACTTTTGTTTTGAATTGATGCTGTATTTTTTCCATTCAAATACGTTGTATATATACTTGCTGAAGCTCCGACAATCGTTCCAACTATTGTTCCTATAAATCCCCAAGTTGCAGGTTCCATATCATTATTTTAATTATTTGTTTATAAGTGATTTATTTTATGGGGGTGTTGTTACTTATAACCATTGTTATAGCCTGTTTTTATCTTTTTTAACAAAAATATTTTCTGCAATTTCTTTAATATAATCATACCCCCAATATCCGCTCATCTCATATAATTCATCATCTTTAAAATCTGATTTTCTAATCTTCTTATAACCTTGCATTAAATAATAATCATTACTGTTTGCTCCATAAGTATCTATCATGATTTTAGGCGAAATATTTAATTTTTTAAAATTTATATTTCCTAAAATTTCTTTTCCAGAATAATTAATCGCTTTAATGTGAGCGTGTCCTTGACTTAAAATTTTACAATTTTTTAATTCAGATTCTTTAGGGTGTTTAGCTTTGTTCCAATCTAACAATCCGATTATTACTTCTCGTGTCAATTTTAAATCATCGGGAGGAATATCAATAATCACTCCAATGGAATTAGATTTATCAGAAAGTTTCATAACCCAATAATCTCCAACTTTTATCTTTTTATTTGATTTTGGTATGAAAGGATAATTTTCCATGGCAATAATTGGCTATAATTAGTTTATATGCAGAATAGACTTACCGTTATACTCCTTGTTTAGGAAATAAAAAAAGGAAGTCTATAGCAATTTTATTCTTTTTTTATTGGCGCTAGCCAAGATAAAACAAAATAAAAAACCGTACAAAAATGTACGGTTAAAATGATGTTTTTTAATATTGAAAGATAAGTTATGAACCTCTCAGTAATTGTGTATATCTTATTTATATATAGTTATTTTTTAACTGTTGTTTTTTAATTCTTTAACCCTCAATGCTCTATTTGTTATAATTCCAACGTAAGAGGTTAAAATTATAATGAGAGATAAAATTATTTCCCAAGACTCTGATTTAGGAGAATCAAATAATAATTTAAATTGTGGGATTTGAATTATAGTCAGAATTATTATGAGAGTTGAGAATATTAGTAATGATTTCAGATTCCGAGCTGTTGATGTTGGTTTATATCCAATTAATATTTCTTTTGCGTAGAATATAAGCAGCCCAATTGTCAAAATATTCGGTATAAGTAAATTCCAATAGCTGTATTGATCGGTTTCAATATTTCCGAAAGTCAAATAAATAAAGGTTAACCAACCAAAAATATAGATTGTAAACAAAGTCAACCCAATCCATAATAGTTTAAATAATATTTCTGACTTTCTATTTTTCATTTTTAAAACAAATCAAAAAAATTTGGCGGACTTTATAAAAATACATTAAACACCAAAATTCGTATTAATTATCGTTGATTTTAGCATTAGTTTTTATATAACAAATGAAATTTAATATCTCAGAAATTTTGTCAAAAAAATTATATAAAAATTTAAAGTCATTAATTTCAAAAAGTAAAATACCAGAATTCATTTCAGTACTTAAGTGTTCTATACTTTGTATTTTTTTATAATCACTAATATCAGTTTTTTGTTCTTGTATGTGGCTATGAGTTAGGGTATTTCGTAGTAGTGTATGTAAACAGATTTCTTCCCACTCTGCATTTAATGAGGAAAAGTCAAGAAAATATTTTTCTTCTAATTTTCTTTTGTAAAACATAATATTGCTTTCTCCTTTATTCTTATTAATCCTTATATTTTTTTGATTTTCTAATAATTCATATAGAAATTTTAATCTGGTTTCTAAAAATGAATATAAAGAGACTAAAGTTGAGTTGTATATTATATTAAGAGCACTTGAAGTACTTTTATAGTCTAAAAAATCTACATTGCTAAAAATGATTTCATTATCAATAATTACGTCATTTTTCATCTCTACTTCCATTTTTTGTACGTCAGACTTTATCATTTCTAATGTTCCTTTCTCGATGGATTTTAAAAATGTTTTCATTGAATCTAAATCATTGTCAAGGCCAGTAGGGTATAATCTGTCTATTATAAGAAATTGTTGAAATCTATATGACGTAAACATAATTTAATTAGAGTTTATTTATTTAGATTTTTATAATTAATGCAAACTAATTATAAAAAACTAAAACTACTTTTATCCGGAGTATTACAGGTGATAAACGGAAGTCTACAGCAATTTTATTCTTTTTTTGTTAAGCGTTAGCCAAGATAAAACAAAATAAAAAACCGCACAAAAATGTACGGTTAAAAGTAGCTTGTTTTTTAGCCCTTATAGGTAAGTTATGAATATACCGCAATTGTAATTATATATAGTTGAGTGCGGTTTTAAATTTTATTAGAATTCAGTTTCTTTTTTGCTTTTCTAGTCAATCAGTTCAATTAAATTATTCAACGACGCTTTAATTTTGTCCGATTCAGCTTTTTTTAACATCAATTCCGCTTTGTTTTTCATTCCGCTGTAATTTGCATTTGGGTAAAGTTCAATCAAGGCTGGAAAGTATTTGTCAATTCCATCTGCAAGTTTGTCTTTTCCACTTTCTGTAAATGCCTTTTCGTTATTTATCTCGTCTAAATAAATTAGATAGTTGTTTATTAGTGTTTTAATGTTTGAGTTAATATTGTTCTTAACTCTTGATGAATTTGGGTCGTCTGCATTTTCCTTAATTTGGTCATTTCCTAATTTGAAATATTTTAGTTGAAGTTCTAAACCAAAGTGCCAAACAGCAAGCATTTCTTTGTCATATAGATACTGGTCTTTTCTGTCAAGTGCATCGTAGATGTTATTCATATCTTTCCATTCATTGAAGAACTTTTCTGCAACGTTATTTCTATGTTTTAACCCTAATTCATTGTCATCAAGTACAATATTGAAATTCTGTTGGTCAGTTAGTTTTTCTACGATTATTCTTGTTTGTGGGTCGTCAAAAGTTGGAAGTTTTTCATCTGCTTCATATCCATAATTAAGCTCTAAAACTGCATCATCGTAGTCATTTAAGTCCCAATAGCGTTTGTCAAGTGGAAATTTGTGTTTTTCAGTATTGCAATTAGTAAGTGTTATGCTGATTATAGCAAAAAGGATAATTCTAATTTTAATCATTAAATTCTATTTTGGGTTCTTTATATTCAGTGAGCAAATTTAATAAACTGTCAACTTCTTTTTCATACCTCTTTTGTTCGCTCAAAACGTAACTATGGAAAGTGTCATAGTCATATTGTTTTTGGAAATTTCTTTCGTCTTGTTCAGCTTGTCTAATTATTACCTCGATTTTTTTTTCATCAAACTTATTTAGTTTAGATATTTTTTCTTTCGCTTTTCTAGCGAACAGTTCGGTTATTTTAATATGGTATTTTTCGTGTGTTAACAATTCTTTACTATTCGTATTCTTCTTATAAACAAATGAACGTGAAGGGTGAAAAAATGATTGGATAGTTACAGTCTTATCATCAATTTCGTTTTCTATTGAGGTAACAACGTATGCAAATCTTTCATTGCCGTAAAGTGATTTTTTGAAAAACTCAAGACCTCTGAAATTTTCAAAGGTAATTTGTTCGTATTTGTCAAAAGTCAATGGTTTTTCATAATTCAGATAGTTCGTATGGCTTAAAATTCCAAAACCGATTATTACTGGAATGATTACCATAACACTATACTTCAAGAATTTTTTAAACTTTTTTAGCGGAATTGTATTTCCTCCTTTATTTTCCTTTATAGCAAGATATAATTGATAGAAAACAGGTGAGAAATAAACCAGAAATATTAAAGTAATTACTAAATATTCATTCATTGGGTTTGGTTGGTCATAACTGCCTACAATTGTTTTATATGGCCGTCAGTTACAGATTTGATTTTCGTTAAAATTACTGTTTTACACAGGCTTTAGCAATTTCGAGTG
Organism: Tenacibaculum litoreum; assembly: GCF_964513915.1. Lineage (NCBI taxonomy): Bacteria > Pseudomonadati > Bacteroidota > Flavobacteriia > Flavobacteriales > Flavobacteriaceae > Tenacibaculum > Tenacibaculum litoreum. The sequence goes on along the minus strand of NZ_CAZEQS010000003.1, from coordinate 576,167 downwards.
GATTTGGACGTAGTCGAAACCACCATAATTGTGGTTATATGTTGTTGTACAGAGTATTTTTATTCTTTGCATATTATTCCGTTTTGCGAAATTTTTTGCCCTTCGTTTGTCGTCATTGTTGCTTTGTAATACAAACAGTTATTTTCAATTTTCGTTTTAGTTATAACAATTCCCTTATTTTCATTCACCCACTTTTTATTCTCGCTCAATTCCATTTTTGAAGAGTCATAAGTCAATCGATAAGTACAATCGTCAATCCACTCAATTACTTCATGCTCAGGAATACCATTTCCGATTCCGTTTTTCCATTCGGTTTGAGTGTTTTTTTCTCGAACTACAATCCATTTCTTGATAGATAAATCTCGTTTATCAGTCATTTCTATTATACTGTCACTTACTTCAATTGTATATTTACTTATTTCTTGAGTTTGTGGAATATAAAATTTTCCAATTTTAAAATCCTCACAAGTCAATTCTTGCGCATTGGTTTTTATTACAGTAATAAGAAATATTGTAATTAAGATTGTATGTTTTTTCATTCGATATTTTGTTTGTCAACATCTCCGGCTATGAGTAGTTGCGTGGTTTAGAACTTAACTTTGCATGTACACACCGAACTGAAAATCCGTGAGGATTTTCAGAAGTAGGCGAGAACAAGCAATTATTAGTTACTGTACTCTTTCCCATTCTCATCAACTAAGAATTCATTAGGATTTAATCTCATATATTTAGCCAAGTTTTCAATAGGTTCAGAAAGAGGGATATGAAACCATCCACCATCTTTTGTCTCTTCTAAATCATGATATTTTTTTTCAAGTTGTTCATGTCTTAAATCATAATCAGTTGGCTCAACATCATTAGTTAAGTAATCAAATTCTTTTTTGTTGTTGTCATAGAATAATAAAGTTTTATCAATGGCATTAACAGTGTCATGTTCGTTAAATTCAGATAATAACTTTTTAAGTTCTATTAAATCAGGTATTTCATGCGAATAATCTATAAAGAAATTTATTTGTCCATAACTTTCAATAGTAAATTCAATCTGAATAATTAAGTTACATAGTTGAATTCTTTTATAGTATAAGTCTTTTTTTTGATTTGTTATATTTGGATTTATTTCTACATCCGTGGTTTGTCCAATTAATTGAACTAACCATTTATCATCAGCATTTAAAAAATCTTCTTTTTTTATTTTAGGTCTCATTTTATGGTATTGTAGCTAACGGTTATATAAATACTTTTGTTGCTAAGCTTTCTTGTTTAGGAAATGAAAAAAGGAAGTTTTTAGCAATTTTATTCTTTTTTGTTAAGCGCTAGCTAATGTAAAACAAAATAAAAAACCGTACAAAAATGTACGGTTTAAAGATATGTTTAAGCTTTGATGAGTGAATTTAAAACCGCCATAATTGAGGCTGTCTACTATTCGCTACAGATTGTTTTATATATTATTTAATAAGCTCAGAATATTTGTTTTTGAAATGATTCTTTATTTCTTTTCGAGTTGAAGTATCAGTATAATCAACTAAGTTTATTTTTAAAGCTAATCCATCTGCATAGCTTACAATTATATCATCAAGATTTATTTTTATAGATTTTATATCATCAAATTCATTGGTTTCTTTTTCAACTCCTCTAGATTTAATATGTAACGTATTTTCTTTAAAATGTATGAAGTCTCCATTTATCAATTTTATTTTTTTGAAACTACTCATTAGTAAAGTAATCCCAAGAATAGGGAATAAAATCACTTGCCCTAATCCTAGAATAGAAGAAGTAGTAAATTGGTAAGGCCAATTAAAATTTAAAAGTTTGATCAATCCATAAATAATTAATCCAATTGAAATATATTTATTGGTTTCTGATCTTTTTACTGCTTTTGTTGTATTAAATTCCATTTTTATGTTTGTAACTATTGGTTTTGGTTAAGAGTAGTTGAGAGGTAAACTTTGCATGTACACAACAAACTGAAAATCCGCGAGGATTTTCAGAAGTAGGTGAGAACAAGCAATTGCTTATAGCCATTTTTAGCTATAGCTTTATTTCGATTGTTTTAGAAGCTAAAACGATTGGATTAGATTTTAAATAAATATACAAGCTATCAATAATGCCATTAGTTTCATAAATCAACATTTGATAATTTTCATAAACGTCCTGTTTAGATAAGTTTTTTATGAATGAATTTATAGATTCATCTGTTAAATTATCTTTTGTTGCAAAATCATAAACTTTTTTTGGAATTTTTGATATAGATTGACTTGAATGCGTTTCATTTTTAACGTTTGTAGAAGTTATTTCAATATTATCTACTACTTTTGGAAGTATAAAATACGCTTTATTTTTGTCTATTCTTAGAAGCTTTATATTTTTAATATCTCCTAAATTAAATTCAATATCTGTATCATTTTTTTGAAAAACTTTATATCTAATCTTTGAATATTCTTTAAGTGTAACTTTAATACTTCCATTCAAGTTGGAGTATTCTTTTATAATTGGAAAAGTTGTATGTATTTGCCCACTATTAAAGTTTAATTTTTTTGATTCATTACTTTTAATACTCTTATTTTTATTGATGAAATAAGCTGAACTATTTGCTTCATCAAGGATTTTAATTTCTGATACTTGTACAAACGTATTGGATAAAGCCCCATTGCTTTTGTATATTTCTTCGATAGATTCAAAATTTTTAAGCTTTGAGAAAAAATCTAATTTCCATTCACCAGTGTAATCTTTTTTTACTTTGAACCTTTTATTATCAATTATTTTTTTTATGATGTTTTGTATTTCTGAATCTTGTAATTTTTTAACTTCCCAAGGTTTTTGAAAGACCCCAGAAGTATTCTCATCTAATTGTTTTTCAGGCTTAGGTTGTTGTAAACCTTTAATAATATATGGAAGAAACTTCTTAAAATTATCTAAGTCGTTGTTTTGTCCTATTATAACATTTGAAAAACTCACTAATAACAATAGTGATACTAATTTAATTTTCATCATTTTTATTAAATCTAACTTATTTATATAACATTTTTACTACACTTATACAGACAAAAAAGGAAGGTATAAATGCATCTTTACTGTTCTTTTATTTTTATCGTTAAGCTCCTTGTTTAGGAAATAAAAAAAGGAATTCTATAGCAATTTTATTCTTTTTTGTTAAAGTGTTAGCCAAGATAAAACAAAATAAAAAAACGTACAAAAATGTACGGTTTAAAGTAGTTTGCTTTTTAGCTTTCATAAGTAAGTTATAAATCCGCCGTAATTACGGTTATACAATGTTAGGCTTAGTTTTTATAATTTTTCCTTAGTTCAATTCCTAAATTTTCCATGATTCGGTCATAATCATTTTTAATCAAATCAGACATAATCAAGTCGCTTTCTGACCAACTAGATGTCATCAAAACTTTTCCTGCTTTGGTTTTAATTTTTTTTAGTTCTTCTCTTAAATCGGTGTTATCAACACGCTCTGTGTAAATGGACAATTCTCTTAATTGATTCATTAGATTATTATCGTTTTCCGAATTAACACTAGCTTTTTGCCATTCTCTAGTTTTCTGATAATTTTCTTTATCTTCTAAGAGTAGCAGATTTATCAATCTTATAATTTTTGGAATTATTTCTTGAAGCTTTAAATAATTATCTCTTTGAAATTCTCTGAATAACTCTTCTCGTTTAAAAGTCTCACTTTTGTTTTGAATTGATGCTGTATTTTTTCCATTCAAATACGTTGTATATATACTTGCTAAAGCTCCGACAATCGTTCCAACTATTGTTCCTATAAATCCCCAAGTTGCAGGTTCCATATTATTTTTTAAATTATTTGTTTATAAGTGATTTATTTTGTGGGGTGTTGTTACTTATAACCATTGTTATAGCCTGTTTTTATCTTTTTTAACAAAAATATTTTCTGCAATTTCTTTAATATAATCATAACCCCAATATTCGCTCATTTCATATAATTCATCATCTTTAAAATTTGATTTTCTAATTTTCTTATAACCTTGCATTAAATAATAATCATTACTGTTTGCTCCATAAGTATCTATCATGATTTTAGGCGAAATATTTATATTTCCTAAAATTTCTTTTCCAGAATAATTAATCGCTTTAATGTGAGCGTGTCCTTGACTTAAAATCTTACAATTTTTTAATTCAGATTCTTTAGGGTGTTTAGCTTTGTTCCAATCTAATAATCCGATTATTACTTCTCGTGTCAATTTTAAATCATCGGGAGGAATATCAATAATCACTCCAATAGAATAAGAGTTATCAGAAAGTTTCATAACCCAGTAATCTCCGACTTTTATCTTTTTATTTGATTTTGGTGTGAAAGGGTAATTTTTCATGGTGATAATTAGTTGTAATGATTTTGTTTATAGCTGATTGCGTAGTTTAGTACTTAACTTTGCAAGTACACACCAAGCTGAAAATCCGCGAGGATTTTCGTAAGTAGGCTTGCACTAGTAATTAATTTTATACGGTGTTGGAAATAGTAATTTGTTTCTTAAATTTCTGAATTTCATCATAATCCTCAATATTTAAAATGTTCAATAACTCCAACCAGTTAATGATTCCATTTTTATAATAATTCGTTAAAACATCTTTATAATATTTTAGCTGTTCAGATTTTGTCTGTAAAAAATTATATTCAATTTGTTTTCCATTTTTTAAAGTCAAAATAAAACGATTATTCAAACCATTAGATAAATGAGGTGCAAACTCAAAAAGGTGATTTGTAAAATTCCCTTTAACATCAAAAGTTGAGAAAAATTCCAACTTCCTTATTTCATCAAGTTTGTAGTCTATATTTTCAATATTTATATGATTTTCATAGAAATATATTCTCCCACGATATTCTCCTATTTCTCTTTCGTACCTAAAAAAAGTGCTAATCAATAAACCAATTATATATAAAGTTCCAAGTATTAGAATTCCAGTTTCAATTCCTTTGAAATTAAATCCGAAAGAATTTTTAAGATAATAAAGTAGAAAAATTATTCCCCACCAAGCAATCGCAATTATGTTTTCTGGTGAAATATAAAATCCTTTTTTTTCTTTAAATAAAGACAGTCTACGTGGATTCATCTTTTATTATTGGCAGCGGTTTATGTATGGTTTCGTTGCGTGAAAATCTGCAAGGATTTTCCGATTAAGAAACCAAGATAGTAAAAGTGCGAGGAATTTTCGATAGGAAATTCAAAAGCAATGAACTATACACGTTGTTGAGTACTGTTATTTATAGTAGATTTCTCTGATTGCTATCGTTCTCAAAACTTCGTTTTCTATAATCCTTTTTTCAATCCAATTATCAAATTCATCCATCTTATACTCAAATTTTGTTGATGAAACTAAAGAGTTATTATTAAATTCTTTAGCTAAAATCATTTCACTACCATTGTATTGGTAAATTGTTTTTGTTTTTAATCCCTGTCTTTTAAGGTTGATTATTACAATGCTATCATTTATTTCATCTTTATTATAATAAGCATTCACTAATGAATTGGTTATTGTGTCTTTTGAAATTTTGTTTACATAGATTTGAGACATAGAAGACATTTTTTTAGTCTTGTCTTTTCTATAATATTGGGTTTCTATTTGTTCAAATTTTTCGTTATTCTTATCAAGAATACTTGAAGATTGAAAAAGTAAAGAGTTCTTATATGAATAATTAACTTCTAAAGGTAAGCTGTCTGTCGACATTTTTACAATTTCTTTTTTTAGTTGATTATCTGAATTATAGATATAATCAATCTTCATATTTTGATTATCAAATGAGGTCTCTCTTTTTTGATAAATAATTTGATCGTTTTTTCCGAATTTTTTAGTTGTGATTAATAGAGTATCTTGAATTCCGTTATTGACTTGGATAGTGTATTCAATAGTTTTATTCACACTTTTTATCAATTTGTTTTTTTGTTTTGAAGCTTGTTTATTACAACCAAATAAAACGATTGATAGTATTATTGTAATTAGTTTGTTCATTTGAATTAATTGTGCCCAACGGTCTTGTATATGAAAAGTAGCGGATTTTATGTGTTAATTTTTCGGATTATAACTGACTTTTAATTTGTTCATTTTATGTCTTTTAAGCGATTAAACCGCTATTTTTTATATAGGTTGTTGCCAGTAGTACTTTATTTTATTCCATTTTTATTTTTAATAGTCCAGCGAAAGTTGCACACCATAAATTACCTTTATTATCCAAAGTCATTCTTTGAACATAAGTACTTGGTACTTTAGAATTTTCAGGTGTGAAAGTTTGCCAATTCTCTCCATCATACATTGAAATTCCCACTCGATTTAAACTTAACCAAATTCTGTTATTTTTTTCGTCTACTGCAAAGTCCAGTACGTCATTTCGTGGTATATCTGAATTATCTGTGCTTATTATTTCCCAAGTTCCATCTGTTTTGAATTTAGCAAAACCTTTAGTTTGAGGAAATTTCTCGTATAAAGAGAACCAAATTGTTCCAGTTGAATCTTCAAACCCTTTAGTTAAGGTCGAAGTGGCTAATGGTGAATTATCGTTAAATTCAGTCACTGTTTGTCCATCAATTCTTATATTTCCTTTGTTGGTTCCAATCCATAAACGGTTTTTACTATCAAGAAAAACTCCCATAATCCGATTTGATGGAAGCTTTGTATTTGTGGTGTCCATAACAGACCAATTTTGTCCATCGTATTTTATCAAACCTTTTGAAGAGGGAAACCATACATTTCCAACTTTGTCGGCATAAACTCTTGTTGTCCAGTTTAATGGTGAGTTTATAGTATCAAAAACTTGCCAATTTTCATTGTCATATTTATAGGCTGATTTTCCTCCAACAAACCATTTGTTTCCTTTACTGTCAATCGCAGAGTGCATAATTGATTGTAATTTTTTCTTGTTGTATGGTGTTGCTTTAATTGGTGTGTTTTTTGAGCCGAACAAAATCATATTTCCATTTTCAACTCTTACAATTCCATTATCTGTTCCGTGCCAAATCACTCCATTTTGCTCACTTATAATTGCTCTTGACATATCCCAAGGGATAATAGAGTTTTGAGTTGTAAAGACTTCAAATGAATTGGGGTCAAGTTTATTTTTATATTTTCCTTTTCTATCAATCTCAACTGGTCCGACAGATTTCATATTTGACTGATTTTTTGTATCAAATCGTTTATATCTTGTCTCAACTTGACCGTTATTAAATACGAACTCTAAAACTACTGTTGCACTTCTTTCTTTTCCTTTACTGATAGCAGGTTTCCAATCAGACATAGAATTAATCTTGTCTTTTAGTTTAAGTTTTTTAATGCTTCTATTAGTTTTTGATTGAAGGCTTTTTACACATTGATTTCCCGTCGAATCTACTATGACTTGCACAAGTACTTGACCTTTCAGTTTTGGCGAAAAATCAGTCAGATGTTCTTTAAAGTATTCATTAATATCTGACTCCGATTGGGCTTTAGTCTCTCCGCAATCAAGGCAAAAACTAAATCGTGCTTGATGACAATCGTCAAATTGTTCAGAGAATAGATTTTGGGCGTTACTATTGAAAAATGTCAATAGAATTAGGATTGTAAAAATTTGTTTTATCATTTGTTCGTATTACTGGCAACGGTTTTGGCTATGGTTTCTTTGCGTGAAAATCTGCGAGGATTTTCCGCCGAAACCGAAAGATAGCAAATTGCAATGAATTCCGATTAAGGAATTCAGCCGCAATTAGCTATACACGTGTTGGCAAATCGTTTTTTATTTATTTATTTATTTATTTATTTCCGCTCGTCTTTTATCACGCTTTTCTTTTCGTGCTTTTTTCTTTTCTTGTTTTTCTATTTCTTTTTCTGTTTTTCTGACAAATAATGGTGTGTATTCTTTATGTTCATCACTTTTTAACCAATCAACATATTTTTTTTGAAAATTCTCAACACCATCTCTCTTAATTGCCCAAAAATAGTACTCGACTAAATTTGGATTATTCTCGCAGAAAGTCAAAAGACAATTCTGAATTCCCATTAATGTTCCATAAGGCATAAACTCAATTTGGTCAGCCATAATAATCGCAATTTCTCCTTTTGTTAAATTTCGCTCTTGACATTCCGATTTAACTTTTATCCGGAGTATTACAGGTGATAAACGGAAGTTATTAGCAATTTTATTCTTTTTTTATTAGCGGTAGCCAAGATAAAACAAAATAAAAAACCGTACAAAAATGTACGGTTAAAAAGATGTTTTTCAATATTGATAAGTAAGCTTATTATACAAAATTACGTTGACGTTTGGCTTCAAAAGTTAAGATGGCTGCGGCAACTGATACATTCATAGAATCTATTTCTCCTTGCATTGGGATGTTGATATTCTGAGTAGCTTGATCTCGCCAAATTTGCGTTAATCCTGTAGCTTCAGTACCCACTACCAAAGCAGTAGCCTTAGTATAGTCGTTTTTATGGTATTCGTTTGAGTTTTGTAGGGTAGCACTGTAAATATGAATGTTGTGCTCTTGTAAGTACGCTATAATGTCTTCAGAAGTACCTGTAGCTATCTGATTGGTAAATACACAACCCACACTAGAACGTATGATATTAGGATTGAATAAATCCGTTTTAGGGTTGGCAATAAAAACAGCATCCACATTAGCAGCATCAGCAGTACGTAACATAGCACCAATATTTCCTGGTTTTTCAATACCTTCCATAACCAATACGAGTGGGGTAGAGGTATTGAATTCAATAGCATCTAAATCGAAGTTTTTAGCTTTCACTACAGCAATAATACCCTCGGTAGTATCACGATAGGCAAGCTTTTGGTATACTTCTTTTGTTATTTCTATAGAATTAGCAGCCTTATTTAGAATTTTGTTTACACTTTCTTCGGTAAACATATCAGCAACAAACAGCAGAGTGTCTATTTCATAACCTCCTTTAACAACTAACGAAATTTCGCGTTGTCCTTCTACTAAAAACAATCCTTTTTTCTTACGTTCTCTAGATTTCTCTTGAAGCTTTAAAAGCTCTTTTATATAGGCGTTTTGTGTACTACTAATCTGTTTCATCTGCTATTATATCAGAATACAAAAGTACTATTCTGTTTTATAATAAAATACCATCTTACTAAAAGAATAATTACTAGCTATAGCTGTTGTTAGGCAAACAACAGTACTGTTGCCCAACACCAAACATCACTGTTGTTTAACACTAGATACTACTGTTTGAACCTTCAAACAAAACTAAAATATGGGGTGCACTAGTTTGTATTAAGCTTCATACAGTAGTGTATGAAGTCACCCGACACTACTGTATGGTGTTATAATACAGTAGCGCATGTTTATTATTCGTGCATAAAAAAACATCATTCTTTTTACGGAATGATGTTTTTAAGTTCTAGTAATGAGATTTTCTATCTCATTCGTTAAGGATGGTGTTTATTGATTTTTATACTTATTAGCATAACGCTTCCATAATTTTGTTTGATGCGATTCTAGGCTAATTTTTCTTCCTTGTATAAAAGCAGCTGTTAAAATGTTAGTACGCATATCTAACGCATCACCTTCAGAAATAAATAGGGTAGCGTCTTTACCAACTTCTAAGGTTCCTACGTTGTCAACACCTAAAATTTTAGCATTGTTTTGAGTAATTAATTGTAAGGCTTTTTCTTTACCTAATCCGTAAGCAGCATAAGTTCCTGCATAAAAAGGTAAGTTACGTGTGCTCATACGTTCCATATCTCCTTCCATACCTAAACCAACTAAAATACCTGCATCGGTTAATATCTTAGCCGCTCTAAAAGGTCTATCATAATCAGCATCTTCACCATTAGGCAAACGGTGAGCACGCTCTAAAATAACAGGTACATTGTTTGCTTTTAATAAATCAGCAACTTTTTCAGCCTCTTGTCCGCGAACAATAACAATGTTTTTAACGCCTAATTCTTTAAAAATGTTTACAGCATCAGTAATTCCTTTTTCACCTGATACGTGCACAAACATTCTTTGCGAACCGTTTAAAACTCCTTGTAAAGCTTCGTACGGCAGGTTTTTAGGTGTTTTGTTACCTGCTAGGTAGCTTTTTGCATTGGCGAAAAATTCTTTAAGCTTATCAATGCTTTTTTGATAGTTTTTGTTAGGTTTTAATCCTGGATCTTCACCCATCCACCAACGACCTCTCGAGAATACCTGAGGCCAGTTCATGTGAACACCATCATCGGTTTTAATAGTAGCATCTTCCCAGTTCCAAGCATCTAATTGTACTACAGAAGAGGTACCAGAAATAACACCACCACGTGGGGTAATTTGTGCCATTAATACTCCGTTAGGACGCATGGTTTCTACCACTTTACTTTCTGCATTATAAGCAATAATACTACGAATGTGTGGTAGCATTGAACCTACCTCATCAAAGTCTCTTGTTGCACGTACAGCATCAATTTCAGCTAAACCTAAAGAGGTGTTTGCTGCAATGAATCCTGGGTATATGTGTTTTCCTTTGGCATTAATAACAGTTCCCATACGGGCAATTCTCATGTTAGCACTTCCTACGAACTTAATTTTACCGTCAGAAAACATGATTAAGGAGTTTTCAATTACTTCTCCGTTTCCTAAATGTGCTGTAGCACCTTCAATACTGTAAGCTTCAGTTTGCTTGGGTGCTGGTGTTTGTTGCGCTATTATGTTTCCTATAAATAAGAAGCATAATATGTTATATATATGTTTAATTTTCACGTTTTAAATTTTTGTTACTATTAGTTTATACTTGTAGTTTGTTAAAACAAACAGTAGTTAATCTTACTAAATTCTTATGTGAGGATTATTCTGTATCACAGTGAAATAATTTCTGAGTTTTCTTTTTAGGAGCTTGTGTTTTACCTCCTTTAATCTTCTCTTGTAGCATCATGTTAATTAACTTAGCACGTTCTGCTTTAATAGCTTTACGCTTTTCTAAGTCTTTTTCAATATCAAAATAAATAGCTCCGTCAATAATTGTTTTTTCTGCTTTAGAATATACTGAAAGCGGATTTCCGCTCCATACTACAACATCTGCATCTTTACCTTCTTTAATACTACCTGTACGGTCGTTTAAGTGTAATAATTTAGCAGGATTGATAGTAACTGTAGCCCAAGCTTCTTGTTCGCTTAAACCTCCGTATTTAATTAGTTTAGCGGCTTCTTGATTCAGTCTACGAGACATTTCAGCATCATCAGAATTAATAGCAACCGTAACACCTTGGTTGTGCATAATAGCTGCGTTGTATGGTATAGCGTCGTTAACCTCGTATTTATAAGCCCACCAGTCAGCAAAAGTAGAACCACCAACTCCGTGTTCTTTCATTTTATCAGCTACTTTATATCCTTCTAAAATGTGGGTAAAGGTGTTGATATTAAAGTTGAATTGTTCTGCAACCTTCATCAACATATTAATTTCTGATTGTACGTAAGAGTGACAAGAAATAAAACGTTCTTTATTAATGATTTCTGCTAAGGTTTCTAACTCAATATCTTTACGATATGGTTGTCCGCTTTTCTTTTTAGCATCGTATTCTTTCGCTCTTTGGAAGTAGTCGATATATACCTGTTCAACTCCCATACGTGTTTGAGGGAAACGAATGGTATTTAAATCTCCCCAGTTAGATTGTTTTACGTTTTCACCTAAAGCGAACTTGATAAACTTAGGTGTGTTGTTGTATAACATTCCGTCAGCATTCTCTCCCCATTTTAGTTTGATAATTGCCGAACGTCCACCAATTGGATTCGCAGAACCGTGTAATACTTGAATAGAAGTAACACCACCCGCAATGTTTCTGTAAATATTAACATCGTTAGGGTTGATAACATCTTCAATAGTAACCTCAGCTGTTGAGTTATGTCCTGATTCGTTTACTGCTGAAGTAGCAATATGTGAATGCTCATCAATAATACCAGCGGTCACATACTTACCAGTTCCGTCAATAACTTTTGCACCTCTTGAAGATAAGTTGGTACCTATTTTAGCTATTTTTCCATTTTTAATTAATACATCGGTATTCTTTAGTACTTCCTTGTTTTCAGAAGTCCAAACCGTAGCATTTTTAATTAAAATAGTTTCTTTTTGAGGAGCTGTAGGGTTTCCTAATCCGATGTTAGGGTATGAAACAGCTACTACTTCAGGAGTAGTCTCTTTTTTCTTGTCGCCTTTCTTTTTAGCATCAGCTTTTCCAGTATAAGTAGCATTCCAAGAACTTTCATTTCCGTTATTGTCAGTAGCTGTGCCTGTAATTTGTTGTTTGTTTTTAACAAATGCTGTTAAGCGAGTATAGTTGTCACCATCTTTAAAAGCTATATGCAACCAGTCGTTGCTAAAAGATGATTTACTGTTTATCTTTTTATCTCCACTTTTTAAAGCAGCTGTTTGTTTAGCTCCTTTACCAGTAATGGTCACATCATATGACTTCCCGTTAACTGTTAATGTGTACTTACCTGTAATATCTTTAATATCCATTGAGTTAATGGTGTTTTTACCACCCTGTACCCAGTTTTCATATAAAGTTGTTTGTTTGTCAAAAATATCACCAGAGGTAATTAAAAAGTTTGCATAACTACCAGCTTTCAAATTTCCTATTTTATCATTCTTTAAAATCTTGGCAGGTACTGTAGTTAATGCTTCTAAAGCTGTAGTTTTATCTAATCCGTAAGCAATAGCCTTTTGAAGGTTACTACTAAATTCTTTAGCCTTTTTTAACTTGTAAGTAGTTAACGCAAAAGAAACATTGTTTTTTGCTAAAATTGAAGGGTTTGCTGGTTCTTGATTCCAAGAGCGCATATCGCTTAACGCAATTTTGTCTGCTAAGAAAGGGTTTGATACATCGTAAGCTTTTCTAAAATTAATAGGAAGAATATAGGTAGCATTGGTTGCTTTAATATCATTGATTCTTTCATATTCATTTCCTCCACCTACAATGGTATATTGAATTCCAAATTCGTCACCAATTTTATCAGCACGCATATTGTCTAAATATCCACCTGCATTAAATATTTGAGGTAACTCTTTTTTATTGTTTAGAGCTTCTAAAGCTAAATCGGTGTTTTTTGCATTTCCTTTAGCATACCAATCGGCATCTAAATAAGTTTGACGTAATAATGCCATAGCTCCCATGCGTGAAGTAGGGTAGCTTTGACGTGTTTTAGCACTTTTAGAAAACGATAAGTAGTTTCCTGATTCTTTGTCTAATATTCTGTAAGCATCAGAACTATTAGGGTTTAAAGCAACTAAAATTCCGTTACCTTGCATGATACCGTCTTCTAGATGTGTATTTACAGCACCAAAACCTAAAGACAGTAATTCTTTGGCTTTTTTAGCATCAAAGTTAAACTCAGCAGCAGCGTCTACATCAGGACGAATATGATCGTTCCAGTAATATCCTTTTCTACCAGCATCGTATTGTGGTCTTTTACCACGAGCACTTTCACGTTTAGGTTTTGCGATACCAAAGGTTGAATAGGCATCTACAAAAGAAGGATAAATAGATTTTCCGTCTAAGTTAATTACTTGTGCTTCGTTAGGTATGGTAACCGATTTGCCTACAGAAACAACTTTTCCGTCTTTAATAAGTAGTGTTCCTTTTTTTACTAATTGTGTAGGAGTAACATAAATGGTAGCATTGGTGAATGCATACACGTTGTTTTTGGATGACTTTACTCCTGTATTGGTAGGAAAGTATTCTTGTGCAAAAGAAGTACTAATACACAAGGATAAGAGTAAGAATAGTATTTTTTTCATTTAAAATTGAGTTGATTAGCTCATAAAAATATAGAGTTAAAAAGGAAAACAATTCCTTTTAACAAAACATTAAGAATTAATTAAGAACTAGCTTTCCAATCTTTTCATGACCAGATAACCAAGCAGTATTACTATCAATAAACTGAATAGCATAGTAGCTTTCCTTGCTTATTTGTTTCCAAGTATGCCCACCATCGTTAGAAAATGATATTCCGGTTTTTCCGACTGTAAAAACTTCATTTCCGTTGGTATTAGGTACATACTGTACGCAGCTTTTGTAATTAGGATTGGTGTTATTAGCTACGAGTGTCCATGTTTTACCACCATCTGTAGTAACGGCTTTATTAGCGCAATTATCTTCAGGCTTTGAGTAGTTTCCTCCAATAGCAATTCCATGGTTTTCATCATAAAAATCAATAGAGTAAATTCCTTGTGGTCCATCACCTTGTACAATTGGAGTATCAAAAATCTCCCAAGTGTTTCCAAAGTCGGTAGATTTTAAAATACGTGCTTTGGTTCCTCCAGAACCTATCCATACGGTATTGTTAACAATAGCAATATTGGTATTACTAGCAGCAAAGAAAGCTTCTCCTTCTTCAAAAGTAGGTAGTTGAGAGCAAGGTAGTTTTGTCCATGTATTTCCTCCGTCTGAGGTAAGAATAATAGACGGACAATCTTCTGTAGGATCACCAACGGCAATACCATGCTTTCCATCGGCAAAGAATTGCATACAGTCATAGAAAACCTTTTCGTGTTCTTCTGTATATACCAATTCATACTTGTTTTGATTTCCTTTATATAGTAAGGCTGGATTAGCTACCGATAAGGCAAATATGTTTTCACCGTTTTTGGCAATGCTTCTAAAGTGTGGAATAATAGTGTCGTTATACTTTAAACTTTGTGTTTGCCATGTTCTACCACCATCTTTTGTTGTTGTAATATCTCCTTTAGAGCCTGCAAAAATCAATTCATCGTTACTAATAGCCAGTATGGCTCTAATACTTGTGCTATCTTGTTTAAACTCGGTAATTTTTATAGTTTCAAAAGTTCTTGGGGCTTTCTTTTCTTGCTTACAGGATAGTATTGTTAAAGAAAATAAGAAAAGGAGTGATAATCGTTTCATGTGTTTGTTTTAGTTGTTTTAAATGGAATAAGCAACCTTGGGAATTTAAAATAATTAGTAAACATGTAGAGAAAGTTTACTTTACCTATGTTGGTTCCATATTTTTGATATTTTTACAGAACTAAAAATAGGAAAACCAAACTTAAATCAATGAAAAAAGCCTTAGTAATTTCAGGAGGGGGAAGTAAAGGAGCCTTTGCAGGCGGTGTTGCGCAGTACTTAATGAAGAATAAAGAAAAAGATTACGATATGCTTTTAGGAACATCAACAGGTAGTTTAATGGTCTCGCATTTGGCTTTGGGTATGGTTGATGAGCTTAAAGAAATATATACTTCGGTAAATCAAAAAGCTATTTTTAGTAACAGTCCGTTTAGAGTAAGATCGGTACATGGAGAAAAAGTGGTTTCTATACGACATAGAAATACTTTTTGGAATTTTTTAAATGGTCGTAAAACTTTTGGTGAGAGTAAGAATTTACGAAAGCTTATAAGTAAAAGTGTTACTAGAGAAATGTACGATGAAATTAGAAGGCTGAATAAAGAGGTTGTAGTAACAGTATCTAATTTAACAGCGAATCAAATTGAGTACAAATCTATTTTAGAGTGTGAGTATGAAGATTTTTGCGATTGGATTTGGGGCTCGTGTAATTATGTGCCTTTTATGAGTTTGTTAGAAAAAGATCATTGTCAGTATGCTGATGGAGGTTTTGGAAGCTTAATACCTATACGTGAAGCCATAGCAAGAGGAGCTACAGAGGTAGATGCTATTATTTTAGCAACGGAAGTAACTCAAATGAATAGACTGCCTGCTAAAAACCCTTTTTCACTGATGATGGATACGTTTGATTTTATGTTAGAGAATGTTGAGCGACATAATATTACTATAGGAAAGCTTTCTGCAAAACAACATAATGTAAAGCTGAATTTATACTATACGCCAACGGTATTAACAACCAACTCGTTAGTTTTTGATAAAGAGAAAATGAAGAAATGGTGGAAGTCAGGTTATAAGTACGCCCAAAAACTGAATGATGATAGAATGACAGAGTTTAGACCAGAGATGGTAGATAATCAGGAAATAGAGGAAGGAATAGAAAATAGTGAAGTATGAAGTTTGGAAAAGTAGAACATCCAGAATTAATAGATTTTACATTACCAGAAACACACCCCAAAACAATAGAACTGTTAAGCTCTTTTGAAAATAGTGGTACGCCTAATGTGTATGTGGGTTGTGCAAAATGGAATAAAGCTGATTTAAAGGGGTTTTATCCGAGAGGAACCAAGGATGAATTGGGATATTATTCGAAACAGTTTAACTCGATAGAACTCAATGCTACTTTTTATAGACAGTTTCCAGCAGAACAGTTTGAAAAGTGGAAAGCTAAAACTCCTGAAAACTTTAAATTCTTTCCAAAACTAGGACAGGAGATAAGCCACTGGAAGCGTTTACAGGGGGTACAAGATGCAGTGAATGTGTATTTAGACAATGCTTCACATTTACAGGAAAAGTTGGGTACCATCTTTTTACAGTTACACGCTAATTTTGGCAATAAAAACTTTGAGAGACTGCAAAACTTTGTAGTAAGTTGGCCTAAAGGTATACCATTAGCTATTGAGGTTCGTCACCCAGATTGGTTCGAAGATAAAACGGTGTTTGAAGAGTTTACACAGTTGTTTGAAGAACATAACATAGCCAATGTATTAGTTGATACAGCAGGTAGAAGAGATATGATGCATATGCGTTTAACGAATAACGAAGCTTTTGTTCGTTATGTTGGAGCAAATCACCCGTCAGATTATACACGTTTAGATGATTGGGTAGTTCGTTTAAAAGAGTGGAATGATTTAGGTTTAAAGAACATTCACTTTTTTATCCATCAAAATTTAGAAGTAGAATCACCTTTATTAGCAGGGTATTTTATAAAAAAGCTAAACAAAGAGTTAGGAGTAGACTTAAAGATTCCTAATGAAGAGAATAATCAACAAATGAGTTTGTTGTAATAAAAAAATCCAGCTGAATAAGCTGGATTTTATTTTATATTGTTTAGTTCTCTATTTCAACTCCACATACATATTGTTATAATCAGGACGCGTCATGTTTGAGTTCCATGATGGAGAGAATTGAACTCCTTTTTTCATGGTAGGTACTCCTTTTGCTCCTGTAGTAATGTATTGAATGGTTCTTTGTAATAAAGGTTCGTTAGGATCTCCTAAAATACCTAAGTTACCTGGATCTTCATCAATGATAACCTCAGGAATAAATCCTTCAGGAGCATTTTCACCATCTACATTTTGAATTTCTAATACAATGGGTTGCATTGCCCAAGTGTGGCTCTTTAAGTTGTCACCATTACGAGTATAATCGTCAGAATCGTATAAGGTAATAGAACCTACATGCTTTCCGTAAGTTTGAGTTCCTACTAACTTTACATCAATATAAGGTTTAAGTGAGTTGATAACCAATTCTGAAGCAGAGGCAGAATCATCAGATACTATAAAATATACAGTAGTTAGGTTTAGGCTATTAATTGCTTCATCTAACACTACATTTCCTTGTTGGTTTTTATTTAAGATCTGATCTGTAAAGTTATTGATTAATAAATCAGGGTTTGTTACCTCCATTACTTTATGATTCCATACTTGTTTAGCAAACAAATCGCCAGGAAACTGTCCTGTAATCATACTTCCTAAATAGGTAGCTGTTTGTACAGACCCACCACCATTATAACGTAAATCGATGATTAAGTCGGTAAGACCTGCTGATTGAAACTTAGCAAATTCAGCATTTAACTCTCCATCAAAGTTTCTAGAGAATTGATTGTACATTAAATATCCAATGGTATGGCTACCGTCTGTAATTACATTGGTTACTTTTATCGGATTTTCTGTTACTTGAGATTTCGTAACTGTAATAGTTGTTCCATTACTAACTGGATTCCCTCCATTATAATTAGCTAAATGAATAGTGAATGTATCATTATCTAATAAATCATTTACATTACCTCTGGTTATGGTTGTTCCGTTAATCTCAGTAATAATCATTCCACGAGTTACTCCTTGTGCATCGGCGTTAGAACCAGTAACAACATCGTATACATATATATAATAGCCTCCAGAACCATCAGCATAGTCAGCTCCCTCTAGTTTCATCCCACTTGTTAAGCGTATACCAGCAAAAGCTTCTTCTAAAGCGATATAATCATCTACAATCCATGAATATGTTCTATTAGGATCTTTTGGATATTCATTAGGCATGTACAATAAATTGTAAAATAAATTAGCAGGATCGTCATACGCTGATAAATAACTATACAACTCATTATCGGTACTAAAACGTCTATCTGCTAAATCAGGAACTAAGTCTTGCCATAAGTAGTAGGCATTTAAACCTTTCCAAACAAAATTTTGAACTTCAATATTTTTGGGTGCATCGTCTTTTTCACTACATGAAACAAGTAGTATTGAAAATAAGACGATAAGGGATGCTTTAAGTAATTTCATAAGAGTATATTAGTTCTAACAACAACGCAATTTACTGAATAATATTATTTTTTTTATTATTGATGTAACAAACTTGAAACTGCATCGTCGTAGATATGTAAACCTGTTAAATAAGACGCGATTGTTTTAATAGGCTTACAGAACTAATTAACCAAACCATGAACCAATCGGACTTTTTAAAAGTTGTATTACCATTTAAAGACAAAGTCTTTCGTTTAGCGAAAAGATTGTTGGTTTCTACCGAAGAAGCTGAGGACGCTACACAAGAGTTGTACTTTAAATTGTGGAGAAATAGAGAGAAGCTCTCTAATTATAAAAATGTAGAGGCGTTTGCAATGACCATGACGAAGAATTATTGTTATGACAGATTAAAGTCTAAACAAGCAAGTAATTTAACATTGGTTCATAGTAACTATAAAGAGAAAGATACTCCTTTAGAAAAGAGAGTAGAACATAACGATAGTGTAAACCGAGTACATCAGCTAATTGAGAAGTTACCAGAGCAGCAAAAAATAATCATACAGTTAAGAGATATTGAACAATATGATTTTGATGAAATATGTAAAATGGTCGATATGAAACCGACAGCTGTAAGAGTAGCATTATCAAGAGCTAGAAAAGCAATAAGACAAGAATTAATAAAACAACACAACTATGGAGTTAGCTAACATAGAGAAGTTATTAGATAAATACCTAGACGCAGAAACAACATTGCAAGAAGAGCAAACGTTACAAGAGTATTTTACCTCAAACAACGTGGCACCGCATTTGCAAGAATATAGTATGATGTTTGGCTATTTTAAACAAAGTAAAGACGAAACCTTTACGAAAACCATTCAGTTAAAACCTGAGAAAACTAAGAAGAACTGGAAATGGTTATCAGTAGCAGCGTCAGTAGTCTTACTATTTAGTGTATTCATGGGTAATGAAGAGTACAAAAAGTATCAACAACGTAAACAGTTTGCACAAATTAAAGAAGCGTTGCAACTAGTTTCAGTCAATTTAAACAAAGGAAACGATGCATTATATGCAGTTTCAAACAACCTAAAAAAAGGGAATGATGCTATTGAACAATTAGGAACCTATGAAGAAACAGTAAACAAAGTAATAAACACAGTAAATTAATTAAGAAAGTAAAACCAAGTACTTATAAACCAGGAAAATCATGAAAAAAGTAATATTATTATTCGCATTCGTATTTATAGCTAATGTTAGTTTCGGGCAATCAATGTTCGATAAATTAGAAGACCTAGATGAGGTATCATCAGTGGTAGTAAATAAAGATGCTTTTGAGATTTTATCTAAATTCAAAGTAGAATCAGAAGACAATGAAGCGATGGAGGTTTTTAAAATGATTCAAGACTTACAAGAATTAAAGGTATTTTCAACTGAAAGTGCAAAAGTATCTGCTCAAATGGAAAGCATGGTAAAGTCTGCCATTAAAAAGAATAATTTAATAGAGTTAATGCGTGTAAAAGACAAAGATTCTCGTGTTAAAATCTATGTAAAGTCTACAAAAAACAAAGACTTTGTAAGTGAAGTATTAATGTTTGTAAAAGACAAAAATTCTAATGGTGGATCACCAGAATCTGTAATAGTTTCGTTAACTGGTAATATCGACATCAATAAAATGTCAAAATTAGCAGAGACGTTTTCTAAAGACGAAAAGAAAAACAAATAAAACAAACAAGGCAGCGTTAATTCGTTAACGCTGCTTTTAATCAAAAACTAACAACAATGAAAAAACTATTTATATATTCAATGTTACTAGTAGCGTTTGTAACAGTTTCTTGTAAAACAGAATCTTTACAAAGCTATTTGGTAGAAAGCCAAGAAAAAGAAGGCTTCATTACGTTTGATGTACCAGCTAGTGTATTACAGTTAAGTATGGACAAGGCATCTGAACAAGATAAAGAAGCGTATGAAAGTATTAAAAAAATAAACATTACTGGAGTTCCTTATAAGAACTTAGATGAAGCTAGTTATGAAGCAGAGAAGGAGAAGTTAAAATCTATCTTAGAAAAATCTAACTATAAACAGTTAATGAAGTTTAAAAAAGATGGAGCCAATGCAGCAATCTACTATTCTGGAGATGCTGATGCTATTGACGAAATCGTAGCTTTTGGTTATGGAAAAGAAATGGGAGTGGGAGTTGCTCGTGTTCTGGGAGAAAATATGAATCCAGGGAAAATTCTTCAAATGATGCAAAAAGCTAAAATGGATGCTGGAAATTTAGACTTAAAGCAATTCAAAATGATTTTTGATGAAAAGCATCGCTCTTCAGAAGAAACAGAATAAAAATTAGTATTGAAAATATAGAAAAGCCATCAGATTATCTGATGGCTTTTTCTTTTTAACGGCTCATTAACAAGCCTCCCAATAGAATTTCATATTTTTGAACTCTAAACAAAAACATATGAAATTTAACAAACTCCTTGTTTTTATCGCTGTTTTCTTTACAGTAAGCTTATTTTCCCAATCAAATAAAGTATATAGAGCTGAAAGAGATAAAGTTCATAATCTAGTTCATACGAAGTTAAAAGTAGATTTTAACTTTCAAGAAAAAGAAATGAATGGGGAAGAATGGGTAACCTTAACACCTCACTTTTATGAAACTGATAAGGTTACGTTAGATGCAAAAGCAATGATTATTCATAAAGTAACAATGAATAATCAACCATTAGAGTATAATTATGACGACTATGAGTTAATTATCAACTTACCTCGTACCTATAAGCGAAATGAAGAGTTTACACTATATATTAAATATACGGCGCGACCAGAAAGGGTAAAGCAAAAAGGAAGTGCTGCTATTACATCAGCAAAAGGACTGTACTTTATCAATCCAACAGGTTTTGATAAAACCAAACCAACCCAAATTTGGACGCAGGGTGAAACCGAAGCTAGTAGTTGTTGGTTTCCAACAATTGATGCTCCCAACCAAAAGACATCACAAGAAATTTATATGACTGTTCCGCAAAAGTATGTAACGCTTTCTAACGGGAAATTAGAAAAGCAAACTACAAATGCCAATGGAACTCGTACCGATTATTGGAATTTTACTCAAAAACACGCTCCGTATTTATTTTTTATGGGAGTAGGAGAGTATGAGGTTATTAAAGACAAATACAAGGATATTCCTGTAGATTATTATGTAGAAAAGGAGTACGCTCCGTATGCAAAAGAAATTTTTGGGAATACTCCTGAAATGTTAGCGTTCTTTTCAAAAATTACAGGAATTGAATATCCATGGAATAAATATGCGCAAATTGTAGGGCGTGATTATGTAAGTGGTGCAATGGAGAATACCACAGCTGTAATTCATGGAGAAAGAGCTTATCAAACACCTGGACAATTAATTGATGAAAATGTACAAGAAAACACAATTGCACACGAAGCTTTTCATCATTGGTTTGGTGATTTAGTAACTACCGAAAGTTGGAGTAACTTAACTGTGAACGAGAGTTTTGCTAATTATAGTGAGTATTTATGGTTAGAGCATAAATATGGAAAAGATGAAGCAGACGCACACTTGTTTGAAGATATTGAAGGTTATAAAAACGGACAAAACTTTGATAAACATTTAGTTCGTTTTTATTACGATGATAAAGAAGATATGTTTGATGCGGTTAGTTACAACAAAGGGGGCGCTATATTACATATGTTACGTAACTATTTAGGAGACGAAGCTTTTTACGAAGGATTGAATACTTATTTAACAGATAATAAGTACGGAACAGGAGAAGCGCATCAATTACGTTTAGCTTTTGAAAAAGTAAGTGGTAAAGACTTAAACTGGTTTTTCAACCAGTGGTATTTTAACAGCGGACATCCAAAACTATCTATTTCTTATGATTTTAATAAACTAAGAAAAACAGTAACCGTAAATATTATTCAAACTCAAATGAATGAGTTTAGGTTTCCTTTTGCTATTGATGTATTTGAAGGAAGTAAAAGAACAAGGCATAATGTATTTGTTGAAGGAAGAGATGCGTCGTTTACATTTCCTTTTACCAACCATCCAGATTTAATTCAAGTAAATGCAGACGGAGTATTGTTGTGTGATATTAACGAGAATAAAGTATTGAGCGATTACATTCATCAATTAAAATATGCTCAAAACTACGTGCATAAAAGAGAAGCTTTGTTAGAAGTAGCAAAACATCAAGATGATAAAAAAGCGTTTAATGCTGTTGCAGAAGCTTTAGATAATGATTTTTACAAAATCAGAATTTTAGCGTTGGAGAACATTAATTTAATCAATAAATATTCAAAAAAGAATGTGATTGATCAAATTATGAAAATAGCTCAGAACGATTCAAAAACTTTAGTGCAGGCAGCTGCAATTGAAACTTTAGGGAAGTTAACAGATCCAGCATTAAAACCAGTATTTGAAAAAGGTTTACAAAGTAAATCGTACTCAGTATTAGGAAAGTCGTTGGTAGGAATGTATTATATCGATAAGCAGTTAGCAATTCAAAAATCAAAAACATTGCCTTTAGCAGTAAAAAAGATTATTGCAACACCATTAACACGTATTTATTTAGAAGAAAACGATGATGAAGAGTTAAGTTTTATTGCAAGTAACGTAATGTCTGGAATGTTTTTAAGTCCAAACAAGAAAATTCAATCATTGTATAAAAAAGCATTTGATAAGATTGGAAAAAGTAATAATACAGAGGCTATTCAAAACCTATCAGACGATATTGTAGCTAAAGGACTTCAATACAAACAATATAATTTTGATCAGGTAGGAGTTAACCTATTACGTCAAATGGCTCAAATGCAAAAAACTAATAAGCCATCAAACAAAGAAAAGCACCTTAAAGTTATTCAGATAGCTATGGCGAAGCTACTTGAATAAATAGTATAAAATCATAAAGTTTAAGTTAAAAAGAATACTTAGTTTTGGCACAATAATTGAATTTTCTTGCGAAACTTAAACTTTATGAGAAAAACTACTTTACTACTTATTTTATCGGTACTAGTATTAGCATCTTGTAGTAGTGTAAAAACTACTGAGAAAGCCCTTAATTCTGGTAATTATGATAAGGCAATTTCATTATCTATTGAGAAGTTAGCCAAAAACAAAACCAAAGAAAAAAACCAACCGCATGTTCTAATGCTTCAGGAAGCTTTTAGAAAAGCAACGGATAGAGATTTAGATCGAATTTCTTTTTTAGAGAAAGAGCAAAATCCTGAAAACTTTGAAACAATTTACACGTTGTATCAACGTCTTAATAACAGACAAGAGAGAATAAAGCCATTATTGCCATTACGAATTTTATCTTCAGGAAGAAATGCCAAGTTTAAACTTGTTAATTATTCTGATAGAATTCTTGCAGCAAAAGAAAACTATGCTGGTTACTTGTACGAAAATGGTGTAGCCTTACTAAATGAAGGAGATAGAAACAAGATTAATTACAGAAGAGCTTTTGACGAATTAAGACACTTAGACAAGATTAGTCCTAATTATAGAGATACAAGAAGCTTAATAGAAGAAGCACATGCTAAAGGAATTGATTATGTACATGTTTCTGTTAGAAATAGAACAGATCAAATAATTCCTAGAAGATTAGAAAGAGATTTATTAGCAATTGATACCTATGGGTTGAATGATTTATGGACACAATATCACGCTAAAAAAGATAGAAGTATTCGTTATGATTTTGATTTAGAGCTAGATTTTAGAGATATTATAATCTCTCCTGAACAAGTACACGAAAAGGAAGTTATTAAAGAGCGACGCATAAAAGATGGGTTTAAGTATTTACGAGATAATAACGGAAACTATGTAAAAGACAGTTTAGGAAACAAAATTAAAGTAGATAAGTTTAAAAGAATACGTTGTACATTTTATCAGTTTACGCAATTTAAGAGTAGTAAGGTTACGGGAGTTGTAAAGTATATTGATAATAGAACAAATCAGTTACTACAACGTTTCCCTATACAAAGTGAGTTTGTTTTTGAACATATTTATGCTGATTATGATGGAGATAGAAGGGCGTTGGATAAATCATTTATAGAGTTACTTGATGAAACTTCAGTTGATTTTCCTTCTAACGAACAAATGGTGTATGATACAGGGACTGACTTAAAACAGAAGCTCAAGCATATTATTACACGAAATAAGTTTAGAAATTAGTTTTGTTGCTGATTAGTTACTTTTTTCTATATTTGAGCGATTAATCCCTAAATTATATTAAATATGAAAATTACAACGTTAATTATTAGCTTTAGCTTTTTTTTAGCTCCTTTGTTAACGAATCAATCTACTTTAAAGAGTAAAGATTCAAAAGGTAAAGATTCAAAAGTTACTATTTGCCACGTACCGCCAGGAAATCCTAGCAATGTTCATTCAATAACTATTAGCAAAAATGCTTTAAAAGCGCATTTAGCTCATGGTGATTTTTTTGGTAATTGTGGAGGTGAAGAACAGCAATACTAAAATAGTATAGTAATTCATATTAAATCAAAAGCTCCTGTTAATAGCAGGAGCTTTTTAATTTTTATAGCGATGGATTTATTCTCACAATTTGACGATGCTCCTAAAAACTTACTTCCGAAAGATGGAACAGTAAACTACTACGGAATAGTTTTGTCTAAGGAACTAGCAGACCATTATTACGAGGCTTTATTGAATTCTATTGAATGGCGCAATGACGAAGCTATTATTTTTGGAAAACGCATGGTAACCAAACGAAAAGTAGCTTGGTATGCCGAACAACCCTTTGAATATTCCTATTCCAACATTACTAAAACAGCCTTACCATTTACAGAAGAATTAATAGCGTTAAAAGAATTAGTTGAAAAGGAAACTGGTGAAACGTATAATTCTTGTTTATTGAATTTATATCACGATGGTTCAGAAGGAATGGCGTGGCATAGTGATGGGGAAAAAGATTTAAAAAAGAACGGAGCGATTGCCTCGTTTAGCTTTGGAGCAGAAAGACGCTTTGGTTTTAAACACAAACAAACCAAAGAAACGGTGTATAAGGTATTAGAACATGGTTCGCTCTTGGTGATGAAAGACGAAACCCAAACTCATTGGTTACACCGATTACCACCTACAAAAAAAGTCCACCGACCACGAGTGAACTTAACTTTTAGAACAATTGTGAGGTAGTTTTTTGTATGGTTTGTGAGGAATAGAAAACCAGAGATTTTCGATTAAGTATTTTGAGTTTTTAATCAATTATTGTTCTTTGAATTCCAATATTTAAAAAGCTAATTTATTAGTGAATACTTGAAAGTGTAAAATATTCAATAGGTTTTAACATTACGGAAGAAGTAGAATAATTAAATTTTTATTAATTTGCGGTCACAAAAAAACGTCAATATTTAAATATTGACGTTTTGAGATTCTAAATAAAGTACTATTATTCAATTATTTAGTTGCTGTTTATCGATTTAACGACGATAAGTAGTAGTTGTAGTTTTAACTTTCATTGGAACATATTTTATTCCTTGAGAAGTTTTTACTTTAACTCTAACAGTTTTAGTTGTAGTTCTTGATGTTTTAGACATAACTAAAATTTGTATTTGGTAGAGAGGTAATACTTAACACGCCTCTCTATCGTGTCAGTATAGAGGACACTTTGCAGAGTGTCCTCTATTAATTGTTTTCATTAAACTTTTTAGCTTTTCAATAATATTTTATTTTACGTAAGAAGTCTTATTTAGATGTTTTCTTAAGAAAATAGGTAGGGGAGTAACTTATTGATTTTAAGTTAAGTCAAATATATGAAGCTTATTTTGTATTCACAATCTATACTTATTCACAAAACCTTTGTAGTTTTTAACAAAGTCTTTTTTTTGGGGTTTAGCCCTTTATATTATTAACGTTATTAAAGGTATGAGTTTGTTTATATAATTCTTATCAGTTGAAAACGGGGTTGATGGATTTAAAATTAATTTAATAGTTACTCCACCTCCTTATAAAAAGTCAATTCGTATTCTGGTAACAAATTAGGGTGCGTAATTTTTATCAAATCTTTTAGCACTAAGTCAGGTCGTACAGGAGAGAGTTCAAAGTAAATCAAACCACCAGTTTCACCTTTGTTGTGTCCGATAGAAAATATCTTATTATTGTTAAATGCATCAAACTCTTTGTAGTGAATATTTGCAGTAGTTAACTGTTCTTTGGTAGCATACAAGCCACAGTTAAACCAAAAATCAGCGTGTTGCCCTTTTTCCAATACGCTTTCAAAACTTAGTGGTAAACTACCGGTTCCTTTCGTGCCTTTCCATAAGTAATTTAAGTTCGCATCGTTATAAAACGAAGCAATAAAACTTTCACCAGCAGGAACATTCCAAACATCTTTAAACATGCTTCCAGATAAAATGGTAGGCTGTTTATCGCTGTTTTTAGCAATTTCTTTCGCTTTTAGGTATTCCTTTTCTATGTTGTTGAAAATACTGTCTGCTTCCTTTTCTTTCCCGTATAAAGCACCAAAAAGTTTAATCCATTCCGCTCTTCCTAAAGGGGTTTCTTCCAACCAATCTCCATTAAAAATGACAGGAATACCTGTTTTTTTTATGTTTTGGTATAGTTTCGTATTTGGATGCAAAGCAAAACCAATAACTAACTCAGGTTCAATATCAATCAACTTTTCGGTATTCATGTCTTGTTCCAAGCCTAATTCAACAATCTTACCTTCTTTAATTCTATTTCTTGTTCTTTTAGAAGAAATATATTTGGTATGCGGAAAACCAACAACGGTGTTTTCAGCATCCAAAAGTTCTAGCATCGGAATATGAGTAGTGCTGGTAACTACTATTTTTTCAACAGGAACTTTAATTTCTTTTTTAGAAAGATTGGTTTTATTAGTAAGTGTGTAAGAAAAATATTCGTGCGAGCTCTGAAAAGCTTTTTTGATCACTAATTTTTTTTCTCCGTTTTCAGAGATGATATCAAATCCCTTGGCATACTTTACAGTACTTTGGGCAGGTTTCTTTTCGGTAGTTTTTTTAGTTTCTTGCTTACATTGTGTGAACAGAAGTAATAAAGAAAAAATAAGTAAATAACGTTTCATAGTACTCTATTTTTATAAGTGGAAGGTTAGTGTATCTCCGTAGTTTAGTTTTAATTCAAATGATTTTTCCAACGGAATATTGTTCGTATAAGCCCAAAGACTTCTCATTACTCCCGCATGGGTAACTAGCACGACTTTTTGATGGTTTTTGGCTTTTAATTCGGTTAGGAAATCGGTGGTTCTATTGTGTAAATCGATATAGGATTCTCCGTTTTTAGCAGGTGTTTTTACAAAATCGTTCATCCAAACATCGAGTTCTTTCTTATCAATATCGTTCCATTTTTGTAGCTCCCAATCACCAAAATCAAGTTCTTTTAATCGGTTGTCAAAAATTACTGTAGATGAAAGTTTTTCAGCCAAAAGCTTACAACGTTTTAAGGGACTGCTGTAATACGTTACATCAGCATCGTTAACAGGAACTTTTTTTAGAATACCGCTCACTTCTTCTTCAAAAGTAGTCGTAACTTCTATATCTGCTTGACCATAGCATATACCTTTGGCAATTTCAGGTGTTGTGTGTCGTACTAAAATAACTTCCATAAGGCGAGTAGGCTTAGATAAAAAACAATTTCAGATACTTGTTGCAAAGCACCCGCGCAATCTCCTGTTTGACCACCAATCCATTTTTTAAAAAAGTGCCCCATGTACAAATAGGTGAGTAATAATGGAAGTAATACTAAAAATACCATTGGTTTTTGAAAGAAAAATAAGGGTACTATTCCAAAAACAGCTGATATGAGTAGCGATTTACTACTCATTTGTTTGGTGGTTGGTTTTATTTTAGAACTGTCAATATCTCTTACATATTCATGTGTGTATAATAGAACAGTTGCGATAAATCGGCTAATACTGTGTCCTGAAATAATAACTAAAATTAGATCAACGGATAGGCTTTGTAAATGATACAAAGCTAAAAACTTTATAGCTAGGATAAAGACCAAACCACTCACTCCGAAAGTTCCTAGTCTGGAATCTTTCATAATGGTTAAAATCTTTTCTTTGGTCCATCCGCCACCAAAACCATCACATACATCGGCAAATCCATCTTCATGAAAAGCTCCTGTAATCCAAATAGAACTAATCATACTAATTACAATCGCAATATCCGTAGGAAAAATATAAGAAGAAGCGAAATAGGTTAGTGCCGCAATGCTTCCGACTACAATTCCTACTAAAGAAAAATAACGACTGCTTTTGTTGAGTATTTCGGGTGAGTGATTTACCCATTTAGGACATGGAATGCGTGTGAAAAATAATACAGCAGTTAAAAAATAATGGATTTGTTTTTTTATCATAACTAAGCTTCGCTAACATTGGCACTTTTAAACGTAGCCATTTCGTTTAAAAAGTTTACACTCGATTGGATAATAGGAAAGGCAACAGCACAACCTGTTCCTTCACCTAAGCGTAAACCTAAGTTTAAAAGAGGTTCAGCGTTTAAGAATTCTAACATTTTTTGATGTCCCTGTTCTCCTGAATTATGACAGAAAATACAATAATCTAAAATATCAGATTCCATAGCATGAGCTGCCAACAGGGCAGCAGTAACAATAAAACCATCAATAAGCAAGGTCATTTTTAAAGAAGCAGCTTGTAACATAGCTCCACACATCATTACAATTTCAAACCCACCAAAAGCAGTCAATGCTTCCATAGGTGTTGAAATAGCTTCAATATGTAAGTTGTATACTTCACGTAATGTGTCAATTTTTGTTTGTAGCCCTTTATCATCTACCCCAGTTCCTCTACCTACACAGTTTTCAATAGGTGTATTGGTAAAATAACTCATCAACAAAGCCGCAGATGACGTATTGCTAATACCCATTTCACCAAAACCAATAACATTACAACCTTCACTATACACCTTTCTTACCAATTGTCTTCCTTTTTCTAAAGCTTCTTGGCATTGTTCTGAAGTCATAGCTTTGGTAATACTATAATCTTGTGTTCCTTTCGCTATTTTAGTATTGGTAAGTTGTGGATGTGCTTCAAAATCAGCATTCACACCAGCATCTACAATATTTAAAAGAATGTTATTTTGTTTACAAAATACATTAATAGCAGCACCTCCTTGCAAAAAGTTAAACACCATTTGTTGCGTAACTTCTTGTGGGTACGGACTCACTTTTCCTGAGGTAGCAATTCCATGATCTCCTGCAAAAACCATAATAGTAGGTTTTGATAACACAGGGGTAGTGGTATTTTGAATTAATCCCACTTGCATGGCGATTTTTTCTAAATTACCTAAAGCACCAATAGGCTTGGTCTTGAAGTTAATTTCTTCTTGAAGTTCGCTCTGTAAATCTTTTGATAGAGGAGTTATTGTTGTTGTCATGTTTTATTTTAAAGTTAAAGGAAGTCCAGATACCATAAAAATGGCTTTATCAGCTAGTTTAGCTATATGTTGGTTAGTCCAGCCTTGTAGTTGTGTGAATTTTCTACCAGATTCGGAATTGGCATGTAATCCCATACCAATTTCATTAGAAATGATGATAATATTGGCGTCTATTTCAACCAATTTATTGATTTCTTCTTTGGCAATTTCTAATGCTTTTTCAATATCATATTTTGTGTCTACAAAGAAGTTCGTTAACCATAGTGTAACACAATCAACAACGACAGTTTGTTTTTCAGAAATCACTTTACTCAACCATTTTTCCTCTTCAACAGTGGTCCAGCGTTCATCTCTATCAGAAATATGTCTGTCAACTCGTTGCTTGAAATCTTCATCCCAAATACGAGAAGTGGCTAGGTAAATAGGGGTGTCAGATAAAGATTCGGCTAGCTTTTGAGCATAGCTACTTTTACCTGAGCGTTCACCTCCTGAGATATAATATATCATGAAATAGCATTTTATGTTGACACAAAGATTGGAAAGATTTTTAATAAAAAACAAATTAAAATAGAGAACTGTTTATTTTTGCTGAACTAAAACCACGAATTATGACAGTATCTTCTTTTATGCCAGCAGTAACTCAGATGATTTATGACATGGGCTTACAGAACTATTTAAACGGAATTACTTTTGAGTGTCCAGAAGTAGCTTTAAAAGAAAAAGAAGTAGCTGTTCGATATAAGTTAGAAGGAAAAGTGTTAACGAGTAAAGAAATAACGGCTATTTTT
Source organism: Tenacibaculum litoreum (assembly GCF_964513915.1). Lineage (NCBI taxonomy): Bacteria > Pseudomonadati > Bacteroidota > Flavobacteriia > Flavobacteriales > Flavobacteriaceae > Tenacibaculum > Tenacibaculum litoreum. The sequence continues at coordinate 545,661 of NZ_CAZEQS010000003.1, read as the reverse complement.
TCTAAAACCAAGGCAGAAGGGAAGACCTTGTATTATGTTGATGAACCTGTTTTAGAAAGTATAGCTCCAGATATTGTTTTTACACAAGATGTATGTGATGTTTGCCAGATAGATACAGAATCTGTGGCAAAATCAGCTTACAAACTACCAAAGGTTCCTGAATTAATTTCTATTACTCCGAACTCTTTAGAAGATGTTTTTGATAATGCGTTAACCATTGCAAAAGCTATGAAGCAGGAAGAAGTAGGAAAGGCATATGTGAGTGGATTGAAAAAGCGTATTTATGATATTGTAGATGTGCAACGTGAACATAGAATACAATCGAAAAGTGTGATGTTGTTAGAGTGGATTGATCCGTTGTTTAATTGCGGACACTGGATTCCACATCAAATAGGGTATGCAGGCGGAATCGATTTATTATCACATCCATCAGGAGATAGCATTGTAATTTCTTGGGATAAAATCGTAAAATACAATCCAGAGGTATTGATTATTGCCCCTTGCGGATACGGAATTGAGAGAACACTTGAAGATATGAAGTTTTTAGAAGAAAGAGAAGAATGGACGTCTTTAAGAGCGGTAAAAAACAAACAAGTGTACATTGCCGATTTTGCCATGTTTACACAATCTTCTGCTGGTACTTTAGTAGAAGGAGTTGAATGTTTAGCAAAAATGATTCATCCAACGTATTATACACTTCCAGAAAACTTACAAACAAAATTCGCAAATTATCATGATTTGATGGTTGCTAATTTATAAGAATACTATACATTTGCCGTGATTTTTGGTTTTTCTTTAATCATCGATTAAAGAGAATTAAAAGGGAATTCGGTGCAAAACCGAAGCTGTTCCCGCAACTGTAAGCTACTAAGCTTGTAACAATCACTTAAACCACTGTTTTTTAATGGGAAGGTATGTTACAAGACGCAAGCCAGGAGACCTGCCAAGATTCAACATGTAATTCGAACTTTCGGGATAAAAGTTTGGGTGTGGTTTTTCTACGCTTATATTTTTCCTGATTTTAAACTTTAATGATTAAGTAGTAATGAAAAAAAAAGTACTTTACTTAAGTGTTTTAACATCATTTTTTGCGTTTAATATCAATGCGCAAGAACAAGACAAAACAATACAACTAGATGAAGTTGTAATTTCAGATTCTAAATTCAAATTAAAAAAAGAAAATTCTGGAAAAGTTATTCATAAAATAACAGCAGAAACTATTGAAAGAAATAGTGGTAAAAACGTTGTTGATTTAATCAATAGTATTTCAGGAATTGAAATAAACGGAAACACAAGTTCTCCAGGGCAAACTTTAGGAGTTTTTGTTAGAGGAGGAAGCACTAAAGAAGTAGTCGTTTTAATTGATGGAATTCAAGTATCTAATCCATCAAGTAGTTCAGGAAGTTTTGATTTAAGATTGTTAGATTTAAACGATGTTGAATCTATAGAGGTTATTAAAGGAGCTGCAAGTACTTTATATGGAACAGGAGCAGCAACAGCTGTAATAAACATTAAGTTAAAAGAAGCAAAATCAAATAAAACAAATGTAGCATTATCGTTGTTTGGAGGAACGAATAATGACCAAAACACTAAGAGTGGTACAAGCATTCAAAGTTCAGCAAATGTTAATGGGAAAATCAATGATTTCAACTATTTAGTAAGCTTTTCTTCTTTAGATACAAAAGGAACATCTGCAGCAAGAGCAGAAGGTGGAGAGACTTTCAAAGCAGATCCTTTTCAACGTATTTCTACAAATGTGAAGTTAGGTTACAAGTTTAATGACAAATTTTCTATCAATACTCTAGGAAGTTATAGTGAATTTACGAATAGTTATGATGGAGGCTCTTTCGCAGATGCTGATAACGTTTCATTAGACAAAAGTTATAGAGTAAGTTTATCTCCTAAATATGAATACGGAAATGGAAGTGTACAAATAAACATGGCCTATAGTAAGTATGATTCAGATAGAGTTAATACTCAATATCCAGGAATAAGCAAAGGTGAAAACTATATAGCTGATGCGTTTTTAAAGCATGAATTTGATAAAATATACTTTTTAGCTGGGGTTAACTTTCAACATAATACAATTGAAACGTATTCAATTCCTTATGGACAAACTGAGTTAACGAAGACAGAGTATTCAGAGGAACCAACAACAAAATTAATAGATCCATACGTGAACGCTGTTTATGTATCAGATTTTGGATTGAACGTAAATGCAGGAGTTAGATTGAATAACCATAATAAATATGGTAACCATTTTGTATATAACGTGAATCCATCTTATAGAATAAAACAAGAAAATGGATATGTTAAGTTCTTAGCATCGTACAGTACAGCTTTTATAGCTCCTTCTGTTCAAGATTTATATGCTTCTTGGGGGAATATTGATTTAGAACCACAAGAGAGTGTAACTTATGAAGGAGGAGTAGAGTATAAGCTAAACTCATTAGTACTTAATGCTGTTTATTTTAATAGAGATATAGAAAATATAATTGCATACAATTCTACAACTTATACAATGGATAATATTGGTGATGCTGTTGTAAATGGGGTTGAGTTTAATGTAAATTATAAATTATTAGAAAGTTTAGGTTTGAATACTAATTATACCTACACAAATAATGAAGAAACAGCAATTAGAATTCCAAAGCATAAAATTAACGCAGGAGTAAATTATGAAATCAAAGCTACTAACTTGTCGTTAAATTACCAATATGTTAGTGATAGAGATGATACAGACTTTAGAGGGTTCCCTTATGAGAATGTTTCATTAGAGTCATATTCGTTGTTGGATTTTTCAGCTAATCATAAGTTAAACGATAATGTAAAGTTATTTTTAGGAGTAACTAACATTTTAAATGAAGATTATCAAGAAACTTTAGGATATACAACCCTAGGAAGAAATTATAAGTTAGGAGTTCGTTTATCCTTTTAATTTATAGGTAGTCCCCCAATAAATAGGGAAATATTGCTATGAATAAGCTCACCAATTTGGTGAGCTTATTTTTTATAAAAACTTTTCTTGTATTTCTTTAGAAGCAATCATACAAGCATCTTTTTTACCAAACCATTTGTAACGATTTTTAGCAATGTAATCGTATACAATATTTCTGAGACTCTCTGGAAAGACCCAAAAAACTTGCGTTAATTTCCATATTCCTCCAAAATCATTCATAATTTTTAACGCAGCCGTAGATTTAATATCATAAGCAACATTTGGTTCATATAAAATAATAGAATCAACCTTGGAAGTATCTACCCCTAAATACTGTGTAATTTCTTTCCCTATATTAGATTGAAGAGAAGTAAATACAAACTGATTTTTAACGTCATACTTTATAACTTTTAGAACACTATCGTTGCAAAAATTACAGACACCATCAAATAAAATCACTTTTTTATCACTAGGTAAATTGTTCATATTTAATTTTTTGTAAAAAATTAAGTGCTAACTTGTAACATAAATCAAAATTAAGCGTCTTGTAAGAAAGTAAATAATGATTTAACAATAATTTATCAGTAGATTAGAAAAATCAGCATTTATTTTTATTTAAAAATTAACTAAACTATGATTCGAATAGAAAATCTTCACAAATCTTACCCTATAGGAAAAGATTCACTTCATGTTTTAAAAGGGCTAGATTTACATATAAAAGAAGGCGAATTTGTATCTATTATGGGATCTTCAGGATCAGGAAAGTCTACCTTATTAAATATTGTAGGTTTGTTAGATACACACGATGAAGGAAAATATTACTTAAACGGACAGTTAATAGAAAACTTAAATGAAAAGAAAGCTGCGGTATTGCGTAACAAGTTTTTAGGGTTCGTTTTTCAGTCATTTAACTTAATTTCTTACAAAACAGCCTTAGAAAATGTAGCATTACCACTATACTATAAAGGAATTTCTAGAAAAGAACGATTAGAAATAGCTTTAGAGTACCTTGAAAAAGTGGGACTAAAAGAATGGGCAAACCATTTACCAAATGAGCTTTCTGGAGGTCAAAAGCAACGTGTGGCAATAGCAAGAGCCTTAGCAACAAAACCTAAAGTGGTGTTAGCAGATGAGCCAACAGGAGCATTAGATTCAACTACAACCGATTCGGTAATGGATTTACTAAAAGAAATTAACGATGAAGGAATGACTGTTTTTGTAATTACACACGAAGAAGAAGTAGCTGCTCAAACCAATAGAGTTGTTCGTTTAAAAGATGGAGTTATCATTAGTGATGAGTTAACAGAAGTAGCAACAAACAAAGCAAAAGCAATTTAATTATGTTTGATTTAGATCGCTGGAGAGAAATATTTCAAAGTATTGGTAAAAATAAGTTGCGTTCGGTTTTATCAGGATTCACAGTAGCCTTTGCTATTTTACTATTTACGTTATTATTCGGAATTGTATCAGGATTACAAAATCAGTTTAAATCAGCTTTTGTAGACGATGCAACCAATGCTATGTTTGTGAGAGTATGGAAAACATCTAAACCTTATAAAGGATTACAAACAGGAAGAAGAATTCAGTTAAAAAATAAAGATTTTGATTACGTTAAAGATGAATATGAAAACAAAATTCAACATTTAACGGCAAGAATATACAAGAACGTTAATATTACTTATAAGAAGAATCAAAATAACTATCAATTAAGAGCAGTTCATCCAGATCATCAGTTTTTAGAAAAGACAATTATTGATGAAGGAAGATATATTAATGATTTAGACTTAAAAAATAAATCTAAAGTAATTGTAATTGGTAGACTTGTAAAGCAAGATTTATTTGGAGAAAAGCCAGCTTTAGGAAAAAGAGTAAACGTTGATGGAATTTCGTATAAAGTAGTTGGGATATTTTCTGATAAAGGAGGAGATAATGAGGAACGATTGACCTACATGCCTGTAACAACAGCACAGAAATTATATGGAAACAACGATTATATAAGCCAAATTAATATAGGTTATGACCCAAAATTAAATCTTGATCAAGCCATTACATTTGGTAATCGACTAGAAAGAGATTTACGTAAGAAGCTAGACATTCATCCTGATGACCAAAGTGCTTTATCAGTAAGAAATATGGCAGAAGCAAATAAAGGGATTAACCAATTTATGTTTGCACTATATTTCATTGTCATATTTGTAGGTTCAGGAACTTTAATTGCAGGAATTATTGGTATTAGTAACATTATGATTTTTGTTATTAAAGAACGTACTAAAGAGTTCGGAATCCGTAAAGCGCTAGGAGCAAAGCCATCTTCAATTATTGGTATGGTTATCCAAGAATCTATTTTAATTACAACCATAGCAGGTTATTTAGGGTTGAGTTTAGGAACCTATATTTTAAGTGCTATTGGAGGTAGTTTAGAAAAATACTTTATAAAAGATCCAAGTGTAAGTCCAGGAATTGTAATAGGAGCTACCATTATTTTAATCTTATCAGGATTAATTGCAGGGTATTTACCAGCAAAAAAGGCAGCACAAATTAAACCGATTGTAGCACTAAGAGCAGACTAATTATGAAGTTTTTATTTGATTCAGACACTTGGCAAGAAATTTACGGAAGTATTCGTAAAAATAAATTAAGAACAGGTATCACCATTGTAGGTGTACTATGGGGAATTTTCATATTAGTAGTTTTATTAGGAGCTGCTCGTGGTATGGAAAATAACTTTAAAAGAATTTTTGGAGACTTCGCTACCAATAGTGTTTTTTTATGGACACAGAGAACGGACATGCCTTTTAAAGGATTTCAAAAGGGAAGAAGGTTTGACTTAACGTTTAAAGACATTGAAGTTCTTCAAAAAGAATATAATAAAGAAATAAAGCTATTAGCACCTAGAAACCAAACCAATGGTAGTGTTGTTAAGGATTTTAAATCAGGTGATTTTCAAGTAAGTGGAGATTATCCAGTTTTAGATCGTGTACAAAAGAAAGATTTAATCTACGGAAGATTTCTCAATCAAAATGACATAAAGAACAACTCAAAAGTTTGTGTTATTTCTGAAGATATGTACAAACAACTGTTTGATAAAAAAGAAATGCCTATTGGACAGTATGTGAAGATTAGCAACGTAAACTACAAGGTCGTAGGAGTTTATAAACCATCAAATACTATAGATATTGACGGAGATACAGCCTATATTCCATTTACTACCTTTCAAAAAGTATATAACACTTCAAATAAGGTAGACTGGATGATGATTACAGCTAATGAAGGAGTAGATATCAAGCAGATGGAAAAAGACATCCTATTAACCTTAAAAAACTTACATAAAGTACATCCGGAGGATAAAAGAGCTTTTGGTAGTGTAAATTTAGGAGACCAAATAGATAAGTTAATGGGCTTTTTAACAGGAATGCAGTTTTTAACATGGTTTGTAGGAATTGCAACCTTAATAGCAGGAGTTTTTGCTATTGGTAACATCTTATTGATTACCGTAAAAGAGCGTACTAAAGAAATTGGAATTAGAAGGGCTTTAGGAGCAACACCAAGAAGTATAAGAAGACAAATAGTATTAGAATCTGTTTTCTTAACCACAGTAGCAGGAATGTTAGGAATTATTTTTGGAGGATTTGTTTTATTTCTACTAGACCGTTTAGTAGGTAGTGGAGACGATCCAACATTAGTAAATCCAACCGTAAATATACCCATAGTAATGCTGGCCTTTTCAATCCTAGTAATTCTAGGAACCTTAATAGGGTTAATACCAGCATATATGGCAACAGTAGTAAAACCAATCGAAGCATTAAGAGAAGAATAAAAAAAGAAATAATCAATTAATCATGAGCAAAAGAGCAAAAATTATCTTAGGAATAGTAGCACTATTATTTGTAGTCATCCTAATTTGGTTAGGGAAGAAAAATCAAAAAAGTGTGGTAACCTATGAAACAGAAAAACCATTTAGAACAACAATCGTAAAAAAAGCAGTAGCTACAGGGAAAGTTGTTCCCTTAGAAGAAGTTGAAATAAAACCTCAAATTGCAGGAATTATAGACAGAATTGTTGTAGAAGAGGGAGCAATTGTAAAGGCAGGAGACTTATTAGCTACAGTAAGAGTTGTACCAAACGAACAATCATTACAAAGTGCTAGAGGAAGAATAAATTCAGTACAAATTCAATTAAACAATGCAAAAACTCAATACGACAGAAATAAAAGTTTATTTGATAAAGGAGTAATTTCTAGTCAAGAGTTTGAAGCCTCTCAATTATCATACAATCAAGCAAAAAATGATTTGACAAATGCTCAAAATGATTATCAAATCATTAAAAAAGGATCTGTAGGTTCTGCTGGAGCTAATACAAATATTAGAGCAACAACATCGGGTATGGTTGTAGAAATTCCTGTAAAAAAAGGATACCAAGTTATTCAATCAAACAACTTTAATGAAGGAACAACCATTGCAACGATTGCCGATATGGAAAAAATGATTTTTGAAGGACAAGTTGATGAATCAGAAGTAGGTAAGTTAGTAAAAGGTTCAAGTATAGAAGTTTCATTAGGAGCCATTGAAAACAAAAAATTCCCAGCAATATTAAATTTTATAGCACCAAAAGGAACAGAAGAAAATGGAGCTGTACAATTTAAAATTAAGGCAGATGTAAAACTTGACGATAACTATTTTGTAAGAGCTGGTTATAGTGCCAATGCAGACATAGTTTTAGAAAAGAAAGACAGTGTTTTATCTATTAAAGAATCGTTATTACGTTTTGACAAGAAAACAGAAGAACCATATGTAGAGGTTAAAAAAGGTGAAGATGAGTTTGAAAAGCGTGAGTTAAAACTAGGAGTTTCTGACGGAGTAAATATTGAAGTATTAGAAGGTGTAACTATAAATGATGAAATTAAAATCTGGAACAAAGCATCAAAAGATGACGAAAAGAAAGATTAAAAACATCTAAATAGTTGATTAATAGTTGTAAAGCAGTTCTTTTAGGAGCTGCTTTTTACTTTTAAGGTATAATATAACACACTTATATCCAAAAAGGTATCATTCGAGGAAGTAAAGGTGGAAAAAGCTTTTTTGTTGTAGATATTTGGAGTGCTCAAACAAACGAGTACTTAATTTAATTTATTGGGGAAAATTAAATTATTTAAATAAGGGGTAAAAAGCAGCTTTTAAAAAAGCTGCTTTTTTTAGATATATTATTAACCTTTATAAAAAGGTAACTTTACTACTTTAGCAGGAATTTGTTTCTTACGAACTTGGATAAAAATATCACTATCAACTTTAGAGTTTTCTTTTGTAACATACCCTAATCCAATTCCTTTTCCTAATGATGGGCTCATCGTACCTGAAGTAACACGACCAATGTTGTTTCCGTCAGCATCAACAATTTCGTAATCATGACGAGGAACACCACGCTCTGTTAATTCAAAAGCAACTAATTTACGAGTAACACCAGCTTCTTTTTGAGCTTTTAAAGCTTCAGCATTTACAAAGTCTTTCGTAAACTTAGTAATCCAACCTAAGCCAGCTTCTAAAGGAGAAGTAGTATCGTCAATATCGTTACCATATAAACAATATCCCATTTCTAAACGTAAGGTGTCACGAGCAGCTAATCCGATAGGTTTAATTCCCCAGTCTTTACCAGCTTCAAAAACGTTGTTCCAAAGTTGTTCAACATCTTCATTTTTTACATATACCTCAAATCCACCAGAACCAGTATATCCAGTAGCAGAAACTACAACGTTAGGTATTCCTGCGAAATCAGTAATTTCAAACGTATAGAATTTAATATTTGATAAATCAACAGAAGTTAACGATTGCATTGCTTCCGCAGCTTTTGGCCCTTGAATAGCTAATAAAGACCAATCTTCAGAACGGTTTTCCATCTCAACGTTTAAATCGTTGTGTTGAGAAATCCAGTTCCAATCTTTTTCAATATTAGAAGCATTTACTACTAACATATACTCATTTTCAGCAATCATGTAAATAATTAAATCATCTACAATTCCTCCATCAGCATTAGGCATACAGCTATATTGTGCTTTACCAGGAACTAATTTAGAAGCGTCGTTAGAAGATATTTTTTGAATTAAAGCCAATGCATTTTCTCCTTTTAAAAAGAACTCTCCCATATGACTTACATCAAAAACACCAACTCCTTTTCTAACAGTTTCGTGTTCAGCAGTTACTCCTTCGTATTGTACAGGCATATTATAACCTGCAAAAGGAACCATTTTTGCTCCTAAAGCTTCATGTACATGTGATAAAGCTGTATTTTTCATGTGTTTGTTTTTTATTGTTTTTATTAACGCATGTAACCTTTGATGAATAAAACAATCATTAGTTTGATATGTTTTATTTATGTAGGTTTCATTATTGTGTATTGTTTGTTTTAAAAAAGTGATGCTAAAGTATTGAAAAATTAGCAAACAAAACAGGCGAATCTGTGTAATATTATAAGAGTATATTACCTAAATGTTTGTTAATATTTTCCTTTTTCTACAATAGAATGCTAAATTTGAGAGTAACAAATTTTATTACTATGTTAAAAAGACTACTACTTGCTTGTTTCTTACTAAATATCTGTGTTGTTGTATCAGCACAAACCCCTACAGATTATTTATCAGCCGATTTTCATAAAGAACGAAGAGCAATTTTACGATCAAAAATGTCTAAAAATGCCGTAGCAGTTGTTTTTGCGAATCCAACCCGAAACAGAGCGAATGATGTAGATTATGTATTTCATCAAGATCCTAATTTTTACTATTTAACTGGGTTTAGAGAACCCAATGCGGTTTTGGTACTATTTTTTGAAAATCAAAAAGACGCTGAAGGGAATAGTTATAATGAAATATTATATGTGCCTAAAAAAGATCCTCGATTTGAAATGTGGAATGGAAAACGTTTAGGAGTAGAAGGAGTAAAAAAAGAATTAGGATTTAAGATGGCAAAAACATCAGAAGAATTTGTTACAGATCCTATTAATTTTAAAAGTTTCAATAAAGTAAACATATTAAAGTTTAATGATGATTATAGAAACTCAGAAAGGGATAAAGGAGAAATTTACGATTTAGTAAAAGTGTTTAAAAAGCAATCTGGATATAATGATAGTGTGTTAAAAGACCCGAATATAGCGTATATTCATAAGGCTATAGCAAATGTACCTGATGCGAAATTAGAAGAGGTGGCTAAAGAGCTATCTAAAAGCTTAGAGAGTTATCCAGAGTATAAAAAAGACCCGATAATAAAAGAGTATATAAGTGCTACAGATGATGGATTAAGAAGAGAACTCAAACAAAAAATAAAAATAAAACTTCAAAAAAATAGTGAATCTAATATAGATGTTAAATTTTTATCTACTGCACTTGCTGAAATGCGTGAAGTGAAAACACCAGAAGAATTAAAACTGTTAACTAAGGCGATACGAATTTCAGCAATAGGACAAGTAGAAGTGATGAAAGCTATGAAACCACATATGTCTGAAACAGAGATTCAAGGAGTTCATGAGTTTGTGTATAAAAAATACGGAGCAGAGTATGAAGGCTATCCATCTATAGTGGGGGCGGGTAACAATGGTTGTGTTTTACATTACATAGAGAATAACAAAACCAAACTAGGAAATGAGCTAGTTTTAATGGATTTGGGAGCGGAGTATAGAGGGTATACAGCAGATGTTACTAGAACCATACCAGCAAATGGGAAGTTTTCTCCAGAACAAAAAGCTATTTACGAATTGGTTTTAAAAGCACAAGACGCAGGAATCAAGGTATGTAAACCTGGAAATAAATTTTGGAAGCCAGGAGAAGCTACAAAACAGATTATTAATGAAGGATTAGCAGCTTTGGGTATTATTAGCACTCCTTCAGCAAAACATACTTATTTTCCACATGGTACTTCTCATCACATTGGATTAGATGTTCATGATCCGGGAACTTATAGAGAGTTTAAAGAGAATATGGTTATTACAGTTGAACCTGGTATTTATATTCCAGAAGGAAGCCCTTGTGATAAGAAATGGTGGGGAATTGCAGTTAGAATTGAAGATGATATTTTAATCACAAAAAACGGACCTGTAAACCTATCAGCAGAAGCTCCAAGAACCGTTGAAAATATTGAGAAAATGATGGCAAAAAAAAGCGTTTTAAACGATTTTTTACTGCCTGAATTAGATTGATAAAGAACACACACATTTTGTAATACAATAAAATTCATAACGACAGATAACAACCTTTAATCTAAAAGAAACTAAATGAAATTCAACAGAAAAACAATATCAAACATTGTATTTGTCGTTATTATAGGCCTGTTACTATATCCGCCAACAAAAGTCTATTTTATTAGATTGGTTTCGTTTTCACCTTCAACCATTACTGAAGAACAAAGAGAAGAGCTAGTAGACTATGACTGGAAATTAAAAGGATTAAATACTACGAATATAGATTTTAATGAAACAAAAGATAAAGTCGTTTTTGTAAACTTTTGGGCAACTTGGTGTCCGCCATGTATAGCAGAAATGCCAAGTATTCAAAAGCTGTATAACGACTATAAAGATAAAGTTGAGTTTGTATTTGTAAGTAATGAAGACTGGACGACTATTGAAGCCTTTTATAAAGACAAAGGCTACGATTTACCAACGTATAACATTCTATCAAAAGTACCAGACCAATTAGTAAGCAACTCAATTCCTGCGACGTTTATTATGGATAAAAACGGAACTATTGTCGTAGATAAAAAAGGACCTGCCGATTGGAATAGTGATAAAATTAGAATTTTGTTAGACGAATTACTGCAATAGAATATTTACCTTTGTAGCATGAGTCAAGAACAACCAAATAATCCGCTTCACGGAATAAAACTAGCCACAATTTTAGAAGAATTATACTTGGAGTATGGTTGGGAAGAAATGGGAGAAATTTTAAATATAAATGCATTTAAAAAGAATCCAACCTATAAATCGAGTTTAAAGTTTTTAAGAACAACACCTTGGGCAAGAGCTAAAGTAGAAAAACTGTACCTACAAATGTTAGGCTATTAAGGTTAGCTTAGTACTAAATTACTCCATTCTTCAGGGTTTTCAAGCATAGGGAAATGCCCTGTGTTTTCAAGCCATCGTAATTCATTATTAGGAATTTCTTTGTGTAATTGCTCTCCAATAGCTTTTACAGCAATAGGGTCGTGGGTAGCCCAAACTATTTTTGTAGGAATTTGTGTTTGTGTTAATCCGCCAATCCAACGATGCCAAAAAAAGTAACGTTCATTAATATAATTACTCAATAAATGAATAACATTCCTACCATTATTATAATTTAATTGAAACCACATTTCGTTTAATTCTTCCTGAGAAACCTTAGAAGCATCAACATAAATTTTGCGAATATTCCTATTAAAAACAGCTTGATTCGCCAATTTAGCAACCCATTTTCCTGTAATTTTATTCTTTAATAGCTTTTGAATAGTTCGTAGTTTGGCTAATTCAATATGCATACTACCATTGCACAAAATCAATTCTTTAATAGAAAAAGGAAGCTGATTCATATTATTTCTAGCAATAATTTCGGTGGCAATACTCGTACCATAATCATGCGCTAGTATTGTAACCTCATGTAAACCTAGTTTTTTCCATAAAAGTAAGGCCATATCAGCTTGCTCAACTAAAGAATAGGAGTAGTGCAAAGGCTTATCAGAAAAACCAAAACCTAAATGATCGTGAATAATCACTCTGTATTTTTTTGATAAAAAAGAAAGCGCTTTATAATAATCAAAAGAAGACGTAGGATATCCGTGGAGTATCATAAGAGTTTCATCAGCATTTCCTTCATCAATAACGAAAACTTGCTGATTATTAATGGTGTAAAATTCACCCTTATTTTTCCATTCTAGTGAAGTCATAAATATAGAAGCTTTGGTGTTTACAATGTACTCATTTTTGTGTAGTTTTGATTTAATTTAAAAAGAAAGCTTTATCCATTTCATCGACGTCATATTACCCATTCCGTTGCAAAAAACGTTTACCTATACGGTAACCGAAGCAGAAGCTTCTTTCTTAAAAAAAGGAATGCGTGTAGCGGTTTCCTTCGGAAAAAGTAAAATATATACCGCATTGGTGTTTAACATTCACCAAAATGCACCCGAATTATATGAGGCCAAAGACATTCATCAAATTTTAGATGATACGCCTATTATAACAGAACAGCAACTAAAACACTGGCAATGGATTTCGAGCTATTATATGTGTTCGTTAGGCGATGTATATAGAGCAGCCTTACCTTCAGCATTTTTGCTAGAAAGTGAAACCATTATCTATAAAAATGAAAACTTTGAAGAAGAAGCCATATTAACAGATGAAGAGTTTTTAATTTTTGAAGCTTTACAGCATCATTCACAGTTAACCATTCATCAAGTTGCTGATATTTTAGGAAAGAAAACTGTACTTCCTATCATTAACGGATTGATTGAGAAGAGTGCGATTTACATTAAAGAAGAAATTTACGAAACATACAAGCCTAAACTGGTTAAGTATGTGCGGTTACATAACAATTATGTCTCAAATGAAGGCTTACAAACACTTTTAGAAGAACTTTCAAGAGCGAAAAAGCAACGAGAAGCTGTACTGACGTATTTTCAGTTAGCAGCGACTAAAAAGCCGATAAAAGCAAAAGATTTAGAAGAACAATCGGGAGCTTCTTCCGCAGTTTTAAAAGCCTTGGTAGAGAAAGATATTTTTGAATTTTATCATATTCAAACCGATCGAATTAACTATCAAGGAGAAACGAATCAGATAAAAGAGTTGAATAAATTTCAGCAGGAAGCCTTCAATCAAATTAAAACTTCTTTTGAAACACAACAGGTAAGTTTATTACATGGGGTTACAGGTTCTGGTAAAACAGAAATTTATGTAAAACTAATTAAAGAAGTGATTGCTGAAGGAAAACAGGTATTGTTTTTACTACCAGAAATAGCCTTAACAACTCAAATTATTACCCGTTTACAAAACTATTTTGGAAACTTTATTTCAGTATTCCACTCTAAATATTCGATGAACGAAAGGGTAGAGGTGTGGAATAATGTGTTAGAAAATAAACCGAAAGCGCAGGTTATTTTAGGAGCGCGTTCTTCCTTGTTTTTACCGTTTTCAAACTTAGGATTGATTGTAGTGGATGAAGAACACGAAACGTCGTACAAGCAATTTGAACCGTCACCACGTTACAATGCACGTGATGCTTCAGTAGTATTAGGTCATTTACACCAAGCAAAAGTATTGTTAGGTTCTGCAACACCATCAATAGAGAGTTATTTCAACGCTGAGCAAAACAAATACGGATTTGTGGAGTTAACCCGTCGTTTTGGAAACATTCAATTGCCTAAAATCGAGCTGATAGACATTAAAGAAAAGCATCGAAAAAAGGAAATGAATGGTCATTTTTCGGATCGTTTATTAAAAATGATTACGGAAGCGTTGGAGGAAAAAGAACAGGTTATTTTATTTCAAAACCGACGTGGATTTTCGCCTGTGGTAGAGTGTACAACTTGTGGAGTTTCTCCTCAGTGTCCGAATTGTGATGTGAGTTTAACCTATCATAAATTCCGTAAGGAGTTGAAATGTCATTATTGTCATTACCAGCGTGCAATGCCAAACAGTTGTGGTGCTTGTGGAAGTGCTACTTTAGACACCAAAGGTTTCGGAACGGAGCAAATAGAACTAGAACTCAAAGAGTTATTTCCGAATCATACTATTGGCCGAATGGATTTGGATACCACGCGCGGTAAATATGGTTACCAAAAGATTATTGGTGCTTTTGAAGCCCAAGAAATAGATATTTTGGTAGGAACACAAATGCTTTCTAAAGGATTGGATTTTGAAAACGTATCGTTGGTAGGAATCTTAAATGCAGATTCTATGCTCAACTTTCCTGATTTTAGAGCACATGAACGTGCTTTTCAGTTAATGGTACAAGTATCAGGTAGGGCAGGACGTACAAAAAAACAAGGAAATGTAGCCATACAAACCTACAATCCGTATCATCAGATTTTGCAGCAGGTATCTACTAACAATTATACAGAAATGTATAAAGAACAGTTACAAGATCGTTGGCAGTTTCATTACCCGCCATACTATCGTTTGATAAAAATTACGCTAAAACATAGAGATTACACGCGTGTAGATAACGGTATCAATTGGTTAGCCAAAGCTTTACAGAATGTGTTTCATGAAAATGTATTAGGACCTACAGCACCTGCGGTTTCTCGTATCCGAAACCAGTATATTAAAAATTTAGTGATTAAAATTCCACCCAAGCAATCCTTAGGAAAAACCAAAGAACAGCTACAAAAAATTAAAAACACTTTTGAAGCGGTAAAAGATTTTAGACCTATCCGTTTTATTATTGATGTGGATGCTTATTAATTAACCTTTTATTACTTTCATTCCAAAACTAAACGATTGATTGTTAGTATATCTTAAGTGCATTTTTTTTAAAATATATTTATCACCTTTTTTTGTAACTGGCATACTCATTTCAATAAAGTTTTCACCTTTTTGATATAGAGCTTTTATTACCCAGGCTAAAACTCCAAACTCATCCTGTTCATAGGACATTAAAGAAGTAGGAATGCTTTCACTTGATAGAAAATAACTAAAATTAATCTCACAATTAATTTTAATAAATGAGTTTGAGAAGAATAAATATAACTGTCGGTTTTCATCATGATAAGATGAAAATACTGAGTTTATTTTTTTATTAAAAATACTTTTACCTTCTATTGAAATACTGGTTAATTCATTGATATTAAAAAAAGTTTTTTTATCATAAGAGAAGACTTTATCATTTGCACTAATTTTGCGGTTAAAGAAAAGACTTCTTAGGTTAAATGTATTAGAATTTGAAAGATTATCTATTTTTATCAAACTCCACTGTTTTAACTCAAAGGTGTTATATGTAAAATTATAATCAAAAAAACTTAAAGGAATTTTATCAACATCTAAATTTTTTAAGTTTATTAAACTGATTTTATTTCCAGAGTTACTGGCTTTTTCCTTAATACTTTCAGGAAATTCTTGTTTAGATACACAAATTAAATGTTGTGCACCAACTTCATCTAATTTCTGAGTCCAGCCTCTAAAGTCATTAGGTTTAACTTTACTATTTCTATCTTGAACCTCAATAATAGTTTTTGTTAGTCTGGGTGCTTTTCCTTTCGTAATGACAATATCACATTGAGTTTTATAGCCACCTTTTGAATTCAGGATAGGCATTTGTACATCTCTTTCAATAGTAGCATCAGAATCTATTGATCTTTCAATTATTTCAACAAGTTGTTCAAGGTATTTACCGTCATTCTTTTTCATTTAATACATTAATTTCTATAAATTCCTAATATCTACAATATCCCCATTTTTAAGTTTGCTTTGGGTGTCTATGGTAAAAATGGTTTCTGCAACGTACTCAGGAGTGTACAACTGGTTGTTTTCTTTTAAATCGATAAAGCGTTGTACGTTTTTAAAATCTTTTTCATTGGTACTTCTAATATCAGTTTGCATGTTAGTATCTACCACACCAGGGTAAATAGCATTACATTTTACCCCATGTTCAAGCTCGTTTTGTTCCGCAGCAATAGTTTTGGTCATCATGTCAATTGCAGCTTTAGACGTACAGTAAATACTCCAACCTTCATATGGTTTTACAGCTGCTCCAGATGAGATACTAATAATCTGTTTTTTACAGGTCAGCGGTTGTGTGGCTTTGATAAACAAACTCGATAAAATCAGTGGAGTAGTGGCGTTGAGTTGAATACTTTGAGCAATATCTTCCGAAGGAATATTTTCTAAGTTCGCTATGGTACCGAGTCTACCGGCATTATTCATCAAGGTAATCGATGAAACCTCCAATTTCTGAATTTCATCTAATAACATTTTAAACGTGTTGTGTGTGGCTTTGGTATCAGATAAATCTACAGAAAGCTGTACCACATTTTCCAAATCTACAATGCTTCTGGATAGTGAGTACACTCTGTAATTTTCTTGTGCGTATTTTTCGGCTAAGGCTCTACCAATTCCTTTACTTCCTCCGGTGATGATGATTATATCCATAAAGTAAAAATAGGGAAATATAAGTAAACGTCATAGCGAGAAGGTCATTGAGCGAAGTCGAAATGAACGACGTGGCTATCTTTTAGTCGATAAAAAAGATTGCTTCGTTCTCACTCGCAATGACGGTTGGGTTGTTAGTTATCATTCCGAAGGAGGTAGGACTGATAAATCTTATAATAGAGTATTTGCAATTCTAAAAGATATTTGGAACGTTCAGCGAGTTTCGCTGACGGTTTCGTTGCGTTGAGGAACGTTCAGCGCGTCACGCTGATGGTTTCGTTATATTGAGGAAACTTAAACAGAGCTAAATTTTATGACTTATATTATGACCTACAAGAAAATCTTTAAAAATCAAGATAGCAGTAGTGGGCGTAAGATAAAAAGCCGTTTGAGCGATAGCGAGTTCTTTTTATTAGTGGAAGGAGTCGTAGTATTTTCTCAAGATTTTATGGTAAGTCTTGATTTTTGTTTCTTTTTATCAAGAAAAAGAATATCAACAATACTTTTTATGTTATGTAAATTTTGTCTTAACCTTCAGACAGTAGTGTCTAAAGTCATAGGATAGTACTGTCTGGTGTCAACGGACAGTAGTGTCGTGTGTTGCGATACTTATAATGTGGTTTTATTGAATGAGATTCCTCCCTTTGGTCGGAATGACAGGAAATATCATAGCGGAGAGAGGTAATAATTAAAGACGTCATTGCGAGTGATAACGAAGCAATCTTTGTATTTATAGTTCGAGATAAACAGATTACTTCAGTCGTACCTACTTCGTAATGACAGTAGTTATTTGAAAAAAAAACTTTTGAATTTTCCGAATTAGGGTTATTTGAAGAATTCTTTCGAATTCTCCCAATTATGATTATTTGAAAAATTCTTTCGAATTCTCCCAATGCACATCCATTTCAGCGAGGGTCATGTCAGAAAGTTGTTTACCCTCTTTTTTGGCAGCTTCTTCTAAAAACTGAAAGCGATTGATGAATTTTTTATTGGTTTTTTCCAGTGCATTTTCAGGGTTTACACCAATAAAACGAGCGTAGTTAATCATAGAGAATAAGACATCTCCAAACTCTTTTTCTATTTTCTCTTGATTGCTGTTTTTGATTTCGTCGTTCAATTCAGAAAGCTCTTCTTGAACCTTTTCCCACACTTGATGTGGTTCTTCCCAATCAAAACCAACGCCAGCAACTTTATCTTGAATACGATTGGCTTTTACTACCGCAGGTAAACTTTTAGGAACTCCTTCTAAAACTGATTTATTCCCTTCTTTTAGTTTGAGTTTTTCCCAGTTTTTCTTAACGTCTTCTTCGTTTTCAACAACTACATCACCATAAATATGCGGATGACGATCGATGAGTTTATCTGAGATTGCATTGGCAACATCAGCAATGTCGAAAGCTTGTTTTTCGCTTCCTATTTTAGCATAAAAGACGATGTGCAAAAGCACATCGCCTAATTCTTTTTTTATTTCTTGTAAATCGTTGTCTAAAATAGCATCTGCTAACTCGTAGGTTTCTTCAATAGTTAAATGACGCAGACTTTGTAAGGTTTGTTTTTTATCCCACGGGCACTTCTCACGAAGGTCGTCCATGATGTCTAACAAACGATTAAAGGCGGCTAACTGTTGCTTACGAGTATTCACGATTTAAGCTTCTTCTGTAGTTGTTTCTTCAGCTTCAGTTAATGTACTAAAGTCAAACTCAGCTTTCGCTAAGATGTTGTACCACTGAATTACTTTTTTAATGTTTGAAGCGTATACACGCTCTTCATCAAACCCAGGTAATACTTCACCAAAATAAGTAGTTAATTTATTAGCACTTTCTTTGTGAGAAATAGCCTCTTTACCATCTTCTTTATCAGCAATATTTTTAAGTACTTGTGCTAAAGGCACTTCTTCTTCGTACGTGTAAATAGCGATGTTTTCTAATAAACTTACGTTATGAGTTGCGGTAATAGGAAAACGTTTACCGTCAACAATAGATTTTACGATAACTCCTGTTTTAGTTTGTGATAAAATTTCATACAAACCTGGCTTACCTGTTACAGCTATAATTTTGTTAAATTCCATGTCTTAATGTTTTTTTAGTGTATAACTATTATCTTTTAGCATTAGGAAAACGCATGCGATATCCAGCGTTTACTTTCCCTTTAGAAATATTGTCTAATTTCTTTTTAATTAATCGTTTCTTTAATGAAGAAAGTTTGTCTGTGAATAAAATTCCTTCAATATGATCGTATTCATGTTGAAAAACACGTGCTGGCAATCCGCTTAACGTTTCTGTGTGTTTTTCAAAGTTTTCGTCCTGATACTCAATAGTAACTGTTTCTTGACGAAAAACATCTTCATTAATGGTAGGAATGCTTAAACATCCTTCATTAAAAGCCCATTCATCGCCTTCTTCTTTAACGATTTTTGCATTGATAAAAACACGATTAAAGTCTTTAAAGAAATTCTTCTCTTCTTCACTTAAATCTTCGTCTTCAGCAAAAGGAGAAGCATCAATAATAAACAAACGAATGTCTTTTCCTATTTGAGGAGCCGCTAAACCAAGTCCGTTAGCATTGTACATTGTTTCTCTCATATCGGCAATTAGTTTTTCTAACTGCGGATAATCTTTATCGATTTCTTTTCCTACTTTACGTAAAACGGGATCTCCGTATGCTACAATGGGTAAAATCATTTACTTTTTAATTTTAAGGAATGCAAAAATACAAAGAATGCTTTTGGTAGAAAATTATTTATTGTATAAATACGACTGTAGGATGATTGTAGCACTGATTTCGTCTACCAAAGCTTTGTTTTGACGTTGTTTTTTCTTTAAACCGCTATCAATCATTGTTTGAAAAGCCATTTTAGAGGTAAAACGCTCATCTACACGTTTTATAGGTATAGAAGGAATAGCTTTTTCAAGTTTTTCAAGAAAAGGAAGAATAAGAACTTCACTTTCACTATCAGAATTATCCATTTGCTTCGGTTTCCCTACTAAAAAGAGTTCAACATTTTCTTTTTGCGTGTAGTCTTTTAAAAATGGAATAAGTTCAGAGGTATCAACAGTTGTTAATCCTGAAGCAATAATTTGAAGTTCATCAGTTACAGCAATTCCTGTTCTTTTTTTTCCAAAATCTATGGCTAATATTCTGCCCATTAAAAAAGTTTTTTGCAAAGGTAGCTAAATTAAACAAGGGAGAAATATCTGTTTAAAAAATGTATCTTCGCGGTATATTCTTGAAAGCAACTTTATTTTTGCTGAAAAATATTATTAAAAATGACAGAATTACAATCAATTATAGAAAAAGCGTGGAATAACCGCGATTTGTTAAAAGAAGAAACTACAATTAATGCTATTAGAAAAGTAGTAGATTTATTAGATGCAGGAGATTTACGTGTTGCTGAGCCAACTGACACTGGATGGCAGGTAAATGAGTGGGTAAAGAAAGCAGTAGTGTTGTATTTTCCAATTCAAAAAATGGAAACTTTAGAGGCTGGTATTTTTGAATATCACGATAAAATTCCATTAAAAAGAGGTTATGAAGCGAAAGGAATTCGTGTGGTTCCTAATGCAGTAGCACGCCACGGAGCTTATATTTCAGCAGGAACTATTTTAATGCCTAGTTATGTAAATATTGGAGCGTATGTTGATGAAGGAACGATGGTTGATACTTGGGCAACTGTAGGCTCTTGTGCTCAAATTGGTAAAAATGTTCACTTGTCTGGAGGAGTAGGGATCGGTGGAGTGTTAGAGCCTTTACAAGCAGCACCGGTAATTATTGAAGATGGCGCTTTTATAGGTTCTCGTTGTATTGTTGTTGAAGGAGTTAGAGTAGAGAAAGAAGCGGTTTTAGGAGCGAATGTAGTATTAACAATGAGTACTAAAATCATTGATGTAACAGGTGATGAACCAGTTGAAATGAAAGGAGTTGTTCCTGCACGTTCGGTAGTAATTCCAGGAAGTTATACTAAAAAGTTTGCTGCAGGTGAATATCAAGTTCCTTGTGCTTTAATCATTGGTAAACGTAAAGAAAGTACGAATAAGAAAACTTCGTTGAATGATGCTCTTAGAGAGTATGATGTGGCGGTATAAAGAATTAAGAAATTTTGATTTTGATATGCAGATAGATGCAGTAATTACTTGGGTTGATAGCTCAGACGAAGTATGGAGAAATAAAATTAATCAATATTTAGATAAAAAGATAGATTGGAGTAATAAGAAAGAATCTACTCGTTATAACTCTATTAATGAGATCGAAATAAGTATTTTATCGATACTTAAGTTTGCTGTATTTATAAAAAATATTTATGTGGTTACTGATAATCAGCAACCACATAATTTTTTAAAATTGAAACAAAAAGCTAAAGATCAAGGAGTTAATTTGGAGTTGGTAGATCATACGGTTATTTTTAAAGGATACGAAGAGTATTTACCAACGTTTAATTCTCAAACTATTGAAACAATGTTGTATAGGATTCCAAAACTTTCTGAACATTTTGTGTATTTTAATGATGATATGTTTTTAATAAATGAGACAAAACCTTCAGATTTTTTTATTGATGGTTTCCCAGTCTTAAGAGGTGGATGGATAAAGTTTAATGAAAATATATTTTATAAAAGAATTTTTACCACAAAAGAAAAGGCTAATAGAGTAACTCATAAGAAAGCAAAAGAAAAAGGGGCAAAGTTAGCAGGTTTTAATAAAAACTATAATTTTCACCATACACCATACCCATTAAGAAAATCTACTTTTGAAAAAATATTTTCAGAAAATAAGGATATATTATTATTAAATATTAAACATAAATTTAGGCATATAGATCAATACGTTCCCCAAGGTTTCATAAATCATATAGAGATAAAGAATAATACTAGTTTCTTAAAAAAAGATCTAGCATTGATATATATACAATCTTATAGATGGTTTAAGGTAAAAAAGAAATTATGGAGCGCAAAAAGAAATAAAAAAAAGTTATTTATGTGCTTACAAAGCTTGGAAACAGCTCCTAAATCAATGTTTGACTTAATAATAAATTGGCTTAATCAAAAGTTTAATTCTAGCTTCAGTGAATATTAACAAAGAATCAATTAAAGCTTTATTGAAAGGGCAAACAATTCTATATCCAACTGATACAGTTTGGGGATTAGGTTGTGATGCTACAAATGAAGAAGCTGTAAAAAAAATCTATAAAATAAAGAATAGAGAAGAGTCTAAAAGCTTAATTATTTTAGTAGACTCTATTGAAATGTTGCAAAACCATGTAGGAGATATCCCAGAAAAAGCTTTAGAAATTTTAGAGACATCAATAAAACCTACTACTATTATTTATAATAATCCAAAAGGGTTAGCATCTAATACAATTGCACCCGACAATACAATTGCTATTCGTATTCCAAAGAATGAGTTTTGTACTCAGCTAATTAAAGAATTTGGAAAACCTATTGTTTCTACTTCTGCAAACGTAAGTGGAGAGCCTACACCAAAATCATTTTCAGAAATAAGCAAAGCAATTTTAAAGAATGTAGATTATGTGGTAGATTTGCATCAAGAAAAAATATCAGAAAAGTCTTCAACGATTTTAAAAATTGAAGGTGATGATGTTATTGTGATTAGAGAATAATTTGTATGCAAAAACAATATTTTAAGGAAGCAATTTCTGCAGAAATATTTCGATATATATCCCAAGCCGCTAAAGAATTACAACTAGAGAGTTATGTAATTGGTGGCTTTGTGCGTGACTTTATCTTACAACGTGGTACAGCCAAAGATGTTGATGTGGTTGCGGTAGGAAGTGGAATAGATTTAGCACAAAAAGTAGCTGAATTACTACCCAATAAGCCAAAGGTTCAAGTATTTAAGACTTATGGAACAGCCATGTTGCGTTTTCAAGATGTTGAAATAGAGTTTGTTGGGGCTAGAAAAGAATCATATTCACAAGAAAGTAGAAATCCTAAAGTTTCTGAAGGAACCTTAGAAGACGATCAAAATAGGAGAGATTTTACGATTAATGCTTTAGCATTAAGTTTGAATGAAGATGATTTCGGACTATTGCTAGATCCTTTTGGAGGAATGGTTGATTTGGAAGCTAAAATAATTAGAACACCATTAGATCCAGATATTACTTATTCTGACGATCCGTTACGTATGATGCGTGCTATTCGATTTGCTACTCAATTAAATTTCGAAATAGAAGAACACTCGCTAAATGCAATTACAAAAAATGCTTCTAGAATAGATATTATTACTCGCGAGCGTATTGTAGTTGAGCTGAATAAGATTTTAGAATCTGAAGTACCTTCTATAGGTTTTTTATTATTAGAAAAAACAGGATTGCTAGAAAGAATTCTACCAGAATTAATCGCTTTAAAAGGAGTAGAAGAAGTAGAAGGACAAAAGCATAAAGACAATTTTTACCATACGTTAGAAGTAGTAGATAATATTGCTGTAAATACTGATGATGTTTGGCTTCGTTGGGCAGCACTATTACACGATATAGGTAAGGCGCCAACAAAACGTTACCACAAAAAAATAGGATGGACGTTCCATTCTCATGAGTTTGTGGGATCGAAGATGGTGCATAAACTGTTTAAGCGCTTAAAAATGCCATTAAATAACAAAATGAAGTTTGTTCAAAAGATGGTGATGTTAAGCTCTCGTCCGATAGTTTTAGCAAGTGAAGTGACTGATTCTGCTGTTCGTCGATTAATTTTTGATGCAGGAGATGATGTAGAGTCCTTAATGACATTATGTGAAGCAGATATAACGACCAAGAACCCTAAGAAATTTAAACGTTATCATAAAAACTTTGAAATAGTACGTGAAAAAATTAAAGAGGTAGAAGAGCGTGACAGAGTTCGTAATTTCCAACCACCAATTACAGGAGAGGAAATCATGAAAACTTTTAATTTGCAACCATGTAGGGAGATTGGTCAGATAAAAGAAGCTATAAAAGAAGCAATCTTAGATGGTAAAATCCCAAATGAGCACGATGCTTCATATCAGTTTATGTTAGAAAAGGGAGCACAATTAGGATTAAAATTGAATCAATAATAAAGAAAGATAAGTATAAAAAAAGAGAAGCTAATGCTTCTCTTTTTTATTTATTATCCTAAAGATTGCATTTCTACAAGCTTTTTATAAGTTCCACTTTTAGATATGAGTTCTTCATGAGTTCCTTGCTCAACAATTTTTCCTTTTTGCATAACAATAATCATATCCGCTTTTTGAATAGTAGACAAACGGTGCGCAATAACTACAGAGGTTCTATGCTGCATCATTTTTTCCAATGCATCTTGTACTAACTTTTCTGATTCTGTATCTAAAGCTGATGTAGCTTCGTCTAAAATCATAATTGGTGGGTTTTTAAGTACTGCACGGGCAATACTTAAACGTTGTTTTTGACCGCCTGAAAGTTTATTTCCGCTATCACCAATATTCGTGTCATAACCATTAGGTAAATCTTTTATGAACTCGTGTGCGTTGGCAATTTTTGCGGCTTCAATAATTTCATCATCACTCTTACCTTCAATACCTAATGTGATATTGTTCTTTACAGTGTCATTAAACAAAATAGAATCTTGAGTAACTAAGCCTTCCAGTTGACGTAGTGAACGTTTTTTAATATTTGTTATATCTGTTCCATCTATTTTGATTGTTCCTTTATTAACATCATAAAAGCGAGTTAATAAATTAGCAATAGTAGATTTTCCACTTCCAGATTGTCCAACCAAAGCAACCATTTTTCCTTTAGGAATAGTTAAAGAAAAATCTTTTAAAACATAATTATCTTCGTATTTAAAAGAGATATTCTCCACTGAAATTTCAGTATCAAAAGTTTTCTTATCAATAGCATTTGGAGCATCTTTTAAAGGGTTTTCAGTTTCTAGAATCTCTAAAACACGTTCAGCAGCAGCATTTCCTTTTTTAACACTGTAACTAGCTTTTGATATGGCTTTTGCGGGAGTTAAAATATTATATGCTAATCCCATATAAGCGATAAAATCCTCACCGTCTAAAGAACCATCTGTTATAACTAATTGACCACCATACCAAAGTAACACAGCTATAACTCCTATACCTAAAAATTCACTAGCAGGACTCGATAAGTTAGTGCGATTAACTAACGTATTTGAAAAATGATAAAATCGATCGGTAGAAGCTTCAAATTTTCTTTGAAATTCATTTTCGGCAGTAAAACCTTTAATTACTTTCAAACCTCCTAAAGTTTCTTCTAACAGTGATAAAAAATACCCTTGTTCTTTTTGAACACTATCAGATTTTCTTTTTAAACTTTTACCTATTAAAGAGATTATATAACCAGATATAGGAATAAAAATAAAAACAAAGATGGTTAGTTTAACACTAATTAAAACCATAGCAACTATGGTAAATATAATTGTTAAAGGTTCTCTAACAATCATTAGTAGTATTGATAAAAAAGAATGTTGAATTTCTAAAACATCAGTACCAATACGAGCCATAGTATCACCTTTTCTTTTTTCTGAAAAATAAGAAATAGGTAACTCTATAGTCTTTTTGTACAAATCATTTCTAATATCTTTTAAAACACCATTCCTTAAAAATGTAATAAAGTACATAGCTAAGTAATTAAAGATATTCTTAAAGAAGAAAGTTATAATAACCAAGCCAACAACGACCATTAAAGCTTTTGATTTATCATCTCCAGCTATATTTGTAATATGATAAGAAATAAACTCTTTAAAATAATTTATAGTATCAGCAATTCCTTTAAATGTAGGTTCAGTTGTTACTTTAGGAGCTGTTGGTTTAAATATAACTTCTAACATTGGCATTAAAACCAAAAAAGAAAGTGTAGAAAAAAAGGCATATAAGACATTAAATAAGATATTCAAGTATCCATACTTTTTGTATGGGATAGCATATCTAATAATCTTTTTAAAATAGTCCATTATAGGTTTAATTCTTTAATAATACGTTGAATTTTAGTGTCAAGCTCTTTTTCTACTTCTTTAGCATTTGATATGTCATATAATTTACTCTTAACACTAAAGTAAAATTTAATTTTGGGTTCAGTACCACTAGGTCTAGCGGCAATTTTAGTTCCATCTTCAGTTTTGTATATTAATACGTTTGATTTAGGGATATCAAGGGTAGTCTCTTCACCAGTTAGTACATTTTTTCTAATTGAAGATTGATAATCGTATAAATATTCAACTTTGGTTCCATCAATTTCTGTTAGTGGGTTACTGCGTAAATCAATCATCATTTGTTTGATTTGTTGCGCGCCATCCATTCCTTTTTTTACCAAAGAAATTAGATGTTCTTTGTATAAATGATGACGTGTATATAAGTTCAATAATTCTTTATAAAAAGAACTATTATTGGCTTTTGCATCAGCTGCGATTTCACAAGCAAGTAGGGCAGAGGTAACCGCATCTTTATCACGCACAAAATCACCTACCATATAGCCAAAACTCTCTTCACCACCCCCAATAAAATCAAGTTCTGGGTGGTCTTTAATCATTTTTGCTATCCATTTGAAACCTGTTAAACCAACTTTGGTTTCAACTCCATAAGAATTGGCGATTTCATTGACCAAATTAGTAGAAACTATCGTAGATCCTACAAATTGTTTTCCATTTAATTTTCCTTGTTTTTTCCAATCGTTGATTAAAAAATCGGTCATCATGCTCATAGTTTGATTTCCGTTTAACAAGGTCATGTTTCCATCCAAATCTCTAACGGCTATTCCAATTCTATCCGAATCAGGGTCAGTTCCTAATACAATATCAGCATCAATTTTATTAGCTAAGTCAACCGCCATTTCAAGAGCTGCTGGTTCTTCAGGGTTTGGAGATTCAACTGTAGAGAAATCACCATCAGGTGTAGCTTGTTCTTCAACAATGTGAACCTGTGTATACCCAGCGCGTTTTAAAACTTCAGGAATTAACTTGATAGAAGTTCCGTGTAAGGAAGTAAATACAATTTTTAAATCTTCACGTCCTTTGATATCAAAAGTTCCGTTAGCTAAAGAAGCTTTCCAAAAAGCTTCGTCAATTTCGCTTCCGATAGAAGTTATCAATTCTTCTTTTGCATTGAAACTGATTTCAGAAAAATCTAATGAATTTACTTCGTTAATGATTTCTGTATCATGTGGAGGGACAATTTGTCCTCCATCATTCCAATATACTTTATACCCATTGTATTCTGGTGGGTTATGAGAAGCTGTTAAAACAATTCCAGCCTCGCACCCTAAGTAATTTACAGCGAAAGACAATTCTGGAGTGGGACGCATATCTTCAAACAAAAATACTTGAATATTGTTAGCAGATAAGACATTAGCAACTACTTTAGCCAACCACTCACTGTCGTGACGACAATCGTAACCGATAGCCACTTTTAATGCTTTATCAGGATATGTTTTGTGTAAGTAATTGCTTAGTCCTTGGGTAGCTTTCCCTAAAGTATATTTATTAATTCTGTTGGTTCCAGCACCAACAATTCCGCGCATTCCACCAGTTCCGAATTCTAGGTTTTTATAAAAACGATCGGCTAAATCGTCAGCATTAGTATTTATTAATTGCTGAATTTCTTGTTGCGTTTCTGAGTCAAATGTGTCAGAAAGCCATTGTTTAGCATTGTTTAAAATCTCTTCCATGTATCAAATTAAAAAAAGCACAAAGGTACGAGTTTAAAAATTCAGTTGTTCTCTAATTTTATAATGTTTTTGCTGGGGGTTACTCTTAATTATAAGCTCACCTAAGAAACCAGCTAAAAATAAAAGAGTACCTAATATCATAGAGGTTAAAGCGATATAAAACCAAGGGTTGTTTGTAACTAATATTGCTTTTACTCCCACAGTAAGGTGATATATTTTCATCACTCCAATAAAAAAAGCAGACAAAAAACCAAAAATAAACATTAAAGTCCCCCATAAACCGAAGAAGTGCATAGGACGTTTTCCAAACTTAGATAAAAAAGAAATAGTAATTAAGTCTAAAAAACCGTTGACAAAACGATCCATGCCAAATTTGGTAACACCATATTTACGAGCTTGGTGTTGTACTACTTTTTCATCAATACGGTTAAAACCTTCATTTTTAGCTAAAACAGGTATGTAACGATGCATTTCACCACTTACTTTTACTGCTTTCACTACTTCTTTTTTATAGGCTTTTAGTCCGCAGTTAAAATCATGCAATTTTAATCCTGATGTTTTACGTGCTGCCCAATTAAATAATTTTGAGGGAATATTTTTTGTCACAACATTGTCGTAACGCTTCTTTTTCCATCCAGAAATTAAATCGAAATTATCTTCGGTGATTAAACGGTACAGTTCAGGAATTTCATCAGGACTGTCTTGTAAATCGGCATCCATGGTAATAACTACACTTCCTTGTGCTAAACCAAAACCTGCGTCTAAAGCTTGAGATTTTCCGTAATTTTTTTGAAATCGAATACCTTTTACTGACTTGTTTTTTACAGATAATTCTTCAATAACACTCCAAGAAGTGTCGGTACTACCGTCATCAATAAAAATAAGTTCATATAAAAATCGATTGGATTGCATAACTTTTGCAATCCAATCGTGTAACTCGTGTAAAGACTCTTCTTCATTAAGAAGTGGTATTACAACCGATATATCCATATATTTTGTTCAATGTTTAAAGGGTAAAGTTACGAAGTATTACTTTTATGTAAAACTTAAACTTGTTTAAACTATGTTTTAATATTGTTCTTCTTCTGTTTTTTTCATGATAGCTCCTCCGATAGCAGAAATAATAAATCCGAAGAAGGCTGAAACAACTATAGAGACCGGAATAGTTATTACAGGGCTACTAAATTTTTCAGCCATGGCTTCTGAAGCTTCAATTTGTTCATCGCTCATGCCTGAATCTAACCATGCTTGTTTTTGTACTTCCATCATTTGGTTTTGAAAATCTGGTTCAATAACATTAGTAAATAGTAATGTATAAATAGTAGTAATTACGGCACTAATAACAGCAATACCAACTCCTACTTTTAAAGCTTGACCAAAAGTTAAAAATCCACCATTATCAGTTTTAAATTTTTTGATTCCTAAAACGATGATAGCAACCATTGCTATAAAGCTAATGACTCCACTTAACCATCCAAATTTAATTAAGGTACCTGTTGCATAAAATGCTAAATGAATAAAAACCCCAATAATACCTAGATATAATCCGTAGTTTAAAATAATGTTTTTACTGTTTGTTTGATTTTCCATTGTGTGAATTTAGTTAGTGATACAAATATATTCTTTTTTAATGTTACGTTTATTTAATACTGGCAAAAGCAAAAAATATAAACAACAAACTATTAGTATTCAAAAACTTAGAAATGTTACAGTTTTTTTATTGAAATTTTGTTGTTTTTTACGAAAAAATGGTTGTAAATTTGCATCGGCAAGTCCTACACAACCAGCTCCCTTTGAATCCCCCAGGGCGGGAACGCAGCAAGGGTATTAGGTCGTAGCGGTGTGATGTAGGTAGCTTGCCTTTTTTTATGCTCAAAAGTTTCGTTTATTTTTTCTCTTCCTTTTTATTTTTATCACTTCTAGGGTGATAATCTTCAACTACTTTTTTAAGAAAACTATTATCTAAATGCACATAAATTTCAGTTGTAGTAATACTTTCATGTCCTAATAGTTGTTGAATGATACGTAAATCTGCTCCATTTTTTAGTAAATAGGTGGCAAAAGAATGTCGTAGTGTATGCGGACCAATACTTTTTTTAAGACTGATTTTTTGAGCCAACTCTTTTAGAATAATAAAAATCATTTGTCTAGTTAAACGTTTTCCTCTTCTATTTAAGAAAACAGTATCTTCATCTTCTTTTTTTGGAGTAATTTGAGACCTGATTTCATTAATGTAAAAGGTAAGTCTATGAATTGTAGTAATATGTATAGGAACGAAACGATATTTATTCCCCTTTCCAAGTATACGTATATAACCATCATCAAAAAATAAATCTGAAAGTTGTAGGTTGATTAATTCACTAACACGAAGACCACAACTATATATGGTTTCAATGATAGTTTTGTTACGTTCTCCTTGAGGGTGACTTAAATCAATTGCATCAATTAGTTTATCAATATCTTCTTTTTCTAAAGTGTCTGGTAACTTTTTAATAATATTAGGGCTTTCTACTAAATCAGTAGGGTTGTCTTTTCGATAATCTTCAAATACCAAAAAATCAAAAAAACTACGTAAGCCTGAAATTAACCTAGCTTGACTACGAGCATTAATTTTTTTACTTACTTCGTAAATAAATTGTTGTATTGTTTCTTGGGTAATGTGAATAGGGGAAGGGTTAGTTTCTAAAGAGCTTACAAAAAAAGTTAATTTTTTTATATCCCTTTGATAACTATCAATAGAGTTTTTTGAAAGTCCTCTTTCGATTTTTAAAAAGTTAGTATAATCAGATATAGCTTGTTTCCAGTTCATTTGTCAAAAGAGTATTTTTTAGAAAAAGGTATTGATAAAAATAAAAATAAAGTTACTTTTGTTGGACAAACTTATAATTATAAATTTAAAAATTATGAAAAAATTATTATTAGTAATTGCTATGGTAGCAGTAGGTTTAACTGCTAATGCACAAGAAGGAAAATTTAATTTAGGAGCTAGCATTGGTTTACCTGCAGCAGATGCTGATACTGGTTACGATTTTGCAATAGGTTTGGAAGCTAATTATTTATTTAGTGTTTCAGATAATTTTCAATTAGGACCTTCAGTTTCTTACTCTCATTATTTTGGTGGTGATATAGCAGGTTTTGATATTGAAGATGCTTCTTTTTTACCTATCGCGGCAGCAGCACGTTTTAACGCTTCTGAAAAATTCATAGTAGGTTTAGATCTAGGTTACGCAGTAGGTATAAGCCCTGATGCAAATGATGGTGGATTTCATTACAGACCATTAGTAGGTTATAGTGTTTCAGATAATACTTCTATTCAAGCTTCATATTCAGGAGTTAGTGTTGAAGGTGGTACAATGGCTAATTTTGGATTAGGTGTTGTATTTGGACTATAGTTTAATAGTTTCAATAAAATAAAAAAGGGGGTAATTATACTCCCTTTTTTTATGCTAAAAGAATATCTTTTTTGCTAACCTTTTTGTTTTTAGCGCTTTAAGTAAGAGAACCTATTTTAACCTCTTTTTTATTAAAAAAATGAGATGTTAAAACCTTATTTAAGTGTATCTTTGCCGGCTCAAAATAAAACTTATAAAACAAAAATTATGAAAAAATTTTTAGTAGTTGCTATGATGGCTTTCGGTTTAGCTGTTAATGCACAAGAAGGACAATTAAACGTTGGTGGAACTATTGGATTACCTGTAGGTGATGCTGATGAAGCTAATGTAACAGGAGCAATTGAAGCTAACTATTTATTTGATATTGCTGAGAACTTTAAAGTAGGACCATCTGTATCTTATTTACACTTCCAACAGGAGGGAGCTGATGCTGCTTTTATTCCAGTATCTGTAGCAGGTCGATATAGTTTTGCTGATAAATTTTCAGTTGGAGCTGATTTAGGTTATGGTATTGGTGTAAGACCTTCAGGAAATACTGAAAGTGGTTTTTACTTCAGACCAATCGTTGGTTACCAAGTAACTGAAAAAATTAACTTACACGTAGATTATACAAGTGTTGTATTAGATACTGATTACGGTAATTTTACTCCTGCTACAATTGGAATTGGAGGAACTTATTCTTTTTCTTTATAATAAGAAACTTTACAATAAGTAAAAAAGGAAGCAATTTTGCTTCCTTTTTTTATGCTTAAAAGTTAAAAAGAGTATTTTTACTTTAGAAAATATTAAGAATGAAAAAAATAATCATAATCAACGGACCTAACTTGAATTTATTGGGAAAACGTGAACCAACTATTTATGGGGTAAGCACTTTTGAAGACTATTTGAAAGAGTTAAAAAATAAATATGTAAATATTCAGTTAGAGTATTA
Organism: Tenacibaculum litoreum; assembly: GCF_964513915.1. NCBI lineage: Bacteria > Pseudomonadati > Bacteroidota > Flavobacteriia > Flavobacteriales > Flavobacteriaceae > Tenacibaculum > Tenacibaculum litoreum. The sequence continues at coordinate 513,679 of NZ_CAZEQS010000003.1, read as the reverse complement.
TCAATCTAATATTGAAGGAGAAATAATAGATAAACTACATGAAGTCGGTTTTGATTATAATGGTATTATTCTAAATGCAGCAGCTTATACACATACTTCTGTTGGTATCGGCGATGCGGTAAAAGGTATTGATACTCCTGTTGTTGAAGTGCATATTTCTAATATACATGCTCGTGAAGAGTTTCGCCATTTAAGTTATATAGCTCCGAATGCTAAAGGTGTTATTTTCGGATTTGGTTTGCAAGGGTACGAACTAGCGCTTCAAAGTTTTTTGTAAATACCAGTAGCGAATCCATAGTAAGATAAACAATGGAATCATAGGATAGGTGTATAATTGTATTTCAGTGAGCCATACAATTGGTATAGTTATTAAAAAAAATAATAGAAATAGGCAGTATTTACAAACCCAAATAGGTGGCTCTTTTTTTAATAAGATAAAGGCTATAATAACATTTGGAGCAAAAGCCCATAAAAAGTTAAAGTTATTTGGAGCTGTGGAGTGATTGGTGAAGAACCATAAGAAAACAATTAATAAACCTAAAACCCCTGTGATGAAAAATAAAGTAAAATCAAGCCATTTGGTTCTTTTAGAGTTTTTAATGTCTTTATAAGTAATAAATATCCCAAGTAAGGAGAATAATAAAATTACTAAAAAAGGACTAACCACATCACTTTTTGATTCTTTCTCTTTAAAATCGAGTAATATATTAGTGTTTTGTACTAAATTTCCTTCTGTTCCATTTTTAATTATCTTAGACGCTTTTAAAGCTTCAAAAACATAATCGGGTAGATATAAATATTCTGAAGGTTTTGCAATTTTATCTAATTTACTTCCCAGTGCAATATTAATTCCTAAACTACCCCAAGTGTTAGGATTGATTTCTTTGTTCATTAATTGTCTTAGAGATTGTTTTTTAGTAACAAAATCATCCTTGAAAACTAAATTATCACTTGTAACTTTTTGTATTATATCACGCGGTCTAGTAGCGCAGTTATCAAAAAAAGGGTCGTAAAAATAGCTTGCATTTTCAGGTAGAGCATTTGTTTCTAAAAACTGAAAGAACTCATTTCTTTGTTGCTGTGTTAAATTTAAAATTTGCTCTTTAACCCAACGCTTGTCTTGTTGAGCACTTTTTAAAGATAAATGAAACGGATAACGAGCCAATTTATACTTCATATAACCTTTGGTGAAATTTACATAAAAGTTAGGGTCGTCAAAATCAAAAATACCATAGTTGTAAAGTAAATCTAATTGTAAAACAGGATCTTTCACACGGATAGCTGTGTGTCCAAATTTCTCGTATAAAGCCTCTCCAGGACCAGAAGTAATGATACTGATTTGAGAAAATTTAGATAAACCTAAAGTATTAACTCTTTGAGAAAAACCTAGGTTAATAACTACTAAACAAAGTAAAAGAAACACATGTTTTTTTATCATCATAAGGATCTGAGAAAGTTATTGTTGGTATTTGGTACAAATATCATAAATCCGATTAATATAACTGGGTATTTTTAAGGTTATTGTTTAAGATTTAATTCCAAGAGTTTCATGAATAAATTTTGAAATACGTTGCTCTAACCATTTGTTTTCTGTATTAGAAAAAGAAGATATAAAGCCAACATGTCCACCATAATTTGGTGTGGATAAATAAAAGTTTTTCATGTTTTTTGCTTCTTTTATCGGGTAACATTCTTTTGATAAAAAACTATCATCTAAAGCATTTATGAGTAATGTAGGGACTTTTATTTCAGGAATAAAAGGTTTTGCACTTGCTTTTTTCCAATAATCCTCAGAGCTTTTAAATCCAAAAACAGGAACTGTATATTGTTTTTCTAAATGTCGAAATTTACTTGCTTTGAATAAAAGTTCTTTGTCGAGCTGAAAATCAGGAAACTTTTCGGCTTTTTGTAACAGTTTCAACTTCATAGTACGTAAAAACTCATTTAGGTAAATTTTGTTTTTTAGTTTGTTTAATTCGGCTTGAGATGAAGTTAAATCTACAGGGACAGATACAGCTATTCCTCCTTTTACTTCCGAAGGAATATTGTTATATTCTCCTAAAAATTTCAGTGTTAGGTTACCTCCTAAGCTAAAACCAATAATTATAATGTTTTCGTAATTATAATTACTATTTAAATGCTTAATAACAAACTCAACATCATCAGTTTTTCCACTATGGTAAGTTTCTAAAAGTAAATTATCTTCTCCGCTACAACCTCTTAAATTCATACAAACTATATCGAAACCAATATTGTTTAAATGATTAGATGTTGTAATCATGTAATTTGATTGAGAGCTCCCTTCTAGTCCATGAATTAATAACACGAGTGTTTTAGATTCGACTAAAGAAAAATCTAAATCAATAAAATCAGCATCCCAAGTTGTAATTCTTTTTCTATGATATTTAATAGTGTCTTTCATGAATAAAGGTCGATAAACAGTGTTGAAATGAGCACTTTTAAAAGGTAAACTAGGTGAAAATGTATCTGAAATAATTGGCATAATACTATGTTATAGCTTTTTAAACAAATATGACAAAAAATAGCTAGAATGTAAAAGCCATTGAATGATTTCTTATTTTAGCTGTAAATTATGAGTACTATGAATATTAAAAAATATATTCCCAATTTATTAACTTTAGGAAACCTGTTATGTGGAACTATTGCTACCATTTTCGCTATAAAAGGTGATTTTTTTGCTACAGCAATCTTGGTGATGCTAGGAATACTTTTTGATTTTTTTGATGGATTTACCGCTCGTATGTTAAAGGTACAAGGTGAATTAGGAAAGCAGTTAGATAGTTTAGCAGATATGGTAACGAGTGGGGTAGTACCAGGGATTGTAATGATGCAAATGTTGGTAAATGCTTTAGACGTAGATGCTGTTGGATATTTTGGAGTTGATGAGTACGGAGCAACAGGTAGTAACTTACCATACATAGGATTATTATTAACATTGGGAGCTGGATATCGTTTAGCAAAGTTTAATATTGATGAGCGTCAATCAGATAGTTTTATAGGTGTACCTACACCAGCTATGAGTTTATTTGTAATTTCATTACCATTGATAGCTCAGTTTGATAAAGAATCATTTTTAATAGGTTTTATTGAAAATCAATACTTTTTGATATTAATTACAATATTATTTACATATTTAATGAATGCTGAAATTCCATTATTCTCTTTAAAGTTTAAAAACTTTTATTTTAAAGATAATGTGATTAAGTACGTGTTTTTAGCTTTATCAATTATATTAATTGTGACGCTAAAAATAGTAGCAATTCCAATGATTATTCTTTCTTATGTAGTATTGTCTATAGTAAATAACTCAGATAAAAAGCTTTCTTCAAAATAGAACCTGAAAAGGAGTAAATGAGGTATAAAAAAACACGTTGATAATCAACGTGTTTTTTTATTATAGACTTAACTTTAGATGCTTTTTTGAGGATTGTAAATATCTATTATGAAATGATAATTATCTAAGGATATCTTATCTTCAGCAAAGGCTTTATCCATAAGTTTATTTTTTGAAAACTCTCCTTTTTTATAAATATCCCAGTTTTCGTTGTTTCTATTGGTTAATATAACTTTATCAGAGTCTATTTCAAAGTTACACCAATCATTATAATTAGCTATTTTTTTATAGCTATGGTCAGATACTTTGATGTTTCCTTTAACATTTAAGTTTTTAATATCAATAGAAAGGTTACAGAAATCAACAAAATTTATATTATCAGCGGGTACTACAAGAAATGAATTAACATTTCCTTTTTTTCTATATAATTTAAACCCTTCTTTTAAATTATAATCATCATAGACTTTAGAAAAAGAAGAGAAAATATCTTCTTCTTTTGCGTTTTCAATTATAAAATGATTTTGTGTTACAGCTTGATTATCAAATTTCTTCTTTTTAAGCTCAAAATCCTTTCCAAGATATACTCTACGAACAGTTTCGTCTTCTGCAAGCTCTTCAGGAGTTCCTTCTTTTAAAATTCCTCCATTATACATTAAATAAGTTCTATCAGTAATTGCTAATGTTGCTTGTACATCATGATCGGTAATTAAGATACCAATATTTTTATTTTTCAGCTGTGCTACAATTCCTTGAATATCTTCCACCGCAATAGGGTCTACACCTGCAAAAGGTTCATCTAATAAAATGAATTTAGGATCAGAAGCTAAACAACGTGCTATTTCTGTTCTACGACGCTCACCACCGGATAATAAATCACCACGGTTTTTGCGTACATGTCCTAAACTAAATTCATCAATTAGTTCTTCTAAGCGTTGTTTTCTTTCAGCTTTAGTTCTGTCAGTAAATTCAAGAACCGACATAATATTATCTTCTACTGAAAGTTTTCTAAAAACTGAAGCTTCTTGTGCTAAATAACCAATTCCTTTTTGAGAACGTTTGTACATAGCATCGGTAGTAATTTCTTCATCATCTAAAAAAATATGACCATCATTAGGTTTAATCATGCCTACAATCATATAGAAAGAGGTAGTTTTACCAGCTCCGTTAGGACCAAGTAACCCAATAATTTCACCTTGTTCAACTTCTAAAGAAATTCCTTTAACTACTTTTCTACTACCGTATATCTTTTGTATGTTGTCTGCTCTTAACTTCATTTATTATTGTTGAAAATGGAATTGTTTAAGGTATAAAAGTAACAAAACTGTTTCTTAAAAACTTCTTAAATCAATTTATACATAAATTAAGCTTCGTTTTCCAAAGCTTCCCAAAACTCTACAGCTCTTCTTAAATGAGGGATAACAATAGTTCCGCCAACTAACGTAGCAATACTCATAGTTTCCATCATTTCTTCTTTGGTAACACCGTTTTCGTAAGCTGTTTTTAAATGATAAGCAATACAATCATCGCAGCGTAGCACTGCAGAAGCTACTAAACCTAATAACTCTTTAGTTTTAACAGGTAAATGCCCTTTAGTAAAAGCATTGGTGTCTAGGTTAAAAATACGTTTGATTACTTTATTATCTGATGCTAAAATCTTTTCGTTCATTTTAGCACGGTAGTCGTTAAACTCTTGGACTTTTTGTGACATTCTTTTGTTGTTGTTTTATGACAAATTTTGAAACATAAATACTCATTTCATATAAAATCATGATTGGTACCGATACAATTACTTGACTAGCCACATCTGGTGGTGTAATAATTGCAGATAATACCAATACTATTACTAAGGCATGCTTGCGATATTTTCTTAAAAATTCTGGTGTAATCAACCCTATTTTTGAAAGGAAGAAAATAACTACAGGAAGTTCAAAGAATATAGCTACACCCAATAATGTATTAGTAATAAGACTAATGTAAGCCTCTAATTTAAAGTTGTTTTGTATAGCATCTGATATTTCAAAATTGTAAAAGAAATACACAGACATAGGTAAAATAACATAATAACTAAATAAAATTCCTAAAAAGAATAGAAAAGAAGAAGTAAAAATAAACCCTTTTGATTTTTTCTTTTCACTTTCGTGTAAACCTGGAGCTATAAATCTCCAAAATTCCCACAAAATATAAGGAAAGGCAACTACAAACCCTAAGATTAGAGAAGACCAAATCCCCGTCATTAATTGCTGAGTAGGATTTAAAGCTTGTAGTGTTTGTTTAAAATTTATTGTACAAAAACTACTGTCAATTCCAATAGAAGAAAAGACCTTACAAAAGAATTGATAAGTTGCAAAATCAGGTTTTAAATGAGCTAAAAGTATCTCATTAAAAACAAAATTAATGTTTGCAAAAATTACAATTGCAATAATAAAGATTGCCGTAAAACTTCTTACTAAGTGCCATCTAAGTTCTTCAAGATGGTCTAAAAAAGACATTTCCTTTTCTGCCATCTTAAAATATTCCTTCTTTAATCAAATCGTGTAAGTGTACTACACCAACATAATTGTTGTTTTCGTTAGTAACTAGAATTTGAGTGATATTGTTGTTTTCTAAAGTGTCTAAAGCTTCCACAGCCATAGCATCTACATCAATTGTTTTTGGTGTAGTGCTCATAATATCAGCAGCAGTAAGCTCATCTATTTTAGTTGTTTTACTTAGCATTCTACGAATATCTCCGTCAGTGATAATTCCTGTAATTTTATCATTTTCATCAACAACAGCAGTAACACCTAAGCGTTTTTCTGAGATTTCAACAATTACCTGAGTAACTTTATCAGTACTTTTTACTTTAGGTAATTCGTTATTTTTAACAAGGTCTGAAACTCTTAAATATAAACGTTTTCCTAAAGCACCACCAGGATGATATTTAGCAAAATCACTACTAGTAAAACCTCTTAATTCTAATAAACAAACAGCTAATGCATCTCCTAAAACCAATTGAGCTGTAGTGCTAGTTGTAGGCGCTAAGTTATTAGGACAGGCTTCTTTATCTACAAAAGAATTTAAAAGGAAATCAGCATTTTTTCCTAAGAAAGAATCAGGATTTCCTGTTATAGCGATAATTTTGTTGTTAGAGTTCTTAATTAAAGGTACTAAGACTTTTATTTCAGGAGTGTTTCCGCTTTTAGAAATACAAATCACCACATCGTTATCCTGTACATTACCTAAATCCCCATGTATAGCATCGGCAGCGTGCATAAAAACAGCAGGTGTACCTGTTGAGTTAAAAGTTGCTACCATTTTAGTAGCAATATTGGCACTTTTTCCAATACCAGTTACAATAACACGCCCTTTAGAATTAAATATAAAATTAACAGCGTCCGTGAACGAGCTATTTAATAAATTTGCTAAATTAGCAATAGCATTACTTTCTAAAAGGATAGTTTCTTTTGCGGTTGAGAGAATAGCGTTTGCGTCTTTCAAGTTAAAAAAGTTTTAAGTATATTTTTAAAGTGTAAAAATAGGAATATTTGAGAAGAAAATCTTTTTTAATAAAAAGAAAGTTTACGTTATATATTGTTGGGAATTTTTGTAAATTAGTTCTCGTTTTTAATTTTTGATATTAGAAGATGAATAAAGAGCAGACGGATTTATATGGATCATTAAAAAAAATCTTCGGATTTAACCAGTTTAAAGGGCTACAAGAAGATGTAGTTAACAGTGTGTTAGAGAATAAAAACACATTTGTTATTATGCCAACTGGGGGTGGTAAGTCGCTATGTTATCAATTACCTGCCTTAATGAAGGAAGGTACAGCAATTGTGGTATCGCCATTAATTGCTTTAATGAAAAACCAAGTAGATGCCATTAGGGGGATTTCTGAAAATCATGGAATAGCCCATGTATTAAACTCTTCGTTAAACAAGTCGGAGATTGCACAAGTAAAATCAGATATTGAATCAGGAATTACAAAGTTATTGTACGTAGCTCCTGAATCTTTAATTAAAGAAGAGTACGCTGAGTTTTTAAGAAGGCAAAAAATATCTTTTGTAGCTATTGATGAAGCGCACTGTATATCTGAATGGGGACACGATTTTAGACCTGAGTATAGAAATCTGAGAAATATTATTAAGCAGATTGATAATGTACCAATTATTGGTTTAACTGCAACTGCAACAGAAAAAGTACAAGAAGATATTCTTAAAACTCTTGGAATGTCAGATGCAAACGTGTTTAAAGCATCTTTCAACAGGTCAAATTTATTCTACGAAGTTAGACCAAAGACTAAAGATGTAGAAAAAGACATTATTCGCTTTATAAAACAACGACAAGGAAAGTCAGGTATCATTTACTGCTTGAGTCGTAAAAAAGTGGAAGAAATAGCGCAAATTTTACAAGTTAACGGAATTAATGCAGTTCCTTATCATGCAGGTTTAGATGCAAAAACACGTGTAAAACATCAAGACATGTTCTTAATGGAAGACTGTGATGTTGTAGTAGCTACTATTGCTTTCGGTATGGGAATTGACAAACCAGATGTTCGTTTTGTAATACACCATGATATTCCTAAAAGTTTAGAGAGTTATTATCAAGAAACTGGTAGAGCAGGACGTGATGGAGGAGAAGGTTATTGTTTAACTTTCTATTCTTATAAAGATATTGAAAAGCTTGAGAAGTTCATGGCTAATAAGCCTGTCGCAGAACAAGAAGTTGGACATGCCTTATTACAAGAAGTTGTAGGATATGCTGAAACATCAATGAACAGGCGTAAATATTTACTACATTATTTTGGAGAAGAATTTGATGAAGTAAATGGAGAAGGCGCTGACATGGATGATAATATGAGAAATCCTAAGAAGAAGCATGAAGCTAAAGATGAAGTAGTAACCTTACTATCTGTTATTAGAGATACTAGTGAAATGTATAAACCAAAAGAAATTGTAAACACAATTATTGGTAAAGAAAATGCATTGTTAAAGTCTCACAAAACAAATATTCAACCTTTTTTTGGTATTGGTAAAACTAAAGATAATCATTATTGGATGGCTTTAATCCGTCAAGTTTTAGTGGCGGATTTAATCAAAAAAGAAATAGAACAGTATGGAGTTTTAAAACTAACAAAAGAAGGTAAAGAGTTTATAAAAAATCCATCATCATTTATGATGACAGAAAATCATGTTTATAAAACAGCAGATGATGGTACTATTATTACTAATGAAAAATCAGCAGGAGGAGTAGATGATAAATTAGTAGTAATGTTAAAAGACTTAAGAAAGAAAGTAGGAAAACGTTTAGGAGTACCTCCTTTTGCGGTTTTTCAAGATCCGTCTTTAGATGATATGGCATTAAAATACCCAGTAACATTAGATGAATTAGCAAAAGTTCATGGTGTTGGAGAGGGAAAAGCCAAAAAATACGGTAAAGATTTCGTTACGCTTATTTCAAAATATGTGGAAGACAACGAGATTATGCGCCCTGATGATTTAATAGTTAAGAGTACTGGAGTTAATTCTGGATTAAAGCTTTACATCATCCAAAATACAGATAGAAAATTGCCTTTAGAAGATATTGCTAAGTCTAAAGGTTTAGAAATGTCTGAATTAATAAAAGAGATGGAAGCTATTGTATTTTCGGGAACTAAGCTAAATATAGATTATGCAGTAGATGACTTACTTGATGAAGATCAGCAGGAAGAAATCCATGATTATTTTATGGAAGCTGAAACAGATAAAATTCAAGAAGCCTTAGATGAATTTGATGGAGATTATGATGATGATGAGTTACGATTGATGCGTATTAAATTTACTAGTGAAATAGCTAACTAAAAGACTCAACAATATGCAAGCAAGTACTTATTTACATTTTAACGGAAACTGTAAAGAAGCAATGACTTTTTATGCGGATGTTTTAGGAGGAGAAATGACAATGTTGATGCAATTTAAAGATGCTCCAGAAGAGGTTTGTAAAAATATTCCTGAAGAAGTAATGGAATTAACAATGCATTGTACTGTTGAAGCAGGAGATTTCTCTATTATGGGATCTGATTTTTTTAACGAAAATGAAGCTTTTGCCAAAGGAAATAATTTTGCAGTAAGTATAAATACCGAAGATGAAAATGAAGCAGTAGCTATTTTTAATGGACTTTCTTCTGATGAAGGTGTCGTTATAATGCCTTTTGCAGATGCTTTTTGGGGAGGTAAGTTTGGAATGTTAAGAGATAAGTATGGTGTAAATTGGATGGTGTCTTTAGAAGAACAGATAGGGTAATGAATCCTAAAGTAACACAATATATATTAGATAAAAGTAATTGAACGCAAGAGTTAAACCTCTTGCGTTCTGTTTATATAGATCTTCCTATTGAAGAAACTATTAAATGGGGAGCACCTGTTTATGTGTACAAAGGAAAAAATATAGTAGGTTTATCTGCTTTTAAAAACCACTGTGGTTTATGGTTTTTTCAAGGAAGTTTTTTAGTTGATAAAGAAAAAGTATTGATAAATGCTCAAGAAGGAAAAACACAAGCAATGCGTCAATGGCGTTTTAATCTGTTAGGTAAAATTGATACTGAGTTGATTAAAGAATACGTATTAGAGGCTATTAAAAATTCTGAAGAAGGAAGAGAATTAAAACCTAAAAAGAATACTAAATCTTTAATTATTCCTAAGAATTTACAGTTAGAATTGGATAAAAACGATAGGTTAAATGAAACTTTTAACGAGTTTTCTTTGAGTAAGCAAAGAGAGTTTACCAATTATATTTCTGAAGCAAAAAGAGTAACTACCAAAGAAAAACGACTTAAAAAAATAATTCCGATGATACTAAACGGTATGGGGCTGTATGATAAGTATAAAAACTGTTAGTTAATTATAATCTTATCAATTGTAGCAGTTGAGTCACAACGTATAATGTATAAATCAATATGATTTAAACTATCCTTTCCAGTAATAAAATACTCTGCACAAGGTTTTAAACGAGGTTTGCTTTTTCCAAAATCTACATCTCCATGATTTAAAATAGTAGAAACGGTAGCTGTATCAATCTTTGAAGTGGCTAATATTTGTTGAGCGTTATCAGAGAACAAACGTTTTTTTATTCTAATAGTCTTTAAAGTACGAGCATCCATTCCATAATCGAAAGAAACATCTTTACCTTTCCAAATAAAAAGAACGACTAAACTACCTAAGGTAATTCCTATTAAATAATAACCAACACGTTTTAACCACTGCATAATTTAAAAATTGAAGTGCAAAAGTAAGTAAAATTGAACTATAAAATCAATAAATTAATATCTCTGTAAGGAAGGTCAAACCAGTCAGCTACAGTTTTATTGGTTAAAATTCCGTGGTAAAAATACATTCCATTGCGTAAACTTTTATCAAAGCGAGCCGCATTTTCAAAACCTCCCTCTTCAGCTATTTCTAGCAGGTAAGGAGTAAAAATATTACTAATAGACACAGATGCTGTTCTAGAGTATCTAGAAGGAATGTTAGGCACACAATAATGTATCACTCCATGGTTAGAGAAAGTAGGTTTACTATGTGTAGTAACTTGTGAAGTTTCAAAACAGCCACCTCTATCAATACTTACATCAACAATAACGGCCCCATCTTTCATTTGTTCAATCATTTCTTCAGTAACAACCACAGGAGAGCGATCTTTACCTCTAATTGCTCCAATAGCAACATCACAACGCATTAAGGCTTTTTGTAAAGTTTTAGGTTGGATAGTAGAAGTGTAAATAGGCGCTTGTACACATGATTGTAAATTACGAAGTTTAGTTATTGAGTTGTCAAAAACTTTTACTCGAGCACCTAAACCTATAGCAGCTTTAGCTGCAAATTCTCCAACAGTACCTGCGCCCAAAATAACTACATCAGTAGGGGGAACTCCTCCGATATTTCCTAGTAATAAGCCATTACCACCATTAGAAGCTGTCATAAGTTCAGCTGCAATATGCATAGAAGCAATTCCAGCAATTTCACTTAGTGATTTTACTATAGGAAACACACCGTGTTCATCTTTAATATAATCAAAAGCAATTGCTGTTACTCTTTTTTTAGCGAGAGCTTCAAAGTATTTTTTGTTTTGTGTTTTTAATTGTAGAGCAGAAATTAAAACTGTTTGAGGATTTAACATCTGAATTTCTTCTAGAGACGGTGGTTCTACTTTTAGTACAATATTACAAGCAAAAGCTTCTTTTACATCGTACGATATTTTTGCTCCAGCATCAGAATATTCTTTGTCACTATAATTAGCTCCTTCACCAGCACCAGTTTCAATTACAATTCTATGTCCGTGAGCAACTAATGCAGCAACAGCATCAGGGGATAGACTGATTCGTTTTTCTTCAAAATGAGTTTCTTTTGGTAACCCTATAAATAAATCTCCTTTCTGCTTTTTAATTTCAAGCATTTCGGTTTGTGGCATTAACTGCTCTTTGGTAAAAGGTGAAATAGAACCCATCTAAATTTAGTTAGTTTTTAATTGAATGTTTCGTTGCCCATTTTCTAGCAAACTAATTGATATTGAAACAGTATCTAAAGGTAGTAAATTTTTAACATTTTCAGGCCATTCAACTAAACACCAGTTATTGCTGTATAAATAGTCTTCAACCCCCATATCATAAGCTTCTTCTTCATCTTCAATACGATAAAAATCAAAATGATATACTGTTTCGTTTGAGTTAGTTTTGTACTCGTTAACCAAAGAAAAAGTAGGAGAGTGGGCAATATCTTCTACACCCAAAACTTTACATATTTCTTTAATTAATGTTGTTTTACCAACCCCCATTTCTCCATAAAAGAGTAATATCTTATGTTGGGAAGTAGCAATAATTTCTTCAGCTACAGCTGTTAATTCGTCAAGTGAATAATTTCTGTTCATAAGTAGCAAAAATAATGAAGTAATGTTTGTTAATAAAATTTACTTTTTTACTATTTTGGATTATAAACAGCGCAAGGAATAACTATTTCTTCTAACGAAATTCCTCCATGTTGATAAGTGTTTTTATAATACTTTACAAAGTGATTATAGTTGTTTGGATAAGCAAAAAACAAATCTTCTTTTGTAAATATAAAAGGACTATTAATAGCTACTGAGGGTAAGAAAATATCTTTTGGATTTTTAACCGCGTATACATCTTTATTTTCATAACTTAAACTTCTACCGGTTTTATATCGTAAGTTGGAACTGATGTTTTTATCACCAATAACTTTGGTAGGGTGCTTACAATTTATAGTACCATGATCGGTTGTAATTATTAACTTTTGTCCTAACTTTTGTGCTTTTTGAATAATATCGTAAAGAGGAGAGTTTTTAAACCAGCTTACTGTTAAAGAACGATACGCTTTATCGTCACCAGCAAGTTCTTTAATAACTTCCATTTCAGTTTTGGCATGCGAAAGCATATCAACAAAGTTGTAAACTACAGCAGTAAGATCATTTTGTCGTGTTCCATTGTAGTTATCAGCTAAATCTTTTCCACTTTTTAAAGAAACTATTTTGTAATATTCATGTGTAATATTTAGACCTAAACGTTTTATTTGTTCATCTAAAAAATTAGCTTCAAATAAGTTTTTACCCCCTTCATCAGTATCATTTTTCCAATAATTTGGATGCCTTTTTTCCATTTCAGAAGGCATTAAGCCAGAAAATATAGCATTACGTGCATACTGAGTTGCTGTAGGTAATATGCTATAATAAGAGTGTTCTTCTTCTTTTTTGAAATAATTATTGATAAAAGGTTCTAAAACTCTGTATTGGTCATAACGAAGATTGTCAATCACTACCCATAAAACCCCTTGTTTTTTTGATAAATTAGGAACTATATAATCTTTAAATAAGGTGTGCGAAAACGTAGGTTTGTCATCTCCAGTTAACCAATGTTGATAATTCTTTTTAATGAACTTAAAAAATTGAGAATTTGCCTCTGATTTTTGAGATTCCAAAATCTCTAACATTCCGGTGTCGTTGATGTTTTCCAACTCAAGCTCCCAGTGAACTAACTTTTTATAAAGTTCAGCCCATTCTTCATAAGAATTTACCATAGCTAAGTCCATAGAAATTTTTCTAAATTCTTGCTGGTAACTCGATGTTGTTTTTTCTGAAATTAATCGAGAGTGGTCTAAATTCTTTTTTAAACTCAATAGTATTTGGTTAGGATTTACTGGCTTGATTAGGTAGTCAGCAATTTTAGAGCCAATGGCTTCTTCCATAAGATACTCTTCTTCACTTTTGGTAATCATAACAATAGGAAGGTTTGTGTTCTTTTGTTTGATTTCTGATAGTGTCTCTAATCCAGTAATACCAGGCATGTTTTCATCTAAAAAAACAATATCAAAATTATTTTCACTAACCAACTCAATAGCGTCTGTACCATTAGTACAGGTTGTAACTGTGTAATCTTTTTTTTCTAAAAATAATATATGTGGTTTCAATAAATCTATTTCGTCATCTACCCAAAGAATGTGTATGTTTCTCATCATAATTTTCAACTTGTTTTCTACCTAAATAACGGTTAAAAGTAGTTTTGTTGTGTTTTTAAAAGCTAAAAATACGTTAATTAAACGCTGGTTAATTTGGTTTTGTAGATAAATTATGATTTTTTTGTTTAAAATTCAAGGATTTATACATTTTGAAGAAATCAAAAACCAACAAATTAAAGATAATTAACGATCCTATTTATGGATTTATCTCTATACCAAATTCCCTAATTTTTGATATCATTGAACACCCATATTTTCAAAGACTACGTAGAGTAACACAAATGGGTTTATCAAACTTAGTATACCCTGGTGCTAACCATACTCGTTTTCATCATGCAATAGGCTGCATGCACTTAATGCAAAAAGCTGTACATGTGTTGAGAATGAAAAACGTTGAAATTTCAGAAGAGGAAGCAAATGCTTTGTATATAGCCATTCTGTTACATGATATTGGTCATGGAGCATATTCACATGCATTAGAACACAGTATTGTGAATGAAATTACCCATGAAGAAATTTCATTAAAATTTATGAAAGCTTTAAATGATGAGTTTGAAGGGAAACTAAGCTTAGCAATTCAAGTATTTGAAGGAAAGCACCCACGTAAGTTTTTATATCAATTAATATCAAGTCAATTAGATATTGATCGATTAGATTATTTAAAAAGAGATAGTTTTTTTACAGGTGTTGCAGAAGGAAATATATCATCAGATCGTTTAATAGCTATGATGAATGTAGTAGATAATGAATTAGTTATTGAGCAAAAAGGAATTTATTCGGTAGAAAAATTTGTTATAGCACGACGTTTAATGTATTGGCAAGTTTATCTTCATAAAACGGGCTTAGTAGCTGAAAACCTCTTGGTAAGTATATTAAAGAGAGCAAAAGAGTTAGCTACAAAAGGGGTAGAATTACCTTCTAGTAGAGCACTCAAGTACTTCTTATATAATCCAATTAATAAAGAAAATTTTTCAAATAAAACATTAGAAATATTTTCTGAGCTAGATGATTATGATGTGTTATCAGCTATAAAAGAATGGAAAAATCATGAAGACTTTATATTATCTACGTTAGCAACAAAAATTATTGATAGAAGCTTGTTAAAGATTGAAATTCAGGAAAAACCATTTACTGATGAGTATATTGAAAAGAGACGTAGAAAGCTCAGAAAACTTGTAGATTTAAGTGAACAAGAACTTGAATATTTTGTTTTTTCAAATGAAATAATGCATCAGGCATATAACACCAAGAAGCCGATAAAAATTTACACAAAAAAAGGAAAGTTAAAAGATATAGCTAAAGCTTCTGACCAGCTAAACCTTAAAGCATTAACAAAGCCTGTAGTTAAATACTACCTATGTTATCCTAAGAAAATTAAATAAATGAATATTTAGAAACAAATTCTAATCAAGAGGTATTTGAACAAAAATAATTACTTTTGCAAATAATGAAATTTACAGCAAAACAAATAGCCGATATTCTAGAAGGAGAGATTGAAGGGAATCCAGAGGCTGAAGTATCTATACTTTCTAAGATAGAAGAAGGCAAGGAAGGTTCTTTAACCTTTTTATCAAACCCAAAGTATAACTCATATATTTATACAACCCAAGCATCGGTAGCTATTGTAAATAAAAGTTTTGTTCCTGAAAAGGAAATAGAAACTACTTTGATTAAGGTTGAAGATGCTTATAAATCATTTTCAAAACTTTTAGAGTTTTACAATGAGGTAAAGAATAATAAGCAAGGAAGGGAAAACCCTCACTTTGTAGCTAATTCTGCGACTATTGGAGATAATGAGTATATTGGAGCCTATGCATATATTGGAGAAAATGTAGTTTTAGGTAATAATGTTAAAATTTATCCTAACTCCTATATAGGAGATAATGTTACTATTGGAGACAATACAGTTGTTTTTGCAGGAGTAAAGATATATTCTGAAACTGTTATAGGTAATAATTGCAAGATACATTCAGGAACAGTAATCGGAGCTGATGGTTTTGGATTTGTACCAGATGAAAATGGAGAATATAAGGCAATTCCACAAATAGGAAACGTTATTGTAGAAGATAACGTAGATGTGGGATCTAATTCAACTATTGACAGAGCTACTCTTGGATCTACAATAATCCGAAAAGGAGTAAAACTAGATAACCAAATTCAAATAGCCCATAATGTTGAGATAGGTAAAAATACCGTAATAGCTTCTCAAACAGGAATTGCAG
Organism: Tenacibaculum litoreum; assembly: GCF_964513915.1. Classification (NCBI taxonomy): domain Bacteria; kingdom Pseudomonadati; phylum Bacteroidota; class Flavobacteriia; order Flavobacteriales; family Flavobacteriaceae; genus Tenacibaculum; species Tenacibaculum litoreum. The sequence continues at coordinate 497,624 of NZ_CAZEQS010000003.1, read as the reverse complement.
GATCTACTAAAATAGGAGAGAACTGTATGATTGGAGGTCAAGTAGGTATTGTTGGTCATATAACTATTGGGAACAATGTGAAAATCCAAGCTCAATCAGGAATAGGAAAAAGTTTAAAAGATGAAGAAGTTGTACAAGGGTCTCCAGCATTTGGATATTCAGACTATAGTAAGTCTTATGTTCACTTTAAAAATCTACCAAAATTAGCATCTACAGTACATAAAATAGAAAAAGAGTTGAATGCTCAAAAAGTAAAAGATGAGTAAGAAACAAAAAACAATACAAAACGAAGTTACATTATCAGGTGTAGGATTACATACTGGTAATGAGGTTACGATGGTTTTTAAACCAGCGCCAGAAAATCATGGATTTGCTTTTAAGCGAGTAGATTTAGAAGGAGAGCCAGTAATAGAAGCAAAAGCGGATTATGTAACAAATACGCAAAGAGGAACAAACCTTGAAAAAAACGGAGTTCAAATACAAACGTCTGAACACGTTTTAGCTGCTGCAGTTGGTTTAGACATCGATAATTTATTGATAGAAATTAATGCTTCTGAACCTCCAATTATGGATGGGTCATCTAAGTTTTTTATAGAAGCTCTAGAAGAAGCAGGAATTGTTGAGCAAGAAGCTGAAATTGAGGAGTATGTGGTGAAAGAAGTTATTTCATACAAAGATGAACTAACAGGAAGTGAAATTATTTTAATGCCATCGGATGAGTACCAAGTAACTACTATGGTGGATTTTGGGACTAAAATATTAGGTACTCAAAATGCCACGTTAAATACAATTTCAGACTTTAAAGAAGAAGTTTCAGCAGCAAGAACATTTAGTTTCTTACATGAAATCGAAATGTTATTAGAAAATGATTTAATTAAAGGAGGAGATTTAAATAACGCTATTGTTTATGTAGATAAAGAGTTATCTGATAGTACAATGGAAAAGTTAAAAAAAGCCTTTAATAAAGATAATATTACTGTAAAACCTAACGGGGTATTAGATAACTTAACATTACATTGGGCTAATGAAGCTGCACGTCATAAGTTGTTAGACGTTATAGGTGATTTAGCTTTAACTGGTACTCGAATTAAAGGTAAAGTAATAGCAAATAAACCAGGACATTCTGTAAACACTACTTTTGCTAAGAAATTAGCTAAAATCATTAAAAAGGAAAAAAGAAACAATGTTCCTTCTTATGATTTAAACCAGCCACCATTAATGGATATCCATAAAATAATGGATATTTTACCTCACAGACCACCATTTTTATTGATTGATAGAATTATTGAATTATCAGATAAGCATGTGGTAGGGATGAAAAATGTTACTATGAATGAAGACTTTTTTGTTGGACATTTCCCAGGAGCACCTGTCATGCCAGGAGTACTTCAAGTTGAGGCAATGGCACAATGTGGTGGAATTTTAGTATTGAGTACAGTTCCTGACCCTGAAAACTACCTAACATATTTTATGAAAATGGATAATGTTAAGTTTAAACAAAAAGTTTTACCAGGAGATACCTTAATATTTAAATCAGAATTAATAGCACCAATTCGTAGAGGTATTTGCCATATGCAAGCCTATGCTTATGCCAATGGAAAGTTGGTATGTGAAGCAGAATTAATGGCACAAATTTCAAAAGTTAAATAATTATGAATCAACCACTTGCATACGTACATCCTCAGGCAAAAATAGCTCGAAATGTAGTTATAGAACCTTTTACAACGATTCATGCTAATGTAGAGATTGGATCAGGAACTTGGATAGGTTCAAACGTAACTATTATGGAAGGTGCACGTATTGGTAAAAATTGCCGAATTTTTCCTGGAGCAGTTATTTCAGCAATTCCTCAAGATTTAAAGTTTAATGATGAAGAAACAACTGTTGAAATAGGTGACAATGTTACTATTAGAGAATGTGTTACTATAAATAGAGGGACTTCTGATAGAATGAGAACAGTGATAGGCGATAATTGCTTGATTATGGCATATTGTCATATTGCTCATGATTGTAAAGTAGGACAAAACTGTATTTTTTCCAATAACTCAACTTTAGCAGGCCATGTTACTGTAGGAGATAATGTAGTACTAGCAGGTATGGTAGCAGTTCATCAATTTGCTTCAGTAGGGAATCATGCTTTTGTAACAGGTGGATCTCTGGTACGTAAAGATGTTCCTCCTTTTGTAAAAGCAGCAAGAGAACCATTATCGTATGTAGGAATTAACTCGGTAGGTTTAAGGAGAAGAGGGTTTACAACTGAAAAAATTAGAGAAATTCAAGATGTTTACCGAATCTTATTTCAAAAGAATTATAACAATTCTCAGGCGATAGATATTATAGAAGCTGAAATGGAAGCGACTTCAGAAAGAGATGAAATTATTCAGTTTATAAAAGATTCGCATCGCGGAATAATGAAAGGATATTTTAAAGCAAATTAATTATTAAAATTGCACTTATAAGAGCAACAATAAAGATCAAATAAATGGCATCAACATCAGATATTAAAAAAGGATTATGTATAAAATATAATCACGATATATTTAAAATCATTGAGTTTTTACACGTAAAACCAGGTAAAGGTCCAGCTTTCGTTCGAACAAAACTTAAAAGTGTTACTTCTGGGAAAGTGATTGATAATACTTTTTCTGCAGGTCATAAAATTGAAGACGTTCGTGTAGAAACACATAAATTTCAATATTTATACCCTGAAGGAGATTTGTACCACTTCATGAATACAGAAGATTATAACCAAATTACACTTCAGAAATCAGTATTAGATGCACCAGATTTAATGAAAGAAGGAGAAGTAGTTACTGTTTTGATAAATACAGAAGACGGAATGCCATTATCAGTAGAAATGCCATCACACGTTATATTAGAAGTAACTCATACTGAGCCAGGAGTAAAAGGCAATACAGCGACGAATGCTACAAAACCAGCAACTGTTGAAACTGGTGCAAGAATTAATGTACCTTTATTTATAAATGAAGGAGACAAAATAAAGATTGATACTGAAAAAGGCGCATACACAGAACGTATCAAAGAATAAATATACTATTCCCGCTTTGGCGGGAATTTCTTTTTAAAGATGAAATTTAAACAGCCTCAAACTTTAGAGCAAATTGCTGCTTTATTAAATGTAGAATTTGTTGGAGAAAGTAGTTTTCCTATAACAGGTATTAATGAAATTCATGTAGTAGAAAAGGGAGATATAGTCTTTGTAGATCATCCAAAATACTACGGTAAAGCATTAAACTCAGCTGCTACTACAATACTGATAAACAAAAAAGTAGATTGTCCAGAAGGAAAATCATTATTAATTTCTGAAGATCCCTTTAGAGATTTTAATAAAATTACTAAACATTTTAATCCCTTTATAGCCTCTAGTAAAAGTATTTCAGAAACCGCTATTGTAGGTCAAAACACAGTTATACAGCCTAATGTTTTTATTGGAGATAATGTGGTAATTGGAGAAAACTGTGTAATACATCCAAACGTAACAATTTATAGCAATACAGTTATTGGAAACAATGTAACTATACATGCAAACAGTGTTTTAGGAGCCGATGCTTTTTATTATAAAAACAGACCAGAAGGTTTCGATAAATTACTTTCAGGAGGAAAAGTAGTGCTAAAAGATAATGTAGATTTAGGAGCATCTTGTACTATTGATAGAGGAGTTACAGGAGATACTACTATTGGTGAAGGAACAAAAATTGATAACCAAGTACATGTAGGGCATGATACAATTATTGGTAAAAAATGTTTAATAGCATCACAAACAGGAATTGCAGGATGTGTTGTTATTGAAGACGAAGTTACTATTTGGGGGCAGGTAGGAACAAATAGCGGAATTACTATTGGTAAAGGAGCGGTTATACTTGGTCAAACAGGAGTAACAAAATCGGTACCAGGAGGTAAATCATATTTCGGAACTCCAATTTCAGAGTCTAGAGAAAAGTTAAAAGAACTAGCTGAAATAAAACAATTTTTAAAAGAACAAAAAAAGAAGTAAAAGTTTCACAAATCAATTACAAAAAGTTACTTTTGTGAAGCTAAAAAAATAAAATAAAAATAAACCAATGAGTGTTTTAGTAAATAAAGATTCAAAAATTATAGTTCAAGGTTTTACAGGAAGTGAAGGAACTTTTCATGCAGGTCAAATGATCGATTACGGAACAAACGTAGTTGGAGGTGTAACTCCAGGCAAAGGAGGTCAAGAACATTTAGGTAAACCAGTTTTTAACACAGTTGATGAAGCTGTACAAAAAGCAGGAGCCGACACTTCAATTATTTTTGTACCACCAGCATTTGCTGCTGATGCTATTATGGAAGCTGCTGAAGCAGGAATTAAAGTAATTATTTGTATTACTGAAGGAATTCCTACAGCTGATATGGTTAAAGTAAAAGCATATATCGATCAGTTAGATTGTACTTTAGTTGGACCTAACTGTCCAGGTGTAATTACTCCAGAAGAAGCTAAAGTTGGTATTATGCCAGGATTTATTTTCAAGAAAGGTAAAGTAGGTATTGTTTCTAAATCAGGAACTTTAACGTATGAAGCTGCTGACCAAGTTGTAAAACAAGGATATGGAATTACTACTGCTATTGGTATTGGAGGAGATCCAATTATTGGAACTACTACTAAAGAAGCAGTTGAGTTATTAATGAATGATGATGAAACTGAAGCAATCGTTATGATTGGTGAAATTGGAGGTAACTTAGAAGCTGAGGCTGCTCGTTGGATTAAAGCTGATGGAAATCGTAAACCAGTTGTTGGTTTTATTGCAGGTCAAACAGCTCCAGCTGGTAGAACAATGGGACATGCAGGTGCTATCGTTGGTGGGGCTGATGATACAGCGCAAGCAAAAATGAAAATTTTAGCTGAAAATGGAGTACACGTTGTAGAGTCTCCTGCTAAAATTGGAGAAATGGTAGCAAAGGTTTTAGCATAATAAACACATACATATTAGAATAAATTCCCGTTTTTAACGGGAATTTATTTTTATATTTGACTTATTAAAACAACTAATAAATGAAACTTTTAGAAAATAAAACAGCAATTATTACAGGAGCTACTAGAGGTATTGGTAGAGGAATTGCATTAGAGTTTGCGAATCAAGGATGTAATGTTGCATTTACTTATAACTCTTCTGTAGAGGCAGCAACTGCTTTAGAAGATGAATTAAAAGAATTAGGAGTAAAGGCTAAAGGATATCAATCAAATGCAGCTGAATTTGATGCAGCTCAAGAGTTAGCAAAAAATGTTTTAGAAGAATTCGGAACTATTGATGTATTAGTAAACAACGCAGGTATTACCAAAGATAATTTGTTAATGCGTATTTCTGAAGATGATTTTGATAAAGTAATTGAAGTAAATTTGAAATCTGTTTTCAATTTAACTAAAGCAGTTATTCGTCCAATGATGAAACAACGTGCTGGTTCAATTATTAACATGAGTTCTGTTGTTGGGTTAAAAGGAAATGCTGGTCAAGCAAATTATGCAGCTTCAAAAGCAGGAATTTTAGGATTCTCAAAATCAGTAGCATTAGAACTAGGTTCTCGTAATATTCGTAGTAACGTAGTTGCTCCAGGTTTTATTGAAACTGAAATGACTGCAAAATTAGACGAAAAAGTAGTTGAAGGTTGGAGAAACGAAATTCCTTTAAAAAGAGGAGGAACTCCAGAAGACATTGCTAATGCTTGTGTATTCTTAGCATCAGATATGAGTTCATATATTACTGGTCAAACATTATCAGTTGACGGAGGAATGTTAACATAAAATTTGACTTACTATAAAAAGTAAAAAAGCCTGTATTATTTTTATAATACAGGCTTCTTCTATTTTAAGGGGTTGTGTTTGCTTGTAAGGGGGCAAGCACGAGGGGTTTGCCTTGGGGGACAATTTCTAAACTCAACTTAAAGGGGTATAAGTTTTAGGGGGAGTTTAGTTTTTAATGACTCATAAAATTCAAACGATTTGTTGGGGATACAAATACTGAGGGGTTATTTGAATTTCACAACTCATTAAATTCTTTGGGGATTTTTTAGGGAATCATTTATAGTATCATCTTTTTTTGTAATCTTCAAAGGTTCCATCATCGTATAGAACTAAAATATTTTTAATTTCTCTAAAAGCTTCTGATTCTTTTGGTTTTGAATGGCTCTCTGAGAATTGCGTATTTGATTTTTTTTCGGGTTCTTGGTCAAATACTGTATTTTCAGTGAACAGAGAAGGAGCCTCATTTTTCTCTATTTTAATCTCTTTCTCTTGGTTTTGTGTATTAGGAGGAAAACTACCTTTACCATATACTAACCAATTTAGGTCAACTTCATCAAAAGCCGTTTCAACTTTTATAATAAAATCTAAGCTCGGTTTATTTCTTCCTGATAATAGGTGAGAAATGCTAGATCTTGGAACATCAATTTTATCTGCAAAATTCGACGCCGATAAATTGTAATAATCTAATATCTGTTTTAGTCTTTCTATCATTTGTTTACTTATGTAAACATTAGGGGTTGTTTACAGTTGTAAATATAGGTTGTTTTATAATTGTAAACAAGTAAAATTTAATATTTTTTCAAAACTCTTTAAAACACAACCATTAAATACTTTAATAAAACCCACTTAAATAGCTGTAAAACAATAAATTACATATTTAGTATAAAGAAAGTTTATTGTTGTAGTAAAAATTAGTATTTACACTTGTAACTTTTTATATAGTTACTTTCTTGAGTTTATAAATGTAAAAACTACTCTTTTTTAATAAATAAGCTATACTTAAATAACTATTTCCCTTATTTAGTTGACTTAAACATCAAATCAATAGCTTTAATATAAATATTAATGATACTTAAGCTGTTTTTAGCTTATATACTTATGAATCAGGGTACAAACTATATAATACTTATAAACACACTTTAAATTGGCTATAAGTTGAATTAAATAGTCTTAGAATGCTTTTATAAACGTATAACCCTTTTAGAATTGAAGCAGTATTAGAGATTATTACAATTGTAACGGGTAATCTATTGTTAACAAATGTAAAATTCAAGATTTTAAGTTTACTTTTGTAAAAAAAAGAAAGCACCCTGTTTACAGAGTGCTTTTTTGCAGTTGAGAATATAGTATTCTACTTATTTTTTATTCTCTATCCATTTTCTTGCATTAACAAAAGCTTCTAACCAAGGAGAAACTTCATCTTGTCTGTCTTGTGGATAATTAGCCCAGTTCCATTGGAAAGTAGAACGTTCAATATGTGGCATTGTTACTAAATGACGACCAGTTTTATCACACATCATTGCAGTGTTATAATCTGAACCATTTGGGTTGTTAGGATATCCTTCATACCCATATTTAGCAACAATGTTATAATTGTCTTCAGTTTCTGGTAAATTGAATTTTCCTTCTCCATGTGAAATCCAAACTCCTAATTCAGTTCCTGCCAAACTAGATAACATCACTGAATTATTCTCTTGAACTTTTACAGATGTAAACGAACTCTCATGTTTTTTAGACTCATTGTGAAGCATCTTACCATGTTCGTTATGCTCTGGATTAATTAATTCCAATTCCATAAACAACTGACATCCGTTACAAATACCAACAGAAAGAGTATCTTCTCTTTTGAAGAAGTTTTTCAAAGCAGTGTTAGCTTTTTCATTATATAAAAATGCTCCAGCCCATCCTTTTGCAGAACCTAAAACATCTGAATTAGAAAAACCTCCAACAGCTCCAATAAATTGAATGTCTTCTAAAGTTTCACGACCAGAAATTAAATCTGTCATGTGAACATCCTTCACATCAAAACCAGCTAAATACATAGCATTTGCCATTTCACGTTCTGAGTTAGACCCCTTTTCACGAATGATAGCAGCTTTTGGTCTGTTAGTTACAGTACCAACAGTATCTGCAAGTTTACCTGTGAAATGAGTTGGGAATGTATATTTTAATGGTTGGTTTTTATAATTATCAAAACGATCTTTAGCTAAACCATTAGCCGTTTGCTTTTGATCTAATAAATATGAAGTTCTATACCAAGTATCTCTTAATTCAGCAATTGATAAAGCAAAAATATCAGATCCATTCTTAATATTTAATCGATCAGACTCAGTTACCGAACCAATTTTAAAGAATTCAACATTATTATCAGTTAAAGTTTGTTCTACAGAAGTATCAGCTGCTTGGAAAACAATTCCTGAGTTTTCAGCAAATAACAATTTGATACTATCAGCTTCATTTAAAGCAGATAAATCTAAATTGGCACCTACATTTACATTCGCAAAGCACAATTCTAATAGGGTAGTAATCAATCCTCCAGATGCAACATCGTGACCAGCAACGATTTTTCCTTCTTTAATTAAATTTTGTAAAACATTAAATGCCGATTTAAAGAACTCATTATTAGTAATAGTAGGAGCAGAGTTACCTAATTTGTTTACTATTTGTGCAAACGAGCTTCCTCCTAATTTAAAATCATCTTGTGATAAGTTGATATAATAGATGTCTCCTTTGTTTGGTTGTAAAACAGGTTCTATTACTTTAGTAATATCGTTACAGTTAGCAGCAGCAGAAATAACTACCGTTCCTGGAGAAATTACTTCTTCATTAGGATACTTCTGTTTCATTGATAAAGAATCTTTTCCTGTTGGAACGTTGATTCCTAAATCAATAGAAAAATCAGAAATAGCTTTTACTGCTTTGTATAAACGAGCATCTTCACCTTCATTTTTACAAGGCCACATCCAGTTTGCTGATAATGAAACCGATTGTAAACCATCTTTTAAAGGAGCCCATACTATATTTGTTAAAGCTTCAGCGATTGAGTTTTTACTTCCAGCTTCAGGATCAATCAACCCAGAAACAGGAGAGTGTCCAATTGTAGTAGCAATTCCTTCTTTACCTTTATAATCTAATGCCATTACACCGACATTATTTAATGGAATTTGTAATGAACCAACACATTGTTGTTTTGCTACTTTTCCACCAACACAACGGTCAACTTTATTAGTCAACCAATCTTTACAGGCAACAGCTTCCAATTGTAAAACTTGCTCTAAATATAGAGTAAAGTTTTCTTTAGAATACTCAACATCAGCATAATTACGTTCTACTGTTTTATCAGTCATAATTGTTTTCGGAGAACTACCAAACATATCTTCTAAAGCTAAATCCATTGGCTTGTTACCATTGGTTCTAGATTCAAAAGTAAAACGGTGGTCACCAGTAACATCACCTACTGTGTACATTGGAGAACGTTCACGATCAGCAATCTTATTAAGGGTGTCGATATGCTCTTCAGCAATTACTAACCCCATACGCTCTTGCGACTCATTTCCAATGATCTCTTTATCAGATAGAGTAGGATCACCTACAGGTAATTTATCTAAATCAATTTTTCCACCAGTGTCTTCCACTAATTCTGATAAACAGTTTAAGTGCCCACCAGCTCCATGATCGTGAATAGAAACAATAAAGTTCTCATCACTTTCTACCATACCACGAACTGCATTTGCAGCACGTTTTTGCATTTCAGGGTTTGAACGTTGAATTGCGTTTAATTCAATTCCTGAAGAAAACTCTCCTGTATCAGCAGAAGAAACCGCAGCTCCTCCCATACCAATACGGTAGTTTTCACCACCTAAGATTACTATTTTATCTCCTTCTTGTGGAGTATCTTTTAACGCTTGTTCTTTTTTACCATATCCAATACCACCAGCTTGCATAATAACTTTATCGAAACCAAGTTTGCGAGCATCTTCTTCATGTTCAAAAGTTAATACTGAACCACAGATTAATGGCTGTCCGAATTTATTACCAAAATCAGAAGCTCCATTGGAAGCTTTGATTAAAATGTCCATAGGAGTTTGGTATAACCATTTACGTTCATCCATTCCTTTTTCCCAAGGACGTTTCTCTTCTAAACGAGAATAAGAAGTCATATAAACAGCAGTACCTGCTAACGGTAACGATCCTTTTCCTCCAGCTAATCTATCACGAATTTCACCACCTGACCCTGTAGCAGCACCGTTAAACGGTTCAACAGTAGTAGGGAAGTTATGTGTTTCAGCTTTTAAAGAAATAACTGATTCAAATTCTTTCGTTTCGTAAAAATCTGGTTTGTCAGCACTTTTCGGAGCAAACTGTTCTACTTTTGGTCCCTTAATAAAAGCTACATTGTCTTTATAGGCAGAAACAATATCGTTAGGATTTTGTTTAGATGTTTCTTTAATTAATTTGAATAAAGAAGTTGGCATTTCTTCACCATCTATAACAAAAGTTCCGTTAAAAATTTTATGACGACAGTGTTCTGAATTTACTTGAGAGAATCCAAATACTTCAGAATCTGTTAGTTTTCTCCCAATTTTAGTAGCAACTTCTTCTAAATAAGTAATTTCTTCATCATTTAAAGCCAAACCTTCTTGCTCATTATAAGCGGCAATATCATCAATTTCTAAAATTGGTTCTGGTTGAATATCAATGGTAAACGTGTTTTGATGTAAACCATTAAATTTTTGAGAAATCATCGGATCAAAATCAGAAAAATCATCAGCTACTGCTTCAAACTCTTCTATTCGGATAATTCCAGAAATTCCCATGTTTTGTGTTATTTCAACAGCATTGGTACTCCATGGAGTAATCATTGCAGCTCTAGGCCCAACAAAAAAGGCGTCAAGAGACGCCGCATTTATTTTCGGTTGGTTGCCAAATAACCAAGTTAATTTCGAAATTGTTTCAGATGTTAATTCTTCTGTTGTTTGAACGGCAAAAACCTTGCTGTTTACGTTTCCAAAGAAATGAATCATTATTAGTTGTGTTTGTGTGTGTTTTTGAAAGGTGTAAATTTAGTTCTTTTGGATGAAATATGGGTATAAAAAAAGCAGCAAAATTTTGCTGCTTTTATTTATTTCTGATCAGGTATTCTGTTTCTTTCTATTTTACCTTTTTTTCCGGTTTTATAATTTTCGTAGCAGTTTAAAACAGCTTCTATTAATTGCAAGTCACTAGCTTTTTTTATAAAATATTCAGAGTAGTTACAGTCTGATAGAAGTTTGTTTAACTCAGCTCTATCCATTTCAAGATATTCCATCATAACTTCTCGATCAAATTTACCTGCTAACATTTTACGTAAATTGTCTTCCTTTTTTAGTTTTTTTAGCTTTTTAAGTTGTTTAGGCTTTTTGCCAAATAGATTATATACTAAATCAACAGGGTTTAACAGCTTAGCAATAGGAGAGGAAATTTTTTGAGGTCTTCCAACTTCATATGTTTGTGGTAATCCGTTAATATGTATTCTTGTAAAACGATCTTTTGGAACTTGTTTTATATCCACTTCTAAGACACCTATTAGTTTAGTTGATTTAATCACCACTTCTTTTACCTCTTCAGGCTTTTCTTCTAAAGATATAACAACTTCATTACCTTTTAAAAGGTCGTTAGTAACTTTTAACTTAATAGAGGCATAGCCTAGATAAGAAACTAACACAGTATCGTTTGCTTGAGCCACAAGATCAAAGAGTCCATTTTCATTGGTAATGGTACCAACTACACTATTAAGGTTTAAAATATGAGCTGCACTTAAAGGTTTTTTAGATTCGGAGTCTATTATTTGTCCTTTTAATTTGTCTTGTGCTTGAATAGACAGACTAAATACTATTGCTACTAAGAATAATAATTGTTTTTGCATAGGGCGAAAATAAGAATAATAGGCTTTGTACTCGTTAATAATATGTGAAATTACTTATTACTTACATTAAAGGAGTATTATTTATAAAAAACGTAATAATATAATATTTTATAATGATTAAAATTAAAAAAAACAGATAAAAAAGTAGGGAAAATATATTTAAGGATGTTTAATTACTCCTCGAGGTCATAATTAGTACAATGTTAAATTAAAAAATAAATAATGAAAAATCTAAAAATACTTGGATTAACCCTTTTTTCAATTATTTCATGTCAAAAAGACGATTTATTACATAATTCCGAAATAAATTTTAGCACAGAGCAAATAGCTCAATTTATAACATCAGATAAGCCAGATGGTATTCATAATTTAAATATCAAAGAACTACATGATAACACTTCCTTCAGAGCTAAAGGAGTAGCTGTTGAAGAAAACTGTGTAGATAAAGAAGTATCATTTACTCAAACAGATTCAGATTTCTTTATTCTAGACGCCAATAGCTCTTTATTATGGCCTGGTAATTTGGTAGCTGCGAGATCTATACAAGAAGGAGCCCCAGTGTCTATACCTATTTTTGGAGAAGACAGGAACCCTGTTGAAGTAAGAGTTAATGTACTATCAGGAACATCTGCTTCCACTTCAAGAATAATTGAAGAACCAACACCAGGAAAAGTGCAGGACAATTTAAACGCTATTTTAAATGCTTATTATAAGAGTGAGGCTAACTTTCCTGCTAGTTTTGATATTAGTATTCAAAGAATTCATGATGAAAAACAATTTCAACTATCTTTAAATGCAGGGTACTCTGGACCTAGTGTAAATGTGTCAGGTAGTTTTGGGTTAGATTTCTCTACTCAGAAAACTAGATATGCAGTTACTTTGAAACAACGTTTTTTTACAGCTTCAGTATCTCCTAAAGAAGGAATTATTGGAAACAATGGTTGGCTTAGTAATAATGTTTCTCCGGATAGGTTAAAACCGTATGTTACTGATTATTTAGAGGTAAGTGAAGATAAACAAAATCCATCTTCATATATAGAATCAGTAACTTATGGTAAACTATATACGTTAATTTACGAATCTAGTAGTAGTGCTAAAGAAGTTGAAGCAGCACTGAATTTTGCTTATAAATCAGTAGGAACAGAAGTAAATGCAGAATTAGAAGCTAGGTATAAGTCAATTTTTAGTGAATCTACTGTTAAAGTAAAGCAATTGGGAGGAAACGCTACTTCTGGAATAGCATCATCTTTAGCTGCTATGGCTAATAATTTAGATAGAGTTGTTGATTTTCTAAAAGAAGGAGCAGAGGTATCAGTTGATAATCCAGGATACCCTATCTCATATAAAGTGAATTATACCTATGATAATAGGCCTTTTAAAGTAAGCTCAAATTTAGAGTATACTATCAAAGAATGTGATTTAGTATATTATGATAAAATAAGAGTAGATCCAACTGATGTAGCATTATATGGAAGTGATCATGGAACTAGTGGAGGAGAACTTTTTGGTAGATTTTATGTAGAAAAGTATGATCAAGAATTAGGATCTTGGTATTTAGCAGGAAAGAAAATTTATTGGGGATACGGAATTGAAGATCATGTAGGTTTAGACTATTATAAATTTGGTCAAAAAAGAAGTGTAGCTGATGGAAAAGTAATTGACTTTATGGTAAAAGCTAAAGCAGGTGAGCGCTTTAGAATAGTTTCTGTAGTAGGTGAATGTGATTCTGGATGTTATGTTTATAGAGATGGAGTAAAGGCTTATAATGAATATGAGTATAATCTTAGTTCAAAGAAATGGGAAGATTATACAAGACATAATCCGTATGTAGATAATTATGCAGTAGGAGATGGTTTTCATAATCAAACATGGAATGGAGTAAGAACCATAGTTCAAGGAGATACCTGTTATTTAGATTATAACACATATATTTTAAACTAAATAATTAACTAGATAAATTTAATGCAAGGAGACTATATAGTCTCCTTGTCTTATTTGCATAAGATTTTTATTATTTGAATAGGGTTCTTATGGTATTTTGAATTCTACAGAAATAAAAAAAGCACAGTACATTAACGTACTGTGCTTTTTTATTGTGCACGTAACAGGAGTCGAACCTGCACTTCCGTTGGAAACAAGCCCCTCAAGCCTGCGCGTCTACCAATTCCGCCATACGTGCATAAATAAAAAAAGTTAAGCTTTAAAAAGCTTAACTTTTAGTGACCGGGCTGGGGCTCGAACCCAGGACCCTCTCCTTAAAAGGGAGATGCTCTACCAACTGAGCTACCCGGTCATTGCTTCTTTGTGAAAGCGGTTGCAAATATACAACTGTTCTTTAAATCAAAAAAGCTTTTTTATAATATTTTTTACTCATATTTGTAACTGCTTAATTACTAGTTTATGAAAATTGTATTATTAGGATATATGGCTAGCGGAAAATCGACAATTGGACGAATTTTAGCCGAAAAGATGCAAATTCCATTTATCGATTTAGATGATTATATAGAGAAAAAGGAAGAAAAAACGATTTCTGAGATCTTTGAGACGAAAGGAGAGATCTATTTCAGGAAGCAAGAACACATTTATTTAAAAGAACTTTTAGAAAAACAAGAAGATTTTATTTTGTCTTTAGGAGGTGGTACACCATGTTATGCAGGAAATATGGATGTACTATCAAGTTTTAATGATGCGAAGTCTGTTTATTTAAAAACAAGTATAAATACAATTGTAGATAGGTTAACGAACGAAAAAAGCAAACGTCCATTAGTAGCTCGTTTAAATAAAGAGGAGTTAGCAGAGTTTGTTGCTAAACATTTATTTGAAAGAAGTTATTACTATAACCAATCTAGTTATAAAGTTGATAATAAAAATAGAGATGAAACAGTGGAAGACTTATTATCTTTATTAAGTTAAGTAAGCAATTGTTTCGTTAGTTTTAAACTCTACGACTACGTGTTCTTTTATGGAAGTTGATAGAGAAATTCCTTTAAAATCAGCTTTTACAGGATATTTTTTATGATTTCTATTTACTAAAACAGCAGTTTTGAATCGTTTTAAGGGAACTTCTAAGAAATGCTTTACGCCATATATTAAAGTAGTTCCTGAGTTTAAAACATCATCTACTAAAACTAACGCTTTATTTTGGTATCCTTCACTATTAATAGAAGTAGTAATTGGACTAATAGGATTTTTCTTATTGATAAAAACTTTGCATAAAACTACTTTTATAGGAGAAATTTCACTTAATACATTTGAAATTTTTTCTGCTAAAAAATATCCATTATCAGCAATACCAGCAATAATAACTTCTGTTTCATTACTATTACTTTCATAGATTTGAAAGGCAATTCGACGAATTTTTTGTTCAACTTGAGTATTGTTTAAGATGATATTGTTCGTGTCAGTCATTTTATTTCGTTAGTTTTAACTTTGTTCAGGATTACAAATTAACATCATTTTTATTAGAATCGTCATAATAATCATCAATATCACGTCGATCTTTTTTGGTAGGACGTCCAGTTCCTTTTTTACGATAATAGTCCTTTGCGTATTTTAACAACTCAGTTTTTTCAAACTCTTCTTTAGGTGTTAAATCTTTTCTGTATAAATCAACCAATTTAGCCCCAACACGGTTAGGAGGGATGTCTAGTACTTTTATCTTATAGTTAATTTGATTTTTTCGGATAGTAATTTCTTCGTTTCCAAATATTTCTTTTGAAGGTTTTAAATTGGTGTCATTTATTTTAATATGCCCTTTTTTACAAGCTTCTGTGGCTATACTACGAGTTTTAAATAAGCGAATACACCACAAATATTTGTCAATTCTCATATAAAAAGTTAATTTTTATCGTTTCGTTTTTTACAAAGGTATAAAAATGGTAAATTGCGCGTTAAAATTTCAGAATTAAATGATAAAATTTAAACATCTAGTTTATACTGCTATAGTAGGTACTCTTTTATATGCATGTGGAAGTGATAGTAATTCAAGAGTAGATAATTTTGACCATGAAGCTCAAGCTATAATTGATAATGATTCATTGGTAGTATTTTTGAAGAACAACTATTATAATGAAACGTTAGATTCGGTTAAACCAATTACTAATGGCGAAACATCATTATTTGATGATGAAAATTTAGTGACTAAAGAAGTAACTGAAAATGATATTAATTATAAACTTTATTATTATGTAAATACGGTTGGTACTCCAGATGTTGACAAAGGTTTTCCAACAGTAATGGATTCAGTATATGCTAAATATAGAGGACAAAGAATAGTTAGAAGAGATAGTTTAAGTCCTGATTTTGATAAAAATACAGCTTGGTTTTCTCTAAATAGAGTAATTAAAGGTTGGACATATAGTTTTATTCACTTTAAGGGAGGAAATAATGTAACCAATGATGGACCAATTAAATATGAAGATGGAGGAAAAGGGATTTTGTTTATACCTTCTGGTTTGGCTTATGCCAATGTAAGTAGAACATCAATACCTCCTAATTCAATTTTATTGTTCTACATTGAGTTATGGGATTTAGTTCCTGGCACAGATGATGATCAAGATGGAATTGCTTCAATTGATGAAGACCCTGATGGTGATGGTAATCCTAGAAATGATGATACAGATAAAGATGGTGTACCTAATTATTTAGATACAGACGATGATGGTGATGGTGTTTTATCAAAAGATGAGGACAAAAATGGAGATGGAAATCCAGCAAATGACTTTAGTGATCCAAATAAACCTAATGTACCTGATTATTTAAATAGAGATATTTTTTAGGTATAAAAAAAAGTATAAAAAAAGCCGAAGTTTTAAACTTCGGCTTTTTTATGTTTAGAATTTAAAGAAGCTTTATAACCTGTATGATAAACCTACAATAATTTGATTCACACGAGTATCAAAATTTACATTCCCTACGTTAGAGTCTACAAACTCAGCTTCTGTATCAGACAAAGCTCTTTCCCAACGTATATCTAATCCTAATTTACCAAGCTCAACACCAGCTCCTAACTGTAAGCCAACAGAAAAACCATCAGAATCCACTTGTTTAAGATCTTCAATATTAAAATCAGAATCTAGAATATATTGAAAAGAAGGTCCTGTAAAGACATGTCCTACTTTCAAAAAGTTAAACCCTAATAAAACAGGTATATCTATTTTTTGAATCTCATAAGTGGTAGTTTTAGCTGTAAAACCAGCAGGCTCATAAGAAACTTCATTGCTTAGTTGAGTATATACTAATTCTGGACGAATATATAAACCAGTAGCAGGTAGTTTTATACGTAACCATGCTCCAGCATGAAAACCTGTTTTACTTTTTGCTCCATTAAAAACATCATCTTTTACATCAGCAAAAGAGTCTGAATTATAGTTAATACCTCCTTTTATACCTCCTTGGATTTGACTTTGAGCTAGTTGAACTCCTCCTAAGAAAAGGAAAACCATTAAAATTACTTTTTTCATTTTAGTTTAATTTATTTATTAATAATTGGGGTTATACTTAAATTTATTATAAAAAAATACATCACTTTAAACCTAAAAAGTGATGTATTTATTGTTTAATATCTTATGTTTTTATTTTCTAGAAATAACTTTTTCAACTGCTTTTACAATGGCTTCATCATTTAAACCATATTTTTTCATTAACTCAGCAGGAGTAGCAGATTCTCCAAAACTATCATTTACAGCAACAAATTCCTGTGGAGCAGGAGCGTTAGTTGCTAAACAACGAGCAACACTCTCTCCTAAACCTCCATACTTATTATGCTCTTCAGCTGTAACTACACATCCTGTTTTAGCAACAGATTTTAAAATAGCTTCTTCATCTAATGGCTTAATTGTATGAATGTTTATTACTTCAGCAGAAATACCTTTTCCTTCTAGTTGCTCAGCTGCTTGTAAAGCTTCCCAAACCAAATGACCTGTAGCAATAATAGTAACATCATTACCTTCAGTAAGCTGAATAGCTTTTCCTATTTCAAAAGGTTGGTCTGTCATAAAAACAGGAACACTTGGTCTACCAAAACGTAAGTATACAGGTCCTTCATGTTCAGCAATAGCTAAGGTAGCTGCTTTGGTTTGACTATAATCACAGGTGTTAATAACTGTCATGCCAGGTAGCATTTTCATTAGCCCAATATCTTCTAATATCTGATGTGTTGCTCCATCTTCTCCTAAAGTTAATCCTGCGTGAGAAGCGCATATTTTTACGTTCTTATCAGAATAAGCAACTGATTGACGAATTTGGTCATAAACTCTACCAGTTGAAAAGTTAGCGAATGTACCTGTAAAAGGGATTTTCCCTCCAATAGTTAATCCAGCCGCAATTCCTATCATATTTGCTTCAGCAATTCCTACTTGATAAAAACGCTCAGGGTGATTTTTAGCGAATTCATTCATTTTTAATGAACCTGTTAAATCTGCACATAGAGCTACAACATTTGGATTTTTTTGTCCTAACTCTGTTAAACCATCACCAAACCCAGATCGGGTATCTTTTTTTTCTGTGTAAGTATATTTTTTCATCAGTTTGTGTTGTGTAAATACGCGTCAAAAATAATCTTTTATATAGATGTAAAGCTACAATTTTGATAATTCTTTGTAAAGTTTATGAATAGGGAATCCCATAACATTAAAATAACTTCCTTCAATTTTAGTTATTCCTATTTTACCTATCCATTCTTGTATACCATAAGCTCCAGCTTTATCAAAAGGCTTGTAAGTTTTTATGTAATAATCAATCTCATCATCTAAAAGCTCTCTAAAACTAACAATAGTGGTATCATTTACCGTTTTTTGAAATAATTTGTTGGTAATACATATAGAGGTAATAACTTCATGTGTGGTATTTGATAGTTTTTTGAGCATTTGAAATGCCTCTTCATAATTTTTAGGCTTTCCTAAAGCTTTATTATTTATCCATACTATGGTGTCTGATGTTATTAATAACTCATTCTCTTTTAATTCTTTTTTGAAAGGAGTAGCTTTTAAGTCAGCCAAAAAATCAGTTATTTCTGTTTGATGTAATTCCTGAGGATAAATCTCTTCTACCTCTTTGGTTTTAATGGTAAAAGGAATATCTAAGCTTTTTATAAGTTCTTGTCTTCTAGGAGAGTTTGAAGCAAGAATAATGGAGTATTTTGATAGTTTAGTTGATAACATATTTAATATAATAAGCTATGGTAGGAACACTTAAAAGAGCTAAAAAGAAGTTTACATAACTAATTTTACGTAAGTTTTGATAGTCTTTAGCTTCTGAAGCTAACATTAATCTATATATAAAATGTAGCTCAGGAATGGTTCCTAGTAGCATAATAGTTGAAAAGATAAATTTATTTTTGATAAAAGCGACTGCTATAGCAAAAACAAATAGGCAGCCTATAATTGAGAGCATTAAAGCTATGTCTTTTGCTCTTTTTCTTCCTAATAAAACTGGTAAGGTGTTTTGTTTGTTTAGATTGTCTTGGTTTACGTTAATAATATCAATAATAATTTCCATTACTATATTACTTAAGAAAGAAATAATTACATAGCCTATGGTAATTAATTGAAGGTTGTAAAACAATTCCCACTGCTCAATAGATAAATTAAGAGGGAAATCAAACCACCAAAGTGTTAGTAACGCAAAAGGTTTTAGGAATGATGTAACAATATTGCTAAAAAAAGTTTTTTGAACATTGTTTTTTGAATACAGGTAGACAATAATAGGACAGATTATAAATATAAGCCCGTACCAAGCTTTATTTACTTTTATAGATAAGAATAAACCTACTAGAATTC
Source organism: Tenacibaculum litoreum (assembly GCF_964513915.1). NCBI lineage: Bacteria > Pseudomonadati > Bacteroidota > Flavobacteriia > Flavobacteriales > Flavobacteriaceae > Tenacibaculum > Tenacibaculum litoreum. The sequence goes on along the minus strand of NZ_CAZEQS010000003.1, from coordinate 478,159 downwards.
CAACTATTGTTAAGTAAATAGATAGTTTTTTTACTTTTTGTAAAGGAAGTTTAGTTTTTTTTTGTGTATTTCTAAAGAAAAAACTGGTTAAGTAACCAGAGGCTAGTAAAAAAGCACTTGAAATAGATAATAAACCTAAATCAAGAAAAGAAAGAGTTGTTTTAAAGCCATAACCATGTAAAAAAGAAAACTTAAATAAGAATAAGATAAAAATAAAGTATATAATTTTCTTCCATTGAATGATATTTAAAAAAGTATCATTCATTAATTATAAGCCTTTTTAATTCTGGCTAAATCACGTTTGTTATCACGATCTTTAATGTTTTGTCTTTTATCATGAGTTTTCTTTCCTTTAGCTAAAGCAATGTCTAATTTAGCCCAACCGTTTTCGTTTATAAACAAGCGTAACGGAACAATTGTACTTCCTTTAGCTTCAACTTCTTTCTCAAGTTTTTTTAACTCACGCTTATTTAATAATAAACGACGTTCACTTTTAGGTTTGTGGTTATAGTGATGTCCGAAAGCATATTCTTCAATATACATGTTTACCACAAAAAGTTCTCCCTTTTCGTTAAATTCACAAAAGCTTTCAGTAATTCGAGCTTTACTTTGTCGTATGGACTTAATTTCTGTACCAGTAAGTTGAATTCCTGCTGTGTATTTATCAAGTATCTCGTATTCAAAACGAGCTTTTTTATTCTGTATGTTAATCTTTTTTTGCATAAATAGAACAACAAATATAACTATAATTTTAAGTTGTTAAATAAAATTATTAAGCTATGATTTAAGTCATGTTTTTAGGGAAGAGTGGAGTGTAATTTTGCCTAAAATTTAAACTTATAATCATGAAAAAAATTATATTAAGTATTGTATTAGGAACATTGTTTTTTAGTAATGTAAATGCTCAAGAAACTACTAAGACAAATGATTTTAAAAAATGGCAAGCACGTTTTAGATGGGTGAGTGTTTTACCAAATGAATCTGCAACAATTGGTACTATTGGAGGAGATGTTGAAATAGGTAAAAATTTTATTCCAGAATTAGACTTTACTTACTATTTTACTGAAAATATCGCAGCTGAATTAATTTTAGGTACAACAAATCATGATGTAAAGGCGATAAATACAGCGTTAGGAAACGTTAATTTAGGAGATGTTTGGTTATTACCTCCAACACTAACTTTACAATATCACTTTAATATAAGCGATTTTAAACCTTATGTTGGAGCAGGTGTCAATTATACTATTTTTTACAATGCTGACCCAGGAGCTGTGGTAGATGTAGATTATGAAAATAGTTTTGGATATGCTCTTCAATTAGGGTTTGATTATGACCTAGATGATACTTGGTTTTTAAATGTAGACGCTAAGTACGTTGGGTTAAGTACGGATGTATCTGTAAATGCAGGTATAGCAACCGTACCAGCTGAAGTTGATATTAACCCTTTACTTATTGGTTTTGGTGTAGGTATAAGGTTTTAACCAATAAAATTATAATCCCCTTTATAGAGCTACATTTTTGTAGCTCTATTTTTTTGTGTTAAACTTAACAATTTAAATTAATGAATACTCCTAAATTTGTACGCTAAATTAGAGATGAACACAAACCAAAATTTATGCGATTTTTATACATTTCACTACTTTTATTAGTTGTTTCATGTAAACCAAAGTTTACTGCTCAAGAAATAATAGATAAATCAATAGAGTATTCTAAATTGAATGAAATAGAAAATGCTACAATTTCTTTCAACTTCAGAAAAAATAGCTATGAAGCAACCAGAAAAAATGGAACATTTGAACTAGTAAGAGTTATAAAAAATGATTCAGTAAATACAAAAGACATACTATCAAACGATAATTTTAAGCGTTTTGTAAATGATAGCTTAGTAGAGTTATCTGAAAAAGATAAAAATCGTTATAGTAATTCGGTAAACTCTGTTCATTATTTTTCAGTATTACCTTTAGGATTAAATGATAAAGCGGTTCAAAAAAAGTTATTAGAACCAGTTATAATTAAAGGAAAAGAGTACTATAAAGTTAGAGTAACCTTTACAGAAGAGGGCGGAGGTGAAGATTTTGACGATGTTTTCATTTATTGGTTTGCTAAAGATAGTTTTCAGTTAGATTATTTAGCGTATAAGTACCATACAAATGGAGGAGGAGTACGTTTTAGAGACGTAAAAGAAGAAAAAGTTGTTAAAGGAATTCGTTTTGTAAATTATAATAATTATAAGCCTCTGGATAAGGACATAGATTTTTACACGATTGACAACTTATATAAAGAAGGTAAGCTGAAAAAATTATCTGAAATCGTTTTAGAAGATGTACAAGTAAATACTTTTTAGTCGCTTTATTGATTGAAGGTTATATAAAAACCGAGTATTCCTGTAAGAATACTCGGTTTTTTGTTTTTTGTAAATTAAAATAAGTAATTATAGACTTAAATTATTCAACCGTAATTAGTTTAGCAGGCTTAGGTTTTGCTGCTTCTAATTTTGGGATGTTAATCTTTAGCTCACCGTTTTTATAGGTAGCTTTAATTTTTTCACTATCAACAATACCTTTTGGTAGCGTAAAACTTCTTTTAAACGACATATAACTATATTCTTTTCGTGTATAGTTATCGTTTGTGTCCTCTTTATTCTCTTTTTTTTCTGATGAAATGGTTAAAATATCATTTTCAAGATTTACTTGAAAATCTTCCTTATTCATTCCAGGAGCAGCTACATCAACTGTAAACTCATTTTCATTTTCTTTAATGTTTACAGCTGGTAATGTAGTGTTTGTGTCTGAGAAATTTGAAGTTGACCAGTCTCTAAAAAAATCATTAAAGACGTTTGGAAAAACTGGAAAATCAGTGTTTTTTAATAACATAACTTTACATTTTTTGGTTAAACATTAATCTTTAATAACTATCGTTCAAAAAAAATACCAATTGAAAAAAGTGACATTTTTTCACTAAAAAAAATGAAAAAATGTCACTCTATATGTTGATTTACAGTTGTTTATTTATTATTAGTTTTCAACTAAATCGGATTGGTTTCTGAATACTAGTTTATCATCAAAAGCGTCTAATAAGATAATACTATCAGTAGTTATTCTTCCTGATAAAATTTCTTTAGATAATTGATTTAAAACCTCTTTTTGGATTACACGTTTTACAGGGCGCGCACCAAATTCTGGTTGATAGCCTTTTATTGCCAAGTAAGCAATTGCTTCATCGGTAGCATCAAAAGTTATGTTTTGTTGCGCAATCATCTTTTTAACACTATTCAATTGTAATTTTACAATTTCTTTAATATTATCTTCTGATAATGGAGTAAACATAATAATATCGTCAATCCTATTCAAGAACTCAGGTCTTACAGATTGTTTTAATAAACCTAAAACTTCTGTTTTTGCTAAATCCATAGTTGTATAGATGTCTCCCTTCATATTATCAAACTTCTCTTGAATAATATGGCTTCCCATATTAGAAGTCATGATAATAATAGTGTTTTTAAAATCAGCGACACGTCCTTTATTATCGGTTAATCTACCTTCATCTAACACTTGTAGTAAGATGTTAAAAGTGTCAGGATGCGCTTTTTCGATCTCGTCTAATAACACTACTGAATATGGTTTTCTTCTAACGGCTTCCGTTAACTGTCCACCTTCATCATAACCAACATATCCAGGAGGTGCACCTACCAATCTACTTACAGAATGACGTTCTTGGTATTCACTCATATCAATACGAGTCATGGCATTTTCGTCATCAAATAAATATTCAGCAAGAGCTTTAGCTAATTCTGTTTTACCAACCCCTGTTGTTCCTAAGAATAAGAAAGAACCGATAGGCTTGTTAGGATTTTGTAAACCAGATCTTGAACGGCGAACCGCATCAGAAACAGCTTCTATTGCTTCTTCTTGACCAACAACACGTTTGTGTAATTCGTCTTCTAATAGTAATAGCTTTTCACGCTCTGACTGTAACATTTTAGTAACAGGAACTCCGGTCCATTTAGCTACAACTTCAGCAATATCATCATACGTAACTTCTTCTTTAATTAAAGAAGTTTCTTGTTGGTTTGCTAAAATTTCTTGTTGTTTATCTAGCTCTTCTTGTGCATCTTTAATTTTACCATAACGTAATTCAGCTACTTTACCATAATCTCCATTACGTTCAGCTTTTTCAGCCTCATGTTTGTAGTTTTCTATATCAGTTTTTAAGTTCTGAATGGCGTCTACAACACTTTTTTCAGATTGCCATTTTGCATTGATTTCATTACGCTCTTCCTTTAAATTAGCTAAATCAGCATTTAAGGATTTTAATTTAGTTTCATCATTTTCACGTTTAATCGCTTCAATTTCAATTTCCAACTGCATTATTTTACGATCTAACACATCTAATTCTTCTGGTTTAGAATTGATTTCCATACGTAATTTAGAAGCAGCTTCATCCATTAAGTCAATCGCTTTATCAGGTAAAAAACGATTAGTAATATAACGTTGTGATAATTCTACAGCTCCAATAATAGCTTCGTCTTTTATGCGAACTTTATGATGTGTTTCGTATTTGTCTTTAATACCACGTAAAATAGAAATAGCACTTTCTGTATCTGGCTCATCTACCATTACTCTTTGAAAACGGCGTTCTAAAGCTTTATCCTTTTCAAAATATTTTTGGTATTCGTCCAAAGTCGTAGCTCCAATAGCTCTCAATTCTCCACGTGCTAAGGCAGGTTTTAAAATATTCGCAGCATCCATTGCACCTTGACCACCTCCAGCACCTACTAGAGTGTGGATTTCATCAATAAATAAGACAATGTCTCCTTCAGACTTTGTAACTTCTTTTACTACAGATTTTAAACGCTCTTCAAATTCACCTTTATATTTAGCTCCGGCAATCAATGCTCCCATATCTAGAGAGAAAATTTGTTTTTCCTTTAAGTTCTCAGGAACATCTCCACGAATAATTCGATGTGCTAATCCTTCAGCAATAGCTGTTTTACCTGTACCGGGTTCACCAACTAAAATAGGATTGTTTTTGGTTCTACGTGATAAAATTTGTAATAAACGTCTAATTTCTTCATCACGACCAATTACTGGATCCAATTTTCCATCTTGTGCTAATTGATTTAAGTTTTTAGCATATTTATTTAAAGAGTTATAGGTATCTTCGGCACTTTGTGATGTTACACGATTCCCTTTACGTAATTCTTCAATTGCTGCTTTTAAACTTTTTTCTGTAACACCTTGATCTTTTAAAACTTGTGCTATTTGGCTTTTAGATTTAAAAATAGCCAAGATTAAGTGTTCAATAGAAACGTATTCATCGTTCATTTTTTTAGCGATAATAGCAGCTTCATTTAATGTCTTATTTGCTTCACGAGAAAGCATTAAATCAGCACCAGTAACTTTAGAAAAACTTTCCAATTGTTTATCTAATACTTGTTGTATAACATCAACATTAATATTGAGTTTCTTTAAAATGAAAGGAAGTACATTTTCATCGACTAAAAATAGAGCTTTGAAAATGTGTTCATTTTCTATAAGGTTGTTACCATAACTTTGCGCTAATTGTTGCGCTTGCTGTATGGTTTCTTGTGATTTTATTGTATAATTGTTAAAATTCATATCGTTTTTATTTTTTTCTCTATAAAAGTCAAATTCAGTACCAATTGATTTTTTCAATAAATAAGAGACATTTTGTCTTTAAAAATAAGTTTTTTATGACTTTTTGACTGGTATAGTGATGATTAAGAGTAATAATGTTATTAAAATAAGAATTTAATGGGAGTATTAAACACTATTTTTGGAAGAAAAGACAAAAATAAAGAAGGAGAAGAGTCATTTATTAACTGGACTCCATTAACATCGATAGAGCAAATAAAGGAGATAAAAGAATTATCGAATAAACAACCAGTTGCTATTTTTAAACACTCAACAAGGTGTGGAATTAGTAGTATGGTAATTAAACGTTTTGTAAACAGTTTTGATGAGGAATTAAAAGATTTTAAAGTGTATTATCTTGACTTACTTAGTTATAGAGATGTTTCTAATGAGATAGGGTATACATTTCAGGTTTTACATCAATCCCCTCAGTTGTTGGTAGTTAAAAATGGAGAAGTAATTTCGCATGCTTCTCATTATGATATTGCTCGTATTGATTTGAAAAAAATCTAAAAAAGATGCCATTTTTAATGGGATTTCCTTAAATACCTCGTATTTTTGCATATTTCAAAATTATAGAGATTTGAGTAACGAAACAGCAACTTCACAACCAAAGAAAGGAAAAAATCTATACGATTATCAAAAAGAAGCATTGCACAAAATTTTCAAAAGTTTTGAGAATGCCCCCGAAAATTACCATTTACTTTATCAACTACCTACAGGAGGAGGAAAGACAGTTATTTTCTCTGAAATTACACGTCAATACTTAAAACATTATCAAAAGAAAGTATTGATAATGACGCACCGAATAGAATTGTGTAAGCAGACAGCGAAAATGCTTAAAGAATTTGGTGTAGTAAATAAAATTATAGACAGTAAAGCAAGTTTAGAAGACCAAGATGAGTTTGATTGCTTTGTGGCTATGGTAGAGACTTTAAACAATCGTTTAAATGACGATATGTTGGATATTTCGGATGTTGGTTTAGTTATTATTGATGAGGCACACTATAACTCTTTTACTAAGCTATTTAAATTCTTTGATAGGTCTTTTATATTAGGTGTAACAGCAACTCCTTTAAGTTCAAACATTAAACTTCCTATGAAGGACAATTATGATGAACTTATTGATGGAGAAAGTATTGGATCTTTAATTCAAAATGAATATTTAGCGAAAGCAAATATCTATTCTTATAATGTAGGATTAACTTCATTAGAAGTAGGAGCGAATGGTGATTATACCGTAAAATCATCAGAAGATTTATATACGAACACAGATATGCTTTCAAAGCTTTTACAAGCTTATGAAGAAAGAGCAAAAGGTACTAAAACCTTGATTTTTAACAATGGTATTAATACATCACTACATGTGTATGATACTTTTAAAAGAGCAGGGTATCCTATTGCACACCTAGATAACACAAATACTAAGAAAGAGCGTGATTTTATCTTAAAATGGTTTCATAAAACACCTAATGCTATAATTACTTCGGTAAGTATCTTAACAACAGGATTTGATGAACCCTCTGTACAGTCAATTATTCTGAATAGAGCAACGAAATCGTTAACATTATATTACCAGATGATTGGTCGTGGTTCTCGTATTTTACCAGGGAAATCAGAATTTAATGTAATTGACTTAGGAAATAACTTCCATCGTTTTGGACCTTGGGGAGCCGATTTAGATTGGCAAAAAATGTTTAGAGCACCGAATTTCTATTTAGATAATTTATTATCTGATGAAGAAATAGAAAGCGACTTCAAATATGAGTTACCAGCAGATGTTAAAGCAGAATTTGCTAACTCTGAAGATTTATATTTTGATGTTAAAAAAGTGTATAGAGATACTATTCAAGGAGGAGAGTCTTCAAAAAGAGTTCTAGAAAAATCAATCGAGCACCATGCTAAAATGTGTGTTGAAAATAGTGAAGATGTTTTTGATGCTTTAATATTAGCAAAAATGTTGGGAGGAGATATTGACGATAGAATTTTTAGGTATTCAAAGTGTATATCAAAGAGTACTCATAATTTTATTGATTGGTTACAAGATGACTACCGTAAAAAATTAAATAGTTATTTGCGAAGTAACTTTGATGAAGTGTATGAGCAAATTCACGGACACCCACCACCGGAGGAAGAATAAAGTTTAAGAAATATTTTTCAAAGCTCTATTAAGGCTACGAAGTGTAATGCCCAAATAATTGGAGATATCGTTTTTAGAAAAGATATTTTCAAAGTTTGGGCATAATTCTTTAATTTTTATAAGATTAGCTTCAATAGAGTAGGACTGCTGAAAAGAATGCCTTGGAGCTTTATATCCAATTTTCTTAGCCATAGACCTGATGACAAGCTTATTAAAAATAGGATCACTATCAAGTAGTGCGGTGTAATGTATATAGGATATTTTATATACCTCCACATGATTAATAGCTTCAATAGAACAATAACTTAAATTTCCTGAAAAAACTTCCAATTCTCCAAATTCCATTCCTTCGCTTAAAAACTCTTGAATAAAGTCTTTCCCATTTTCATCAGAAAGGTAACACTTGGTAATTCCTTTTTTGATGATATATAAATGATGGTATCTTTTATTTTGTTGTAGAATAATACTTTTAGGAGAGTGTTTTTCTTTTTGAAAAAAATCTGGGTGTCTTTCATTTATTTTTTCAACATATTCTAAAAAATCAATATCAGTTCTAATCATTTTTTAGGGGGTGGGACAAATGTCCTTTTTTAAAATTTATATTCTAAAGTTCTTTGTAAGGTAAAATTATATAATAAAATAGAATTGTAACTAATGAAAAATAGTTTATTGCAACAAATCCAGTTTATAAAGGAAATAGACAAGTTAAAATACATTCAGAGAAAAACTAAACTATTTAATAGTAATAGGAATGAAAATGATGCAGAACATAGTTGGCATTTGGCTATGATGGTTATGGTCTTAGCAGAACACAGTAATACTAAAATAGATATTTTAAAAGTCCTAAAAATGGTGTTGATTCATGACATAGTTGAAATCGACGCTGGAGATGTTTTTATTTTTGATACTCTAAAGGAGCATAATAACACTAAAGAAGAACTAAAAGCAGCGAAAAGAATTTTTGGTATTCTACCTAAAAATCAAGCAGAAGAATTTATAAGTTTATGGTTAGAATTTGAAGAGGGCTTTTCCAAAGAGGCACAATTTGCAAAAGCAATGGATCGTTTTGAACCTATTTTACAAAATACTTCTAATAATGGAGGTACTTGGAAAGAGTTTATGGTACCTAAAGAAAAGGTAATAAATAAAACAAAAGGTATTTCTAAAGGTTCTGAAACTATATGGGAATATTCACTGAATGAAATAGAATTAATCTTTAAAGAGCTTTAAATAAAAACTATGAAAGTATTACAAGTAACTCAACAACGTATTTATACTACTCAATTTTTATTAATTTGTTTAAGCTCATTATTTTTTTCTGCAAGTTATAATATGTTAATTCCTGAACTACCAAGTTATTTAAGTGGTTTAGGAGGAGCAGAGTATAAAGGGCTCATAATTTCCTTATTTACTTTAACGGCAGGATTATCAAGACCTTTTAGTGGTAAATTAACAGATACTATAGGTAGAAAGCCTGTTTTAATTATAGGGGCTTTGGTTTGTGTAATAACAGGTATGTTTTATCCAATTTTAACCAGTGTTTCAGGCTTTTTATTTTTACGCTTGTTACATGGTTTTTCTACAGGATTTAGTCCTACAGCTATTACGACTTATGTTTCTGATATTATTCCTTCTGATAGGTTAGGAGAGGCAATGGGAGTTCAAGGTTTATGTTTTAGCACAGGCTTGGCTTTAGGACCAGCTTTAGGAAGCTATATAAAACTGTTAACAAATTACAATGTATTGTTTTATAGCTCTTCTATTATTGCATTACTATCGATAGTATTAGTTTTTAAAGTGCAAGAGACCTTACCTACTAAACAAACTTTTAAATTAAGCTCACTTTTAATTTCAAAATCAGACATTATTGCAAGAGAAGCATTATTCCCAGCTATAATTACTTTTGTATCGTATTTAGGGTTTGGTGCTATATTAACGCTAATACCAGATTGGAGCGATTATTTAGGGATTGTCAATAAAGGAACATTTTTTATAGCATTTACGATAGCTTCAGTTTTAGTAAGAATCATAGCAGGGAAAGTTTCAGATGTTTATGGAAGAAAGCATGTAATTGTAATAGGCTTACTAATTTTAATACTAGCATTAATTTTATTAGGAAAACTTGAAAGTATAAGTGGATTATTATTAGCAGCAATATTATATGGAATGGCTATGGGGATTTTATCACCTACAGTTAATGCATGGACTATTGATTTGAGTAAATCATCAACCAAAGGAAAGTCTATAGCTACTATGTACATTGCTTTAGAAGCAAGTATTGGTTTAGGAGCTCTATTTTCAGGATGGTATTACAGTAATAATATAACGAATGTTCCAGTTGTTTTCTACACTTGTTCATGTATAGTGGGGATAGGCCTTCTTTTTATGTTATATACTAAAAAAACCTCGCTATAATTAGCAAGGTTTTAAATTGATTATAAAGATTACTTTATATCTTATTCTTTAGCTGGTAAAATTTTACCTGAGCATTCACCAAAACCAATTCGGGTTTTTTCATTTTTACAGTAACCGCGCATAATAACAGTGTCGTTATCATTAATAAATTTACGCTCACTACCATCATTCATTTTAATAGGGTTTTGACCTCTCCAAGTTAATTCTAACATTGATCCAAAGCTATCTTGAGTAGGTCCAGAAATAGTACCGCTACCCATCATATCACCTGCATTTACAGGACATCCGTTTACCGTATGATGCGCCAATTGTTGTACCATTGTCCAGTACATATACTTAAAGTTAGAGTTACATACTACAGTTTCTTCTTTACCTTCTGGTTGAATAGCCATTTGCAAATTAATGTCGTAACTATCTTTTCCTTCTTTCTTTAAGTAAGGTAATGGTTCGTATACTTGTTTAGGGTTGTCTACTCTAAAAGGTTCTAAAGCATCTAAGGTTACAATCCAAGGAGAAATAGTAGATGCAAAATTCTTTCCTAAGAAAGGTCCTAAAGGAACATATTCCCAAGCTTGAATATCACGAGCAGACCAGTCATTAAATAATACTAATCCAAAGATATATTCTTCTGCTTCTTCAATAGGAATTCTGTCACCTAAATCGTTTGCTACTGTTGTAATAAACGCCATCTCTAATTCAAAATCTAATAATTTTGAAGGTCCAAAGTTCGGTGTAGTTTCTCCCTCACTAGGGCGTTGTTGTCCAAGAGGACGACGAATTGGAGTTCCTGAAGGTACAATTGAAGAACTTCTTCCATGGTAACCAATAGGTATTTGTAACCAGTTAGGTAATAAAGCATTTTCAGGATCTCTAAATAAGCTTCCTACATTAGTCGCATGCTCTTTACTTGCATAAAAATCAGTGTAATCTCCTACAGAAACAGGAAGTTGCATTTCAACTTCATCCATTCTAAAGATTATCTTGTCTTTGTGTTCAGCGTTATCTCGTAGCTTACTGTTTTTTACATCAAAAATATCAGCAATTCTATTACGAACTAAACGCCAAGTTTTGCGTCCATCAGCAATAAAATCGTTTAAGGTATCTTGTAAGAAAATATCATCTGTTAACGGTATTCCATCAAAATATCCTAATTGATGTAAGGCACCTAAATCAATCGCGTAATCACCAATTCTTGTACCAATCGTTATAATATCATCTTTTGTAAGAAAAACCCCAAAAGGTATGTTTTGAATAGGAAAATCTGAGTTTTCAGCTACAGTTAACCAAGACTTTCTATTCGGGTTATTAGCAGTTATTTCCATTTATCGTTTTTGTTATATTTTCATCAAACCTACATATTTTTTTCAATTTACCCCAAAAAGATGAGTAAAAAAAATGCTAAAGTATTTTTGTATATACTTCTTGTAAAATCCATATAATTTGAATAATAAAATTAGTACTTTTGGCTACTTTATGTAACAACACACAACATGCAAAAAGATCATCAAGTATTTGATTTAATTCAAGAAGAAAAAGAACGTCAACTAAACGGTTTAGAGTTGATTGCTTCTGAAAATTTTGTAAGCGACCAAGTAATGGAAGCTCAAGGATCAGTTTTAACAAATAAATATGCTGAAGGATACCCAGGTAAACGTTATTATGGAGGGTGTGAAGTAGTAGATATCGTTGAGCAAATTGCGATTGATAGAGCTAAAGAATTATTTGGAGCTGAGTATGTAAACGTACAACCACACTCTGGAAGTCAGGCTAACACAGCAGTTTTTGCTGCTTGTTTACAACCAGGAGATACTATTTTAGGTTTTGACTTATCTCACGGTGGTCACTTAACTCACGGTTCACCAGTAAACTTTTCTGGTAAATTATACAATCCAGTATTTTATGGTGTAGATAAAGAAACTGGTTATATTGATTATAACCATTTAGAGCAACAAGCTAAAGAGCATAAACCAAAATTAATTATTGCAGGAGCTTCAGCGTATTCACGTGATATGGATTTTAAGAAGTTTAGAGAGATTGCTGATAGTGTTGGTGCTATTTTAATGGCAGATATTTCACATCCAGCAGGATTAATTGCAAAAGGAATTTTATCTGATCCGTTACCACACTGTCATATTGTTACCACAACAACTCACAAAACGTTACGTGGACCTCGTGGGGGAATGATTATGATTGGAAAAGATTTTGAAAATCCATTTGGATTAAAATTAAAATCAGGAAAATTAAAGAAAATGTCTACGTTGATTAACTCTGCGGTTTTCCCAGGAAATCAAGGTGGACCATTAGAGCATGTTATTGCAGCAAAAGCCGTAGCTTTTGGTGAAGCATTAACAGATGAGTTCTTAGAATATCAAATTCAGGTTAAAGAAAATGCACAAGCAATGGCAAAGGCATTTGTAGCAAAAGGATACGAAATTATTTCTGGAGGTACAGACAACCATTGTATGTTAATTGATTTACGTAACAAAAAGATTACAGGTAAAGCAGCTGAAGAAGCTTTAGGGAAAGCAGAAATTACTGTGAACAAAAACATGGTTCCGTTTGATACAGAATCACCATTTGTTACTTCTGGTATTCGTGTTGGTACTGCTGCAGTTACTACACGTGGTTTAAAAGAGGAAGACATGGAGGTAATTGTTGATCTAATGGATGAAGCATTAATGAATGCTGAGAACGAAGAAGTATTAGAAGCAGTAGGAGAGAAGGTATATGATTTAATGCATAATAGACGCTTGTTTATTATGTAGAAGAAAATATCTTCAATAAGTATAAATAAAAAGGTCGCTCTAAAACATTTTAGAGCGACCTTTTTTATTCGTCATTATCTTGAGCTCGTTCGAGAATTTTTTCTGGAAGCGCCTTTTTAGCTTTGGCTCCCATTTTTTTTAGTTTTTCTACACTTGTGATTAAGTTTCCACGTCCTTCAACTAGCTTATTCATAGCTGCAGCATAATCAGCTTTAGTGCCATCTATTTTCTTACCTATATTCACTAAGTCTGCCAATAATCCATGAAACTTATCATATAAAGCACCAGCTTGTCTTGCAATTTCTAAAGCATTACGTTGTTGCTTTTCGTTATTCCACATGGTGTCAATAGTACGTAACGTAGCTAATAAAGTAGTTGGAGTAACAATAACAATATTTCTTTCAAAAGCTTTATTATATAAGGTATTGTCTTCATTTAAAGCTACAGCAAAGGCAGGTTCAATTGGTACAAAAAGCAGTACGAAATCTGGAGACTCTATCTTATAAATGTCTTCGTATTTTTTTTCTGAAAGTTGCTCAACATGTCGCTTTAATGAGTTTACATGTTCTTTTACAAAACGTTCTTTTTCAATATCATCTTCACTATTTACATATTGTTCATAGGCAGTTAAAGATACTTTAGAATCGACCACCATTTTTTTGTTATCTGGTAGATGAATTACCACATCGGGCATAATACGTTTACCTTCATCATTAGTAAAAGATTGCTGTACAAAGTACTCCCTGTCTTTTTCTAATCCAGACTTCTCTAAGACACGTTCTAACACTAACTCTCCCCAGTTTCCTTGGGTTTTGCTATCACCTTTTAAAGCTTTGGTTAGGTTTAATGTTTCTTTACTCATTTGAGCATTTAACTCTTTTAATCCTAATAACTGCTCTTTTAAAGCAGAATGCATCGAAATACTTTCTTTTTGAGTGTCTTCAACCTTCTTCTCAAAAGTTTGAATTTTTTCTTGAAGCGGATTTAAAATATCCTTTATGTTTTTCTTATTTTGCTCAGTAAACTTGTTCGATTTTTCATCTAGAATTTTATTTGCTAAGTTTTCAAACTCTTTGGTGAACTTATCTTGTAGTTTTTCTACTTCCTCTTTATTCTCATTCAGTTTTAACTGTAAATTTTTCAATTCTTCATTCTTTCTAGCCAATTCAATAGAAGAAAACTCTTTTTCACGACGTAGCTCACTATTTTCTTTAGTTTTTTCATCTAATCGCTTTAAAAAGTCTTCTTTTTGCTGAGAAAATGATTCTTCTTTTTCTCTTTTCTGAATTTCAAAACTAGTTTGATGGTTTTGTAGTGTTACAATCTCTTTTTCTAAATCAGATGTTTGTTGTTTAAATTTCAATTTAGAGAGTAAGTTTCCAATAACAAACCCAATTAGTAAGGCACTAATAGCAATTAAAATAAGTAAAAGAGTGGTATTCATTAGAATAAATAAAAGTTTATTAAGTGAACAAATATAGGACAAGATAGGTTAAATTTATTTGATTTTTGTAGGGAAAACCGTATCATTGACCTTTATACCTAATAAATGATATCTAAATTTATATTTCACAAAGTTTTAGGCTGGAAGGTAGTTGGAGATTTTCCAAGAGACTTAAAAAAATACGTTGTTATTGGAGCTCCACATACCAGTTGGAAAGATTTTCCAATCGCTATTTTGGCTAGAAACACTATTGGCGTAAAAATTAACTTTATAGGTAAGGCTTCGTTATTTAAACCTCCTTTTGGTTTTATTTTTAAAGCTTTAGGGGGCGCTCCTGTTGATAGAAGTAAAAGCACAAATAAGGTGGATGCAATAGTATCAGTTTTTAATCAGCATGATGAATTCCGTTTAGCGTTATCTCCTGAAGGAACTCGTGCTAAAGTAACCTCATGGAAAACCGGGTTTTATTACATAGCTAAAGGAGCCAATGTACCTGTGGTAATGTTTGCTTTCGATTTTGAAAACAAACAAATTATAATAGAACCTCCTTATTACTTAACAGATGATATGAATGCTGATATGAATCATTTTTATGATTTCTATAGAGATATTAAAGGAGCAAAACCAGAACTGTTCTCAGTACCTGATAAAGAGTAAAACAAACGTTAAATACTCTTATTTACTTGAAAATTTTACGATATTTAAGTACCTTGTAGAAGGTTTAAAAACAGTAAGATATGAAAAGGTTTGTTTTTTTAATTAGTATGACTTTTATACTGCTTAGTTGTGCCTCTTCCAAAAATGCAACTCAAGCAGAAATAGATAACTTAAACGCTCTTATAGAAAGTAAAACTTTTGAAATAGAAGCAGAATGGGCTGAGCCTATGGTTACAAACGCAATGGCACAAATAGCTAATGCAGGTTTGTTACCTATAGGAAGTAATGCTGGAAACATTAATTTAGTAGGAAATAGTAATTTTTTCAAAATGAAAAAAGATACTGTTGCTGCCTATTTGCCATATTTTGGTGAGCGACAAGCAGGTGGTTCTTATGGAGGTACAGATATTGGAATTGAGTTTGAAGGTGTTCCTAAAGATTTAGTTGTGTCTGAGGATAAAGAGAATAGCTACAAAATAAGTTTTAAGATAAAAGATAAAAATACAACGACTGAAAATTATAATGTGATAGTTAGAGTATATCCAAGTTTATCAAGCACTATTTATGTGAACAGCTCACAAAAAAACTCAATTAGATACAGAGGTAAAGTACTTAAAACTTCAAAAGAAAAGTAAAACATTATATATAATAATGTATTTTTAGTAGCTCTTAAAATGATGTATGGAGTTACCTAACTTTAAAAAGTATCTTATTGAAAAAGGAGGGCTTTCAGAAGCAAACTTCCTTTTAATACAACCATTTATTACTGTAAAAAACGTTTCTAAAAGTGATTTTTTACTAAAAGAAGGAGATGTGTGTTCACATTTCTTTTTTGTAGAAAAAGGTTTGTTACGCTTATATGCCTTAAATGAAGAGGGAAAAGAGAATATTTTACAGTTTGCTACTGAAAATTGGATTGTAAGTGACAGAGGAAGTGTTTATTTTCAACAACCTTCTACATATTATATTGATGCTGTTGAAGATACACTCGTTGTAATGTTAGATGAAGGTTTTATAAACAAAGTATCAGAAATAAATACTGATTTTAGAAGGAAAAATGAGCATTTATTGCAAAAGCATATACGTCAATTATACAAACGTATTAGTCAACTACTAGGAGCATCGGCAAAAAGACGTTATTTAGATTTTGTAAAGATGTATCCAGATATTATGTTACGAGTTCCTCAATGGATGATTGCTTCTTACTTAGGAATTACTCCAGAAAGCTTAAGTCGAGTTCGTAAAGCACTTGCTGAGGAAAACTTCAAACCAAATAATTAATTTACAATTTATAATTATTGATTTAGGGTTGTTAGATAATTGTAAATCGTTCTTACCATAGGTCAATGCATACCTTTTTTTGTTGCTGTAATTTTACAGTGAAATAAAAAGTAGAGATCAACTCACTAAATATTTCAGATAAAATAAACGCAATTTATTTCGATGTTAACCATCGAGTAATTAACCCTACTTAATGGGTAAAAAAAGGATATATTATGAGACATTTAAAAACATTAGTTGTAAGTCAAAATACAACAGTGCCTAAAATTTTAAATTGGCAAGTTTCAACTGTTCCTAATATCGAAACAGCCATTGAAAAATTATACCAACAGACATATAACGTTTTAGCTATTTCAAAAGATACAAGTGAAATAGATAAAAGTAAATTACAAAAAATTATAACTGTATTATTCCCAAACGCAATTTTAGTTGAGTTTAACAATGAGTCTAAACTTTCCAAAAGTGTTAAAAATGGATATTGGTCTAAAAATAGACCCAAACTACAACGTAGTTATTTAGACAATTCGTTTGATATTGAATTAGCAAGTAGTTTATAGTAATTAAAAGAAAGGATTTTAAAATGAAAACAAGAAGTATAGAAAAAATAGTAAAACCAGGAACTCCACACTTTGTAGGAGATGGATTTAGAGTTCATAATTTTATACCAGGAACTTCAACAATGCAACGAATGGATCCATTTATTATGTTGGATTATAATTCGAAATACAATTTCCCACCAACAGATAAACCAAAAGGAGTGGGAGTACACCCTCATAGAGGATTTGAAACCGTAACGATTGCCTATAAAGGGCGTGTTGAACATGGAGATAGTGCTGGAGGTGGAGGTATTATAGGAGAAGGTGATGTGCAGTGGATGACAGCAGCTTCAGGAGTATTGCACAAAGAGTTTCATGAAACAGAATGGAGTAAAACAGGAGGTGAGTTTCAAATGGTACAACTTTGGGTAAATTTACCCGCAAAGGATAAAATGAGTCCTCCAAAATATCAGGCAATAGCAAATGCTGAAATGGCCAAAATACCATTACCAAAAGATGGAGGTGAAGTAGAAGTGATTGCAGGAGAATACAAAGGAAACAAAGGACCTGCGTCAACGTTTTCACCAATTAATATGTTTAACGTCAAGTTAAAACAAGGAGTAAAAACACAATTAACTTTTCCAGAAAACTATACTACAGCTATTTTATCAGTTGAAGGTAGTGTTAAAGTGAATGAATTAAATAATGTTTTAGAAGATCATTTTGCATTGTTCAAAAATGATGGAGATACATTTACTTTAGAAGCTTTAGAAGACGCGATAATTTTAGTATTAAGTGGAGAGCCTTTAAACGAACCTATAGCTGCACATGGTCCTTTTGTAATGAATACTAAACAAGAGTTGATAGAAGCATTTCAAGACTTCAATACAGGAAAGTTTGGATATTTAGAAGATTAGTAATTAAAAAAACAGCTTTTACTGAAAGCTGTTTTTTTAATTAACTTTTAATATTATTTAAATTAAGCACAAGATACTGTAACTAAGTGTGTGTGTCCATCGCCGCTAGTAGAACTAACAGTAATAGAATTATTATTTTGTAATGAAGAAAAATTAGCAGCACTCAAAGTTACCATATGGTCGTGAGGGGAACTTCCTTGTATTGAGTATGATTTTTCAGTACCTGCTTGTACATCTTCTTTTGAAACTATTAGGTTATGTCCATGATTAGCGCTAATTGCGCTACTAGTCCCATTATCTATACAGTTACCAGATGGAGTCGGATCTGGGGTTGGATCAGGAGTTGGGCTAGGGTCGTTATCAGAACCCGAGGAACACCCAACAAACGTGTATGCAGGTAATGCTATGAGCATTGCTGCTAATGATTTTTGGATGAAGGCTTTTCTATTCATGGTTTTGTGGTTTTAAGGTGTTGTTAGTCAATGTAATATACTAAAAAAAGGAGTGGTTTCAAAGCCTTATTATGAATAAAAACCTTGTAGATGATTAAAAATCAATTATTTGTAGTAATAATAGTATCTTTAAAAGTATATAGAATAGAAGTTATAAAATAATAAAACAAATAGAGTTACTTATGTCTAATACGAAACTAATAATTGAAGAGCGAGCAGCTAATATTGGTAATTTTATGGTAGGTCGTTTGTTACCATTCAGACAAAAACGAATGGTAGGGCCTTTTATTTTTATTGATCATATGGGGCCTGTAAAATTGAGTGAGAAAGATAATTTAGATGTTGCAATGCATCCTCATATAGGTATATCAACACTTACTTTTTTGTTTGAAGGTGCTATTATACACCGGGATAGTATAGGAACTGAAATAGAAATAATTCCAGGAGCTGTAAATTGGATGACAGCAGGAAAAGGAGTGGTACATACTGAAAGAACTCCTGAACGATTAAGAAATTCAACTAAAAAACTTCATGGATTACAAATATGGATAGCCTTACCTCTGAATGAAGAGCAATGTGAACCTTCTTTTGCACATGTTTCTGCGAATGAGATTCCTAGTTGGGAAGACGAAGGAGTACAGTTTAAGCTCATCGCAGGAAAAGCGTTTGGAAAGCAATCTCCTGTTCCAGTATATAGTCCGCTATTTTTTATAGAAATTAAATCGAGTGAAAAGAAAACGGTTACTATAGGAGAACATTTGTTTGGTGAAAGTGCCTTATATATTTTAGAGGGAAGTATTACTAGTGATGGACATACTTATGAATCCAAACAATTATTAGTAGCAAAAGATAGTACATTGTGTAGTTTTGAAATTGCTGCCAATTCAACCATATATATTTTTGGAGGAGAACCTTTTAATGAAGAACGTTTTATTGAGTGGAACTTTGTAGCTTCTAATAAAGAATTGATAGAACAAGCGAAAGAAAACTGGAAGAGTAATAAATTTCCTTCTGTACCAAACGAGACAGAGCGAATCCCCTTACCAGAACAGCGACCTTTTGGAGGGTGAAGAATAGTGTAATTAATAAAACAATTATATGAAAACAGGTAGATTAGAAGCATTTAGCGATGGTGTTTTAGCTATTGTAATTACCATTATGGTATTAGAAATGAAAGCACCAGAGGATACTACATTTAAAGGATTATTTTCTGTAGCTCCTATATTTATAAGTTACTTACTAAGTTTTATTTATCTAGGTATCTATTGGAATAATCATCATCATTTAATGCAGGTAACACAAAAGGTCAATGGAAGTATACTATGGGCTAATTTGCATTTATTATTTTGGTTGTCCTTAATTCCATTTACAACAAGTTGGATAGGAGAGCACAAAAATTATTATGAAGCCTTACCTGTAGCTACTTACGGTTTTGTTTTATTAATGAGTGCTGTAGCTTATTTTATCTTAGAAAGAGTATTAATTAAGTACCATGATGATAATTATGCTTTATCTAAGCTATGTACTAATGGATTAAAAGAATATGCTTCTTTATTTCTATATATACTGGCTATACCATTGGCTTATCTGTACACATGGGGTGCCATACTATGTTATATTGTGGTAGCCTTTATTTGGTTGGTTCCAGAAAGAAGATTAGAAGTTCTTATAGAGGAGGACGAAGCGTAATTAAAAGTATGGTTTTCCCTTACCAAAAGTAAGGTTTTTTAGCTGCAAACCTTTTTTTTAAAGATTAATTTAGGGACGTGAAATAATATTTTTAACCCCAAAAAACTTTATAATGAAAAAAGTGATTTTAAACGTAGAAGGATCTCAAGAATTAACAAAAACAACATTAAAGAATATTAAAGGAGGAGGACCTTTCCCTTTCCCTAAAGAATGTGGAGGAGATGGTTCTTACATCTACCAAGATGGTGTAAAAGTATGTTGTTATCAGCCTTCTACTATGAATTATATTTGTTAATTATTCTTCAATGAACGATTTATAATTTAAAACTGCTTAAGTGTTTTCTTAAGCAGTTTTTTTATGCTTTATTACAACCCTAACTGATCCACCTTTTCTTTTTCACACCTACTTTCTTCTGTAGGGTAACGTGATTTATCTTTATATTTTTTAAGATGTTGTTAAACAAAATTCTCCCATTGGTCTTATGGGAGAATTACTTTAATAAAAAGAGTTTGTAAATTATTCTTTGATGAAGTTTATAGGGTTTACCTGTGCTTCTTTATAATGCACTTCATAATGTAAGTGTGCACCTAAAGATGCTCCTGTATTACCAACATACCCAATAATATCTCCCTCTTTGACAGATTGATTTTTGGTAACGTTGAATTTTTGTAAGTGAGCATACCAAGTTTGGTACCCATCACTATGCTCAATTACAATTAAATTCCCCCATTTGTCTTGGTCAGCAGCTTTGGCAATAACTCCATCCGCAGTAGCAACAACAGGTGTTCCTATAGGAGCTTTAATGTCAATACCGTTATGCATCATTTTTTTCCCTTTTTTTAATGGATTTCTTCTCTTCCCATAGGTACTACTGATGTCTTTTTTACTTTTTCCTTGCACAGGGAAAAGAGTGGGAGGATCAAGAACAAACTCCCTAGTTAATTGAGGTGTTGCACTAGGTAAGAGTTTTTCAGTTGTGTTTGGCTTCGTAAATGCCAAACAAAGACTTGCAGCACCCATAATGAATACTGAGTAGGTGAACTTGTACACCTTAGCCGTAGGCTTTTTTGTGATCATATCTATTCGCTTTTTGATTACTGATTGATTAAAATAGCTGTATAAGCTATTTGAAGTTGCTGTTTCTTTTTCAATGTTTTGTAAAAGAACTGCTAAGTAGTTAGATGTTTTGGTAGCTCCATTTAATACCCAACTATCTGCTTGGTATTCGTGTACAGCTTTTAACGATTTACGATACCTATACACTAGCGGATTGAACCAAAAGAATACAATATAGATTTCAGCAAGTAGCACATCTATAGAGTGTTTTAATACTACATGTGCTTTTTCGTGTTCAACTATTAATATATTTTCTGAAGGATTTATATGCTTAGAAATGAATATCCAATTAAAGAATGAAAAAGTATTGGTATGATTGGTGTGTATTAATTGAACATTACCGTTATGTGTAACTTTTGATTGCTGTTTTAATTGAAAAAGTAACCAAATTGAATGTAGCATGCGTAAGAATACCAACGAGCTAACTAAGATGTATAAACCGAAAAGGATAGTTTTAAAATTATAGGCTTTTGTACTTGTTTCTTCAATAGTATCTACCAAGACAGTCTCGCTATTTGCTATAAATTCATTGAATTGAGGAATTTGTATTATTGTTGAGGGAGCTTCCAACGTTAGTAAGTATGATAGCGGAGCTAACAAAGCAACAACAGGCATTAAAAGCAATGAGAATCGGTTGATTTGATGAAAAGTAACTTTACTACTAACTATAATATAGAGTACGTATAAACAAGAAAACACAAGGCTACTTTGAACTAAATAGATAAAAAAACTAGTCATTCTTTTCTTTTAAGGTTTCTATTTTATTTTCAATAAGATTTTTTATTTCCTCTAACTCAGTAAGATTAAAATCTTCGTTTTCTGTAAAGAACATGGCAAATTTGCTTTTAGAGCCACTAAAAAAACTACCAATCACATTTTTAAAATGCTTTTTAAAATACTGCTCTTTAGTAATGGTAGGTGAGTACTGTCGTACTTTACCAAAGGTTTCGAAATTGAGAAAACCTTTTTTTACCAAAACACGTACCACTGTAGATATGGTTGTATAGGCTGGTTTAGGTTCAGGAAATTGCTCTACAATATCTTTTAAGAAAGCTTTGTCTAGCTTCCATATATATTGCATTATTTGTTCTTCAGCTTTTGTTAGTTCGTTCATGCAGCAAATATAGCATTATTTTATTACTACAACTATAGTTGTAGTAATAAAACTATTTTTATAGTCGTTAAAATTTTGTTAAGCGATTATGATACTTATCTGTCTTGTAATAAACGAAGAGCTAGAGTATAAGGTAGGTGAAAAGGGATGAAATTTAACTCAGTAATTTATAGATATTCATTTTGTACATTTTTCCAATAGGAATAACATGATCTCCTATCAAAATTCTATTACCTTCTATACTATTAATATACCTTTTGGTTACAGCAAATGATTTATGTACTTGTAAAAAATCACTTTCTGGTAGAGATTGTAATACATCGGATATCTTTTCTCTTATAGTAACCGTATTATTAGTGGTAACTATTTTTGTGTAGTTTCCGGCAGCTTCTATATATTGAATGGTATTAAGTGTAACTTGAATATACTTTTTATTGCTACGAAGAAAAATACTACTGGGGGTTTCAGTATTATTTTTTTGGACGTTTTGTATTTGAGTATTTTGTGGAGTACCAATTACTTTATTTACAGCTTTTAAAAAACGTTCAAAACCAAAGGGTTTAAGTAGATAATCAACTATATTAAGCTCGTAACCTTCAAGGGCAAATTCCTTGTAGGCTGTAGTAACTATTACCTTAGGAGGAGAAGTTAATGTTTTTAAAAACTCAAAACCTTTTAGTTTAGGCATATTTAGGTCAAGGAAAATTAAATCTACTTGATGTTTGTTTAAATACTCTAAAGCTTCAATAGCATCATAACAATGCTTTTTAAATTCCATAGTTGGTAATAAATCGCAATAGCCTTTAATAATATCGTGGGCAATATGCTCATCGTCTACAATAATGTACTTAATCATAGGTTTGTAATATTTAGTTTAGCTAAATAAACATCATCAGTTTTAGAAGTCGTTAATGTATGATTTTTAGGGTACACTAACTCCAATCTTCGTTTTAAGTTTTGCAAACCAATGCCTTCTTCTTGACTTTCTTCTGTAGCGTCAAAATTATTCTCAATTTCAAAATTTATCGCATTTTGGTGAGCTGTTAAATTTAAATGCACATAAGCATTCTTTCTTAAGTTTTCTACGCCATGCTTAAAAGCATTTTCTAAAAGAATAATAAAAAGCAAGGGCATTACTTTATAATCGTTATCTGTTATATCAATATTGAATTGTATATCAATAGCCTTATGATAACGCATTTTATGAAGTTCGATATAATTTTGTAGATAGGTTACTTCTTCAGAAAGTAAAACCGTGTCTTTTTCACCATCATAAACACTGTAACGCATCATATCGGAAAGCTTTAAAATAAGCTCTTGCGCTTTTTTAGCATCTTTACCTACCAGACCATAAAGGTTGTTAAGTGTATTAAAAAAGAAATGAGGATTGACCTGACTTTTTAGATGCATCAACTCAGTTTTCGTTTTTTCATTTTTTAAACGAATAATCGATTTTATTTGTTTAAATAACCAATAAAAGAAAGTAAAGAATAACACTAAAAAATAGAGCGTTATAAATTCTACAAAGCCTTCTAGCTTACCAAAAGTGTCATTAAAAACAACAACGATAACACCTATTAAGACAAGAGATATTCTATAAACACGCTTTATAATAGCCTTCTTTCTATCCGTAATTCTAAAATTCATAAGTCAATATTAGTCAAATAAAATACGCCTCACAAATTAGTTGACAAACATCTCTTTTGTGGGGATAAAAATGTGGTTAACTGTGATAAAATACTTTTATAGTCTATAGTACCATTTGTATCACATAGCACTGTAGGTTCATCACATAACTTTTAATAGTAGAAAGGGTAAGGCTAGGTTTGTTCAATATCAATTAAACAATTAAAAAATGAACAGTTTAACCATTAAAAATTTAAGTAAAACCTATGCAAATGGTGTAAAAGCACTACAAAATGTATCGTTAGAAATTCCTAAAGGAATGTTTGGTTTACTAGGTCCTAACGGAGCAGGAAAATCAACGTTAATGCGAACCATTGCCACTTTACAAGATGCTGATGAAGGATCTGTATTACTTGATGATCTAAATGTTACAAACAATAAGAATGCAGTGAGAAGAGTACTCGGTTATTTACCACAACAGTTTGGTGTATATCCAAAAGTATCTGCTGAAGCGTTATTAAATCATTTGGCAGTATTAAAAGGAATAACCAATAAAAAGGAGCGAGATGAACTGGTAAAAGCATTATTACACAAAACAAACTTATATGAGGCAAGAAAACGAAATTTAGATGGTTATTCGGGAGGAATGAAGCAACGTTTTGGTATTGCACAGGCATTACTTAATAGTCCTAAATTACTTATAGTTGATGAGCCTACTGCGGGATTAGATCCTGCTGAACGTAATAGGTTTTACAACTTGTTAAGTGAAGTTGGTGAAAATACGATTGTCATTTTATCAACACATATTGTAGAGGATGTTAAAGAATTGTGTACCAATATGGCCATCATCAATCAGGGACAAGTGGTATTAAAAGGAAGTCCTTTAAAACTAATAGAAAACTTAGAAGGAAAAGTATACCAAAAAACAATTAAAAAACAAGAATTACAGCAGTATAAACAAGAGTATAGGGTTATTAATGAAAAGTTATTCCTAGGAAAACCAATTATAAATATTGTAAGTGAATCTGATCCAAAGAATGGGTTCACACCAATGTCTGCCGGATTAGAAGATGTGTATTTCTCACAAATTAACAACTATTAATACAGCTAAAATTATGTGGTACGAAATATTCAAATTTGAACTAAAATATAGAGCTAAACGCCCAGAAACGTATGTGTTTTTTGTATTTCTCTTTTTGTTTTCAATCGTTGGTGTCGATTTTGTTTTTCAAGGAGTAGAAATTGGATTGATGAAGAAAAATAGTCCATTAATCATTGCTAAAACCATGGGAGCAATTACAGGGATTTTTATGATTATGGCATCTATGATTATGGGAGTTCCTGTACTTCGCGATTATCAGTATAATATAGAAGCTTTGCTGTTTACAAATCCCATTAAAAAACGAGATTACTTATTAGGACGATTTTTAGGCTCCTTTACTGTATTGTTTATCATTTTTAGTGGAGTTTTATTTGGTATGATGGTAGGTGAGCATATGCCTTGGCATAAAGACATGTTACCCTTTAATGCAGTTACCTATATACGATCGTTTACAATTATAGTCTTTCCCATACTGTTTTTTGGAGCTAGCTTATTTTTTGTATCTGGAATGTTGAGTAGAAAATTGTTAGTTGTTTACACACAAGGAATCATTTTATTTGTTGTCTTCTTACTAACTAAAGCGGTAACAAATGAATTTTTACAAGCTATTTTAGATCCTTTTTCGTTAACTACCTTAACACAGGTAGCAAAGGATTTATCGGCCGTAGAACGCAATGCATTTGAAATATCATTTAGTGGGGTGGTATTGTATAATAAATTGTTTTGGAGCTTGTTAGGTGCAGTTATCTTACTAATTGGTTAC
Source organism: Tenacibaculum litoreum (assembly GCF_964513915.1). Taxonomy (NCBI): domain Bacteria; kingdom Pseudomonadati; phylum Bacteroidota; class Flavobacteriia; order Flavobacteriales; family Flavobacteriaceae; genus Tenacibaculum; species Tenacibaculum litoreum. The sequence goes on along the minus strand of NZ_CAZEQS010000003.1, from coordinate 452,487 downwards.
CGTAAATTTTCGTTTAATTTATTAACTAAAGTGCCAAAACGAAAAAGAGTAGAGTTAGAGAAAAAGTCAAAAAGCTCTGCAAAAACAAACTACTCAATTCCTAATACAAACATCAATCATAGTTTTAAAACTCAGTGTATACAGCTGCTAAAGCTTTCTCAATTTTATGTAAAATCATTATTGAAAGAAACATCATTTTGGGCAATTGCTATTTGTGGAATCATCATCATTTTAATTAATTCTGTGAATTTAGGAACTGTTTACGATGTAGATAGTTATCCAGCAACCTACTTTATAGTAGAAGAATTACAAGAAATGTCGATGTATTTTTTTATCATCATTCTTATATTTTATTCAGGAGAACTTATTTGGAAAGAACGCACTGTTAAACTGAATTTGATATACGATGCTACCTCCATTTCAGATGTGGTTGCTTTTACCAGTAAATTTATTGCTCTTATTGTTATTTACATGGTATTGATGTTGAGTTTGATTGCTACAGGAATCTTGTTTCAGGTGGCTAATGGATACTATCAGTTTGAGTTAGCTATTTATTTTTACGGATTCTTTGTAGAAATTCTACCTTTCTTAATACTATACACCTTTGTAGCCTTTTTCTTCCAAGCAATTAGTAATCATAAATTTGTGGGTATCTTTTTAGTCCTACTGTTTTTCATTGCGAATATTGCTTCAGAACACCTAGGGTTTCAACACAGTTTATACAAATTTGGTGGTAAGACTCTAGGTACGTATTCAGAAATGAATGGTTATGGTCATTTTTTACAACCTTATTTATGGATTAAAGCCTATTGGTTCGTGTTTGGTATCATGCTATTAATCATTAGTGCATTATTAATAACAAGAGGAACAGAAACTCGTATTATAACACGCTTTAAAGCTTTAAAATACCGTATAACAAAGCCATTGAAACAATATTTAATTGTTGCAGGAATGCTTTTCATAGGTATAGGAAGCTATATATTTTACAATACCAATGTTCTTAATGATTATTGGACCAATTCTGAACAAATAGCCTTTAGAGTTAACTACGAAAAGACGTTAAAATCTTTTGAATACCTTCCGCAACCAAAAATTACTACAGTAAACTTAAAAGTAGAACTATATCCTAAAACAAGAGCTTACAGTGTTGAAGGTTATTATATGCTGAAAAATACGTTTGATAAACCTATCAATGAAATTCATATTCAAAAATTAATAGCATCACATGTACAATTAGATTCCGTGACCTTTGATGGTGCTACGGCAAAAAGTACACCGTACAAACCATTTGAATATACCGTTTATACTTTATCAGAAGGATTACAACCTAACGACTCTATAAAGATGAGTTTTAAACAAACCTATACACCAAAAGGGTTTACCGATGAAAGCATAAAAACTCATATCGTGAACAATGGAACGTTTTTTAACAATGAGGAATTTCCTACAATAGGTTACAATAGAAAGTATGAGCTTCGAGATACAGACGAACGAGCTAAATTTCAGCTAAAACCAAGATTGAATAAGGTTAGGAGGGAAGATACTCATGAACTTGTAAACGCACGGTCAGGAAGTGATTCTGACGGAATACACTTCGAAATGATTATTGGGACAGCTTCAGATCAAACAGCGGTGGTTCCTGGAAATTTAATCAAGCAATGGAAAGAAGGAGAACGCAACTATTTTCATTATAAAATGAACCAGCCGATGATTAATTTTTATAGCGTTGTTTCCGCTAAATATACTACTGTAAAAGATAAATGGCTGTATAAAGACAATGCGGTAGATTTAGAAATTTATTACCACAAAAAACACAATTACAATCTAGATAGAATGATGCTTTCTATGAAAAAATCACTCGATTATTTTAGTACTCATTTCAGTCCGTATCAGTATAAACAACTACGTATTATGGAATTTCCTAGGTATGCAGAGTTTGCACAGTCTTTTCCGGGTACGATTCCGTTTTCTGAAGCGATTGGTTTTGTGTTGGATATTGATGATGAGAAAGACGTAGATATGGCTTTTTATGTAACGGCACACGAAGTGGCGCATCAATGGTGGGGAATGCAGGTAGAAGCTGCTAATGTACAAGGAAAACACATGATTTTAGAAACCTTAGCACAATACGGAGCCTTAATGGTGTTAAAAAATAATTATCCGAAAGAAAAAGTAACACAGTTTTTAGCATACCAAGAAGAAACCTATAATAGAGAACGAAAGAAAACTAAAATTCAAGAACCTTCTTTAGCATTGGTAGGAAATCAAGACTATGTTTATTACAACAAAGGTGCTTTAGCTATGTACATTCTACAAGATAAGATTGGAGAGGGTAAGGTGAATTTGGCATTACAACGATTTATTGAAGATTGGAATACCTACAACGGAAAAATAAAAGCAACTACAAACAAATATGCTACAACGAAGGATTTATTACACTATTTAAAAGAAGTAACTCCTAGTTCGTTGCAATACCTTCTTTATGATTTATTTGAAACAGTAAACAGCAAAGAAATCGTTTTAATGAAAAAAGAATTGATAGCAGAAGAACAATAGTATTAGCTGGCTATTTTTTAAACATGTTCCATTAATGTTTTACAATTTTAATGGAACATTTTTTATGAGATAAAGTTGGTTAGTAGCAAAAAACACACATAATTCACTGAAAACTACGGGTATCCGTAATGTAACACTTGGTGATTTTTATTATATTTAAACTTTCCTCTTTGAATTAAGGAGTAATAATTTCTAAAGAGTATTAGAAAAAGAAAAGGTAATAATATGGAAAATCTATTTTGGAAGATCTACAATGCTAATTCTGAAGAAGAGCTGGCTAAAATTATTGAAAGTGAACCAATTTTTAAGGATAGAAAAAATTGGAGACCTTATGGGGGAATTGAAGGAAATTTTGGAACTTTTGAAGCTCAGCAAAATAATGCTATTCCAGCTTTAGTCGAAAAAATTACTAATTCTATAGATGCAACTTTAATTAAAGAGTGTAGAAGTTTAAAAATAGATCCTAAATCTAAAGATGCTCCTAAAACTATGAATGAGGCTGTAGAAAAGTTTTATGGTGTACCAAATGGGGAGATTAGTGAATTAGGAAATATTAAAAGAAGAGAATTAGCTGAAAATATTCAAATAATTGCAACAGGAGGTAAAAGACAGCCTTGTATTACTATTTATGATTCAGGAGAAGGTCAGATACCCAGTGAGTTTCATAATACTTTTCTTTCGTTACACAAAGGAAATAAAGCGAACATTCATTTTGTACAGGGTAAGTATAATATGGGGTCTACTGGAGCAGTAGTTTTTTGTGGAGAAAAAAAACATCAATTAATAGCCTCTAAAAGAAATAAGGTTATTAATGGAAATAAAAATCCTGAATTCGGTTTTACTATTGTTAGGAGACATCCCTTAGATTCATTTGACAATGATAATAACGTAACTACAACTTGGTATGAATATTTTTGCCCAGACAATAAGATAGCTTCATTTGAAATTGAAACTATAGATTTAGGTTTATTAAATAGAAATTTTGAATATGGATCTATAGTCAAGTTATATTCTTATCAGCTTCCTACAGGGTCTAGAGGTGATATATCTACAGATTTATACCGAGATTTAAATCAGTATTTGTATCATCTACCTATACCTATTGCAGTATATGAAAAAAGAGAGCATTATAAAAGGAAAGGTGTAAATAAAGTGGTTGTTGGAAATAGGACTAGAATAATCAATAATGCAAAAGATAATGTTGAAAGGAATATTCGGTTTGATTTGAAATCAAATCTAGGTGATTTTATTATTCCAATAGATGTAATAATTTTCACCTCTAATGTTGATCACAGAGAATTTATAAAAAATAAATCTATTGTTTATACACAAAATGGTCAAGTTCATGGTTTTTATGGTCAGTCATTTATATCACAAGATTTAGGGTTTCAATTAATTAAAAAGCATACTTTAATTCATGTTGATTGTACTAATATTCCAACTGAAGTTAGACAAGATCTTTTTATGTCCAACAGAACACATCTACGAGAAGGGCTTAAAACAGAATTATTAAAAAATGAGATTGTGTCCCTATTGAGATCTAGTACAGAATTAAAAAGAATAAATAATGATAGAAAAGATTCTCTTTTAAGAGAAAGTAAAACAGATAAAGATTTATTAGAAAATTTTTTATCTAATTTACCTGTTGATAAGGATGTTGTTAATTTATTAAAAAGAAACGGGTCTTTAGATTTTTTAAAGTTGAATGGTAAAAAAACTAATGGTAATCATAGGTCTAAAAAGGTTGCACAAAAGAAACTTAATAGGTTTCCTTCTATTTTCAATCTTAATTTGAAAGAACAAAAGAACGGAAAAGTATATAAAACAATACCTCTAAATTCTAATGGTAGAATTACTATTGAAACTGATGTACAAGATGATTATTTATTTAGACCTGTAGAGAAAGGGCATTTCGAAATTCAAGTTTTACAAAAGAGAAAGAAAACAGATAAACCAGTAAATCCAGTATTAAATCTTTTCCCAAATGATGTTACGGATATTTTAACGGTAAACAAAGAAGGACCTACTGATGGAACAATCAAGTTATTAATAAAACCAAATGAACAAGCTCAAGTAGGAGATGAAGTAGAAATAAAAGCAAAATTAAGTGCTCCAGGAAGAGATTTTCAATGTGTTTTTAATGTTAAAGTTGATGAAAAAATTAGTAAACCAAAGACAAAAGAAAAAACACCAACAGAAACTTTTCCAAATCTTCCAACACCAAAAAAAGCTTATAAGGATCCAATAGATGAGAGTTGTTTGGCTTGGTCTCATGAAGATCTTAATTGGAATGGATATGATATTGTTAAAGTGATCCGAGGTGAGGAAAATAACGAGATGATTGTTGAAGGAATAATAATAAATATGGATTCTTATGTGTTATTAAATTTTATTTCGAAGAATAGTATCAAATCTGAAAAAGAATTAAAATTTATAAAAGATAAATACTTTTTATCTATATACTTACATTCATTATTTTTATTTAGTATAATGCAAAAAATGCAAAGAGAAGATAAGAAGTTAAGTCAAATTGAAATGGAAGATTTTATATCTAATCTAATAAAACCTTATGCAAATTTCCTCTTATATGAAAATTATCAAATTGAAAAACATGCATTTAGTGAATAATTATGATGGCATCTTAAAACTTTAGTTGATATATAAGTATTACTTAAACGACTTAAATACTATATGATTATTAATAAAAAAAAAATTGTCCAAATAGCAGTTTCTAAACTTGAAAAGGTTTTAAGTGAATTAAAAACTTGTGCATTACAAGAGAAAGGTAAACATGTTATTAAAAGTAATGAGTTGTTTAAAGACACAGCTAAATCACAACTGCTAACTAATTTCAATTATGATAAAGACCGTTATGTATATCTTATCAGGTATTTAGCTACTGAAGATACATCTGATAAAATAAAAAAAGCGTTTGAAGATTTTAGTTCAAAAAATACTCCCAAAAGAAAAGGAATAACATTTAATCTTTCAAAGTATAATAAGCATCATAATTCAAAATATCTTTACGTAGGGACGTCTAAAAAGTTAAAAAATAGAATCAAACAACATTTAGGGTTATCATCTAGTAAACAAACCTATTCTCTACATTTAATTCACTGGTTTCCAAAACAAATAGATTTAGAGATAATTATCATTAAAGTATCTTCAGAAAATAAAATGGTTTTTGAATCAATTGAGCAAGCTTATTGGGATAACTGTAAACCTTTATTTGGTAAAAGAAGTGGTCTTTAATACAACATCTTCACTTTCTCCTTATAGGTTTGCCCAATAGGAATTTCAATAGCGCCAATTTCAATATCAAGGTTGGTATAGGCGGTTATTTTATCAATCGCTACAATATAAGACCTGTGTATCCTAATAAACTGTGAAGTTGGTAGTTGCTGTTCAATACTTCCAATATTTGATTTTACAACCAGTGTTTTTTCTTGGGTATGAATTTTAACATAGTCTTTTAAGCTTTCAATATAAAGAATATCAGCTAACAACACTTTGTGTATTTTTTTATTAATGTTTACATGTATATACGCAGTGTTGTTGTGTTCAATAGAGAGAGGCGTATGAGCTATACTATCTGATTTTTGATAATACTTCTCTATGGCTTTAAAAAAGCGAGTAAAGGATATAGGCTTTAAGAGATAATCAACCACATCGTGCTCATAACTTTCTACCGCATATTCTCTATATGCCGTGGTAAGGATAACTTTAGGAAGATCCTTTTTAGTTTTTAAAAACTCTAAACCTGTAAGTACAGGCATTTGAATGTCTAAAAAAATCAAATCAACTTTTTGAGTTGCTAGTATGCTAGAAGCTTCTATAGCACTATAACAAGTCCCTACAATTTCAACATCAGGTAGCGTTCTTATATGCTTTTTTAACAACTCAATAGCAGGTGGTTCGTCATCTATTAATAAACATCTTATAGCCATAGTTATATTGTTTTTAGTTGAAGTTTTAGGTTGAAATCGTTAGTGGTATTTTCAATTGTTAATACGTGCTTATTTGGATATAACAAGTTGAGTTGTCGCTTAATATTGCTCAATCCAATTCCTTCTTTATAAGAATCGTTTATAGTTCCTTGTAAATTGCTGTTTTTAGTATTCCAGACATCAAAATAAATAACGTCTTGATTGGTATGTATCACTATTTTAATTGTTGGATTGGTTAAATTACCACTGGCTCCATGTTTAAAAGCGTTTTCAACAATAGAAAGTAGCAACAAAGGAGCTATTTGCTTATTAACAATAGTTTCGGGTTTGTGTAATTCAACGTGTAGACGCTCTCCATAGCGTATTTTTTCAAGGCTAATATAGTTTTCAATACATTTTATCTCTTCATTGATATCAATAAAACTAGCCTGACTTTTATAGAGTACGTAATCTAAAATTTCAGAAAGTTGTAAAATCATATCACCAGCTTTGGGTGAATTAGTAATAACAAATGAGTAAAGATTATTAAGCGTATTAAATAAGAAATGTGGATTTAATTGCGCTTTTAAATATTTTAATTCGGTGTCTAATTTCTCTTGGCGTAATAACAACAAGCGATCTTTTTCTTGTTGCTGTTTTTGATGTGTTTGATATCCGTAAATTAATAGGGCAGGGGTATAAAACATTAAGGTTTTAGAGAGATAGCTTAATAAGTTGAAAGTATGCATTTCATACCCATGTAAGATATTCAAAATTAATTTGAATAAAAATACAAGTGTAAAGGAAGTGAGTATAAACGTTAAGATAAACAAAGCGTATTTTTTTGTACTTAAAAACCGAGGAACTTGCCAATAGTTAAGCGTATAGGCAGCTGCTATATAAAAAGGGAATTTGAGCCCATTATTTTTAGCATAGTATATAAAGTACTCACTGTTACCACTATAAGAAAGAATATAAATAGCGAATAATGTTATCCAGAAGGTGAAATGTTGCAGTATTCTACTTTGAGTATAGATTTTATATAATTTCATAGGTTTTAAAAATAGGAAATTAAAATTTACAAGTAGTAGTTAATCTCTAAACAAGCAATACCAGTATATAAATAGCTGTAAACGGTATATAAATAAAAACACTGATGAATTAAGACTATATAGAGACCAATAGCTCTAGTTCTTCTATTTCCTTAAATAACAAGCTGTTTTGAGGCTTAATTCGTGATATAATTCAAACGAAAATAATACCATGAACTTTATTAAATCGCTAGTATTAGTAACTGTATTGTGCTGCTTTTCTTGTAGCAACGCACAGCAAAAAGAACGATTAACAATCCAAAAACCACATGTTGAGAATAACAACTCAATAATACTTGCTAGTAAGGTAAAATTGTATAGCAAACGGCTAGGAGAGGAGAGAGAACTTTTGATTTCTCTGCCTGAAAATTACGATCAAGAAATACAGGATTACCCAGTAATTTTTGTGATGGATGCTGATCATGTAGCAATGTTTGAATTGACCCGTTCAATTAACAACCTATTAGCGGAGACAGATTTTATGCCCAAGAGTATTATTGTGGGGCTTACCAATAATGGGAATTTAAACAATCGCTTTCAAATGACTTCAGGAGCCAATAGAGGTAGCGGGTTTTATGAAAACAAAGCATCTGATTATCTTCATTTTTTACAATATGTTGTGATACCTTATGTAAAAAAGAATTACCGAGTAGCAAATCACAAAACTATTATAGGCTTATCACCGTCAAACGGTCCTTTACATGAAGCTTTTTATAATCAACCCAATATTTTCGATTCGTATATATTTTTAGCAGCTGATTTATATTTTAATTATAGCAAAAGCCAATCGAAAGGAGAAAAGCTGATGGAGGCGATGAAAGATAAATCGCACCCTAAAGCGACAGTTTATTTAGGAATGGGAAGTAAAGATGTTGATTTCAATCAGAAATGGGGAATGCAATTTTCGGAGTATGAGGCGCAACTAACAGCTGCGAAGAATGAAAATATTCGCTTTAAGTTTGATATTATAGAAGGTGACGGACATTATGAAATGGCTGTTAAAGGAATAAAAAATGCTTTTAAGCATATATATTCAGAGGACATATGGAACAGACAGAATATTTACCATGCAGATAGAGGTAATACTCCCATAGATATCAAAAAACACTTCGACCGTCTTTCTGCACATTACGGTTTTGATATATTTCCTCCAGAATCTAAAATAGAAAGTCAAACACGTGCTTTACTGCGTTGGGGTAGTTCTGAAAACCTAACAACAGCGATCACCTTATTAACACAAGCAATTGAATATTATCCTAACTCAGCAAGTTTACATTTGATTTTGGCTGAAGCATACCAAAAAAGTAATGATACAAATATGACAAAACGATATTTGAAAAAAGCTATAGAATTAGCAAATAAGTTTACAGTAAAAAACTACCATTGGTTTTCAAAGAAGGTCACAGAATTAAACGAATAGGTAGCAAATGTTTTTCTCAAAGGAACATGTTTATTTGATGAACAGTACTGAGTAAAACTAAAATTACCGAGAACAGTTAAGTTTGTGAAATACCGCATTTTAATAATTAAATAACTATGTAGTTAACTAACTGTTTTTTAGTATCTTTACAATACTAATTGTAAAAAATGGAAAGAGATTTTATTAAAGAGCTTGGATATAAAGCGTTAGATAATAGACTTAAACGTATTAGTGATAAAATGACACATGATACGAGAAAATTTTTTAAACAAATAGATATAGATATTGAACCGAGTTGGCATTTAGTATTTAAATTATTAAAAGAGGAGGGCATGCTTACCATGGCAGAAATTGCTCAACAGCTAGGTTATACACATCCATCAATGGTGGTTATGCTTAAAAAGATGACAAGCAAAGGTTATATCGTTTCTGAGAAAGACACTATTGATAAAAGAAAACAAAACATAAAACTAACTCAAAAATCTCTTAACCTATTTCCTGAATTAAAACAAATATGGGACAGTTGTGAAAATGCTATTTATAAAATGCTTAAAGAAGACCTCTCAATAATTAAACATCTTGATGAAATTGAAGCTTCGTTAAAAGCTTGTTCTTTTAATGAGCGTTTTTATAATGAATATCAAAAATCTAAAAATGAAAACACATAGCAAACCAAAACAAAATGATGCTGAACTATCTAGAAGGGGTATGATTAAAACTTTAGGGTTGGGGTTAACACTTGTTACGCTTCCTTCCTTTATGTCTTCGGCTATGACAGAAGTTTCAGTAGAGGCGTTAGATCATGGAGAGCAGATTATTCCCATAACAGAAAGAGAGTTAGTAGATATGCAAAAGTTTATTGAAGATTGTATAGCGGCAAACAAAGAATCTAATCCTCAGGAGGCTGTTAAAGAGGTATTGGCAAGAGGGGTGTCAAATCCGTCAGCAATGTTAAAAGCGATAGGAAATCCAACTGAAGCTGGGTTAAAGGTATTCCTTCGATCTAAAGAACTAACTATTTTCGCTGCATCTTGGACACCTCAAATGAATCTCATGCCACATAACCATCTTATGTGGGCAAACATAGGTATCTATACAGGAAGAGAAGACAATATAATTTGGAAACGAAGTGAGAATGAGTTAGAAGCTGATGATGTAAGATGTTTATTTGCAGGTGATGTGGCTACGCTAGCTACAAATGCAATTCATTCAGTAACAAATCCGTTGCAAAAATTTACAGGAGGACTTCATATTTATGGTGGAGATTTCTTTGCTACTGAACGCAGTCAGTGGGATCCAGAAACACTTAAAGAAGAGCCTTCAAATGGAGAAGTTATACGTAATATTTTCAAGAAAGCTAACGAACAAATGCATAGAATGAAAAACGATTAGTATTATTCAATAAAAAAAAATCATGATGAAAAGAAAGTTAATATCAAGTGGAAGTCCATATGAAGACATTATCGGTTTTAGTCGCGCTGTACGTGTAGGACCATATATAACAATTGGAGGAACAGCTCCTATAGATGAAAACGGAAACACAGTTGGAGTTGGAGATATTTCATTACAAACCCAACAATGCTTAGAAATTATTAAAAAGGCGTTAGAAAAAGCTGGTTCAAGTTTAGAGGATGTGGTTAGAACTCGATTATTGTTAACGAATATCGATGATTGGAAAAGTGCAGCCGAAGTAAAAGCATCTTATTTTAAAACTATTAAACCTGTTGATACCATTATGCAGGTATCTCGTTTTATAAATCCAGATTGGTTAATAGAAATAGAGGTAGACGCTATTGTATCTTCATAAAACCTCACTTAAAACATAGTGGTGTGCTATTACACTGCTCTAATTGTTGCAACAACTATATCTTTTAAGATTTTTTTTCTTGATTCGGTAACATTTCTTCAGGAAAAGGGAATAGGATTGTTGAGTTTTTCTCTGCTGCTATATTTGATAGTGTTTGGTATAAACGTAGTTTAATAGCCGAAGGTGATTGATCTATAAGTTTACCAGCCTCCAAAAGTTTTGCAGCAGCCTGTTCTTCTGCCAAAGCAAGAATAATGCGGGCTCTTCTAGAACGTTCTGCTTCTGCCTGATTAGCCATCATACGACGCATATTTTCAGGTAATTGGATGTCTTTTATTTTAACATCATTTATTTCAATTCCCCATTCTTTGGTTTCCAATTCAACAATTTCCTTGATGTTTTTTCCCATTTCTTCTCGTTTAGAGAGTATGGTATCCAATTCAACTTTACCGCAAACATCCCTAAGTGCTGCCTGTGCTAATTGTGTAATTGCAAACTTGTATTCTTCTACCTCTAAAACGGCGCGTTCAGGGTCATAAATTTTAAAGAAAACAACGCCATCAATACTACAAGGCACATTATCTTCAGTCATCACTTCCTGAGAGTCTATATTAAAAGTAATCACCCGAACATCAACAATTTGTATGGTTTCAATAAATGGAATAATCCATCTAAACCCAGGGTTTAAAGTTTTAACATATTTACCAAACCTAAACTTAATAGCTCGCTTATACTCAAAAATTATACGGATTCCAGCAAGTAAGAATATACCTAAAATGCCGAAAAGGATAGTAAATCTATTCATGGCTAAAGTATTATAAATGTTACGGTATGCTTAAAGAAAAAGTCAATAAAACGAAGAGGGTAGAGTTATTACTTTTGTTATTTCAAATTACACTTACTTAACAAGTGTAAGAACATGATCCTTATAAATTTACGAATTTTCAAGGGTAAATAAAAATATAATAGCTTTTATGTTTTGTAAATCAGTGCATTAACGAAGTGGGGGTATAAACTCTACAATTAAAAGTTTATGGTTTTACCGTAAATCTATTATGGTTTTTAACTCGTCTTCTTATTTGTAGTTATTTAAATTTGAGGAACTTAAAACTTTATATGATGTTACAAAATATTACAAATTTAGGTACTTCTCTTAACAAAACAGAACAAAAAGCTATTAACGGAGGTGGAGGTATAAGAGAATGTGAATTTAGTGCAGACCCTAGTACCGATTGGTGCTGTCATTTACCAGGTGGGTGTCCTTCTGGTAATTAACAATACTAAATAATATAAGCGGATTAAAAGTCCGCTTTTTGTTGTGTTAAAAGAATAAAAACGATGTCTACTTTTTAATAGCATATCTGTTTAGAGAGTTTTCTAGTTTCTGAATCATTCTTTTTCTAAGCTTCTCAGGTTTTAAAACTTCTATACTATCACCAAAGCCTAAAATTAAACGCTCTAATTCATAATTAGGAATTACTAAAATATTAAATATAGCCCCGTCATCAGTATATTTTATCAATCTTTGAGATTTATGAAAAGGTTTCGTGATAACATAAGGAGTATTTGAACTATCTACCCAAAAAGCAATACGTTGTGGTCTCGTATTTGAAACTGTTACACCAATAACATCTTTATAATAAACATCACCATTAATAGCTTTATCTATATATGTTGTGTTTTCAACTTCCTCTACAGAATTTATACGGTCTAAAGCTAAGGTTGTTTCTTTACCCTTTACTAGTGCTAATAAAAACCACCTATTATTAAACTCTTTTAATAATTGTGGGTGCAGGGTTATTGTACTAGCTTTTTCGGCTTTAAAAGACTGATAATTTATCCTTAATACCTTTTTTTCCTGTATGGCATTGTATAAAGGATCTATAAAAGACAAGCCTTTTAGTTGTTCGTTTTTATCTAAATGAATAATAGCTCTATTGTTTTTTTGAGAAGAATATACCGAATCTTCTAAACGTTGTAACACACCATCCATTTCCTTAAATAAAGAAAAGTCTTTGAACTGGCGTAATACTTGGATAGCATCATTCATCACTTTTACGTCGTTTTCAGTTACAGGAATATTCATAATGGAATACCCTTCTTCAGCATAACGGTAATATTTTCGTTGATAGACTTCAATCGGAGCATTATACCCTAATTTATCACTACGCATCAATTGAATATCTAACTGAACCGTTCTCTTACTCACATAAATATCTTTTCCTTCGTATTCAAACAAAGCATCTGAACAAGCATCAATTAAATCATTCAAAGTCCAAGTACGCATTGTATTTCGGAGGCATTGGTCAATCGTTTTATATCGAATTAGGGCATTTTTATTAGAAGCCATTTTATAATTTTTTAGTAAAAATGATAAAATATTTTATACTACGCAAAAACATTGCGCACAACTGTAAAATATTTGCAGTGTGATTAAGAAAAAGAAGTCGTTTTTGTGGGGAAATTGTTATGAACATAAAAATATTTAAAACGCAGAAAAATGAAAAAACTAAAAAATGAATATAGAAATCAAGATGAAGCTTTACCAAAAGCTATTATTTGTGATTTAGACGGAACTTTATCTTTGATAAATAACAGAAGTCCTTTTGATGGAAGTAGATGTGAACAAGATTTACCTAATGTACCTATTGTTAATTTAGTAAAGAATTACCAAAAATTAGGATACAAAATACTTCTTTTATCAGGGAGAGAAGGTAAATACCAACCAGAAACAGAATCTTGGTTAAAAAAACATGAAATAGCTTATGACAAATTATGGATGCGTAAGCCAAAAGATAATAGAAAAGATGCTATTATTAAAGAAGAACTATTTAAAAGAAAAATAGAGCATAAGTACTTTATTGATTTTGTTTTAGATGATAGAAATCAAGTGGTTGATTTATGGAGAAAAGAATTAAAACTCCCTTGTTTACAAGTATTTTATGGTGATTTTTAAGAATCAACAACAATTGATTAAAAATAATGGAAAGAAAAATAACTCAAAAGTTAAAACAAAAGGCATATCAGCTTTTGGCAGATAAAATTGACATAGAAGTTTTTGAAAGCTTTTTATACAAACTGGTAGAAAATAACGAATTCAATAGTGAAGATTTACTATTTGACTTTATAAATATTAATTATAAATCTAATGATTATAGAAGAAGGTTATTAAACCTTATAAAAGATAACAGCTCTGAGAAAGAACTATTAAGTTTAGAAGTGTATTCTTTATGTTTGACACTATCAAGTTCTAATGAAAACGAGGTTGTTTTAAGTGCAATTAATTCATTATCAAGCTTAAATTCACAAACTGAATATCAATATGATATATTATTTGAATTTTATATGTTAAATGACAATATTTTAGGGGAAGGCTTCTATTATTATTCATTAACAAATGAGCAGGTAATAGATAGAGCAAAATTATTTTCAGAAAAAGTCATTTCAAAATTTAATTCATTCAAAGAAAATGAAGATTGGTATGGATTTTTAAACTGTGAAATAGCACTAGAAAAAGATGGTGAAATATTAAAACAAAATGATATAATAAAAGAAGTAAACCCATATGAAAACAAAGGTTTAATAAGAAAGATTATCGATTTATTTAAACAAGTTTTAGGACTAACCCAAACTAGTAATACTTAATTTAAAATCAATCTAATAGGTGAAATCAACTAAAAATGTCATATTTGCAGCAGTTCATTGAAATGGCTTAGAAATTTTATGAGATATGTAAGGCAATAGTGTTTTACATAATTTATAAAATATGATACTAATGAATTGGAAAATTCAAAAATTAAATAATGGAGAAACCATTATTTCAAAAGAGCCAGGTAACTCTATGTTACCTATTTTAAAATCTAAACAACCTGTAAAACTAAAACCAATAAACTGGGAAGATTGCAAGGTTGGCGATATTGTTTATTGTAAAGTTCGTGGAAACTGTTTTACGCACCTTGTAAAAGGAAAAAACAATAAAAGAGGTTTACAAATAGGAAATAATCATGGAAGAATAAACGGATGGACTAAAAATGTATATGGAATTGTAGTAGAGATATTACCAATGCCGTAGGCATTTTAAGAAAGAAAAAAAGAGAATGAAGGTTCTCCCATATTTTATAAATTAATAAAACGAAATTTAACCTATGCTAATGCAATTTATACACATATCGGACGCTCAAAAGCGATTTTTATGGAATTATCAATAAGGTTATTGTAGTATAAAATCACTAAAAGCGTCCAAATTATATAATTTGGACGTTTTTTTTATAAAAAATTTCAAGTCTTTGAAAGTTACATGTAAAATGCTACATAGCTTACAACCAACAGGTTACTAGTCTGAAGAAATTCGGACAGGATACTTATATCTTTGTTTCAATATAAGTGTTTGATTTTCAGTAAAATAAAACCAATTTAAACTTGTGTAATTCAAAAAAGGCTCACATCTTTGCACCAGTAATTTTTATACCGAGAACAATTGAAGTATAAACATACTAAACAACAAAATAATAATTTTTAAAAACGAAGTAACATGTTCAAATATCAATTAAACATAAGTACAGTAAAAGAACCGAGTTCTTTTGTACACATGCTTCGCGATTTTCTTCATACATAGAGATAACAAGAATTTATAGATGAAAAATCCGAAGCCTCAATAACGTTTCGGATTTTTTTATGCTGCACATTTCCGTATAGTTTTCAATTTCCGAAGCAAAGAGAAAAATATTGATACAAAGCACTAATTAGAAAATTGGTGCCCAACCTTATAATGTCTCAACATGGGAAATAAACTAAAAGGAAAAGATCTAATCAAATTAGGCTTTCCAAAAAACAATAGTATAAATATTGCCTTAGGGCAAATTAACCGATATAGAAAAAAAGAAAAGAAAGAACGCATTTTAGAAGAAGCAAAAAATGTACTGCTTCATCCAGAAAAATATCAAGGAAATGCAATTTGGGGTAAAGTTGCTGAAGGCTTAACAAAGCCTGTTGAAATTAAAATGCATCAGTTACGAAATACAAGAGCTCCGTTTTCAATTTATGGAGAAAATGAAATTGATGAACAAGCCAAGTTTCAGTTATACGATGCTTTAAAATTACCTATAGCAGTGCAAGGAGCCTTAATGCCTGATGCACATTCAGGGTACGGCTTACCCATAGGTGGCGTGCTTGCTACAGAAAATGCAGTAATACCGTATGGTGTAGGAGTAGATATTGGCTGTAGAATGGCACTGAGTATTTTTCCAATGAAAACTTCTTATTTGAAAGGTAAGCAGCATCAATTAGAAAATATACTAAAAGAACATACCAAGTTTGGAATGTATGAAACACATGATAAAAAACAAAATCATGAAATTTTTGAGCGTAGTGAGTTTCAAAATATCCCTTTACTAAAACGGTTAAAAGTAAAAGCGTATAATCAATTAGGAACCTCGGGAGGTGGAAATCACTTTGTGGAGTTCGGAAAGGTAACCATAACAGATGAACACAATGAATTTAATGTGCCTGTAGGAGAATATGTAGGATTGTTAACGCATAGTGGATCACGTGGATTGGGAGCAAACATAGCAAAACACTATACCTACTTAGCTAGTAAACAATGTCCGTTACCTAAAAATGTACAACATTTAGCATGGTTAGATTTAGATACGCATGACGGACAAGAATATTGGTTAGCTATGAATTTAGCAGGTGATTATGCCAAGGCATGCCATGATAATATTCACAAACGAATTGCAAAGTTATTAGGAATAAAACCTTTAGCAATGATTGAGAATCATCACAATTTTGCTTGGAAAGAACAGGTAAATGGAGTTGAATGTATTGTACATAGAAAAGGAGCAACACCTGCTAATAAAGGAGCATTGGGTATAATTCCAGGTTCTATGACCGCACCAGGATACATTGTTCGAGGTTTAGGAAACCAAAAGAGTTTACAATCAGCATCGCACGGGGCGGGAAGAAAACATTCAAGAAGAACGTGTAAAGAGAAATTTACCAAAAGTGATATTAAACATCAGTTAAAAATAAATGAAGTTACGCTCATTGGAGGTGGAGTAGATGAAGCACCTATGGCGTATAAAAATATCAAAAAAGTAATGGCTAATCAGGAAGAATTAGTTGAAGTATTAGGAACTTTTATACCGAAAATTGTACGAATGGATAAGTAAGAGAATCGTCATTTAGAAGGAAGTAACAACTGAAGCAATCTGTTTACCGATAGACAGATTGCTTTGCTTCACTCTTAATGATATGAATAGAAAATTAAAATGGACATAAAAATAATACAATTTACTGCGGGTCGTGGACCTTCGGAATGCTGCTGGGTAGTAGCAAAAGTGCTAAAAGCATTTATAAAAGCTGTAGTAGAACATAAGATAACGTATGACATTCTTCATAAAGAAAATGGAATAGAGAATGGTACCATACAATCAGTAAGTGTTCAATTAAAAGGAAATAACCTGTCTTTATTTTTAAAAGATTGGTTGGGTACTATTCAATGGATAGGAAAATCAACCTTTAGAAAATACCACAAACGTAAAAACTGGTTTATAGGTTGTTTTGAATTGGAATATAATAATGAGTTAACTATACAAGAAAAAGACATCGAGTTTCAGGCAATTAGAAGTTCTGGACCTGGTGGACAACATGTAAACAAAGTAAGTTCTGCTGTACGAGCAAAACATAGCACAACAGGAATTCAAGTATTGGTTTCAGAAAGTCGTTCACAGCATCAAAATAAAAAGATAGCTGTACAACGTTTAAAAACCTTGATAGCAAATCATAATATAAATCAATTACAAAACACCATAAAACAAGAATGGGAAAACCATTTAGACTTAGAAAGAGGAAATCCAGTAAAAGTATTTGTAGCAACTGATTTTAAAGTTAAAAACAACAAAAAAAGATTTAAAACAACACGTAATCAATTAAAAAGCGATTTGCGTAAACAATTAGAATAAGATGAAAACATTAGCAAACAATTACATATTTAAAGCATTAGATGCTTTTCCTTATGAATTAGAAGAAACCATGGAGGCATTAACATACGCTTTGGCGTATGAAGAAAAAAATGTAGTAGCGTTGTGCTTAATGGGACGCATTTACGCAGAACACTTAGGTGATTTTGAAAAAGCAAAACTGTATTATACAGAGGCTTTAGCAGAAAACATGTATGCTTTTAACGTATATCCGCATTACATTAATGTGTTATTATGGAATGAAGACTATGAAGAAGCTGAACGATTCATCGATTTTGCACTAACCGTAAAAGGTTCCGACAAAGCAATTTTATATATAGGCAAGGCTCAATTATATGAACAGAAAGAAGCGTATAAAAAATCATTACAAACTTTAAAACTTGCTAAGAAACACACGTATAATAGTGACTATATGCGAACTGTAAGAGAACATATAGAACGTATAGAGGATAAACTTCCTAAGAAAAAGAAGAAAAAAGTAAGAAAAAATCAAAAATAATTTTTAGTACGCAAAAATACTGCGTAATACAGTGTAATATTTGCAGTGTAATTATGAAAAAGGTGTTTGCTGTGAGATAAAAATTGCTATGAAAAGCCTCATTATAACATAGGGTATAATGAGGTAGTTATAAAAGTTCATTTTACATATTATAGATAAAAATATCAAGCAAGTCTTGTTGCGTGTTTCTGTATAGCACCATTGTATACATTCTTACAGTATTTGTATTAGAATTGTATATGCAGCTGGTCTTGAAGGTTTTGATTATTCACCAAAAAATAATCGCACTCTATGTACGCAGGTTCGAATCCTGCCATAACGAAAGTTATGTAGCTAAGTCCGGTTAAAGCAATAGAGAAAATTCGTGTGGGTTCGAATCCCACTATCCGAAAGGATATGGCGGAATGGTAGACGCGCTAGATTTAGGCTCTAGTGAATTCAGACCTGTCACGTCTGTTTTTTTTGCACAGGTTCGAGTCCTGTCAAAACTTCTAAAGGAAGTTTTGTAGCTCAGTTGGTAGAGCACTACGCTGTTAACGTAGATTATTTAGGAAAGCTCATCAACTTGTAAAACTGATGAACCAAAAGTGTTGAATGTTTAATGAGTTTTTAAATAAACACTTATAAACGTACTTTGAAATAATAACCATTACATAAACAATGTATTGAACTTTAGTATGTCAGTTATAGTATTAATTAGTATAACCCATGTAGTAAACAACAATACAAAAGCTATGCAATCTTGTTATTTCCGTAGGCTTATAAGCATTAACATTCAATACTTTTTACAAAAACAAACAAATTTCTCCATGGTGAGAAAACAACGTATAAATAATTAAAAACAAAAAGATTATGAAAAGAATAACAATTAATCAAGGAAAAGTAGGATTAGCATTTAAAAAAGGAGATTACATAAAAGTAATCAAAGGAGGTACACATTGGTTAGGGTTTAATCAAACAGTGGCAGTATACGATTTAACAAAAGATTTTTATACATCAGTAGCTTTAGAAGTATTGTTACAAGACGCAACTTTAGCTGAAATGTTAGAGATTGTTGAAGTACAAGACAACGAGTTAGTTTTTATGTACGAAAACAACAACTTTAAAAGAGTTTTAACTGCTGGAAGACATGTTTTCTGGAAAGGGTTTATTACTAGAACCTTTCAAAGAATAGATATAAGCAAGATTGAGATTACTGAAAAAGTTGATGCCTCTTTATTCAGTAATTATGAAGTGAACAAATATGTTAGAACTTTTGAAGTTGCTGCCTATGAAAAAGCTGTGTTGTTAGTGAATGACACCTATCAAAAAACATTGGTAGGAGGGACGTATAGGTTTTGGAAAAATGAAACAACTATTAAAATAGCGAAAGTAGATACCAGGCAATTACAATTAGAAATTGCGGGTCAGGAATTATTAACCAAAGACAAAGCAAATGTTAGAGTTAACTTTTATACGCAATACAAAGTAACTGATATTGAAAAAGCATTATTAGCTAATAAAGATTATGAAAAACAATTGTATGTAAACATGCAGTTGGCATTGAGAAAATATGTAGGACACTACACATTAGATGAATTATTAGCCAATAAAGAGGATGTTTCTACAGCAGTTTTTGAAGAAACAAAAGAGAATGCTGAAAAATTAGGTGTAGTAATTCAAGGTTGCGGAATTAGAGATGTTATTTTACCAGGAGAAATGAAAGAAATCATGAATCAGGTATTGGTAGCACAAAAGAGAGCCCAAGCCAATATTATTACTAGAAGAGAAGAAACAGCTTCAACGAGAAGCTTATTAAATACTGCTAAATTAATGGAAGACAACGAAATGTTGTTTAAATTAAAAGAAATGGAGTATGTGGAGAAAATAGCCGATAAAATTGGAGAAATTACAGTTACTGGAAACGGAAACGTAATTAAACAGTTAAAGGAAATATTTGTTACCAATAAGTAGTAATATGGCTAATTATACTGGATTTAAACTTTAAAAGCGAAAACTTATATAATTAAGTTCTCGCTTTTTTATTAAACCTTTTATTTTAAAGTTCAAACTTTATTGAAAGGGTAGATATGTAACATCATTATTCTTTACTCGTCTACTTAGTATGCAAAAACTCAGTAAAGATTTGTTTTTAACATTATATTAACCAATGTGTTACGGTAATAACTGTATTTATGTACTATCGTTTTTCAATAATCAAAAGTTACATGATGAATAAATTACCTTTCTTTATACTAACCTTTGTATTAATACCTTTTTTTTATGCTTGTAATACAAAAAAGCAAACTTCAAAAGATAGCAATCTACCAACTATAGAAAGCCCTTATTTAGGTCAGAAACCACCTGGCTTAACTCCTGAACCTTTTGCTCCCGGTATCGTTATTACAGACGGATGGGAAGTTAGCGGAGTCTTCACACCAGACCTAAAAGAATTTTATTTTATTAGAGAAGGAGAGGAGGGTCAAGAACAAGAATTTGTTGTGATTCAATATAAAAATAACCAATGGAAAGATTCTGTTATATCATCTAGGGTTGGCACACCTTTTATTTCTCCCGACGGTAAAATTATGCATTTAAGTAAACGTTATAAGGAGCGAACTGAAAATGGCAAATGGTCAGAAGTAAAAAAACTCGATTATCCTTTTAAAGACTTACCAATTATGCGTCTTACTGCTTCTTCGAAAGGAACTTATTTTTTTGATGAGTTTAAATCAGACTTTACTGGAGATATTCGATATTCACGATTTGTGGATGGAAAGTATGAAAAACCAAAACTACTTAACAGCAAAATTAATAGCGGGAAAAGTTTTCATCCTTTTATAGCACCAGATGAATCGTATCTTATTTTTGATGGTAAAAGAGAAGAAGGCTATGGCGATTCTGATATTTATATATGCTTCAAACAACAAGATGGTTCATGGGGTGAGCCTATTAATATGGGTGATAAGATTAATACAGACGCTTGGGAAGCTCTCGCCTGTGTAACACCAGATGGTAAATATCTTTTTTTTAATAGAAACATGGGCTCAAAAGACTACGAAGATGTAGATATATTTTGGGTTAGTGCACAAATTATTGAAGAGTTAAAACCGAAACGTTAAAAAAGGTCTGTTTTACCAGACCTTTTTTAATTCATTAGTTAATTATCTCTACCAGTTTTCTTCTATTATTTGATGTGTAATAGCAGCTGCTACTTCGCTACCTTCAGCAACTGAAGAAGCAACACCACTCCATCCGGTTCTGGCATCACCAATAATATAAAATCCTTTAATTTCTGTTTCTTTATTCTCATCGACTTTATAAAATTCCATTCCAAAATGTCCAATTTCTGTTGAAACATTCATTTTTTTAACAAAGTCAGTACTTTCTGTAGATTTAGTATCTGGTAAAAACCCACCTTCTCTTTCAATTATAGTATTATCAATAAGTTCAACACCTGTAAGCTGTCCTTTTATTGATATTAATTTTTTTATTTTTTTCTCAACTATTTGTATCCCTTTTTTAATAAGGTTAGATAACAACTCTTTATCCTCAACTTTTTCACCGTTTGTAAAGACTATAACATCTTTTGACCAATGAGATATTGTTTTTGAAAACATTGGAGCCATAATAGCATCGCCAATAACAGCCAACTTTTTGTCGGCCATTTCAAAACCATCACAAAAAGGGCAGGGGTACACAGATTTACCATAAACATCTGTTAAACCTTCAATACCAATCTCAGCAATATTGTCTTTATGTCCTGTTGCTACAATAACTCTTTTAGCTGAATATATTTCGTGTTCTGTTTTAACCGAAAAAAGATTGTTTTCATCTTTTACAGATACTGCTTTTTCCTTTTTGTAGTCAACAGATGTATATTTTGTTAATTGTTGTTTGGCAATTCTAAATATTTCAGAAGGATGCTTACCATCTTGGGTTAAAAAACCGTGTGAATGTGTTGTGATATTATTTCTAGGGCTTTCGGTATTTAAAACCAATGTTTTTATTCTACTTCTGCCTAAAACTAAAGCAGCACTCATTCCTGCTGGACCACCACCAATGATTATGACTTCATAACTCATATTTTGTACTTTTTAATTTGTTTTTATTTTTTTTGAATGACTAACAGCATTGAAATAAGATATCCAAGCCATTTCAGTAATTTCTTGTGTTCTTGATTCATCTTCAAGAATTAGATTTATAGCGGCATCAATTGTGGAGAAATATAGGCTCTCAATCCAATCCATTGTAAGCTGAGAGTTGAATAAGCCTATAGTTTTAAGTTTCTTTAATAAATCTCTAAAAGTTTGCATCATTTCTTTAAAATCAGAAGACTCGTTTTCCATTCCTTTATAATTATCTCTGTAGTGATATAAAAAGCGAAATTGATAACCACTTTTAATATCACACAAAAACATTGTATAAAGTTGAATCTTTGGGTCAGTAGAAGACTCTATCGATTCTTTAGTTTTTTGTAAACAAAGGTTACTTGCATAATCAATTATTTCTTCAATTAGTTCTGACTTTCCTTTAAAATACCGATGAAGTGTTCTTCTACTTAAATTAATGGATTCAGCAATTTCTTCCATTGAAGCGTTTGGATCTTTACTAAACGCTTTAATTGCTGCTGATATAATTTTAGTTTTAGTATCATTCATGTTGTCTCAATTATGAGACAAAGGTATGCATGTCTCATTGATGTGACAAAAATATTTTATATAAATTAATAAGTTCATTGAAACAATTATATTAACTCATCGTCTTTAGTTAACAATAATGTACATTCATAAATTAAAATAGTATGACAGTTTTAGTGGTTGGAGCAAGTGGTGCAACAGGTAGTAAGTTAGTAGAGCAATTACTAATACAAAACTATAAAATAAAGGTGATAGTAAGATCTCTTGAAAAATTACCTAATTCTTGGAAAACTCATGATAATTTACAAATTATTGTAGCAAGTGTTTTAGAATTAAGTAATACAGAAATACGTGAAATTGTTTCTGATTGTAGCGCAGTAATATCTTGCCTTGGTCATAATCTAACTTTTAAAGGTATCTATGGACATCCTAGAAAACTGGTTACAGACGCTACGGTAAAATTATGCAATGCTATAAAATCAAATAATCAGAAAGGTTTAACAAAATATGTTTTAATGAATACTACAGGAAATCGTAACCGTGATTTACATGAACCTATATCATTTGCAGAAAAATGTGTTATTGGACTTCTTCGTTTGCTATTACCGCCACATGTAGATAATGAGAAAGCAGCAGATTATTTACGTACGCAAATTGGTCAAAATGATGACTTTATTGAATGGGTTGCGGTGAGACCAGATAGTTTGATTAATGAAACTAACGTATCTAATTATACAATATATACTTCACCAACAAGAAGTACTATTTTTAACGCAGGTAAAGTTAGTCGTATCAATGTTGCTCATTTTATGGCTAGTTTAATCAATGATAATAATCTATGGAATAAATGGAAAGGACAAATGCCAGTAATCTATAGTGAATCATACTAAGATTAATACTTAATTTTTACATTTTTTTGTCTAAAAAAACTTAATAATTTGCCTCTTTATTAAGTAGTTATTACGTTTACTTTCTGATGCTGTCAATTATTTGTTTCATAACCAAAAACGTAACATTCATTACATTTTTTCAATAACCAAGTCTATTTTTTTTCATCTTTAGAAGTGCAATCAAAAATAAATTATTCGATTGCCGCTAAAAACTATAACGATGGAAGATAAAAACAAGACATATTCAATTTTTGGAGCAGGAGCTGCGGGTTTATATACAGCATGGAGGTTGCTTCAAGGAAAACCAGCAAATGCAAAAGACAAAACGAAAAATTTAAAAAAAGGAGATGTTCTTGAATTATACGATTGGGGTAACTACCAATTTGCAAAAAAAGAAAAAGGAACCAGAGCAGCAGGTGCTAGAGTTTGTACATGGCATTATAATGACGATCCTGATGCTTCATATCTAGAATTAGGAGGCATGCGTTATTCTGCATGGGACTATAAGAAAACAAAGAACAATCCAAACCCGAATGATGGAAACAATCCAGGACACAGATTAGTAACCAAAATCATTAGTGAAATTGGTTTAGAAAAATACTCCGTTCCTTTTAACGAAGCTAGTGATCCACTTTTATCATTAAGAGCAAAAAGTATGTATACATCAGAGATTAATGCTCAAAACCCTGCACCATATAATGCTAATAATTACGGGGAAGATTCAGCACCAGATAATGGTTTTACAGAAATTGAAAGTGTTGGAATCGACGTATCTGAAGATGCTTTGCCACCAACAAGGAATGAATGGTGTAAGTTTTATGAAGAAGGAAAAATAACAAAAGATTTAGGAGATCAATCTATTTTCAAAAAAGGACAAAAATTAAAAGATATAGGGTATTGGAACTTAGCTTATGATGTTTTGGGACAAGAAGGCTTTAGTTATTTAGCAGATGGTAACGGATATTCTTCAAATGTAGTAAATACTAATGCTGCACAATCATTTGAAGTCAATAATGAGTTTACACCAGGAACGTTGTATAAAACATTAACCATTGGTTATTCTGGTATTTTTTCTACACTTTTTCAAGAAATAGTAAAGCTTTCAGAAGAGAAAGGTATTCGTTTTGAGTATCATCCAAATACAAGATTACGTTCTATTTTAGAAAATAAAAACACGATTCATTATACCACAGCGAGTAGAGAAGAACCTACTAAAGAATTAGATTCAAAAACTTGTGATGCTGCTTTTTTAGCAATGGGAAGGTATGCTATTGATTTAGTAGCACAAGCCACACGTTACATGAATAAAAAACAAAGTGATTTTGATGTTTTAAACGATGATAAAGTACAATTGTATTTAGAATCTGTTTTAATGCAACCATCCTACAAAATAGGAATGTTCTTTGATTCACCATGGTGGAGAGATGATATTCCATCACCGCCAAAATATCCAGCAAAATTAAATAGTTATTTTTTAACTCAAGAAGGTGTTAAAGCACTTAAAAAAGATAAATTCCCTGTTAAATACATAAAAGCAATCGAAAAAGCAGCCTCAGAAGCAGCAAAGGCTAAATTGAAAGCAGAAAAACAAAATAAAGCCTACGATAATTCAGTAACTTCAATTATAGATGTAAGCTATGATACGGAAACTGATTTTTTAAAAGCAGCTGAAGCTATAGTAAAAGTGAACTTTAGTTATAAAGAAAAGCAACAAATTACAGAAATAGCTCATTTAGATACTATAGGACCTAGTGCAACAGACATGCCTATTAGACAAGTTGTATATTTTGGAGACAATGCACGTAATAAAAAAGGTAAAAAAGTCTACGGAATTTTAGCAAGTTATGACGATATACGCTATACAACCTTCTGGAAAGCCTTAGAGATTGGGCCTAATAAAGAGCGTAAAATAGCTGAATCTCAAGATACTCAACCGCTACAAGGACCTCGAAAAGCACCAGCTGTAATGGTAAAAATGCTACGACAACAATTAGCTAATTTACATTTTGGTTCTCAAGCAAGTTATACTGCCGTTCCAGAACCTTTAGAAACTAAGTATATAGATTGGTCTTTACCACCATTCAATGCAGGGTATCACGCTTATTTTTCTCATTATAATATTGGTGATGTACAACAAAAAATACGAAAACCATCGTCAC
Organism: Tenacibaculum litoreum; assembly: GCF_964513915.1. Lineage (NCBI taxonomy): Bacteria > Pseudomonadati > Bacteroidota > Flavobacteriia > Flavobacteriales > Flavobacteriaceae > Tenacibaculum > Tenacibaculum litoreum. Next base: position 426,540 of record NZ_CAZEQS010000003.1, on the reverse strand, counting down.
TAGTAAAAGGTAAAGACACTAATCTTTTTATTATTGGATCTACTTACTCTAACGATCAGGCTTGGGTAGAAGGTGCTTTTTGTACAGCTGAATCTGTTTTAAACGATTTCTTCAATATAGAAAAACTAATAGACGATAAAGAGTACCCTTTTATTTGTCCTGCGTAAACAAAAAAGGAACAGCAAATTGTAGATACAGTTTTAATTCATTAACTTTAAGTAGTTTAATCTGTTAAAACAAAAAGGATGCTTACTGTTTATAAATTATTATTTATGCAATTACCCATAGGAACACAAAATCCTGATGATAATAAACCTATGGATTTTTCAGATCCCATTGAAGTAATTGTATTTATTGTTTTACCAGTTTTCATTATTATATTGTATATTTTGTGGAAAAAGAAAAAAAACAGAAAAATGTAAATAATTTTTAAGTGAGGGATTCAGCTCGTATTTAGCTAAAAATGTAGACTGTGCTAAATAGTCTAAAATATAGTGAATGAGCAGTTTATTGTTATTAAAAGTTTATGTAGCCTTGAATAAAGGCAAATTATAGTTACAAATGACTTTTCTTTATAAATCTAAAATTTTAATCCGTGAGAATTTCGTATTTGAATTTTTAATTACCAAGTACTGAATATCGTTAAGAATAAATACAGCTTCTGGGATATTTTACATAATATGGAATTATAGCTTACGAATATAAAAAGAAATTCAGGTCGTAAATAGCTGTAACATAATTGTTGACGATATAAAACACTGACGTGTCAGTTATATCTACAATTATGTTAAATACGTTGTATTCGCTATTTTACTCATATATTATAAAGTGTACTATAATTAATATTATGTTAAATAGAGTGTTTTCAATCTCAAAAAACAAAATAAATTTCACTTGTCACTCATCCCTTACCACTACTAAGTTTTGATATTTTAAAATGATAGAATTCTGCTTATTCAGTAAATTATTTTGGTAGGGTAATTTTTAATATTTCTGTTTAATTAATATATCCGCGGAAAAGAGATTAAACAATTATTAAAAAATTAAACAGTATGAGAAATATCAAGAGAATAATTATCCCTGTTTTGATAGTTTTATCAATTTTTGCGGTAAATGTATCGTGTAGTAACGATGAAGAAATAGTACTAAACCCTACTGAAGCTTCAGATGAAACTCCTGATTCAGATGGAGATTTAGGTACAACCGGTGATGCTGAAGGTAGCGAAGGTGAAATTACTTTATATAAAGTAACTGGAGATGAAATTAGTAAAATCCAGGATTATAAAGTAACGGGTAAAGATTTAGAGTATCAAAAAGATGTTGCTAAGCATCAAGAAATTTGGAGCTTAGTAAAGAAAATTGTTCCTGTTGAGCAACTTAAAAAAATGAGTGAGTTTTTAATTTACAATGGTGAAGTTACAGGAAGTGCTGGCTTTGTTATTGAGATTAAAAGAGATTTATCTGATTGGAAAATGGGAATTGCAATTAACTATGCTTACGAAGGAGGTTTTAATGCTGGAGGTGAATTGGCTTATACAATCATTCATGAATTTGGACATGTATTAACCTTAAATAATACCCAATTAGATGCAGCTGTAACTCAAGAAAACTGTAAAAACTACTTCCCTGGTGAAGGATGTGCATTTGAAAAATCGTATATCAATGAGCTACACTCTAAGTTTTGGAATGACATTTGGAGTGAGTATCAAGAAGCTACAAAAGATGAATCTGCACAACAAAAATTTTATGATAAGTATAAAGAAAGATATGTAACTCAATATGCTTCAACAAACCCAGGTGAAGATATTGCTGAAGTTTTTGCCACTTTTACTACACTAAAAGAAAAACCAGAAGGTAAAACTATAGCAGAGAAAAAAATACTGTTAATGTACAACAGAGATGAACTAGTTAACTTTAGAAACCACATAAGAAAAAACTTAGCTCTTAGAAAAAAAGGAGATGCTGTAACATTTGAATTGCCACAACCTGGAGCATGGAAACAAGCCAACTCTTTTGGAAATCCACATAAAACAAAATGTAGAAGACATTAAGTTTAATTACTCAGTACTCTTAAAGGTTTTTTATTTTAAGGGTACTGTTTTTAAAAGAAATTATGAGATATATTTTTTTAATACTAATGACTATGACATTAGTAAAATGTTCAAGTTCAAAGAATATCAAAAAAGAGGAAGCTTTTTTATACTACGGAAAAACACAATGTTTAGGAAAGTGCCCTGTTTTTGATATGTATCTATTTAAAGATGGAAAAGTTTTATATGAAGGAATTAAAAATGTTTCTAAATTGGGGATGCATCAGTTTTCTATAAAAACTGAAGATGTAGAGGAGATAAAAAAAGAATTAGAAAAAATAGATTTTACAACAAAAGAAAAATTAACAAGAGACTTTCCTAATACAGTCCTTAAATTTAAAAGGAAAAGACTAGCAATTCAAAAAAATGAGAAAGTGAAAAGGTTAATGTTTTTGCTAGAAAAGATTAAAATTTAAAAATTTTTAACAAAAAAAGTAGGGTTATTTTAATTATAGCTGTTTTATAAACTGTAAGATGTATATAGTATACGACGCTGTTTATAGAATAAAAGGCCCCTTCACTTTTTACATTTTTTTGTTTCACTACATTTTATTCTTAACAGCGTCTTTTTATTAGACTTATAAAGTTATGATATTGTTTGTTTAAGGCTGTTAAAAAAGCAGCCTTTTTTTAACTTTTCTCCACACTTCTAACTAAAATAAAGGCAGTATTTTTGCCTAATGCAAAAAAAGAATCAATCGAAATTAGAATTCATTGCTTTAATGGCTTCTCTAATGTCATTAGTAGCTTTATCAATAGACGCATTACTCCCAGCTTTAGAACAAATAGGTATTAGTATTCGAGTTCAACAAGGATCACATGATAGTCAATTATTAGTGACAATGATTTTTTTAGGACTGGGCTTTGGACAATTAATTTCTGGTCCAATTTCTGATAGTTTAGGAAGAAAACCTGTTATTTATGGAGGTTTTATACTTTTTGTTATTGCAAGCTTTATTTGTGTTAGTGCTACTAGCATAGAAATGATGATTTTAGGAAGAGTTTTACAAGGAGTTGGACTCTCTGCCCCTAGAACAATAAGTATTGCGATGGTTCGAGATAGTTTTAGTGGAAACTACATGGCTAAAATTATGTCGTTTATTGTGGTGATTTTTATTTTAGTTCCTGTTGTCGCACCTGCAATTGGTAAGTTAATGTTAGATGCCTACGGGTGGAAATCTATATTTTATAGTCAATTAGTATTTGGTGTCGTAGTTATGTTTTGGTTATGGAAGCGTCAACCAGAAACTCTTCAAGAAGAAAACAGAATTAAGTTTGCATTTCGTTTATTTTTAGATGGTTCTAAAGAATTTATAAAATATAAACAAGCTGTTATTTTTACACTAATATCTGGCTTTATCACAGGGTCGTTTATGGTATATTTAAGTGCTTCACAACAAATTTTTCAAGAACAGTATTTATTGGTAGACGAATTTCCTTACATATTTGCTGGTTTAGCTATTTCTGTTGGTTTTGCTACTTTTTTAAATGGTTCATTTGTTATGAGATTTGGAATGCATAAACTCGTTTCATTCTTTTTAATTATGTTTTCAATAGTTCCTATTATTTACATAACATTATTTTATCAAAAGGAAAATCCAAGTATTGTAATACTACTAATTTTCTTTGCTTTACAGTTTTTTTCAATCGGATTTTTATTTGGAAACCTTCGAGCATTAGCAATGCAACCTGTTGGACATATTGCAGGAATTGGAGCTGCTATTAATGGGTTTGTATCTACAATTATGGCTGTACCAATTGCTACATTTATAGGAAAATATGTTGAAACCACTACTCTCCCACTTTTTATGGGATTTTTTATATGTGGTGCGTTATCTTTACTCCTTTTAAATTTTACCAAATTAAAACCAGTAAACGAATAGTATAATGAAGCTAGATGTTATTTATGAAGATGAATATGTGTTGTGTGTATCAAAACCTAACAATGTAGTAGTACATCACGCGCATCATTCTAGAAATGTTGCTGACGAAGATTCTTTGTTGCAAATAATTCAACAGCAGTTCAATCAAAAAATGTATCCAATTCATCGTCTTGATAGAAAAACGTCTGGAATTATATTACTTGCAAAAGAAACAAAGTTTGTAGCCAAGTTTCAAGAACTATTTACCAATAACGAAATACAAAAAACGTATTACGGAATTGTTAGAGGTCATGCTCCAGAAACCAAAATTATAGATTCTCCTGTAAAAGGTAGAGACGCCAACGTACATAAAGATGCAGAAACACACTTAAACACCATAAAGACTGTTACAGTAAATATTCCTGTAAAACCTTATGACACATCTAGGTATAGTTTGGTAAAGTTAGCCCCTAAAACAGGTAGGTTACACCAGTTACGAATCCATATGAACAAAATTAGTCACCCACTTGTTGGGGATCCTAAATATGGTGATAAAAATCACAACACAATGTTTATTGATAATTTTGATTGTGAAAACCTTTTTTTACATGCATATTCTTTAGAGTTTATTCATCCATATTCAAATGAAAAATTATTAATAAAAGCTGATTTTCCTAAAGATTGGTGTGTAGTTTTTGAAAAGTTTAATTGGAATTTATAAAAGTGGGACTCCTCCACTCTATTCACTTTTAGTTTGTCGGATTTTATATCTTAAAATCAACAACTTTATAAAAACTGTTTTTATTTAAACAGAAGGGCAATATTTTAATCATTTTAACGCTAGGTTATTGATTGTTTAATTAATTAACCTTTTTATTATGATTTAAATCAAAGAAAAAATGAAAAATTTAAAACCCTTCATATTAGCAGCTACAGCAGCCGTATTAATGGTAAGTTGTAGTGATAACGACACTAACCCTGTTGATAATCAAGATGCTAAATTATTTGACACTCATTCTCTTGAAGTATGTAGCTATATAGATGGCAATTGGGGTCAAAACGCTTACATTAGTTCAACTATTGTAAATCAATCAGAAACAAATTTTTTAAATAACCAAAACGTTAAAATAGCTGATGTTTTTAACATTAGCACTATTCCTTTATACTTTGCAAAAGGTTCAGGTACAGCTAATGCTATTTCTTACGGTAGTGGTTATATTATTTATGGTGAAGAGCTATATAATATGGCTTTAAGCCAAGGAGGTAGAATTTCTTGTGCTATGGTTCAAGCTCATGAGGTTGGCCACCAGTTGCAATACCAAAACAACTTACCTTCAAGAAGAGAAAGTACTGCCAGAGCTACTGAGTTAGAAGCTGATGGTTTTGCTGGTTATTATATTAAAAAGCCTAATGGATATAATGCTACTTGGACACAAGCAGCTCCAGCATATAATTTTGCTGCTTCTATAGGTGATTATAATACAACTAGTTCAAATCACCACGGAACTCCAGCTCAACGTCGTTCAGCTTTCCGTTTAGGGTACTTATTAGGAGATTATAATTTAACTGTAAGTAGTTTTGATTATAATTTCTTTTACTACTATGATAATTATGTATTACCAGGAGCTTTACGTCAAGATTTAAAGAAACCGGATGATATAGATGCTGGCTTACATAACTTTATCTTATCTAAAATGGAAGAGTTAAGAAAAATTAACTCAGGAGAGATTTCTAAGGAAGAATTTGAAAATTTAAAATAAACTAACAAAAAACTAATATCATAAAAAGTTAATTTATTAAACAATAAAAAGGGTAGCATAATTATGCTACCCTTTTAACTTTTATAAAAATAGTTTTTAAATATCTTTAAAAATAGCGTGCATTAAACGCTTTTTATCATTGATGCTTTCTTCAAGAGCAATCATTGTCTCTGTTCTATTAACACCATGAATATCATCTATTCTATAAATAATGTCTTTTGCATCGTTAGTGTTTTTAGCACGTACTTTACAGAAAATATTATATTTTCCAGCAGTTACATAGGCTACAGTTACATTTGGAATTAAACGTAAATTATCAAGCACATGTTGTGTCATAGAAGTTTTCTCTAAAAAAATTCCAACGTGAGCAATAAACGAATACCCCATTTTTTCATAATTCAAGGTTAAAGTAGACCCTTGAATAATTCCTTCGTCTTCCATTTTCTTTACACGTACATGTATAGTACCAGCTGATACTAACAACTTCTTTGCGATGTCTGTAAAAGGTGTACGAGCATTTTCAATTAAAATGTCTAAAATTTGATGATCAATCTCATCTAGTATGAACTTCTTCATTTTTTTGTTTTCTTCAAGTAATATTGCTAAAATATAGTTTTTTTCTAAAAAAAATAAGTTTTATTTAAAGAAAGTAGAATTTTTAACTGTTTTTTATGAATTCTTTATGAGCTAAATACATAGATAAGTTACCTTCTTTCTCCTTTTTTAAAACGAGTGCAAATTTATCATTTTCTATAGTTTCTACATACTGATAAGCAACATCTTTTTCATTATTTTTTGATCGATAAATCACATCGTAGAAGTTCTTGATATTGTTAGGAATAGCTAAATATTTTTCAAATTCCTTGAAGTTTTCTGCTGAAGAAATGTGGTATATTCCTTGTAATAGCGCGTAAAAATTGAATTTTCTAACCTCTTCCCTGTCGTAATCATTCGGAAAATGACCCGCTTCAATTAATATTGTATTGTGTCCTAACTTTTGAAAATTATCTCCTGTAGCAGTTGGGTAAAATTCATCTGTATAACGACCAACATGATTAGGTATAATTTCTTGTAATAAATCATTCATAGCTACAATTACATTCATAGTTTCTTTCCTCCCTTCTGTAATTGTTCTTTTTTCTTCTTCTGAAGGTGCTAAAAATGAAATTGTTGCTGGATTTTTAGTTCCCTCAACACCAAAAATAGTTCTTTGATCATGAAGATTGAAACAAAATTCAGGATTTACTTCTTCTAAAATACTACGTAAAAGTTTACTTTCTTTAGCCTCTAACTCTACTGCGTCTCTATTTAAGTCTACATTCTTAGCATTAACACGTGTATATGCTTGTGCTCCATCTGGATTTAACATCGGAACAATGGTAATACTACAATTGTTTAAAATAGATTCTGTTATTTCGTGGGTAGAAAAACGTTGAATAAACTTTAAAAAATCAAATACTGCTTTGGTTCCTGTACTTTCATTACCGTGCATTTGACTCCAAACAAGAATTCTTTTTTTACCTTTTCCTAGTTTTAATTGATAAATGGCTCTACCTTCTTCAGATTCTCCTATAATTTTTGTTTGAATTTGTGAGTTTTGTAAGCCTAAATATAAAGGTTCTATATCTGTTAGTGTTATCCACCTACCAGATATAGAGTCTTCTTTAATTTTTGAATAATTGTCTTCTAAAAAAGAGCTACTTAAGTGTGTCATATCATAATTATAGCGAAAACCAATCAGTTACCAGTTGCTTTTCAATTGGTTCAATGGTTTTATGTACATAATCATTTTTAGCAATGTCGTACTCATAGTCTTTAGACCACTCTTCAATATTTTCAGCTAACGCTTGTAACGATTCACAAATAAATTGTACTTCTTCATTTGTAATTGTTGGGTGTACTGATAAACGCACCCAACCTGGTTTTTCTGTATTACAACCTTCTAATATTTGACCTTTGATCTCATTTGATCTTATTTGATCTACATTTAATAAGAAGTGTCCATAAGTTCCTGCACAAGAACATCCTCCTCTAGTTTGAATTCCAAATCGGTCGTTTAATAATTTTACAACAAGGTTGAAGTGATATTTTTCAAAATAGAAAGAAAAAATACTCAAACGATCTTTATGATCTGGAGCTAATATTTTAACTCCTTCTAAGTTTTCTAAACAGTTAAAGATAATTGGATTGATTTCATCTTCACGTTCCTTTATCTTATCTGTACCCATTTGATCCTTTATCTGAATACATAAAGCTATTTTAATTGTTTGTAAAAAAGCTGGTGTACCTCCATCTTCACGCGTTTCTACATCGTCAAAATAATCATGTTGTCCCCAAGGGTTTGTATAACTAACCGTTCCTCCTCCAGGGTTATCAGGAACCATGTTTTTATACAATTTTTTATTAAAAATTAACACTCCAGAACTTCCAGGGCCTCCTAAAAACTTATGTGGAGAAAAGAAAATAGCATCTAAATATTCATCTTCTTTTTCAGGATGCATATCAATATCAACATAAGGTGCAGAACAGGCAAAATCAACAAAGCATAAACCTCCATATTTATGAATTAATGAAGCTACTTTATGATAGTCAGTCTTTATCCCTGTTACATTTGATCCTGCTACTATAGAGGCTATTTTAATAGGTCTATCTAAGTATTTTTTTATAGTTTCTTCAAACTTATCTAAACACACTAAACCTTCATCATTACAAGGAACAACTTCTACATCTGCTATGGTTTCAATCCAAGATGTTTGGTTTGAGTGGTGTTCCATATGACTTACAAAGACAATAGGTCTTTTTTCATCTGGAACCTGTGTGTTTTCTTTTAAATTTTCATTTATTTTTAATCCTAAAATACGCTGAAATTTATTAACAACTCCCGTCATACCAGATCCTTCCGTAATTAGCACATCATTAGAAGATGCGTTTACGTGACGTTTGATGATATTTCGTGCTTCATGATATGCTAAAGTCATAGCTGCTCCTGAAGTTGAAGTTTCTGTATGAGTGTTGGCTACAAAAGGTCCAAACTTATTTAAAAGTTGTTCTTCAATAGGTCGATATAATCTTCCACTTGCAGTCCAATCTGTATAAATCATTTTCTTTTCACCATATGGTGTTTGAAAAGTTTGATCTATACCTACAATATTTTTTCTGAACTTATCAAAATACTGTTCTAAATCCATAGTTGAAATCTCTAGTTGTTTGTTATGTTGCGTAAAATTAGCAGTATACTAGTAGTTAGCCTAAAATAGTTATAATATTAACGTATTTATAACACTTTGTTATTAAAGTCTAAATTTACCTCCTATTAAAATGGTGTTCTCAAAAAAGTAAAAACTTTGTGAGGCAGAGTCTATAGAACTTTTAGTTGTTCTAACATCTGGCATATAAATATACCCTCCTTTTAAATCAGCTTGTACAAAAAAGTGTTTTAAAAATGTAATATTTAAACCACCACCAATAGAAGCTCCATATCCTGATAAATGAAAATCGTCGTGGCGCTCCATACCTAATAAGGTTGTGTTAGTTCTTGGATATAAAATACCAAGCCCCACACCTTCTGTTAAATTAATTTGTAAGTTTTCTAAGTTTAAACCAAACCAGTGGCTTACATCATCAAAACGCTTTACTTCTACATTAAGGTAATTCAGTCCATCAGTGTGTTCAAAACGTAAAAAATCAGCTGCTAAATTGATGGTTTCGTTATTATATGTTCCATCATACTTCGCGTTTCCTATATTAATGTTTCCATTGATTTTTACATCTTGATCAGCTATCATTACATATTTCATATGATCTACTCCAATAGAAACGGTGTAGTTTTCTTTAAAGAAATATCCTATTCTATAATTTGTTTGAGGAATAGTTACTCTTCCTGGATTGAAATAATCATTAAATGAAAACTTTGTTTGTCTGTCTTGAGCTTTTACATTTTGTAACGTAAAATCGTAATTTGCTCCTTTAAAACGAATATCTGAATCTGAGTAACTAGACCAGTTCCATCCCCAATAAACGAAGAATTTACCTTTGTTAGTTACTTTTTTCTTCTGAATGATTTCCTCGTTTTTCTCCTGCGCTATTATTGATACTGAAACGATCAGCATTAATAAACTTACTATTTTTAATTTCAAAGAACTATTGTATTATTTGTTGTATTTCAGTGATAAATCTTTTGGCTAAAGCATCTGCATTATCTTGGCTAGTACTTTCTGTATAAATTCTAATGATTGGTTCAGTATTAGATTTTCGTAAGTGAACCCACTCTTCAGCAAAATCAATTTTTACTCCATCAATAGTATTTACATCCTCATTTTTGTAGTTGGTAGCCATGGTTTCTAAAATCTTATCAACATCTATTTGTGGTGTCAACTGGATTTTATTTTTGCTCATAAAGTAGCTAGGATACGAATCTCTTAACTCTTTACAAGATGTTTTTTTATGTGCTAAATGTGATAAGAATAAAGCGACTCCTACTAATGAATCTCTTCCATAATGAGACTCAGGATAAATGATTCCTCCGTTTCCTTCTCCTCCAATTACAGTATTGGTATCCTTCATCATTTGTACCACGTTCACCTCACCTACTGCACTTGCTGTGTATGTTCCTCCATGTTTTTCAGTAACATCACGTAATGCTCTTGAAGACGAAAGATTAGAAACTGTATTTCCACCACCTAGCTGTCCTAATACATAATCAGCACAAGCTACTAAAGTGTATTCTTCTCCAAACATAGAACCATCTTCAGAAATTAGAGCTAAACGGTCTACATCAGGATCTACTACAATACCTAAATCTGCCTTTTCCTTTACTACTAATTCAGAAATATCAGTTAAGTGTTCTTTTAAAGGTTCTGGATTGTGTGGAAAGTGTCCGTTTGGTTCACAATATAATTCTATACAATTTACACCTAACTCTTCTAGTAAAGCAGGAATAGCAATTCCTCCTGTAGAATTTACACCGTCTACTACTACTTTAAAATTAGCTTTTTTAATGGCTTCTGTATCAACTAAGTTAAGTTTTAAGACTTCTTTAATATGCTTTTTTATATAATCTTTCTTTTTTTTGTATGCTCCTAAATCATCAACTTCAGCAAACTGTATAGTAGCATCATTTTCAGCAATTTTTAGAATTTCAGCTCCATCTTCACCATTTAAAAACTCTCCTTTTTCATTCAGAAGTTTTAATGCATTCCATTGTTTGGGATTGTGAGAAGCAGTTAAAATAATACCTCCATCCGCTTTTTCTAAAGGAACAGCTACTTCTACAGTTGGTGTCGTAGATAAGCCTAAATCGATTACATCAATTCCTAAACCTACTAGTGTATTTGCGACTAAGTTACTTATCATTTTTCCCGAAATACGAGCATCTCTACCTATTACAATAGTAATTTTTTCTTTTTCTGCATTTTTCTTTTTTATAAACGTACCGTAAGCTGCTGCAAATTTTACAGCATCTATAGGTGTTAAGTTGTCACCTGTATTTCCGCCTATGGTACCTCTAATACCTGATATAGATTTAATAAGTGTCATATTAATTTTTAATTGATGAGCAAATATAAAGCTATTTAAGAAAGTATCCTTTATAAAGGAAGAGCTTTAACTGTAACATTTGTTACATAAGGAACTAAAAAAACCGCTAAGCTTTACAAGCTTAACGGTTTATAATTTTTAAGAAGTTGTAAGGATTATTTTCCTTCCATTTTCTTCTTTAACTCAGCTAATCCACCGATATCTCCTAAAGTAGTTTTTTCTACTTCTTGAGCTTTAGCAGCAGCAGCTTTGATGTTCTTTTGTTCTTCTTCTCTAAAGATAGAAGTATGAGAAACAACAATTCTACGGTACTCTTTACTAAACTCAGTTACTTGGAACTTAGTTTCGTCACCTTTAGCTAATTTACCTCCGTCTTCTTTTTCTAAGAAACGAGTTGGAGCGAAAGCTTCAACACCATCAGCAAATACTACAGTTGCACCTTTATCATTCTTCTCTTTAATAGTACCTTCGTGGATAGATCCGATTGTGTAAGTAGATTCATGAGCATCCCAAGGGTTATCTTGAGTTTGCTTGTGACCTAAGTTTAATTTACGGTTCTCTACGTCTAATTCTAATACTTGAACTTCTAATTGATCACCAACAGTTACGAAATCTGATGGGTGCTTAATTTTCTTAGTCCAAGATAAATCAGAGATATATACTAATCCATCAATACCTTCTTCTAACTCTACGAATACACCAAAGTTAGTGTAGTTACGTACAGTACCAGTGTGTTTAGAACCTACTGGGTATTTAGTAGTGATATCTGTCCATGGATCTGGGTGTAATTGCTTCATACCTAAAGACATTTTACGCTCTTCGCGGTCTAATGTTAAGATTTGAGCTTCTACTTCATCACCAACTTTTACGAAATCTTGTGCAGAACGTAAGTGAGTTGACCATGACATTTCAGATACGTGGATTAATCCTTCTACTCCTTCTTCAACCTCTACAAATGCACCATAATCAGCTAAAACAACTACTTTACCTTTTACTTTATCACCAACTTTTAAATCAGCATTTAAAGCTTCCCATGGGTGAGCAGATAATTGTTTTAATCCTAATTGAATTCTTGACTTGTTATCATCAAAGTCTAAGATTACAACGTTTAATTTTTGATCTAATTCAACAACTTCGTTCGGGTGGTTGATACGAGACCAAGATAAATCAGTAATGTGAATTAATCCGTCAACACCTCCTAAGTCAACAAATACACCATAAGAAGTAATGTTTTTAACAACACCTTCTAATACTTGTCCTTTTTCTAATTGACCGATAATTTCACGTTTTTGATCTTCTAAATCAGCTTCAATTAACGCTTTATGAGATACTACTACGTTCTTAAATTCGTGGTTGATTTTCACAACTTTGAATTCCATAGTTTTTTCTACATATTGATCGTAGTCACGGATAGGCTTCACATCAATTTGAGAACCTGGTAAGAATGCTTCAATACCAAATACATCAACGATCATACCTCCACGAGTTCTACACTTAACAAAACCGTTAACGATTTCACCAGTTTCGTGTGCATTGTTAACACGATCCCAAGCTTTGATTACACGTGCTTTTTTGTGAGATAATACTAATTGACCTGAAGAGTCTTCTCTTTTGTCAACTAATACTTCTACTTTGTCTCCAACAGCTAAATTTGGGTTGTAACGGAATTCGTTTAACGAAATTACACCTTCAGACTTAGAGTTAATGTCAATAATAGCATCACGATCAGTAATACGTACTACTTCACCTTCGATAACATCGCGCTCGTTTACGAACCCTACAGTACCTTCTAAGGCTTTTTCAAATTCTTTTAATTTAGACTCATCAACTTCATCAATACCTTCTTCGTATTTGTGCCAGTTAAAGGTTGCTAAAAATTCTGCTGGATTTACAGCTTCTGCTGTGTTTTTTGTTTCTTCAGACATGTCTGAAATAAATATTTGTATCTTTTTGTTAACCAGATTTTTAACGATACTAACGCCAAGAGAAATTAAACTTAATAAATGTTATTTTTTACCCTTTTTAAATCTGTACTCGTAAAAAGGCGTGCAAATTTACGAATAATTCTTGAAGTAACCTAAAATGTTTTGGTTTTTAGAGGGTTAAGACACTGAGAAATGCAAATAGTGGTTAATGATTTATATGAGCAAGTAAAAATGAAATAATAACACTTATCAAAACAAAATTAAAAGTAGACTTTTGAAGCTTTAAAAAGTCTATGATTTGTTTAACCTCTTTTGTACTCGAATATTTTTTCTTTATTTTCTTATTTGACAAAAAAATATCTTCTATAGATATGGAATCATTATCTAAAAGATTATTGTCGTATAAATATGCTATACTAATCATATTTTTAATCAATCCTATAAATAATAATATTATAAAAATCCACTTAACTATTTCTACTATTATTTCCATAAATTATCTACTTGCACCCTGCTATCGTTAGCTTTTAAAACCAGTAATGTACTCTACCAAAATATAACATGAATAGTTCAAATGTAAAAACTACTCTACTTCCTTAATTTCAACTTTAAACAGATTATCGAAAACTTTAAAAATACTCTCAGCTTCTTTTTTTCGTACCGAGATGGTGTATTCGCAGTCTAATTCTAATTTTTGATTGATAATATCTAGATTTCGTTCTTTAATAATACGCTGTACTTTATTCATCATATCGTAACCAAATTTCAGCTTATAATGAATATCTATAGTTTTCTCAACAATTTCAGAAGCTTCTAAGGCTAGTTGTGCAGAAGTTCGGTAAGCATTAATCAATCCTCCTACTCCTAATTTTGTTCCTCCAAAATAACGTACTGAAACAATTAAGACATTGGTTACATCAAAAGATTGTATTTGTCCATAAATTGGCTGACCAGCTGAGTTGCTCGGTTCTCCATCATCATTGGCACGAAAACGAATCTTTTCCGTTCCCAATTGCCACGCATAACAATGATGACGTGCCGTGTGATGCTGTTTACGAAGTTCTTCTAATCGCTCTTTGATATCTTCTTCCGAAAAAACAGGAAAAGCATACCCGAAAAACTTACTGTTCCGGTCTTTAAATAAGGTTTCCTCAGAGGGTTTGGTAATTGTTTTGTAAGTATCTTTTATCTCTTCATTCATTACGCCGAAACTACTAATAAAATACTAATTATGGCAAGCCCAATACCAATCCAGTTTTTTTTAACCAATTTTTCTTTAAAAAATGTAAGAGCAAACACCGTGGTTAATATCACTATAGATACATTATTTATGGTAAAAACTGTGGAACTTTCTAACCCTTTTGTTTGTAAAGCTTTTAATAAAAATTCCATAGAATAATAATTAGGAATCCCTAAAGCAATCCCACCGAGCAACGTTTTCCATTCAAATTGTCCTTTTTTACTTAGTAATTGAGCGATTAAAATGAAAAAACCGAAAAATAAAGCGCACCCAAAAATAGTTGATAAAAACATTGGTACTGCTTCTTTAGGAACATACATAGTTTCGGTGTATTTTAATAAAGTATCAATGCTTCCTGAACCTAAAAATAGTAATAATGGGAATAATAAATTCTTAAATTTAACAGGAGAAGTATCACTTTTTGCTGAGGATAAGTATACCGCTACCAATGCCAAAATTATTCCTACAATTTTAACTAAACCTATACTCTCTTTATATAAAAAAATTCCAATTACCACAGGGATTACCACCGACATTTTACCTGCTACTGATGCTACTGAAAGTCCATTTTTTTGAGCCGTAACACCCATTACATTAAACACAGCGATAAATAAAAAACCTAAAATAAAAGCGCCTAAAAACCATGGTTGATCTGGTATCTCAGTTACCGTCATTGAAACTTTTGAATGTACAAAACCAAAAGACAGCGCTACAGCATAATTTAAAACAATAGCTTGTAATGTATTTACTTTACAAACATCAAAGAGTTTAAAAATTACAAACAGTAAACTGGAAATAAGAATGCTAAAAATTAAGTATATCACGCTATAAACTCTTTTCGTTTTAGTAAATCGACTACATCCTCTGTTTTTGGACAATTATTCCACACATGAATTCCTAATTGTTGTGCAGTATCGGTATTATCTTTGGTGTCATCTATAAAAAAGGTTTCAGAAGCTTGCAGACTATTTTCTTGTAACACAAACTCAAAAATATCTGTATCTGGTTTCCTAAAATTAACTTCGTGCGATAAGTAAAACTGTTCAAAACAACTTTTAAACTCGTTATACAACTCTTCACCCCAATCTTTTTGAATCCAAGAAATATGCAAATCGTTGGTGTTACTTAGTAAAAACAAACGATACTGGTTACTAGCTGCTAATTCTTTCAAAAAGCTCAATCGATGTTTAGGAAAGTCTAACAAAATTGCATTCCACGAACGGATCAAATCTTCTTTTGAAATATTGAATTTATCATGAAAAAAGGACACAAATTCATCAGTAGATATCAATCCCATTTCATACTGATAATATTGTTGCATCATCTCTTCAGAAATTTCAGTAATTCCTAATTCTGCTAATTCTTTATATGTTGCTTCTTTGTCTAAATTGATGAATACATCACCAAAATCAAAAATGATATTTTTAATCATTCCTATATATTCTTAAAGTATCGTTATCTATTTTTTCTTCAGAAGATAGCTTAGCGTTAAAAATTGGATGCTTTACTCCTTTTCCAAAAACTACATCACCTATAAAAACCCTAGCTTCATCCCATAAATTTGCATCGATAAATGTTTGTAATGTTTTAGCACCACCTTCAATAATTACTGACTGTATTTGGTGTTTATGCAATACTTCACAAATTTGTTCCGCTACATGAGAAGAAAAATCGATTTGTTCGTAAATGAGTGTGTGAGATTTCTCACTATCGTTCGAAATGGTATGTTCTTTTTCTTCTGTTATAATTATTGTTTGTACATTTTTATCAAAAACAGTTACTTCTGACGGAATTCGCAAACTTTTATCAATAACAACTCTTACAGGGTTATTTCCTTTCCAACCACGAACTGTTAGTGAAGGATTGTCTGCAATTACCGTATTAGTCCCAACTAAAATAGCATGCTCTTCACTACGCCATTTATGGACTAATTGTTGAGAATATTGGTTGGAAATCCATACTGGCTTTTGCTCATCTTTTATTAATGGAGCTATGAAGCCGTCTTTCGTTTCAGCCCATTTTAAAATGATGTAAGGACGCTTTTTATTTTGAACAGTAAAAAAACGTCTATGGTGTTCTATACAGTCTTTCTGACAAATACCCACAATTACATTTCTACCAGCTTTTTTAAGTCGCTCTATACCTTTACCTGCTACTAAACTATTTGTGTCTACACATCCTATAACAACGTTAGGTACCCCTTTCTCTATTATTAAATCTGCACAGGGAGGTGTTTTTCCATGATGAGAACATGGTTCTAACGTAACATAAATAGTTGCTTCTTTGAGTAACTCTTGATTTTGAACAGCGTTTATAGCATTTACTTCTGCATGAGGACCTCCATAAGGGGATGTAAACCCCTCTCCTATTATCTTGTTATTATGAACGATTACAGCTCCAACTGATGGATTTGGTCTTGTTGTTCCTATTCCTTTTTTAGCTAATTCTAGGCAGCGTAATATGTAAAATTCATCATTCATAATGCTAGAATTTAATTTTTACATTTTCTACTTTATCTATAGGATATACATGTGAAAAACCTAAAACTTTATATTTTAAATCTCCTTTAAAATGAATTTTTAAACGCTGATTTATTAAAGAGTTTAAAATCCCTCCTAAAATTCCGTTTTTATTATTTTCAAATACTCTTTTTGAAGGAATTACCACTTTTAACGGAATATAAAATTCTTTACGAGCTGGAACTTTAAACTCTTCAGAAGAAACCTGTGCTACTTCTACTTCATCAATTAATACTTTAATTTCATCAGTAGCTATTTTACCGCCTATATCGTTTGGATTTTCAAAATAAGCATTAACACCAACTCTAATCGTATCTGTAGAAGCTGATAACAATTTTATATCATCAACTTTTAAAAAAATCGGTTTTTGCTTTACCGAACAACTAATTATTAGCGATAAAAAAGGTAAAAAATAAATGAATTTCTTCATGAAAACTCGTGTTTTTTTGGGTACTTTGCTCCTGCAAAAGTACTATATTCCTATGACACCATCTGATTTTATTATTAGAGAAATAAAACCACAAGATAATGCCCAAATGGCTAAAGTTATTCGTGATGTATTAATCGAGCTTGGAGCTCCAAAAGTAGGAACCGCCTATGAAGATAAGGCTACTGATGAAATGTATGAGACCTACGAAAAAGAAAGGGCTGGATATTTTGTTGTTGAATATAATGGTGTTGTAGTTGGAGGTGCAGGCTTCGCTCAATTAGATAATTTTGAAGGAAATATTTGTGAACTTCAAAAAATGTACTTCTTACCAATAGCTAGAGGAAAAGGTATTGGTAGCAAATTAATAAACTTTTGCATGAATGAAGCTAAAAAACAAGGTTTTAAGCAATGCTACTTAGAAACTTTACCATATATGAAGGCAGCTACAACTTTATATAGAAAAAATGGTTTTATTGACTTGGAAGAACCTTTAGGAAACACAGGACATTATTCTTGTAATGTATGGATGTTAAAAGATTTGTAAAACTACATTTAGAGAAGCAATGCAATTAAAACAATACAAATCATATTTTTCCGAAGAGTTAAAATCAGTTTTTCCTCAAACAGAAGTTGATTCATTTTTCTTTTTATTAGTAGAAGAATATTTAGATATCAAACGTATAGACCTCATATTACAACCTAATATTGAAATCTCCTCTGATATAAAGGAATTATTAGACAAAGCTTTAGAACGATTAAAAAAAGAAGAACCTATTCAATATATACTAGGTGAAACAGAATTTTATGGACTTCCTTTTAAGGTTAATAAAAACACATTAATTCCTCGTCCTGAAACTGAAGAACTTGTTGAATGGATTATTAAAGAAGTAAAAAAGAAACAAGAATTGTTATCTATTCTTGATATTGGAACAGGTACAGGCTGTATTCCTATCAGTTTAAAAAAACATTTACCCAACACAAATGTAAGCGCCATTGATATTTCTGAAGAAGCAATACAAATGGCTAAGCAGAATGCTAAATTGAATGAAGTTGATATTTCCTTTATAAAGCAAGATATTTTAAAAACTGAAGTGTTAAGTGGTATGTTTGATATTATTATTTCCAATCCACCCTATGTACGTGAATTAGAAAAAGTAGAAATAAAGAATAATGTATTAAAAAACGAACCGCATTTAGCTTTGTTTGTTAAAGATGATAACCCACTTCTTTTCTATAAAAAAATAGCCGATTTAGCTAAGAGTAACTTAACTAAAAACGGACTACTTTTTTTTGAGATTAATCAGTATCTCGGTGCAGAAACTGTTAAAATGTTAAAAAATAAAGGTTTTACACAAATAGAACTTCAAAAAGATATATTTGGTAACGACCGAATGATTAAAGCTTCTTTATAATTCTCATTCTATCAAGTTATTCTATACCAAAGAACCTTTTAAAAAAAGACCCTTTTTTCTTTTCTTCTTTAACCTCTTGTGTTGTAGAACTTACATTATCTGTAATTAACTTTTCAATATACACATCATAATTAGTGTTTTTAGAATCTAAAAAGCCTTTTAAAAACTTTTCCGAAGCTTCTATTCCATTTAAATCTTCAATTTCACGTAACCTCTTATACAAAGGTATAATCTCTTGTACTGCTTTTTTAGGAGCTGGTTTTCGTAATGCCTTATAATTTGTAACTTCTCCTTTATCATTTTCTTTTACAACAAAATCTGTCATTACCCAGTAATACCTACCTGTTTTAGCCATGTTTTTAACAAAAGCAATGATGTTTTGTTTGTTTTGAATGCGCTCCCACATTAGTTTAAAAATAACTCTAGGCATATCAGGATGTCTAACAATATTATGTCCAGCCCCTACTAATTCATATTCCTCATAACCAGATGACTCTACAAAATCCTCGTTACAATACTCTATAACACCTCTTGTATCTGTTATGCTAAGAAGTACTGAATTCTCATCAAGTTTAATTTCTCTGTCTACTGGGGTTGGGGATACTAATTTTGGCTTTCTCTTTTGATTTTCACTAGAGTGGTCTTCCCACTTTTTCTCTAAGTTGTTTGTCATATATTTAATTTGATTTGTGTTTGTAAGGTATAAATCGTTATTCTTTATAAATTTTAACACTATACAGATTGCGGGGGATCAGTGAAAAACTATATAACTATGAAAAGCTAATCTTGCAATTTTATAGAGCAACCTTAAACATAGCTTGAGACAAACATAGAAATCATCTTTTTTTGAAAATATGATAAATATCATACTTTAAAAGATGTTATTTCTTTATAAGTTTAAAGTTATTTTATCAAAAAGTTAAGAAAGTGTATTACTTACGTCTAAAGCTTGTTTTTTTTAAAGAAACCAACTAAAAAACTTCTTTAGACATTAAAAACTTAAACAAAGTTATCAGCAAACCGATTAAATTATTCTTAAAACATATATTCAAAAACAAATATTTATATATTTATTTAACAAAAAATACACGTTTTATTAAAAAAAATAATATTTAAAGTTTTTTTTCAATAATAAAAAAGTTTATATTAGCTGTAAAAGTTTTTTAAAATTGGATTTACAAAAATTACTATTAGAAACTAAGACAAGAGCTATTTATTTGATTGATAATGAAGGTAAGATTATTGACTTCTACCCTCATGATAATGACTTAACTGAAATAAAAGACAAAATTGCTGCATTTGATGCTGTAGTTTTTAATATGTCTAGTAGTTTTTTCAACCTATTCTTTAAAACAGAGTTGAATGAAATGATTTTAAAATCTGATAAAGAAGCGCTTCTGCTTTTTAAGTATAAAGAGTACGTACTTTGCTTTTTAGCTGACAAGAACACTAACATCGGTCTTCTAAACTTAATGTTTAAAAAAGAGACTAATACTATTAACATTTAATTATTACTTAACCTAAAAACCCCCCGGAATTTATGGAAAAAATCCTAACTGATTTAGTTCAAAATGTAAAAGAAAATATACCTGGGTATATTGCAATTAGTGTAGCTGAAATAGCTTCAGGAGAATCTTTAGCATCTGATTCTGCCGATTCAAATTTTGATCCTGCTTTAGCTTGTGCTTATAATGTAGAAATTATAAACGCCAAGCGAAAAGCCATAGACGTCTTAGGTCTAAAAGAAAACATTAATGATATTCATTTTAAGCTTGATAATCATATTCATGTTGTAGATATGTCTCCTAGTGGAGAGTATTTTATTTATCTAGCTGTTGATTCCAACAGAGCTAATTTAGCTCTTACTAGAACAATGCTAAAAAAATATAAAACAGAATTAAATGAAGTCTTATAAAGCTATTGATATTAAAAAAATAAATATCGATAGTGAGTTTCAAAAATATATAAGCTTTTTTCAAAATGAATACAAAACTAAAGTATTGCTAAATGAATCGGCTATCGATTATAACGGAGCTCCTGACATAAACAATGTTAACGATTTAAAAAATGCTGTTTATGATTTCTTTTTTGAACCTAGATTTGAGAATGTTCTCGATTTAATTAAATTCAAAAAACAAAAACCACAAGACCATTAACTCAAGAAGGACTAGATTAAAATCTAGTCCTTTTTTTATTCAAAAAAATTGAAATTAAGACATTCAAAATCTTTTAGAACTATTACTCTATTCTTCTAACCTACTGTTTTTTACCTTCGTAAAATTGTTAAAAAAATCACAAAGAGATATTTCTAGAAAAAAATATTAAAATAACACCTTATTTTTGTGACCCTTTAAAAAAAACAGTGTCTTAAACGGGGAAGGGAGACATGAAAACAAAAGAATAGTTACAAAAACTTAAATGGGGGAAGTAAACTTACAAACTTTAATACAAGAGTCTGAAGCTGATAAAGGAATCGTTTTTGACTCTGAAGGACAAGTAGTTGATTCTTATAACATCTCTAAAGAGAACAATATAGCAGCAATGGCAAACGTCATTGTTACTATGGCTCATGAGTTTTTTCAAGACGCTTTAGAATCTGAAAGCCTTAATCAATTAGTTTTAACTTCAAACGAAGGCTTGGTAGTTATTAACAAATACGACAACAATCACATTGTTTGTCTCTTGGCTGATGATGTTTCTAAAGTAGCTATGATTAAACTAACACTTAAAAATGTGACCCTTCGATAAATACAGAGTCTTTTTTTAATTAATTATTATAACAACCATTTACAATGAAAGAAATTATTAATGATTTTATCGAAAACTTAAAGAGTAATGTTCCTGGATTTATTGCTGTTTCAATTACAGATGTTGGTTCTGGTGAAGCATACGATTCATTTACAGTAAACCCTGATTTTGACCCTAATTTAGCCTCAGCTTACAACTTAGGTGTTGTTAAAGCTAAATTAAAAGCTATAGACGCACTAGGATTAAACGAAGAAATCCAAGATATTACTATTACTTTATCTAGTCAAATACACATTATCAATATTGCACCTAGCGGTACTTATTTTGTTTACTTAGCTGTAGACTCTAAAGAAGCTAACTTAGGTATTACTAAAGCGTTATTAAACAAATATAAAGTAGAGTTAAATAACGCATTATAAAAAATATAATTGTGAAAAACACAAATCATTTATCCATAGACAAACCCTTAAAAAAACACTTAAACCAAACTCTAAAAGAGTTTCGCAAGTATAGATTTTCTGAAGGTGAATTAAAATCAGAAGAAAAAAAGGGTAAAGATTTTTTTGGATTCCTATTCAAAGAATATGACAGTATGAATGATTTAGTTAAAGATATGTTTTAAAAAAGTGCTTAATAGGCACTTTTTTTTATGCTCTTAAATGTTTGTTTTAATTTTTCAATTAATAGTTTGATTTCTTTATCATTATAAGTAGCAAAACCAATTCGTATAGCATTATGCTTTTTATTTGCTAAATCATAACGTTGCCACTCTCCTATTTCAAGTTGATGTTTTCTTGCTTCTTTAGCCACTTCACTCCAAGAATATTGTTTGTTTAGCTGAACCCAAATAGCCATTCCACCTTTTGGTACTTCAAATTGGAAATAGTCTCCTAGTTCATTTTTTAATAGCTTACAGAATAAATCTCGGCGCTGTAAATATATTTTCATCAATTTACGTATATGTCGATCTAAATCTCCAGACTTTATAAATTCAGCAAAGGTTAACTCTAATAAAGCATCACCCTGCCTATCAACATAGCCTCTTAGTTTAGCGGCTTCATTTACAAAATCTTCAGAGGCCACTAAATAGCCTACTCTAAAAACTGGCGCTACAGTTTTACACACAGAGCCTATATAGATAACGTTTTCAGAACTATCATGACTAGCCAGAGGTAAAATTGGAGCATGATTGTAATTAAAATCATAATCATAGTCATCTTCAATAATAGCAAAATTGTGCTTTTGAGCTAGATTTAACAGATGAATCCTTCTTTCAGCAGATAAAGTAACAGTTGTAGGATGATGATGATGAGAAGTAACATAAACAGCCTTTATAGGTTGTTTTTTACATAACTTTTCAATTTGATCTATTACTAGGCCATTTTCATCAACTGAAACCCTTTTAATTTGCGCTTTTTGATACTGAAAGGTAATGTCCGCAGAAGAATAATTAGTCTCTCCAACAACTATTATATCACTTTCTTTTAAAAGTAGTTGAGAAGACAACCACACTCCCATTTGGCTACCACGCGTAATTAAAATGTTTTCTTTGTTTATTTTTAAACCACGAGAATTGTTTAAATACAAAGCCAACACTTCTCTTAACTTTACATTTCCATGTGTTGAGTTATAATCTAAAAAAGCATGAACACTCTTTTTAGAGGCTATTTTTCTGTAAATTCTAGCTATCTCTTTTGTTGGCGTAAGCCTTGTGTCTGAGGTGCCATCATTTATATACATCACTCCTTCTCTTTTCTCAGTATTTTTCTCTGGTAAACGATTATTCTCGTAAAAATTAAACCCCGAGTTTTTCCTTTTAGATGTTTTAGTGGTATTTGTTAATGTTACTTTTTGAATAAGAGGTAAATTCTTGTTTACAAAAGTTCCTTTTTTAGGAATACTCTCTACCCATCCTTGCAGTAATAACTCCTCATAACAAGCAACAACTGTTTTTCTATGCACTTGTAGTAAATCAGCCAAAGTTCTTGAACCCACTAATTTTGTTCCTGGTAACAACTTCCCTTCTCTAATTAATAATATAAATTGATTAGCTAACTGTAAGTATAAAGGCTCTTTAAGGTTCTTATTAAGCTTTAATGAAGTTTTATAAGGAAACATCTGGACTACTAATTATTTAAAATCTGGATTAAAACAATAGACCATAAATATACTACATTTGAAAAAGTAAATAATATAAACAATGAAAAAACAAGAAGTACAACCAACTGAATTTAATGAATTTTATGCAAGATATTTAGCTAAAGTACTAGATAACACAAGCTTAAAAGAAGGCTTTAAAAACGATAAAGAAACTGTTATAAGGTTTTTCTCATCTATTTCAAAAGACAAGCTAGAATACCGTTATCAACCAGAAAAATGGAGTATAAAAGAAGTGTTACAACACATAATTGATACAGAACGCGTTTTTATGTATCGTATACTACGAATTGCTAGAAAAGATATGACTCCAATTGAAGGTTTTGATCAAGATATTTATATAAAACCTTCAGAAGCAAATAACAAAACAATAGAAGTTCTATTAGAAGAGTTTAAAACAACCCGTTCATATTCAATTAGCTTATTAAACAGTATTTCCAATGAAAACTTAAGCAATATTGGAGTAGCAAACAATTCTCCTGCCTCTGCAAGAGCTTGTGCTTTTATATTATTAGGTCATAGTGTTTGGCACATGGATATTATTAAAGAACGTTACTTATAATCTTAACAAGATAAACCTAAATAAAAAACTTAAAAAATGTTAGAGATTAGACCTAATTGTGAACATTGCGGTAAAGATTTACCAAATACCTCTACCGAAGCAATGATTTGTAGTTTCGAATGCACTTACTGTAAAGATTGCGCTATAGATCTATTCGAAAATGTATGTCCAACGTGCTCTGGTAATTTTGTTCCAAGACCTATTAGACCCAAAAAATTTATAGATAGACACCCCGCATCTACAAAAAAAGTTTATGACCCAAAAAATATAGATAAAACAAAAGAAAAACGCTTGAAATTTAAAGATGTTTTACCTGAAAACAGATAACAAATGAAAGAGTATCAAAAATCAAAATTAAACAGAGTTAAAAGAGGGCAAAAAAGAGCAGTTTATGATGTTGAGAAAATCAACACTATTTTAGATGCAGGGTTTATAGGTTTTGTAAGTTATATACACGAAGGAAAAGCCATCTCTTTACCTATGGCTTATGGAAGGAATAGTGATAAAATATACTTACACAGCTCGCAAACCAATAGAATGTTATTATCGCTTTTAGATGCAGGAGAAATGAGTATGACAGTAATGCATTTAGACGCTTTAGTTTTAGCACGTTCAGGATTACATCATTCTGTAAATTACCGGTCAGTAACATTATTTGGCTCAGTAAAAAAAATAGAAACCCCTAAAGAAAAAGAAGCTGCTTTATATTGTTTTATGGAACATATGATGAAGGGACGTTGGGATGATATTAGAGCTATGAAAGCTGAAGAACTTGATAGAACATTAGTAGTAGAAATGACAATTGAAACTGCCTCAGCAAAAATTAGAGATGTTGGCGTTAACGATGAGCCTGAAGATGAATTTTTGCCTGTTTGGGCAGGATTAGTTCCTTTAAAACAAATAGCGCTCCCTCCTATTTCAGACAAAAAACTAAGAGAAGATATAAAAGTACCAAATCACGTAATAGAGTATTATAATATGCATAAATAAGCATTTTATAACTTTAAAAATAGCACTACATTGCATGTATGAAAAAATACGATGTTATTATTCTCACAGACAAGAGATATGTAAATCCTCAAAAGCTTGACAACTACATTCAGAATGTATTAGATGAAGATAATTATGTCAAAATAGCTATTGAAAACCAAGGTTTAAAAGTAGCTCGTCTCTCATGGGATGATGCTACTTTTGATTGGTCTACAACAAAGTATATTTTGTTTAGAACTACTTGGGATTATTTTGATCGATTTCCTGAATTTTCAAAATGGTTAAACACTGTAAGTAAACAAACAACACTGTTAAATTCAGAAAGAATTATTCGTTGGAATATTGACAAACATTATTTACAAGATTTAAAACAAAACGGAGTACATATTTGCGAATCCTATTTTATTGAAAAAGGAACACAATTTACATTAAAAGAACTTTCTCTAAAGTATGATTTAAAAGATTTCGTTTTAAAACCTTGTATTTCTGGTGCTGCGAGACACACTTACAAGATCAATTTAGAGAATATAAACGAATATGAAGAGACTTTTTCTTCGTTAATTTTAGAAGAAGCTATGATTATTCAACCTTTTCAGTATAACATAGTTGAAAAGGGAGAAATTTCGTTAATGGTTATGAATGGTAAGTTTACACATGCTGTTCTAAAAATAGCAAAACCAGGAGACTTTAGAGTACAAGACGATTTCGGAGGCTCAGTTCACAACTACACACCTACTAAAGAAGAAATTATTTTTGCTGAAAATGCTGTTAAAGCTTGTATAGAAACTCCTATTTATGCACGAGTTGATGTTTTTACTGATAATAATAGTAAATTAGCTATTGCTGAATTAGAACTAATTGAACCAGAGCTTTGGTTTAGAAATCACCCTGCTGCAGCAGACGAATTAGCTAAAGGAATTAAACAATTAACAAACAAAAATGAAGAAGTCATTTAAGGTATTTGGAATACTATTACTTATAGGAGCGATTGTAGTAGCTTTTTTTTATTTTAAAAACAACG
Organism: Tenacibaculum litoreum; assembly: GCF_964513915.1. Taxonomy (NCBI): domain Bacteria; kingdom Pseudomonadati; phylum Bacteroidota; class Flavobacteriia; order Flavobacteriales; family Flavobacteriaceae; genus Tenacibaculum; species Tenacibaculum litoreum. The sequence continues at coordinate 400,289 of NZ_CAZEQS010000003.1, read as the reverse complement.
AAAGTCTTCCTACGGGTAAGCAAGGACCTGAAGCAGATGCTTTAGCTACTAAAATGCTTAAAGCGTTGAATTACGAAGCTTATAAAAATACTCGGTTTATAGAATGGAGTTTTAGAGGAAAACGTTTTTATAAATGGGACAAACAAGAAAATATTGTTGAAGTATCTTGGGACACTAACAAAGTAACCCTACATACAAAAAGCCCCGAAAAAAGTGTTGTTTTAGCAAACGAAAAAGAAGTCAAGAACAACGAAATACTTCAAAAAGCAATAGACTATTTTAATAATGATAGCTTTTGGCTAGTAGCTCCCTATAAAGTATTTGAAAACGGAATTGAACGTAAAATTGTACAATACGAAGGGAAAGATGCTTTATTGATTACTTACACTACAGGAGGATCAACTCCAGGAGATTCTTATTTATGGATTTTAGACGAAAACGGTAGACCTACTAGTTATAAAATGTGGGTTTCTATAATCCCTACAGGCGGAATGGAAGCCACATGGAGTGACTGGATTACAACAGAATCTGGAGCAATGTTACCGACAAAACATGAGATGCCTGTTGGTACTTTAGATATGGGAGATGTAAAAGCCTACAATTAAAATTATTAAAACTTACAAACAATAAAAAAAGAGCAGCAATTTTGCTGCTCTTTTAGTTTTTATATAATTCGATTATATTATTTTCCGAAACTATAAGAAATTCCAAAATTAATACCAAATGAAGAATATGGTACTTTTTCAGATAATTGCTTACGTGCATAAGGATTTGCTTGTGCCTCAGCTGCTTCAGTAAGTGTTAACTCATCAACATATAAAATTTCTTTAGAGTAACCATCAGGTAAATTATTAATAGTTGCTACTGTCATTCTGTTTCCATCAGGAGTAACAATCTCTGAGTTAAACTCTTTAAAAATTGCTTTATCTCTAGTTACACTAATTCCCATGTATTCTAATTCAGCAAATAAAGATACTTTATTAGAAAGTTCGTGTTTATAACCAATAGCACCTATAAACCCTAAAGGTAAACGTCCTTTATAGTCTTGAGTAAAAGTAGTTTCATTATATGTTCCGTCAGGAAAATTACCTCCGTTAGGAGTTGGTTGCCCAGACATATCTTGCTTAATATATCCTTTAGCTTCAGTTTCTCCTCCAACTTTAATTAAAGCTCCAAAACGACCGTAAATATTGTTTGTAAATTTATACACTAAAGAGGCTGAAGCTCCGTACGCTCTTGCTCTTGCAATAACATCAACATCATTTCCAGGAATGGTTACTTTTCTAATAGTTTGATCTGCACCATGTAAATAACCGAAAGCAGCTTCAACTCCAAAAGTATCATTAAAAAAATACCCACCTCTTAATTGAGTATGCATACCTTCTCCATAACTACCGTAAGTGTTCTCTACTCCTGCTGTTGTTGTTTCAGTACCAAATCTTACTCCTGCACTAGATATAGAATATCCTCCACTAGCAGAAACATAAAATTGAGCACTTGCACTCACTGTTGCTAAAATCATAGCAAACATTAAAATACTTTTTTTCATAATAAATTATTTGTTAACTTTAAATTGATAATAAGTAAACAAACGTAGTAAAAATCTAGGATTAACAAGACTTTATTACTGTTAAATTATTAGTATTATTGCGGTTAAAAGCTTTATTAAAACGACTTGATTTTTGAATAAAAATATTTTACATACTGAGGTTCAGAGTTATATTAATAATAACTTAAAAGTCAATATAGAACAATTTATTTTTAAAGGAAGTCCCTTTAAAGATGTTTCTGTACAAGAATTAGCCAATCAAATTATAGCAAAACAAAAATCAGAGAAAAAATTACCCACCTGGTTTCAAACAAAAAACATCTATTATCCACCCAAACTAAGTATTGAACAAACTTCTTCTGAAGTAACTGCCGAATACAAATCCAAGTTAGTTGATGGAAATTCTATAATTGATATAACGGGAGGATTTGGTGTAGACTGTTATGCTTTTTCTAAACGATTTAAAAAGGTTGTGCACTGTGAAATAAACAAAGAACTTTCAGAAATTGTTTCCTACAATTACGAGCAAATAAACATTTCAAATATTAAAACTGTCGCTACAGATGGATTAGAATATTTAAAAGACACTTCTGAAAAATTCGATTGTATTTATATTGATCCTTCTCGAAGAAATGAAAAAAAGGGAAAGGTTTTTTTATTAAGTGATTGCTTACCTAACGTACCTGAAAGCTTAGATTTTTTATTTGAAAAATCGAATACAATTCTAGTTAAAAACTCCCCTATTTTAGATATCACTTCAACTATAAATGAGCTAAAGTTTGTAAAAGAAATTCATGTTGTAGCAGTTAATAATGAGGTAAAAGAACTGCTTTTCTTATTAAAAAAAGATATTAAACAATCAATCGAGGTAAAAACTCATAACGTACTGAAAAACAATGCGCAGTGTTTTTATTTCAAACTAGAAAATAGTCTTGATTTTGAATATTCTTTACCTCTTAAATATCTTTACGAACCTAACGCTGCTATTTTAAAATCAGGAGGTTTTAATCAAGTAGCAAGTCAACAAAAAGTAAACAAACTACATCAACATTCTCACCTGTATACCTCTGAGAAATTAGTAAAAGGTTTTCCTGGGAGAATCTTTGAAATCAACAATGTATTTACCTATAACAAAAAAAAGGTCAAAAAACAGATTACAGAGACTAAAGCAAATATTACAACACGTAATTTTCCAAAAACTGTAGCTCAAATTAGAAAAGAAACAAAGTTAAAAGATGGAGGAAATACCTATCTATTTTTTACTACAAACCTAAACAATGAACTAATAGTCATTAACTGTACAAAAATTGATTAGTATTTATACGATTACCCAGAATTTATCGTTTACCTAATTGATAGAAGCCCCTATCGAAAAGTATGTTTTATTGTTTAGGGGTAATAAAACATACTAAAAGCCTTGATTAACATCAGGGCTTTTCTTTTTTATATACATTTGTTTTATCATGAAACAGACACAAAGCTACCAATCTATTAAACTTTCTACTGATTCTTTAGAGAAATTTGATGACACTCTTGTTATAGAAGCTCCATTACAAATAAACATCAACAAAGAATCATATACTGTCGTTATGAGAACCCCTGGTAATGATGAAGAATTAGTAAGAGGTTTATTATATGCTGAAGACATTTACAAAAAACAAGATGATGTAAAAGTAGAAATAATCAAAAGTGAAAAAGACTTTTCTACAATACTAAACGTAGATATTCCTAAAGAAAAGTTAGGAAAAGGTTATTTAAATAAACGTACCCTTTTATCAGTTTCTTCTTGCGGAATCTGCGGAAAAAAAGAATTAAAAGACATAAGAATAGAAGGTGATACTCTAAAAAACAGCGCTAAAACAAATGTTAAAGAGTTAATAGAGGTTACTAACCGTATCTCATTGAAAATGAATAAAAAACAATTTTTATTTAAAACTACAGGAGGTAGTCATGCTTGTGCTGTTTTTAACAAAAAAGAAGAGTTATTAACTATTAAAGAAGATATTGGTCGTCACAATGCTGTAGATAAATGTGTGGGTGATTTAATCAATCAAAACAAACTAAGGGAAGCCAATTATATGTTAGTTAGCGGAAGAGTTTCTTACGAAATAGTTTCTAAAGCTTTCTTAGCTAAAATACCAATAATAATTGCCGTTTCAGCATGCTCTTCTTTAGCTGTAGATTTTGCAAAAGAATTTGGAATTTTTCTTATTGGTTTTAGTAGAGATAACAAAATGACTATCTATTCTACTCCACATAATTTACAGAAATAATCAACTAAAAGCCCTATTATTTTCTTTAAAACTCACGTATAAAAAAAGATTTGTATTTTAGTGCTTTTAATAACTATTAATTAATCCACATACTTATGCCTTTTATAGAAGAAGAGAAGTTTAAGTTAATGCAAGAAGACTTAGACAACGCTAAATTAAAAAGAGAAGAAGCAGAAAGCGAATTAAGCAGCACAGAAGAAGAGTTAGCTGCACTAAAGAAGAGCTCAAAAACCCTGCCTATTTTCTTAGGGCTTCTATTAGGCCTTGCTTTAGGAGCTGCATATTATTTTTATGTAAATGGTGGTAGTAGCGCTATTAACAACATAGACATAGAAGCTGTAAAAAAGAAAGAAGCTTACAGAGTGTTGGATAGTATAAAGAGAGCTCAAGCAAGAGCTGCTAGAAATGCTGATGAATCTGATAACGATATTTCATCTAATTCTAATTCTGATATAAACACAGAAACAATGGCTGATGAAGTAGCACAAAACACAAATGGGCAAACAATTTATTCTGTACAAATTGGGGTGCTTTCAGAAAACAAATACCCATTATTATCTTCAGAAGTTATTCCTTCAACAGTTACAACTGATGATGGTTACTTTAAATACTCTTTAGGTTTGTACACTACTTTAGGTGAAGCCAAAAAATTACAAAAAGAGTTAGTAAAAATTGGATTTAGTGATGCTTTCGTAGCTTCATATATAAATGGAAAACGCCAAAAAATACATAATTAATTAAAACTTAATGCTTAACATTATTTTTAAAAGAGCACTCATAGTAAGCCTACTAATGAGTGTTCATTTTTTTTACGCACAAACAAGTACCATTCCAGAACAAAAAACACAGCTAGGATTTGGTCAAATTGATTTCTTATCGATTAAAATGCCTGAAGGAGAACAGAATATGGACTATACCGGTCTCCATTACAACCTTAAACTAAATAATTGGAGTTATGCAGGGGTTGGTTTGTATGGAGCTGTAGGAGGTATTAGAGGAGGTTTTTTTACCTTGGGAGTAAACGCAGGAATTCAACAAAAAATAACCAATAAGCTTTTTGTAGATGCAGGAATTCACTTTGGTGGCGGTGGTGGTGCATCAGCTCCTGATGGAGGTGGTGCTTTTATACTACCCCATCTTAATTTAGGATATGATTTCAAACATTTTTCTGCAACCGCAGGATACAGTTATGTTGATTTCTTTGATGGAGGTACTATTAACAGTAGCCAATTCAATGTAGCAGTACAAATTCCTCTATCTTTTGAAACCGCTGGATTTAGAGATCGAGAAAGTACTTTTTCTTTCGAAGAGCTAAAAAACACCTCTTGGAATACCTTAAGTAATAGAATATCATTACTAGTTCATTTAAATAATGCTAAAGTAACTAAAGGCTCTTATAAAGGAAATACAATACGCCTAGCAGGTTTTGAATTAAATTCTTATCTTACAGATGATTTTTTCTTTTTCGTTAAAGCAGATGGTGCTTATCACGGAATTAAGGCAGGTTATATGGATATTTTCCTTGGAGGAGGTTATCATTTGTCAATGAATAAAAATCGTACAAATATTTTAGCTAAATTTGGAGTAGGTGCCGGAGGTGGTGGTGGAGTAGATACCAAAGGAGGTTTTTTAATCTATCCAGATATCTCTTTAGAGCAAAAATTATTTGATAATGTGTATGCATCAATCAATAAAGGATACTTGATGAGCCCAGACTCTCATTTTGTTTCCTCCACTTTTGGTCTTGGGTTGAAGTATTATGTGGATAGAGACGGAATTTTATCAGATGAAAGAGAATTTTCAGAAGGAAAATTCAAAGGGTTTGATGCAGTCATTAAACAAGATTTATACTTAAACGCTGCTAGAGATGGTGATTTTGATCAAGATATGCATCAAATATCATTGCAGCTAAATTTTTTCTTAAATAAGTATTTATATGCGGCAGGTCAAACTTCTTTTGCTAACTTTGGTAATGCAGGAGCTTATGCAGAAGGGATTGTAGGTTTAGGAGTCCAAACAAATGACTTCTTTAACGGAAAAACTTCACTTTTTGCACAAATTTTAGGAGGTGCAGCTGGTGGTGGAGGTATTAGTACAGGACAAGGATTAATTGTTAAACCTAGCATTGGAGTTAATCAAAAACTTACTAATAACTTAAATTTAAGATTAGGAGCGGGTTATGTAAAAGCTAGAGGAGGAAATTTAAGTAGTACTCAAATAAATTTGGGTATTTCGTATCGTTTTTCCTTCTTAAGTGTTAAAAAGTTTTAAAAATTTAACTTTTCGTTAAAGTTTGATGAATTATCTTCGCTTTCTGAAACAAAAAAATTAATATCCTTACTTTTTTACTTTTTAAGAAAGTAAGTCACAATCTATATATAAACATGATAAAAAAGAGAATTATATCTCCACTTCAAAACTTTATAAAAACTGAAAGTGCTAGTGGTATCTTATTGTTGGCAGCTACTTTATTAGCCCTCATTTGGGCTAACTCTCCTTTTAGAGATAGTTATAATGCTTTATGGGAATATAAGATAGGTTTTAAGTCTGAACACTTCGAATTATATAAACCATTAATACTTTGGATTAATGATGGTTTAATGGCAGTATTTTTCTTTTTAATTGGGTTAGAAATTAAAAGAGAATTCTTAATAGGTGAATTAAACTCTACCAAAAAACTAGCATTTCCTCTTTTTGGAGCGCTTGGTGGTATGTTATTTCCTATTTTATTCTTCTATCTTTTAAATAAAAACCCTGATACAAGTCATGGATGGGGAGTTCCTATGGCTACAGATATTGCCTTTTCTCTAGCTGTTTTAAATACTCTAGGTAAAAAAGTACCATTAAGTTTAAAAGTCTTTTTAACAGCTTTTGCTATTGTTGATGATATAGGTGCTGTTCTAGTAATTGCATTATTTTATAGTACTAGTATAGATATTACTTTAATATCAATTGCTATAGGCTTATTAGCTTTTCTTTATTTTATTGCTCATAAAGGTTTTTATTCTCACTACGTAACTTTTATGTTTGGTGCGGTTATTTGGGTTTTATTTTTAAAAGCAGGAATACACCCAACAGTTGCAGGTATTTTAATGGCTTTTGCTGTACCTATCAGACAAAAAGTACACACTCCCGAATTTATAGCTAATTTGTCACAAATAATGGATAATATTAAAAAAGCTAAGGTTGCACCTAAGCCAATATTATCAAAAGAGCAAGTTGCTGAAATAGATAACTTAGATCATTGGATTGAAGATTACCAATCTCCTCTTCAACTTTTAGAACATAAACTACATGATTTAGTTGCCTATGCAATTATCCCAATTTTTGCTTTAGCTAACGCAGGTGTTTTAATAGATGGTGATGCTAACTTAGATACATCTCTAATAATTAACATAGCTTTATGTTTAATTTTAGGAAATAGTATTGGAATCACTACAATTATTACCACAGTTAAAAAGCTTAAAATAATAGAGGTTCCTAAAGACATAAATGCTCAACACATTTTAGGTGTATCATTTTTAGCAGGAATTGGTTTTACTATGGCTATATTCATTGCTAGTTTAGCATTTGCTAAAAGCCCAGAGTTTCTAGGTTCTGCAAAAATCGGAGTACTATTAGGTTCCCTTATTTCAGCTATAATAGGATATACGATTTTAAGATATAATAAAACTGATGAAATTGACAACGAAGAAGAATTAAGTACAAGCTAATAGTACTTAATTCTAACTTATATTACTCCAAATTCCACTTGTTTTTCTAAGCTTTTCATAAGCTTTCAACAAGCTGGAATTTTTTATTTCTGACAAATTAGGATCTTCTTGAAGTAAATTTATAGCAGCTTTACGCGCTACATGTAATATTGGACTATCTTTAACTACATCTGCTATTTTAAGATTTAACACTCCACTTTGTTGTGTTCCCATAATATTTCCCGGACCACGAAGTTTTAAATCCACTTCAGCAATTTTAAATCCGTCTGTAGTTTCTACCATAGTTTGTAATCGAGTTTTTCCATCAGAAGATAATTTATAACTCGATAATAAAATACAATAGCTTTGCTCAGCTCCGCGCCCTACTCTACCTCGCAATTGATGCAACTGACTTAATCCAAAACGTTCAGCACTTTCTATAACCATCACAGAGGCATTTGGTACGTTTACTCCTACCTCAATAACCGTAGTAGCTACCATAATTTGAGTATCTCCTTTGGCAAAACGCTCCATTTCATAGTCTTTATCAGCAGGTTTCATTTGACCATGAACAATACTTATTTGGTATTTTGGAGAAGGAAATTCTCGAGAAATACTCTCATATCCATCCATTAAATCTTTATAATCCATTGCTTCTGATTCTTGAATTAACGGATATACTACATAGGCTTGACGACCTTTAGCAATTTCATCTTTCAAGAACTTAAAAACACCTAAACGGTTACTATCATAGCGATGTACAGTTTTAATTTCTTTACGACCAGGTGGCAATTCATCAATCACAGAAATATCCAAATCACCATAAACCGACATTGCTAATGTTCTTGGTATAGGTGTCGCAGTCATCACCAAAATATGAGGAGGAATAGCTCTTCCATCAGATGGACTTTTTTCCCATAACTTTCTTCTCTGTGCTACTCCAAAACGATGTTGCTCATCAATAATAGCAATTCCTAAATTTTTAAACTGTACTTTATCTTCTAAAATCGCGTGAGTGCCAATCAAAATATGCAAAGAACCATCTAGTAAGCTTTCATGAATTTCTCTACGTTTTTTTGTTTTGGTAGATCCCGTTAATAATTCAACTTTAATATCGGTTTTCTCTAATAACTCTATAATCCCATTATAGTGCTGTGTTGCAAGTATTTCTGTCGGAGCCATTATTGTGGCTTGATATCCATTATCAATAGCTAACAACATAGTTAATAACGCTACAATCGTTTTTCCAGAGCCTACATCACCTTGTAATAATCGATTCATATGTGCTCCAGAGCCTACGTCTTTACGAATTTCTTTCAGTACTCGTTTTTGAGCTCCCGTTAAGTCAAAAGGTAAATGATTATTATAAAAATTGGTAAACTCCTCTCCTACATGCTCAAAAACAAAACCTTTCAACTTTGATTTTCGGATGAGTTTTTTCTGTAATAATTGCAATTGAATAAAGAATAACTCTTCAAACTTCAATCGATATTGTGCTTTGGCTAATAGTTCTTGATTTTTAGGAAAGTGAATATTTAATAAAGATTCTTTTTTACCTAAAAACTGATGTTTTTCAATAAAATAAGCTGGAAAAGTTTCTTCTATTTCATTATATGCTTGTTGAAACAAGTTTTGAATCATGGTACGTATAACCTTGTTACTTATTCCTTTCGTACTTAATTTTTCAGTAGATGGGTACACTGGTTGCATCGCCATTTGCAGCTTACTTTTGTACTCTTTTACTGTTTCCATTTCAGGATGAGGCATATTAGGGGTACCGTTATACCAATTTAATTTACCATAAATAACGTAGGGAACGTTTACTTTTAAACTATCTTTAATCCACTTTACACCTTTAAACCAAACTAGTTCCATAGTACCCGTAGTGTCAGAAAAAGTAGCTACTAACCTACTTCCTCTTTTTTGCTTTACGGTTTTAACTCCCGTTATTTTCCCTACGATTTGTACTTCAGCAGAATTTTGTTGCAACTGATTAATCGTATAAAACTTCGTTTTATCAATATATCTAAATGGGAAAAGATGTAACAGGTCATTACAGGTTTTAATACCTAACTCAGTAAATAGTAACTCTGCTCTAGCTACACTAATTCCTTTTATATATGTAACAGGGTGGTTTAAATTCATTAAGAACGAAAATACAAAAAGCCATTAAAATCAACTATCTTTGCACTCTTAAATTCATCAAATGAGATTACATAGAAATTTAGTTTTCGCGGTTATTGATAGCTTACGCGATATTTTTAATGAAGATGTATATGCAGATAAAGCTGTAGAGAAAGCATTGAAGAGAGATAAACGCTGGGGAGCACGTGATAGAAAGTTTGTTGCAGAAACTATTTATGATGTGGTTCGATGGAAACGTTTATATGCAGAAATAGCAAATGTAAAAGCACCGTATTCTCGTCCTGATTTATGGAGATTATTTGCTGTTTGGTGTGTACTAAAAGGAATTCAGTTACCTGATTGGAATCAAATTGAACCTACCCCTACTAGACGTATTAAAGGGAAATTTGATGAATTATTAAAAATAAGAAAATTTAGAGAATCTATTCCTGATTGGATTGATGAAGTTGGTGTACAAGAATTAGGTGAAGAAGTTTGGACCAAAGAAATAGCTGCTTTAAACAAACAAGCAGAGGTTATCTTACGTACAAATACTTTAAATACAACCAAAGCTCATTTACAAAAACAGTTAGCTTCTGAAGGAATTGACACTGAATTTATCAAAGGCTATGATGATGCTTTAAAATTAGTAGAAAGAGCTAATGTTTTTAAAACAGAGGCATTTAAAAAAGGTTTTTTTGAAGTACAAGACGCTTCTTCTCAATTAGTAGCTGCTTATTTAGATGTAGAACCAGGTATGAAGGTAGTAGACACTTGTGCTGGTGCTGGTGGAAAAACATTACACTTAGCTTCTTTAATGAAAAATAAAGGACAAGTTATAGCAATGGATATTTACGAGAGTAAATTGAAAAAACTAAAAGTACGTGCTAGAAGAAATGGAGCTCATAATATTGATACTCGTGTAATTGATTCTACAAAAGTAATTAAGAAACTACAAGGAAAAGCCGATAGAGTTTTAATTGATGCTCCTTGTTCTGGTTTGGGAGTAATTAGAAGAAACCCTGATAGTAAGTGGAAATTACAACCTGAATTTTTAGATAAAATTCGTGGTACACAACAAGAAGTTTTACAACAATACTCTAAAATGGTAAAACCAGGTGGAAAAATGGTGTATGCTACTTGCTCTGTATTACCTTCAGAAAACCAACAACAAGTTGAATTCTTTTTGGCTTCTGATGCAGGAAAAGATTTTAAGTTTGTAAAAGACGAAAAAGTACTATCACATAAATCTGGTTACGACGGATTTTATATGGCTTTATTAGAAAGAAAGTAAGCTGTAAAAATAAAATATATTAAAAAAGGCTCGGGATAATATCTCGAGCCTTTCCTTTCAATCAACTATTAAAAACTAACTAATCACTAAACATTACTTGTTAAGTAATTATATGTTTATATGACGACTATTTTCTAGTCTCGTTACATTAATTATTAGTCTTTAACATTATTTTAAGAAGGCCTATTATTTATTAGCTAATTACTTTCTTTTTTACCTCTACACTACTTCTCTGATTTACAGTCTATTTTGGATTTTGAGTTATTTATAACTACATTTAACAGTAACTAACTAAAAAACTATATTTTATGACAGATTCAAATAAACCCACTACACTTTTTTGGATTATTGGTGTTGCAGCCTTAGTTTGGAATGGACTAGGTGTTATGTCTTACATTGGTCAAGCATATATGACAGATGAAGTCAGAGCTGCTTTACCTGAAGCTGAAAGGGCTTTATACGAAAATATTCCTACTTGGGTCACTGCTGCTTTTGCTATTGCCGTTTTTGGTGGATTAATTGGTAGTGCTTTTTTATTAATGAGAAAAAAGTTAGCAAGACCAATGTTTTTACTTTCACTAATAGCTATCATAGTTCAAATGTCGTATAACTTGTTTATGAGTAGAGCGGCTGAAGTATACGGACCTGGAAGTGTTGTAATGCCTATAATGGTGATTCTTATAGGTGTGTTTTTATTGATGTATTCAAAAAAGACAATTGCGAAAGGCTGGTTGTCTTAATGCTAAGAAATACAATAGTTTAAAAGCTGTCTTTTTCAAGACAGCTTTGTTTTATTCAAATAGAACAAAAATAAATTCGGCTACACAGGCTGGTTTTTCTTGTCCTTTTATTTCTATCGTACAATCAAAAGTTAGCTTTTTACCATTTTGAAAGTCTTCTATTAGCTTAGCAGAACTAATTAAACGTAATTCACTATTCACAGGTACAGGGCTTGGAAAACGAACTTTATTCAATCCGTAATTTAATCCCATAGTTACACTTTTTACTTCAAATTGTTTGGAAATTAGTTCCGACAACATAGAAACAGACATAAATCCGTGTGCTATTGTTGTTTTTGTTGGAGAATATTTAGCTGCTTTTTCTTCATCTATATGAATCCACTGCTTATCTAATGTAGCATTTGCAAAATCATTAATCATTTGTTGAGTTACAGTATACCACTCTCCTATTGGTAATTGTTTTCCCTCTATACTAGAAAGTTCTTCTAAATTTTCAAAAACTAATTTTTTCATGTTTTTATTTACCAAATACATCTTTTTTTATACGAGGAAGTTCCAATTTATATTGTACAGCAATTGTTCTTACAATAACAATTATACCTGCAGAAATAACAAATAGCAAATCTTCATTCATTTCTAAAGGATATAATAACAAATATACAATTCCACCAGCTAAGCATGCAGATGCATATATTTCTCTATGAAAAATTAACGGAATTTCGTTTGTTAGTACATCTCTAATTACTCCTCCCATTACGGCAGATGACATTCCCATAACCAAAGCTACAAACGGATGCAAATTAAAATTGAGTCCTTTTTGAACGCCTAATAATGTAAATACGCTTATACCAATGGTATCAAATAGAAACATGGTTTTTCTTAATGGTGCTATTTTACTTCGAAATAAGAAAGTTGCTGCAACAGCTATTAAAATTGTCCAGATATAGTTAATATCTCCAATCCAGTTTATAGGGTGTGCGTTAATAAGTACATCTCTTGTCATTCCACCTCCTACAGCAGTCACAAAAGCTATTATAATGACTCCAAAAACATCAAACTTTTTTCTAATCGCTACTAACGCACCACTAATGGCAAAAGCGAAGGTTCCTGCAATGTCTATGGCGTAAATTACATCCATTTATATTGATATTTCAGAAAATTGTATTTGTAATGTTCTTTCAACTTCAGCTAAACGACTTCTTTCATTTTGAAGAATTAATGCTAATGAAACTCCCCTTTTTCCTGCTCTTGCTGTTCTACCGCTTCGGTGTGTATAATATTCCAATTGCTCTGGTAATTGATGATGAATAACAAAAGCTAAGTTTTGAACATCTATTCCCCTAGCTGAAACATCTGTTGACACCAACACTTGAAGGTTTCCATTTTTAAAAGCACGCATTACTTTATCACGCTCTTTTTGCTGCATATCTCCTTCTAAAGCTTCTACCGAAAAACCTTCTTCTTTTAACTCTTTAGTTAGTTTTTGAGCTCCTGCTTTGGTTCTTGAAAAAACTATACCTCTTTCAGCATGCCTTTTTTCTAAAAACTTTATAATTATATCCGTTTTTTCAGGAATCGTAGTTGTTACAAACTGATGCGTAATGTTAGCATTCACCAATACATTTTTGTTTACTTCAACTTGTTTTGCTGAAGCGTTCATGTATTTCTTTATAATACTTCGAATTTCATCTGGCATTGTTGCCGAAAACAACCATGTTTTACGAGTACCAGAAGTATATTTTAAAATACGGTTTAACTCTAATTTAAACCCCATACTAAGCATTTCATCTGCCTCATCAAGTACTAAGGTTTTAATATTTTTTAAGTCTACCTCTCCTCTTTCTATTAAATCAATTAAACGCCCTGGAGTTGCTACAATAACATGTGTAGTTCTTTTTAAACTATTAATTTGACGTTCAATCTTTTCTCCACCATAAACAGCTTCTACAAAAATTTTATCATCCACATATTTCGTAAACTTAAATAGTTGCTTCTTTATCTGTTGTACCAGTTCTCTCGTAGGTGATAAAATTAATGCTTGTACATTGTCTTTTGAAGCATCTATTTTATGCAAAATAGGTAAACCATAAGCGGCTGTTTTACCTGTTCCTGTTTGTGCTAACCCAATAAAATCTGAATTATTTTCAAGTAAATAAGGTATAGCTTCCTTTTGTACTTCAGTAGGAGTTGTTATTCCTAACTCTTTCAATCCCTTAACATATTCTTTTCGTACTCCTAATGCGGCAAATGTTGTCATTCTATAAATTTATAAGTGCAAAGATATTGTTTCTTTTACGGTAACAATAAGTTTGTTACTTCTTTCGTAATTCTTTTAGGCTTTTTGGTGTTAGCATCTAACAAACAAAAAGTAGTTTGAGATTTTACTAATAAAGTTTCTCCTCTATACATTTCAAAGTGACGTACCGATCTTATCCCTTCTGTTTTTCCAACCCAGGTTCTAAGTGTTACTTCGTCTCCTAATACGGCTTGATTTTTATAATCAACTTCATGTCTAATAACAAACCACACGTAATCGATGTTCTTAACATTTTTAGAAAGCTCTTTCCAATGAGCATCTGAAATGTTTTGCATCCATTGTACATATACTACATTGTTTACATGATTATATTCATCTATTTCTTCTGGAGTTACGATATGCTTTTGTTCAAATAAATTCATAAGACAAACTTACAGGATTGATGTTAATTATTACTTAAATCTAACGCTGTTTTTCTTTTGGATGGATAATTCGTGTTAATTTAGTCAGCATGAATAAAATCGCCAACGACTTAGGTACAAAAAGTATAAGTCAACTTATTTTAAAACAAGCTATTCCTGCTTCTATTGGAATTTTAGTAATGTCGATTAATATGATTGTTGATACCATTTTTGTTGGGAGATGGATTGGCGTACTTGCTATCGCAGCAATTACTGTAGTATTACCCATAGCTTTTTTAATATCATCAATAGGTATGGGAGTTGGAATTGGAGGGAGTTCTATAATCTCTAGAGCCTTAGGAGCTAACAAAGATGACAAAGCATTTGAGGTTTTTGGAAATCAAATTTCATTAACTATAGTATTATCTGTTTTATTTGTACTTGTAGGAACATTTTTCAGCACTCCTATTTTACAGCTTTTTGGGGCAAATGGTGATATTATTACACCTGCAACTGAGTACTTTGATGTAATTGTTTGGGGTGTTCCGTTTTTGGCTTTTGCTATGATGGGGAATCCAGTTGTTAGAGCTGTTGGAAAGCCTAATTATGCGATGCTAACCATGTTATTTCCTGCAATTGCTAATATTTTCTTAGATGTCATTTTCATTAAGTTTATGAACTTAGGAATGTATGGTGCTGGTTTAGCAACCTCTATTTCATATGCTGTAAGCGGATTATTCATTTTATGGTTTTTTATTTCAAAAAGAACTGAATTAAAAATAATCCCGAAGTATTTTAAGCTTAACTTTTCTATTGTAAAAGAGATTATTTCTCTAGGAGGAGTAACTGTAGTTAGGCAAGGAACGATAAGTATTTTGACTATTGTTTTAAACTATTCTCTTTTTAAATATGGAGGTGAAATTTCAATTGCTATTTATGGTATTATAAACAGGGTTATGTTATTTGCATTATTTCCTGTTTTAGGAGTAACACAAGGTTTTTTACCTATTGCAGGATACAATTATGGAGCCAACAATATTGAAAGAGTAAAAGAAACTATAAAAACATCCATCCTTTTTGGTACAGGTATCGCTGTTTTAATTTTTATAATGATCATGCTATTTCCAACTGAATTAGTTGGTGTTTTTACAGAAGATGAAAAGTTATTAAAACTCACTCCTGATGCATTAATTGTAGCTTTCTTGGCAACTCCTGTAATTACTACTCAATTAATTGGATCTGCCTATTTTCAAGCAGCAGGTAAAGCGTTGCCTGCACTATTGTTAACACTCTTAAAACAAGGGTTCTTTTTAATTCCTTTAGTGTATATACTTCCTAAATTTTATGGCGTAAATGGTGTTTGGATGTCTTTTCCTATAGCAGATGTTTTATCTACTGCGCTTACCTATGCTTATTTGAAAAGAGAAGTTAGATTGAACCTAAATTAATCTAAAATACTTTCTCCATTCAAATTCGTAGTTAGCACATCGCTCATATAATTAAAAAACGGACGTAAAGCTTTAAAAGCGTCATCTACCTTTGTTAAAAAATCAGGAGCTAACACTTCTTTATCAGTAAAACGTTGAATAGCTATATATCCTTTTTTACGAATCAAATCGATATCTGGATGTTCCTTATCAAATCCTTTAGGAGCAGTTTTAAGTTCGTCTCCTTCTAGCTTACCACCAAAATGTTGTGTGTAATTTTTTTCTTTTAAAATTTCTCTAATTTCAGAAGCGTCTACCTCAAATTCTTTTCGAATACGTAAAAGATCTTCTTTATTTGGCTCCCAGAATCCACCAGCGACAAAACTATCTCCAGGAGAAATATGCAAATAGTACCCACCTCTTAATTCTGGTTTTTTTCTATGAAAAGAACCTCCAAAATGTGTTTTATAAGGCGTTTTATCTTTTGAAAAACGCACATCTCTGTAAATTCTAAACAACTTAAACTTATCAATCTCATCATGTTTATTTAAGTTTTCTTCAATCTTCTTATAAATAGCTTTCGCATTATTTTGAGCTTCAATAAAACGTGGTTTAAACTCTGTAAACCATTCTCTATTATTATTTTCTTTTAAGTCTTTTAAAAACTGAAATGTTTGTTTTTCTAGTTGCATAGTAAGCGAATTTGAAATTCTAAGGTACAAAAAAACTCCACTAAAAATTAGTGGAGTTTTTGCTTTATTTTTCGAAAGATTACACGTTAAATCTAAAGTGCATAATATCACCATCTTTAACAATATACTCCTTTCCTTCTACTCTCATTTTACCTGCTTCTTTCACCTTAGCTTCGCTACCGAATGATACATAATCATCATAACTAATAGTTTCAGCACGGATAAACCCTTTTTCAAAGTCTGTATGAATAACTCCTGCCGCTTGTGGTGCAGTTGCTCCTACAGGAATAGTCCAAGCTCTTACTTCTTTTACACCTGCAGTGAAATAAGTTTGTAAGTTTAATAATTTATAAGCCGAACGAACTAAGCGAGAAACTCCTGCTTCTTCTAATCCGATATCAGCTAAGAACATTTGACGTTCTTCGTAATCATCTAATTCTGTAATATCTGCTTCCGTACCTACTGCTAAAACAATAACTTCAGCATTTTCGTGTGACACAGCTTCCTTAACTTTATCGACATATGCATTTCCTGAAACAGCTGAACCTTCATCAACATTACACACGTATAAAACTGGTTTTGCAGTAATGAATTGTAGTGGTTTTACAAATTCCTCTTCTTTTTCTGTAAACTCAATAGAACGAACAGATTTTCCTTCTAACAAAGTAGTTTCTACTTTCAATAAAATTTCTAATTCTACCTGTGCTTCTTTATTACCTGTTTTAGCAGTTCTTTTTACACGCTCTAAACGTTTTTGAACAGTCTCTAAATCTTTTAACTGAAGCTCAATATCAATAGTTTCCTTATCACGAATAGGATCTACTGAACCGTCTACATGTACAATATTATCATTATCAAAACAACGTAATACATGTAAGATAGCATCTGTTTCACGAATATTAGCCAAAAACTGGTTACCTAAACCTTCTCCTTTACTAGCTCCTTTTACTAAACCAGCAATATCTACAATCTCTACAGTTGCAGGTAAAACTCTTTCAGGATTCACTAGTTCTTCTAGCTTTTCTAAACGAGTATCAGGTACGTTTACTACTCCTAAATTAGGTTCAATGGTACAAAACGGAAAGTTTGCACTCTGCGCTTTTGCGTTAGATAAACAGTTAAATAAGGTTGATTTCCCTACGTTTGGTAATCCTACAATTCCAGCTTTCATTCTATTGTTTTATTGAAATTTTGCGAGTGCAAATATAGTGCTTTGCTTTCTAAAATTTCTATTTATTTAATATTCATTTAAGTTAGTTTTCAGCTAACAACTTTATGTTTTTAACATTTTTTTAAGATTTAACTTGAATTTTTATTACTTTTAGGAAATTAACAAAAAAATATTTTTTAAATGAAAAAACAGACCCTTCTTATTATTTACCTATTTTTTGGTGGGCTTTACTTGTTAAATGCTCAAACATTAATTAAAGGAACAGTTAAAGACATTAATAATGAACCTTTACCAGGAGCTAATATTGTAGAGAAAGGAACTTCTAACGGAACTTCTACAGATTTTAACGGAGAGTTTTCACTTAATGTTAATACTGATGGAACTTTAATCGTTAGTTTTTCAGGCTTTGAAACACAGGAAATACCTATCAATGGAAAAACTAATTTTAATATTGTTTTAAAAGAAGGTTTAGAATTAGATGAAGTTGTTATCGTAGGGTCTAGAAATCCTAAAAGAACTGCTATCGACACACCAGTACCTGTTGATATAATTGATGTAGGAGATTTAGCAACTAAAAATGGTAAAGTAGAAGTAAATGATATATTACAGTACGCAGCCCCATCGTTTAATGCTACTAAGCAATCAGGATCTGATGGTGCCGACCATATAGTACCAGCTTCTTTACGAGGTTTAGGTCCAGACCAAACTTTGGTACTTATTAACGGTAAAAGACGTCATCAATCATCACTTGTTAATATTTTTGGAACACGTGGACGTGGAAATTCAGGAACTGATTTAAATGCAATTCCTTCAGCTGCTATTAAAAGAATTGAGGTCCTAAGAGATGGAGCTTCAGCGCAGTACGGTTCTGACGCTATTGCTGGGGTTATCAATATTGTTTTAAAAGATAATACCGATGGTGTTTCTGGAAGTGTTGGCTATGGAGCTTATAGTACTGCTATAGGAAGTGGATGGGCAGAAGCAACAGGAGAAACTTTATACAATGTAGAAGGAAAGAATAGATTAGATGGAGAAGACAAAAGTTTTGATGGAGGAACTTTTAAACTAGATTTAAACTACGGAGCAAAATTAAATGATAAAGGAGGTTTTGTAAACTTTACTACTGAATTATTATCTAAAGAAAGAACGTTAAGACCAGGTTTTTCTTGGCGAAAAGGATATGGTAGTGCTGCTATAGATGGATTCAATTTTATGGTAAATGCTAGTTTACCTATTAATGACAACACAGAAGTTTATGCTTTTGGAGGTAGAAATTATAGAGACACTGATGCTTATGCTTTTTCAAGAGATAGTTTTGATGAAGGTGATAATAGAAGTGTTCCTAGTATACACCCTAATGGATTTACTCCAAGAATTACCTCGAATATTACTGATATTTCTGTGTCGACAGGAATTAAACATAAATTAGAAAATGGTTGGGAGATTGACTTCAATAATACTTATGGAGAAAACAAATTCCATTATTTTATAAAAGATTCAAACAACGCCTCTTTAAAAGATGCCTCTCCTATCGATTTTAATGCAGGAGGTCATAGTTTATCACAAAACACTACTGGATTAGATTTTAATAAGTACTTAGAAGATTTAATGAGTGGAGTTAACTTAGCCTTTGGTTTAGAGTATAGAACAGAGAACTTTATCATTTTTGCTGGTGAAGAAGCTTCTTATGGACTATATGATGATAACGGTGTTTTAATGACAAATCCTGCTGTTCAACCTGTAGCTGTTGATAGTAATGGAGATGAATTACCTGGAGGTTCTCAAGGGTTTCCTGGATATGGACCTGACAATGAAGTTGACCGTTCAAGAAGTAATGTAGGTATCTATTTTGATTCTGAATTTAACTTTACAGAAAAATTCTTAGTAGGAGCAGCCGTTCGTTTTGAAGATTACAGTGACTTTGGTAGTACATTTAACTTTAAGTTAGCTTCAAGATTTAAAGCTAGTGATAATTTAACCTTGAGAGGGTCTATTTCTTCTGGATTTAGAGCGCCATCTTTAGCTCAATTATATTATAATCTAAAATTTACCAATATTGTTAATGGGGAGTCTTTACCTTCATTATTATCTGCAAATAACAGTACAGTAACTAGAGCTTTCGGAATAGAGCAATTAAAAGAAGAAACAGCATTCAATGCAAGCTTAGGGTTTACCTATAAAATTGGTGGATTCACAGCAACCATTGATGCGTATTCTATTACTGTTGATGATCGTATCATTTTAACAGATAATTTTGATGCTTCAGGGTTGAATTTAGGAGTTGATGCAGCACAATTCTTTGCCAATGGTGTTGACACCAAAACTCAAGGATTAGATATTGTTCTAAACTATAAAAAATCTTTTGAAGACCATAGAATTGATATAGGTTTAGTAGGAAACTTTAACGATACTGAAATTGAAAAAATAAAGAATGGTAACTTAAACAGGTTTACTTTCTTTAGCCCTTTCTCTGAAGCTTATTTAAAAGCAGCAGCTCCAGATCACAAATTCGGTTTAAACCTTGGATATGGATACAAGAAGTTTGATGTATCTTTAAACCTAACTAAATTTAGTGAAGTTCAATTACAAGATTTTCAATGGGTAGACTCACCTGCAACTACACAAGCAGAAGCAGATGCTTTATATGCTGTTGCTACTGATGTTTATGATAGAAAAATAACAACTGATTTAAGTTTAAGCTATGCTTTTACCGATAAAATTACGTTTACAATTGGAGGAAATAACATTTTTAACGTGTACCCTACTCCACAATTTGATGGATGGACTGATCAAGGTGGGTTAGCTGATTCTGTGCAAATGGGATCAGACGGTGCTTATTTCTTTACTAGATTAGGTTTTAAACTTTAAAAAAGAGATTGCATAAAAAAATCCCGAGAATATTCTCGGGATTTTTGTTTTTATCTTAATTCTAAAAGTCTAACCTCTTAGATTATTCGTTATGCATAAAACGTTGTTTTGCCAATAACTCCTCTTCTGTTTCTACATTATCTTCATCAGGAACACAACAATCAACAGGACAAACAGCAGCACATTGTGGCTCTTCATGAAAACCTTTACATTCTGTACATTTATCTACAACAATGTAATAAATTTCATCTGAAATTGGCTCTTGATCTTCGTCTGCATTGGCAGATTTACCATTTGGTAAAACGATATTACCTGTTAAATCAGTTCCATCAGCATATTTCCAGTCATCTGCACCTTCATAAATTGCTGTATTAGGACATTCAGGTTCGCAAGCCCCGCAGTTTATACATTCATCAGTTATTATAATTGCCATAATTAATCTCTTTCAGTTTTGTAACTTTGCATTCGCAAAAATAGTTCCAATTTAATTTAGAACCAAATAAATGGATAGTATAAAAAGTAGAATTAACGCTTTTCATAAACTAGGAGAATTTTTAAGTCAATTTTCTCAAGAAAAAATAGAGAAAAAAGAACGTATAGAACACAATGAGTTATTTTTTGATGGATTTAAACATCAATTAAAAATAGCAGGAGAAAATAACACCTGGTTTACCAGAGAAAACATATTATTCTCTATAGAAAATTGGGCAAAAGCACTTACTTCAGAAAACTTAACTAAATGGATAGCTAGCGAAGATTTAGGTAACAACGAATCTAAATTAGTTGCTGTTATTATGGCTGGAAACATTCCTTTAGTAGGCTTTCATGACTTTTTATCAGTTCTCGTTTCTGGGCACTCAGTATTAGTTAAGCAATCGTCTAACGATAAACATTTACTTCCTTTTTTAGCAAAATATTTAGAATATGTTGAACCTGAACTAAAAGGAAAAATCACGTTTACTGAAGAAAAACTAACAGGATTTGATGCGGTTATAGCTACTGGTAGTAACAATACAGCACGTTATTTTGAATATTATTTTAAAAATAAACCAAGTATCATTCGAAAAAGCAGGAATTCTGTTGCTGTATTAACAGGAAACGAGTCGGAAGAACAATTACAAAACTTAAGTGAAGATGTTTTTCGCTATTTCGGTTTAGGCTGTCGCTCAGTTTCTAAAGTTTTTATTCCTAAAGATTACAATTTTGATGCTTTTTTTAATGGAATGTATCAACAACATGAAATCATTAACAATGTTAAGTACGCTAATAATTACGATTACAACAAAGCAGTGTATTTAATGAGTGAATTTGATATTTTAGAAAATGGCTTTTTAATGATTAAAGAAGATAAAAGCTACGCCTCTCCTATCGCTTCTGTTTTTTATGAGTATTATGACAATACTGATGATTTAAAAATTAAACTGTGGGAAGATAGAGAGCAAATTCAGTGTATAGTGGCCAATAATTTTATTGAAAATGAAGTAGCATTCGGACAGACACAACACCCAAAGTTATGGGACTACGCCGATGGTGTAAATACACTAGATTTTTTATCTAAAATTTAAAAGAGTCTCTATATAAATTTGCACCTTTGTGTAACAAAACACAACAACACAAATGAAAAAACATAACTTTAGTGCAGGCCCTTGTATTTTACCTGAAGAAGTGCTCAAAAAAGCATCAGAAGCAGTCATTGATTTTAATAATGACAACTTATCTTTAATAGAAATATCACACAGAAGTCAACCTTTTGTAGATGTAATTGAAAAAGCGAGAAGTTTAGCATTAGAATTATTAGGACTTGAAAATAAAGGCTACAAAGCATTGTTTTTACAAGGTGGAGCCAGTATGCAGTTTTTAATGGTTGCTTATAACTTATTAAATAAAAAAGCAGCTTATTTAAATACAGGAACTTGGAGTGATAAAGCTATAAAAGAAGCTAAATTATTTGGCGAATTAGTAGAAGTCGCTTCTTCAAAAGATAAGAACTTCAATTATATTCCCAAAACATATGAAATTCCTACAGATGTAGATTATTTCCATTGTACCAGTAATAATACCATTTATGGAACGCAAATGAAAAGTTTTCCTGAAACTTCAGTTCCTATGGTATGTGATATGAGTTCTGATATTTTTTCTCGTCAACTGGATTTTTCAAAATTTGATTTGATTTACGCAGGAGCTCAAAAAAACATGGGACCAGCCGGTACTACGCTTGTTGTGGTTAAAGAAGATGTTTTAGGTAAAGTTGAGCGCCAAATTCCTTCAATGTTAAATTACCAAGTATTTATTAACAAAGAAAGTATGTTTAATACACCACCTGTATTTGCAGTATATACTTCAATGTTAACATTAGAGTGGTTGAAAGACTTAGGTGGTATCGAATTCATTGAAAAAGTGAATGAGAAAAAATCAGCACTATTATACAGTGAAATAGACAGAAATCCTTTATTTAAAGGGGTCGCTGCTATAGAAGATCGCAGCCATATGAATGCAACTTTTAACCTAGTTGATCAAAATTTACAAACTAAGTTTGATCAAATGTGGCAAGAGGCCAATATTAATGGATTAAGCGGCCATAGAAGTGTTGGTGGTTATCGTGCAAGTATGTATAACGCTTTGCCTCTATATAGCGTACAGACTTTAGTAGATGTAATGCAAGAGTTAGAAAGAATAAGTTAGATACAACGTCATTTTTTACAATGACATTTTAATATAAAGAACGATGAAGATATTAGTGAATGATGGAATTTCCGCTAGTGGAATACAAGCTTTAGAAAACAAAGGTTTTGAAGTTATAAATACAAAAGTTGCACAAGAGCAGCTAGAAAATTATATAAACGATCATGCTATTGATGCTATTACAGTAGGTAATACTACACAAGTACGACAAGAGTTGATAGATGCTTGTCCAAGTATTAAACTTATTGCTTGCTTAGGAACCGAAATGGACAACATTGATGTTGATTATGCTATTGATAATGGAGTTCATGTTGTGAATAGTGAAGATGCTTCGGCAACTTCAATTGCTGAATTGGTATTTGCTCATTTATTCGGAATGGTTCGTTTTTTACATCAGTCAAATCGAGAAATGCCTTTAGAAGGAGATATGCGCTTTAACGCCTTAAAAAAGCAATACTCGCAAGGAACTGAGCTAAGGGGTAAAACATTAGGAATTATTGGGTTTGATACCGTAGGACAAGAAGTAGCTAAAACTGCGCTAGCTTTAGGTATGGAAGTGATAGCTACTGATGTAGAAATAGACAATGCAACCATCACTATTCCTTTTTTTGATGGTCAATCGGTAGATTTCTTTATTGAAACAGAAACTATAGATAATTTATTATCAAAATCAGACTTTATTACACTACATCTTCCTGCTCAAGAAGGGTATGTTATAGAAACTTCTTTGTTTGATAAAATGAAAAATGGTGTAGGAATTATAAACACTTCTCATGGAGGTGTTCTAAATGAGGTTGATTTAGTTAAGGCTATTGAAAGTGGAAAGGTTAAATATGCAGGATTGGACGTTTTTGAAAGCCAACCAAGACCTGAAATTCAACTATTAATGAACCCTGAAATATCGATGACCCCTCATATTGGAGCTTCAACTATTGAAGCACAAGATAGAGCTGGTATTGAGCTTGCTAATAAAATCATTGAATTTCTAAGCGAATAATCTATGGCAATTGTAAAACCATTTAAAGCTGTTAGAGCCACCAGAGATAAAGTTGCTTTAGTATCTTCTAAATCTTATGAAATTTATACTCCTGCGGAAATCGGAGCTAAACTTGATTTTAATCCGTATACTTTTTTGCATGTAATTAATCCTGGGTATAAATATCATAAACAAGATGTAACAGGAGAACAACGCTTTAAATTGGTACACAATCGTTATTTAGAATTTAAAGAAAATGAAGTCTTTAAACAAGATGAGGCTCCTGCCTATTACGTATATCAAAAAACAACTCCAAATGATAATTTCTGTGGAATTATTGCAGCCACTTCTGTAGAAGATTATCATAATGAAGTAATAAAAAAGCACGAAGACACTTTAAAGGAGCGTGAATTACTATTTGAAAATTACTTAAAAAATACAGGTTTTAATGCAGAACCAGTACTACTCACCTACCCTGATAATGATGTAATTAATACTATTGTAAAAAAGTATCAGAAAGAAAGAGCCGAATACGAGTTTTCTACATCTGATAGGGATTTACATTTTTTATGGATTATAAACGATAAGAAGGATGTAGAGCAAATAGCAAAAGCTTTTAAAGACGTTAATACTTTATATATTGCTGATGGACATCATCGTTCAACATCTTCATGCTTATTGGCACAAAATTTAGCAGAGAATAATCCAAAGCATACAGGAAAAGAAGACTATAATTTTTTCATGAGTTACTTATTACCTGAGAGTCAGGTAAAAATTTATGAATTCAATAGATTTATAAGAGATTTAAACGGATTAACTCCAGAGGAACTTTTAATAGAATTAGATACTCATTTCAGAATTGAGAATCGTGGACAAGAATTGTATAGACCTAAAGAAAAGCACCATTTTAGTATGTATTTAAACGGTGAGTTTTATGCTTTATATTTACGTAAATCAGCTTATGAGTTTACTGATTGTTTAAGTGAATTAGATGCCTATATTTTATACACAACCGTTTTAGAACCTATTTTAGGAATTGATGATATAAGAAACGCTTCTAAAATTGTATATTCTCAAGATAAATCTGATGGGTTGGAACTAAAAACAAAGGTTGACAATGGTGAGTTTAAAGTTTCTTTTGGAATGTTACCTACTAATATTCAAGAACTAAAAACTATTGTTGATGCTGGTTTAATGATGCCACCGAAAACAACCTACATAGAACCTAAATTAAGAAGTGCTTTAACTATTTACGAGTTTTAGTGTAAGGTCTGATAAACAATTATTATGATTACAGGAATTAAAGAAAATCTTCAAAAAATAAAATCAACACTGCCAGAAAATGTAACGTTAGTTGCAGTCTCTAAAACCAAACCTATTGCCGACCTACAAGAAGCTTACGATGCTGGTCAGCGAGTATTTGGGGAGAATAAAATACAAGAAATGGTAGCTAAGTATGATGAATTACCTAAAGACATAAAATGGCATATGATTGGTCATTTACAACGTAATAAGGTAAAATACATGGCTCATTTTGTTGATTTAATTCATGGTGTAGATAGTTTTAAAACATTAAAAGAAATAAACAAACAGGCTAAAAAGCATAATAGAGCTATCAACTGTTTGTTACAAGCTAGGATAGCCAAAGAAGACACCAAATTTGGACTACCTTTTGAAGATATTGAAAATATTTTAGCTTCAGAAGAATTAAAAGAACTTGAAAATATAAAAATTGTAGGTTTAATGGGGATGGCAACTTTTACAGATAACCAAGAGCAATTACAAGAGGAATTTTCATCACTAGCTAATTTCTTTAATAAGAATAAAGAAAGCTATCCTAATTTAGAAACACTATCTATGGGAATGAGTGGTGATTATGAATTAGCCATAAAAAATGGCAGTACCATGGTACGAATAGGAAGCTCTATTTTTGGAGTTAGAAATTATATTGCTTAGATTTACATAGACCAGCTTAAAAAAGGGAGAGATTTGTACGCTATTTTAGACATTGAAACTACTGGAGGAAAATATAACGAAGAAGGAATTACAGAAATTGCCATCTATAAATATGACGGACATCAAATTGTAGATCAATTCATTAGTTTAGTAAATCCAGAAAGAGAAATTCAGGAGTTTGTTGTAAAACTTACTGGTATTAATAACAAAATGCTGCGAAATGCACCTAAGTTTTATGAAGTAGCGAAAAGAATTGTTGAAATAACTCAAGATTGCTTCATTGTAGCTCACAACGCTAATTTTGATTATCGCATTCTTCGTACCGAATTTGACCGATTAGGTTATAAATACAAACGTAATACACTTTGTACAGTAACTTTAAGTAAAAAACTTATCCCTGAATCTCCATCTCATAGTCTGGGAAAACTATGTAAATTTTTAGGAATTCCTATGTCTGATCGTCATAGGGCTACAGGTGACGCATTAGCCACTGTACAATTATTTAAGCTATTGATAGATAAAGATGTTGAGAAAGGTATTATTCAACAATCTATAAAGTATTTTGACAACAGGCATGAAAAGTTTCGTATTCAAAGAATATTAGATAGTTTGCCTGAAAAAGAAGGTATTTTTTATGTCCATAATCATGAAGGAACAATCATTTTTGTAGGTAGAGGTAAAAATATAAAGCAAGAAACAAATAAACTTTTTTTAAAAGAAACTAGAAAAGCTTTAAAAGTAATAAAAAGAGTTACTAGGGTTTCTTATGAAGAAACAGGAAATATGCTTTTTACACGCTTAAAATACCATTTAGAGCTTGAAAAACTAAAACCTAAGTACAATATTATTAGAAAAAGAAAAATTACAGACAAAAGCTTTAATCATGATCATATGCTTATTGTTGATAAAGGTAGAACTCCAGAAGAACACGCTGTAATTTTAATTGAAAAAAACGAAGTTATAGGATATACATATACCAATCTTGCATTTCAAGAAAACCAGTTGTCTATTCTAAAGTCAATGCTCACTCCTATTGAACACAAAGAGCTAGCTAAAACAATAATTAAAAATTACTTACTAAAAAATAAAGTGTCTAAAATAGTACGATTACAAGTTGAAAATAATTTGTAATATTGCTATAAAGCATTCAAAAACCTGATCTTTTGGATAATAAAACACTTAATTGGAGAGAAAAATTACATGAAGTAATCTATGAAGCAGACACCCCTGCTGGTAGGTTATT
The DNA here is from genome assembly GCF_964513915.1 of Tenacibaculum litoreum. NCBI lineage: Bacteria > Pseudomonadati > Bacteroidota > Flavobacteriia > Flavobacteriales > Flavobacteriaceae > Tenacibaculum > Tenacibaculum litoreum. Next base: position 372,944 of record NZ_CAZEQS010000003.1, on the reverse strand, counting down.
TGATATAGTCTTATTATTTGCAATTTTGGCAAGTATTATATTGGTTATGCTTGAAAGTGTTGAGAGTTTTGATAATAAACATCATGACTTCTTATACATCTCTGAATGGATTATTACTATTTTTTTTTCTATTGAATATATTCTTAGAATTATTTCAATAAAAAAACCCACAAAATATATTTTCAGCTTTTATGGTATTATAGATTTACTATCTACCATTCCTATGTACCTAACATTCTTTTTTGTTGGTACACATAGTAGTTTAATAGCTTTAAGAGCATTACGTTTATTAAGAGTCTTCAGAATTTTAAAAGTCTCTAGATATATTGGGGAATCCAATCAATTAATAAAAGCGTTAAACGCTAGTAAAGCTAAAATTGGAGTATTTCTTTATTTTGTGTTAATTATCTGTATCATTTTAGGATCCGTAATGTATTTTATTGAAGGGGCAGAAAACGGCTTTACAAGCATTCCTAGAAGTATTTATTGGTCAATAGTAACACTTACAACCGTTGGTTATGGAGATATTGCTCCACAAACAGCTTTAGGGCAATTTATAGCGAGTATTACAGTAATTATTGGTTACGCTATTATTGCAATACCTACTGGAATTGTAAGTTCTGAAATGACTAAAAAGAACGTGCATCTAAACACCCAATCTTGCCCAAATTGTTCCTATGATGGACACAAAGATGATGCAGAATTTTGTTATCATTGCGGAACAAAACTGAACTAAATGTCACAAAAAAATACGTTAATTACGATTGTTGGTGCAACGGCTATTGGTAAAACAGCACTTAGTATTAAACTAGCACAACATTTTAATTGTGATATAATTTCGTGTGACTCTCGTCAATTTTATAAAGAAATGTCCATAGGAACAGCTGTTCCTGATTCTGAAGAACTGGCTTCTGCTCCACATCATTTTATTCAAAATAGAAGTGTTTTTGAAGATTATTCTGTAGGGCAATTTGAAAAAGATGCACTAAAAACTCTAGACGAACTGTTTATCAAAAATCCAGTTCAAATAATGGTAGGTGGAAGTGGTTTATATGTGGACGCAGTTTTAAAAGGATTAGACTATTTTCCTGATGTAGACCCTAAAATAAGAACCAATTTAACCGCTGAATTAGAAAATAAAGGAATAGTACACCTTCAAAACCAATTAAGAGAGCTTGATATTGAAGCTTACAATTCTATTGCTATAGACAATCCACATCGACTAATCCGTGCATTAGAAATTTGTATAGGTACTGGAAAAACATATAGTTCTTTTAAAAACAAACCTAAAGCACCACGTAATTTTCAATCTATAAAAATAGGTTTAAAAGCAGATAGAGAAATCATGTACGATCGTATTAATCGTCGGGTAGATATTATGATTGAAAAAGGTTTAATGGAAGAAGCTAAAAAACTACACCCACACAAAAGTCTAAATGCACTACAAACAGTAGGGTACCGAGAATTATTCGATTATTTTGAAGGTAACTTTACTAAAGAATTTGCTATTGAGGAAATTAAGAAAAACTCTAGAAGGTTTGCAAAACGACAAGGAACATGGTTCCGTAAAGATTCAAACATCTTATGGTTTGATTTTCAAGAAGATGTTCAAAATATCATAAAAACTATTGAAAATAAACTTTAACGCTTTTTAAGAACACTAAAAAAATCACTTTTTTATATTTGTCAAAAACAGAAATACATGAAACTAAAAATCACTTTTATACTAGCCTTATTTTTTATCGGATTTTCAAATGCTCAAACCAAAGTTGGAACGGTAAACAGTGAATTAATCATTAGTAAAATGCCACAAATGAAAGGTGTTTTACAACGAGTAGAAAATTATGGTAAAAAACTAGACTCTAGTTTTCAAATAAAAGCTACAGAATATAAAGCTAAAGTAGATTCTTTTAAAGCAGAAGAAAAACTAATGACAGAAGACGATAAGAAAACTAGATTCCAAGAATTAAGAACTCTTGAGCAAGAAATGGGTAAATTTCGTCAGAACGGGTCAGCTATGATGCAAATACAAAAAGAGCAGAGCTTGCGCCCTTTATATAAAAAACTAAGTGAAGTAATAACTGAAGTAGCTAAAGAAAATGGATATACACAAATTTTAACTACTACTGGGAATGAATTTGGATATATCGATGAACGTTTTGATATCACTAAACTAGTATTAGATAAATTAGGAATTAAAGAGTAGATCTTTTATGTACCAAAAACAAAAAGACTTACAATTACAATACGAAGGATTTTTAAAAACACCTTTTCTATGGCATGGAAAAGGTGTTTTTAATTTAGAACAATTTCCTATTTCAATAACTCAAACAACTTCGTTTAATCAAGAAATCAAACAAAAACTACGTTTGGGCAAGTTGGTTGAACGTTTTGTTTCATTTCAATTAAATCAAGATATTTCTATATCAATCCTTGCTGAGAACATTCAAATTCAAAAAGAAAAAATTACCGTAGGTGAATTGGATTGTTTGCTATTAAAAAATGAGAGACCAATTCATTTAGAAGTTATATATAAATTCTATTTGTACGATGCGACTGTAGGTAACTCTGAAATTGAACATTGGATAGGACCAAATCGACGTGACTCTCTTATTCAAAAACTAACAAAACTTCAAGAAAAACAACTGCCTCTACTCTACTCCAACCATACAAAAGCCTATCTAGACGAATTAAAACTAAAAATTAATGAAATAAAGCAACAGGTGTATTTTAAAGCGCAGTTATTTGTTCCTTTAAAAGACTTTAGAAGTAGTTTTAAACAGGTTAACAATGATTGCATTTACGGTTTTTATGTCTACCCAAAGGAATTAGCACAATTCTCAGATTGTAAATTCTATATTCCTAATAAACATAACTGGTTGGTGAATCCGCATTCAAATATTAACTGGTTAACTTTTGAAGCATATCAAAATAAACTTCAACAGTTTTTAAATGAAGAAAATGCTCCTCTTTGTTGGCTAAAGAAACCAAATGGCGAACTTTTTAAGTTTTTTGTGGTTTGGTGGGACAATTAGTGTATTTCAAATTACTTATTAAATTTGCCTACAAAAAAGTTTATGAAAAATTCAAATCTATTTCTCTTACTACTCTTCACCTTAGTTATTTTCTCTTCTTGTTTTAAAGATGACCAGCCTACCACTTGTGTTGAAGCTAATGAAGTTTCTCTTGACTATTTTCAACTAGAGTCTAAAATACATACAAGTAAAAAGTCAGAATTTAAACTTTCAAATGTATGTGATGTAGACACAAGGATAACTGAAATACTTCTTAAAGGAGATAATCCTCAAGACTTCAGTATTGAAGGATTATCTATAGGAACAAGTATCAGCAGGAAAGGCACTTATTTTAATCTAATATTTACACCAACTAAAGTTGGCATAAGAAAAACTATCATAATAATAAAACATGATACAGGAGAGCTAGCTATGCATCTATCGGGTAAAGGAATATAATTCGTGTGTTTAAGAACACGACTAAAAATAATCCTTGCTAATAGGAATCTAAACTTTTTGTGGTTTAGAAGTTACTTTAAGTTTTGATATTCGTTTTCTTGATGTAATAAAATAAACTCCAGATAATAATACAATAGACGCTATTACCGATTGTGTTGTTAAGGTTTCATCTAAAAAATACCATCCTAAAAACAAGGCTACAACAGGATTTACGTATGCAGATGTTGATACTTTTTCTGTTGGAACAATTTTTAATAAATAATTAAAAGATGTAAATGCAACAATACTTCCAAAGGCAATTAATAAAAACATCGCACCTTGTGCTTTAAAAGACCAATCTAGAGGGGAAGACCAAGTTTCTTTTAATAAAACAGAACCTATAAAGAGAAAAAGTCCTGCAAAAAGCATTTGATATCCTGTACTAACAAAGAAATTTTTAGGAAGCGTAGCTTTGGCTACAAAAACACTTCCATAACTCCAACTTAGTACGCACGAAAAAATCATAAAAATTCCTATTAGCATATCTTTTGAAGTCGTAATTTCATTTTGACTTACTAACAAATACATTCCTATTATTCCTAAAACAACTCCAATAATAGATTGTCTTTGCATCTTCTTTCCATCAATTAAACGTAGTAGTAACAATACAAATAATGGCTGTGTTGCCGCTAATAAAGCACCAAAACCACTATCTACAAATTTTAATGCCCACACAAACATCCCATTTCCATACACTAAAAAAAGAAAACCAGCTATCGCAGAATTTAAAAGTTGTTTTTTAGTCACTTTTATTTCTCTTTTTAAAAGTTTAGCTATTAGCATGATTAGCGCTCCCGATATAGAAAAACGAATAGCTGCTAATAACAGTGGAGAAACCTCAGTAACAACAATTTTATTTAGTAAATAGGTTGATCCCCAAATAACATAAATAGCTATAAAAGCAGCTATAATAAGCGATTTAGATTCTTTCATTTTTTTGTATTCTAACGAGCTAAAAGTACAATAAAACCTTTTTGCTTGTTCCTAAAAAATCAAAATCGTTTAAAAATGTTTTTAAACGATTTTGATTAAATATTTATTCTTACATAATTATAATTTTGCTAATAACTTTTCAGCTACTAGTTCTGATGATGCTGGATTTTGTCCTGTAATTAAATGACCATCTTCAATTACATATTCTTGCCAATCTCCTGCTTTACTATAAATTCCTCCATTACTTTTTAGTTCATCTTCCACTAAAAATGGTACTATTGAAGTTAACTGCACTGCATCTTCTTCTGTATTAGAAAAACCAGTTACTTTTTTACCTTTAACTAAAGGAACTCCATTTACTTTAGCATCTTTTAATACTATAGGTGCATGGCAAACAGCTCCTACTGGCTTACTATTAGCATAAAAAGCTTCTATTAAAGCTACAGAATCTTTATTTTCAGCTAAATCCCATAAAGGCCCATGTCCACCTGGATAAAAAATAGCGTCATAATCAGCTTCACTAATATCACTTAACTTTGTAGTGTTCGCTAAGACAGCTTGAAGTTCTTCATCTTTATTAAAACGAAGCGTAGCAGGTGTTTGAAAATCTGGTTCATTACTCTTTGGGTCAATTGGTGGTTGCCCTCCTTTAGGTGATGCTAAAACCACTTCAACTCCTTTGTCTTTTAATAAGTAATAAGGTGCCGCAAATTCTTCAATCCAAAACCCTGTTTTTTCTCCTGTATTTCCTAGTTCTTCATGACTAGTAAGTACAAATACTACTTTTTTCATATTATTTCTGTTTTTTAAGTTACCTCAAAATTAGTATATGAAAGGTGAAAAAAAATTGATGTATGATAATAAAGAAGACTTAGGAAACTTCTTTTCGTATTCTGCTTAAGCTTTCAGTTGTTATTCCTAAATAGGATGCTAAATGATAATTTTTAATTTGCTGCTCTATATTTGGATAGGTTTGTAAAAACAAATGATATCTCTCTTTAGCTGATAGCACCAAGTTATTTAGAATCCTTTTTTGAAATCGTACTGTTGAACGCTCTAACTTTTTTCTAAAAAAATGTTCTATTTTAGGAACCTTTTCATAGATATTATCCAAGTCATTCTTAGCAACTTTTAATACAATAGCATCAGTAATACACTCAATAGCAAGTACAGACTCTGATTCAGAAAAATAACCTATATAATCACTAATCCACCAATCGTGAATTGCAAATTGTATCGTATGCTCTTTTCCTTTAGCATCCATAAAAAAAGTCCGTAAACAACCTTTTACTACATAGTATTGATAATATACTTTTTCATTCACATGTAATATGGTTTCTCCTTTTTTATAGGTTCCTTCCGAAAAAATATCTTCAACTACCTTTAATTCTTCATTTTCTAGCTGAATATCTTTAAATGCATTACTAACAGACGTACTCATTACAAAATATTATAGTAACCCTTCTAAATAATGTTGTTCTATTTGATAAGCTTCTTTTAAATCTGAAATTTTGGCTTCAATACGTTTCTTATCTACTTTTTTGGATGACTTAGCACCAATCAACATTACATTTTTACGTGTATGTTCGTTACTGATAAACTCAAAAACCTTCGTGCTATAGTTATTTTTTTCCAAAATTAAAGCACGAATGGTATCGGTTACCATTTCAAACTGACGTTCTTTAAAAATACCATATTTTAACAAAGGACTCTCCTGCTCTTTTCCTTTTACTTGCTGACGGATTTGTTTATGACAACACGGAGCACAGATAATCAATTCAGCTTTTGAAACCAAACCTTTGTAAATAGCGTCATCTGTGGCTGTATCACAAGCATGTAAAGCAATTAAAATATCTATTTTACTATTATCGTAGTCCTGAATTGGTTGTGCTACAAAAAGTAATCCTTTAAACCCACATTTTTTTGCAATATCATTACAATAATCAACTAAGTTTTGTCGCAACTCAATACCTGTTACACTTGCAGTATATCCTTTTTGATTTACCAAGTAATCGTATAATGCAAAAGTTAAATACCCTTTTCCTGATCCCATATCTACAATATTGATATGCTTAGGTAATTTAACTGATTGTATCTGGGCTTCAATAATTTCTAAATACTTGTTAATTTGACGGTATTTATCTGCCATTTTAGGAATTACTTTCCCTTCTTTATCCGTTACCCCCAAATGATATAAATATTCGCTGTTTTCAGCTCTTTTTTCTTTGGGCTTATCATGAGTTTCTGGTAACTTGTTTTTAAAACTAGGCTGTGTAGTTTTATAACTTACTTTTTTCTTTTTAGAAATAAAGACTAGCAAATCGTTTTCTAACGTAAATAATGTCGCTGCTCTAAACTTTTCTGAAAGTAAATGAGTTAGTTCTTCAATACTTTCTTCAAACGAATAGTTTTTTGTTTGATCATTTGTTTTATATCTATATAAAAACTGAAAACACACGTCTCCTTTTAACGTTATTTGACGAACGTATACATTCGACAAGTCATCACTTTTACGAATTGGTTTACTTAAAGTTAATTTTACAAAATCATTTTTTTGTATGCTATTTTGGAACTCAGTAAACAGTTGGTGTAAGGCTTCTTTCATATTACAAAAATACTACCTTTATTTTATTCTACTTTTTAAAACTTCTTCAATATCAGTTATCGTAAAACCTTTGGCTTTTAGTAAAATTAAATAGTGATACAACAAATCTGCTGCTTCATTTTTAAATAGTTCATCGTTATTATCTTTTGCTTCAATAACGACTTCCACAGCTTCCTCTCCTACTTTTTGGGCTATTTTATTAATCCCTCTTTTGTAGAGTTTATTGGTGTATGAGCTTTCTACATTGTTATCTATTCGGTCAGCAATAACACTTTCCAATTCGTATAAAAAACCTTTAGAAGTCTCTTCTGCAAAACATGAAGTCGTTCCTTTATGACAGGTTGGTCCTTCAGGAGTTACTTTAATCAATAAGGTATCATTATCACAGTCTAATTGAATGTCTTTCACCCATAAAAAGTTTCCAGACTCTTCACCTTTTGTCCAAAGTCTATTTTTACTTCGGCTATAAAAAGTAACTTTTCCTTCTTTTTGTGTTTTGGTAAAGGCTTCTTTATTCATATACCCTAACATTAATACTTGCAAAGTAATATTATTTTGTATTACTACTGGAACCAATCCATTTCCTTTTATAAAATCTATATTCATCGTATGGGTATGTTTTGTGTTTTTAATTCTTTTTTTAGTGTGGGTATAGGTATTTCACCAAAATGAAAAATGCTCGCTGCTAATCCGGCACTAGCTTCTGTTTTGGTAAATACTTCTGTGAAATGCTCAGTTTTTCCTGCGCCACCAGAAGCAATTACAGGAATATTTACAGATGAACTCACTACTTTAGTTACTTCAATATCAAATCCGTTTTTAGTTCCGTCACTATTCATAGAAGTTAATAAAATTTCACCAGCACCTAATGCTTCCACTTTTTTGGTCCAATAAACAGTTTCTAGTTCAGTTTCATAAGTTCCTCCTTTTGTAAATACTTTCCATTCCCTATTTACATTTTTTGTATCAATGGCTACAACTACAAACTGACTGCCAAACCTATCTTTTAAATCAGTTATCAGTTGCGGATTTTTTACAGCTGAAGAGTTAATACTCACTTTATCCGCACCAGCTTGTATCAACACTACAGCATCTTCTACAGTACTGATTCCTCCTCCCACAGTGAATGGAATATTAATTTCTCGTGCTATCGTTTTTACTAATTCTACTAAAGTTTTTCTATTTTCTAACGTAGCCGTAATGTCTAGAAAAACCAATTCATCAGCTCCTTGCTTCACGTACTGTTTAGCCAACTCAACTGGATCTCCAGCATCTTTAATATCTATAAAGTTAACTCCTTTTACAGTTCGCCCGTTTTTTATATCCAAACATGGAATTATTCTTTTCTTTAACATCTTCTAACTTATAAATTCTTGTAACTCTTTTAAACTGACCTTTCCTTCATAAATAGCTTTACCTACGATAGTACCTTCACAACCAATTTCTTTTAATCTGTGTAAATCATTAATATTTGCTACTCCTCCACTGGCTATTAAATTTACTGAGGTTTTACTTAAAATTTCTAAGTATAAATCTAAAGAAGCTCCTTGCAACATTCCATCTTTAGCCACATCGGTACAAATAGTATTAGAAATACCTATTTCTTGATATTCATTTATAAAATCAACAATATCTACTTCTGAGGTTTCTAACCAACCGTTGGTAGCTATTTTTCTGTTTTTGCAATCGGCTCCTAAAATTATTTTATCCTTTCCATATTTAGTCAACCATCCAATAAATGTATCTGGATTCTTTACAGCTACACTACCTCCTGTTATTTGATTAGCGCCACTTTCAAAAGCGATACGAGCATCTTCATTAGACTTTAAACCTCCTCCAAAATCGATTTTTAAATTGGTTTTTGTTGCTATTTGTTCTAATATTTTTTGATTTATAATTCTACTCGATTTTGCTCCATCTAAATCAACTAAATGCAAATATTGAATTCCATTTGCTTCAAATTCTTTAGCTACTTCTAATGGGTTTTCATTGTATATTTTCTTTGTATTGTAATCTCCCTTGGTTAAACGAACACATTTACCTTCTATAATATCTATTGCGGGTATAATTCTCATTTTTAATCTCTTTTTATAACTCTAAAAAATTCTTCAATAATTGCTCTCCAACATCTGCTGATTTCTCTGGATGAAACTGCATGGCATAAAAATTATCTTTCTGTATAATGGTGCTAAACGGAGTAATATAATCACAAGCTGCTAGTGTGTTTTCACATACTTCTGCATAATATCCATGAACGTAATATACATCATCATTTAGAGTTATATTTTTTAGTAATTCAGCCGATTTTAATTCCGAAAAATTATTCCATCCTATGTGAGGAACTTTTTCTTTTGGTGGAAATTGCTTTGTTTGTGCATCAAAAATCCCCAAACACTTCGTATTTCCTTCCTCAGAAGATGTACACATTAGTTGCAATCCTAGACAAATTCCTAGTACAGGCTGTTGTAAGGAAATAATTAATTCATCAAGGTTTCTTTCTCTTAAATATCGCATCGCTGAACTTGCTTCTCCAACTCCAGGAAATATCACTTTATCTGCTGACTTTATTTCTGTTGGATTATCAGTAATAATACTTTCGTATCCTAGGCGCGTTAACGCATTTTGTACCGATCGAATATTACCTGCATTGTATTTTATAATCGCTATCATATTTTTCAATTATCATTTATCAATTATCAGTTACCTGTTATTCTTTTTAACCATTGTTCACCGATAATTGATTATTGTTCATTGTTATAAAACTCCTTTTGTTGACGGTAAAACCATCTTATCAACATCTCTTTTTACTGCTACTTTTATGGCTTTAGCAAAAGCTTTAAAAATCGCTTCGATTTTGTGATGTTCGTTTGTTCCTTCTGCTTTGATATTTAAATTACATTTAGCACCATCTGTAAATGACTTAAAAAAGTGAAAAAACATTTCTGTGGGCATTTTACCTATCATTTCTCTTTTAAAATCTACGTCCCAAACTAACCAGTTTCTTCCACCAAAATCAATAACTACTTGTGCTAAGCAATCATCCATAGGTAGACAAAAACCGTAACGCTCAATACCTAATTTGTTACCAAGAGCTTTGTTAAAAACTTCTCCTAAAGCAATCGCTGTATCTTCAATAGTATGGTGTTCATCTACTTCTAAATCACCTCTTACTTGGATATTCAAATCCATTTGACCGTGACGCGCTATTTGGTCTAACATATGGTCAAAAAAAGCAATCCCAGTATCAATATTACTTTTTCCTGTTCCATCTAAATTTACCTCTATTTTTATTTGAGTTTCATTAGTTTTTCTCTCTATAGAAGCAGAACGGTCTTCTAACTTTAAAAATTCATAAATAGCATTCCAATCGTTACTTTCAAGAGCTATAAAATCATCTAACGCTGCTCTTTTCACTGTAATTTCATCGGAACCTAAATAGGTTTCATCGTTAATGTAAATTGCTTTGCTTCCTAAGTTTTTAGCCAATTCTACGTCAGTTAGACGATCTCCTATTACAAAAGAATTTTTTAAGTCATATTCTTTAGAAAAAAATTTGGTAAGTAGTCCTGTGTTTGGTTTTCTAGTAGGTTGATTGTCTTTAGCAAAGGTTCTATCAATAATTTCTTCTGAAAATTCAATACCTTCTTCTTTCAAGGTATTCATTATAAAATTATGAACAGGCCAAAACGTATTTTCTGGATACACTTCTGTTCCCAATCCATCTTGGTTAGTTACCAATACTAATTCAAAATCTAGTTCTTTGGCTATCTTACTTAATCCTTGAAAAACTTTTGGGTAGAATTGTAGTTTCTCAAATGAATCTGTTTGTTCGTCTGCTGGTTCTTTGATTAGGGTACCGTCTCTATCTATAAATAATATTTTTTTCATCGTATTTTTAAAGTTTAAAGTGAGTTTTCAACTTCACCTGATATAACACTTAGCTTTTGTAGTGCTTCTATTAATTTTTTATTCTCTTTTTCACTACCTATTGTAATTCTTATACAATTACGTACTAAATTATTTCTATTTCTAGTAATAATTTTTTGGTCTACTAATTGAGCATACAATTTATTAGCATTAGTAACTTGTATTAAAATAAAATTAGCTTCTGAAGGATATACTTTTTTAATAAATTCAATTTCTTGTAGCTCCTTTTCTAATTTCTCTTTTTCGTTGAGAATAATGTTTTTCTCTATTTCAAACTGAGCTATGTTATCCAGCTTTTCTAAAACTGCTTCTTGATTTAATTTACTTACATTGTATGGCGGCTTTACTTTGTTATATAAATCAATAATATTAGAATTTGCGTAAGCTACACCTACTCTTACACTAGCTAAAGCCCAAGCCTTACTAAATGTTTGACTCACAACTAAATTAGGGTAGCTCTTTAATTGGTTTATAAAAGATTCTTTTGTGCTGAAATCAATATAAGCTTCATCAACAATTACAATTCCTTTAAATTTACTAAGAATAAACTCAATTATTTCTTTGTTAAAACAATTTCCTGTAGGATTATTAGGAGAACAAATGAAGATTAACTTTAAGTTTTCATCACCTAAATACGTTTCTAGACTATTTATATCAATCTGAAAATCTTCAGTTAAAGGTAATTCTATTAACGATACATCATTAATGGCCGCAGAAACATTGTACATTCCATAAGATGGTGTAAAAGTTAATGCTTTGTCTTTCCCAGGATTACAAAATATTCGAAAAGCTAAATCGATAACTTCATCACTTCCGTTTCCTATAAAAATTTGATTTTTATCAACATCCTTAATAGCTGATAATCGCTCTTTAATAGCTATCTGCTGTGGGTCAGGATAACGATTTAAGGTTCCAAAAGGATTTTCATTTGCATCTAAATATACTTCTGCCATTCCTTTAAACTCATCTCTAGCCGAAGAATAAGCTTTTAATTGTTGAATGTTGGGGCGTATTATTTTTTCTAAACTAAACATTTCTAATTTCTTTTAATCTAACCGTAATCGCATTTTTATGAGCTTGTAAACCTTCTGCTTGCGCCATTAGTTCTATAGCTTCTCCTATATTTTCAATTCCTTCTTTAGTTACTTCTTGGAATGTGATTTTCTTCACAAAACTGTCTAATGAAACACCACTGTAATTTTTCGCATAACCGTTGGTAGGTAACGTGTGATTGGTTCCACTGGCATAATCTCCCGCGCTTTCACAACTGTAATTTCCTAAGAATACCGAACCTGCATTTATAATTCCGTCAATATATCCATCAATCTCTTTTGAAGCTATGATTAAGTGTTCTGGCGCATATTCATTACTAAAACCAATACATTCTTCTTTAGAACTTAACACTACAGCAAAACTATTTTCAATTGCTTTTTCAGCTAATTCTTTTCTAGGCAACTCTTCTATTTGTTTATTGACTTCTATTACTACACTTTGTGCAACTTTGTCAGAAGTAGTTACCAAAATAGCCTGACTATCAGATCCGTGTTCAGCTTGTGATAACAAATCAGCCGCTACAAAAACAGGGTTACTTGTTTCATCTGCTATAACCAATACCTCACTTGGTCCTGCGGGCATATCAATAGCAACGCCTTGTTGTTGTACTAGTTCTTTAGCCTTCGTTACGAATTGATTTCCTGGACCTAATATTTTATATACTTGAGGAATGGTTTCTGTTCCGTAAGCCATCGCTCCAATAGCTTGTGCTCCTCCTACTTTGAAAATTTTAGTTACTCCTACCAAAGAAGCGGTGTATAGAATAGCTGGATTAATTTTACCTTCTTTATTCGTTGGGGTACACAGTATTATTTCTTTACAACCCGCTATTTTTGCAGGAACTCCTAACATTAAAATTGTTGAAAACAAAGGAGCTGACCCTCCTGGAATGTATAAACCAACTTTTTCTATAGCTACATTTTTTCTCCAACAAGTAACTCCTTTAGTTGTCGTTATCTTTTTAGATACTTCTTTTTGAGAGTTGTGAAATATTTCAATATTAGATTTTGCTAATTGTATCGCTGATTTTAATTCTTCTGATACTAAGTTTTGTGCTTCTTCTAACTCTTCTTTAGAAACTTCTAACTCGGTTAACAACACTCCATCAAATAATTGTGTGTATTTTTTTAAAGCTTTGTCTTTATTAAGCTTTACATCATTTAATATTGTTTGTACTGTTTCCTGCAAACTGTTTTCGCTTAAAGTAGCTCTTTTACAAAGTGAATTCCAAGTTTGTTTTGCTGGATTTTTTATAATTTTCATCTGTTATTTTCTTTTGTTTTTTACTGTCATGCCTTTACTATAATCAGCACAGATACCGGGAATTAAACCCTTGGCTATCTCCCTAAGATTAAACAACCATTTTTTCTATTGGACAAACTAAAATTCCTTCTGCTCCATTATTTTTTAACTCATCTATAATTTCCCAAAACTGATTTTTATTCAACACGGAGTGTACTGAACTCCATCCTTCTTCTGCTAATGGTAATACAGTTGGACTACGCATTCCTGGTAAAATATCAATGATTTTTTCAAGCTTTTCATTTGGAGCATTTAACAGCACATACCTTGATTGTCTTGCTTTTAATACTGATTGAATTCTAAATTGTAATTTGTCAAGTATTGCTTGTTGTTGCTCTTTTATTTGAGGAGAAACCGCTAACACAGCTTCCGACTTTAGTAAGACTTCTACTTCCTTCAAATTATTTTTGAACAGAGTTGAACCGCTTGAAACAATATCACAAATACCATCGGCTAGCCCAATATTAGGAGCTATTTCAACTGAACCATTGATAATGTGTAATTGTGCCTGAATGTTACTTTCTTGTAAATATTTTAAGACAGTGTTTGGATATGAAGTGGCTATCCTTTTATTCTGAAAGTAGGTAATTCCTTTATATTCTTCATTTTTTGGAACTGCTAAGGATACTTTACACTTTGAAAACCCTAATTTTTCTATAAATTGAATTTCTTCTCCTTTTTCTATTAATAAATTCTCTCCAATAATGGCTATATCTACTACTCCATCCTTTAAATATTGTGGAATATCTCCGTTTCTTAAGTAGAAAACTTCTAATGGAAAGTTACTTGCAGAAGCTTTTAGTTGATCTTTACCATTATCAATGGCAATTCCACAGTCTTTAAGAATTTGTAGAGACTCTTGGTTGAGTCTTCCTGATTTTTGTATGGCTATTTTTAATTTACTCATTTCTAGTTTTGAATGGGTTTGAGTAAATCGTTTTGAGAAGCTTCTTTCCTGGCGCCTTGGAAATAAAAAACCCGTTTGATTTACTCAAACGGGTTTAAAATATATTTTGATTTTATTCAATACATTTTCAGCTCGCTTGAGTGCAAGTATGAAAATGATGATGATGTAATTGAATAAAATTCATGTTTTTGTTTTTGTTGTACAAATATTTGCATTTTATTTTTGATTATGCAAACTTTTCTGAAAAAATATTTATTTTTTAGACTTTTACAAGTCCATATACTATAAATTACTGAGAAAATCATATAAATTTTCATCTTTGGCTAACCCCATTTTCTTTTTTATCCTATATCTTGTAGTTTCTACACTTCTTGGTGATACATTTATCAGTTGCGCTACATCTTTACTTTTTAAATTAGAAATAATATATGTACAATGCTTTAAATCATTAACTGATAGGTTTGGCGCTATTTCTTTCAATCTGTTAAAAAAATCGGGTCTAATTTTTTCAAATTGAATTTTAAAATCTTCCCATAATTCATCTTCAGAGATTAAGGAATTTAGTTTATTACCAATTGTTATTAAATAAGAAGATACTTCAGGATTATTGTTAGTGTAAGACTCAATATCTTCACTTATTTTTCTAATGGAATCTGTATATGTTGAAATTTTTAAAACTTTTGAAAATAGTGTTTGTTCATTTAAACTTAAAAGATTCTCTATTTCTTCTTTTTTATTATCTAAGTCTTTATTTTTTTCTTTTAAAGTATCAATTAAGTTTCTAAGATTGGTATTGAGTTTTAATATTTCGTTCTTTTTACTGTTATTTTTTTTTGCAAAAGAAATCGTTATGATTGAAAATATTATTAATAAAACTATTATAGTTACACTTAATATCAAAAGTTTATTTTGACTCTTAATTATAGTATCTTTATCGTTTATTAATTTATTTTCTAATTCTAATTCTCTAACAAAAGAGTTTTTTAATTCTTCTTCTTTTTTAGTATTATTTTCCTCTAAATTATCACTAACTTTTTTATATCTTTTTAACGCTTCTACATAGTTGTTTTGATGTTCATAATACTTAGCATACACTTTATTTAATAAGCTGTTCTCATAACTATCAGTTAATAAAATATAATTTTCCGCAATTTTTAAGTTTTCAAAAGCTTTTTCTGGTTGTTTTAACTCTAAATAGCTATCAGCTATAAAAATATACAATCTTTTTAGTCCTTCTGTTCTGTTTTTTTCTTCATGAATCAATTCAATACACTTTTTAGCGTATTCTATAGATTTTTTCCATTTTTTTCTTCTGACAGAATTTTTTGTTAGGTTATAATAACTGTCAATCTGTTGTGTCAACTCATTTATTTTTTCATAGTAAACAATAGCTTTTTTATATAATTCTTCAGCTTTTTGATATTCTTTTTTGCTTATTACTAAATTAACTCCTCTTGAATTATATATCGTCCCCATTAAAAGGTAATCATTTGTTATTTGGGCTAATTCAAATGATTTTAAAAAGAAATATTCTGCCTTATCGTACCTTTTTAGTAATAGATTATTAACCCCTTCTAAATAATAAACTTTACTTTTAATACTGTCTTCTTTTACTTCAATTTTATTTAATTTAATAAATTGAAGTGTTTTATCTAATAACCTTGGGTCTTCTGTTTTTTGAAAGGAATAATAATTATCTACAATTACTTTTTTGTAATTTTTTGCATTATTATCTATCTCATTATTTTGCGCCAATAATGAAGTAATACAAAGAAAGAAATTAACTATAAAAGAATGAAGGGACTTATAGTTACTCATTTTTTTTTGTTTTTTTGGTACGTTATTTCTACTACATTAGAATAAAAAAGTATAGATATTACTATAATTTATCTCATAAATATACATCATTTATACTACATCATTATATTCATGAAATATAACTTCTATATTTAGAATGATTTTATTAATCCCCTTATTTAATATAAATCAATTAACAAACTATCAAAGCATTTAATACCCCTTAATTCAACCCAAAGTAAAAGTTTTGATAGTTTTTTATCTTAAATAAGAATATTATGTTCTTATAGTGTATTTAATAACCACAACATAAAAAGCCATCTGAAATTCAGATGGCTTTTTTATATATTAAAATTAAATATATACTATTTTATAAAATTAATTTTACGCATACGTAAACTTTCTGGAGTAACTTCTAAATACTCATCTGGTCTAATATACTCCATACATTCTTCTAAAGAGAAATCAATTTTTGGAGCAATTTTCACACCATCATCAGAACCAGAAGCACGTACGTTTGTTAACTTCTTTCCTTTAATTAAATTTACTGCCATATCATCTGCTTTGGCATTTTCACCAACCACTTGACCCTTGTAAATCTCTTGGTTTGGATCAATAAAGAAACGTCCTCTATCTTGTAAACGGTCAATTGCATAAGCGGTTGCTTTTCCTGTTTCAGAAGAAACAATAGCACCTTTTAACTCTTCTGCAAACTCACCTTTATAAGGTCCATATTCGCTGAATCGGTGGTTTATAATTGCTTGACCAGCTGTTGCTGTTAATATTTTATTACGTAAACCAATTAGCCCTCTTGATGGAATTGTAAATTCTAAGTGTTGTAAATCACCTTTTGGCTCCATTACTAATAAATCTCCTTTACGTAAAGAAACTAAGTTAATTGCTTTAGAAGCTACATCTTCAGGAACATCTATTGATAATGTTTCGTATGGTTCGCTCTTAACTCCGTCAATGTCTTTTAAAATAACTTGAGGACGACCTACTTGTAATTCATATCCTTCACGACGCATCGTTTCAATTAACACCGATAAATGTAATACTCCACGTCCGAAAACGTTAAATTTATCTTCTGTATCGGTTTCATCAACACGTAACGCTAAGTTTTTCTCCATCTCCTTAAATAAACGATCACGCAAGTGACGAGAAGTTACAAACTTACCTTCTTTACCAAAGAACGGAGAGTTGTTAATTGTGAATAACATACTCATAGTAGGTTGATCTACTTCTATTCTTGGTAATGCTTCTGGATTATCTACATCAGCAATCGTATCACCAATTTCAAAATCTTCTAATCCTGTAACCGCACAAATATCACCACTACGTACTTTATCTGTTTCAGCTTTACCCATTCCTTCAAAAACGTGTAATTCTTTAATACGAACTTTTTTAGTAGTTCCATCAGCTTTACAAAGCATGTAGTCTTTGTTCTTTTCTAAATCTCCACGATATACACGTCCAATTGCAATTCTTCCTTTAAATGAAGAGTAATCTAATGATGTAATTTGCATTTGAGGTGATCCTTCACGATATGGAGCTTCTGGAATTGTTTCAATTACAGCATCTAATAAATCGATGATGTCTTCTTTTGGCTCTTGCCAATCAGTACTCATCCATCCATTTTTAGCCGAACCGTAAATAGTAGTAAAGTCTAACTGCGCTTCAGTAGCCTCTAAAGCAAACATTAAGTCGAATACTTTTTCATGTACTAAATCTGGTGTACAGTTTTCTTTATCAACCTTATTTACTACTACGATAGGAGTTAATCCTAATTCGATTGCTTTTCCTAATACAAAACGAGTTTGTGGCATTGGTCCTTCAAAAGCATCAACCAATAATAAAACACCATCAGCCATTTTTAATACACGTTCTACTTCTCCACCAAAGTCGGCGTGACCAGGAGTATCAATTACATTAATTTTAACTCCTTTATAGTTTACTGATACGTTTTTAGATAAAATGGTGATACCACGTTCACGCTCTAAGTCGTTGTTATCTAATAATAAATCAGTGCGTTCTTTACGTTCGTCTAAAATTTTAGCTTGATCTATAATTTTGTCTACCAAGGTTGTCTTTCCGTGGTCAACGTGTGCTATAATAGCAATATTTCTTATTGATTGCATTCGTGCTTATTTTGAAGCTGCAAAAGTAGTGTTTTATTGTTTACGATTTACGAAATTTTATTTATGAATTCGTAATATTTGATTTAAAGCATTATAAAAGTATCATTTTACCTGCTTTTCTCTTACTTTAAAAGAACTTCAGAGGTCTTAATTTTCTATCTTAGCTAGATAAAAAACATAATATATTGAGGGTAAGCTGGTAATTATTCAGGTTTAGGGTCTTCTAACTCCTTATCATCTGCTTTAAAAGCACTTGGTAAAATATCAGGAATTAATTTTATAAGTAAAGGCAAAAGTAAAGCCCCACCAGGAAGCATAAATACAGTAAAAGCAGGAATTGCTTTACAAATATCAAGTGTTTGTTCTTTTACTTTTGCCTTTTCTTCGTCAGTTAATGAAGTTGTTAGTGATTTTCTAACAAGAAAGACGAGCTCCCTACTCTCTTGAAGCTCTTTAGCTAATCTTTTTTTATTTCTATAGATAGCCTCTTTTATTTCATCAACTGTATTCATTAAAGCTTTCTACGTGCTTTTTCAGTTTTAAGTAAATTCAATTCTCTGGAAGTTTGCCCAGCTACTGAAGTATTTTCTTCTGCTCTACGAATTAAATATGGCATCACATCACGAACAGGTCCAAATGGAACGTACTTCGCTACATTATACCCTTCTTTAGCTAAATTGAAACTAATATGATCACTCATACCATATAATTGCCCAAACCACATGCGTTTATCGTCTTTAGCAATGTTATGTTCTTTAGCTAAATCCATTAACAAATATGAGCTTTCTTCATTGTGAGTTCCTGCAAAAATTGCCATATTTTTATGATCCATCATATAACGAACTGCTTCATTATAATTATCATCCGTTGCTTGTTTATCCACACAGATAGGAGATTCGTAACCATTTTCTTTAGCTCTTTCACGCTCCTTTTCCATATAAGCTCCACGAACAACTTTCATTCCAATATGATATCCCTTTTGGTGCGCTCTTTGGTGTAAGTTTCGTAAATATTCCATACGATCATGACGATACATTTGTAGCGTATTGAAAACAATGGCTTTTTCTTTATTGTAGATTTCCATTAACTCTTCAATTAAATCATCTGCAGCATCTTGCATCCAGCTTTCCTCTGCGTCAATTAGTAATGGAACATCTTTTGTTTTTGCAGCTTTACATACAGTATGAAAACGTTCTACAACTCTATCCCACTCTACTTTTTCTTCTGAAGTTAACTCTTTTCCTTCAGTTAATTTTTGATATAAGGCAAATCGTCCAAAACCTGTTGGTTTAAAAACTGCATAAGGTATAGATTGTTTTTCTTCAGCAAAATTGATCGTTTTCAACGTCATTTTTAAAGCATCATCAAACTGGGCTTCATCTTCCTTTCCTTCTACCGAATAATCTAAAATACTGTGTACATTACCTTGTTCGTACATTTTTTCGATATTAGGTAAGCAATCATCTTCACTTACTCCTCCACAAAAATGATCAAAAACTGTTGAACGAATTAATCCTTCAACTGGTAAGTGTGCTTTTAAAGCAAAGTTTGTTACCGCTGTACCTATTCGAACCATTGGTTGGCTCTGAATCATTTTAAACAAAAAATATGCACGTTCTAACTCTGAGTCAGATTTTAATTTAAAAGCAGTTTCTGTATTGTCAAAAAGTCTCATTATCGAGGTAATATTATATCTTTATTTATAGAGACAAATATAATTGAGTAGACTGATATATTTTAATTTTTTCTATTTAATTTCGCCTTATATTTTTTTGTTATTATGACCACAATTAACGCAGCAACATACCCTATTCATTTTGAAGAAAAAGGCTATAATGAATTAACTTCTTTAGTTTCTGAAAGAAACTATTCTTCAGTTTTTATTTTAGTGGATGACAACACTTTAGATTGTTGTTACCCTCGATTTATACAATTATTTGCTACGGACAAACCTATTGAAGTAATTCAAATTGATGCCGGTGAAGTTCATAAAAACATAGAAACTTGTATGGGAGTTTGGAATGTAATGACTGAATTAGGAGCTGATAGAAAAAGCTTATTGATTACCTTAGGTGGTGGTGTGATTACTGATTTAGGTGGTTTTGTTGCTTCTACATTTAAACGTGGAATTGATTTTGTGAATATTCCTACAACCTTATTAAGCATGGTAGATGCTTCTGTTGGGGGGAAAACAGGTGTTGATTTAGGTGTATTAAAAAACCAGATTGGTGTATTTGCTAACCCTGAATTGATTATTATTGATCCTGAATATTTACATACAGTAACTCCTAGAGAAATTCGTTCTGGTACTGCAGAAATTATTAAATATGGAATGACGCACGATATCAAGTTGTTTAACGAAATTAAAGATAACGATAAGCTTAATATTGTTGACTTGATTCATCGTTCGATAGAAATTAAGAATGAAGTTGTTTTAGAAGATCCTAAAGAACAAGGTGTTCGTAAGGTTTTAAACTGGGGACATACTATCGGCCATGGTGTAGAGTCTTATTTTTTAGAGAACCCTAAAAAAGAAGCCCTAACGCATGGTGAAGCTATTGCAATTGGAATGGTTTGCGAAGCTTACTTATCATCAAAAGTATTAGAATTTCCTGAAGATAAAGTTTCTGAAATAAAAGATGCTATTATTAAAATTTATGGTAAAGTAGCTTTATCAGAAGATGATTTTCAGCCTATTCTTGAGTTGATGAAACATGATAAAAAGAATATAGGAGGAGAAATTAACTTTGTACTCCTTAGCGATTATGAAGATTTTAAAATAAACAGCAAAGCTTCTGATGACTTAATCAAAGAAAGTTTACTGTTTTATAATTCATAAAGAGTTTTTATACCTCTTTATTTTAATTTTTCGTCTATATATTTCTTGGCAGTTTCATAAATAGCATCTACTTCTTTAGTACTAAACCCGCTAAATTCACCTAAGGGGAAACAAATAGTTGCATATGTTTTAAAGAATTTATGCTCTTCGGAAGATAACATCAAAAGCTTAGATGTATGTGCTAAAACTTTTAGAGTTGTATTTAATTCTTCGCTAGTTTTTTCGGAAGGATACACAACATAACTACCTACAATTGGGTATTCGGAATCTTTAAATGGTGTAGTTGGAAAGTTGTCTATAATTCCTCCATCAGAGTAAAGCATACCATCTATTTTGACAGGATTGAATAAGCCTGGTAATGCACATGAGGCTAATACTGGCTTTAACAAATCTCCTTCATAAAAATACTGGGTAGTTCCTTTATTCAAATTGGTTGTAGAAACTGTTAAAGGTATATTCAACTCTTCAAATGTTGGTTTTATTTTGTCTTCAATTAACCTTGCATAATTTGAAGAATTAAAAATTCCTGGTTTTGCTATGGTTATCCATGAAAACTGAAATATTTCAGTGGTTTTAAAGAAATTCAAAATTTCTTGTGGTCTCATCCCAGAAGCATACATAGATCCTACTAATGAGCCAGAACTACATGCTGAAATAGCATTAATTTTGATGTTTAATTCTTCTAGCTTTTCTAATAATGCAATATGGGCTACTCCTTTTTCTGCTCCTCCACTTAGTACTAAATTGATAGGTACTTTAGCATCTAAGGTTTTTATTTTTTCAAGAGAGCATTGATACTTTTCTTTAATCATCTTTCTCTATTTATTAGCTTTTATTTTCTTTTTTAAAGATAGTATAATAATTCTTAATTGAATTATCTCTAGTTTAACTTACATAGCACTTTTTATAAAGTCTTTCGTAAGCAGGTAATATATTATCTAGTGAAAACAGTTTAATATGTTCTTTTGCGTTTTCTTTAAACTGGTTCAAAACTTCATCTTCTTTTAAAATATTAATAGCATTGTTAGCCATACCTTCAATGTCACCTAACTCACTTAAAAAACCTGTTACACCATCAATGTTTACTTCAGGTAATCCTCCTGTATTTGTAGAAATAACTGGAGTACTTGCTGCCATTGCTTCTAAAGCTGCTAACCCAAAACTCTCTGTTTCAGATGGTAATAAGAATACATCTGTATAACATAATATTTTTGCTACCTCTGTACTATTTCCCATAAAAAGCACTTTGTCTTCGATTTCTAACTCTTTCGCTAAGTTTTCCGCTTTTAAACGTTCAGGACCATCACCAACCATCAACAATTTTGAAGGAATCTCTTTTTGAATCTTATTAAAAATTCGAATTACGTCGTCAGTACGTTTTACAGGTCTAAAATTACTTATATGTGTTAAAATCCTTTCCTCTGGTTTAGCTAGTGCTTCTCTTTTACACTCTCCTTCGTGTGCTCTATCATATTTTTCTCCATCAATAAAATTGTACACCACTTTAATATCTTTATCTATATTAAATAGTCGAAGAGTATCTTCTTTTAAACTGTTAGATACAGCAGTAACTTCATCTGATTTGTTTATACTAAATTCTACTGCTGTTTTATAGGTTGGATGACTTCCTACCAAAGTAATATCGGTACCATGTAATGTTGTTACTACCTTTACATCAATACCTTTATCTTCAAGCATTTTCTTTGCCATATAAGCAGCATATGCATGCGGAATCGCGTAATGTACATGTAATACTTCAAGATCATATTTTTGTACTACTTCTACCATCTTACTAGATAAAGCTAACTCGTAAGGCTGGTATTGAAATAGCGGATATTCTTCTAAAACAACTTCATGAAAATGTAAACGGTGAGAAAAGAAATCTAATCGTACAGGTTGATTGTAAGTTATAAAATGTACTTCATGTCCTTTATCTGCTAATGCCATTCCTAATTCGGTTGCTACTACTCCACTTCCTCCAAAGGTAGGATAACATACAATTCCTATTTTCATGTGTATTGTTTGATTATTTTTTGAATATGATTATTGACGTAAATTTACGGTATTACTTACTTTTTTTTGTAAAGATTTTCATAAAATAAAAACGCCATTACAAAGTTTGTAATGGCGTTTAAAATAATATTTAGTTATCTATTAATAATCTCCTAAAGTTTCTGGATTTTGAGCTAAAGCAACCTCTAACTGTTCATCGTTAGGTGCTTTACCATGCCATGCGTGGGTATGCATCATAAAATCAACTCCATTCCCCATTTCTGTGCGTAATAATACACAAACTGGCTTACCTTTTCCTGTTCTAGATTTTGCTTCTGCCATTCCTGATAAAATAGCTTCTACATTATTTCCTTCTGCAATTTCTACAACATCCCAACCAAAAGCTTCAAATTTAGCTTTTAAGCTCCCCATAGCTAAGACTTCATCGGTAGATCCATCAATTTGTTTTTCATTTACATCTACAGTAGAAATTAAGTTATCAACTTTTTTAGCTGCTGCATACATTACAGCTTCCCAAATTTGTCCTTCTTGTAATTCACCGTCTCCGTGTAAAGAATATACAGTTTTGTTATCACCATCTAACTTTTTAGCTTGGGCTGCACCAATAGCAACACTCATACCCTGACCTAACGACCCCGAAGCAATACGTACTCCTGGTAAATGTTCGTGTGTAGTTGGGTGCCCTTGTAAACGAGAGTCTAATTTTCTAAATGTTTCTAATTCGGCTACTGGAAAAAATCCACTACGAGCTAAAACACTATAATAAACTGGCGAAATATGTCCGTTTGATAAAAAGAATAAATCTTCGTTTTTACCATCCATAGAAAAATCAGTAGAATAGTCCATGATTTCTTGGTATAAACACGTAAAAAATTCTGCACACCCTAAAGAACCTCCTGGATGTCCTGAATTTACAGCATGTACCATGCGTACGATGTCTCTACGAACTTGTTGTGTAAACTCTTGTAATTGTTGTGTTGTTGGCATTATTGTTTTGTTTTATGCCCACAAATGTAATTGATTATGTAAAAATGAGCAATTACTTTTTTATTTAAGTAAAAAGAAAAAGGGTTCATATAAATTAAGTTTTCTTTTTCGTTTAATTTTCCCGTTCTAATGAATCGTTGTTGAACCCTTTATTTACGTGATTCAAATAACTCATTTGTTTGTTTTATATACAAATAGTTGTACACGGATTTTATAAAAAACGAGTCCCAATAAAAAATAAACATCTTATTTTCAGGTTTTTAAATAAATAAAGTAAAGTCACGTTTTTTTTGGTACTTTTGAATTCAAGTTGGTTAACTGTTATGAAAAAAATATTTTTTTTATTACTTATTATGGGATTTAGTATAGAAGTTTTCTCTAAAAACCAAATAAGAAAAGACACTTTATCCCAAAAAAAATTTCAAGAACTAGTTCATTCATTTTATGTAAACAAGCATGATACTTTAAAAGCTGCTATATATGCAAAAGCAGTTTATAATAAAGCTATTATTGAAAATGATACCATGAACATGTTACAAGGAAAGTTTTTTTTAGCCGATATTTATAATGATAAAAACATTTATTTAAGTTTTTGTGATTCTTTGATAAATATTACTAAAAAACGCCCCTCAAAAAATTTCCCTTCTGCAATATATTATCATAAATCAATATCTTATTTTAATGATGGAATAAATAGTAAAGCTTTAGAAGAGTTAACATTAAGTAGACAAACTTTAAGAGAAAATGATAGCCTAAAACATTTACTTTTTATTCAGCTTGCTATGATTAAAAGTTCTGTTGGAGAGGTTGAAAATGCAATAGCTCTCTATAAAAAAGCCTACCTATTTGCTAAACAAAAAAAGTACTTAAGGTATGAAGATTTCTCTACTCTACCTTTAAATATTGCCTCCGCTTACAAGAAACTTAATAAAATTGATTCTGCTTTTTTTTATAATAACGAAGCAGTAAGCTTATATGAAAAAATAAATGATAGTTTGAGTTTAGGGTATTCTTTTTATGTGTTAGGTAGTATAGAAAATAGAAGGAAAAACTATAATGAATCAATAATCTCATACAAAAAATCTATTCCTTATATCATTAGTGATGAGAACTACAGAATTTTAATCAGGGCTTATGTTAAAATAGGCGTTCAATACAATTATTTAAAGGATAAAAAAAATGCCTTAAAATATCATTTAAAAGCAGATTCTTTGTTTAATGCAAGAGAAATACCTAGTAAATATTTAGAAGACACCTATAAATATTTAATCGACCATAATAAAAAGAATAAAAACTTAAAGAAACAATTACTGTATATAAATAAGTTATTAGAAATAAAGGATTTTAAATTAAATGAAGAAAAGAAAATAAACAAAACACTCACTGAGGAATACGACATTCCTAACTTATTATCAGAAAAAAAACAAGTTATAAAAGAACTAGAAAAGGAAGTTAATGAGTCTAAGAGAAATAAAGTAGTTTATATTTCTTTATTAGCATTATCATTTGTTTTGGTAGGATACCAAGTCAAAAGAAAAAGAACTTTTAAAAAACGTTTTGTAGCATTAGCCAATCAAAACAAAACTGCAGATAAGAAAGAGCTAGAAACTATACCACAACAAACCATTAATAAATATGAACTTTCTAACGAAACTATTAATACCATTATTAATGGGCTTGAAGCTTTTGAAAAGAATGCAGATTTTTTAAACTCAAAAATAAATTTACAACTGTTAGCTGATAGATTAGATACTAATACTAGCTACTTATCAAAAGTAATCAATCAATACAAAAGGAATTCTTTTTCTAGTTATATAAATCAACTTAGAATTGAATATGCTATTGAAAAACTTAAAAATAATGCTCTCTGGAGAAAGTACACCATAAAAGCTATTGCAAAGGAAGTTGGTTTTAAAAATGCTGAATCTTTTTCGAGAGCATTCTATAAACTTGCTGGTATTAAACCTTCTTATTTTATTAAAGAGTTAGAAAAGTCTGAAAAAAATTAGGTCTTTTGTTTTTTCTTTTTAGCTGCAGGAAACAGTACATTATTCAATATTAAACGATATCCTGGTGAGGTTGGATGCAAGTCTAATTCTGTTTTAGGGTCTCCTACCCTATGTTGATAATCTTCAGGGTCATGACCTCCATAAAAGGTAAACATTCCTTTCCCTTTAGTTCCGTGAATATAACGTCCCTCTCTATTTGTTTTATTTTCTCCTAAAACAATGATTGTAGATTTTATAGTATTAGGATCAAAAGATGTTGTTTGTCCCATAAAACCTTTTACTAACATTGTGTGATTTTGTGTTAACATAGTTGGCACTTGATCCCATTTTGCAGAAAATTCCTTCAACACAAAGTAATCTACCTCTTTCCTTATTCTTCGTTTACGAGTCATATCTATTGAAGAAAACTCATAAGTAGTAGGGTTACGAATCAGTTCAAAATCTTTAAAAGCAAAGGTTTTATTAAAGTTTATTTTTGATTGGTAATTAGGTTCTGAAGCATCACCATCAAACATTCCTTCACAAATATCTACACCATCTGCAGCCAGCGCAATATCAAAACTATCGGTTGCAGAGCACATCGCAAACATAAACCCACCACCTACTACATAATCGCGGATTTTTTTAGCTACGTCTCCTTTTTCTTCTGATACTTTACTGTACCCTAGTTTTTTTGCTAAGGCTTCTGCATCTTTCTTTTGTTGAATGTACCAAGGTGCAGTTCTAAAAGCTCCATAAAAACGTCCGTACTGACCTGTAAAATCTTCATGATGTAAGTGTAACCATTCATATAATAATAGTTTATCATTTAGTACCTCTTCATCATAGATTACATCAAACGGAATTTCAGCATATGTTAGTACCATGGTAACTGCATCATCCCAAGGCATTTTATCTTTTGGTGAATACACCGCTATTTTTGGTGCTTTTTCTAAAGTTACTGCTTCTTGGTTTTTAGATGGTGATGAAATTTCTTCTAAAATTAATGCTGATTTAGCGTCTGATATAATTTGATAGGATACTCCACGTATTTTACATTCTTTTTCTACTGCTTCATTGTTTTCAATTAAAAAAGCACCTCCATCATAATTCAATAACCATTTGGCTTTTAAGCCATTTTGCAAAGCGTAGTAAACAATACCATATGCTTTTAAATGATTTTTTTGATTTTCGTTACTCATAGGTACATAAATAAATGATGCCCATAGCGAGTTAGAAAAAAGAAAAAATGTTAGTATGTAAAGAAATTGTTTCATATCAAAAACTAAAATACACAATTACTTTTTAGCAATTGTGTATTCAATTATATTTTAAGTTTAATTTAAGGATTAAAACGGAACATCATCGTCACTTGGACCAAAAGCATCTTCTGGTGAAGCAAAGTTACTAGATGCTACTTCATCGTTAAATCCTGAATTCATACTCGATTGGAACTCACTACTAAAGCCTTCTTCTAAATCTGAGAATTTTGCTAAGTGTCCTGTAAACTTCAAACGAATATTATCCAATCCACCATTACGGTGTTTTGCTACAATAAACTCTCCTTGTCCTTCACATGGTGAATGATCGTCGTCATCCCATTCTGTCATTCCATAGTATTCAGGACGATAAATAAATGATACAATATCGGCATCCTGCTCAATCGCTCCAGATTCACGAAGATCGGATAGTAACGGACGTTTACTTCCTCCACGAGTTTCAACCGCACGCGATAACTGAGAAAGTGCAATTACGGGTACATTTAATTCTTTACCTAGTGCTTTTAAGTTACGTGAAATCATCGAAATTTCTTGTTCACGGTTACCTCCTGCTCCACCTGCTGTCATTAACTGTAAATAGTCAATAATTAATATTTTAACTCCATGTTGAGACACTAAACGACGTGCTTTTGCACGTAAATCGAAAATAGATAGTGCTGGTGTATCATCAATAAATATAGGTGCGTCTGAAAGTCTCTTTACTTTTACGTTCAACTGCTCCCATTCATGTGGTTCTAGGTTTCCTTTACGTAATTTTTCAGAAGTTAATCCTGTTTCCGAAGAAATCATACGTGTAATTAACTGTACCGATGACATCTCCAGTGAGAATAACGCTACTGGATGTCCGAAATCGATTGCCATATTTTTAGCCATCGATATTACGAAAGCGGTTTTACCCATACCGGGACGTGCTGCAATAATGATTAAATCGGTAGGTTGCCAACCTGAGGTTAATGCATCTAGTTTGGTAAATCCAGTTGCCAAACCGCTCATCCCTTCTTTGGTTGATATTTCTTGAATTTTATTAATCGATTGTTGTACTAACGAATCGGCTCTTTCAGCTCCCTTTTTAAGATTTCCTTGAGTTACCTCAAATAATTTTCCTTCGGCATCATCTAATAAATCAAAAACATCAACGGTTTCATCATATGCGTTTTCAATAATTTCTGAAGAAATAGTAATTAGTTTACGTTGAATAAACTTTTCTAGAATAATTCTAGAGTGAAATTCAATATGTGCAGATGAAGCTACTTTTTGGGTTAAACCAATTAAATAAAAATCTCCTCCTGCTAAATCTAATTTTCCATTTTTCTTTAACTGATTTGATACAGAAAGTAAATCAATTGGTTCTGAATTTTGGAAAAGTTCGTAGATAGCTGCATAAATTTCTTGATGCCTTTTATCGTAAAAAGCATCAGGGTGTAAAATATCAATTACTTCATCAATCCCTTTTTTATCAATCATCATAGCACCCAAAACAGCCTCTTCTAATTCCAAAGCCTGTGGTGGTAACTTCCCTTTTTCTAAGCTTATAATTCTAGCTTTATCTATTTTTGTTCCTTTGAGAGATTGGGTTCTTTCCATAACAGCAAAAGTAAATTTTTAAGATGATATTTGTAGAGACTATGCTCAATTTTCTTTATGCACATTTTTTGTAAATAAACTGTTATTAACTTGTTGATAACGTTACAACTTTCTTATTTTTGGAGGCATGCATAACCTAAAAAAATATTTTTTTGTTGCTTTATTTTTACCTATTCAAGTAATTTTTGTGCTTTTTATTAGCCAAAAACCACAGTGGATTGAGTTTTATTATAGTAACGGAATTTATCCTTACATTTCTCAATTCTTTCGAACTATTTTAGGATGGGTTCCTTTTTCTGTTGGGGATATAATTGGTTTTGGTTTGTTATATCTTTTATTAAAATCTATCTATTTTTTAATTAAAAGAAGGTTTCAAAACTTCCTTCCTAAGTTAGTAAAATTTATCGCAATTCTATCTATTATTTATTTTTGTTTTTATGCTTTTTGGGGATTAAATTATTTTAGAGAGCCTTTAGCTAAAAATCTTGAGCTAAAACAAGCTTCTTATACTACTGAAGAACTAATTTTAACAACTAAACAGATTGTTACAGAACTAAACAAAGTTCATTTACAAATAACAAAAAATGATTCAGTCCCTGTAATAGTTCCATATTCTCAAAGAGAAATTTATAATTTGGCTCCTAACGGATTCCAAGAACTTTCGAAAAGGTATCCCCAACTAACTTATCAAACGTCTTCTGTTAAAAGCTCATTAGTTAGTTTATTTCAATCATACAATGGAACATCAGGATATTTAAATCCAATAACAGGAGAAGCGCAAGTAAATAATATGATTCCTAAAACGGGTTATCCAGCAACTACATGTCATGAAATGGCACATCAAATTGGTTGGGCAGCTGAAAATGATGCCAATTTTGTGAGTTTCTTAGCCTCAATAGCTAATAAGGACCTGTATTTTAAGTATTCTGGGTACCGAATGGCTTATAACTATTGTATTGGTCAAGTTTATAAAAGAGATAAAGAATTAGGTAAAGAAATAGCTAAAACAGTAAATAAAGGTATCTATAAAGACTACAAGACTACTTATTTACATTGGAAACAGTTTAAAAACCCTATTGAACCTTATTTAAAGAAAGGATACAACTCTTATCTTAAAGCTAATAATCAATCTAAAGGAATTCAATCATATAGTTATGTTGTCGATTTATTGATTGCCTATTTTAAAAAGAAAGGTTCTTAAAAATTTCATCGCATTTCAATTGACAAAATACATTTGAAATGGCTATTTTTGATGCTTTAAAAATACTACGATGAACAAACAACATATAATCGATCGATTTGTTAAATATGTAACTATTGATACTGAAAGTGATCCTAATAACCCAGCATTTCCTAGTACTGAAAAACAATGGAATTTAGCGAAAGTTCTTGAAAAAGAACTAAAGGAAATAGGAATGGAAGATGTTGAATTAGATGAGAACTGTTATTTAATGGCAACGTTACCTAGTAATTTAGATTATGAAGTGCCTACTATTGGTTTTGTTGCTCATATCGATACAAGTCCAGATTTTACTGGAGCTAATGTAAAACCTCAAATTCATGAGAATTATGATGGAAAAGACATCTTGTTAAACAAAGAAGAAAACATCGTTTTATCTCCAGATTATTTTGAAGATTTATTACAATATAAAGGTCAAACTATTATTACTACTGATGGTACTACTTTATTAGGTGCTGATGATAAAGCTGGAGTTACTGAAATTGTTTCTGCAATGGAATATTTAATCCAACACCCAGAAATTAAACATGGTAAAATCCGTATTTGTTTTACTCCTGATGAAGAAGTTGGTAAGGGTGCTCATATGTTTGATGTAGAAAAATTTGGAGCTGAGTGGGCTTATACCATGGATGGAAGCCAAATAGGTGAATTAGAATACGAAAACTTTAACGCCGCTGGTGCTACAGTTACTATTAATGGTAAAATTGTACATCCAGGATATGCAAAAGGTAAAATGATTAATTCAATGCTTATTGCTAGTGAATTTATCAATGCATTACCTGAAGATGAAGTTCCTGAAAGAACAACTGGTTACGAAGGTTTTTTCCACTTACACCATATGGAAGGTAAAGTTGAGCAAACAACATTGAGCTATATTATTAGAGATCATGATATGGATCAATTCAACAACCGTAAAAAAGCAATACTTGATTTAGCAGAAGTTTTAAACGCTAAGCGTGGACAAAAATTAGTTTCTGTTGAAATTAAAGACCAATATTTTAATATGAAGGAAAAAGTAACTCCTGTAATGCATATTGTTGATATTGCTGAAGAAGTGATGAAAGATATGGGAATTACTCCTTTAATTAAGCCTATTCGAGGTGGAACTGATGGTTCTCAATTATCATATAAAGGTTTACCATGTCCTAACATTTTTGCTGGTGGACACAACTTCCATGGACGTTATGAATACGTTCCTGCTGAGAGTATAGTAAAGGCTAGTGAAGTAATTGTTGGTATTGCACAAAAAGTTGCGGTAAAATTTAAGTAATCTTATACTACCATTTATAAAATCAAAAACTCTAGCTTTCGCTAGAGTTTTTTTATGATATTTTTACCCCTTAAAAAAATATCATTCTGTTTGAAATAAATCCCCTTAACTTTATTTCGTCGCAAATATGACTCTTTTTAAAAGATTATATTATAGGAAAATTCCCTTTTGCCTAGACGTAAAACCCCTAATTTTACAAAAAAACACAAATTTGTGAATTTCTTTCATTTTATTTTTTGTAATCATTCACCTCTATACTTTTGCCTGCAAATATTAAAGTAAATGAATAGACAAGACCTTTTAAAGCTAGCTGATAAGTATCAGTCACCTTTGTATGTTTACGACACTGAAAAAATTATATCTCAGTATAAAAAAATAACATCTGCTTTTTCAAAAGTTAAAAATGTAAAAATTAATTACGCAGTTAAAGCATTATCAAACATTAATATATTAAAGGTTTTCAATAAGCTTAACAGTGGTTTGGATACGGTTTCTATTCAAGAGGTTAAACTTGGATTATTAGCAGGTTTTGAGCCTCATGAAATTATATATACACCTAACGGAGTTTCTCTACAGGAAATAGAAGATGTTGCTAAATTAGGAGTGCAAATTAATATTGATAACTTATCAATTTTAGAATTGTTTGGACAAAAACACCCTAAAATCCCTGTTTGTATTCGTATCAATCCACATGTAATGGCAGGCGGGAATAGTAAAATTTCTGTGGGTCATATTGATTCTAAATTTGGAATATCTATTCACCAAGTACCTCATATAAAAAGAGTTGTTGAAAATACAGGAATGCACATTAATGGAATTCACATGCATACTGGTTCTGATATTTTAGATATTGATACTTTTATAAGGGCTTCTGAAATTTTATTTGATGTTGCAAGACAATTTAAAAATATTGATTTTATTGATTTTGGTAGTGGATTTAAGGTTCCTTATAAGAAAGATGATATTTCAACTGATATAAATGAGCTAGGTAAAAAGCTATCTACAAGGTTTAATGAATTCTGTAAAAATTACGGAAAAGAAGTTACCTTAATGTTTGAACCTGGAAAGTTTTTAGTTAGTGAAGCTGGATATTTTTTAGCAAAAGTAAATGTTATTAAACAAACAACGTCAACTGTTTTTGCTGGTATTGATAGTGGTTTAAATCACTTAATACGTCCAATGTTTTACAATTCTTATCATTATATAGAAAACTTATCTAATCCTAAAGGAAAAGAGCGATTTTATAGTATTGTCGGATATATTTGTGAAAATGACACCTTTGGGTCTAATAGAAGGATTAATGAAATATCTGAAGACGATATATTATGTTTCCATAATGCTGGAGCTTATTGTTTCTCTATGGCTTCAAATTATAATTCAAGGTTTAGGCCTGCAGAAGTTATGATTTATAAAGGAAAAGATTATTTAATTAGGAAGAGAGAGACTATGGAAGATCTTCTTAAGAATCAAGAAAGTATTACATTATAATCCTACACTTAAAAACTCTGACCTTAATAAGGCCAGAGTTTTTTTAAAATATAATCAACCCCTCAAAGACTATATTTTAAAACGTTGTAATTAAAGTCCCCTATCTTTATTTACGATTACAAATATCACCCATTTATTTTAAAATTTTCACAGGAAAACCCCCCTTTCTCACAAAACATTCAACTAAAAAACATAAAAACCACTCAAAAAATGAGTGGTTTTATAAGTTTTGTTTGTTCTTTTTTATTAAAATATGTAACGTAACCCTATTTGCATTTGCCAACGAGAAAGTAAGCTAGAATCGAAACCAAATGTTTTTGTTGAGTTTGGAGTGAATGAATATGTAGGTGCCTGAGAATAATCTGGCACATAATTCGCTGGGTTAGTATTTGCTGGATCTACATCAGGGAATTTAATACCTAAAGGTTGTAAATTATTAGGTTGTTGTACTACTCCCCAATCAGAATTGATTAAGTTTCCTACATTTAGAATATCAAGACTTAATTGTATTGTGTTTTGTTTTTCTTCAGACACGTTAAAATTAAAATCTTGTAATATTTTTAAATCCCATTTTCCTCTCCATGGTGCTAAAGCTCCATAACGCTCTACATATTGTCCTCTTCTTTCACTCAGATAATCATCTTGTTGTATATAGCTTTCAAAAGCAGCTGCATGAGCAGGATCACTAAATTGCATTTGATTAAGTTCTGAACTAGTTGGAACATATAATAAATCATTTACAGCTGATCCATCATTATTAATATCACCTCCGTAAGTGTAATTAAAACGTCCACCTTGTGCATATTCAAAAAATGTTGAAATAGTTGTGGCAAACTTATCTCCTCCATAAGTAAATTTCTTAGACGCTACACCAATAATTCTATGAGTATCTCCATATTTTGAATATGATAAAACATCATTATTAGCATTTCCAACTACTGGATTAAAAGCAAAAGCATCTCCCGTAATTTCTGCTTCAATAGAGTTTACATCTTTAGCGTTTAAGTAATTATAAGCAACACTTGTATATAATCCGTTATCAAAAGTTTTCTGAAGCTTTAAAGAAGCATTCCATACACGACCTTTGTCTGAATTTGTAAACACATAAGCATTATTTCCTTTATCACTTCCTTCATATATTTCTCTATTATCAAATGGTGTATTTAAAGTAGCACTAGGCTCTCTTAGTCCCCAGTTTTGTACATGAGCACCATTAATATCTTTTGTATAAGAAATATCTGTAGTCGCTATAATTCCATTTTCAAATTTCCAGTCTAAACCTAAGTTTGTTCTCCATACTTGAGGAAATTTAAAATCAGGATCAACTAATTGGAAGAAGCCATCATCAGCACCACTTACTTGGTTTCCAATCCATACAAAAGGTAAACGTCCTGTGAATACACCTGAACCTCCACGAAGTTGCATCGTATTATTACCCTTTACATCCCAGTTAAAACCTACTCTTGGTGAAATTAACCATTGGTTTGTAGGCATTTTAGTTGAAAGTAATTGTTGCTCTTCTCCTGTATTTGGATTGTAGTATAGTACAGAGTTGTCTCTGGTTGCTCCATTATCAGTATCTATAAATTTCTGTATCAAACTAGAAGTATTGAAATACAATGGCTTATCAAAACGAACTCCATACGTTAGTTTGAACTTATCATTCATTTCCCACTCATCTTGTACATAAAATGCCAATTGACCTACATTTAATTCAGATAGTTTCCATCCACCATCGTTACCGTCTCCATTAGCATTAAATGAATCGTAAGCATTTTGAGTAGCTGCTAAATACTGCTCTACTACTCCACCTGGTTGTGCAGCTGATAAAAAAGTTGCTACATCTGGGTATGGGCTAAATAATCCGTAGTATGGAAAGATTCCAAAATTAAAAGACTCATAATTTGTTAAATTAAATGAGTTTTCAAACTCAAATTGTTCGAATGAAAAACCAACGGTATACGTATGATCTCCCTTATAAAAGTTCATGTTATTTGTCAACTGAAAAACTCGTTGATCTAACTTGTTATTTATAGAAAATGGTTCATGACCTGCTATAATATAATTACTTCCATTACCATCTTGTATAGTAATTACCGGTGCTGGTGCAGATAACGGATTTCTAAAATCATCAAAATGTGTATAACCTATTTGTAACTTATTAGTAGTTGTTTCTGATAAGTTAGAGTTTAATTCTAACTGAAATGAATTTAAGTTGTTATTAATTTCATATCCTGAATTTTCAAATTGTAATGTAGAAAAACTCGGACCTCTAATACCTAAAGCTGTTGGATGCGCTGGTGTTTCTTTTGAAGCTCTTAAGAAATTATAAATTAACGCTAATCTATTTTTATCGTTAATATTCCAATCTAATTTAAAAATTCCTTTAGTAGATTCCGAACCATAAGTAAAACCTTCATAAGCTCCTGTATCATATCCTAAAGCTGCTAACGCGTCACGAACAGCTATCATATCCGACTCTAATACCCTTGATTCATTAACAGCACCACTACCTGTATTTGGTATCCAACCTGCTGTACCTAAATCTTCTCTATCATCTTTTTCAAAATTTGCAAAAAAGAATAATTTGTCCTTAATAATTGGACCTCCTAAGCTTGCCCCGTATTGACTTTGACTTAATTTTGGTTTTACAACTTCTTGACCTTTAATTTTACCTCCAGTCATATCTTGGTTTCTGTAAAACCCATAAACTGTACCTGTGAATTCGTTAGTACCACTTTTTGTTACCGCATCTACCGAAGCTCCTGTAAAACCAGACAAAGTAACATCGTATGGTGCAGTAGAAACCGAAATTTGTTCAATTGCATCTAACGAAATTGGCTGCGAACCTGTTTGACCTCCTGGTGTTGGTGAATCTAAACCAAAAGGGTTATTGAAAATAGATCCGTCTAAAGAGAAGTTGTTGAACTGGTCATTTCTCCCTCCAAAAGAGTTTCCACTTGCAGTTGGTTCTAAACGCGTAAAATCTGCAGCGGAACGAGAAATAGTTGGTAAAGTTTTTAATTGAACAGCACTCACACTAGTTTGTGCTCCAGTTCTATCATTATTAAAAACTTTACTTCTTGTTGTTGATATAACAACTTCTTCTAATTGCTCTCCATCCTCAGACAAAACACCATCAATATTAGTTGTTTTACCCAAAGTTAAATAGACATTGGTTACTTCTTGTGATTCAAACCCAATATAGCTAAAAGTTACTTTATAAGGTCCTCCTACTCTTAAGTTAGGTATGGTGTATTTTCCATTGTCTTGAGCTACGGCTCCAGATATGGTACCTGTTGGCTCATGTAAAACGACAATGTTAGCACCAAACAAAGGTTCTCCCTGATTGTCTGTTACAGTTCCTTTTATTTTTGATGTGGTTACCTGGGAATAGATGGATAAACTCAAAAAAACAAAAGAAAAAATTATTAATTTCTTCATAATAGTTCTGATTTTGTTTATGTTATACCTCAAATTTAAGCATAAAAAAAATCCGCTCGACCGAGCGGATTTATACTTTATTAACATGTATTTAACAATTTAGTTACTATTCAGCAACTACTTCAAATACGATGTCAGCTACAACAGCTCTGTGTAAACGTACAGCAGCATTGTATTTTCCTAATCTTTTTACGTTACCTCCAGTAACTTTGATAAATTTCTTATCTACTTCAGTACCAGCCTTAGCTAAAGCTGTAGCAACATCAATGTTGTTTACTGATCCAAATAATTTATCTCCTGAACCTACTTTAGAAGCTATTTTGATTTCATATCCTTTAATAGTTTCAGCTATTTTGTTAGCATCTTCTATTAATTTAGCCTCTTTAAAAGCACGTTGCTTTAAGTTTTCTGCTAATACTTTTTTAGCTGAAGAAGTAGCTAAAATTGCATATCCTTGAGGTATTAGGTAATTACGTCCGTAACCATTCTTAACAGTTACAACATCGTCTTTAAAACCTAAGTTTTCTACGTCTTGTTTTAATATCAATTCCATGTTTCTACTTCTTTATTATTTTAACATATCTCCAACGTATGGCATTAAAGCTAAGTGACGAGCTCTTTTAATAGCTTGTGCCACTTTACGTTGATATTTTAATGATGTTCCTGTTAAACGTCTTGGTAAAATTTTACCTTGCTCGTTTACTAAATACATTAAGAAGTCTGCATCTTTGTAATCGATGTATTTAATACCGTTTTTCTTGAAACGACAGTATTTAGCTTCTTTTTTAGTTTCGATATCAAGCGGAGTTAAGTAACGTACTTCCCCTTGCTTATTTCCTTTTGCTTGTTGTTCTATAGATGCCATTTCTTACTTTTTTGCAGATTTAACACGGTTTCTTCTCTTTTCAGCCCAAGCTGCAGCATGCTTATCTAACTTTACAGTTAAATAACGCATAACGCTATCGTCACGTCTAAACTCTAATTCAAACGGAGCAATTGCATCACCTGCTACTTTGTACTCAAATAAGTGGTAAAATCCACTTTTTTTCTTTTCGATTGGATAAGCTAACTTTTTTAAGCCCCAATCTTCTTTAGAAATCATTTCTGCACCTTTAGAAAGTAAATAGTCCTCAAACTTCTTTACTGCTTCCTTTATCTGAGTTTCAGATAAAACGGGATTCAAAATGAAAACAGTTTCGTAATGATTCATAATTAAATTATTTAAAATTTATTTTTAAGCCTGCAAATATACTGCTTTTTAATCCATAAACAAACTCTATAGCTTAAATAATTTAATGATTTTCTGTAAGTTTGTAACTAAACACTCTTTTTTATGCAAATCCCTGAAATACCTAATCTAGTCCATTATGCTATTCCCTTTTTTGTCTTAACAGTTATTATAGAGGTAATATTAACTGTTAAAGTAAAATTAGAGGATTATGAGTTTAAAGATGCTGCGACATCTATTACTATGGGGTTAGGTAATGTTTTTATAGGGCTACTTACCAAAGGACTAGTTTTCGGGGTATTTTTCTTTTTATATCAATACCGTCTTTTTACTATTCCGTTTACTTGGTGGGCTTGGTTTATTTTGTTATTTGCTGAAGATTTTGCCTATTACTGGAATCATAGAATTGCACACGAAAGTAGACTGTTTTGGGCTAGCCATGTGGTGCATCATTCTTCTACAAAATACAATTTAAGTACTGCTCTACGACAAACTTGGTCTGGAAGTTTTTATACATTTATATTTTGGGCTCCTTTGGCCATTATAGGCTTTCATCCATTAATGATCGTAACTCAAATGAGTGTTAGTTTATTATATCAATATTGGATTCATACCGAACTTATTGATAAAATGCCTAAATGGTTTGAGGCAGTTTTTAACACTCCAAGTCATCATAGAGTTCATCATGCTACTAATCCTCAATATTTAGATAGAAACCATGCTGGGATTTTTATTATTTGGGATAAATTTTTTGGCACTTTTGAACCTGAAGTTGAAAAACCAGTATATGGTTTGGTTAAGAATATAAACACTTACAACCCTATTAAAGTAGCTTTTATTGAATGGTATACTATGTTTAACGATATTTTTACTAGTAAAACCACGCTAGGTAAAAGGTTTCTATATCTTTTTAAACCTCCTGGTTGGAAACATGATGGCACTGGAAAGCTTTCAATGGATTTACGTAAAGAATGGGAAGAAAATAAAAAAGGAGAAGTTTAAACTTCTCCTTTTTTATTAATTAATATCAAATCGAAGACCTAATGAGATGTTCCTAGTGTCAGTATTTTTGAATAATGGATTTAAATCATATTTAGCATATAATCCAATGCCTTGATAAGCAACATAAGCACTTAACCCGTAGTTAAATTTATTCATGTTAAAGTTATTCTTCTGAACTTCTTCAACAGTAACTCCTTGTGCATTTTTATACTCTAAGTATTGACGAGTTCCTAGTTTGAAACCAAAGAAGCCACCTAGTCCAACCTGAAAACTTTGATGTGTTCTATCTACAATTTCTCCATCAGAATACTTCTTGTTTTTTGAAAAATCGAATTCTAAATGCATTGGAAATGTCATTTGTACATGTCGTAACCTACTTTCTGAAAGTTGTTCTGGATGAATACTCAAGTTTGTTTCATTCCCGTTTACAACGTGATATTGATTGTTTTTGGCTCTTAAATTATTCCACAGAAAAGAGAAACCGTATTTAAAATATGTTTTAGATGGTTGTTTTGATAAACGTGTTTTCCATGTAAAACCTAACTCATAAAAATGTGATTGCCAAAATTTGTAATCTGAATTATTTAAAGAACCTAGTTCATTATTTGTTAATGTGTTATTTGCACCTAGAGCAAAAACAAACTGTGTTGTGGTTCTCTTTCTTCTTCTTTTCTTTTCTCTTTCAACTTCATCTTCTTCATCGTCAGAAAAGTTTAGTCTGAACTTAAATTTTGCTATTTCAAAAGTTTGCTCTCGTGATTCTTCTTCATTGCTAAATATTTTACCGTCAATTTTGTCTTGTACTAATTGTTGTAATTTTTGTTCTTGAAAACTAACTTTTTTCTCTATTTGAGCAGCATGGTAGGCTGCTGCTTCTTTTTTTAATGCTGTTGCTTCATCAAACGATATTTTATTCTTTTCTAATTTCGCATTAATCTCTTTTACTTTTATTTTTAAAGAGTCTTTTTGCTGCTTGGTAATGCTATCAATACTTATTGATATTTTCTTTACTTCTTTTTCAAATACTTTTTCTTGAGATTGGGCAATAGTCGTTACAAACAACACTAATAATAGTATTCTTTTCATTTTTGTAATTTTAAATTAAACTGATAATACTTTGGAATGGTTAATTATCGATAATTAATAAGCGCTTTATTTATTTCTATCTACAATTGCTACAGCAATATCTGATATTTTTGATTTTAGTTTTTGCATAAAGTCTCCTTTAAACTCCTCATCATCAATCGTTCTTTCAACTTCTGCTAAAATGGTATTAGGATCTATTTTTAAGTTTGACTTTTTTAGCTCGTCTTCAATAGTTTTTAGCACATCTTCTCTTTTTAACTTATGCTTTGCGTAATATTCTTTAACTTCACTCGGAGTATGTGTTACTGAAAACAATAAATCATCACTATTTACTTTTATTCTTGAAATTGAGTTTTTCTTTTCTTGTATTACTGGTTTATTCAATTCTGCTACTACCTCTTCTTTTGATAGTATTTCATTCTGAATATTTTTAAAAGCTATTTCTTCTTTTAATATGGGTTTCTTTGTTTCTCTAATTGTTTTCTTTTTGTTTTGTGACTGTTTCTTTTGCTTATTTTCTTCTAACTCTACCACAGCTTCATCTGTATTCTTAATAAATTCTTCTATACCTTTATTATTAATTTTTAGTGTATCTATTGAAGTATTAACTATAACTTCTTTTATTGGCGTTTTTGAATCTGAATCAATAAAATAGATTACTCCAAAACTTATTAATAAAGCTAAACCAGCTGCATAACCTACATATAAAAACCAATTTCTTTTCTTTATAGCTTCTTGACTATCTAAACGAGTCTCTAACCTTTCCCATGCTGAGTTGGATGGTTTAAGCTCTCTATTTTTTAGTTTTTCTGCTATATGTTTATCAATATTATTGCTTGACATTTCTTACTTGATTAATTTTCTCGTAACTAGCTTTTAAGCATTTACGAGCTTTAAATAATTGTGACTTAGAGGTACTTTCAGAAATTTGTAATTTTTCTGCTATTTCTGAATGCTTATATCCTTCAATGGCATATAAGTTAAAAACTAACTTATACCCTTCGGGTAATTCATCTATTAACTTTTGTATATCTTCTACTGATGTGTTTTCAAGGTTTTCAGTTGCTTCATTATTAAAAACAAAATCTTCATCTGATACTTGAACTGGATTCTTTTTCCGCAAATAGCTAATACAAGTATTTACCATAATTCTACGAATCCAACCTTCAAAACTTCCTTCTCCTTTAAATTTTTCAATGTTGGTAAAAACTTTAAAAAAACCTTGCAACATTAAATCTTCTGCGTGATGTAAATCTTTAACATACTGCCTACAAACTCCTAACATTTTTGGAGAATACAGCTCAAATATTTGTTGCTGAGCTTCTCTACTTTGTTTTTTTGCTTGTTTTACAAGCGAAGCTTCTTTGTTATGTAATGAAATAATTTTCAAATCAATAGTTACGTTTTTATAGCCTTACAAATATAAAGACTACATAATTTGAAAAAAGGTTGTCTGAAGAATAAAAAAACCTCCGAACTTGTTGTAAGACCGGAGGTTCAAATACCATAATTAAATGATATTTCAGGGGGGACTAGCTCTTTTTGTGTCTCCTCTGAATTATGATGCAAAGTTATACTATATCAACAAATATATTTACAGGAAAAAGCCTAGATGTTTTTAACCTTATTGAATTTATTTATAACCTAAACATGGGTGAATATTTTTACCAGCTCACTCCTGCTCCGCCTCCACCAGAACTACCTCCTCCAAAACTTGAAGAAGATGACGATGAGGAAGACCATGAAGATCCTCTTGAACTACTGGAAGAACTACTTCTTTCTAGCCTTGGAATTATTATTGTTTTACTTTTTTGGTAATTACAATTTTTACACAAGTAATCTTCTTGTTTTTCACCACTAGAATCGTAAGTTGCTTTACGTATAATTTTCGTACTTATTCTTCCGTAGGTTTTGTATCCACATTGTTTACAGTTTGTATACTTCCTACTAGAACCTTCATATTCTAAAATTAAAACATCACTTTCATCTTCTGTTACCCAAACATCATATTCTTTTGATTGAATTTTTTCTTCAAGAATTTGTGCTTTCTCTAAAAAACTGTTTTCATTCCATTCATCCTTTAAATAAAGTTGCTTCCCGTTCTTTTTGCTAAAACGAGGAGAAAACCTATATAATTTAAGTTTAGATTTCACGTATCTATTAATAAAATAAAGTGGTAATGGAAATAAGAAAAGCAAACAACCTAAACCTAGCTTATTCATGTCTTGGTATTTATCATAGAGGTCTTCTTTAGATCTATCTATTGATTTTGCTTTTATACTAAACCAACCTCCTATAAATAAACTAAAGACAGCATAAAAAGTTAAGTAAATAAGAAAAGGGCCTTTACTTGTTTTTGTTTCTTCATAATAATTAATGTTCTGAGCATAAATTTCATCAATAACATCAGGTTTATTAATTATTTCTTCAACCCTAGAAACAGCAGATAATAATCCTTTACCAAACTCTCCTTCTTTAAAATATGGTACAATTTCATCTGTTCCAATCCTGTGGCAAACAATATCAGTTAAAATAGGTTCTAACCCATACCCTACTTCAAATTCTGTTCTTCTTTGATCTATTACTGTTAAAATAAGTAATCCATTATCAGTTTCTTTATCACCTATCCCCCATTCTTCAAATAATTTAACCACAAAATTTTTAGGCACTTCTTTTCCTATACTTTTAAGAATAACAATAACTACTTGGGCTGTTGTATTTTGTTCAATCTCCCAAATCTTTAGGTTTAATTGCTGTTCTTCAATATCATTTATATAGTTATTAGGGTCTGATATAAATCCATTAGCTCCATTCTTTTTAGGATTTGGTACTTCTTTAACCAAATAAACCTCTTTTTGAATATATTTTGGAGGAATAAAACTATCTGGGTAGCTTAATTGAGTTTTCTCTTCTTTTTTTGTTTCTTCTTGTTGCGATGTTGTTACAACAACCTCTCCTTTATCAACCTCCTGAAAGCTATACGTTTGAAAAACAACAAATAACAACAGGCAATTTAATACATACTTTTTCATCATTTTTATTTTCAATATTTT
Organism: Tenacibaculum litoreum; assembly: GCF_964513915.1. Lineage (NCBI taxonomy): Bacteria > Pseudomonadati > Bacteroidota > Flavobacteriia > Flavobacteriales > Flavobacteriaceae > Tenacibaculum > Tenacibaculum litoreum. Next base: position 330,268 of record NZ_CAZEQS010000003.1, on the reverse strand, counting down.
TCTAGTTCACTGTATTTTTTTATTGCAGGTAAAAGTAATAAGTTTACGTTAAACATTTCTTTACAAAACTTGCCCAATATAATTCTTTGTACTACTTTTATTATAAACCTAAATAAGCAAAAGAGTTTTTTATTATATGAATTATAATGTAACGATAGAAGAAGAAAACAAAGAGATAGCCAATAGATATAAAAACTTATTAAAGGGTACATATCAAACATTATCAGAAGATGATAAAAAACTGATACGTAAAGCTTTTGATATTGCTGTAGAAGCACATTCTGAACAACGTAGAAAATCAGGAGAACCTTATATTTATCATCCTATAGCTGTAGCAAAAATAGTTGCAGATGAAATTGGTTTAGGTGCAACATCTATTGCTGCTGCTCTATTACACGATGTTGTTGAAGATACACACTATACTTTGGATGATATGGAGCGCTTATTTGGGGAAAATATTGCTCGTATTGTAAGTGGGTTGACTAAAATATCTAACCTAAAACAAGAACAAGACTATTCTATCCAAGCAGAGAATTTTAGAAAGATGTTACTCACACTACATGATGATGTTAGAGTAATACTTATTAAAATTGCTGATAGATTACACAATATGCAAACCATGGATTCTATGCCTCCTCATAAGCAGGTAAAAATAGCATCTGAAACCTTGTATATTTATGCTCCTCTTGCACATCGTTTAGGACTTTACAATATAAAAACTGAACTTGAAGACCTTGGTTTAAAATACACAGAACCTGATGTATATAGAGATATTGCGAATAAGATAAAAGAAAGCAAAGAAGATCAACAAAAATATATTGATAGCTTTACTAGTGTTTTAAAAGAAGCATTAAACAAAGAAGGGTTTGCTTATGAAATAAAAGGACGTTTTAAATCTATTTTTTCTATCCGTAGAAAAATGCGCAAACAAAACGTAACTTTTGATGAAGTGTACGACAAATTTGCTATTCGTATTATATATAATCCTACTTCTGACGATGAAAAGTTTGATGCTTGGAAAATTTACTCTATTGTTACTGATTTTTTCAAGCCTAACCCTGCTAGATTAAGAGATTGGATTTCTCAGCCAAAATCAACTGGATACGAAGCATTGCATATAACTGTAATTGGCCCTCAAGCTAAATGGGTAGAAGTTCAAATCCGTTCTGAAAGAATGGATGAAATAGCCGAAAAAGGTTATGCAGCTCACTTTAAATATAAACAAGGGTCTGTTAAAGAAAATGGTTTAGAAGGATGGTTAAATCGTTTAAAAGAAAGTTTAGAAAACCAAAGCTTAGATGCTGTAGATTTTGTTGAAGATTTTAAACTGAACCTTTATGCTAAAGAGATTTATGTATTTACTCCTAAAGGAGATTTAAAATCACTTCCTAAAGGAGCTTCAGCATTAGATTTTGCCTTTTCTGTACATACTGATGTTGGATTAAAATGTCGTGGTGCTAAAGTAAATGGAAAATTAGTTCCGTTAAGTCACGAATTAAAAAGTGGAGATCAGGTAGAAGTACTTACCGCTTCTAATAATAAACCCAATGTGCGTTGGTTAGATTTTGTTATTACTGCAAGAGCACGAGCTAAAATTAAATCAGCTTTAAAGGCAGAAGAAAAGAAAATAGCAGAAGAAGGAAAAGCTATTTTACAACGAAAACTACGTCATTTAAAAATCAATTCTAGTGAAAAGGTTATTCACGAATTAGCAAGTTATTTTGGACTAAAAACTAGCTTCGATTTATTCTATCGAATTGGTAATGGAGCCATAGATAACACTCAACTTAAAGACTTTGTTGCTCAGAGAAGTAATCGTTTCATGGGCTTTATCAAAAGCACATTTAGGCGTTCTCCTTCAAAAGAAATATCTGAAAAAGAAGAAGTTACTAACCAATACGATGCTTTAGTTTTTGGTAAAGAAGAACAAACGTTAGACTATACCCTAGCTAAGTGTTGTTCTCCTATTCCAGGTGATAAAGTTTTTGGTTTTGTAACTATTAATGAAGGTATTAAGGTACATAAAAACGATTGTCCGAATGCTATTTCTTTACAATCAAACTATGCTTATAGGATTATGCCTGCAAAATGGATTGATTCTACAAAGCAAGAGTTTACAGCCATTCTACACCTTTCAGGAATTGATAATAAAGGAATAGTAAATAATATTACTAAGATAATTTCCAATAGTATGGATGTGTTTATACATAGTATCAATATATCTGGAGATAACGGTGTATTTGAAGGAAAACTATCGTTAAGTGTAAAAAATAAGACACAGCTCAATAAATTAATTAATAACATGAAACAAGTAGAAGGCGTTCAAAAAGTTGAACGTGTTAATACTTTGTAAATTTCGTTTTTAACATCCTTGTATTTTATCAAGAAATAAACGTAAATTTGTCCTTTCGTAAAATTTAAAAATAAATGAGTAATTCAGCCGAAAATCAAGAAATTGTAAAAAAAGTATTCACTTCTTTTTTAGAAGAGAACAAGCATCGTAAAACACCAGAACGTTACGCTATTTTACAAGAGATTTATGATGCTGATGAGCATTTTGATATTGAATCTTTATACATTAAGATGAAAAACAAAAACTATCGTGTTAGTAGAGCTACTCTTTATAATACGATGGATTTATTGTTAGACTGTGGTTTGGTTCGTAAACACCAGTTTGAAGGTCAATCAATGGCGCGTTACGAAAAAAGTTACTTCGACAAAAATCACGACCATGTAATACTTACTGATAGTGGCGAAGTAAAAGAGTTTTGCGATCCAAGAATTCAAATTATCAAAAAAACAATTGAAGATGTTTTTGATATAGACATTCACAACCATTCACTTTATTTCTACGGAACAAAAAGAAACAACAAATAAAAACACACTTAACAACACACTAAATGGCAGTAGATTTATTACTCGGACTACAATGGGGAGACGAAGGAAAAGGTAAGATTGTAGACGTTTTAACAAAAAACTACGATATAATCGCGCGTTTTCAAGGAGGTCCAAATGCTGGTCACACACTAATTTTTGACGGAAACAAACATGTATTACATACCATTCCTTCAGGAATTTTTCATAAAACAGCTTTAAACGTAGTAGGTAACGGAGTGGTTATTGACCCTGTTATCTTTAAAAAAGAATTAGAAAACTTAGATAAGCATAATATTGATTATACTTCTAAATTATTAATTTCTCGTAAAGCACACTTAATTTTACCTACACACCGATTATTAGATGCAGCTTCTGAAACTTCAAAAGGAAAAGCAAAAATCGGTTCTACTTTAAAAGGAATTGGACCTACTTATATGGACAAAACTGGTAGAAACGGAATGCGTGTTGGTGATTTAGAATTAGATAACTGGAAAGAAAAATATAGAGCTTTGACTGAAAAGCATTTAAGTATGTTAGCATACTTTAATGTTCAAATCGATTATGATTTAGACGAGTTAGAAGCTGAGTTTTCTAGAGGAATTGAAAAGCTAAAAACATTACAATTTATTGACTCTGAAGAGTTTTTAAACAACGCTATTAAAGAAGGTAAAACTATTTTAGCTGAAGGTGCTCAAGGATCATTATTAGATATCGATTTTGGAACGTACCCTTTCGTGACTTCTTCAAATACGACCGCTGCTGGTGCATGTACTGGTTTAGGAGTTGCTCCTAATAGAATAGGTGAAGTTTTCGGTATTTTTAAAGCATACACTACTCGTGTAGGTTCTGGACCTTTTCCTACTGAATTATTTGACGAAGACGGAGCTACTATGGCAAAAGTTGGTCATGAGTTTGGAGCTACAACTGGACGTGCTCGTCGTTGTGGATGGTTAGATTTAGTTGCTTTAAAATATGCTGTTGATGTAAACGGTGTTACGCAATTAATGATGATGAAAGGTGATGTTTTATCTGGTTTTGATACTTTAAAAGTTTGTACTTCTTACAATTATAAAGGAGAAGAAATTTCTCACTTACCTTATAATATTGAGCCAGAAAACGTAAGTGTAAACTATACTGAATTCAAAGGTTGGGAAGATGATTTAACAAAAATGACTTCTGCTGATGATTTACCTAAAAACTTATTAGACTACATCGCTTTTATTGAAAAAGAAACTGGTGTACCTGTAAAAATAGTTTCAGTAGGACCTGATAGAAAACAAACAATTAATAGATAAAAATTTAGAGGAGCTCAATTGAGCTCCTTTTTTATGATGGTAAAAGAATACTTAGAGAATATCACTACCCAGTTTAAGTCGTATAAAGAGGTAGCTGATAAAACGATTGCTCAATTAGAAGAAAAAGACTTACACTGGAAATACAATGAAGAAAGCAATAGTATAGCTGCTATTATTGTTCATGTATCAGAGAATATGCTGTCGCGTTGGACGGACTTTTTTACTTCTGACGGAGAAAAAGAATGGAGAAATAGAGATGCTGAGTTTGAAACTCATGATTTATCAAAAAAAGAATTGATTGCTCAATGGGAGAAAGGTTGGAACTGTCTTTTTTCTGCTTTAGATTCATTAAATGAAGAAAACTTCAACCAACCTATTCTTATAAGAAATAAACAAGTTAAGTTAATTGAAAGTATTACAAGACAAATAGCTCATTTTCCTTATCATATTGGTCAAATAGCTTATGTAGGTAAGATGATTTTAAACGATAAATGGCAAACAGCTTCTATAGCAAAAGGAAAATCTAAAGAGTTTATACAGGCTCAATTTGAAAAAAACAACTCATAAAAAAAACGTCTTTTAGAAACTACTAAAAGACGTTTTTAATAGGAAACATATGGCAGCTAATTTTTTACTGTTTCCAAAATACTTGCAACGGTTTCTTTATTATCTACACCTAAACCTTCTTGTTGGTGCACTAACTCCCCCTCTGGGTTAAATACACTTATAATATTTGAGTGTGAAAAATCTAATGGAGAAATTTGTTTGTATTTCACAGCTAGTACATTCGCAAACTCTCTAACAGATTCTTCTGTACCTTGTAAAAAAGTCCAATGCTCATCATCCATAAAGTTTTCTTTCGCAAAAGCTTTTAATCGTTCTGGGGTATCGTTTTTAGGGTCTATACTAATTAAAACATATTGTAAGTCTTCATTATATTCTTTAGGTATTTTAGCTTCAATATTACGCATATCAGCAACCAATCTGGGACAAGCAGCCTTACACGTAGTATAAATCATTACCATTACCAAAGTTTTCCCTCTTAAGTCTTCTAAATGAATAGTTTTATTCTCTTCGGTTTTCCATTCTGATGTTAAATTGAATATAGAACTTTCAGAAATATCAGTAGCCAGTTCTTTAGCCTCATTTTGATTCTTTTGTGCTAAATCCATTTTACAAACAGGGCAACTCCCTCCTTCTACATACATTTTATCTCCCTCACAAAGCATAGGACATTCATATACAGTTACTAAATTCGTATTGTTTTTCTCTTCTTTACAAGAACTTAATAACGTAATTGAAAAAAGAAATATCATTATATATTTTACTACTTTCATTGTGCTGTATTTTTATCTTTTACACATCTAAAACCTAAGTTTCGCATTGTGTATTTAGCTTTTAAACTTCCACGGGTAGCATAACGCATAAAAGCTGCATAATTCATTAAATCTGTTGATCCTACTGCTGCACTACCACAAAACAAATTACTATCATTATCAACGTCTTTTCTAGATTCTCCTGACACTAATACTGAATTAAAATCAGATGTCCATTCCCAAACTAATCCGTGCATATCATACACTCCCCAATAGTTTTTAAATGTTGAACCTATAACATTATTAAAAGTTCTAGGTTTTTCATACCATCCTAAAATGTATTCATTATACGTTTTTAAAGTTCTTGCGTCTGATAACTTCTTATTTGCCATTCCCACATATTCCCATTCATCTACTGTTGGTAATCGTTTTCCTTGCTTTTCACAGTAACATTTTGCTGCAAACCACGAAACATTGGTTACTGGTGATTTTAAGTTAACTTTATCTCCTAATTCAACATCATTTTTCCAATTGATAAGGTAACTTTTATCTGCAAAAAGTTTAATTACTTTAGATCTTCTCCACTTCGGGTTTTCTTTTACAAACTGTAAAAAATCTTCATTAGTTACAGGATACACATCCATTAAAAAATCTTGAATCGTTACTCTTGCTGAGTCTCTTCCATACAAAGGAATATAACTACCACCTTTAATAGGAACCATTTTAGATTGACAATTCATATTGGAAATGCCTAAGAAAAATATACAAATTGTCAATCTTAAAATAGTTTTCATTTCTTATAATTTAGAGTTTAACTACAATTTTAGTGAGCGCTTTTTACTTCCATTACAGTATTTACACTAACGTTGGTTTTATTATTACCCCAAGAATTATAAACATAAGTTAGTACATCTGCTACTTCTTGATCGTTCAACGCTTGTTTGGTCATTACACTATTATATTTTTGACCGTTTACTGTAATTTCTCCTGTTTTACCATGTAAAATAATATCTATAGCTCTCTTTACATCAGCATTTAAATAATCTGATTTTGCTAAAGGAGGAAATGCATTTGGAATTCCTTCACCATTCGCTTGGTGACAAGCGAAACACGTCTTCGTATAAATCTGTTTACCATCTGCTATTTTTTGCGCTAATGATTTTTCTTGGTTAGAAGCTACAGCTTTATCTTCTTTGCCATTTGGCATTTCTTGAATAGTACCTCCTTCTGGGTGGTAAATACCTTCTTGTTTTACTCCTGAATAAATCTTTTTGCTTTCTTCTCCTTTTACCTTTAACATTCCTAATGCACCTTTGTTAAAAGCTCTAAAAATAGCGTGATCTACTAAAATAAAAGTACCTGGAACATCTACCTTAAAGTCAACTATTGCAGCTCCTCCTGCCGGAATAGAAGTTGTTTGTACATCTTTGTTAATCATAGAACCACCTTCAACATGAACATTGTCAAAAATTTCACCAATAACATGGAAAGATGATGTTAAGTTAGGACCTCCATTACCTACAAATAAACGTACTGTTTCGCCAACATTAGCAGTAATTGCATTATCTCCTGTTAAAGCTCCTACACTTCCATTAAACACTACATAATCTGCATCTTCGTCTACTGCTTTTCTCATATCAAAAGGTTGTAAACCAGGTTCTCCATTTTCCCCTTTTGTATAGAAGTCTCCTTGCATAATGTAGTATTCCTTATCTACTTTTGGTAAACCTCCTTCAGGCTCTACTAAAATTAGTCCATACATTCCGTTAGCAATATGCATTCCCACAGGCGCAGTAGCACAGTGATACACATATAAACCAGGATTTAATGTTTTGAATGAAAATGTTTTTTCATGACCAGGAGCTACAAATGATGAAGTTGCTCCCCCACCTGGACCTGTTACTGCATGCAAATCGATATTATGAGGTAATCTATTATCTGGATGATTAGATAAGGTAAATTCTACTTCATCTCCTACTCTAGTTCTTATAAAGCTACCTGGAACAGAACCGCCAAACGTCCAATACACATATTCTACACCATCTGTCATAGTTCCTTCTTTTTCAAGAATTTCCATATTTACCAGTAACTTTTTAGCTGATCTATTACCAACAGGTGCTGGAACATGAGGTGGAGCTGTTAATTCTGCTTCTATCGTTCCTTTAACTGCTATATCTGAAGCACTTTTCATTGCAATACTTTCAGATTTTTCATTTTTGCAACTTGCCATTAAAAGCATAGCTGCTAAAACCATTGAAATTGTTTTCACTTGTTTCATCTCTTCTATTGATGTAGTTATTAATAATCTTACATAAAAGACTTTTTTATCTTTTATGTAAACAAAACTACTAAGAGAAAAGCTTTTGAAATATGACTTTTGTCATAAAAACAAAAAAAGGAGCTCTAAGCTCCTTTTAATCTATTTTTCTTTTAAAATTTCTTGACCAAATTGATGACACAACTCCAAGGTTTCTTTAACATCTTGCATGGTTGTTTTTGGGTTTATCAGACACATTCTAAGCACTACTTGCTTATTTAATATTGTAGTTACTAAAAATGCTTCTCTTGATTCCATTATCTTTTGAGAAATTTTCTGATTTAATTCATCAATTTCTTTCTCTGATAGGTTTAATCCGATAGGATTATATCTAAAATTAATTACTGCCAACGTAGCTGGTGAAATAATTTCCCAATTTCTACTTTTTCGTAACATTTTTTCTACATCATCAGCTAATTGAATGTTGTATGTAACAGCTTCTTTGAAAGCATCTAATCCATATGTTTTAATAGACATATAAAACTTCAATGCTCTAAAACGTCTTGTTAATTGAATTCCATAATCGTAAAAGTTAATTTCAGATTCATTTCCTTCAATATCACGTAAATATTCTGGTTTTTCACTAAAAGTACCACTTAACCAAGAAGCATCTTTTACTAATAAACAACCAATTTCATAAGGTTGATAAAACCATTTATGCGGATCTACAGTAAGAGAGTCAGCTCTTTCAATTCCTCTTAATGCTTTTGCTCCTTTTTCAGCTAAAATAGCGGCTCCACCATACGCTCCATCAATGTGAAACCATAAATCTTCCTCTTCACAGATATCTGCAATTTCATCTAAAGGATCTACAGTACCCGTGTTAGTAGTTCCCGCAGAAGCGATGTAACAAAATGGTTGTAATCCTTCTAATCGGTCTTTTGCTATAGCGTTCTTTAGTTTGTTAATACTAATTCTAAACTCTAAATCTGTTGGTAAAATTCTAATTTGCTCTTTTTTAAACCCTAGAACACGAATTGCTTTAATATTTGAAGAGTGTGCTTGATCAGACAAATAAATCACAGCTTTAGAAAAATCATCACCACATTTTAAGCGTCTAGCAGTAACTAGAGCTGTTAAGTTTGCCATAGAACCACCACTAGTAAAAATTCCTCCTCCTTTTTCAACAGGAAAATTATACATTTTTAGTAACCAGTTCATTGTTACAATTTCTAACTCAGCTGCTGCTGGAGAAACCATCCATCCGCCAGAAAAAATATTGAATCCAGTAGCTAAACTATCAGCCATAGTACTAATAAAGTTACTAGGTCCAGGAACAAATGAATATGCTTTAGGGTGAGAAATAACTGTACTGTTAGGTATTACATTATCCATTACAAAATCTAGTACCTTTTCAGCAGGCATACCATCGTTTGGGGCTTCTTGTAAAAAAATATTATCCATTTCTTTTCTAGAAGCACTAGCAACAGGCTTTTTTTGCTCTAAAGTAGCCCAATGTTCTGCAATTATATCTACAATTTTATATCCGTAAGACTTCATCTCTTCTTTTGATAAATCAAAATGAGCACTCATATCTTTATAATTTTTTAATTTGTTACAAAATTAACCATTTACTAAATGACAGCCTTTTATTTATCTTGATAATTTTATTTCTTTATTAAGATTTTGGCATATTCTTTTCATTATTTTTGTGCATTAAATCGTATTATTTTGAAAAAACTATTTCTACTAACTTTTATATTATTTTCTGTTGTAAGTTTTTCTCAAACAAAAAAAATCAAAATACTTTCTACCGAATTAAGTACTGCTGATGAAAGTAAGTACCCTGGAGCTACTATATTGATAGGAAAAGTTAAAATGTCACACGAAGGAGCTACACTAGATTGTAAAAGAGCTCTATTTTACAAAGACAAAAACGAATTTAAAGCCATTGGTGAAGTTATTATTGAGCAAGGAGATAGTATTATTCAATATAGTGATTTTGCTACTTATAATGGAAATACAAAAAAAGCAAAATCTTGGGGAAATGTAGAAATTAATGATAAAGAAATGACGCTAAAAACTGATACGCTTCATTTTGACAGAATTAATCAAGTATTATACTACCCTAACGGAGGAACTATCCGCGATACAAAAAACACTCTGAAAAGTGTAAAAGGAACTTATCTATTAAGGGAAAAAAAGTTTACTGCAAAATCTAAAGTAACAGTTGTAAATCCTGATAACCATTTAGAGTCTGACCATTTAGATTATTATACCAATACAAACCTAGCTTATTTATACGGACCAAGTACCATTACCAATTTAAAAGATAGTACGAAGGTATATTCTGAAAGAGGCTTTTACGATACAAATACTGATGTTTCTTACTTTGTTAAACGAGCAAAATTATTCTTAAAAGAGCGAACAGTTTCTGCTGATAGTTTGTATTATGATAAACGAAACGGTTTTGCTTCAGCAACCAACAACATAAAAGTGGTAGATACTGTTCAAAATATGGTAACTAAAGGAAATTATGCTGAGTTATATGAACATAAAGACTCTTTATTTATTATTGATAGAGCCGTTGCCATTTCAGTGCTAGAAAAAGACTCTATGTATGTAGCTGGTGATAAAATTTTACTTACTGGAAAACCAGAAAAACGTATTGCTCGTATTTTTAACAATGTAAAAATATTTAAGTCTGATTTACAAGGTAAGTGTGACTCTATACACACTAGTCAAGAAACAGGATTGACCAGAATGTTTAACAGACCTATTTTATGGTCTAATAACAGTCAGATAACTGGTGATAGCATTCAATTACTTACCCATAAAGAGAGTAATAAGTTAGATTCTTTAAAAGTGTTACAAAATGCATTTATGATTCAGCAAGACTCTATTCATAAAGATAACTTTAATCAAATTAAAGGAAGAAACATTTATGGTAAATTTGAAGATGATGACTTGCGAACTATGATGGTTAAAGGAAATGCAGAGTCATTGTATTATAACAATAATGAAGATACTCATAAACTAGAAACAATTACCAAAGAAATTGCGAGTGATATTGAATTTCTTTTAGAAGACGGTGAGATTATTCAAACTACATATTTTAAAAAGTCTGAAGGAAAAACATATCCTCCTTCTGAGTTTCCTTCTGAAGAGAAAAAATTTAAAGGTTTCTTATGGCGTGGTGATGAACAGCCTAAAACAGTAGAAGATATTTTTGTAAAAGATTCCACTTCTACAACTTCTTCAAAAACAAAGAAACAACCTGATGTTGTAAAAGAAGCTAGAAAGCAGTTTATTAATGAAACTACAAAAAAGAAAGGGAAACAAAAAAAGCCAAATCTCAAAGAATTAAAATAATTTCTGTGAAAGACGATTTTTTAAAATATCAAGGACAAACGAGCCCACATCCTTTAGCTATTGAAATTTCACATGCTAAAGGAAGTTATATTTATGATAGCAACGGAAAAGCTATGTTAGACTTTGTTGCTGGAGTTTCTGCGAATAGTTTAGGGCACAACCACCCAAAGGTAAATGAAGCAATAAAAAATCAATTAGAGCAGTATACACACGTAATGGTATATGGAGAATTCATCCAAAAACCACAGTTAGCATTGTGTAAAGCTTTAGCTGCTACCTTACCTCCTAACCTATCTTCTGTTTATCTGGTAAATTCTGGTACCGAAGCGACTGAAGGAGCTCTAAAATTAGCCAAACGTTTTACTGGTAGAAGTGAAATTGTTGCTGCTAAAAATTCATATCATGGAAATACACAAGGTGCTATGAGTGTTTGTGGAGCAGAACAACAAAATCGTGCTTTTCGTCCGTTAATTCCAGGAAGTAAGTTTATTGAATACAACAACGAACAAGATTTAGAAAAAATAACGTCTAAAACTGCTGGAGTTATCTTAGAAACCATTCAAGGCGGTGCTGGTTTTATCGAACCTAAAAATAATTATTTAGCAAAAGTAAAACAACGTTGTGATGAAGTTGGAGCCTTGTTAATTTTGGATGAAATTCAATCAGGAATTGGACGTACAGGAACCTTTTGGGGTTTTGAAAACTATAACGTTACTCCAGATATTATCATCACGGGTAAAGGTTTAGGTGGCGGAATGCCAATCGGAGCGTTTATTACTTCTTTTGAAGTAATGGAATCTTTAAAAGAACACCCAAAATTAGGGCATATTACTACGTTTGGTGGACATCCTGTGATTGCGAGTGCTGGTTTAGCAACCGTACAAGAAATCGATTCCTCTAACTTAATGGAAGAAACTTTACGAAAAGAAAAAATTATTCGTAATGCCTTTAAAAATCACCCTGCTGTTAAAGAAATTAGAGGGAAAGGGTTAATGCTGGCTTTATTAGTAGATACTCCTGAAGCTGCCTCACAAGTAATTTTAAACTGTTTAGACAAAGGATTGATTTTATTCTGGTTACTTTTTGAAGGAAGAGCAATCCGTATTACTCCTCCCCTAACCATTTCTCATGAAGAATTAAAAGAAGGGTGTAACCTTATTTTAAATGAGTTAGATAAGCTTTAGTCTATAGAATATTATTTCTTATAAACACCGCTTTCCAAAATTAAAGAACCATTTTTAAAATGCTCTAATAAATTCAACAACTTAGGTTTAGTGGTTTCTCCCATAAGAACATTAAGTCCAATTTTTGGTGGTCCGAATTCTTTTATTTTACTGAGCATTCCCTCAAAAAATTCTATTCCTGCTCGCGTTTGATCTTTAGAGGATACTTTCGTAAGGCCTAGTTTTGTTACTATATCATCCATTTCATTGTTTTTGAATAAGAAGCTATGATCTTCGGAAGTTGCCCATGGCATTGGATACTTAACTCTTTCATCGTTATTTTTTAGAATGTCATAGTATAGAAAAAAGCCATTAGGTTTCAACACACGATTTATTTCCGAGTAAAATTTTTGCTTGTTAGGTACGTTCATTTGAACATGCTGTGTCCAAACCACGTCAAATGATTCATCTTCAAACGGAAGTGCTGTTGCGTCTCCTTGGAAAAAACTTGTTTTAGACTCAAGTTTTACAAGCTGAGATAGCTTTTCAGCCGTTCTAATGTATTCCTTACTAAGATCTATACCTGAGGTAGTACAATTGTATCTCTCGGCCAACATTCTACAAGGACCTCCTAGCCCACATCCAATATCTAAAACTGATTTATTATTAAGATCTATAGATTCTGCCAACTCTTTTGAAACGGCTGCACCACGCACGTGAAATTCATCAACTCCAGCTATATCTTCTCGTGTAATATTTTTAAGGTCTTTTCCCATTTCTGATAGACGCTGTAAAATATCTTCATACAAGCTTTCTTTAAGATAGTGTTGTTCAATTGTTTTGTTTAAGTAATTCATCATTATGAGTTTTAATTATTATTACTAACCTTTCTACCATTTTGTTACAGGGAAAAATTAGTTTTTTTTCGAAGTAAGGTTGTTATCATATAAATGTAGAGATAATTCACATAATCAACTAATTAAGATACATACTATCTCCAATTTGTTACTTTTTAAAAGAAGAGTAATTCACATTCCTCTACATTCAATATTCCTGACAAAGAAATCGAAAAAATTAGCACTTCTACCTTATATAAATTAAATGAACTTTTAAATTAAAATTTTTACCTTTTTTATTATCCCAACAAATAGTCTCACACAAAAACAAATCATAAAGCACTGGTAATTAACACTTTTTTATTATTTTAGTTCGCTAAAAAAAATAAAAAGCTATGTCTAAAAAACCAGTTGCAACTCTAGGTAGTAATCATCAATGTCCAATGTATAGTGGATCTACACCTCATGTTGGTGGACCTATTACTAAAGGAGAACAAAATATTTTAATTAATGGTAAACCTGTGGCAACCATTGGCAGCATGTGCACATGTAATGCAGGTATAGATACTATAGTCACAGGAAATCCAAGTATTCTTGCTAATGGTAAGCCTATATCATGTATAGGTGATATGACTGCACATGGGGGAATTATTACTGCTGGAGAGGGTAATGTTCTTGTTAGTAGTAGCTCACCGCAATCAACTGTAGTAATGCCTATTGATCAAATTCCATTTCCTGATATTAGTTTTAAAGACAGAATTGGTGCTGCTTTTACTGGTAATACAAAAATGCTCAAACAAGCTGAAACTAATCAACAAAAAATAAAAGAACTTGCTGAGCAACAAGAAACAGAAGAAAAAAAGCTTCCAAAACTACAAGGTGAAATTATTTTTATAAATGGTTATTTAAGTGATATTGTAACAAACAGCGAGTCACATTGGAATGCCATGATGGACTTAAACCCTGATAAACCTGGTTGGTTTACTCTAAGAGGAGAAAACACAAACGAAAAAAATCGTATTGACCATGACGATTTTTATACCACTGAACAGCATGAAAAAGACCTGAACAAAAGTAAAGTTCGAAAAATAGTTGAAGAAAAACTTAGAAACCCTAGTACCTTAATTTTTAAAACTCCCGAAAGTAAATATTATGGTTACTGGAATGATATCGCTAATGACTATAAAGCTACAGAAACCTATGCCGAATACTTTAATGCAGAAGGTAGAGTACATTACATAAACGGTTCACATGGGTTAGGTAGTAGCGGAGCGCATAGAGTTGATCACGGTGTTGCATTAGGTTATGAATGGGCTCGTTATAATTGGAAGCTCATAAAAAAGGAAAAAGTTAATGCAAAAAAAGAAGAATCTCCACAAATAGAAAGCTATTCTCCACATTATAAACCCGTAACTATTGTTGGTCATAGTCAAGGTGCTTGTATGGCAGCAGGTGTAAAACTAGGTATTATTAAATATGCTAACGAAATGGGATGGAAAAAAGTAGCCATAAATACCATTTTTTTAGGAGTGCATCAACCTAAGGGGTTATATGGAAAAAACTACGATAGTCTTATTAAGAAAAAAACACAAGAGTACATGGTTTACAAAAATGCGGTACTTAGAGGAAAAAATGAAGATAGCGGACATAAATTTTTAAGTGCTATTTCTGAATTATATAGTCCTAAATATAAAAAGGTTTTTAACAAACGAGGTTTATTTGAACATGTAAAAGCTATTTGTTACGATTGGAACGCTTATAAAAGTAGAGCTGTACAATTTACTTTTCCAAACGACAGAGGTGATTTAGTAACTATAGATGGTGATATACCAGAAATAAAAAGTGCCTGTCATCCTAAAAAAGATGAAACCTTATTTAGTGCTGAATATTTTCATAAACAAGATAGTATTCCTTCGTATTACCAAACACAACAAAATAAAAAAATCATTGATTTGTCTATGTATGGAGCTGAAGGTGGTTATGTTGTTGTTCCTCCTTATGTAGCTGAAGAACGTTACGATTACGATGCTTTAGAAAAATTAGACTCCCCCACTGTAAACCAACAAATGCACGGTGTACATTGGAAGGGTTATAGTAGAGTGGCTATACGTTGGGGTGTAGCTATGAATGCCTTTAAACTAGCTAAATCAAGCTACCAAAAGTATACTAACCATAAATTTACCGCAGACGCTGTTGGTGATCTTTTAATTGGAACCTATACGTTTATAGAAAACAATCATAAAAAAATAACGTTATACAAAAAACTAATTGCTAATTATAAAAACAAAACGATTAAAACTAACCTTACTAATTTATTTGAAGGACATTTTAAAACTCCTATTAAAATACCAAAACATTTAACTCGTAAATGGAGGTATTCTAGCGACGAAAAGTATGCTATCATTCTATACAATTTAGCCTATGTAACTTATCAAAATATGCTACTACAATACGCTCCCCTACAAAGTGCTGATTTATATGCTCACTTTGCTCCTGTGGGACATATTTTACATACAAAATTATTACAAGACAAAAGTGGTAGTTTTAATGACCAGTACGGTAATACTTCTATATTTGAACGTATAAAAAATGCTGGAAAAGATAAATTCTATAGAATGAAATATAAAGTAGAACTTGGAAAAGAGCTTACAGATGAAGAAAAACGAAAACAAGAAAAAAAGAAAGTTGAAGAACTAAAAGATAAACTTATTGATTCTTCTATTGCTGACACAGAATATATAAATAATGTTATCAAAGCATACGTACACAAAAAGAAAAGTTATGAATCTAAGTTATATGATGAAAGTAAAAATAAAAATTAGTGCTATTTGTTTGCTTCTGTTAACTAGTTGTAATTATTTAAAAAAGAAAAAAGCTATACAAAAAATGGAAAAGGAATATACAGAATATCAAGATTTACATAAGCATCAAGGAACAGAAAATTATGATGTAATTACGTTGTTTAATGAACACTCTATAAGTGAAGAGAAATTAGCTGAACAAAAACAACTATTTTTATCTGTAATAGGTAAAGAAAAAGAAAAGTCTAAAAGAATAAAAGTAGATTTTTTCGGAAACCTATTAGGCACAGGTTTATCTTCTGAAACACTAATAGATGGTACTATGTCTGGGTATAAAACATATGGAAACTGGCTCATTAATAATGACACTACTTTAAATAAATATATAGACCCTTTTTTAAATAAAGAAATTAAAGATCCTTTAGATTATAATTTCAAAAATGTAGAAAAAAGAGAATGGTTACAAAAGTTCAAAGAACTATATTTAGATGCCTCATATGTACATATTGACTCATATGATTATTATTTTAAAATCAAAGAAAAGTGGTATTTAATTCAAACTTATAAAAAAGCAAAGGAGTTAAATATTGATATAAAAAAACAATATCCTTCCAAAATAGCTCCCGAAGAAGTACGTATGATAAAAATTCCTGAGGTCTTTGATAACTTATTAGAAAACAAAACCCTACAATTAGCTGAATATGTAGAAATGGACAAACAAAAAAGTAGTGGTTTAAACCCTATTAGTTTTTCTTCTGGTTATTACATGTTCGAATTACATTTACCACAAGGTGATATCTTAAAATTTAGACGTTATGGTGCCATGGGGTTTAATGCTGATATGAATATATATCAAATACCTAAAGAATTAGGTGGTAGCGACGAAGTTTTTTTTATAGAACAATTACCAAGACAAACTTATCCTGATAAATCCTTTGCTGGTTTTTATGCCATACGTCCTAAAAATTATAAAGAGTTACCTGAATACAAAGCTTATTTAGAAAAAGAAAAATAGAAACCAATAAATAGTATACTAAAATTATAGTAACCTAAAAAATTGTCTTAGTAAAATTTAAAGAGTTGTATAATAAAACTCAATTCATAGATTAGTTGAGCATAATAAACCTAAAAAATGAGAACATTAATTACACAATTTTTACTGTTATATTTACTGTCTAGTAATATTTCTTATTCACAAGAATTACACACTAGAAATACCAATTGGAAAAAAGAAAATTTAAAAAAACATGTTAAGTCTTATACAGAAACTAGTAATGTAGCAATAAAAAAAAATGGAAATATTATTCAATCTCTAGAGAAAACTTATTTATCAGGAAAAGAGAAATTTGTATTTAATAAACAAGGAAACTTAACGGAAAGATCTTTTTACCGTTATTCATCTAAAGTTCCATATCGCCAGTGGACATTTAATTATGACAGACAAGGAAATCAAATAAAATTTAGAGAGTGCGAAATTTATAATCAACTTCCAGAAAAATGTATTACTTCAAAATACGTTTACAAAAAAGCAGACAATCAAACAGAAATTAAGCTATATGAAGTTAGAGAGTTTTTTCCTGAAGCAGATGATGGTGAATATGTGCATAAAAAATGGATTTATACTTATAATACAAAAGGCTATTTGATAAAGGCAGAAGAATATTTTGGCAAGAAAAATTTAAAAGAAATAATGTCATATACCTATGATAGTGAAAATAATTTAATAGAAGAAAACCACGTTTATAATGGAAAAGAACATTCTAAAAACACTTTTAAATATGATAGAAAAAATAATGTTGTAGAACAAAAATATTGGTGCGAGGATAAAGATTTAAATAAAACAATTACTTATTCTTACGATGATAAAGGCAATGTAATAGCAGAAATTTTTAGTTCTTACACAGGAAATAAAATTTATAAAAAAAACACTTATAAATACAAATATGACAGAAATGAAAATTGGAAAGAACGTATAAAATATAAAAACAGTGTTCCAATACAGGTTTCAAAACGAATTTATAAATATTTTGATTAACTTCTTTGTATTACACACCTAAGAAACACGTTTTTATTTAGCTTTAATTGATTATTCTGGCTCCTTTTCGAAGGAAAAGCCATTCGTATTACGCCTCCACTAACCATTTCTGATGAAGAATTAAAAAAAGGGTGTAATCTTATGTTAAGTGAGTTGGATAAGTTGTAGTTTATCAATAATTCAACACCCTAAAATTATTAATAAGAGATAATAAAAAAAGAAGCAGAAACTTTAAACAACTGGACTAGTGCTTTTCATAGGAGCCATTATTATGTATAGTTTGTTTTTATTCAATACTAAACATTCTAATTCTATTAGGTCTAAACTTGCTATATTTTCCTAAGTTTATTTCATTATTACTTGGGTCGATATATGAATATATCACGGGGAATTTCTTTCCAACGCAATAGTCGGTTCCATCGTCACATTTAAAAGGGTAAACTTTTGCTTCACCTTCTTGAAATTTCCCATTCACCTTAAATATATATTTGATATAGTGTTTTTCACCTGTTTTAAAATGCTTAACTATTTTTCCTTCAGAATAAGCTTTATGGTCTGACAATTCTTTTTCTTTTATAAAAATATAAGTTATTATAGAAATAATAACGGTAAAAAATAACATTAAAAGTAAGTGGTCTTTTTTCATTATTTTAATAATTCAAGCTTTTTATGTTTATTATTAGTTTTATTGAGTTATAATTATACATAACGTTTATGTGTAAGGAACGTTGCGGGTTTGTGAGCGAGGGTTTCCCGAAGGAAAATCAGACGCAACAAACGTGCAACTACCTCTGTTTTAGCCTAACACCAGCAATTTTTCATATACGGTGTTGGCAATAGTTATTTTATTTTTTTTCCGTTTAGATATTCTTTTTTTGTTTCAATTCCTTTTTCATTTAGACAATATTCCGTTCCGTTTTTCTTTCCTTTTACATACTCACAACGATAAGTTAATTTTTCTCCGTTTTCTCCATATCCCAATTCAAGTCCGTTTTTCTTTTTTCCTAAATATTGACAACTGTATGTCAGTTTTCCTTTTTTAAATTGTTCAACAAGGATTTTTATTCCGTCATCATTATAAGTTATAGTTTCAAAAACTTCACCATTCAGATGGTATTTAATTTCTTTTGAAAGAACTAATGGTTTATTCGGATTATAAATTGTTTTATTTGAAACTCTTATTTCTTTTCCATTGTAGTATAAATTACTAGACAGAATAATTCCGTTTTTGTATTCCTCTTCATAAACTAAATGTCCGTTTTTCCGTTTGCTTTGAGCAATTCCAGTAAAGAGTTCGTCATTTGAAATTTTATAAACTAAATTATTGTCAATGTAAACTTCTTTCATTCCGATTATTTCTTGTGAAATCAGTTCGTTGAAAGTAAAAAACATTAATAAAATCATTAAGTTTCTCATTTAATCACAATTATTGCCAACTAGTTTATATGTAGAATAAACTTACTGGTATACTCCTTTTTTGGCAAGATAAGCAGCAATTTTTAGCTATTTTATTCTTCTTATTTTTTAGCAATATAGTTGTATTTTAGAAACTGTCAAAAAAGGTTTTCTTAAAAAAAGAACAACTTTTCTTGTTTTTTAGAACATAATTTATACATTTGGCTCAATGTTAAACAACAAAAGACATATTATCTCTATTTCAGCTGTAGATATTACGG
Organism: Tenacibaculum litoreum; assembly: GCF_964513915.1. Taxonomy (NCBI): domain Bacteria; kingdom Pseudomonadati; phylum Bacteroidota; class Flavobacteriia; order Flavobacteriales; family Flavobacteriaceae; genus Tenacibaculum; species Tenacibaculum litoreum. Next base: position 310,640 of record NZ_CAZEQS010000003.1, on the reverse strand, counting down.
CTTCTTTTGTTGGCACTACAACTACAATTACTACTACAACCCTTTAGGGGTTATTTTCTATACATATCATATCCGTATATATTTATTTTTTCAAAAGACTTGAAAACAGATAAATAGCTTAAAAAACCTTATTTTTAATTTATTATCCTTTTTAAAATGAACGTTTTAAAATTTGGTGGTTCTTCAGTAGCCAACCCTCAAAACATAGAAAAAGTAGTACAAATCATAGCCAATGCGTCTGTAAACAGTCCACTTATTGTGGTAGTTTCTGCTTTTGGAAAAACAACTAATAAACTCATCGCATCGGCAGAACAAGCTGCCCAAAACAATGCTAATTACCTTGAAAACTACCAAGAAGTTGAGCAATTGCATTTTGAAGTAATTGAAAAATTAGTTCCTGAAAATCAGCAAGAAGAAGTTAAAACCTATATAGCATCCCTTTTTAAACAATTAAAAACCTTGTTAGAAGGTTGTTTGTTACTAAACGAAATTACCCCCAAAACTCTAGCTACGATTAGTGGTTTTGGTGAATTATTGTCTTCATACATTATTGCAAACATAGCCAGTAAACAACTAGATGTGGTATATAAAGACAGTAGAGAACTAATCATCACTTCCAATGCTTTTGATAAAGCACAGGTTGATTTTCAACTAACCAACACCAATTGTAAGGAGTATTTTGACAAAAATAAGCACCAAGTAACTTTGTTACCTGGATTTATAGCTCGTACAAAAGATGGAAAATCAACTACTTTAGGACGTGGAGGTTCCGATTATTCTGCGGCTATTTATGCCGCTGCTGTAAATGCTAATGAATTACAAATATGGACAGATGTTAGTGGTATGTACACTGCGAATCCACATATGGTAAAACAGGCATTCCCTATTCCACATATTTCGTATCAAGAAGCCATGGAATTATCACATTTCGGGGCAAAGGTTATCTACCCTCCTACGATTCAACCAGTGTTGGAAAAGGAAATTCCTATTCGCATAAAAAATACCTTTGAACCTGAAAATGTAGGAACACTCATTTCAAAAATTACCGAAAACGGAAAACCTGTAAAAGGAATTTCTCATATCGAAAATATTACGCTATTAACGTTAGAAGGAAGTGGCATGGTAGGCGTTTCTGGTATTTCTAAACGTTTGTTCGAAACTTTATCGACACACAACATCAATGTAGTACTCATTACGCAAGCTTCTTCAGAACACTCTATCTGTGTGGGTATTTATGATGAAGATGCTGAAAAAGCAGCCTTAAAAATTAACGAAGCTTTCGCTTTTGAAATAGAGCGTCATAAAATAGATCCGATTATTGTAGAACAAGGATTGGCAATTATCGCTTTGGTAGGTGATAAAATGAGAAATCACCAAGGTTTAAGCGGACAAATGTTCAGCTCTTTAGGCAAAAACAATGTGAATATTCGTGCCATTGCCCAAGGGGCTTCAGAGAAAAACATTTCTGCTGTTATCGACAGTTCAGATGCCAAAAAAGCATTAAACACCCTACACGAGCAGTTTTTTGAAGAAAAAGTAAAGCAATTAAACTTGTTTGTTACGGGTGTAGGAAATGTCGGTGAACGCTTTTTAGCACAAATCCACCAGCAGAAAAAATACTTAAAAGAACAGTTGAAACTGAATGTACGTGTTGTAGGTATTTCCAATTCTAAACAAATGGTTTTTGATGAAGGTGGTATCAGCTTAAAATCGTGGAAAGAACAATTACAAAACGGAGAAGCAAGTACTTTAGAGCGCTTTTTTGAAAGAACAAAAGCGTTGAACCTTCGTAATTCGGTTTTTATTGACAATACTGCTAATCAAAAAGTTTCTGAGGTATACAAACACTATTTAGCCAACAATATTGGGGTGGTTACTTGTAATAAAATAGCCTGTGCTTCTGAATTAGACAATTATAAAAAGTTAAAGCACATTTCTCGAAAGTACAGCGTACCTTTTTTGTTTGAAACTAATGTGGGTGCTGGTTTACCTATTATTGACACACTTAAAAACTTAATTGCCTCTGGTGATCGAGTACATAAAATACAAGCCGTGTTATCAGGTTCTCTAAACTTTGTGTTCAATAATTTTAATGAGAGTACTTCATTTCACGATGTGGTACGACAAGCACAAGAACAAGGATATACCGAACCGGATCCTAAAATTGATTTAAGTGGTGTGGATGTAGCCAGAAAAATATTAATTCTTGCACGTGAGAGTGGTTATGATTTGGAACTTTCTGATATTGAAAACAATGCATTTTTACCTAAAAAAAGTTTAGAAACTACCAACAATGATGATTTTTATGCTTCTTTAACTGAATTTGAGGCACAGTTTCAACAATTATACAAAGAAGCTGCCGACAAAAATTGTCGTTTAAAATATGTTGCTGAATTCAATGATGGAAAAGCAAGTGTAGGTTTACAACACATTCCGTTTAATCATCCTTTTTATAATTTAGAAGGTAGCGACAATATCGTATTGTTTTTTACAGATAGATATCCTGTAAATCCGTTACAAATAAAAGGAGCTGGTGCGGGTGCTGAAGTAACTGCTTCAGGAATTTTTGCTGACGTTATACGAATTGGAAATCAATAGTGTATGGAAAAACGTTATCAAAATATCATACAAATCTATAACAATGTAGCACAGGCGTATCAAGATAAATTTGCCAATGATACCGTGTACAATCATAGTTATGACCTCCTTTTAAAGCAGATGGAACCGACTCACCATAATGTGTTAGATGTAGCTTGTGGTTTTGGTAAGATTACCAATTACCTACTACGTCATAACACTACACTTTCTGTTGTAGGTATTGACGCTGCTGAAAACATGGTAAATTTAGCCCGACAAAACAATCCAAAGGCTTCATTTAAGGTACTAGATTGCAGAGATATTACTAGTTTACAACAAGGTTTTGATGTTATTATCTTCGGATTTTGTTTTCCGTATCTTACCAAAGAGGATGCTCTAAAACTTATAAAGGATGCCGCTACTATGTTACGTCCAGACGGATTGCTATACATCAGCACCATGATTGGAGATTACGAAAAAGACTCTCGTATAAGCTCTAGTTCCGATGGAAAAAACTCGATGTTTATTCATTATCACGAACCAGAATATTTGATAGAGGCTCTAGAAGCACAAGGATTCAAGATTTTAGAAAATTACACCAAACTATATCAAGAAGGTGGTGATACCGACTTGTTTTTAATTGCAAAAAAATGAACTATATAAAAATATTTTCACCTGCAACTGTTGCTAATGTTTCCTGCGGATTTGATGCTTTAGGTTTAGCACTCGAAACTGTTGGTGATACGATGACTTTTACCAAAACAGCTACAAAAGGTGTAAAAATTACCCAAATAACTGGAGCTGATTTGCCTTCTAACCCACAAGTAAATGCTGCGGGAGTGGTTGCGTTAGCGATGTTAGAAAAACATCCCGTTGACTTTGGTATCGACATCACTATTCATAAAGGGTATACTCCAGGAAGTGGTTTAGGTAGCAGCGCTGCCAGTGCTGCGGGTGCTGCGTTTGGTGTAAATCAGCTGTTAGGAGACATCTTCTCCCCTCTTGAATTGACACAGTTTGCGATGTTAGGAGAAGAAGCCACTTGCGGAACTCCAATAGCTGATAATGTTTCTGCGGCTATTTATGGTGGTTTTACGTTGGTGCGTAGTTACGAACCTTTAAGTATTGTAAAGATTCCTGTACCTGCTGATTTAAGAGTGGTGGCAATTCATCCTCAAGTTGAAGTGAAAACCAAAGATGCCAGAGAGGTATTACCGAAAGAAGTTCCTTTAAAAGATGCTGTTACGCAATGGGCTAATGTTGGTGGATTGATTAGTGGATTGTATACCAATGATTATCAATTAATAGCGGATTCATTAACCGATATCATTGTTGAACCTGCTCGTAAACATCTGATTCCACATTTTGATGAAGTGAAGCAACAAGCAATTAAAGCAGGAGCTTTAGGAGCAGGAATTTCAGGTTCTGGTCCAACTATTTTCACTTTATGTAGAGGTGATGAAACTGCTGAAAATGTTTACAAAACCATACAAAACACTTACCAAGACAAACAAATTGATTTTAACATGATTCTTTCTAAAATCAATACAGAAGGAATTAAAATTTTAGAACAACACTAAACACGAAATTATGAACTATTATAGTCTCAATCATAAATCACCTAACGTTAGCTTTGAAGAAGCTGTAGTAAACGGATTAGCTCCAGATAGAGGATTGTATTTTCCTGAAAACGTTACGCCACTATCAAAAGAATTTATTGATAATATTGGTGAATATTCTAATGAAGAAATTGCGTATGAAGCCATCAAACAATTTGTGGGTGATGAAATTCCGAAGGAAGTTTTACAAAAAATCATTAAAGAAACCATCAATTTTGAGTTTCCTGTGGTATCTATTGAAGAAAACATCGGTACACTAGAATTATTTCATGGACCTACCATGGCATTTAAAGATGTAGGTGCTCGTTTTATGGCACGTTGCTTAGGATATTTTAATCGCGATAAAGATCAACAAGTAACTGTATTGGTTGCTACTTCAGGTGATACTGGAGGAGCTGTTGCTAATGGATTTTTAGGAGTTAAGGGTGTAGATGTGGTGATACTCTATCCTAGCGGAAAAGTAAGTGATATTCAAGAAAAGCAATTAACAACCTTAGGACAAAACATCACTGCTTTAGAAGTCGATGGTGTTTTTGACGATTGCCAAGACATGGTAAAAACTGCTTTTTTAGATGCAGATATCAATCGTACCTTAACCTCAGCAAACTCCATAAATATTGCACGTTGGTTACCACAAATGTTTTACTTTTTCTTTGCCTATAAACAAGTGTATAAACAACATAAAGAAGTAGTTTTTTCAGTACCTAGTGGGAATTTTGGAAATATTTGCGCGGGAATTATGGCGCAAAAACTAGATTTACCTATCAAACATTTTGTGGCTTCGACCAATGCAAATGATACTGTTCCTAATTATTTAACAAGTGGTGAATACCACCCTAAACCATCTAAAGCAACCATATCGAATGCGATGGATGTTGGAAACCCGAGTAACTTTATCAGAATTCAAGAATTATTTAATAACGATTTAGGGCTTTTAAAAGCTGCATTTTCTTCTTTTTCTTTTTCTGATGATGAAACTCGTGACGCTATGAAAAACATCTATGAGAACTCTAATTATATTGCTGATCCGCATGGAGCTGTTGGCTATTTAGGTTTGAAAAAATACGAATTACAAAACGAGTTTGGAATTTTCTTAGAAACTGCACATCCCGTAAAATTTTTAGATGTTGTTGAAGAGGTTTTAAATGTAACTGTTGAAATTCCCCCACAAATAGCATCTGTAATAGACAAACAAAAGAAAGCTATACAAATTAGTTCCTATCAAAAATTGAAAGATTTTTTAAATGCTTAAAACAAAAAAAATGCCTCAAATATGAGGCATTTTAAATTTCTATATAGTTCTTTATTTACAATTTACTCTTTGCTTCTTGTAAGCCTTCTTTCATAACTTCGTCAAATTGAGAGCTTGGATAGTCTTTTATTCCCTTTTCAAAAAACTTACTGGCATTTTTATAATCCTTGTACTTTAAATAAAACTGCCCCAGCCTATTTTGCCAATACGCACTTTGATATCTTTTAGTTTCTAAAACATCTTTAAATTCTTCCATAAAAAAACTAAAGTATTTAAAGTTATCACGTTTCCACGCCAACCATATCAATGCATTTTTTGTGCTGTTATCTATTCTACCATCACCTCCAAAACGTTTAGCTCTTTCCTTAAAATAAGATTTTAGATAAGGAACCCCTCCTGCTTTTTCATAAGCTTCAATACTTTCAAACACCAATGAATCGTAGTTATGATAATAATACATGATTCCCTTGTACATAGCCAAATGTGGCATTGTTTCATGTACCTCATCATTAAATAACTCATACTTCCAAAGTAAATTTTCAGGATTGTGTTTTTTTAATATTTTATTAAACTCTTCCGTAGATTCAATATAATATATATCTCTTTTAGAATTTGCTATGTATAAATATACATCACTATCTGATTCAAAACTTTCAACTAGCTTTTCAGAAGCATAGCCTCCATCCGTTATAATTGCTCCTTGAAATAAGTCTTTTTCTTCTAAAATGAGTTTACTTATATAATATGCAGCAGCCTCCCAACCATAAATAACACGTTCGTTCGTAGTTCTAAATTTATCATCTATAAATTTGATTACTTCGTCTTTTAAAAAAGAGGTAAACTTTTGTCTCTCTCCATTAAATAATGTTCTTCTTAAAGGATTTTCATTTTTTATTCCTACAATAATCATTTCTGGAATTGCTCCAGGTGTTCTCAATGATTTCTGAATAGCTACACCATTGATAAAAAACCACTGACCGTCTAAAATATACAAAACAGGATATTCCTCTTTTGAATTAGTATAACTATCGGGTAAATAAACCTGAATCTCTCTATCTTGATTTAAAATAGTTGATTTAATAGTATAATTAGTTCCTATGGTAACTTTGCTATCTTGTGTTTGAGAAAATGAATAAAGGGTACAAAATAAAGTGAGTAATAGCGTAATATGTTTAGTCATTTGGTAAAAGTTTAAACTCAAATGTAAAAATATGATTGCCAAATAATTAACATTTGAGTTTTTTTTATAAATACTTTAACTAAAATTAAAGCTCTACCACATTATCTACTAAATTTTCATCATTTCTAGTTCCGTAAGGATCTATAGCAATATAATTAGGTTTTTCATTTACTATACATAGGACTTCAGTAAGTTCTTTAGTCAATTGTTTAGACTCATAAAATAACACAGTATTGTTGTCTTTTACTAGTGAAGGATGGGTTGTAAAGATTCCTATTTTAATAGGCTCATTAATCCCTATTTCTTTAATATCTCCATCTGATAATGTTTCAAATCGTTTCGCTTTTATGGTTGCTTTAACTTCATAAGTTCCATCAGATAACTTCTTACACAAACTTTTTTCTACAGCTATATCATAAGTTATTACCCTTTTAAACCAATCATTTACCAATTGGTGATATTCTTCGGGAGTAATCTTATATATTTCTTCAAGTAATTCTATTGTATGTGCTTTAGGGGTGCTATCTAATCGATGCTTTTCTGTCATATTTTTCAATACCTTATTTACTTGCTTCTCTCCTATTAAATCTCTCAATGCCATCAACATTGTATAAGCTTTACCATAAGAAATATAACCTTCTTCTTGTACTTTATAAATTGGAGGTTCCATATTTCCGCCAAATGCTCTTCCTAAAAAGTACCTTCGACGTGCATCTTCAGCTAACTCATACAAAGCGCGCTTTCCGTACATCTTTTCTAATACTACTCCTTCTGTATATTTAGCTAGTCCTTCTACTAATAAAGAACCACCTGCTACTGGTTTGGCTGTTAACGTATGTCCCCACCATTGATGAGCCACTTCATGAATCGTTCTTTTAGCTACCAAATTAAATTTGTTTTCATCTCGTATATCTGACAAATACAAACGATCTTCAGTCATACTAATAACTCCTGGATGTGCAAATCCACCAAATCCCCAATGCGAAGGTACTTCTGCTATACGAACGTGATTAAAATTGTATGAACCAAAGTTTTCTTGGCAATATGCTAGGGCTTCTTTCGTACTATTTTCTATTGTATTGATATTAAAATTATGACTAGGATTGTAATATTGTTCTACTGCTATTCCTTTGTGTGTTGTTTTTTGAGTTTCATATTTTGCAGAAAAGTAAGCTACTATAGGAAATATTTCACCTTTTGATTTGTAGTGATAATAGTTTCTATTATTCTCTGACCAAGTTCGTATCAATTCTCCTGAGCTTATAGCCGTTTGATCGTTACTAGTAGATACAACCGTTTCAAATTGTACCTTTTCAATTTTAATATCTTCTAGGGCTATGTGGGCGTCTGAATTATCTTCGTCTTTTCTTTCTGGTAAACCTCTCTTTTTACGTTCAGTTCTGTCAGCAATTTCAAATCCAGCAGCATATCCTATGATAGGTTCAAAATTTCTAGATGTAATGTAGGTTCCGTTGTGAACAATACTTTTATCTTCCTCGTATCCTTTCACTTCTTTCTCTATAGTAAATGTGTATTGTACTGAATCATTAGGTTGTAACTTCTTCTTAAACTCAAACACATAGGCTCCATTCACCGTATCTTTTACCATCAAACGAGTGTTTTCTATATTGAGCTGTTTTACTGGGATTCTCTCTGTTATTAATAATTTAGATAATGCTTTATCACTTTTGTTCTTTAAAACATAATTTGCTTTGATAGTATACTTTCTTTCCTTTGGAAAAATGGCTACTGTCGTTTTTTGAGAAACTGGATATAACTTTTCTAATGTCTCATACTGTTTATACGTCCGTTCATAATTTTCACTAAAATTTAAGTAATCGTTATCGGTTTGATAGTCTGAAACAATATTAGTGTTGTAGAATACCAAACTTCCCGCTCCTACAGCTACTAAAAGAAAGCTTAAAAACAGTACGCTACCTATTCGATTATTCTTTTCTTTCAATTGTTTTATTTTATACGAAAAGTCTTTTATTATTCCTCTGTTCCATAGTTTAAAGGCTATTAAACCTAAAAGCGTCCCCAAACTTAGCCAGTATATGGATAAGTGATTAAACTGTGTAGTATTACTGTTATGCATAGTCATGTCTCCAAAATTCACTCTTGGCATAAAACCTATACTTGTTAAAGGGTGTTCTAAACCTATAAGATTTGCTTTCATCGTAACAATAACCAACAAACCAAAAACTCCCATTCCTACATACTTACTTTTAACGATGCCATTTACAAATATGGACAACATAGCATATACAATTAATTGCATCCCATAATAATAAAATACAGAAGCATACATTACAAAGTCTATACTTGTAAAACCTAAACTTACCTGAAAAGTAATACAAATGAACACACCTAGGACTATTAATAGCATGGGCAGTAATAATAAACTAATAAGCTTAGCTACAAAAAACACCCAGTTTTTTACTGGAGTAGCATCTATGATTAAATTAAAATTCATACTGTGTTCTCTCCATACAATCTCTGAACCATAAAAAATTAGTAATAAGAGTCCAAAAAGAGTTAACGGACTTGTTATAAGTTCTATCAACTGATTTGTTAAAGGATATATACTAACCCCATATTCGCGTCCTTCTACAACGTTTGCATACAGTTCAGAAAAAACAATTAGCAACCACATAGCTACAATTACTAAAAAAGGTAAGCTTCTAAACACACTATTTAATTCTAGTCGTATCAAAGACAAAAGCGACTTTATTTGTGCTTTAAAATTGTATACACCTTTTATTGGTTTATAAGAAATTAATTGTTTTGTCTCATTTTTTAGTGTTTTTTCTTTCTTTACTTTCTTCATCATTTTCCTAAAAGAGAAACTCTTGTAAGTGAGGAACAATATTCCTAAAGAAAAAGCTATCCATAGAGCTCTATTCAATAAAAACAACCCCGAAAAAGAAAGTAACTGCGTGTTTTTTTGATAGGCTGTCCAATATTGAGTTTGCTCAAAAAAAGCGGCTACTCCAAAAGAATCTGCTATTGCTGCTACTGACATCATCTCTGGTGACGCTGGAATAGATTGTGCTAACAAAGGTGAGTTTAAGAAAATAGAACTCACAAAATATAACATATAAATACATACAGCACTTGCGTAGGTTGCAATGCTATTTTTGGTAAATATGCTCACAGAGAATATTAAAGAAGTACATATAAAAATATTAGGCAGTACTATATAGAACCAAGGCTGTATATAATTAAGTAAACTAAAAGCCCCCAATCTTTCCTCATCTAAACTAGAAAAGTAGTTTCCAAGTATATATCCTATTATAAAAGGAGAAAAAGCCAAGACACTAAAGATAAAAGTCCCTAAAAAACGACTCCAGAAATAATTCTGCTTTGTTATTGAAGAACTATAAATTAAGCCTTCCATATGATGCTGTTTGTCTCTTATGGTAGCTGTTACCGTAAAAAACATGATGATAAAAACGCTCCCTAAGGTAAAAAGTCCTGTATGAAAGTAAACTTGATAAACAGCATTGAAATTAACTCCTGTAGGAGCATGTCCTTGGCTTCCTATAAAACATCCTAGTCCTAAAAACAGTAATGCAAATAAAGGAAATGCACGTTGTTTTAATTGATAATAAATTTCAAATTGTAATAATTTCTTAAACATAGCTTAGGCTTTTTTATGGTGAAACAATGTTGTGAAGTAGTAATCTTCTAAATTTGGAATAATTCTTTCAAAGCCATTTGATAAAATAGTTTTAGAAAAAACTCTTATTTGCGTCTCACCTGCGACTAATTTGGTTGAAATAACATCGTACAGTTTTTTATAGTGCTCAATTTCATTTTTAGCTATGATTTTTGTCCAAATATTGTTTTGAATACTCGCTACTAATTCTTTTGGATTTCCTTGTGAAATGATTTGACCTTCCGATAATATTGCCATTTTCGTACACAAGTTTCGAACGTCTTCTACTATGTGAGTAGATAAGATGACAATCACATTCTCTCCTATTTCACTTAAAAGATTTAAAAAACGATTACTTTCTTCTGGATCTAAACCAGCAGTAGGTTCATCTACAATAATTAATTTAGGGTTTGCCAATAAAGCTTGTGCTATACCAAAACGTTGTCGCATACCACCTGAAAAAGTATGTATCGCTTTCTTTCTGTGCTGATATAGGTTTACCTGTTGTAATAATGAAGCTACTTGGTTTTTGCGTTCAGTATTATTAGTAATCCCTTTTAAAATTGCTAAATGGTCTAATAATTTCTCGGCAGATACTTTAGGATATACACCAAACTCTTGAGGTAAATACCCTAAGTATTTTCGTATTTCTTCAGGTTTGTTAATAACGTCATAATCATTAAATACAATTTTTCCTGAAGAGGGTTCTTGTAAAGAAGCTATGGTACGCATTAAAGAAGACTTACCTGCTCCATTAGCACCTAACAAGCCAAACATTCCGTTTGAAATTTTTAAGTTGATTCCGTTTAATGCCTTAACTCCGTTAGGATATGTTTTGGTAAGGTTTGTTATAGTTAATGTATTCATGTAAGATTTGTTTTATTTACAACAAATCTCTACTCCCTTTCCTTTTAAATAAATTAAAAATGACGTATTCTCTTGTTTTTAACTCACACAATGTATATTTAATTACTAACCAAAATTCATCTAAAAAATCTCTTTGTTCATTTCAAAAACAATAGTGTTTATCAATATAATTGTGAGAACAGTTTTACATGAGTAATTTTGAAGTATGATTGAACTTTTAAAGAAATACAAAGCCTTTTTTATTGGACTTCTAATTATAATTCCAGTATTCATTCTATTGGATTATCTTAATTTTCTTAATATTCCAAGAGACCAACCTGTTGAGGTTATTGTAATTACTGCTTTTTGGGCACTAGTCATTGCTTTGCCCATACATAATTATCAATACTTAAAAAGAAAAAAGAAAGCTGTAATTGGTATTACTTCTCTTTTTGTACTACTTTTTTTTACAGTACTTTATGATTCTTACATGAAGCTTCCAGACAATCCAATCACCTTCATTTCTTTAATGATTTTTTGGTTTGGTTTGGCTTATTTTTTAGTTCCTAATTTCATAAAAAAGTATTGGAAGTTTATTGTCTTTTTGTATACCCCTTTACTTATCTACTTTTTATACCTCAGGTTGTTTTCTGGTGATTTGGAAGCCTATTTAAAAGTAAAAGAAGAAACTCCTTTTTATATATTCTTTTTACCCATTCCTATTTTCTTTGTTCTTTGGATTTTTGAACAATGGAAATGGGTACAAGAGTTAAAAAAGGAAAAATCTAAAACAGAATTAGCATTGCTAAAAACTCAAATAAACCCTCATTTTTTCTTCAACACTCTCAATAACTTATACGCACTGACAGTCAAAAATTCACCCCAAGCTCCAGAAGTTATTTTAAAACTATCTGACATGATGCGTTATACCATTTATGATGGAGAAAAAGAAAAAGTAAAAATTTCGGAAGAAATAGAATACCTAAATAATTACATCGAACTTCATAAAATTCGTTACAAAAAGTCAGTAGAAATAACCTTCAATCATAATATTGATACTACCTATAATGTTCCTCCTCTATTATATATTATCTTACTTGAAAATGCCTTTAAACATGGTATAGAAACACTAGCTGAAAATGCTTTTATTCATATCAATTTATATGAAGACAATAATTTTATTTACTTTGACATAGAAAACAATTTTGATGCCAATGAACTCAATAATTCTAAAGGAATTGGATTACAAAACCTAAAACGAAGATTATCTTTGTTATACAATCAACAACATGAGCTAAATATTAGTTCTCAAAAAAACATCTATAAAACACAGTTAAAAATACCAAAGCATGCTTAAATATATAATTATTGATGATGAACCTTTAGCTCATGAAATTATAACAGAATTTTGTAGTATGCTACCTCATATTCAATTAGAAAAAAGCTGCTACAATGCTATGGAGGCTATCCAGTTTTTAAATGAACATACCGTTGATTTCATGTTTCTAGATATAAACATGCCCAAATTAAAAGGTTTAGATTTTTTAAAAACGCTATCAACCCCACCTAAAACCATTATCACTACTGCCTACAAAGAATATGCTCTTGAAGGATTTGAACTCAATGTTGTGGACTATCTTTTAAAACCTTTTAGTTTTGATCGTTTGGTAAAAGCTGTTAATAAAGTATCAGATACTGTGTCTACCCAAACACCCCACATAGAAAGTATAAAGGCAAGTCAAGCCAATACCCGATTTTTTATCAAGGGAGATAAAAAATACCATCAAATTGATTTAAGTGATTTATTATTTATAGAAGCTTACGGAAACTACACAAAGCTATTTTTAATAGATGAAATGATTGTGAGTCATGAAAAGATTTCTCATTATGAATCTCTGTTAAACCCCAACCAATTTTTAAGAGTACACAAATCATTTATCGTTGCTATTGATAAAATTAAATTTATAGAAGGTAATCGTATTATAATTCAAGAACAAAAAGTTCCAATAGGGCAAACTTATAAGAGTTTGGTTAGCAAACTGTATAATTAATCAAGGCTGCGTATTTTTTTAATAATTGTCTTTTATTTTTTATAGATTTATGCATCAACAAAACCATTTGTATGCATATATCTTCAACAATTACACGCCTTTTTGATTTTCCATATCATCAGCTAGAAAACTATCCGCAACAAGATTGCCTTGTTTCTAAAGAGAATAATGAATGGAAAAGTATTTCTACACAAAAATACATTGAAGACGCTAATACCATAAGTAAGGCATTACTAAACCTTGGAGTAAAACCAGGAGATAAAATAGCTGTGATTACTTCTGTAAATCAACCCAAATGGCATTTGTTAGATATTGGTGTTATGCAAATAGGCGCTGTCAATGTTCCTTTATACCCTACATTTTCTGAAAAAGACTACGCGTATATCTTACACCATTCAGATAGTATGTACTGCTTTGTTTCTGATGATGAACTCTATCAAAAAGTAATCAAAATTCAAGGACAAACACAACTTAAAAAAGTGTTTACTTTTGAAGAATTAGAAACAGATTACAGTTGGAGTTCCTTTCTAAATATTGGTAATGATGAAACACTTGAACCAAAAGTTGAAGAATTAAAAGGGATTGTAAAACCATCTGACTTAGCCACCATTATATATACTTCAGGTACCACAGGTACACCCAAAGGAGTAATGCTCTCTCATAATAACATAGTTAGCAATGTTTTTGCTGTTGGAAAAAGGCTCGATTTACAAGGAAATCAAAAAAGAGTAATCAGCTACTTACCAATATGTCACATCTTTGAGCGTGCTGCATCTTATTATTGTCAATATATGGGTTTCGAAATTCATTTTGCTGAAAGTATTGATAAAGTTGGAGATAATTTACGGGAAATTCAGCCTCATTTTATGGCGGTTGTACCACGATTACTCGAAAAGGTTTTTGATAAAATTGTAGATAAAGGAAGTAATCTATCAGGTTTAAAAAAACGACTGTTCTTTTGGGCATTACAATTAGGGGAAGATTACCAACCTTATAATGCAAACGGTTGGTGGTATGAATTCAAACTCTCTATAGCACGCAAACTTATTTTTTCTAAATGGAAAGAAGCCTTAGGAGGAAATTTAGAGTTCATGTTAGCGGGGAGTGCACCTACTCAAGCCAGACTTGTAAGAATATTCACTGCGGCAGGAATCCCTGTTTTTGAAGGCTATGGGCTTACCGAAACCTCTCCTGCAATTTCTGTTACCGATATGAGAAACAACGGCTTTAAAATAGGGACTGTTGGAAAGGTAATTGAAAACGTAACAGTAAAAATAGCTAAGGATGGAGAAATCGTAGTGAAAGGTCCTAATGTAATGATGGGCTACTATAAAGATTCAGAAAAAACTAACGAATCAATTATAAATGGCTATTTCCATACAGGAGACATTGGAGAACTAGACAATGAAGGATTTTTAAAAATTACTGATAGAAAAAAAGAAATTTTTAAAACCTCTGGAGGTAAATATATAGCTCCCGCTATCTTAGAAAGTGAGTTAAAAAAATCACGTTTTATAGAGCAAGTTATGGTGATTGGTGAAGGCGAAAAAATGCCAGCTGCATTAATTCAAGTTGCTTTCGAATTTGTTCAAGAATGGTCAAAAAGACACAACCATACAATTGCGGATATTACTACAGATGAGAAACTACTCAAACGAATTCAAAAAGAAATTGATATTTGCAATGAAAAATTTGGGAAATGGGAACAAATAAAACGTTTTGAAATAACTCCCGATGAATGGACGACCAATTCTGGTCATTTAACTCCGACATTGAAAATGAGACGAAAAATAATCTTAGAAAAATACAATAGTTTGCATCAAAAAATATATAATCCTCAATAAATCAACCAGTAAACTACAACTTGTGCAATCGGGGTATTTTTCATACTTTGCAAAGCCCAAAAATTTGAACATATGTCGATTGAAATTACGCGTCTTTTTGACTTTCCTTATTATCAACAAGAAAATTATAAATTAGATAAAGCATTTACCACTAAAAAAGATGGAAAATGGCAATCTATTTCAACAAGTGAATATATTAAACAAGCCAATGCTATAAGTAGAGGTTTGTTACGATTAGGTGTACAACCTAATGATAAAATCGCTGTAATTTCAACTAATAATAGAACTGAATGGAATGTTTGTGATATTGGAATATTACAAACAGGTGCTCAAAACGTTCCTATCTATCCAACTATTTCTAAAGAAGACTACGAATATATTTTAAACCACTCTGAAGCTACTTATTGCTTTGTTTCTGATGATACAATTTTAGAAAAGCTTAATCAAATAAAAGCTAATACAGAACTTAAAGAAGTTTTTACTTTTGATGATATCCAAGGAGAAAAAAGCTGGCAGGAAGTTTTAGATTTAGGAAAGGATGAAAGCAATCAGAATGAAGTTGAAGAGCGTAAAAATGCTATTAAAACTGATGATTTAGCTACCTTAATTTACACTTCTGGAACAACAGGACGTCCAAAAGGAGTAATGCTAAGTCATAAAAATGTAGTTTCAAATGTACTGAGCAGTGAAAAACGTGTTCCGTTAGAATATGGTCAAGGTAGAGCTTTAAGCTTCTTACCTGTTTGCCATATTTTTGAACGTATGATTTTGTATTTATATCAATACTGTGGTATTTCTATTTATTTTGCTGAGGCTATTGACAAATTGAGTGAAAATGCTCAAGAAATAAAGCCGCATGTAATGACTGCTGTTCCAAGGTTATATGAAAAAATTTACGATAAGATTTATGCCAAGGGAGCTGACTTAACAGGTATTAAAAAGAAATTATTCTTTTGGGCTATAGAATTAGGTTTACAATATGAACCTTATGGAGCTAACGGATGGTGGTATGAAAAGAAACTAAGCATTGCTAAAAAACTTATTTTCTCTAAATGGCAAGCTGCCTTAGGTGGAGAATTAAAAATAATGGTTTCTGGTTCTGCTGCATTACAACCACGTTTAACTAGAGTATTTACAGCTGCTGGAATGCCTGTAATGGAAGGTTATGGTCTTACTGAAACTTCTCCTGTAATTGCTGTAAACGATATGCGTGATGGAGGTTTTAGATTAGGAACTGTAGGTAGATTGATTGATGGTGTAGAGGTTAAAATAGCCGATAATGGAGAGATTTTAGTAAAAGGACCAAACGTAATGCAAGGATATTACAAAGATCCTGAAAAAACTGCTGAGGCATTACAAAATGGATATTTCCATACAGGTGATAAAGGAGAGTTAAGTGAAGATGGATTCCTAAAAATAACCGGACGTACCAAAGAAATGTTTAAAACCTCAGGTGGTAAATATATTATTCCACCATTATTAGAAGGTCAATTAAAACAATCTCGCTTTATTGAACAAGTGATGGTTATTGGTGAAGGCGAAAAAATGGCTGCTGCATTTATTCAACCAAACTTTGAGTTTGTACGTGAATGGGCACAAAGACATAACGTTACCGTAGGAGATAATAAAGACTTGGTAAGCAACCCTAAAGTAATAGAACGTATTCAAGAAGAAGTAGATTATGCCAATACTAAGTTTGGTAAATGGGAAACTATTAAAAAGTTTGAATTAACCGAAGAAGAATGGTCTATTGATGGAGGACAGCTTACCCCTACCATGAAAATGAAACGAAACATTATCAAAGAAATGTATAAAGACTTATACGATAAAATTTATAGAAACTAATCGTTTAAAGTGTTGTGAAAGCAACACTTTTTCTTTTTAATCACAGGATAGCTAAGAGCTTAATTTCCTTTGAATACCTCGTAAACTAGTCCATAGGCAATTGATTATGACTAAAATTATTTCTTTCTCTTCGAATGTTTCTACTATTGAATTACCTGAAAAATTCGATTATCCTTATAATTATACACCTCATACTCTAGCCCAAATAGCCACTGAGGAATTGCAAGAATATTTAACAAATCAAACTGATTTTTCGCACAACTTTGGAATTAAAAATCCTGAGGATGCCAACTCACTTGGAAAAATGTTTGGAGTCTTAGTCGTGCAAGATAAAAATGGAACCTTAGGCTATTTAGCTGCATTCTCTGGTAAACTTGCTGAGAGCACACAACACAAACATTTTGTTCCACCTGTTTTTGATATTTTAGATAAAAATGAATTCTACCTTACAACAGAAGAACGACTTAATGAGTTAACCCATAAAATAGAAAGTCTAGAAAGCTCCTCTAATTTTATTGAAACAAAAAAAGCATATCAAAAAACGCAACAACTGCACGAAAAGCTTTTAGCTGAAGAACAATCAAAAATTAAACAACGGAGAAAACTTAGAAAAAAACTAGGGCAACAAGACAATCAGTTAAATATAAATGAAGAGTTTTACTTACGCGAATATCAAGTGTATTTAAACGATAAAATAGCAACATCAAAAAAAGCGTACCAAGTAAAGCAACATCAAATTGAGGAGTTGAAACAGCAACGCACAAACCTTTCAGCTTGGGCACAACAAGAAATATTTAAAAAGTATGCTTTTCTTAACTATCGAGGAGAAACTAAAAACTTATTAGATATTTTTACAAACTCCACCCAAAACATTCCTGCTGGTGCCGGTGATTGTTGTGCACCAAAACTATTACAACACGCATATAAATACCAATTAAAACCTATTTGTATGGCTGAATTTTGGTGGGGGAAACCTTTGAAGACTTCCATAAGAAAACATCAATATTTTTATCCTGCGTGCACAGGGAAATGCAAACCTATTCTAACGCATATGTTACAAGGAGTTTCTATTGATAAGAATCCGTTAGAAGCACAATTAAAAGAGGAAAAAGAAATTACAATTATTTATGAGGATTCAGATTTGTTAGTAATCAACAAACCACATGAGTTATTATCAGTAGCTGGAAAAGAAATAAAAGACTCTGTGTTTAGTCGTATTCAAAAGTTATATCCAAATGCTACAGGTCCGTTAGTAGTACATCGGTTAGACATGTCTACCTCTGGTCTCTTATTAATTGCTAAAAGCGAAGAAACTTACAAAGACTTACAAGCACAATTCATTAATAAAACCATACAAAAACGTTATGTTGCTTTATTAGATGGTATTTTAAAAGAAGATAAAGGAAAAATAGACCTGCCTCTCAGAGTAGATTTAAATGATCGCCCTAAACAGCTTGTTTGTTACCAACACGGTAAAAAGGCACTTACTAAATGGAAAACAATTGAAGATATAGGTACTAAAACTAAAGTATACTTTTATCCAGTAACTGGACGCACTCATCAATTACGTGTGCATGCTGCACATAATTTGGGACTAAGCACTTCTATTGTAGGTGATGATTTATACGGAAGGAAAGCAGATAGGTTGTACTTACATGCTGAAAAAATCACATTTGTACATCCTACTTCAAAAAAACAAGTGAGTTTTACTTCTCCTGCTCCTTTTTAATCGCAGGGCGATAGCCAAAAAATTCCTTAATCTTATTTTAAAATAGTTTTAAGTATTATTTGTGTAGCTAATATTACACACAATTTTATACTACATATTTTGTCTTTTTAAGTGTACTTAAAATAATAAATGAAGCTAAAAAGAAAATTGCTAAACACAATACACTCCATTGCATAGAGCCTGTAATTGCATTTAATGCTCCATACACAGCAGTTCCTAAAACAATTGCTATTTTTTCAGTAACATCATAAAAACTAAAATAGGTAGCATGATCTTCTGTTTCTGGTAATAACTTAGAATACGTAGAACGAGTTAAGGTTTGGATAGCTCCTTGTACCAACCCTAATAAACCTCCTAATCCATAAAAATAGATAGCTACATACTCTTGAGATTTATCTAACATAAAAGCACAGAAGCAAACTAACATCCATACTACAATAGTTACTTTTAAAGCTGTGATATTTCCCCATTTTTCTGAAAACCTTGAAAATAAAATCGCTCCTATAATTGCTACTATTTGTACTAATAAAATGGTAATTATTAAACTCGTAGATGACAAGCCTAATTCCGAAGAACCAAAAATAGCTGCCATTAAAATAATAGTTTGTACACTAATACTTAACAAGAAAAAAGAAATTAAAAAACGTTTTAACGTTGGATAATTTAACACCTCTTTTATTACAATTTGTAGCTCTTTATACCCTTTCCATATATAATCTTTTTCAGGCTTTTTATTATACACGTTACCAGGTAATCGTTTAAAGGTTATTTGAGCAAACCCTAACCACCATAAACCTACCATGACAAAAGAAATTCTAGACGCCATTCCTGCACTAATCCCTAAAGTTTCAGGAAACATAATCATCGCTAAGTTAATTAGTAGCAAAATAACAGAACCAATATACCCATACACAAAACCTTTGGCACTGGCTCTATCTTGTTGTTCTGGATGTGCTACCTCAGGTAAATAAGCGTTATAAAACACCAAACTCGCCCAAAAACCTATACTTGCTAAAACAGTAAATAAAATCCCTATCCATACAGTATCAATTCCATCAAAAAAGTACAAACTCATTACCGACAATGATCCTAGTGTACAGAAAAACTTCATAAACTTTTTCTTACTTCCTGTATAATCTGCAATACCCGACAATATTGGAGAAATAAAAGCTACTACTAAAAACGAAAAAGACAATGCATAGCTATATAAACTATCTGGATGCTCCCAGTCCATTCCTAAAAAGCTTACAATTTTACCTTCGGTTACTCCGCTGTAATACAACGGAAAAACAGCAGTGCTAATTACCAATGAATATACTGAGTTGGCCCAATCGTAAAATGCCCACCCATTAATTAACTTCTTATCTCCTATTTTGTACATATAAATTATAATAAAAAAACCGCTCATTTAACATGAACGGTTTGCAATATACTATAATTTATCAATCTTATTTACTCGCAGGCACGTTGTATTTTGCTGCTAATTTTTTAGCCTCTGGTAAAAAATTTCTTAAAGTCTGAATACGAGTTTGATTAGATGGATGTGTGCTCATAAACTCTGGTGGAGCTCCTCCTCCTGAGCGTTCACTCATTCGTACCCATACTTCTGCAGCTTCTTCTCCTTTATATCCTGCCATAATCATAAAAACTAATCCTAATTTATCAGCTTCTGTTTCATGTTGTCTACTAAATGGTAACATTACCCCTACTTGCGTTCCTAAACCATAAGCCATATTCCACATTTCAGCATTTTCACTATTTTGAGTACCTAAGGCTAAAGCAACTCCTCCTAATTGTTGTAATTGACCTGTAGACATACGTTCTTGTCCGTGTTTTGCAAACGCGTGGGCTACCTCATGCCCCATCACAGCAGCAATACCATCTTCATTAGCACAAATTGGTAAAATTCCTGTATAAAAAACTACTTTTCCACCAGGTAAACACCATGCATTTACAGTTTTATCTTCAACTAAATTAAATTCCCACTCATAAGCATCTGCTTCTGCTTTCATACCATTAGCTCGCATAAAACGATCTACAGCTGTAGAAATATTCTTTCCTACACGTCTAATCTCATTTGTTTTAGCAGTATTAGTAGATAGTTTATTCTCTTCTAAAAACCCTTTGTATTGCGCAAAACTTGCTGGTAAGATTTGAGCATCGTTTACAAAATTTAATCTTTTTCTTCCCGTAATTGGCACAGTGCTACACTCTACTAAAAAAGCAGCTAAAAATGTTAGGGCTATAATTTTTTTCATTGTTCAATAGTTTAAAATTCTATGTTCTTGGTTGTATCTTTTATGACACGAAATTAACTTATTTGTCACAAACTTGATAATATATTATGTCTTTAAAGCTACAAATTCTATCTTTATCTTAAAAACTAATTCATGAATTTTACGCATTCAAAAACAGCTTTACCAAGTATTAAAATTCCTAAACCTGTTATCCTTTCAGCTAAGGCTTTGCAGTTTATATCTATTAATAAAGCAGCTAAATTTGGTGCAAGGCTTTTTACAACTCCTGTTAATTTTCCCATTCCTAAGAGAGAAAAAGTAATGTTAGAGAGTGCTCAAAAAAAAACAATAAATGTGCCATCCATCTCAAAAGAGATTCAAGTACTATCATATGGTTACTCAACTAAAAAAGTATTATGGGTACATGGTTGGGCAGGAAGAAGCACTCAATTATATATGATTGCTGACAAACTATTGGAAAAGGGCTATATGGTTATTTCATTTGACGGACCTGCCCATGGTAAGTCTACAGGAAAAACTACCGAAATGCCAGAGTTCTTAGAAACCATTACTGAACTCAACAAACAATTTGGACCTTTTGATGCTGCTATAGGGCACTCTTTTGGTGGAGTATGCTTGTATAACGCTCTTTCAGAAAATTTTGCTGTTAACAAATTGGTTACTGTTGGAGCAGCTGATAAAATATCGGATGTTATTTTAAACTTTACTAAGAGTTTACAAGTAAAACCAGTTATTGCTC
Source organism: Tenacibaculum litoreum (assembly GCF_964513915.1). Classification (NCBI taxonomy): domain Bacteria; kingdom Pseudomonadati; phylum Bacteroidota; class Flavobacteriia; order Flavobacteriales; family Flavobacteriaceae; genus Tenacibaculum; species Tenacibaculum litoreum. Next base: position 289,039 of record NZ_CAZEQS010000003.1, on the reverse strand, counting down.
ATAAAATGAAACGCCTGTTTGATAAAAAATGGCAACGAGATATTGATACACACTCCTCAAGCATAAAGGCTAAAAATGTAAAAATACCTACTCTAGTTGTTCATGATTCATTTGATGGCGATGTTGATGTAAGTTGTGCTATAGCAATACGTCAAAACTTACAGAATGGAAAACTTTTAATTACGGAAAGCTTAGGACACACCAGAATTCTTCGTAATCCAAAAGTAGCTTCCAAAATTGTTGATTTTATAAGTAAAGAACCATGAGAAAATTAGTTGTTTTATTTCTTTTAGCAATAACAGTTAGTACTACTGTAAATGCTCAAAACAAGAAAAAGTACGCAATAAACAAAACCAACAGTGAGTGGAAAAAGTTATTAACTCCAAAACAGTATTATGTGCTTAGAGAAGCTGGTACAGAACGCCCCAACTCAAGTTCTTTAAACTATAACAAAAAAAAGGGAGTGTATGTTTGTGCAGCTTGCAAAACCCCACTATATAAATCTGAAAACAAATACGATTCAGGTAGCGGATGGCCTTCTTTTGATAGAGCTATTAAAGGAAATGTGGAACTAGATACAGATTATAAACTAGGATATGCTCGAACAGAATTAAAATGTAATACTTGTGGCGGACATTTAGGACACTCTTTTAACGATGGACCTAAAGAAACCACTGGCAAACGCCACTGTATTAATGGAGTTGCTTTAGAGTTTATTCCTAAAAAATAAAATTGTAAATTAAGGCTGGTTTTCAACCAGTCTTTTTTTTAAAAAAAATTATGCCATGCAAAACTCCTATTTAGAAAGTATCAAAAAACAAATAACCTACTATAAAAGTTTAGGCGATAAAACTTTTAATCAACTTACCCAAGAAGAACTATTTTATCAATATAATCAAGAAAGCAACTCTATTGCTGTGATAGCAAAGCATATTGCGGGTAATATGTTATCTCGCTGGACCAACTTTTTTACTGAAGATGGAGAAAAATCATGGAGAAATAGAGATGACGAGTTTGTAAATACATTTTCAACCAAAGAAGAAATGATAGCCTATTGGGAAAAAGGGTGGGATTGTTTTTTAAACACTATTAACTCTTTAAAAGAAAATGATTTAGAAAAAATAATCTACATAAGAAATCAAGGACATACAGTAACCGAAGCAATTAACCGTCAAATTTGTCATTATCCATATCACATCGGACAAATTGTATTTTTAGGCAAAATGCTACAAAACGAAAAATGGGTATCGCTATCCATTCCTAAAAATGCTTCTAAAAACTTCAATCAAGAAAAATTCAGTCAAGAAAAAAGTCGCAAACATTTTACGGATGATTTATAGCATTTACTCGTATTGTTACCAATATAAAAACTAAAAAAAGTGACTACTATTCTTACTAATTGTAAAAAATCGCACACTTTTATGCTATGAAGTAGAAAAAATCTACTAACAAATTGCTAAAAACTAACAACTAATAACTAAATTTGTGCCTCTAAAAAATGAAGCCGATACATGTTTAATAATTTAAGCGAAAAGTTAGATAAGGCGTTACATACGCTGAAAGGACACGGAAAAATTACTGAAGTTAACGTTGCGGAAACTTTAAAAGAAGTTCGTAGAGCTTTACTAGATGCCGATGTTAACTTTAAAATAGCAAAGAATTTTACCAAAACAGTAAAAGAAAAAGCCTTAGGTCAAGACGTATTAACAACGTTAAACCCTGGGCAATTAATGGTAAAGTTGGTTAAGGATGAATTAACCGAATTAATGGGTGGTGATACCGTTAGTATTAACTTAGGAGGTTCACCTACTGTAATTTTAATGTCTGGTTTACAAGGTTCGGGTAAAACAACCTTTTCTGGTAAACTAGCTAACTATCTTAAAACTAAGAAATCTAAACAAGTTTTATTAGTAGGATGTGACGTATATCGTCCTGCCGCAATTAATCAGCTACGTGTAGTTGGAGAACAAATTGGTGTAGAAGTATATGCTGAGGAAGGAAATCAAAATCCTGTAGAAATTTCTCAAAATGCTATTAAGCATGCAAAAGCAAACGGTAAAAATGTGGTAATTATTGATACCGCGGGTCGTTTAGCTGTTGATGAAGAAATGATGACAGAAATTTCTAACATCCACAAAGCTGTAAGTCCACAAGAAACATTGTTTGTAGTTGACTCTATGACAGGGCAAGATGCTGTAAATACAGCCAAAGCCTTTAACGATGTATTAAATTTTGACGGAGTTGTATTAACTAAGTTAGATGGTGATACTCGTGGTGGAGCTGCTTTATCTATTAAATCGGTAGTAGACAAGCCTATTAAATTTATAGGTACGGGTGAAAAAATGGATGCAATTGATGTATTCCACCCTAGTCGTATGGCTGATCGTATTTTAGGAATGGGAGACGTTGTTTCGTTAGTAGAGCGTGCCCAAGAACAATACGATGAAGAAGAAGCTAGAAAATTACAAAAGAAGATTGCTAAAAATCAGTTTGGTTTTGATGATTTCTTAAATCAAATCAATCAAATCAAAAAGATGGGTAGCATGAAAGACTTAGTAGGTATGATTCCTGGTGCTGGTAAAGCATTAAAAGATGTTGATATTGACGACGATGCTTTTAAAGGAATTGAAGCTATTATACACTCTATGACTCCTGAAGAAAGAAGTACTCCTTCTGTTATTAATGCGAGTCGTAAAAAACGAATTGCCAAAGGATCCGGAACTTCGGTACAAGAAGTTAACCAGTTAATGAAGCAATTCGATCAGATGAGCAAAATGATGAAAATGATGCAAGGTGGTGGCGGAAGAAAAATGATGCAAATGATGAAAGGCATGAGATAATATTAAAAAAAGAGAAGTTTTGTCGACTTCTCTTTTTTCTTTTTTGATTAACAACAACACACTGAATAACATACAACAACACACACAAATGATTTTACTAGACGGTAAAAAGACATCAGCAGACATTAAAGAAGAAATTGCTTTAGAAGTAGCAGCATTAAAAGCAAACGATAAAAAAACACCGCATTTAGCAGCGGTTATCGTAGGTAATGACGGAGCAAGTTTAACCTATGTAAATGCAAAAGTAAAAGCTTGCGAACGTGTAGGTTTTGAATCTACTTTAATTCGTCTTCCTGAAGAAACTACTGAAGAAGAATTATTAAACGAAATTGCTATTTTAAATATTGATAACGATATTGATGGTTTTATAGTACAATTACCCCTACCCGATCATATTGACGAACAAAAGGTATTAATGGCTGTAAACCCTGATAAAGATGTAGACGGTTTCCATCCTATGAATGTAGGAAAAATGGCCTTAAACTTACCAACTTACATTTCTGCAACTCCTTTCGGAATTTTAGAATTGTTAAATCGCTACAATATTGAGACCTCGGGTAAAGATGTCGTAGTTATTGGTCGTAGTCATATTGTAGGAAGCCCTATGAGTATTTTACTTTCTCAAAAAAGAAAAGTAGGAAACGCAACGGTTACCCTAACACACAGTAGAACCAAAAACTTAAAAGAGGTTACTAAAAGAGCAGATATTATTGTAGCTGCTATAGGTATTCCTGAATTTTTAAAGGGTGATATGGTAAAAGACGATGTAGTAATTATTGATGTAGGAATTACTCGTGTTGCTGACCCTTCTAAGAAAAGAGGATTTAGATTAGTAGGTGATGTTGCTTTTAACGAAGTAGCAGAAAAAGCATCACACATTACACCTGTACCTGGTGGTGTAGGTCCTATGACGATTGCAATGCTATTAAAAAACACTTTATTAGCTTGTGAACGTAGACAAGAAAAAGCGTAATAAAACAACTTCATATATAATTGAAAAGACTGCTTTTAAGGGCAGTCTTTTTTTTATAGAAAACAGTTTATACTTTCTTTTACCCAACTATTCAATTACCCTTTTTTGTTATATTAGCTAGCTCTAAAAAAGTCGCATTTATACCGTATGTAGACAGAAAAAGAAGTAGATTGATTAAAACTAAACCACTGATAAAGAGTTATACTATAACACACTCTTACATTCAAAATAAAACTAGTTAAGTTTAGAATACTTATACAAGATTGCGAAAATCTTAAGTGTAAAAGCAAAAGAATAATTAATAGAACACAAAGATATTATCAAATAAATGAAACTAACCGAAATATTAAGAGACAGTAACTATAAGCTAACCCAGTTCACAACAGATCAAATTGAAGCTTTAGAAAAAACTATTTTTTTAAAAGAAGTCCGTGGAAAAGAAGTGCCTTATGTTACTTGCTTGGTTAGAAGAAAAGATATTCAATTAAAACCAGAAGAAGCAGTAAGACAATTGTATTTAATGGTTTTAAACGAGCAATATGGATATTCTTTTGATAGAATGGAGATAGAATATGCTGTAAGTTTTGGGCGTGAGAAAAAACGTGCAGACATTGTTATTTTCGATAAACAAGATACGCGTTCAATCTACATAATGGTTGAATTAAAGAAACCCAAACTTAAAGACGGAAAAGAACAACTAAAATCTTATTGTAACGCAACTGGAGCACCAATTGGGGTTTGGAGTAATGGAGATTCAATTTCGTTTTATCATAGAAAAGATCCAAATTATTTTGAAGATTTATCTGCTATTCCAACCGCAACAGAAAAGTTATCAGACATTTTAACTGAGCGTTGGACGATAGATGATTTGGTAAAAAAAGACAAACTAGTTACCGAGAAAAAATCATTGAAAGATTTGATTTTGGAAATGGAAGATGAAGTTTTGGCAAACGCTGGTGTAGATGTTTTTGAAGAATTGTTTAAACTTATTTTTACCAAGCTGTATGACGAAATGGAAAGTGGCAGAAACAAATCTCGTCATTTACGTTTTAGAAATTACGGAGATACTGAAACCGAACTAAAAGAAAAAGTACAGGAAATTTTTGAGAATGCTAAAAACAAATGGGAAGGCGTTTTTACAGAGGATAGCAAAATAATGCTTACCCCTTCTCACCTATCTGTATGTGTTTCTTCTTTACAAGACGTAAAACTCTTCAATTCAAACCTCGATGTAGTAGATGAAGCTTTTGAGTATTTAATTGGTAAAAGTAGTAAAGGCGAAAAAGGACAATATTTTACACCACGTTATGTAATTGATATGTGTGTAAAAATGATGAACCCACAAGTACATGAGACTGTTATGGATACAGCAGCTGGTAGTTGTGGTTTCCCTGTACATTCTATTTTTCACGTTTGGGAACAAATTTTAAAAGAAAAAGGAATCCCTAAAAGCCATTTGTTTACAGCAGAAGAAAAACCAGTAGAATGTACAGACTATGTACAAAACAATGTCTTTGCTATCGATTTTGACGAAAAAGCAGTTCGTGTGGCTCGTACCTTAAACCTAATTGCGGGTGATGGGCAAACAAACGTTTTACACTTAAACACCTTAGATTACGAACGTTGGGATGAAAAAACAGAAGACGAACAATGGCAAGATACCTATTACGAAGGTTGGAAAAAACTAAGAAAGTTAAGAACTACCAAAAACAGCAATAGAGATTTTGACTTTGATGTATTAATGGCAAACCCACCTTTTGCAGGAGATATTAAAGAAAGTAGAATTTTAGCAAAATACGAACTCGGTAAAAAACCAAACGGAAAATACCAAACCAAAGTTGGAAGAGATATTTTATTCATTGAGCGTAATTTAGACTTCTTGAAACCAGGCGGTAGAATGGCTGTAGTGTTACCACAAGGTAGATTTAACAATAGTTCTGATAAAGCTATACGCGATTATATTGCCGAAAAATGTAGAATTTTAGCAGTTGTTGGTTTACATGGTAACGTATTTAAACCGCATACAGGTACTAAAACCTCTGTATTATTTGTGCAAAAATGGGATGATACATTGTGCCCTAAAAAAGAAGATTACCCAATCTTCTTTGCTACACAACAAGAACCTAGCAAAGACAATAGTGGTGAAAAGATTTTTGTTAAGAAAAAAGATTATCCAAATGCTAAAACGGTAAGTAAAGATGCAGATAATGATATGGTTGCTGAACCCATAGACCATTACAACGAAACACCAGAAAACTTAGATGAATTTTTATTAGATACGCACGGACATTTAATTGTAAAGCACGATTTATTTAACCACGATAATTTAACCAAAGACGGCATTGCAGAAGCCTTTATAGAATTTGCTAAAAAAGAAAAACTGTCGTTTGTGGGAAAGTAAACAGCCCTTTTAACGAAACTCGATATAATGAGTTGTTAAAAGGGCATGAAATTAGTGAGGTTCTATTATCTGACCTAGAGTTTAGCGGAAGATTAGATTCAGAATATTACAAACCTTCTTTTCTAAAATATGAGGAGCTAGTAAAATCAAAAAAGAATTTAAGCTTAAAAAATCTTTCTAACTTTCTTATTGGTCCTTTTGGTTCTGCTTTTACTGTAGATAATTATGTACAAGAAGCCAATTATCGTTATATAAGAGGTAAAGATGTTAAACCTTTGAAAATAAGAGATAATGATAATGTATATATGCCAAAAGAAGATTATGAAAGATTATCTAAATATTCACTAAAAGAAAATGATATTTTAGTTTCTGTTGTAGGTACAATTGGAAATGCCGCATTAGTAACAAAAAAAGATTTGCCTGCAATATTCAGTTGTAAAAGCACTGTATTAAGACCAAATAAAATAAACTCTGTTTACCTTCTTACATATATAAATACAAAATATGGTAAAGACTTACTATTACGAAAAGAGAGAGGAGCAATACAAAAAGGATTAAATCTTGGCGATTTAGAAACTTTAGACGTTTTTTTACCAAGTAATTCATTTCAATTAGTAATTGAAAATATTTTTAGAACTTCTATAGAAAAAACGGCTCAATCCAAACAAACCTACACCCAAGCAGAAAACCTTCTACTCAAAGAAATAGGCTTACAAGATTTTACACCAAGTAAAGAACCCGTAAACATAAAAAGTTTTAAAGATAGTTTTGCAACAAGTGGCAGATTAGATGCAGAGTATTATCAACCATTTTATGAAGAGGTCGAGAATATAATCAAGCGTAATGGATTTACTTTACTACAAGATATTTGTTCTGATATAAATTATGGAACTGTACCAACTAGCCCCTATACGAAAACTGACGATGGCATTCCTTACATTAAAGGTATGAATTTAAAAAACACTGAAATTAAAAAAGATAAATTAGATCGATTAGTCAACACGGAACAATTACCTGATAAATACTTTACGAAAAAAGGTGACATAATTATATCTCAAATGGGAACTGTTGGAGATGTAGGTGTGATACGAAATGAAGAAAACTGGCTTTTTGCTTCTTTTACAATAAGAGCTAGATTATCTAACTTTAAATTATTTAATCCGAGCTTTGTTGGACTATATATACAAAAAGTTGCAAAAAAATACTACTTATATAGAAATATTGCTCAGGCAAGCGTTCGACAGAATACTGATTTACCAACTATAAGAGGATTATATCTACCAAATATAGATATAGAAAAACAGAATGTTGTAGCTGAATTAATTGAGCAAAGTTTTTCTTTAAAGAAACAGAGTGAACATTTATTAGAAGTTGCAAAAAAAGCAGTTGAAATTGCCATTGAGGAAAATGAAGAGGTTGCAATAGCATATATTAACAATCAATCTAATTCAAATGGCTAGTACAGAGAACATACGAATGTGGATTGAACAATCTGATATAGATTATATCGGTCATTTCATTAAGGCTTGCATTCCATTTAATGCTTCACCTGATATTGAAAATGATTTTAGATAAGATAAGGTAGGTCAACGGAAATCAAAGCACATTTAAAGTTTACTTTCTGTTTTATAACTAAAAAACAACAAGCTTTTCGCATGATGAATGGCTTGTTGTTTACAAACTTTCAATAACAGCAAACACTACCTCCCCCTCCTAACACGCAACTTCTCTACCTCTTCAATAGTAAGACCTGTAGAATCTGCAATGGTACTTGTATCAACACCTTTTCTTTTTAAAGCTTTGGCAATTTCAATTGCTTTATTCTTTTCAGCAATTTCAGAAGCCTCTTTTTTAAGACGTTGTTCTAGTACATATTTAGGGACATATTTAGTGCTTTTCTCTAACTCCTGTAAAAGACCCGTATTAGCAAAACTCAAATAGCTTTTATCAGAAATAATTAAATGGTCTATTACATGTGTATTTACTATAATACCCACTTGTATTAACCTATCTGTTAGGTTTTTGTCATTATCTGACGGAGTTAACTCACCACTTGGGTGGTTGTGACATAACATTATTTTTACAGCTCTTTTTTGCAACGCAAGACTAAAAACTTCCATCGGTTCTACCAAAGTTGCATTGATAGTACCTAAGCTTATTAACTCAATAAAAAGAATACGGTTGTTGTTTTCTAGCCCTATAACCCAAAAGTGTTCACGGTTTTGGTCTATCTTACTTTCACGAAGTAATATTTTTTGCATTATTCCGTAGATATCATCGGAATTTAAGATTTTTATCTTCTCTTGTTCTGTCAATTTTATGTCCATATCGTAAAAATAGGATTTTTTCAAAGATAGCCTATATAGTTTTTATAGAAAGTAGTTTTTTTAGCATAGGCTGTTCTTTCATTTTTTATAGGTTAAAACAACACCTTTTAGCTATTGATAACCTCAAAAATATAATCGGGTCGATAACCCAAGCCTAATCAGGTCGACACACGAAGCCTAATCGGGTCGGCAACCCGAGCCTAATCAGGTCAACGCACGAAGCCTAATCGGGTCGGTAACCCGAGCCTAATCAGGTTAACGTACGAAGCTTAATCGGGTCGGTAACCCGAGCCTAATCATGTCAACGCATGAAGACTAATCACGATGATTCCCACAAAAAAAGCCCACAGATTATAATAACCTATGAGCTTTTAAGCTAAGTAATTTAACGGTTTGCTATGCAGCTGTAACTATAAAAGGTGCATCTGAAATACGTACTTCTTTTAAGAATGTTCCTGCTGTATACGTTGCCTGTGTTTTAATTCTAATTTTATAAGTACCCGTTGCTAAAGTAGGTACCTGCCCTATAACTTTTTTATAGCCATTTTGAGCTAAGTATTGTACTTTGGTTTCAGTACCGTCTTCTGCAACAAAATACAAGCCTACCTCTTCTTTATCTCCTTCAACCTTTAATCTAACTCCATTTAACTCAAACAATCCGTTAGAGGTTATAGTAGTATTGGTTGTTTGGCTTGTAATATCTTTACAGTTGTTAATTAAAGTACTAGTAATAGGTGCTGTTATTTTTTGCAACGGAATATCTTCTTTTACCTCATTAATAAGTTTTCCGCTATTTAAGTTTACGTGTAGTTTATGAATATCGGGGTTAAAACTGTCTTCTTCTGTATCAAAAACCCCAGAAATAGAATACCCAATCTTTACTATAGGTAAGTTAATGTTATCGCCCTCTTCTATAGATTCAATAATTTCTTCGTAATACGAATTTAATACCGCTACAATATCGGTTTTGCTTACTAAGTTTCGTTTACTCAACATTTTTTCAATAAGCTCATCTTGGTTAATAGTACGTTCGGTTAATACACGTGCTGTGTAGTTTGCTTCGTCTGTTAGTCTGTTTTCTGATAAATAATACTTCATAATATCAATTTTTAAATTAAGTTACTTTTCCAATACCGCTTACCCTAAAACTCATGTTAAAGCACAAAATGCTTAAACACTAACAGCTTTATACAGGTAAACAAATGCTAATTTTTAAAAAGAGTATTGGTTGTATGTTGAGTTATGAAATAGTAATAGCAATTTACTTTTTTATGCGTCTCTTTTTTATAGCGGAACTAAAATAGTATTTTTTCAAAACGCTTCCTGTTTTTTGAGAATATTTTAACATTATTAACCAAACAATACATATTCGACCAACAAAACAACGTTTTAACAAAATAATCACAAAACCAATAAATAAACTACCTGGAAGCAAACTCACGAGGTATTTATAGGAAAAAAAGCTCTTGATTTTCGAGGTAAGCCTCGGAGTATTAAACCCTTTGGCGGTGCCAATAAAAAAACTCCAAACTGCTGTTTGGAGTTCTCTTTTATAAGTTATTCTCTATAAAATCGTATTAAAAATACTGGTTAACCTCAGTATTTGTATCTAACTCTACTGGTTCTTTTCCTTGTTTAAATAAACGTGCGGTATAACTTCCTCTTAACGTAATAGTTGCTCCGTTAACCTCTAACCAACTACCTTCACGTAGTCCTAACACAGGAGTTTCGTTAAATATATGATACTCTTTAATACGCGTTTCTCGTGTTTCGCCCATGTGGGTAGAGTCTGGATTAGGATCTAAATAATGTGCATTGATATTAAACGAAATAAACCCTAAGGTTTTAAAACTCGGTGGATATACGATAGGCATATCGTTCGTATTCATCATAGTTACCCCACAAATATTACTTCCTGCACTGGTACCTAAATACGGAGTTCCGTTTTCAACTGCCGTTGTTAAATCTGGTAGTATATCATTTTTATATAATTGGTTTACCAGTTCAAACGTATTACCTCCACCTGTAAAAATAGCCTCCGCTTGCTGAACAGCTTCTTTCGGATTATCAAACTCATGAATCCCTTTTACCTCTTTGTTAATTGTAGCAAAAGCTTTACGAGCTATATCAGTATATTCATCGTAGGTTTTACCACTTGCACGTGCATAGGGTATAAATAATATAGTAGAGGCTTCTTTAAAAAAATTAGTTAAGGTTGGTAAAATATATTCTAGGTATCCACTACCATGAACAGTAGATGTACTTGCTACAATTAGTTTTTTCATTTTTTTCTTTGTTAAATGTTCTACAACTCACCTTTACAGGTGTTAAACAGGTGTTTTACAACCTACTATAAATACTATGCTTTACGAGTATTTATGGCTAAAATATGTAGTTAAAAATAAACCGTAAAATATTTAATAAATAAAGTAGGGTTATTCAAGTCCTAGTTGTTTTTGTAGGTGTTATTTATAAATCATAAAGCATATAAAACTATGAAAAAATTATTTTTCCTCTTTACAATTACATTTTTATTCTCTTGTTCAGATTCTATTGAAATACCTATAAATGAAAATGCTTCAATAAAGCCTGAAGGTACTTGGAATTTAACTAGCTTAACTTCTGAAGCTACAACTAAGGTTACTTCAAGAGTTTTATCTTACGAAAGTAAATCTAATGTACATGGAGAAGAGTATAACTTTTCGTTTAATTTTTCACAAAACTCTAACAAATACACTACTAAGGGTACAGTGAAAATAGTAACTAAAACGAAAATAAATGATAAAGTAGAAACTACTAACCATAAGGCTACAGCTATACAGGGTTTAAGTGCTGGTAAATGGGAAGTTAGTGGAAATGAATTAATATTTAAAAATGGTAGTAGTAATGTAATACAATCAAAATTTACTATTGAATCGTTTTCTAAAAACAGAATGGTATTAAAACAAGACTTATCTGAAAACAAGGTAGAAAACAATGATGTTATTGCAATAACAGGAACTGCCACTATTGTGTTAGAAAAATAAATTTATACTATTTATTAAATGCCATAAGACCGCTTGAAAGCTATTTTTCAGGTGGTCTTTTTTTCTTACAAAAGGTATACGCTTGAAAATAAACTATAAATTTTTAATAAATCAAAGTAGGGTTGTTTAAGTCATAGTTGTTTTGTTGGTGTAATTTAATAAATCAAAAATCTTATAAACTATGAAAAAACTATTTTTTATTTTAATATTTACTTTCCTTTCAGTCAATGTGAAAGCTCAATCAATTAAAATTATTAACAAAACATACAACTCTAATAGATGTATTACAAGCTATGATGTAGAAGTTAATTCAACCGACAATTCTTTATATTTAAAAGTTAATAACAATAAAATACCTTTGGTCTTTAATAGTAATAAAGCTATAGTAAAAATAAAAAATGTATCAGAAAACATTGAGATAAAGTTGATAAAAGACATCATTACCGATATATGGATTTTTCCTGTAACTAATCCAATTACTCTTATGTCCATTAATGAATATAAATGTCCTAATGATTTTGACTTAGATAATATTCCTAATAATATAGATAATTGCCCTAATAACTCAAATGAAAATCAAAGCGATATCGATAATGATGGTTTAGGTGATTCTTGTGATTCAAAAGACAACAGAGATTCAGATAGAGATGGAATTCAGAACTGGCAAGATAAATGCCCTAATCAAGCTGGACCTTCTTCCAATAACGGCTGTCCTTTTGCTGATTTAGTCATAGATAAAAAAAATTCAACAACATATTCAACAGGTGATTCTGGAACTGTAAAAACATTTGAGACAAACACATCGCACAGTGTGTATATGGGAGATAACCTAAAAATCACTTTAAAAGTCACCAATATTGGAAGTACAAATTCTGGCTACACTAAAATTGGATTTTACTTATCTACTACCAACAATATAAACAATGCTAAAAAAATAAGAAAAATTGATTTGGAAAACTTAAATCAAAACGATTCTCAAACAAAATATATTGATTTTACACACTCTGATCTTATAAGTGCTTGGGGAAGCGATCAAGTATTCCTTCATATAAAAATTGATAATGACAATAATGTAAATGAAGGCACTAATGGAGAACAGAACAATACTTTCTCTAGAACTTTATTTATTAAAAACTCAGTTAGGAGACAATCTAAATTTCCATCTATTATAACCATTCACAATTCAAATGGAATCAAGATTGAAGAAACTACTATTAATAATAAAGCTGAAGAAATTAAATTCCTCAAAGAATTACCTAAAGGTCTATACTTTATTGACCAAAATGGTAAAAAAAGTAAAATATACAAAGAAGATTAAAAACACTTAAACAAAAAAAGCTCACTTTTAAAAGCGAGCTTTTTTTATTTAACAAAAGTTTACAAACTTCTTAAAACATTTTTAAGACTGCTTGGTGGTTTATTTGTGATATGAGAAAATTGTTACTTGTTCTTTTTATTTGTTTTTCTTGTGTAACTATCGCACAAAACACTCCAAAAATTATTACTGGTACTGTATTTATAGATAGCATTGCCACGCAAGATGTACATATTATTAATAAAAAAATGGCTATTGGAGCTGTTTCTAATAAAAACGGACGCTTTGAAATTTTAGCTACTGAAAACAACGTCTTACTTATTTCTCACCTTAACTTAGAGTATAAAGAAGTTACCCTTACCAAAGAACATATAAAAGCTAAAAACATTGTAATTTTTGTTGATAGTAAAACACACATGCTTGATGAAGTTGTGCTAGAAAAACAAAAAAGTATTTTAGAAATTGATACAGATATACTTACCAACGCCCCTATTGTGAATGCCAAAACCTTAAAACTACCTTATGCCAACGTAATACAACCAAAAGATGAAAAAACAGTAAAGATAGAATCGGGCGTTGCTGTTAGTTTAACGGGACTTATTAACGCTCTTAACGGAACAAACAAACGAAAAAAGCAATTAAAAAAGATTACTGTTGAAGATAGAAATATTGAAAAAATTAGAAAGCACTTTACAGATGGATTTTTTGTATATCAACTAAAAATAAAGAAAGAAAACATCAATCAGTTTTTACAAGCCTGTATTTCTAAAGGAATTATAAATCTGTATAATAAAGACAAGGTTTTAGAACTTACTGCTGTTTTAATTGAAAATAGTAAAACCTCCCCTTACCTACTGGAAAATGAAAATATAAGAGTTACCAAAAAATAATTGCATGATAAAACAACTACCCATCACACTTTTACTTTTAATTACTTTAGGTGCTACCGCCCAAAATAAACGAAAATTCTTATACGGATTTTTAAGTGACGAACTTGGAGTTATAGCCAACGCCCATATTATTAACCTAAACACCCAACAAGGTACGTTTAGTAACGATTTGGGCGAGTTTAGAATTTTGGCAAAGCCTAACGATACCTTACAGATTTCGTTTGTAGGGTACGAAACTAAAAAAGTTAAGGTTACAAGTCTTCATTTTGGAATGGAAGAAAACGAAATTAAACTAATTAAAGTTCCTTTTGAATTAGATGAAGTGGAAGTAAAAAAGCACAGCTTAATAGGTTCTATTGCTATTGATGCTAAACAAACTCCTAAAGATATTGGCATGGAAAAAGCTAAAAAAGCTTTAGATTTTTCTATGATTGATTTTAGTGAAAAAGTAATTTTAGATATTGACGAAGTTGATAGATCAAAACCTCCTAGTATGATAAAAACAACTGATCCTACAGCAAAGTTTGCTGGTGTAGGTGGAGGCTTTAGTTCTGGTCTTGATAAATACTCACAACAACTAAAAAGAACCCGAAAAACAATACAGTTTAAAGAAAGCTTTCCTAAAATGCTCCTCTCAGAATTTGGAGAACCCTTCTTTTTTAAAGAGCTTAACATACCTAAAGACAAGTATCTTCATTTTTTAGAATATTGTAATCCGTTAGGAATAGAAAAGTTATATAAACAAAAACAACTTTTAAAAGTGATTGCTATCTTACAACAAGAAAGTAAGAGCTATTTAAAAGTAATTAGTAACTAAACACATGAAAAATATACTCCCTTCAATTATTTGTCTGTTTTTTATAATTAAAGCTACAGCACAAGAAAGTAGAAAGTTCTTTTACGCTACCATACAAGACGAAGTAAGTGTAGTTTCTAACGCACATGTTATTAACTTAAACACTAAACAGGGAACTTTTACTAATAATAATGGTGAGTTTAGGGTTTTAGCCAAAGCAAATGATACTTTACAAATTTCGTTTGTGGGTTATGAAACTAAAAACTTTGTAGTAGATGTTAATCACTTCGGAATGCAAGAAAATTACATTCAACTAAAAAAAGTACCTATTGAATTGGACGAGGTAGCGATAAAAAAACATAATTTGCTCGGACATATTTCATCTGACACAAAACATATAAAGTCTGAAAAAGAAATAAATGCAGAAACATTAAACCTACCCTTTGCCGGTTCTAGAATACTTACTCCTGCTGAAAGAAGACTACATACTGCTACTTCAAGTTATGGAGGAATAGCAATTGACCCCTTACTAAATTGGATTTCTGGTAGAATAAAAAAGCTAAAGAAGTTTAAAGCTATTGAAGACAGAGAAAAAAGAATAGAAAATATACGTAGTAACTATCATATCCTTATTGAACATGAACTAAAGGTACTAAAAGAGGATATTGATAGGTTTATTTATTTTGCTGAATCTGCCAATGATTTCAACACTCTTTATCTAAATAATGATGTAGCAATGATTACATTTTTACAAAAGAAATCAAAAGAATTTAAAAATCTAAACCCTGAAAAATACAATTAAAACCCCTTCCCTATTTAGTTATTTTGGTTACGCTTTCTTAAAATATTTCGTACCTTTAGGTGTATACTAATCTAACCTAACAAAGTACCATGAAAAAAGTTCTAATAGCCTTATTGTTTTTATCTCAGTTAGTATTCTCACAAGAAGAAAGAAAAACACTTTTTGGAATTGTATATGATGAAAACGATGTGTTAGAAAACGCCCATATTGTTAACTTTTCAACAAATCAAGCCACATTTTCTAATGAAAAAGGAGAATATAGACTTTTTGCTAGACCTACTGATTCTATTAGATACAGTAGTATAGGTTATAAAACCATTTATGAAAGACTAACCAAAGCAGATTTTAATACCTACAGAAAAAGAACTACTCTTGAAAAACAAGATTATGAGCTAGACGAAGTTTTATTAAGAAACAACGAACTATCAGGAGAATTAGCCAAAGACCTTAAAAAAGTAAAGCGTGATAAAAACTTAGAAATTGCTAGTAACGCTACCGACTTTTCTAATGTTAATTACACTAATTATCATTCAGACGATTATATAAGTAAACATGTAAAGCCTAATGTGGTCAGAGTCGATCCTACTAAAGCTTTTGAAGGCATGGGTACTACCAATACATTTCCTGTGAAAGACTCAGAAAAACTATGGAAACTTCGTAAAGAATTAGCTTTTAAAGAAAGTATGCCAGCAAAATTACTTAATGAATTAGGTGAAGATTTCTTTTTTACAGAACTTAAAATTCCCGTAGATAAATACTATCACTTTTTAGAATATTGCAATCCGCTAGGTATAGAAAAACTCTACCAAAATCGTGAAGTGTTAAAAGTGATTAAAATCTTTAGAAAAGAACATACAGAATACCTAAAAATTATTGAAAAACACTAATTTGGCGCAATAATTGACTTTTAATCAACCATGAAAAAACTTTTTGTCCTTTTACTTATACTTCCTTTACTATCATTTACCCTGCATAAATACTATGTTGCATTAACTGAAATTGAATACAGAGAAGATACACAAAGCGTACAAATGATTATGAATGTTTTTATGGATGATATTGAGCTTGCCATAAATAAAGATCATAATACCAACCTAAAAATTGCTACAAAAAATGAGCTAAAGTCAATTGATGAACATTTTTACAAATACTTGAAAACTCATTTTAAAGTAATTATTAATAATGAAGAAAAAGCTTATAAATTTATTGGTAAAGAATACGATGGAAATATTGTTTACTTTTATTTAGAAATTGAAAATGTTTCATTACCAAAATCAATAAAAATAGAAAACGATATTTTAGTAGACCACTTCCCTGATCAACAAAACCTGATTAAAGCAAGTGTTAAAAAAGAACGCAAAAGTTTGTTTTTATCAAGTGATAATTATAAAGGTTTGTTAAATTTTTAATAAACCTACTTTTTTAGTAATAAGATTTCATTAACTTTCCGCTTATTTATTCAAAAACTAATAAGCATATAATGAGAAAATATTCTACGCTATTATTCTCGGCACTCTTTGTATCCGCTTCCTTGTTTGCCCAAGAAGCTCCTAAAAAAGAACGCCAGCAAGGTCATACCGACCAAAACAAATTTCGACAATTAAAAGATGTACTAGCAACTCCTAACGATCAACGTACAGCATCAGGAGCTCCAGGTCATGCATACACGCAACAAAAAGTTGATTATGTTATGAACCTACGCTTAGATGAAGCCACAGATAGATTGTATGGAGATGAAGATATTACTTACCACAATAACTCTAAAGACCATTTAGAGTATTTATGGTTACAGCTAGATCAAAATATGCGAGCTCCAGATTCTAAATCTCCATTAGCAGAATCTAAAGGAGCAACTGGATTTCAAACTCCTGATAAGTTTGTGAGTGAAAACATGGATAAACCAAAAGCATTCGGTTTTAATATTGAAGCTGTAAAATATGCTGATGGTAGAGATTTACCTCATACTATTAATCGCACTATGATGCGTATTAACTTACCTAAACCATTGGCTCCAGGTGAAGTTTTTAAATTTAGAATTAAGTGGAACTACTTAATTAACAATTCTGTTGAAGATGGTGGTCGTTCTGGTTTTGAATCTTTCCCTGATGGAAATAAAAATTATACCATTGCTCAGTTTTTCCCAAGGTTATGTGTATACAATAATGTAGAAGGATGGCAAAACATGCAATTCTGGGGTCGTAGTGAATGGGCTTTGGAATTTGGAGATTACGATGTAAAAATCACGGTTCCTGCTGACCATGTTTTAGATGCTACTGGAGAGTTACAAAATGAAAAAGAGGTATTAAATAAAGAACAACGTAAGCGTTTTGAAAAGGCTAGAAAATCTTTTAAAAACCCTGTATTTATTGTAACTCAAAAAGAAGCTGAAGAAAACGAAAAGCAAGGTACTACTAAAACTAAGACTTGGCACTTTAAAGCTAACCAAGTACGTGACTTCGCTTTTGCTTCATCAAGAAAATATATTTGGGATGCTATGGCAGTAAACATTAACGGTAAAACTGTTATGGCTGTGTCTTTATACCCAAAAGAAGGAAACCCGTTATGGGAAGAGCACTCAACTCGTGTTGTTGCTAATACTTTAGAAGAGTATTCTAAAATGACTTTTGATTATCCATATTCTAAAGCTGTATCTGTACACGCAAAGCGTCAAGGAATGGAGTATCCTATGATTTGTTTTAACTACGGACGTCCAAACCCTGATGGAACGTATTCTGATAGAGTTAAAAACGGAATGATTGGAGTAATTACTCATGAGGTTGGACACAACTTCTTCCCTATGATTGTTAACTCTGATGAGCGTCAATGGACTTGGATGGATGAAGGATTAAATTCTTTTGTAGAAATTTTAGCTGAATTAGATTACGATCCTAACTTTAATACTGGTAACTTACCTAAAGATATTGTTCGTTACATGAGTTTAGATCAGAATAAATTAAGTCCAATTATGTCTCAAGGTGATTATGTACATAATTTTGGACCTAATGCTTATACAAAACCAGCTGCAGGTTTATATATGTTACGTCAAACAATTATGGGACCTGAGTTGTTCGACTATGCTTTTAGAACATACTCTAAAAGATGGATGTTTAAACACCCTACCCCTGCCGATTTCTTTAGAACAATGGAAGATGCTTCTGGTATGGACTTAGATTGGTTCTGGAGAGGTTGGTTCTATACAACTGATTATACTGATATTGGAATTAAAGAGGTTAAGCCTTTATATTTAACCAATAAGCCAAATAAAGAAACTAAGAAATTACAACAACAATATCCTTCTTACTTTGCTCAATTAGGTAAATTAGTATACTTAACTACTGATAAAGAAGATGCTGATAAATCTGAAGTTGAAGCATATATTAAAGGATTGTCTTCTGATAAAAAAGCTAGCTTAAAAGATATTCCTAACTATATGTATCAGGTTGAATTTGAAAAACCAGGTGGTTTAGTTATGCCTATTATAGTAGAGTTAACGTATGCTGATGGTACTAAAAAACGTGAAACTTTCCCTGCTCAAATATGGAAGAAAAATGAGCATAAAGTATATAGAGTGTTTACTTCTTCACAAGAAATTAAAAGTATTGTTGTAGATCCTGATTTAGAAACTGCTGATATTGATACTTCAAACAACAGCTGGCCTAAACAAACAACAAACAAATTTGATGCTTTTAAAAATAAAGCTAAAAATTAATAAGGTTTACCAAAAACCTAGTCATAAAAAAAGCAGCCTTAAAGGCTGCTTTTTTAACTTATCATCTTAATTATTATTTACTAAATAACTTATTTACTTCTTCATAAGTAAGTAATTTAGAAACTGTCATAATATCTGGATCTCTACTAACATACTGCTGAATTTGTAACATAACAACTCCATCTACTTTAGTATATTTTAACCAAATTACATCCCCGTTCGCTTTAATTTTATAAGGATCTCTTGGGTTTTCTTCAAAACCTTTTACAATTATTTGGTGTAGTTTTTCTACATCATTGTCTAAGTTTTTAAAAGAAAAATGAACGTACTCGTGAATAGGGTCATTAATATTCTTATAATAAAAGTTATAAGCTTCATTTCCTATTTTCTCTAAATAAACATACTCTATCTTCCCTACTATTTCAGTTTTAGTAGTTTCAATAAATTCAATTTGAGAATACGAGGCTACAGAGAATAAAAGACCTGTTAATAAAAGTAGTTTTTTCATAAAATTTAAGGGTTTAAATTTGATATTGTTTTTAATTTTTTAAATATAACTAAAACAACAACGTTTTTTAGTTATAAAAAGTATTTTATCTTTTTTAATTATCACTTAAGGTTTCATCTTTTAAACAATTATTATCACTCTATTAATCTGTTTTTACACTACTAACTCTCTATAAACCATTAAAAAAAGAATAAAACAATGAACTACTTAATAGCTCAAAATATTCAAATATTTTTTATTTTGCAGTTCCTATTAATTCTTTAACTCCTCAAAAAAATCATGATAAAACAAATTTCGTTTCTCTTCTTAGTATTTTTTACTTGTTTTGTTTCCTTTTCTCAAACAACAAAGAAGTATAACGAGAGTGATTTAAAAAATTTTAAAAGAAAGTTTTACTTGAATAAAGAAATTGGTGTTGATAGCTCTCTTTTCTATATGGACAAGCTTTTACAAAGCAATAATGTTCCTTATAAAACTTTTGGGTATGCTGCTATTGAGTATTTAAAAGTAAGGGAGAAACAACCTATAAATATTGCTTTTAAAGATAGTATAAACAAGTATTTACCAAAGGTAGCTAAAACCCACGAAAACTTCCCTTTACTATTCGACATACATATATTATTAGGTAATTCTAATAAAAGAAGAAAGCTAATTAAACCTGCTTTACAAAATTATATAACAGCTGAAAATTATGCTTTGTTAGCTAAAGATATTGAGCGAACTATTAAAATTAAAGGTAACATAGCTCTTATTTATCAAGATATGGGAGAGCTAGATAAAGCTCTTAATAAGGCTAAAGAAACACTTGAACTTATTGAAAAAAATAAAGAAGCTCTTTCTAATAAGTATTATAGTAGTAAGTATAAAAGAATGTTTAATGTTGCTGCTATTTATGCAACCTTATACAAAAATGATAAAAAAAAGCATCAATATGCAGACTCTTCATTACATTACTATAATTCAATACTTAAAACAAAAGATTTCAATCTTAATAGCTATTATACTGGCAAGGTTTATTATGGTATGGGGACAATTTACACCTTAAAAGAAGAGTACTCTAAAGCAAGCTCTTTCCTTGAAAAAAGTTTAGAGTTATTTGAAAAAAGTAAATCTCAATCTTATTTATATAAAGGTTATTACAATAATGGTTTAAATTATTATAATTTAAATAAATTAGAGAAGGCTAAACAAAACTTTTTAACTGCTCTCAGTATAAAAAAAGATACCATTCTAGATGACAATTATATAAAAATGCATGGATATCTTTCACAAATTTATACCTATCAAAATAAAGTAGACTCCGCCAATTATTACTTAAACACATATATACGTAATCATTCTAAAGGTTCATCGAGAGATAGAAAGCAATTTAAAGAAGCAATTAAAGTTGATTTTGATCAAAAAATAAAAGATTTAAAAGAAGATAGTAGTAAAAAGAATTTTTACTACGAAATTATAGTTATTGGTTTGATAACTATAGTATTATTTATCTCTTTTTTAGTATTTAAAAACACTAAAGAAAAAAAGAGAACAAAGAAAAAATTAAATGAACTGTTAGATAAAATTTCAAAAAAAGAAGATCTGACTGAAAAATCCTTTTCATTATCTAGTCCATTAAAAATAAAAGATGAACAACACCAACAAATTATTAATGGTTTATTAAAAATAGAAGAAAAGAAGTACTTTTTAAAAGAAGAATTTAATTTATATAATGCTGCTAAAAAAATAGGCACTAATACTACTTACTTATCAAAAATCATTAAAGATTATAAAAAAATGAGTTTTAATGATTATACAAATGAGTTACGAATTAATTATATTATTGGAGTATTAAGCAATGACAAGAAAGTGAGATCTTATACAACACAAGCTATTGGAGAAATAGCTGGATATAAAAATGCGAAGTCCTTTACTCGAATTTTTAAAAAACATATAGGTATAACTCCTTATCAATTTATAGAGAAAATTGACAAAGAGTTATAATACTTTCTTGTAGTTATTTTAAATCCTGAATTTGTCTTTACTATCGTAGCATTTATCTCTTGTACTACCTGGAGGTAAAGTAAAACAGTCTTCTTCTCCATCTGTATCTGGTCCTCCAAAATCTATTTTATCAGCAGGCGCCTCAATTGGATCTCCTGCAAATATTTTAATCTTTTCTTCTGATGTTAATTCGTACTTTGTTAATAACTCAATAGATAAACGTTTCATAAGTTTTAATTTTTCTGTTTAGGT
Organism: Tenacibaculum litoreum; assembly: GCF_964513915.1. Classification (NCBI taxonomy): domain Bacteria; kingdom Pseudomonadati; phylum Bacteroidota; class Flavobacteriia; order Flavobacteriales; family Flavobacteriaceae; genus Tenacibaculum; species Tenacibaculum litoreum. The sequence goes on along the minus strand of NZ_CAZEQS010000003.1, from coordinate 267,217 downwards.
AAAGTTAATTTTTTTATCTGTTGTTTTTCAATTACAAACCTCCACACACAAACAAACACACCAATAAACTGAAAAACAAATACTTAAACACTAATTAATGGTGCTATTTTTTTTAAATAGTACCTGCTTTTTTCTTAAATAGTGACCTAATACTCTTCTTTTACTCTATCTATTTTCTAATATTTGGGATACATAATTCTTAAATGCGGAACCTGAAAAGCATATAATATAGAGTAAGGAAAACTAAAATTAATTAACCATGTTAAAATCAATTTCAAGCTTAGGAAACGTTCTAAACAAATCTGAACAAAGAGAAGTTAATGGAGGACAAATCGTCTGCCCTAGAGGAACTTACTTAAAATGTGACTGGATAAGATGTTGGTGTGAACCAGAATATGTTGAAGAACTTCCTGTGGACTTTGATCACTAAAAATTATCAATAAACAAAACTAATTAATCATGTTAAAATCAATTGTAAACTTAGGAAACGTTTTAAATAAATCAGAACAAAGAGAAATCAATGGAGGCCAAATAACTTGCCCTAGAGGTCAAGTATTAAGATGTAACTGGTTAGGTTGCTGGTGTGAGTTTGAATATGTTGAAGAGCCTATTGAAGACTTTGATCATTAAAACTAAAACTAATTAATTATGTTAAAATCAATTTCAAAATTAGGAAGCATTTTAAACAAAACAGAACAAAGAGAGGTTAATGGAGGATTATTACAATGTCCTGACCATACAGTATACACTTGTATAGGTACACCTCCTTTGGTGTCTTGCTGGTGCCAACCATACTTTCAACCCGGTGATGATTTTGCGAGGTAACATAAAAATATAAAGCCACTTATTAAAAAATAAGTGGCTTTTTTATAAACTAAACTAGCTTTTTCGCTTTTTTAACTTTTTGCTTGGTAAGCGCTATATCGATTACCTCACTCATATCCGTTACATAATGGAATGTTAACCCTTTTAAGTAACTTTCTTTTATTTCTTCTATATCCTTTTTATTATCAGCACACAAAATAATTTCTTTAATGTTTGCTCGTTTTGCTGCTAATATTTTTTCTTTAATTCCACCAACTGGAAGTACCTTTCCGCGTAGCGTTATCTCTCCAGTCATGGCTAATTTATTTTTCACTTTACGCTGTGTAAATACAGAAACCAAAGAAGTTAACATAGTAATACCTGCACTTGGACCATCTTTAGGTGTAGCCCCTTCTGGTACGTGAATGTGTACATCATACTTATCTAATACTTCAGGATTAATTCCAAATTCTTCAGCATTAGATTTTATATATTTCATTGCAATTGTTGAAGACTCTTTCATCACGGTACCTAAATTACCTGTAATTGAAAGGTTCCCTTTCCCTTTAGAAATTATGGATTCTATAAATAAAATATCTCCTCCAACGCTTGTCCAAGCTAATCCTGTAACAACACCTGCAACATCGTTATTCTCGTACTTATCACGTTCTAAACGTGCAGGTCCTAAAATAGTTTCTATATCTTCATTTGTCAGAACAACATTGTACTCTTCTTCCATCGCAATAGACTTTGCGGCAAAACGAACTACTTTTGCTACTTGTTTTTCTAAACCACGAACTCCAGACTCTCTAGTGTATCCTTCAACTATTTTTTCTATCTGTTTTTTACCTACAGTTAAATGTTCTTTTGATAATCCGTGCTCTTTTAATTGCTTTGGAAACAAGTATTTTTTAGCTATCTCCACCTTCTCTTCTATAGTGTATCCTGTTACATTAATAACTTCCATACGATCACGTAATGCCCATGGAATTTGATTAATGTTGTTAGCTGTAGCTATAAATAATACTTTAGAAAGATCATACCCTACTTCTAAATAATTATCATAAAAAGCTGTATTTTGTTCTGGATCTAATACTTCTAACATTGCTGAAGAAGGATCTCCTTGGTGGCTTTGACTTAACTTGTCTATTTCATCTAATACAAATACAGGATTTGAAGTTCCAGCCTTTTTAATATTTTGGATTAAACGACCAGGCATCGCTCCAATATAGGTTTTACGGTGTCCTCTAATTTCAGCTTCATCACGTAAACCACCTAAAGACATACGTACGTACTTACGTCCTAATGCTTCAGCTACCGATTTACCCAACGATGTTTTACCTACTCCTGGAGGTCCGTATAAACAAATAATTGGCGACTTCATATCACCACGTAATTTTAAAACAGCTAAATGCTCTAAAATACGCTCTTTTACTTTCTCTAATCCAAAATGATCTCTATCTAAGATTTTTTGAGCTCTTTTTAAGTCAAACTTATCTTTTGAATACTCTCCCCAAGGTAACTCCAACATTAACTCTAAGTAGTTACGTTGTACGCCATATTCCGCCATTTGAGGGTTCATACGTCTTAAACGACTTAACTCTTTCTCAAAAGCTTCTCCAACTTCTTTATTCCATTTCTTAGACTTAGCCTTAGTACGCATTTCATCTAGCTCTTGCTCATGAGAAACACCACCTAATTCATCTTGAATGGTTTTTAATTGTTGGTTTAAGTAATATTCACGTTGTTGTTTATCTAAATCAGAACGTGTTTTAGATTGAATATCGTTACGTAATTGTAACTTTTGAAGCTCTTTATCTAAATTCTTTAACGTTAATAACGCACGTTCTTTTAAATTATCCTTCTCTAACAACACCTGCTTTTGCGATACACTTAACTCCATGTTTGATGAAATAAAATTCACCAAAAACGAACTTGATTGAATGTTTTTTATCGCAAAAGATGCTTCCGAAGGTAACATTGGGTTTTCTTTAATTACCTCTAACGCTAAATCTTTAATCGAATCGATAATTGCATCAAACTCTTTTTGATCGTCAATTTCTCGCTCATCAACAGCTTCTTTTACTTTTGCTTTTAAATAAGGTTCTTCTTGCGTTATTTCCTCAATTTCAAAACGCTTTTTACCTTGGATAATTACAGTTGTGTTACCATCAGGCATTTTTAACACACGTAATATTTGTGCTACTACACCTGTTTGATAAATATCATCAATTCCTGGATCTTCAACTTCACTATCCTTTTGTGCTACTACACCTACAACTTTATCTCCTTTGTTAGCATCTTTGATTAACTGAATAGACTTATCTCTACCTGCTGTAATTGGAATTACAACTCCAGGAAATAAAACTGTATTACGCAATGGAAGGATTGGCAACTCTTCAGGAATACTCTCTCTATTTATTAATTCTTCATCTTCTGGTGTTAATAATGGGATTAATTCAGAATCTTCATTAAAAACATCTTGAAGCGACAAATTGTCTAAATGTAATATTTTTGATTTACTCATATCTTATTTATTCTGTCATAGTGGCACTTTTCATCTTTTCATTGAAAGAAAACCACTTTTTTAAAATCATAATTCACTGATAAACAAAAGAATACACACACTCTAATATCTATCGTACTAACTATAATTCAATTCTTATGCCAACAAAAGCTATAAATAACTTAATTTGTAACTTATTTAGTTCTAAGTCGTCTTATTAATATCTTATTTCAACATAAAACTAACCAAAAATGAAATTCAAATTTTTAATTCTTTCACTTATCCTATTATTAACCAGCTGTGCTTCAAAAACAAATTCTCCAGAGTTTATTGAAAAAGCAGCAGGACGCTATTATTTTAACGCCGATGAGATTATAGAAGTTACTTTTAATGAAGACAATAAACTACTTATAAAATGGCGTAATCAAAATTTAGAGCCTTTAAAAGTGAATGATTCTTCTTTTTATGTTAGAGAGTTGAATGAGAAACTAATTTTTAATACTTCTGAAGACAAGATTGAGCTAGCTGAAAAGCGTGAGCATGAAGGAGAAAAGTATGTTTTTAAAAAACTAAAAAAAGGAGAAAAAACTCCTAGTGAACATTTGGCTGACGGAAATTTTGAAGCCGCATTAAAAGGTTACAAATCTATAAAAGAAAAGGATAGCTTAAACCCAGTTATTAGAGAACGTAATTTGAATAGATTAGGATATCAATATCTTAGAAAAGATGAGTTTGAAAACGCTATTAATGTTTTTAAAATTAATATTGAATTGTATCCTAACAGCTCAAATACTTATGATAGTACCGCTGATGCTTATGCTAAAATGAAAGACACTGTTAAAGCAATTGAATACTATAAAAAAGCACTAGCTATTAACCCTGAAAATAGAAGTTCTAAACGAAACTTAGAGAAACTAACTTCAAAAAGTGAAGAATAATATGGAAAAGTTAAAATACCCAATTGGTAAACCTGAGATTCCAAACAATATTTCTTCTGAAGATATTGATAAATGGATTGAAACCATAGAATATTTTCCAAGAAAACTTAATGAATTAGTTTCTAATTTATCTGAAGAACAATTAGATACACCATATAGAAAAGGAGGTTGGACAATCAGACAAGTAATTCATCATTGTGCAGACAGTCATCATAACTCCTACACACGTTTTAAATGGGCTCTTACGGAAGATAAACCAGTTATAAAAGCTTATTTTGAAGACCGTTGGGCAGAACTATTCGACTCTAAAAAAGCTCCTATACAACTTTCTTTAGATACACTAAAGGCATTACATACTAAATGGGTTTACTTCTTAAAAGGTTTAACTGAAGAAGACTTAAACAAATCGTTTATCCATCCTGACGGAAACGAAGAAGTCGGTTTAAAAGAAAATATTGGTATTTATGCTTGGCATTGCAACCACCATTATGCACATATTGAACAATTGCTAATCAGAAAGAATTGGCTATAAAATAGTAGTACCTTTATTTTCCATATATGATAGAAATGCCTTTGTTATTTTTTTAAAATAATGGAGAGCATTTTAAATCTTTGATGCGCTTCAATTGTACTTACTGTGTTTCCTGGTATAATCATAGAATCCCCATTTTGTAAATTAGTAAATACTTCATCTACCAATACTTCTGCTGATCCTTCTATAACTTGAATAAATGTTAAAAAAGGAGTTGGCTCTGGCTTATATACTTTACCATAATCCAAAGCTAATACTATAATATCGTTTGTTTCTTCGTATGATATATGTTCTATTACTATAGTGTTCGAAACATAATGTAACTTATCTTTTATATTATAACTTATCAACTTTTTAAATTCATCATTTCTCATATAATATAAAGGTTAAAATTAAGTCATAAGTTACGCTGAAATGATCAATTATTTATTACATAAAACCTACTTTAAATTACATATATCACAGATTTTTATACAAAAAAAATCGTTTTGAGCTAAAACGATTCTTTTATTAATGATTATTATAAAAACTAGTTTTAAAGAGTAGCTTGGTAGTTAGCCTTTAAAATACCTATTACCTCACCACGATCCTTATGTAGTTTAGTTTCTAGTCTTTTAAATAAATCTACTTCTCTTCCTGATTCAAATTTCACATCTTCTTCTGTTAATTTAGGATACTTAACCTTTAATGCTTTAGACTGTTTACCCCAATCTCCACTAAATTTAAAAAACTCATTTGTTTTTCTCTGTTCTCCTTTGTTTTCGGTTTCCATGATTACATAATTTAAAATAATGCTGAATTACATTTATACAAAGATGATTCTAAATAACACCTAATCTATTACATAATCAAAACAAAACATTACATAAATCACAGGTTTTCAAGGTTTTTACTCCTTTTTTTTCCTGTCTTTTTAAAATAAGAAGGAGAATGTCCTGTTATTTTTTTAAACTGATTAGATAAATGAGCCACACTACTGTAGTGCAATCTGTAAGAAATCTCAGTAAGATTTAACTCATCATAAAGTATAAGTTCCTTGGCTTTTTCTATTTTATGTTTTATAATAAAATGCTGAATTGTAATCCCCTTAACCTCTGAGAACAAGTTGGATAAATATGTATAATCATAACCTAATTTTTCACTAATAAAATCAGAGTAATTTACCTTAGGTACTTCCTCTGAATAGTGTATCATATTAATAATTGTGTTTTTTATTTTATCTATGAGAATACTTTTTTTATTATCTAATAACTCCAAGCCAGAAACTGCTAAATTAGATTTTAACTGTTTTTTTTGTTTATTAGTAAGTTTCTCTTGAGTTTCAACTAAACCAAGTTCTATATTGATATAATGTAGCCCAAGCTTTTGCAACTCTTGTTTAACCATTAGTTTGCATCTTAAACTCACCATATATTTCACATATAGTTTCATTGTGATTCGTTAGTAAATACTTGACTTTTGTTAAAGGTACATCATAAATAACTAGACAGGAATAATAATAACTAATATTTATCCTGTTTTTTTATAAAAGCCTTAACTATAACAAAATCAACAGAGCAATACCAACAAAGACCACAATTTGTGCCCATTTTAGATACGCTCCTATCTTATTGTGCTGTTTGATGTAATCAGAAATTTTTCCTGCCAAAATAGCTATTGACGAAAATATTAAGAAAGATGTAATGATAAACAAACCTCCCAAAACATAAAATTGAATTACGTTTGACAAGCTGTCAGAAAACAAAAACTGTGGAAAAAAAGCCAAAAAGAAAATTGTAACCTTCGGATTCAACACATTCATCCAGAAACCTGTTTTGAATAATTGTATTGTTGATTTTTTCTGAACATTCTCTGTTGAAAATGCAATTTTTGCGTCACTTTTATATACTTGATATGCTAAATACAGTAAATATCCTGCTCCAAATAATTTAATAATAAAAAACAAATTCGGGTTCTGTTTGATGATTTCAGATACTCCAAAGGCCACTAAAGTTGTATGAATTATACATCCAGTCATTAAACCTGCAACAGTAGCTAATCCATATTTTTTACCATTAACAATACTTTGTGTCAATACAAAAATATTATCAGGCCCTGGTGAAATAGCTAAAGTAGCCGTAGCTAGTACAAAAGAAATGAGGGTTTCTAGCATAAATTAACTTTCAGCTAAAATAGCTTTATTGATTCTTTTTACCAAGCTTGGTCCTTCATAAATGAAACCTGTATAAATCTGAACTAAATCTGCACCTGCTTTTAGCTTTTCTAAAGCATCTTTTTCTGAATGGACACCTCCTACTCCAATTATAGGAAATGCTTTATTAGAATTATCCGTTAAGTACTTAATTACTCTTGTGCTTCTATCTTTAACCGGTTGTCCACTTACACCACCATTGCCTATTTCTTGTAAACGTTCTTTAGAAGCTTTTAAATTATCTCTATTTACCGATGTATTTGATGCTATAACTCCATCAATTTTAGTTTCAGCAACCAACTCAATAATTTCATCTAATTGTTGATTGTTTAAGTCTGGAGCAATTTTTAATAAGATAGGTTTTTGTTGTTCTTCTGCATTATTTAATTTTTGAACTTCAGTAATTAGTTCCTTTAAATAATCAGCATCTTCTAATTTTGCATGGCTAGATACATTCGGACAACTTACATTCAACACAAAATAGTCTACATACGGGTGTAGTCCTTTAAAACATGTTACATAGTCTTCTGTATAATTTTCAGGAGCTGTACTCGTATTCTTACCAATATTTCCTCCGATAATAATTTTTCCTTTATTCTTTTTTAATTGCTCAATCGCTGCTTCCAACCCTTCATTATTAAACCCCATTCGGTTAATAATTCCTTTATCATCTTTTAAACGGAATAAACGTTTTTTAGGATTTCCTGCTTGCCCTTTTGGTGTTACAGTGCCAATCTCAACAAAACCAAATCCAAAATTAGCCAATTCATTATACAGCACTGCATTTTTATCAAACCCTGCTGCTAGCCCTACAGGGTTTTTAAAGGTTAATCCAAATAAATTGCGTTCTAATTTTTTATCATTTACTTGATACATTCCTCTAAAAACAGAAGACATTCCTGGTATTTTCGATAAAAACTTTACTAATGAAAATGTAAAATGGTGAATCTTTTCAGGATCAAAAAGGAAAAAAATTGGGCGAATCAGTAATTTATACATTAGTTTATTTTAATTATTGTTCTTTATTAAATATAAAAAAAGCTCCAAAAATGGAGCTTCTGAATTATCGTAATACAGCATCTAAATTCTTTTCGAATGTTTGCTGTAGTTTCTGCATTATTTTGTCTATTTGCTTGTCTGCTAATGTTTTGTTTTCATCTTGTAATACAAAGCTTACTGCATACGACTTTTTACCTTCTGGTAATTTGTCTCCTTCATACACATCAAACAAATCTACTTCTTTTAAAAGCTTTCTTTCTGATTGGAATGCTAAGTTATAAATTTCTTTGAATTCAACTTTATTATCAAGTAACAAGGCTAAATCACGTTTTACTGCAGGAAACTTAGGTAAATCAGCAACTTTTATTTTTTTCTTCCCTACTAAATCTAAAATATTCTGCCAGTTAAAGTCTGCAAACAATACCTCTTGTTTTATTGAAAACTCTTTTAAAATCGCTCTTTTAACAACTCCTAACTCTACTAACTTAGTTTTTCCTAAACTTAACGTAATTCCTTCAGAAAATACATCTGATTTTGTTGGAATAGTTTTTAATTTATCAATTCCTAAACGACTTAGCAATGCTGTTACAGTCCCTTTAACATAAAAGAAATCTGATGTCTGTGTAGCTACCTTCCAGCTATCTTGTGTTTTATTACCTGTAACAAATAACGTTAAATGCTTATCTTCTTGGTATCCGCTTTCATACTTATGATACGTCTTACCAAACTCGTAAAACTTTAATGAGTTGTTCTTTCTATTAATATTGTATGCAACAGACTCTAAACCACTAAATAGTAACGATTGACGCATTACTTTTAAGTCGTTACTTAACGGATTCAACATTTCTACGTTAAAATCAGCGTTTAAGTTATCAGATAGTTCAATATAATCTGCCTTTGTTAATGAGTTAGCCATGGTTTCATTAAACCCTAACGATGTTAACTGATCTGCTACAATGTTTTCAATTTTTACGTTTTTATCACTATCAAAAGAAATAGACGTATTTAATTTGTGAGAAAACTCTACATTATTATACCCGTAAACACGCAAGATCTCTTCTATAATATCTGCCTCACGTTGTACATCTACTCTGTAAGAAGGTACTACTAAACCTAAACCTGCTTCTGTAACACTATTAATTTTAATATCTAATGAAGCTAAAATCTTTTTAATAGTTTCTTTAGGTATTTCTTGACCTATTAATTTATAAGCATTTTCAAATGATAAAAACACTTCAAAATCTTCAAGCTTTACAGGATAAAAATCTAAAATATCTGATGACATTTTTCCACCAGCATACTCTTCAATTAATAAAGCAGCACGCTTTAAAGCATATTTTGTAGTGTTAACGTCAATCCCTCTCTCAAAACGGAAAGAAGCATCTGTATTTAATCCGTGACGTTTTGCTGTTTTTCGAACAGATACAGGGTTAAAATAAGCACTCTCTAAGAAAATAGATGTTGTATGCTCTGTAACTCCTGATTTTGCTCCTCCAAACACACCTCCAATACATAATGGATTATCATCAGCATCACAAATCATAATATCTTCAGAAGATAATTCTCTCTCTACATCATCTAACGTAGTAAACTTAGTTCCTTCTTCTAAAGTTTTAACTACCACTTTACCTCCTCTAATTTTAGAAGCATCAAAAGCGTGTAATGGTTGTCCTAATTCATGTAGTACATAGTTTGTAATATCTACAATATTATTTTTAGGTGTTAATCCAATTGCCTTTAATCTATTTTGAATCCATTCTGGTGATTCTTTTACTTCCACATCAGTAATGGTTATACCACAATAACGAGGCGCTAAATCTTTATCTTCTACTTCAATATCAATTTTGTGAGTACGCTCATCAACATGGAAATCTGAAACAGATGGAGAAATCAATTCTATACTAGTTCCTTGCTGAATTAATCCAGCTCTTAAATCGCGTGCAACACCATAATGACTCATAGCATCTGCACGGTTTGGTGTTAAACCAATTTCAAAAACATGATCTGTTTCAATATTAAAAACCTCTGAACAAGGAGTACCAGGAACTAAACTCTCATCTAAAACCATAATACCGTCATGACTTTGTCCTAAACCTAATTCGTCTTCGGCACAAATCATTCCATGACTCTCCTCTCCTCTTATCTTTCCTTTTTTAATTTTAAAACCTTCTCCTTTATCATCATACAACATTGTACCAACAGTAGCCACAGGAACTTTTTGTCCTGCTGCAACATTTGGTGCTCCACATACAATTTGTACAGGGGTACCATTTCCTAAATCAACAGTAGTGACCTTTAACTTGTCTGCATTAGCATGCTTTTCACAAGTTATAACCTCTCCTACTACAACTCCTTTTAGGCTTCCTTTAATACTCTCTACAGTTTCTATTCCTTCAACTTCAAGACCTAAATCAGTTAATAACTCGCCTGTTTTCTCTGCCTCCCAGTCTGTCTGTAAAAATTGTTGTAACCAATTGTATGATATCTTCATAATCAATCTCTAATTTTAGCGTGCAAATTTACGCAAAATAAAGGAAAAACTATAAACTAGTTATCTACAAAAGATACAGAACTGATTATTAACCTTTTGGTAACATTGGAAAATTATATTTTTTATTGATTTGTAACGAGTTAACAAAATTTTAACATTTTAAGAAAAATATTATGAAACATAAATTACTCTTCTTCTTTTTGGTAGCTTCGCTATCAGTTTTTTCACAAATCCCTTCATATTACAACGATGTAAATTTGAATTTATCTGGTTCTGCATTAAAAAATGAACTTGCCACCAAGATTATTAATACACACACAACAAACTTGTCATACACGCCTGGTGTGTGGAATGCGCTAAAACAAACTGATTTAAATCCTAACGACCCTAGTAAGGTTTTATTAATTTATGGGTATAATGATACTGATGGAAATTATGTTACCGATAGAACTAGAGATAAAGATGCTAATGGTGGTACAGCAGGTACTCAATGGAACAGAGAACATGTGTACCCTAAGTCATTAGGAAATCCTAATTTAGGTACTTCAGGTCCGGGTGCAGATGCACATCATTTAAGAGCTGCTGATATTTCTTTCAATTCACAAAGAAGTAGTAAAAAGTTTGCTAATGGTTCTGGTAATGCCGGTGATGTTTCAGGTGGTTGGTACCCTGGAGATGAATGGAAAGGTGATGTTGCACGTATGATGATGTACATGTATTTACGCTATGGAAACCAATGTTTACCAACTGGTGTTGGTACAGGATCAACTATGGCCTCTGATTCTAATATGCTTGCTTTATTTATTCAATGGAATGTAGACGATCCAGTATCTGACTTTGAAAAACAACGTAATCCTATTTTAGAAGGAATTCAAGGAAATCGTAATCCATTTATTGACAACCCTGCTTTTGCTACTGAGATTTGGGGAGGACCTCAAGCTGAAGATTTATTTGGAAGTGGCAGCGGATCGGATACACAAGCTCCTACTGCTCCATCTAACTTAGCTGCTTCAAATATTACAGAAACTACAGTTGATTTAACTTGGTCTGCATCTACTGACAATGTTGGTATATCAGGATACGATGTATATAATGGAGCTTCGAAAATCGCTACTATAACAACAACTTCATATAACGTTATAGGCTTAACAGCAGCTACTAATTATACTTTTTCTGTAAAAGCTAAAGATGCAGCAGGTAATCAATCTACTTCTAGTAATTCAGTTTCTGTTACGACTAACACAAGTTCAGGTGGAGGCAATGGAACTGCTACAGATTTATTAATTTCTGAATATGTAGAAGGTTCATCAAATAATAAAGCTATTGAAATTGCTAATTTCACTGGAGCTACTATAAACCTATCAGGGTATTCATTAAAGAAAGCTGCCAATGGTGGTGGATGGACCAATACACTAACTTTAAGCGGTCAATTAACAAATGGTGATGTTTATGTTATAGCTAATAGCAGTGCTTCTAGTACCATACTTAATAAAGCTAACAGAACAGATACTGGTGTAATTTCTTTTAACGGAAACGATGCTGTTGGTTTATTCAAAGGAAGTACACTTATTGATTTAATTGGAGATCCTAACAGCTCTTCAACTTTTGCACAAGACAAAACAATGCAAAGAAAATCTTCTGTTGCATCTCCTAACAGTTCTTATACAACTTCTGAATGGAATATATTAGCAAAAGATACATTTAGCGGCTTGGGAAACCACAACATTGATGGTGCAACTTCTACTCCAGACACAACTGCTCCATCTACACCTACTAATGTTGCTGCTTCGAATATTACACAAACTTCTGTTAATTTAAGCTGGACTGCTTCAACTGATAATATTGGTGTTACAGGATACGAAGTTTATCAAGGAAGTTCTAAAATAGCAACTGTTACTACTACCAATTATTCTGTAAGTGGATTAACAGCCTCTACAAGTTATACTTTTTCTGTAAAAGCTAAGGATGCTGCTAATAATGTTTCTTCTTCAAGTAATACAGTAAATGTAACAACATTAACAAATACCGTTTCTTACTGTAGTTCTAAAGGAAATAATGCAAATTATGAATGGATTGATAATGTTGCTATTGGAGGAATTTCAAATACTACTGGTGCCAATGGTGGATATACAAACTTTACTTCTTTAACTGGAAACTTACCTTACGGAAGCAACACTATTATAGTAAGTGCAGGATTTTCTAGTTCTTCATACACAGAATATTGGAAAGTTTGGATTGATTTTAACCAAAACGGAACTTTTGAATCTTCTGAAGAAGTTGTAAGTGGTTCCTCTTCTAGTTCAGGTAATTTATCGTATAATTTTTCTGTACCTACCTCTGCTTTATCAGGTACTACAAGAATGCGTGTATCAATGAAATGGAACGCAGCTCCATCTGCTTGTGAAACATTCTCTTATGGTGAAGTTGAAGATTACACCGTTAACATAGGTAGCAGCTCAAAAGGTTTAGGATACAAAAACATCTCTATTGATGGGAAATTAGGAAATGAAGCTTCTATTTTTGATGCTAGTATTTCTCCAAACCCTAGTGTTGATTTCATTAAAATTAAATTAGCAGATGACAGAAATGCTACTTTTAAAATTACAACCTTAACGGGACAACAAATTTTAACAGGAAAAGTTAATCATAACAACCTTGACGTTTCAAACCTACATAACGGAATCTATATTCTTGAAGTAAACGACGGTCAAAAATCATTTACAAAAAAAATCATCAAGAAATAATTTATAGTTATACAATACAAAAGGCTTCCAATTTAGGAAGCCTTTTTATTTTTTATGATATTTAAGAGTTAAACCTCAATCGTAGTTTTTGATTCTTTTGAAGAAAACACATGGGTATACAACCACATAAGAGTAAATGTTGGTACAACATCTAGCCCTGGCATTGCTTCTTCAATAAAAGCAATAGCTCCTGCTATTTTCCCTTTGTTTCCTTTATACATTTTTGTCATGATATACGCTGATGCTGGTGCCCATACAATATCTGACAACTCTCCAAGTCCAGGTATTAAATAAGATACATACCCTATAGCGTCAAACAACAAACTTAATGCTAGTTTTTGATACTTTTTTTCTTTATTCATTTAGTATTAAATTAATTCCACACTCAACAAATCAAAATTCAAGCCAAAATTTATAACTTTTATCTTGTAAATTGATAAGTTTGTTCTAAAATACTAAAAACGAATGACTTTTTCTGATTTTATCAATCAAATAGAAAGATTGCAGCAAAAGCAACTAGGTGGTTTAACATCTCAATTTAAGTTAGCTCCAAAATTAAGAACACGGTTTTCAGAAGAATTAATACTAAGTAAAAATCCAAGAAAAGCAGCCGTCTTAGCATTATTTTACCCTGACAATAATAATCAAACTCGATTTTTACTGACTGAAAGAGCTAGTTATAATGGAGCACATTCATCACAAATTAGCTTTCCTGGTGGTAAGTTTGATAAAGAAGATTACAACCTACAAACAACTGCTTTACGTGAAACTTATGAAGAAGTTGGAGTGCACTATAAGTCTATCGAAATAATACGACAAACTTCTGACGCGTACATTCCTCCTAGTAATTTTTTAGTAGCTCCATTTATTGGTATTTCAGAAAAAACACCTCGCTTTACTCCAAATGAAGAAGTTGCTAAAATTATCGAAGTTTTATTAGCTGACTTGTTAGACGATTCTAACTTAACTTCAGTAGAAATGGAAACATCATACATGAAAAATATTAAGGTACCATGCTTTAAATTAAACGATTACATTGTATGGGGTGCAACTGCCATGATGCTTTCAGAAATTAAAGATTTATTTAAATAGTTTTTTTTATACTTTTCTTTTGTAATTTAGCATTTACACTAATAAAACCTAATTATAAAAATGCCTTTATTTAAAAGGAATCCTTTTGGACATATATTGTTCATTAAAAGATTTTTAATACAAGTTCTCGGAGTTATTTCTCACGGACGTTACCGTAAGTTTAATGACCTGCAAATAGAGGGAATGGATGTTTTAAGAAGTCTCCCCAACGAAAAAGTACTATTTATTTCTAACCACCAAACTTACTTTGCCGATGTAGCAGCAATGTTTCATGTATTTAATGCTGCTTTAAAAGGTAGAGACGACAATATTAGAAACGTAGGTTATTTATGGAAACCTAAACTGAACATTTATTATGTTGCCGCAGGTGAAACCATGCGTTCTGGATTACTTCCTAAAATCTTTGCTTATGTAGGCTCTGTTTCGGTTGAAAGAACATGGAGAAATGCTGGTAAAAATGTTAACAGACAAGTAAAGATGTCTGACATTTCTAATATAGGTAAAGCTTTAGACGATGGCTGGGTAATTACCTTCCCACAGGGTACAACTACCCCTTTTAAACCTATTCGTCGCGGTACAGCTCATATTATTAAAACCTTTAAACCTATTGTAGTTCCAATAGTTATTGACGGATTCAGACGCTCTTTTGATAAAAAAGGGTTGATGATAAAAAAACGCAACGTACTACAATCTATGGTTATTAAAGAACCTTTAGAAATTGATTACGAAAATGAAGATGTAGCAAGCATTGTTGAAAAAATTGAGTATGCAATAGAGCAACATCCATCTTTTTTAAAGGTATTAACACCAAAACAACTTCAGGAACAAGAAGAGTTTATTGAAAAAAGACGTTTTTGGGGAGCTGACAAACCTAAAGAAAAAGAGAAAAAAGATTAACAATATTAAAATTAACGTTTAAGTTATGGCTGATAAATCTATTTTAAATAAAAAGTCATTAGATTTTTTAGAAAAATATTTAAATAATGCTGCTCCTACTGGATATGAATGGGAAGGGCAAAAAATATGGATGGACTATTTAAAACCTTATGTTGATGAGTTCATTACCGATACTTACGGTTCTGCTGTTGGAGTTATAAATCCTGATGCTAAATACAAAGTAGTTATTGAAGGACATGCTGATGAAATTTCTTGGTATGTAAACTATATTTCTGATGATGGTTTAATTTATGTAATCCGTAATGGAGGAAGTGATCATCAAATAGCTCCAAGTAAGATTGTAAACATTCATACCAAAAATGGTATTGTAAAAGGTGTTTTTGGATGGCCAGCAATTCATACGCGTAATAAAGCCAAAGAAGAAGCTCCAAAACCAGACAATATTTTTATCGATTGTGGTTGTAGCACTAAAGAGGAGGTTGAAAAGTTAGGAGTACATGTTGGTTGTGTTATTACCTATCCAGACGAATTCCATATTTTGAATGGAAATAAATTTGTTTGTCGTGCATTAGACAACCGTATGGGTGGATTCATGATTGCTGAAGTTGCTCGTTTATTACACGAAAACAAGAAGAAATTACCTTTCGGATTATACATTACAAACTCTGTTCAAGAAGAAATAGGTTTACGCGGTGCAGAAATGATTACTCAAACCATTAAACCTAACGTAGCTATTGTTACCGACGTAACACACGATACTACAACTCCTATGATCGACAAGAAAAAAGAAGGTCATTTAGAGTTAGGTAAAGGTCCTGTAGTTGCCTATGCCCCTGCTGTACAACAAAAGTTACGAGATTTAATTATCGATACTGCTGAAGCTAACAAAATTCCTTTCCAACGTTCTGCATTGTCTAGAGCTACAGGAACCGATACTGATGCTTTTGCATACAGCAATGGCGGAGTAGCTTCTGCTTTAATTTCATTGCCTTTACGTTATATGCACACTACGGTTGAAATGGTGCATCGTGAAGATGTTGAAAATGTAATTAAAATGATTTACGAAAGTTTATTGAAAATTGAAGAAGGAGAAAATTTCTCTTATTTCAAATAATATAAATAATCAAACGTCATTACGAACTAAGTGAAGTAATCTTAATTTAGGTAAGATTGCTAATCAAACTTCATCGTAATGACGTTTTTTTCAATATACCCCATGGATGAGCTTATAGACATTGTTGACGAAAACGGAAACTACACAGGAAAGACTTGTTTAAAATCTGAGGCTCATAAACATGGTTACTTCCACCCTACTATTCATGTTTGGTTGTATACTTCCGATCAACAAATACTACTTCAAAAAAGAGCACTAACCAAAAAAGTATTTCCTGGTCTTTGGGATATTTCGGTTGCAGGTCACATAGCTGCTGGAGAAGATGTAATAACAGGAGCTCTTAGAGAAGTAAAAGAAGAAATTGGTTTTAACATTCTTCCTGAAAACTTACATAAAATTGGTACTCGAAAACATATGGTAAACCATTCAAACGGAATTATTGATAATGAATTTCATCATGTATTTATAGCTGAATTAACAATGCCTGTTAAAGAATTAACACTTCAAGAAGAAGAAGTAGCAGATTTAAAATTATTTAGCTTAGAAACAATACTACATACCAAGAACCACAAAAATCTATTACTTCCTCAATATCAAGACTATTATTCTTTTGTATATAGTCAAATTCTAAAAAAACTTAGTATATTATAGTACCTAATTTCATTAAAAATGAAAAAGTTACTATTCTGTTTACTTATTTGTATACTTCAGTCTTGTGCCTCTAAACAATATTTAAAAAAGCATGGTTTCTCTAATGATATTAAGAGGATTGTAGAAAAAACATATACCATAGAAAACAATCAAAAAAAACTACTTCAAACCAAAACCCTAAACTTAACTAAAAACGGACGCGTAAAAACATCAAAAACTCTTGATAACTTAGGTACTATTATTGAAGAAACTGAAAAGCGTCTTTGGTTTGAAAAACGTTCTTACCCTAACAAGCTTCCTTTTTATTGTAAAACTCGTTGGAAACCAAAACAACGAGAACGTATTAGCTGTTATACTCAAAAACAGTACAAGCAAAATGAAATCATTGTGTATTATACTCAAAATGGATTGATTGATAAAATAGTAGATAATTTTTCAACGTTTTACACACATCAATATAAATATACTAATAATGAACTTACCAGAATAGTTGTTACAGATAAAGACAGCAATCTTGTAGATACAATCAAAGTTGAATGCCTCTCTAAAGACAACAAAGGAAATTGCCTTAAGCAGAAGAAAGAATCTACAAGCTCTGATTCTATTTACATTACATTTTTTACGTTCACTTATTAAAACAACTCCTAAAAACTTAAAACTAGATGGAGTGATTTTAAGCTTAATTAGCTATATTTAAGACAAATAATCTCTCTCTATGTTAACAAAACAAGAAAAATCTGCGTTAAGAAATAGGTTGTTTCGTCATTTAGATGGAATTGTAACTTGTCCAGCAGCATATATCTTACACGAAAAAGGAATCACTAATTACTTATTAAAGAAGAAATCTACTAGTTTAAATGAAATAACTTCCGAGTTTAACGCTAATGACGGTTATTTAAATGTGGCTTTAAGAACATTGTGTTCTCAAGGCTGGTTAACACAACATGTTGATAATACACAAAATACTGTTCAGTTTGAAATAAACGAAGCTTCAGCTATAGCATTTTCTTATTTTCATTTATATAAAGAAGCTTTTTTATTGTTGAAATTTTCAGAAAATTATAGCGCTCGAAAATTTGAAATTGAACCTTTTGAGAAGCTTGAAAACCTTTATAAAAACTTTACAAACAACTTCGGAATTAAAACTCCATCAACTTCTGAAGAAAAAGAAATTTTAATACAAATTCTTACACACATTGAAGGAATTATTGTTGGTCCAACAACAGTTTTATTAGGAATGAGCGGTATGTTTCATAAATACTTTATGCAAACTAAATTTAGTCCAGATGAATTTCATAAAGATGCTGATAATTTTGGCCGACTACTCAATTTATTAACTAATTTAGGATGGTTTTCAAAAACCAACGATTCCTATGAATTTACTGATGAAGGCTTGTTTTTTGCTCGTAGAGCTAGTGCTTATGGAGTTACCGTATCCTACATTCCGACTCTTAGAAAGTTAGATAAACTTATTTTCGGAAATCCTGATATTTTTAGAACTTCCGATATTGGAAATGACGAGATTCATGTAGATAGAGAAATGAACGTTTGGGGAAGCGGTGGTGCACATTCAACCTATTTTAAAGTAATTGATGAGATTATCATCAATCTATTTAACAAACCTATCAATGAACAGCCTAAAGGTATTTTAGATGTTGGCTGTGGTAATGGTGCGTTTTTAAAACATTTATTTAATGTGATCGAAAACCAAACCAAAAGGGGTACTATGTTGGAAGATTACCCACTTTTATTAATAGGTGTCGATTATAACGAAGCTGCATTAAAAATAACTCGTAAAAACCTAGTTCAAGCCGATATTTGGGCAAAAGTGATTTGGGGAGATATTGGAAATCCGAAAGCATTATCAGAAGATTTACAAGATAAATATGGAATCAATCTTTCAGACTTATTGAATGTTCGCACCTTTTTAGATCACAACAGAATTTGGCAGGAGCCCGCACCTAATGATGATTTAACTATTACCAATTCAACTGGAGCTTATGCATATAGAGGAAAACGCTTAAACAACAACCTAGTGGTCGAGTCTTTAAAACAACATTTTACCAAGTGGAAACCGTATATCAGTAAGTTTGGTTTGTTACTTATTGAATTACACACATCAAGACCAGAATCGGTTGCTAAAAACTTAGGAAAAACAGCTGCTACCGCCTATGATGCTACGCATGGTTATTCTGATCAATACATTATTGAGCTGGATGAATACATGAATGCTATGGAAGCTATTGGGTTGACTTATGATAAAAATACGTTTAAGAAGTTCCCAAACTCGGAATTGGCAACGGTTTCTATAAATCTTTTTAAATAGCAATATAGAACCATTTGATTCTAGACTCTCTCGAAACAACACATAGATAATTAAGTGTTAGAAATTAATAAACTTTTAACAAACACAAAACACTTCTTTCTTCTGCTTCGCTTTACCTTCGCGTAAAAAAGCTATGCCTCAACTTATTTTACTTTAACCATTAATAGTAACCTTACTTTTAATAGCTATAGTTATTTTTAGTTTTAAAAATAGGTAGGTAATAGCCTTTTATTTTTCTTTTAACTTCTCCCTTAAGTTCTTCACTTTTTATTAAAAGATTGATTGCAGAAAAATAATTACAAATACAAAAAATTTAAAACATGAAATTAAAAGAAATCTTTATTATTATTCTTAGCCTAGTCCTTATTATTTCTTGCTCTAGTAATGATGACACTCCAAATTCGGGAGGCCATGATGGTGGTACTACACCTCCTAACGAATCTGTAAAAATTACAAAAATGAATTCTTTTACAGAGTTTCCTCTAAAATCAATAGATTTTGAAAATGAAAAAACCGGGTATATTGTTGCTTCAAAAACAAGCAATAGTATAACTGCTTCTGAAGTTTTTAAAACCCTAGATGGAGGAAAAACGTGGGAACGAGTATTTAATAGCTCATTCTATATAGAAAAGATTAAAGTTCTAAAACCTAATTTAATAGTAGCTTTAGGTTTAAGTGGCGAAATTGTTATTTCAAAAGATTCGGGTAAAACTTGGAACACCAATACCGTTTTAACTAAAAAAGGAATTACCTTAAAAGATCTTACGTATAATATTCATGATGAAATTTACATCGTTGGATATAAAGAAGCTATCAAAAAAGGAGTTATTTTCTTATCTTGGAATGAAGGAGAATTATGGAATGAATACATAGGAAGCGATGAATTTCAAAAAATGATGGAAAATAACATGCTTGGTAGTGTAGACTATATTAAAGAAACTGGTTATATGGTTATTGGTGGTGGTTTAAATGATAAGGGAACTCTTGTAACACAATACAAAAGTAAATATGAGCTAATGGAAACCAAACAAAATATACGTTATGAAGATATTGCTTGTAAAGATGGGATAGTTATGGCTATTGGTAGCAATGGCATTGTAAATGCAGAAAATGAACGAGGTGGAATTTATGGTACTTATTCATCATACGATTGGCAAACTTTTGATTATAATAACAATAACCGTTTAACAGCTATAGCATTAGGTACCGGAAGATCGAAAAACATAATAGTTGTTGGTCGTAATAAATCAAATAATTTAGCAGACGGTGAATTTATGACTTTTTCAAAAGACTATGGTGATCATTGGAAACGTATTAACCATGAATTTGTTACTGCCGCTTGGAATGATGTTGAAGCACTAAACGAAAACACTTTTATGGCTATTGGTTATAAAGGTTTACTAGTTAAAATAGTAATTGAATAATTAAAAATATTTTACTTAAAACAAAAGAAACTAGGTTAAAACCTAGCTTCTTTTGTTTTTTGTTTGACACAATTTTATTTTTCGTTAATCACCGTATTTTCTTTTACAGATAATAAATTCGCAAATAACTTATAAGCCCCAGAAACTCCTGCCGGAAGCTCTCTAAAAAAGCTTAATCCTGTGTATATATAGTTTCCTTTACCGTATTTAGCAATTAACAAACTTCCTTTTTTCGAAGACTCTCCTTTATCGTGCATAGATAATATTGGAGTGTACTCTTTACTCCATTTGTTCGGAAAGTACAATCCGCGTTCTTGTACCCATCCTTCAAAATCAGCTTCCGTAATTTTGTTTGGATAATTTAAAATAGAATGATCTTTTGCTAAGAATGTTACGCTTGCATTTTCATCCGTAACTCTATCACGAGACAACTGTAAATCATATGGAGCTTGTACATCTACTCTTCTGTTTGTATTGTACTGTACAATTACATTTCCTCCATTTTTTACATACTCTAACAAGTATTTTTGCTTAAACTGTAACTCTTTTATAGTGTTATATGCTCTAATACCAACAACAACCGCATCAAATTGCTCTAAATTGCCATTAATCTCATTTACATTCAATTCTGTTACCTCGTAACCAATTTGTTGCAAGCTTTCAGGAATTGCGTCACCAGAACCTTGTATATATCCTATTTTAGTACCGTTCTTTTTAATATCCATACGTACTACTTTTGCTTGTGATGGTAGTAATACTGATTGTTTAGGAATATGACTATAATTAATTTCTATTAATTCTTTATCATAAGTTTTGCCGTTAATCTTTGCTATTGCTTTTAAAACTCCTTCTGATTCATTTTGTGTTGGAGTAACCATAAAATCAATCAATTGAATATCTCCCTTTTGATCGATAGAAAATTTTGCTTCGTTTGGAGTAACTTTCCACCCTTTTGGTGCTTTTAAAGCAACTGTTCCATTTGTGTTTTTTGCACCTGAGCGGACTTCTACAGTCACTTTTTGAGATTTTTCTGAAGAAAAAACAAGCACTTTATTCAATAGCTTTGTTGTTACTTTAGGCAACACTTCGAAAGGCTCATATATTTCTCCTTTATCTCTTTTTGAATATCTATGTACCACTGGTTTTACAAAAGAAATTGATACATCTTCAATCATTAAATCAAATTGTACTTGAATTGGTCTTGGTGTTTCTGGTTTTCCTCTTAATTGCTGACTTTCTACTGTGTACATTCCCAAACTCCAAGGCTTTTGTAACCAATAAGGTGATGAAAATGGTATTTCAGGTATAGAAATTGTTTCTGTAAACGTTTTCTTTTCGTTATTCGCTAAATCTAAGTCTTTTATTATTTTTTTATTCTCTGGAAGTACCTTTATCGAAGATAACTCCATTGAAACTCCACTTCTATTTAACACTTCAAAATCAATATTCACTGAACTATTTGGTGTTGCACTAGAACTTTCTGCTGAAGCTTCTAGATACAAACCTGCACAAGCTTCAATAATTTCTTTTAATTCTTTGGTTTTAATATTCTTCCAGTGTTCATCTTTTAATTTTTGAACTTTTTGATATGCTTTTAACAAATCTGGAAGGTGTTTTGACGGATTTACAAAATCAAAATTTTGTTCAACATCATATAAAATATCTCCTATTTCTCCTCCACCTTCTACTCTATTCCATGTGGTATTTATTCCTGAAAAAATATCTTTCTTGTCTTTAGGAAATTCTCCTTTTAAAAACTCTACATATTCTGTTTGAGTTCCTCTAGTAGTTAATCTACCAAATCCTTGGCATAAATGCTGGCTACTTGCTATTGCTGCTAGTTCATTATTTGACAAGCCCTTTAAAGGATAATAAGTTCCTATATCAAAGTTTAACATTTTACTTTTGTCTGCTTTTTCAAAAGCTTCTTGACTTCCATAAAACCACCAAGAAGTATTAAAAAATAATCTATTTGGCTTCCAAGTACCTGTATGTTGTAGTTGCTCTGGATATTTTGATTTATCATTCGCTAAATCAAATGCTTCAACACTTAACATTGCCGAAGATGTATGATGTCCATGTGTAGTTCCTGGAGTTCTATGATTAAATCGATTGATTATTACATCTGGTTTGAAAGTACGAATTGCCCAAACTACATCGGCTAATACTTTATCTTTATCCCAAATTTCTAAAGTTTCATCTGGATGTTTTGAGTACCCAAAATCGTTTGCTCTAGAAAAGCGCTGTTCTCCTCCATCTACTCCTCTTGCTGCTAACAGCTCCTGAGTACGAATAACTCCCAAAAGCTCACGCATTTCAGGACCTATTAAATTTTGACCTCCATCTCCACGTGTTAACGATAAATATCCTGTTCTTGCTTTTTCGTGATTAGATAAATAGGCTATTAATCGTGTATTTTCATCATCAGGGTGTGCTGCTATATACAATGCAGAACCTAGAAAGTTTAATTTTTGAACTTTCTCGTAAATCTGATTTGAAGTAAGTTTTTTTGGTTTTTGTGCGCTTATTGTTAGTGAAATCAATAAAAAAGATAGTAATAAAAGTACTTTTTTGTGCATTTTTAATAGTTTGAGTAATACACAAATGTAACTTTTTTAACTAAAGTATTAAGTACATTAACAAAATGCTAACATTTCTATTAAAGAGAGTAAAAACTGTTTCTTCAATAGAAAAAATATAAATCTATTTCCTAATCTAAAAAGTACTCGTCTTTAAAACCTATTAAATACAATTTTTCCTGTGCACGAGTAACAGCCGTATATAACCATCTTAAATATTCTACTGAAGCTCCGTCTGGTAAGTATGGTTGTTCTATAAAAACAGTTTTCCATTGCCCCCCTTGAGATTTATGACAGGTCATTGCGTACGAGAACTTTACCTGAAGTGCGTTGAAATACTTATTTTTCTTTACTCCCATAAATTGCTTATACTTCGATTTTTCATGTGCAAAATCTTCTTTTACCGCCTCATACAAACGATTTGACTCTTCATAGGTTAGTGACGGACTTTCACTAGCAAGTGTATCTAACAACAATACTGTTTCAAAAGGTTTCATATCAGGATAATCAATCATACGAACTTCTACTTCGGCAAACTTAAATCCGTATAATTCTTTAATTGAATTGATACGCATTACTTCACAAATATCTCCATTTGCGATAAAACCAGCAGACGAAGAATCTTTTAACCAATAGTAGTTGTTCTTGACAACCATAACGTAATCACCTGTAGAAATCTCGTTTTCTTGTCCGCGAATTTTAGTTCTAATCTGTTGGTTGTACTGATTTGCTCGCTTATTTGAACGTACTATAATAGCAGTATCTTCTACACCTATTTCTCCATCATAAGCAGTTGTTATAGCATCTTGAATATCATAACCGTCTTGTAGACGAATAATATCTGGATAATTTACATCAAACTGAAAATGTGTTGAATCGTTCTGAATTAATAAGCGTAAATCGGTTGCATTGGCTAAAATTCCTGATCCTTCTTCTTGTCGAACCACTTCGTCTAACTCAATTTCGGTAACTTCTTTATTAAATTCAAACGAAAGTTTGTCAGCTTCTAAAGCTGGACTCATTGTTAATTTTACAGGTGGCAACTGTGCAGTATCTCCAATAAAAATAATTTTACAATTTTTTCCTGAGTATACATACGAGATTAAATCATCAAGTAAAGAACCATTTTCAAATAGTTTAGCGTTCTGCTTTTCATCAGAAATCATAGAAGCTTCATCCACTATAAAAAGTGTATCAGTATGCTTATTAGGTTGCATTACAAAGTTTACAGCTCCACTACTTTGTTTTTTTGGAAAGTATATTTTTTTATGAATTGTAAATGCCTGTCGGTTAGAATATCCTGAAATCACCTTAGCTGCACGCCCTGTAGGTGCTAACAAAACTGCTTTTTGACCTATCTTCCATAAATTATGTACAACAGTACTTATTATGGTTGTTTTTCCTGTTCCTGCATATCCTTTTAATAAAAATAAAGCACGATTATCATCTGAAAAAATAAAGTCTGTTAGGACATCTAATAACTCATTTTGCTTTTCTGTAGGAGTGTATGGAAACTTTTGTAGTATTTCTTTATAAAATTTCGAAGCAGTTTGTATCATATTTCAAATAATATTCAAAGATAAGTCTATTTATAAATAATTATTTTCATCATTGAAAAAAAATTGTAGATTTGCGAATATCATACATTAAAAATTAAAAAAATGAGTTTATTATTAATGATTTTAGCAGCTGTTGTAGTTGCAGTTCTTTTAGCATTACTTGTTGTTAAGTTTGTTCCTCTAAAAATGAGATGGTTAGTCTCTATATTATTATTAGGAGCAACTGTCTTTTTAGTATATAAAATTTATAATGGTGTTATGGAGCCTATCAATTTTAACAAAGACAAGAGAGTACGTTATGCTAAAGTTATTAAGAATTTAAAGTTGATTCGAGACGCTGAAGTAAAATATAAAGAAGTTTACGGAACATATACTAACAATAAAGATACTTTACTTACCTTTATTAAAAATGGTCAATTAGCTATTACTGAAACTAAAAATGTTGAAAAAACTGTTGAATTAGGTGGTGGTATTACTAAAGATATATCTGTTAAAGTTGTTGACACTGTAGGGTACGAGCCTGTTTTAAAATATTTTGAAGGTAAAGAGTATGCTACTATGTTTGATGTTCCTGGTACAGAAGAAAAATTTGAATTAGCTACAGGTAGAGTTGAGAAAGTTGCTGGTTTAGAAGTTCCTGTTTTTGAAGCTAAAGTTTCTAAGAAACCTATCTTAAAAGGAATGAACCCTTCTTTAATAAAACAAGAATTAGAAGCTATTGAAACAGATCAAATTAAAGGTGAATTTGTTTCTGTTGGTTCTTTAACTGAAGTAACTGTAGGTGGTAACTGGCCTCCTTATTACGATAAAGGTGAAGCAATTGCAAAAAAAGAGTAAAAAAAATAGCGCTTTTGCGCAGCATAAAAGTCTATCCATCCAATTTAGTTTGGATGGATTTTCTTTTTGTATCTCTAACTCAGATACAAAAGAAACTCTTCTTTTTACTGAATATACCTTTACTAGTTCTATAGCTTCTCCTGAACTGTTACTAGATAAAATCATCCGTATTTTTGATACTGACAAAGACTTACAGCAAGACTTTACATCTGTTTTTGCTATTCACCAAAACAATTTAGCTACATTAGTTCCTAACAAACTTTTTGATAGAAACAATCTAGTTCCTTATTTAAAGTATGATGTAAAAACACTAAAAACAGATTTTATTACTTACGATTTACATAATGTAATAGCTGCTAATACAGTTTACATACCTTATGTAAACATTAACAACTATCTTTTTCAAAATTTTGGAGAATTTGAATACAAACATCATTCAACAGTTTTAATTGACAAACTGCTCAATTACTCTGAAAATGATTCTGAAGAACAGTTTTTTGTATATGTTTCTTCTTCTCATTTAGATATTGTTGTTTGTAAAGAAGGGAAACTATTATTTTATAACTCATTTTCATATAATACAAAAGAAGATTTTATATATTATATTCTTTTCACTGCTGAACAATTACAAATGGATCCAAATTCTTTCCAATTGACTTTTATTGGTGATATTGAAAAAGAATCTGATATATACTCTATTACTTACACATACATTCGAAATATTCACTTTATGAACCCTATAAATAGTTTTTTTGCTGATAGTGAAGACTTTTCGAATCATTCTAATTTTATACTTATAGCCTAATGCGAATTATTTCTGGAAAATATAAAAGTAAAAGAATTGTAGCTCCCAAAAACTTACCTGTACGACCTACAACTGATATGGCAAAGGAGTCTTTATTTAATATTTTAAATAACTTCTATTACTTTGATAACATCTCGGTACTAGATTTATTTTCTGGAACAGGAAATATAAGTTACGAGTTTGCCTCACGAGGTACTGAAACTATTTATGCTGTTGATGCTCATTATGCTTGTATAAAATTCATTAATCAGACAGCTAAAGATTTAGGCATGTCTATTAAC
This sequence comes from Tenacibaculum litoreum, assembly GCF_964513915.1. Lineage (NCBI taxonomy): Bacteria > Pseudomonadati > Bacteroidota > Flavobacteriia > Flavobacteriales > Flavobacteriaceae > Tenacibaculum > Tenacibaculum litoreum. Next base: position 240,447 of record NZ_CAZEQS010000003.1, on the reverse strand, counting down.
AGTTATAAGAGTGATGTATATAAGTTTTTAGAAAAAACACCTCTTAAAACGGATGTTATTTTTGCTGATCCTCCTTATGACTTTGAGGAAGGTCAGTTTTTAAAAATAGCTGATATAATTTTTAATCGTAATTTATTAAATGATGATGGTCTTTTAATAATTGAGCACTCTAAACACACAGATTTATCTAAACATCCTTTTTATAGCTACGAAAAACGTTACGGAGGTAATGTTTTTAGCTTTTTTGAAGTTACTGAGAGCGATAGTAGTGATGAAGAAGAATAAAAAAGAAAGAAAAGAGATTGTATAATTCAATACTTCTCTCTTTCCTTTCATCCCCCAGATAGAGCTGCTCCCCAATTCAGCTCTATTTCTTACTTTCCATCCCAATAAAAAGGAGGCTTTCTTTTGTTTCTTTTTATTTCTGTTTTTCCTAAATCAAATGCTATACTAATTTCATGTGAACCGCTATTATATGGGCTCACATTTGATAAATAACTTTCATAACTATATCCTAGTCGAATGTTATCTTTTACTCGTATTTGAAACAATCCTGCTACAGCATCATTCAAACGATGAGAGAACCCAAATTCAATTTGCTTATTTAACAATACTCCTAATGATATATCAGTTGACCACGGAGCTCCCTTAGTATATCTCGTTAAAAAAGATGGTTTTAAACTTACTTTATCATTTATCACAAAATTATACCCTGATGAAAGGTAAAAAATCATGCTATCTGTTGCCGAAGTTACCATACCATTTCCTCTGTCATAATACTCGTTCCCTAATAAATTCAATGCTGATAAGCTTATGTATAATGCATCTGTATAGAAAAAAGCTCCAGTACCTATGTTTGGCATAAACTTATTAATGTTCTGACTAAAAAGAGGATCGTTTGTTATTCCTAAACTTTGTAAATCTACATTTACAAAGCTTCCTCCTCCCTTAAGTCCAAAAGATAAAGTTGTTTTATCTGAAAGCTGAATTGCATATGAAACATCGGCATACAAATGGGTTTCATTTAACACATACACCTTATCAAATATAACAGAGAACCCCATCCCCAAATTATTTCCAATACCTCCATGTAAAGCTAATGAGCCAGTTCTTGGACTTCCTGGTTCATTAACCCATTGGTTACGTACACTCGAAGTTACTGTAAAAAAATCATGGGTTCCTACATAAGCTGGATTTAGTAGACTAAAATTATTATAATATTGAGAGTACAAAGGTTCTTGTTGACCGTATACTACCTGTAAACCTAATACAAGAATTATTGTACTAATTATTCTCTTTATAAAACTCATTTCTGTTTTTCTTTTTAGTAATTAATATAAACCCATCCTTTTAGCATTCTTTTACCTTCATCTATCTTTAATACATAAAAATAGGCTCCTGCAGGAAGTTTCTCCTCTTGATTACTCCCTTTACCATTCCATTCATTTTGATAATTGACAGAATAGTATACTCTGCTTCCCCAACGATTATAAACTTCTAATGTATTTTTTGATTGAGTGTGTAAACCTTGTACTTTAAATACATCATTAATACCATCTCCATTGGGTGAAAAACCTTTTGACACCTTTAAATCTCCTCTATCACAAATATCTCCTATTCCGTTTTGATCTAAATCCTTTTGATCAGGATTTGATGTTGTTGGACAGTTGTCATTTTCATTTAAAACTCCATCACCATCTATATCGTTATCACATATATCTGCTATTAAATCATTGTCTAAATCAGAAGCAGTAAATGTAACAACTGCCTCTTCTGAACTTGATAAGCCGTTAGCATCTATTACGGTTAAGATCACCGTATACTCAGTTAATGTAGGACAAGTAAAATTTGTGTTACTTAAACTCATACGAACAATACCTGAAGCATCATAAGACCCGTCGTTAACATCTTCTGGGTTTAGAGTTGCACTTCCATTAGCATCTAAATGCACAATTATATCTTTTGTTATTACTAAAGGAGGTGTGACGTCTTCAACTGTTACGGTAGCTGTACAAGTATTTGTATTTCCACTAACATCCGTTACTGTTAAATTAACCGTATTATCCCCTACATTTGAAGTATTAAAATCGGTAATATCTATGTTCATTGAAACTATTCCACAAATATCTGTACTTCCATTATCAATATCAGTAGCTGTAATCGTTGCCTTACCTGAATCATTTAGTTGAATAGTAATATCTTGACAGATTACTGTTGGTGGCGTGATATCTTCTACGGTTACAGTAGCTGAGCAAGTATTACTGTTTCCATTAATATCAGTAACAGTTAAATTAACCGTGTTTGTTCCAATATTGGTACAATTAAATGTGGTGGCATCTAAACTCATTGAGAAAATTCCACAAGCATCCGTACTTCCATTATCAATATCAGCAGTGGTAATAGTCGCCACTCCTGTAGCATCTAACGAAACTGTAATATCCTTACATATTACTGTTGGTGGCGTAATATCTTCTACGGTTACAGTAGCTGAGCAAGTATTACTATTTCCATTTACATCAGTAACAGTTAAGATTACCGTATTTACTCCTATATCAGTACAATCAAATGTAGTTTTATCTAAACTCATTGAGAAAATCCCACAAGCATCCGTACTTCCATTATCAATATCAGCAGTGCTAATCGTTGCAATTCCTGTGTTATCTAATGAAACTGTAATATCTTGACAGATTACTGTAGGCAGTGTATTGTCTTCTACAGTTACGGTTGCCGTGGCGGTATTACTATTTCCACTGGTATCTGTTACGTTTAATGTTACCGTATTAATTCCAACATCCGAACAATTAAAAGTAGTTTTATCAAGACTTATTGAAGCTATTCCACAATTATCCGTAGAACCATTATCTATATCTGTTGTAGAAATAGTTACATTTCCAGAAGCATCTAATGGGGCAGTCAAATTTTTAGTTATTACTGTTGGTTGTACTGTTTCTACAGTACTTATATATGCTTTTTTTATAATTGTTTTACTACATCCATCGCTATCGGTAACTGTTAAGCTTACATCAAATTCTCCATTTTCTGTATAAGTATGCTTAGGGTTTGATATATTGCTCGTAGTTCCATCTCCAAAGTCCCATAACCAATCTGACGGAGGCCCATAAAAAACAGTAGCATCAGAAAATCTAACTGTTAAAGGGTCACAACCTGTGGTTACATCAGCAGAGAAATCTGGATTGGCCCCTATAACTTGTATAAAATTTGATTTCGTATTGGTATTTGTTAACCCTGTTATAACAGTAGTTATAGTTAAACTTACATTATAAATCCCTACAGATTCATAAGTATGTGTTGGGTTTTGTTCGGTAGATGTATTTCCATCACCAAAATCCCATAACCATCCTTCTACGGTATCATTTCCGTCTATGGTTGATTCATCTGTAAAGTTTACTGTAAGAGGCCCACAACCTCGTCTGGATGTAACGCTAAATTGTGCTCTTGGAATTACTATTTTTATTAAACCTGTTGCTTTACTAGTACATCCATTCACAGTGTCTTTTACTGTAAGGTTTACTGTGTAATCTCCTGCAGCTGTATAAGAGTGTATTGGATTCTGTGCTGTTGAAGTACCTCCATCTCCAAAATCCCAATTCCATGTATCTGGTAAAGTAGATTGATCTGTAAAAAACACAGTATGCGGAAGTGCTTGCCCTACTGTAGGGTTTGCATTAAACTTTGCTTTTGGTGATTGTACACTAAACGTTTTCGTTATTGTATTTTCCTTTCCTGTAATATCAATGACTTTTAGTTTTATTTCGGCATTAATTATATCGGTATATATATGTGTAGGATTTTGTTCTGTTGAAGTATTGCCGTCTCCAAAATCCCATTCCCAACTTACAATGGCTCCGTTAGGTGAAGATGAATTATCAGTAAAGATTACCTCGTTTCCTACACAATACCCTCCTGATATTGTAAAATCTACCAATATTTCATCAGACTCGTAGGCACCAATATCTATTGTTGTACCTAAAATACGAGCATTATTTCCTAAATCTTTCGCTTCACTATTGGCTGCGTTATTTCCTGCGTTTAAAAGTGGTGAGCCGTTTTGCAAGCCATAATCATTATTCGCGGCATCAACAAATAACGGGTCGGTTATTGTAGTACCATCAATATTACCTGTGCCTGACGGGTTTTTACCTTTTACATAGCTATAAGTTATGTTAGTTATAGCTCCATTTATTTCAGCATTGCAACTAGTGCCACCACAAATATTCTCGGTAAATAAACTATTAACAATAGTTACGTCTTTGCCATTGGTATTAAGAGCACCGCCGTTATCGGTTGCTTCGTTTTGTGTAAAACTACAGTTTATAAGCTTTAAGCTACCACCTTCTATAGAAACTGCTCCACCATATTTCGCTTTGTTAGCGTAAAATAAACAATTGGTAAAGCTCACGTTAGTACCGTAGGTAATTACTGCACCACCAACACCATTAAAACCTGTACCCCCAGCTTCATTATTTCTGAAGACACAATTTTTTATAGCAATATCCTTTGCACTTGTGTAGGTTAATAACGCAGCACCTGTACGCCCTTCTAACGAGCTTCCGTCATCGGCAAAACCGTGTTCAAAAATAAACCCATCAACAACAATGTTTTCACTTTTTACGGTTAGTATTCCGTGAGCATCGTGGTCATCTGTATTACTGTTACTGTTTAAGTCACCACTTAAAATGGTTTGGTTTGCTGTCCAATCTCTATCGCTTAGAGCAGTTTCTGTACCTGCAAAACCGCCGTAAAGACTAACACCTTCAGGAATTTCAATGACTGTAGTTTCATTTAAGGGTTTATAGGTACCTTTAGCGACCCATATTTCGGTGATATTGGAGCATACATATGTTTGCCAAATAGCATCTTGCAAATTATTATAGGCATTGGCCCACGAGCTACCGTCATTTGTACCGCCACTTACCGAAGCATTGACATAAAGTGTGGTAGCCGTTGGATATGGACAGCTGACTACGCCTTCATAAGCGCCGATGTTTACTGTTGTGTTTTGCACACGATCTTCTCCTACAATATCATAGGAAATACTTTCGGTGGTATTGCCATCGCCATCCAAATCAAAACTGTCAGTAGGGAGGTTGGCGTTATTTCCGGCATCTATGACAGGACTTGTGGCTATCAAACGTAAGCCATCATCTGGAGTAGCCCAGATACCATCTTTTCCTTTAGGCAAAGTAGGAGCTAAAAAAGGATTAGCTGTAAGTTGAGTAAAGCCAGTACCAGTATAATTTTCAGAAAAATTATCAGCTCCCATAAATGTACTCCCCCCTGAAGAGGATATATCGGCACCATTTCCGTAAAAAACAGTATTATATAGCGTTGTATTAGAGTCATTACTATGCATTCCGCCACCGTTGGTGGTAGCTGAGTTGTTATTAAAAGTAACATTAACTAAGCTTGAAGGAGAACTTTCATTGAATATCCCAGCTCCATAGCCAGCTCCGGCTGAACCAAAGTTAGAACCACCACCAGCAGCACTATTATATATAAACACCGTATTGGTGATAGTTGCCAAAGAATTAGCTTCGTTATATATACCACCACCATGGCCACTACCACCGTCATTTCCTACTCCGGGTACAATAACTTCTCCATCTCCTCCCCTGACTGTATTATAAGCAAAAGTAGCATTTGTAATAGTTGGTGAAGAAGCCGAATTAAACATACCGCCTCCGTAGGCATTGCTATCACTATATCCTCCGTATCTCCCTCGTACTGTATTGTTAGTAGACAACAAATTTACAATAGCTGGTGAAGAGGAATCATTATACATTCCACCGCCACCATATTGAGCTTTGTTTTCACTAATGGTAATATTCTTAAAAATTGGAGATGAAGAAGCATTGTATATCCCTCCTCCTCTATTATAATGTATTACTTGCCCGCCAATAGTTATCATTCCTGTATGATATATCGCAGCCCCTTTTGTAATAGTAAAACCTTCAACAAGAGCTGTATTGTTAAGGTTAGTGGTAACTAATACATGTACCGTATTTGTAGTACCTAAGTCGCCCGATAGTATGGATGGATTTGTAAAATCTTGGGTATTAGTAGCTGGGTTATAACTCCCTTTGAGTTTGATATTTTTATTCATCCAGAAATAAAACTCCGTAGGGTTAGTAAGTGTTGTCCCAGGTGCTGAGTTAGGATGATACGTGCCCGAGGCAACCCAAATTTCTTCACCATCATCGATACAGTTTAGCGCATCTTGCAAATTGGTAAAGGCATTTGTCCAAGAGGTACCATCGTTGCTGCCTGTGGTGGCGTTACTATCTACATATAAGCGCGTGGCCGCTGAACAAGGTGGTAGTGCAATGGTAAAAGTTGTTGGATCGTTTTCTCCAGCCTCATTAGAAACACCATTTCCATTAGGATCTGGGTCAGTACCGTTATCTGACAAATCATTTACAGTAGTTGTTGTATCAGAAGCTGAAATGATACTTTGACTGCTGTAATTACCTATTCCAAGACCTAGGTTTGTTACATTTGTTACTTGGATAACTAGTCGTATTTGGGCTGTTCTGCTAATTGCTAAAGTGCTTCCGCCTATAATTATTTGCGTGTCTGCACTTCCGTTAAAATCTGTATTTAAATTAATTGTTCCTGGGTTATCAACAAAAGTAGGTTGGCTAATTACTGTATAATTTCCAGTACCAAAAACGACATCTAAGTCATCACTTAAGCTTAATGATGATAGGTCAACATCACCTAAGTTTTCAATATAATAGTTAAAAGTTACTTGCTGTGCAGATACAGTCGCATCTTTTGCCATACCTATAATTGGATTAGCTACCGATAGGCTTAAGTTGGTAGACACCTTAGTTGACATGGCTTGGTGTGCTTCACCATACAGGTAATTACTGTGATCTTCTAAGTCAGCTTTACTTACATTGTTTCTATCGGTAACCGAAGTTGTATACTCTACTCTACCAGATGCTGTTGCTAGAGCAGCAACCTTTTGAGCCATTATTGAAGATATTATTAACGCTAAAAAATAGAATAGTCGTTTTTCCATAATTATTATTTATAAATATTTAAAATCGTCAATAATTAAATTGTTGACGACTGGTACTGTCTTATATCTCGTTCCTATTGAGGTTCTATATCTTAAATTAAGTATTGCTAGTGACCTATAATTTATAGTTCTTTAAATGTTTAGTTTATGGTTAATTCTGGTAGACTTATCATAATCATTTTTCCATTTGAAGTTGAAAGTGTATACCCACCTAACTCATCTATTTCTAGAGTCAATTCTCCACCTCCTTCATAACGATAATACCCTTCTACAGTGTGAGTTCTTATTAAAACTCCCTAATGTTCTTCAGGGTAATTATATCCGTCTATTTTTTTAGCTCCTAAATCAATAAAATTGACAACTCCCATTCCAAGAACTTCTAAATAACCATTTCCTAAGTTTTCTATTTTGGATTTATGATGGTGATTAACAATGTAATCTTTCCTTTTTTCTCGATTTTGAAAGAAACAATCATACATGTAATTGTTTACAATATTTAATGTATACATGTTATTAATTTTTATATGTTGCAAATATGATTTATATCAACATCAATATTGTTTCAAACAAACTCACTATTGTGTCATACACATTAAAACACTCGCTGCAAACACTTTAAAAAAAATATATTACTAATAGAATTCGCCAAAAAACAACTCTTTTATCTATAGATTAATATATTTGACTATTAATTATTCATATGAAGAAAATAGCTAAGCTATATAGCAACATAACCAATATTGGAGTAACAGATAAACTTTCTAAACTAGAAAGTAAGAGAGTCCGTTTACTCAATATTTTTATTTCTAATTGGTTTTTAATTGAACTTGTTTTAATTACTGAAGACACTCTGAAAAAAGGAATTTCCTCATTTCCTGTTTTAGTACATACGGGCAGTATAATTGGATTATTAGCTACCTTATTTTTACAGTACAAACGTAAGTTTATGGTAGCACGTATCTTGTTTTTTTCTTTAATTCTATATAGTAATTTTATGTTCTGTAATTTTGCTGAAAGAGGTGGCTATATTGAATATTTTTACATTGTTGTACCTGTTTTTCTCTTACTTTTTACCAATAACAAATACTTACTTTATAGTGTTTTTATCATTTCTTATTTGCTTTTTGTTATTCCAATACATGTTTTTCCAATCTACCCAGAAGGAACATTTGGCTCCCCAATACTTATTTTAATTCAGTTTATCATTTTCTTTTTTCTAGTGCAGTACTTTAAAAATGCAAATATTAAAAGTGAAGAAACCCTCGAAAGTCAACGAAAACAATTAGAAGAATTAAATGAATTTCAGTCTCAATTTTTCATCAATGTTTCTCATGAAATTAGAACACCACTAACCTTAATTAAAGGAGAAATAGATGGGCTAGATGCATTTAAAAATACTCCTTATGAAACAGAAAGTCTTGTAATTAAAAATAGATTAAACAAACAGGTTAATAAAATTAAAACTATAGTTGACGACGTACTCGATTTAGCAAAAATGAAAGATGCTAATTTTAAAATTTATCCAACTCCTTTTTTAATAAACAACTTAATTAATAAACTATATACTTCTTTTGAACCTCTTTGTAGCCAAAAAGGAATTTCATTTACTATAAAAAAAGTAAACGAAGAATGTTGGGTCTTATCTGATACTGTTTTTTTAGAAAGAGCTCTAAACAACATTATTGTCAATGCTATTAAATATACCCCAAAAAACGGAAATATCTCAATCACTTTATATGAAAATAATGAGCAAGTTTTTATAGCGGTTAAAGACTCTGGTATTGGAATTGCTAAGAAAGATATTGATTTAATATACGACCGTTTTTACCAAGCTAAAAATGATATTAATAAAGCTGGTGGTAGTGGTGTTGGATTGGCTTTTAGTAAAGAAATTATTGAATTACATCAAGGGAAATTAACTGTAGAGAGTAAATTAGATAAAGGAAGTACGTTCATAGTAATGCTACCCAAAGCATCAAAAATTAACACAAAAGAAAATTTAGAAGAAACAACGGTACAAAACACTTATGAAGAATCCTTTACTCATAAAAAAGTAATTAGCTCTGAGGTAACAAAACCTTACACTATCCTTATCGTTGATGATAATTTTGAAATGCGAGCTTATTTAAAAAGTATTTTAAACAATTATACTTGTTTTGAAGCTGAAAATGGAAAAGAAGCCTTAGATATTCTTTCTAAAGAAAAAATTGACTTTATAGTTACCGACTACATGATGCCTGTTATGAATGGGTTAACTTTGATAGAAAATATTAAAGAGAAAAAAATAAATGTTCCTATTTTAATGCTTACAGCTCGCACCGATTCTAAAAGCAAATTAAAAGTCCTTCGATTAGGTATAGATGATTATTTGAACAAACCTTTTGAAAAAGAAGAGTTACTTATTCGAATTCAAAACGCCTTAAATAACAGTATAAACCGAACAACTTTTATTGAAGAAAACACTATTGAAAAAAAGGAATTAAGTCAAAGTAACTTATGGATTAAAAAAGTACAAAAATTCATTAATGAGCAATGTTCTAACCCTAACATGACACAAGAAGATATTGCTCAACATTTTAACACTTCCAGAAGTTCTTTAAATAGAAAAATAAAAGCAGCTACCGGATTAACTCCTAATCAACTTATTACAGAAATTAAATTACAAAAGGCTCGAAGTATCGTAGAACAAAATCCTTCTGTATTATTAAAAACATTAGCCTTGGAAGTAGGTTATCTACACTCAACACATTTTTCTAAAATATATAAACAACGTTTTGGGGTACTTCCTCTAAATAAAAGTGCAATAAAAAAGGGAGCTAATTAGCTCCCTTTTTTTAATATCTTATAATTTTAAGAATACATCTTTTCTCTTAATTCTTTTACTTTAGGATCATCTAAATACTCATCAAAAGTAGCGTACTTATCAATAATTCCTTTAGGTGTAATCTCTATAACTCTATTAGCTACTGTTTGTGCAAACTCGTGGTCATGTGTAGTAAACAACACAGTTCCTTTAAAGTTTATTAATGAGTTATTCAACGCTTGAATAGATTCTAAATCTAAGTGGTTGGTTGGTTCATCAAGCATTAAAATATTAGCTCTGGTCATCATCATACGAGATAACATACAACGTACTTTCTCTCCTCCAGACAATACATTACTTTTCTTTAATGCCTCTTCTCCTGAAAAAATCATTTTCCCTAAGAAACCTCTTAAAAACACTTCCTCTCTCTCCTCTTCAGTTTGTGCATATTGACGTAACCAATCTACTAAATTCAACTCTCCGTTTTGGAAATAAGCAGAGTTATCTGCTGGTAAATACGATTGAGTAGTTGTTACCCCCCAACTATATTTACCTGAATCGGCTTCTTCATTACCTGAAATTACTTGATAAAAAGCTGTAGTTGCTTTAGAGTTCTTAGATATAACAGCAACTTTATCTCCTCTATTCAAGTTAATATCTACATTTGAAAACAGTAAATCTCCTTCTGCGTCCTTTTTTGATAATCCTTCAATATTTAATATCTGATCTCCTGCCTCTCTATCTCTTTCAAAAATGATCGCAGGATAACGACGTGAAGAAGGCTTAATTTCATCAACATTTAATTTCTCTATCATTTTCTTACGAGAAGTTGCTTGTTTAGATTTTGCAACGTTTGCAGAGAAACGACGGATAAATTCTTCCAATTCTTTCTTCTTATCTTCTGCCTTTTTATTTTGTTGAGCTCTTTGCTTAGCCGCTAATTGAGAAGATTCATACCAGAATGTATAGTTTCCTGAGTAGTGGTTAATCTTTCCAAAATCAATATCAGAAATATGTGTACAAACGGCATCTAAAAAGTGACGGTCGTGGGATACTACAATCACTGTGTTATCATAATTTGCTAGGAAATTCTCTAACCAAGCAATCGTTTCAAAATCCAAATCGTTTGTAGGCTCATCCATAATTAACACATCAGGATTACCAAATAACGCTTGTGCCAATAATACACGTACTTTTTTCTTCGAATCTAATTCTGATAATAATGTATAATGATCTTCTTCTTTAATACCTAAGTTAGATAATAAACTTGCAGCAGATGCATCAGCATTCCAACCATCCATTTCTTCAAAACGAACTTGTAGTTCTCCTATCTTTTCTGCATTTTCATCAGAATAATCAGCATATAAAGCATCTATTTCTGATTTTATTTTGTGTAGTTCTTTATTTCCCATCAACACAGTTTCTAAGGCAGTATACTCATCAAAAGCATAGTGATCCTGTGTTAATACAGACATTCTTTTTCCTGGTTCTAAATGAACTTGGCCTGAAGTAGGTTCTTGTTTTCCTGATAAAATCTTTAAAAATGTAGATTTCCCAGCTCCATTTGCTCCGATAATTCCGTAGCAATTTCCTTGCGTAAACTTAGTATTTACTTCATCAAACAAAACACGTTTTCCAAACTGAACTGATAAATTAGAAACTGATAACATGTATATTTTTTTTAATTCCGTGCAAAAGTATAAAAACTAAAGACTATAAAAGAATTTGCATGAAAGTTTTTAACATATTACTTTTGGCTCGTTTTAATTCTTTTTAACAACGAATTAACAGCCTAATACTAAAGAGTTATCTATTTTTGAACTCTAATATTTAGGGTAATTTAAATCATGATTAAGTATTTTATACCTCTCATATTAATTGTATTTATTGGATGTAACGAATCCAATAAAAATAAGCCTACCTATTTTGGGGGTAAAATCATCAATCCTAAATGTGACTTCGTTGTATTGTCTGACAATTATGATTTTAACGATACAATACCACTTAGTAAAAACAATACATTTTTAGGAAGCTACAATAATTTTAAAGAAGGATTATACATATTTCATCACGGTAACGAACTTCAATACGTATACATGCAACCTTCTGATAGTTTACTCATTAGGTTAAATACTTGGGATTTTGACGAATCATTAGTTTTTAGTGGTGTAAATGCTGAGCGAAACAACTTATTAATTGAGTCTTTTTTACAGTACGAACAAGATTACAAAAACACTTCTAAGTATCTCTCTTTGCCTAAAAATGAATTTTTAGCGAAAATAGACTCGATGAAATCTATCAAGAGCGCTATTTTTGAAAACTACAAAACTCGTAGTAATGATGCTTCAGGTTTTCTAGATATTTTAAATATATCTTTAAACTTTCCTCTATATGCAAAGTTAGAAGAGTATGCCATACAAAGCTTAAAGAAAGAAACACCTGAAGAAATTAATAAATCTTACTTTGATTACCGTAAAAATGCTCCAATAAATAAGGACTCTCTAATGTTTTACGGTCCATACTATAGGTTTATTATTAAGAAAATACAAAATGATGCCTACCTAAAGAGTAATGGAGTAAAATCAGAAAAATTTACACAAGACTTATTACACGCTATTGATGAAAATGTAGTTCTTGAAACGGTTAAAAATAAAATGCTATACAATGCTGTTATTCGTAACTTTTATGAAGAACCAAGCAGCGAAATGAAAAGCGAAGCATTTTTTACTTTCTTCAAGTTAAATACGAATAATGAGCATAAAAAAAATGTTCAGCGTTTAATTAATGATTTAAAGATATTAACTAAAGGAGAGCGATTACCTTCCTTTAAACTAATTGCTGCTGACGGTGAGCTAAAAGACTTCAAGAGTATTTCTAAAGATAAAAATACTGTTGTTTTGCTAAAGAATTACCAGTACGCCTCAGACGATTGGGTTTCTTCTCGTTTCAATTATTTAGTAAAGAAAAATCCTGATATCAACTTTATACTAGTTAATTTATGCGACTCTTCAAAAAGGTTCACTAAAAACGTAGATGTAAAATATCAATATACTATACCTAGTGAGAGCGCTGTATGCGATTTTACCACCAGTAAATTTCCTCGTATGATTTTAGTTGATAAAAACGGAATTATTCAAAATGGTTACACTAGTTTATCAGCTAAAGATATAAACTTAGAAATCAGTAATTTACAAAAAACGAAATAGTTAACCTCTATTCATTTTATTTAGTGTACTTTTGCACCGTCCAAAAAAAATCGTACCAAACGATTTAATTAATATTAATTATAGAATTCGCGGAGGGGCATCTGTGGGTTCTCTAAAAACACAGTATGTCAACATTTTTAGATTTAGGTTTGCAAGAACCTATCAATAAGGCGTTAACCGATCTAGGTTATGAAAAGCCAACAGTAATTCAAGAAAAAGCAATTCCACAAATAATTTCTTCAAAAGAAGATTTAAAAGCATTTGCACAAACAGGTACAGGTAAAACTGCAGCCTTTAGTTTGCCTATTATAGAGCTTATAGATCAAACGAACGTAAGCACACAAGCAATTATCTTATCTCCTACTCGTGAACTAGCAGTTCAAATAGGAAAAAACATTGAAGATTTTTCAAAATATTTACCAAACCTGAAAGTAGCAACTGTATATGGTGGTGCTAATATTGATGAACAAATCAGAAAACTTAAAAAAGGTGTTCAAATAGTTGTAGGTACTCCTGGTAGAACTGTAGACTTAATTAAAAGAAGAGCTTTAAAGTTAGGAAACGTACAATGGTTAGTTCTTGATGAAGCAGATGAAATGCTTAACATGGGCTTTAAAGATGAACTAGACCAAGTATTAGAAGCAACACCAGATAGCAAACAAACTTTATTATTCTCTGCAACGTTTCCAAGAGAAGTTGAGGCTATTGCAAAAAACTACATGACAAACCCTGTTGAAATAACTTCAGGACAGAAGAACCAAGGTTCAGATAATGTAAGTCATGAATATTATTTAGTAAACGAAAAAACTCGTTATCCTGCTCTAAAAAGAGTAGCTGATTTAAATCCTGATATTTACGGAATTGTTTTCTGTAGAACACGTAGAGAAACACAAGAAGTTGCCAATAACTTGATTAGAGATGGTTATAATGCCGATTCTTTACATGGTGATTTATCACAGGCTCAACGTGATTCTGTAATGGAAAAGTTTCGTAAAAAGAATATTCAAATATTAGTAGCTACTGACGTTGCTGCTCGTGGATTGGATGTTAACAATTTAACACACGTTATTAACCATAAATTACCAGATCAAATTGAAAACTACAATCACCGTAGTGGTAGAACTGGTAGAGCTGGTAACAAAGGAATTTCTATTGCTTTAGTAAGCAAAAAAGAACAAGGTAGATTACGTCCTATTGAACGTATTATAAAAAAACAATTTGTTCACACCCCTATTCCATCTGGAAAAGAGATATGTCAAAATCAATTACTTCATTTAATTGATAAAGTTCATAACACAGAAGTAAATACTGAGCAAATTGAAGGTTTTTTACCAAGTATTTATGAAAAATTAGAAGATTTAAGTCGTGAAGAGTTAGTTCAAAAGTTTGTATCGCTAGAGTTCAATACATTCTTGTCATACTACGAAAATGCTCCTGATTTAAACAATTTATCTTCAAAAGAAAACTCTAGAGGTCGTTCTTCTAGTGAGAACATGACTCGTTTCTTCATTAATTTAGGAAGAAAAGATCGTTTAAATCCTGCCAAATTAATTGGTTTAATCAACGATCAGAACATTGGTGATAAGATTGAAATTGGCGCTATAGATATCTTAGATACTTTTTCTTTCTTTGAAATTGATAAGAACTTTGAAAAAGAAACCTTAGACGCTTTTGCTGCTAATGATCCAGATTTTAATGGAAGGTCAGTAAATATTGAAATTACTAAAAACGATCGTAGTGGTGGTGGAAGAAAGCCACGTAGAAGCGGTGGTGGTGGATTCAGTGGTAAAAAACGTAGAAGTGATAAACCTGCTGATAATAAGAAAAGTTTTGGTAGAAGACGTAGTGAAAATAGCTCTTCTAGAAGAGGAGATAACAAAACTGCTGCTTCTGGTTTTGGAAGAAAACGTAGAAGAGACTAAATAAAAAAGTTTTACAAATAAAAAACAGCTCGTTTGAGCTGTTTTTTTTTGTTATGTAATTCAAATTAATTTAGTCATTCTTTAATTTACTGTATATTTCCAAATCTGTAAAAGTATTTCCTGTTAGTAACTCTCCTTCTCTTTCAACTCCTTCTAACTTAAAACCTAATCTTTTAGGAATATTTTTACTTGGCACATTTCCTACAGCACATTTTATTTGAATTCTATTTATTTGTAATTTCGTAAAGGCAAAATCGCATAACTCTTTTACTGAGTTTGTCATAATACCTTTACCCTGCTCCTTTTCTGAAAGCCAATACCCTATTTCTGTTTTCTTATTTAAAACATCGGTATCTTTTAAACCAATCAATCCTATAAATTCGCCCTGTTTTCTAATTGTAAAAGTATGTTCTAGTTTTTCTACAGGAACATTAACAACCGAACTTACAAAGCATTCAGTATCTTTTAATTCTTTAGTATATGCTACAAATGGTAACCATGTACCTAAATATTCTCTTTCTTTATTAATTATTCTGAAAATATCAGCAGCATCATTTAACTCAAGTTCTCTCAATTCTATATCAGAGTCTACTTTTAAAATCACTTTTTCTTTTTTAATAAATCACAAAAACTACTGATTACCTAAAATAATTGGCATTCCACTTTTACCAGAACCAATAATAACAACTTTACTATTTGTAGAATTTGCTAGCCTATTAGTAGCTTCTATACCTTTATCTTGTAAAATTTTATCAGTTAATGAAGCACTTAAAATTCTGTTAGCATCTGCTTTACCTTTTGCCTCAATAATTTGTTTTTCTGCTTCTTTTTGAGCTGTTACCAGTCTAAATTCATACTCTAACGACTCTTGCTCCTGCTTTAATTTACGCTCAATAGCTTCTTTAATAGTTGAAGGTAATGTTACATCTCTAACAAGAATTTCATTTAACTGAACATATTGTTTTTCTAATATCTTCTTTGTCTCTATAAATATTTCATCTTGAATAGCATCTCTTTTACTAGAATATAACTGCTCTGGTGTATAACGGCCAACAACACTACGAGCTGCTGAACGAATTGCTGGCTGAATTACACGTTGTAAGTAATTTTCACCTAGCGTTTGATGTAAGTTTCCTAAATCTTTATAAACCGGTTGATACCATGCAGAAGCATCTATTTGAATTTCTAATCCGTTTGAAGATAACACCTTCATCTTTTCAAAAAGTTCTTGCTGTCTCACCTCATAAACATGCACTTTATTCCAAGGGGCTACTACATGAAAACCTTCTCCTAATGGTGGCTCATCTGTTACAACTCCTCCTCCAAACGTTTTATACAATACTCCAGCTTCCCCTGAATTGATTGTTACAGTGGATTTTGCCACAAAAATTATTAAAACTATGGCTACTGGAATTAACAATCCAAATTTTGGAAACTTTAACTCTACTTGATTTCTTGTCATTTTTGTATTTTTTATGTACTCAAAAGTACTGAATTAATTTTCATTGTATTTCAACAATCGCAAAGCATTTAAAACAACTACTAAAGTAGAGCCTTCGTGCATTACAACTGCAGGTCCTATGGAAGCTAAACCAAATAAGGTGGCTGGAATAAGTATCGCTACCATGCCAAGGCTTATCCATAAATTTTGTTTAATGATGGTTCTTGATTTCCTACTTAGGCCAATTACAAAAGGTAGATTTTCAATTTTATCAGATAATAGTGCCACATCTGCCGTTTCCAATGCCACATCGCTTCCTGCGGCTCCCATAGCTATTCCAACAGTACTATTTGCCATTGCAGGAGCATCGTTTACACCATCGCCCACCATCGCTATTTTAGTGTTTGTTTCTTTTAATTCTTGAATCGCAGCTACTTTATCTTCTGGTAATAAATTTCCTTTAGCCTCCGTTAAACCAATTTGTTTTGCGATGGAATTTGCTACATTTTGATGATCACCTGTTAACATAATCATCTTTTCAATTCCCATGGCTTTTAATTTTAATAGTGTTGCTTTCGCTGTTTTTCTAGCAACATCCATCACACTTAACATGCCTATTAATTTATTTTCATAAGCAACTAACATGGTGGTATGACCTTCTTGTACTAAGGAATTCATGTGTTGTTTTACCTCTTCAGAAAGTGCAATACCATTCTCAATCATAAGTTTTTCATTTCCTATAAAAACCTGCGCTCCTTTATAAATTGCCGATATTCCTTTTCCTTGAATTGCGTTAATGGTAGAAGCTTTACTAACTAATTTTACAGCGTGTTTTTCTTTAATATCACGTGTAATAGCTTTTGCTAATGGATGGTTGCTCAGGCTTTCTACCGCTAAAACCAAGCTTAAAAACTCATTACTGTCAAAGCCATTTAACGGAATTGTATGAGTTAGTCTTGGTTTTCCTTCCGTAAGTGTTCCTGTTTTATCAAAAGCGATGGTAGTTAGGCTTCCTAAATTTTCTAACGTTCTTCCTCCTTTTATCAATACTCCTTTGTTGGCAGCTCTTGCGATACCACTTAACACTGCACTAGGTGTTGAAATTGCCAAAGCACACGGACTAGCAGCCACTAACACTGTAATAGCTCTGTATAAACTTTGCTCTGTAGTTTCATCAATAACCAAATGTGCAAAACACAACAAAATAACCAATACGATAACCAGAGGAACAAACCATTTTTCAAACTTTTTAGTTAGTAATTGTGTTGGTGATTTTTGGTTTTCTGCCTCACTAATCATTTTAATAACACGAGAAATTGTAGAGTCTTCACTTAATTTAAGTACTTGTACTTCAATAACAGCATCACCATTCATAGTTCCTGTATACACGACATTTTTTTTATCAATGTCTTTAAAGTTTACATTTGTTTGCAACTCTGAAATCGCCTCTTTATCCACAGGCATACTTTCACCTGTTATGGAAGCTTGATTGATACTTGTTTTTCCCTTGATAATGACTCCGTCTGCCGCAATTTTAGTATTTGGCTTCACCACAATAATGTCATTTAGCTGTAATTCTTCCACAGCTACTTCTACAAGTGTATCGTTTCGTTTTACGAGTGCTTTTTTGGGGGATAAGTTTCCTAAAGATTGAATAGATTTTTTTGCTTTGTTCATTGCATAACTTTCAAGTGCATGCCCTAAACTGAATAAAAATAAAAGTAAGGCTCCTTCTTCCCATCTATCTATATAGGCAGCTCCTGCTGCTGCAACCAACATCAAAAAATCTATTTCAAATTCTCCTTTTTTAATTTTTGCTATGGCTTCAAGAGCTGTGAAATATCCTCCTAAGAAAAAAGCAATAATAAAGCTTGTAATAGCGTAAGTGTGCGAAAGGTTTGTTTGTTTTTCGATAAGAATACCTGAAAAGAAAAAAACACCACTTAAAATAGAAAAATAGAGTTCTGTTTTTTCGCCAAATATTCCGCCATGATCATGATTGTGACCTTCATTATGTGAATGCTTGTGTTCTGACATAGTTTTATGGGTTTCTTAACAGACCTTTAATGTATGAAAAAGATGCAAAAAAGAGGAGTTTTAACTCCTCTTTCTCTTATAACTTAACTAGTATACCAGCGTTGAAAATAAACCCATCTGTTGGTGCCCAAATATCTGTAAAAGAAGGATTATTATGTGGTGCTTCTATCATATCTTGATAATTTTGTTGTTTGGTATCTGTAAAATTTTCAAAATTTGCATACAAACTAATTTTACCAAACGTTCTCATTGCCATGAAACCCATTGTCCAATAATCAGAAGTTTCTGTTAAGTTGTTTCTCAACTGAGAACTCTTGTAGTAAGCTTCATAACCTACTCGCCACTTATCATGCACTTCATACATTAACACCCCTCCAAAACTATGTTTTGGTGTTAATGCCTTTTGATTGTTATTAATTTCAACATTATTATATGCATAGTTTGTAAACAACACAAAGTCTTTATATTTTAACTTTAAGTTAGTCTCTGCCCCATAACTATTTAATGTACTTGAAGCATTCACAAACTCGTAATTAACACCATTTTCTCCTAACAAAAGTGTGTTTTTTAACTGTGTGTAGAACACTAATTGATTAAAAGACAATGATACATTACCATTAAAAATTCTTGTTTTATAGTTTACATCTGCATTAAACCCGATAGAAGTTTCTGCTTCAAAATCAGTTAGATTAATTGGCATTACATTTTGATACGAGCGTAACTCAGCATCTTCAGTAAAGATTGTAGGAATTTTATAACCTAAACCTCCTCCTATTCTACTTGAAACCTTCTCGTTATATTTAATAAACAATGAAGCTCTAGGCAGTACAAATGTTCCGTAATGATCATTATAATCTGTTCTTAAACCACTTTCTAGCGTTAAATTGTTTGAAAGTCGCCAGTTATTTTGCGTAAATCCTCCAAAGGTAAATTGCTTGTAACTTCTATCTAAATCTGTTGTTGGATTTTCTATAAAGTTTTCAGTTATAATGTTTCCTCCAAAAACCCAATCGGAAGTAAGGTTGTATAAATTATATGTTGCTTCAGTAAAAGTAGCCCACTGCTTTCCATCAAATTCATAATCTGGTAAGGTTAAATTTCTTTTAAAATAGCTTACACTGTTTTTAAAATGAAAGCTTTTATCTTCTGAAATATCATTAGAATATGATAATTGTGTTGAGTAGCGTTCTGATTTGTTTTCCTCAAAAAAACTATGATCAGGAGTCATATTTCCTGCTATTACATCAGTATCTCCACCTATACGATTCTCTATAGTTGTCCCAAAATTCAAGCGCCATTCTTCCTTTTCATTCGGGTAGTAGAATAATGACGGGTTAATACTAAAACTTCTAACTTTTGGAATATCAGAAAAATGATCATCGTTTACATCGGTTGCTTCTTGTCTGTTTGCTGAACCATATAAAGTAACACCAAACTTATTGAAACGTTCACTATAAAAAGCATTTATGGTACTTCCATTACGTGAAGTTTGATCGAACATCAAGCTAACTTCCCGTTCGTCTTTTGGCTTTTTTGACACTAAGTTTACCAAACCTGCAATAGCTCCACCTCCATATAAGGTTGATGAGCTTCCTTTAATAATTTCTACTTGTTGTAAATCTAACGGTGGAATTTGCATAATGCTCAATCCACTAGAAAACCCTCCAAATAAAGGAAATCCGTCTTTTAGTAATTGCGTAAATCGACCATCTAACCCTTGAATACGTATACTCTGATTGGCTGAATTTGCAGATGTTTGCTGCATTTGTATCCCTGTACTTTCACGTAAAACCATGGCTATATTAGCTGAATTCATAACCGCTTTTTCTCCAAGCTCTTCTACTCCAACAACTTCTATTCTTGTAGGGATTTCAGCAATTGCTCTTTTACTTCTTGTTGATTGAATTACAACCGCTTCTAAAGTTTCTTCGTCTTCGTGAAGCTCTATTATAAACTGTTTCTTTGTTGTTGGAAAGGTTATGACTTTTTCTACCGTTTCAAAACCTATAAACGATACTACAAAAGTTTGCTTTCCGTTAGGTATATTATTGATAATTGCAATTCCGTCTAAATTAGTTTCTTCTCCTAATGTGGTGTTTTTTATATATACTGATGCACCTATGACAGGTTCTTTTTCTTCAGAAATTACTTTAAATTCTACTGAATTTTGCGCGTTTATTTGAATAGCAGATAGTACCATAACTACCGCTAACACTATATTTTTTAACATGTGTTTCTTTTAAATTAATTATATGTATTTGTAAGCTGACACCTTTTTAATAAAAAAGATGCAAGAACTACTTTCGTATATCTTCGAAAGCAAACCGAGAATAATTAATTTAAAATTTTGGTGGTTGGAAAACCCCTTTTAAGTGGGAAAAGTTATAAGTGTTCTGATAAAAGTCAATTGGTTCTCTTATCTCAAAAAAAGGAATAATTTCAAAGTGATATTCAACAGGAATAAATTCCGCGGTAACAGTAATTACGTTACAATGATGGTGATGTTCTTTGTTTTTTTCTTCTTCAGTATCATTTTCATGATGTTCTTCTTGATGTTCTTCATTTAATACATCATGATGTACTTCTGATTCAGCTACAAAAACAACAGCATCAGTATGTGCCTGTAAAGGAGGCACAATTAATAATAAGGTTAATAATATGATAATACTATTTTTCACTAATACCTTTTAGAGTTGCAAAATTATAAATTTTTATGAATCTTCATTATCCAATCGGTCTTTAACGTATTCAATTTTTGTTTTACCATGTGCAAAGGGCTTTCCTTCTTCATCTAAACTCACCATAATAATTTTATCAATTGCAATAATTGTTTTTCGAGTTATTTTGTTACGCACTTCACAGCTTAAGGCAATAGACGTTGTTCCAAACTTCACCACATCAATTCCTATTTCTACAATATCTCCTTGCTTTGCTGAACTAACAAAATTTATTTCAGACATAAACTTGGTTACTGTTTTAGGAATTTCTAACTGAATAATAGCATATAACGCTACTTCTTCATCAATCCATTGTAACAATCGTCCTCCAAAAAGTGTTCCATTAGGATTTAAATCTTCTGGTTTTACCCATTTACGTGTGTGAAATCTCATCGTATTTATTGTTCTATGTTTTTAGCTTCAAAAGCTACTAAATCGTTATTTACAAAGGTAAAAGTTATTTGTATAGGATTGCAACATACCTCACAATCTTCTACATAGGTTTCAGATGTACTAGCGTCCAACAACATAGAAATTTCTTCCCAACAATGCGGACACTGAAAAAAATGTTCATACATCATATTTTACCATAGTATTTTCTAACAAACCACTCTATTGACAATAAAACTATAATTAGTAATAACAACCATTTCCAATCAACTAAACTTTGTTTTTTGGTAATAGACTTTTGAGTGGTGTAAAAAGATGCATCTTCTTGTATCTTTTTTAATAATTCGTCAACTTTATCTGCATAAACAATTACTCCATCTGTTTTTAATGCCAATTGTTCTAGTTTCTTAAAATTAGCATTGGTAAACTGCTCTTCTATCTGATAATCTTCAATTTTAAACCTACCTGAACTACTTATATTTTGGTTCTTTACTGTTACTGTATATGAATATTCACCTGAGGCTAATCCTTCAACGGAAACTTGATATGAGTTATTAAATAGCGAAAACGGAATACTTTTTTTGGCTTTTGTTTCTAAGTTAGTTACTGTCAACTCTAAAGATGCTCTGCTATCAAATTGGTAGTTTTTATCAACATAAAAAGCACTTATGGTTATCGGTTCATTAGCTGCATACAAACGTTGTGCTTTTACCTCTAAACGTTTTCTCTTTTTAGTGGATGCTAAATACTGAACCAAATTTCCTACAAACGTGTCAAAACTTTCAAAGTTTTTCTCTTTTAAGTAACTAGCTGCTCTCCATTTCCAAATACCTTCACCAAATAGTACTGCATACTTTTTATCATTTTCTTCAAAGGTTGACAATAACGGTTGGGTAGTTTCTACTCCTGCATACTTTTGATACAACAAGCTTTGAGATTCTTTTTTAATCTGTACTTCTCCAAACTTGTCTTTTAGCGGTGGAAATTGACCAAAGCCTATATCTTCTTGGTAAAAAGTTAGAAAATCTGGATTGTAAATAGCAGTATATTCTTCTTTTTGATTAATGGCTCTTTTTTGAACTCCCAAACCTTGACTATTCAAAAAGTTCCAATCTGTTTTAGTTCCTGAAACCAGTAAAAAATTAGATGGTATTTTTTCTAAAGTGGTTTTAAAATAACTGTTAGGCTGATACAAAACAAAAAACTGATATGCGTCTAAATCTATATTCTTATCCTGTATCAAAGCAATATCTACTTTTCGTTGTTTATTACTCTCAATCGCTTTTTTAAGTGCTCCTAAATCTGGATGTAAAAAAGAACTTAATAGTAATACTTTGGTTTGCTCATCTAAAACTTCTACTGAAAAGCTTTTATAATTATTCTTCGTGTTTTTTTCATTCGCTATGCTACTTATCGATGCTGTATAATAGTGTACTCCTTTGGTATTAGATACTAAATTGGCTGTAACAGTTTGCACAGGATTTTCTGGTGAGAAACGTACTCTTTTTGAGAAAACTCTGCTCCCGTTTTTTACAATTGAAAAAGTAGTATTCACCGTTTCTTTTCCTTCATAATACAACAATGCTTCAACTGGAAACTTGTTCTTTACATAGCTATACTTATTCACATTTAACTGTGAAATTTGAATGTCTTGATACTTAATAGTATCACCTATAACTACAGGAAATATTTTATGCTTTGTTGATGAAAACTCATAATCGTTTCCTTGGGTTTGATTTCCATCAGTTATTAAAATAGTAGCTGCATTTTTATCTTTATTCAACTCATTAACAGCTTCAACTGCTTTTGAAATATCTGTTTGTGTTTCAGCAAACGATAAACTATCCAAGACCTTAATATCATTCCCAAATGAAAAATACTGTACGTTAAATTTATCTTGAAGCTCTTCGTTGCTTTCTACTTTTGATACTAATTCTTGTACCTTTTTTTCTTCTTTAAAAAACTGAGTAGATAGTGAATTATCTACCAATACAGATAACACCGGTTTTATGTTTTCTGTTTCAAGAGTTGTTATCTTCGGATTAATGAGTAGCAATCCTATTAAAAAAAGACTTAGTGCCTTTAAGCTAAAAAGTAATATATGTACTTTCGGAGTCCTTTTTACCTTATAGAAATATTGAAAAAAAGCAATGGCTACGCTTATTAATACGGCTAATACAATGTAAATTATAGTTATTGACTCCACTCAGCTTATTTTAGTATGTGAAGATAAAAATATCTAACAAATAAAAAGACCTTTTCTTCTTTTTCATTTATGACTTGAATCATAAAAAACTAGTTATCAGTTACATAATTTTATCAAAAACTATTATGTATGGTAACTACTGAAAACTTAACCACTGAAAAAACAATTCAAAAAACAAATAGCATGGGAATTACGGCTTACATCAATAAAAAAATTGCTGAAGGAGAACGAAATAGCATTGGTGTATCTATTATATTAATTACCGTAGGCTCTATGATTGCTTCCATAACAGCTGCTTTATCCGTAAATGGTGAGGTTAATTTATTTGCCCTAATTTTTGCTTGTGTAACCGCTATGGGAGCTAATGCAGCTGCCATAAGTCAACGTCCTTTTAAAATAATTGCTTGGGCATTTATTATTAATATAGTAGGTAATATTTCATTGATTTTTTACCTGCTTATGTCGTAGTTGTAGGCTTCGGCTTTGCTTCAAACATTCTAAAAAAGAGCATAGAAGCTATGTTTCGTGCTCTTTCTTTAGCTTCATGCGCTTTTGTGCCGTCAAAAAGTTCATCAACCGTTTCAAACCACAATTGCAACCAGCGTCCAAAGTGTTCCTGATAAATAGAATATTCGAACTCTCTATCTACATCTTTGTGTGCTTTCATCGGATTTCCTTTAAACTTTCTAACAAAAAACAAATTCGTTTCCCAAAAATCGGTTAGTTTTTGTAAATGAGGTTCCCATGTCTCTTCTGGAATTGTTTTTAAAAATATAGGACCTATAAAATCATCCTTTCTAATTTTATCATTATAAAAGGTTGATACTAACTTATACACATCTTCCCTATTTTCTATGTCTCTTTTATCCATTTACAAATCGTTGTTGAAATACGCTACAAAAGTATATCTTTATGCAATTGCAATTTATGACTTAAATCATAATGATTCCAGAAGAACTCTTATTAAAATATACCGCTGAAACGAAACGTTTTCAAAAAGACGAAATTATTTTCTCTGAAAAACAAACCGCACACTACTACTACCAAATAGTAAGCGGAGTGGTTAAAATGAATAATTTTAATGATGATGGTAAAGAGTTTATTCAAGGGGTATTTTATAAAAACCAAAGTTTTGGTGAACCTCCTTTGTTTATCGATGTAAAATATCCTGCCAATGCAGTGGCTATTTCTGATAGTACGATTTTAGCCTTATCTAAAAACAACCTGTTTAAATTACTACAAGATAATCCTGAAATTCACTTAAAAATCACCCAAAGTTTAGCTAAACGTTTGTATTACAAAGCTATTATTGCTTCCGAAATATCGAGTCAAGAACCTGCCCATAGAGTACTCCGCTTTATTGATTACTTAAAAGACGATGTATATAAAGTTGAAGGAAAGTATTCGTTTAAAGTAGCCTACACACGTCAGCAAATAGCCGATATTTTAGGTTTACGCGTAGAAACGGTTATTCGAGTAATAAAATCTTTAGAAAAAAAGGGAGACGTAAAAATTAGCAAACGAAAGGTATATCGTTAAAGCTTTCCTACAGAAATCATTCAATAAAGTGTGTTATAAACCATAAAATAATGGATTTATGGAATTCCGTAAGATTTTGTACACACCTTGTAGTAAGTTCGCTGGAATTGTATAATTAATTAACAAATAACAATAACTCGTTAATAACTTTATTTTAGGTAACCTATTGGTTTTAATATATTTGATAGCGTATAAAAATTGCTAAACTTTATGTTATTTCATGCTTTTACTGGGATAAAACAACTAAAGTTTGACATATAATCAAGTTGGTAACAATTAAAAAAAGAAAAAAATGGCTAAACCAAGAATATTCATAAGTTCAACATTTTACGATTTAAGACAAGTTAGATCTGACTTGAATATGTTTATTGAAAGTTTAGGCTATGATACTGTCAGAAATGAAGAAGGAGATATACCTTACGGAAAAGATGAAGCTCTTGAAGAATACTGTTATAAAGAAATTAAATCAATTGATATTTTAGTTTCAATAATCGGTGGAAGGTTCGGAAGTGAATCAAAAAGAAATACATCCTCTATCTCACAAATAGAATTAAAAACTGCATTAAAAGAAGGTAAGCAAGTTTATACTTTTATTGACAAAAACGTTTTATCAGAATATGAAACTTTTCTTTTAAATAAAGAATCTGATATTAAATATAAATATGTAGATGATAAACGAATCTATAAATTTATTGAGGAAATAAAAGGATTAAATGCTAATAACAATATCAAAGGTTTTGAGACTGCTACAGATATAACTAAATATCTTAAAGAACAATTTGCTGGCTTATTTCAACGTTTTTTGGAAGAACAAACGAGAATAAAAGAAATTTCAATAATTAATAATTTAGAAAAAACAGCAAACACCTTGAATAAATTAGTTAATTATTTAAGTGATGAAAACAAAGACCAATCAGAGGAAATAAATAGGATTTTAACAATCAATCACCCTCTTGTTGAACAAATGAGAAATGAATTAGATATTCCATATAATTTTTACATCGAAGGAGAAAAAGACTTAAACGAATTACTTGTCGCCAGAGGATTCTCAAAAGACGAATTTAGTCAATTAATGGATGAGGAAAATAAATATTTTTATTGGGACAAATCAACATCACGAAAACAAATTGATTTAAAAATATCTCAAAGTATATTTGAAGAACACAAGTTAAAATTTATCAAGAAAACAGATTGGAATGATAGTTATTTTGTTTTAAAAGAAACTGAAAAGTCAGAAGATAATGATTTACCTTTTTAAAAACGTTTTACAACAATGATTATAAGTAATTGCTTGTTTTCGTCTACTTCTGAAAATCCGAAGGATTTTCCTCTGGTTCGTTCCTTTTTTAGTAAGTTAGTTGCTTGCATACGCATCTATCTTTACACAAACACGTTAGGCATAATCTAAACTGACAAACCGAATGAATGAACTACTAACAGATACGAAAATTGTTGCAGCCATAATTTCTGCAATAACAGCTGTATTGACAATATTTATTCTCAAACCGATTGTTGACCGCAAATTCCTAAAATTTAGATTAAACCAAGAACATCAGTACGAACAAAGAAAAAAAATAAAAGAGGTTTTGGCTAAAAACAAAACTCACCTTTTGAATAGTGCCGAGGATTTGAATCACAGATTGTGGAATTTTACAAATAATCATAACCAGAATTGGCACAAAGTCGATGGAGAATTTTTTGAGAGCGGACACAATTACTTTAACTCATTTGCTTACAGGATTCTATCATTTTATGGTTGGTTAAGAATAATCGATAAGCAAATGATTTATTTGGACACAACAATTGCCTCAAAAGATGATTTGAATTTTATCAAGTATATTAAAGTATTTCCTCAAATTATGTGTGATTTAGCACTATTTAAAGGACAAGAATATGATGCTAACAATCCAACTGATCATTTTTTCAGAAATAATTTTCAGAACATATCATTAATTCTTGTCAAAGGAGATGAAGTAACAGATTATGCTAATCTTTTTGACGATTTAAATTATTATCAAGATGAATACTCTCAGCTTTGTGAATTTATCGATGGGATTTCGAGCACGGAAAACAGACTTCGGTATGATAGACTTAAATTGTTACATCTGACACTAATTTCATTTTTAAACAAATACGGATATGATTTTCAATACACAGACAAAAAAAAAATAGAGTTTATTACAAAAACACCAAGAAAATCTAAACTAATAAATAATTATACGGATTTTATTAAACGAATAAAATTGGATTCTGAAAAGGAAATGAAAAAACTATTGAAAAT
The DNA here is from genome assembly GCF_964513915.1 of Tenacibaculum litoreum. Lineage (NCBI taxonomy): Bacteria > Pseudomonadati > Bacteroidota > Flavobacteriia > Flavobacteriales > Flavobacteriaceae > Tenacibaculum > Tenacibaculum litoreum. The sequence goes on along the minus strand of NZ_CAZEQS010000003.1, from coordinate 212,860 downwards.
AATAAAAGACTATGCCTAACAATGACTATAAGTAACTGCTTGTTCTCGCCTACTTCTGAAAATCCTCGCGTATTTTCAACTTGGTGCGTACTTGCAAAGCTAAGTGCTAACCCACGCAACTACTCATAACCGAGACCGTTAGCGACAATAGAAATTATAATATTATGACTCTTAACGAATTAAAGGACATAGTAAAAAAGGAAAATGGGAATTATTCATTTAAACTATACTCTTCAGCTTTTGAAACTATAATGGTACAGGATATTTATGTACCAATTCTAAACTATAATACAGGAGAGAAAGAAACAGACGAAAGTAAACTTATAACTCCAAATATCCTGTCAAGTATAAACTCATTTCTTGATTTAAAAAAAGAGAATTTCATTGAAGAATTGCAAGATGAAATATTCAGACTGTTTAATATAAGCATAGAAGCCACAAGTTATGGACAAGTGCCAGACGAATTAATCGAAGAACACGGCAATACAGAAGCTAACAGAATATTCTTTGAAGGCAATAATAAAGAAACCGTATATAATAATTGTAAATTTAATATCGTGTCATACAACAACGAAAACCCCGAAAAGTGTTTTACCATTTTTACGGAAATTGATTGGGATTTGGAACATGGACTCATAATCCATTTTGCGGATGGAAAATTTATTGAAATAGAATAAAAGTCACTAACAATGTGTAAAAATGCATTAAAACACATTTTACACTAACCCTTAGCTACAATTCGTTTATAAAACTCTCTACACACTTTATTGTATTTACATATCTGTAAGGAAAACTCGCTAATATTTCGGCATGGGTCGCTGATACTAAGGCATGCTCCGTTAACACCACGGCACGGGTCGCTGATATTACGGCATGCTCCGTTAACATCACGGCATGGGTCGCTGATACTACGGCACGCTCCGTTAACATCACGGCATGGGTCGCTGATACTACGGCATGCTCCGTTAACACCACGGCATGGGTCGCTGATACTACGGCACGGGTCGCTGATATCAAGACATAGTTCTTCTTTAATTATACCTTAAAATAAATCTGTAATACTATTTTATTTTTTGGGTAGGGTAAATTATTATCTACTTGTTTCATTAGCGAAAAAAATTGTTCTCTTTAAAAAATTGCAACCCGAATAATTAAACCGATATGAAAACAAAACTCAACTATTTATTAGTTGTTCTTTGCTTTGCATGTATTCATGTACAAGAACAAAAAAATGAAGATCACAGAAAAAAGCTATGTAATTTCTTTCCAACGCTTCATAATTACACACCTCTACACGTAAAACCTTAATCATTCCCCTTAGGTATGAGAAAAATATTATTGCTAAGAATTTTAACTTAATTATTAATACATAAAAATGAAAATTACTAGGATTATTGTATTGATTGCTTTATTTACATCGGCACTCAATGCACAAGAAAAAGAAGTTGATTGCGATTTCAACATTAACAGAGCTTATTACCATTTGGAAGGAAATGAGTTTTTTAAAAAAGACAAACAAAAAGTTATTGAATACTTAACTCCTTGTGTAGAAACTGAAAATCCCTTGGCACAACTAATGATGGGACGTGTTTTACTAGAGGAAGCCACAGAAGAAAGTTACACAAAAGCTTTTAAACTAATTAAAGCTGCTGCAAAACAAGACAATGCTATTGCCGCTACTGATTTAGGCATATTGTATAAGTATGGTAGAGGATGTAAACTCAATTACAACAAAGCGAGAAAATGGTTTGAAAAAGGATTTGAGTTAGGGAACACCAAAGCAGCTTATTTATTAGGCTACCTATACTTAAAAGGCTTTGGAAACATACAACAAGACTATACAAAAGCGATTAGTTGGTTTGAAAAGAGCGACTATCCTATGGCGAAATATTGGTTAGGAGTTTGTTACTACCACGGGTATGGGGTAGAGAAAAATGTAGCCAAAGCAAATGAGTTATTAAAAACCAACTACGATACAGTAAAAGAAGCTAACATAAGTGAAGTATCTAAAAACTCAGAAGTAACAAATATAGAAGAAATTAAGCATGTTATAAATGAAGAAGAGACAGCTACATCAGCAAAAGTTACCAAACAACAACTTAGCGGAGTGTGGGAAGGCGATTTATTGTTTTTTGATTGGTCAGCAACTCATATAGAAAACAAAATTCCTTTTAAAATTACAGCGAAATATGATGCAGAAAGTGATGTATTACGTATCACTACGACCATTGTTGATAAAAAACAAAATGTAGACTTTACTAAACTAGACAACAGCCTTTATTTTAATGATATTACTGTTGAATTACCACATAGTTCATTTAGTAAAAACATTCCTTCTGTTTTAGAGCATCAATTACTTTCTTCTGATGTTTCTATCAAACAGTTTAATTCTGAAACCTACTTAACAGGAAACTTAGAGACTTATGTGAGTGCTTGGAAAGAATCAGGAGTACCTATCCGTTTTGTCTTAAAAAAGAAAAAGAAATTAGAAAACTCAGAAAAAGAGCTTTCAGAAGAAGCTTTGGCAGCACTTTCAAAACAAGAAGATAGTTTTATAAAGCTATATCCAAACCCTTTTGAAAAAGATGTAATTGTATCCTATTCATTAGAACAGCCAGCAAATACAAAGGTTACCATAACCAATATGAATGGATTACGAGAAAAAGTAATAAAGCCTTTAGCTAGTCAGGAAACAGGTAGCTACCAATATTATGTAGAGGGAACGGATTTACCTAAAGGAATGTATGTAGTAACCATACTAGTAGGAAAAGAAAGAAAAACAAGAATTATCATCAAAAAATAATTGCTAGAAAACACACAAATGAAAAGAATATATATACAGTTTTTACTAATACTTTTAGTAAGTACATTTAATATTGATTTACAAGCCCAAAGATTAAATATACCTGAAAAATCAACTATTGGAGATGAATTCTTAATTGCTCCAGATGGTACATATAGTGAATTAAGACCTGATTTATCTGGCAATTGTGGTTGTGAAATTTCTGATTTAAGTTTTAACTGGAGTGGTTCTTTTGAAGCTGCTATAGCTAACGAGAACTTGATTAGACTTGCTAGAAAAAGAACTTTAAAAAAATGGTACACTAACCAAATAAACAAAGTAGTTAAACCAGCTATTGAATATAAACTTAACCTGAAATTCCCTAGCTATAGTGAAGCAAAAACAGCACTTTTTAAGTATAGTGAACGAGGTAATATATCTAGAAATTTACCTATTACTAAAAGAAATTTAGAAAAAAAAGTTTCTGTTAATCAAAGTAGGCAACAAAAGTACTTAAAAGATCTAAAAATCTTAAACATTAGAGAAGCAGAAATAAGTTCCGGCAACATAACTAGCTCTGAATTTGGGTATTATAAAGTAAATGGAATTGATTTAAGAAATATTAAAACTATAAGTGATTTAAATAAAACAAAAAAAACAATTAACTCACAATTCGAATCTAATCATATAGAACTTTTTAAAAACAATCTAATATATAAAAAAGCTAAGTCTTTAAATTACTGGAGCATTGAAAAAGAAGTTATAAGTAAAAAACACAATTACTACAATAGCTTTAACGAATGGGACAGATTAAATTTGATGCAACTGTTAGTACACTATGAGCAGTATAAACAATTATCTAACTGTATGGTTTGTCTTCAACCAGAATCATTTACTAAGTTTAAAGGACTAGACATTGGGACAACAGAGTTTATTACAGCATACGCAACTAAAAATAAAGGAGGTGGAATGTCTGTATTTCATAAAGATTACTGGAGAGAAATTTTATATAAAGAATACAAAGAGAAAACAATATACAAGTATAACCCATCTTTATTTATGCAACATTTTATTGTATTGACAAATGCAGCACAAAAAGAGCATAAGAAAAGAAAAAAAGAAGAGTTAAATAAGTTATTAAACTCTACGAGTACCGCTGATTTTGCGATAACTAATTTTATAGAAGAGTTAAAGATTACTAATACTAAACAAAAAGAATGGTTATATAAACACAAATCAGAAGCCAACAAACTTGTAAGATTTGCAAATGATAATAGATATAGAGGTTTTGTTAATAGTTACGCTAAGAAATTTGTGAATAATGCCATTGAGGCTTATATGAAAAATATTGATGTAATTTTTGAGCAAACTAAAGTAACAGAGGTTATAAATAATATTCAAAATCCAATAACAGGAAACCCTGTTGAGTTGTATTTAATAGCAAAACACAAACGAAATATTTTACTATACCTATCATCTTATAGCACTTCTAGAGAAATAAAAGTCGGAGATTACTACCTTAAACCTCATTATGATAAAGCTAAAAAGCTTGTTTTTTATACTGCATATAGAACTGATAGTTCTGGAAGATCTTTGTTTGGTATAGAAATGCTTATAAAAGCAAGTGGTTTAAAAGATTTTAAAGAAAATATAAGTTTATATACTTCTGGTGCTAACTTATTTTATTTACAAGGAGTACCTTCTGAAGGACAAATTGCTTTGGCTGCTGGTGATTATTGGAGCGGATTAGGACAAATGTGGAAAGATGCTATTAAATCTGAAGAATGGTGGGCGTATGCAATTACTACAATGGGGCATTTTACTATAACAAACTCTATTCGTAAATTTGACACAAGTGTTAAGTATACATCTAGTTCTTCCTCTTATTTAAGTAAGAGTAGATTAGGAAAAATGATTGGTACCCTTAGAGAAACATTTAAAAAAACAGGAAATTTTGGAATGGGGCCTGCAACAAGAGCTGAAGCAGAAATTATGGGAAAAGCATGGCTTGGAAAAGGTTTTAGAGAGTCTAATAGAACTTCTGGAGTTTTTATTAGCGCAGATGGTTTAAGACAATACAGATCTCCATCTTTCAAACCTAGTTTAAATAAAACACAAGCTAATTTTCAATCACGTTATAAACCAACTGGAAATTGGGTAAATAATGGACATTTAGATATTATAGATTAAGTATATATGAAAGCAGTAATAAAAACAATGCATAGTGCAGATTTAACTATGCTTGGAAAAAGTTTTGAAGAATACAAACCAAAAGAAAAAGATCTTTTTGGTTTCAACTTTTCTTTGGAAGTAGGCCCTCTAAACGGAAGAGGACAGGAAGTTTTTGACTTTTTAGTTGCTTCTCCTAGGTATTTAACAGAACACTATCACCATCAGAGTGGAAAAAAAGCCATTTTTGGAAGACATATCATTATCATGTTTGAATATGATTTTAACGAATTATATACACTTGTAAATAAGTATATAGAAAAATTAGACGAACCCAATTGGAATGATTTGGCTATTAAAATTGGTAGAATAGGCCATTGGGAATTTGAAGACTATCAAGAATAATATCTTTGTTAAAGATATTTACAACTATAACGTTAAAACTTAAATCTATATTTAAAGAATTAAATAGAATTGGATAAGTAAGATGGAGTTGTAATTTTACAATATAACGAAGCTACTTTTAGAGGTAGCTTCGTTTTTATTTAAAATCGTTCCATTTCTTCTTAAAATATTTTATACTTCTTTGTCCCTAAATAAGATTGCTTTTATTTAGTACTAAAATTCCTGTAGTTTATCTCTAAAAAAAGGGAAGTATTTTCTATTTTTGTGCCTTTCAACACAACAACAAAACATGAACTTAACAGAATTAAACGCCATCTCTCCTATTGATGGTAGATACCGTAACAAAGTAGCAAGCTTAGCGAACTATTTTTCAGAAGAAGCTTTAATAAAATATCGTGTAAAGGTAGAAATTGAGTATTTCATTGCTTTATGTGAAATTCCATTACCTCAATTAGAAGACTTCAACAAAGATTTATACGCTGATTTACGTAAAATTTATGAAGACTTTTCTGCTGAAGATGCGCTAAAAATTAAAGAAATTGAAAGCGTTACCAATCACGATGTAAAAGCTATTGAGTACTTTATTAAAGAAAAGTTTGACAAGCTAAGCTTGAATAAGTATAAGGAGTTCATCCACTTCGGATTAACGTCTCAAGATATTAACAATACGGCTATTCCATTATCTATTAAAGATGCAATGGAAGAAGTATACTACCCTACTTTAGATACCTTAGTTTGCAAATTAGCTGATTTATCAGAAGAATGGGAAAACGTACCAATGTTAGCAAGAACTCACGGGCAACCAGCCTCTCCTACTCGTTTAGGAAAAGAGTTTTTTGTGTTTGTAGAACGTATTAACAATCAAGTTATTCACATACAACATACACCACATGCTGCGAAGTTTGGTGGTGCTACAGGTAATTACAACGCACACAAAGTAGCGTATCCAGATATCGACTGGAAAAACTTCGGGACTCATTTCGTTGAAGAAGTGTTAGGTTTACACCACTCCTTCCCTACTACGCAGATTGAGCACTACGATCACATGGCGGCTTTATACGACGGATTAAAGCGTGTAAATACGATTTTAATTGATTTAGATCGCGATGTTTGGACCTATGTTTCTAACGACTACTTCAAACAAAAGATTAAAAAAGGTGAAGTTGGTTCATCTGCAATGCCACACAAAGTAAATCCTATCGATTTTGAAAATTCTGAAGGAAACTTAGGAATTGCCAATGCTATTTTTGAACATTTATCTGCTAAGTTACCCGTTTCAAGATTACAACGTGATTTAACGGATAGTACGGTATTACGTAACGTTGGAGTTCCTTTTGGACATACGTTAATTGGTTTTGCTTCTACATTAAAAGGATTAAACAAGTTATTGTTGAATGAAGCTAAATTTGCTGAGGACCTAGAAAATAACTGGGCAGTAGTTGCTGAGGCTATTCAAACAATTTTACGTCGTGAAGCATATCCTAATCCATATGAAGCGTTAAAAGGATTAACACGTACGAACGAAAAAATCAACAAAGAGTCTATCGCTAATTTTATTGATACTCTAGAAGTTTCAGAGGCGATTAAAAATGAATTAAAACAAATTACACCATCTAATTACACAGGTATATAATGAGATATTTACTTACTTTTTTAGTTTTATTTTTAGCTATTTCATGTACTCCAGAAAAAAAAGGAGATCCTACACGTTTTGTACACGGAACATTTGAAATTCCTGCTGGAGATAACTACGGAAAAACAACTATTGTAAGAAAAGATAGCTTACAAATAGAAGAATACACTAAAAAAGTAAGTATTTCAACTGATAGCTTAGTTACTGAAAAAGAAGTAAAACATATAGATACGCTTTACATCAAATGGAAAAATAATTTCGCTTATACATTGCAAATGAAAAGTCCTAAAACTGATTTAGATAAAGATCCTATATTTGTTCAAATAACTAAAGTAACTGATAGCTCTTATAGTTTTACCGCAAAAATTGGCTATTCTAACTTTAAGCAAAAAGGAACTGTATATAAAGTAAAATAAACTATGGAAATTTTCTTACAAGCTGATACCTGGGTTGCCTTGCTAACCCTAACTTTTTTAGAAGTTGTATTGGGTATTGATAACATTATCTTTATCTCTATTGCTTCTAACAAGTTACCAGAAAATCAGCAAAAAAAAGCTACCCGAATAGGTCTTCTATTAGCTATGATTTTTAGAATTCTTCTTTTACTAGGAGTTTCTTATTTGATTAGTATGAAAGACCCTATCTGGAATATTGATTTGTCTTGGTTAAAAGTAGGTGTTACAGGTCAAAGTTTGATTTTGTTTGCTGGAGGTATATTTCTACTATACAAAAGTACTAGTGAAATTCACCATAAAGTTGAAGGAAGAGGTGAAACACACGCTTCTGGTAACCCTAAAAAGAGAGCTACTTTACTAAATGTTATAACTCAAATAGTATTAATTGATATTGTTTTCTCTTTTGATTCTGTTTTAACTGCTGTAGGTATGACAAATGGTATACAAGGAGCATTAATCATAATGATTATCGCCGTTATTGTCTCAATCTTAATTATGTTAATGTTTGCTACTCCTATCAGTAATTTTGTAAACAAACATCCTACAATTCAAATGTTAGCTTTATCTTTTTTAATTCTAATTGGATTTATGCTAATTACAGAGAGTGCACATTTGTCTCATACAATAGTTTTTGGACAATCAGTTGGTGCTATTCCTAAAGGATATTTATATTTTGCCATTACATTTTCTCTACTTGTAGAAATGCTAAACATGAAAATGCGAGGCAATTCAAAGAAAGGTTAAGAAAATATTAAAACTATAAAAAAATAAAACCTAATAGTAAATTTCTATTAGGTTTTATTTTTTTACTTTTGTCTACCGTGATTAAGCTCAAAAAACATATTTCGCTATTAAGTACCTTAATTCTACTATTACCAACAGTAGTTTTAACGATACACTTATTTGAAAATCATGAGCATACTGTTTGTACATCTACTAGTGAGCATCACTTTCATGCGCAAGAACTAGATTGTTCTTTAGCACATTATCATTTAAACACATTTACCTATCAAACAGCTGAAAACTTTTCAGTTGTACCACAACACTTTTACAAATTAGATTACGAGACTCAACCTCAGTTAATCTCTTTTGTATATGCTGATAAAAAATCTTCAAGAGCACCCCCATATTTTACTGTATCATAACATTGTTATAAAAACTAACAAAACACATCGTTAACAGTAAAATTCATTTTAATGAAGAAATTAATAAACTTCCTATTATTTATAGGAGTATCTGCTATATATGCACAAAACAGTTTATCAGGAAAAATTACAGACACTGATAATCAACCACTTTTAGGAGTAGAAGTATACTCAGAACAATTACATAAAGGAACGGTAACCAACGAAAACGGTACCTACAATATACAAAACATCCCTAACGGAAAAGTTACCTTTAACTTTACATTTTTAGGATTTAAAACTGTTTCAAAAGAGTTTAATTTTAATAATGAAAACATCTCTTTTGATCTACACTTAGAAGAATCAATTTTTAAAATTGATGAAGTAATCATCTCAACTCCTTTTAATAAATTACAATCAGAAAATGTAATGAAAGTTGAGCGCCTTTCGGCTAGAGCTCTTCAAAAAACAGGAGCGACAACATTAGCGGAAGGTATTACAAACATTGCAGGGGTTTCTCAGGTTTCTACTGGAACATCTATCGGTAAACCTGTTATTAGAGGATTAAGTGGAAACAGAGTTTTAGTGTACACACAAGGTATTCGATTAGAAAATCAACAATTTGGTGGAGAACACGGTTTGGGTATAAATGATGCTGGTGTTGCTGGTGTAGAAGTTATTAAAGGACCTGCTTCACTTTTGTATGGTTCTGATGCTTTAGGTGGTGTTTTATACATTCAACCAGAAAAATTTGCTCCTGAAAACACAACTAAACTTAATGTAAACCAACGTTATTTTAGTAATACTTTAGGTACTAATACTTCGGTTGGCTTAACATCTTCTTTAAAAAACTGGCAATTTTTGGCTAGAGGAACTTATGCGCAACACGCAGACTACAAAACACCTGACTATAGAGTAACCAATACACGTTTTAAAGAAAAAGATTTAAAATTAGGTGTAGGGTTTCATGAAAAGAATTTTTCTTCAGAGTTACGTTATAACTTCAACAACTCTAAACTAGGATTAACTGAAGGGATTGGAGAACAAACTAAAGAAACGCACTTCGAAACTCCTTATCAGGATATCGATAACCATATTATAAGCTTACATAACCATATTTTCTTTAAAAACTCAAAATTAGACATCGATTTAGGGTATACTATCAATAACCGTAAAGAGTTTGAAGAACATGAGGAGCATGAAGAAGAAGAAACTGAAGAGGAACACGAAGAGCATGAAGAAGGTGAAGCTGCCTTAGACATGAAACTTAAAACGTTTAGTTATAACACAAAGTATCATCTTCCTAAATTTGGAAAATTTGAAGTTTTATTAGGTGCACAAGGTTTACACCAAACCAATACTAACTTTGGTGAAGAATTATTAATTCCTAATGCTACTGTAAACGATTTTGGTGTATTTACTACAGCCAACTTTGAATTGAATGATAATACTTCTTTTCAAGCAGGTATTCGTTATGATAACAGGGCTATAACTACAGAAAGACATGAAGTAGCACATGAAGATGAAATACATATTTTTGAAGCTATAGATAAATCTTTTAATAGTTTTACCGCTTCTTTTGGCGCTAAAACCAAACTTTTTAATACTGTTACAACTCGTTTAAATATTGCAAGTGGATTTAGAGCTCCAAACCTTGCTGAATTAACTTCTAATGGAGTACATCATGGTACCAATCGTTTTGAAGTTGGTAACAACAACCTAGTTAACGAAAAGAATTTACAGTTTGACCTTTCTTTAGATTATAACACTGAACACTTTGAGTTATTTGCCAATGGTTTTTATAATAAATTAAACGATTACATCTACTTATCTCCAACTGGTGAAATTGAAGATGATGCGCCTGTTTATACATATTTACAAGAAGATGCAAAATTGTATGGAGGTGAATTTGGTTTCCACTTACACCCTCATCCTTTAGACTGGTTACACTTAGAAAGTAGCTTTGAAACTGTTATTGGTAAACAAGATAATGGAAACTACTTACCACTAATCCCAGCAAATATCTTAAAAAATACACTAAGAACTGAATTTTCGAATGAAAAATGGTTACCAAATGGGTATGCTTCTGTAAGCTTGCATTCGTACTTTAAACAAGATAATGTTAGTGAGTTTGAAACAGCAACACCTGCTTATAATCTAGTTAATTTAGGTATTGGAGGTGATATTATCATTAGTAAATACACTTTTACTACATCTTTAACTATAAATAATCTTCTTGATAAGAAGTACATAAATCACTTATCTAGATTAAAGCCTGATAATATTTTTAACCCTGGTAGAAATATTGTTTTAGGAATAAACTTTACCTTATAAATAAATAACTCCCCAGTAACGCTGTTGCTGGGGAGCTTTTTATATAAACAAACTTTAACTTAATAAAGTTACCCGTCTTTTCTTTTTTTAAGCAATTCCGGAAACTTGCGTTTAAACCTATTTAATCGAGGAATTGACACTTTTTGCACGTAAGGATTCTCTGGATGCAAACGCTCATAGTTTTGATGATACTCTTCCGCAGGATAAAACCTCTCCATCTTTTTTACCTCTGTAACTATTTTCCCTTGATACACATCTTCATTTAATCTTTTAATAGTATTTTCTATTATCTGCTTTTCATCTTGTGTTTTATAAAACGCTATTGATCTATACTGCGAACCATAATCTGGGTGTTGTCCATTTTTAGTCGTTGGATCGTGTGAACCAAAAAACACTCTTACTAGCGTTTGAAAACTAACTTTTTTCGGATTATAATATACTGCTACCGACTCTGCATGCCCTGTACGGCCTGTTCCTATTGTTTTATAGGTTGGTTTTTTAGTATGTCCTCCTGCATATCCTGATACTGCTTCCTCTACTCCATTCACACTTTCAAAGATTGCTTCTACACACCAAAAACAACCACTTGCAAAGTAAGCTACTTTTGTTTCTGAGCTTGTTTGTACTGATATCTCTTTTAGTTTTTCTTCTTTTTTTTGTGAAAAACTTAATAACGTTACTGCTAAAACAATAGCCGTAAATACTGTTACTGCCTTGAATATCTTCATATAAGTTAGTATTATTTATATATTAGTTGGTCGTACAAAGAATACAATTTTTACAATTGTTTACAACTTTAATATTTCCTTAAGAATTTTGTTTGCGTGTTGCCACAGTGTTTTCTATTTTTGTTCAAGTAAACAGTAGATTTTAATGGAACATTTTATAGTATCGGCACGTAAATATCGTCCTCAAAATTTTGAGGATGTGGTAGGGCAACAAGCCATTACTAATACGTTAGAAAATGCTATACAAAACAACCACTTAGCACAAGCTTTATTGTTTACAGGACCCCGTGGAGTTGGTAAAACATCATGTGCTCGTATCTTGGCTAAACGTATTAACCAAGAAGATGCAACCACAGATGATGAAGATTTTGCTTTTAATATTTTTGAATTAGATGCTGCTTCTAACAACTCGGTTGATGATATTCGTAACTTAACAGATCAAGTTCGTATTCCGCCTCAAACAGGAAAATACAAAGTGTATATTATTGATGAGGTTCACATGCTTTCACAAGCCGCTTTTAATGCCTTTTTAAAGACGTTAGAAGAACCTCCTGCACATGCTATTTTTATTTTAGCAACTACCGAAAAACATAAAATTATACCAACGATATTATCTCGTTGTCAAATTTTTGATTTTAAACGTATTGGTGTTTTAGATGCTAAAGAGTATTTAAAAACAATTTGTGCTAAAGAAAATATTACTGCTGAAGATGATGCGTTACATGTAATTGCCCAAAAAGCTGATGGAGCAATGCGTGATGCACTTTCTATTTTTGATAGAGTTGTTAGTTTCTCTGGAAACAATTTAACACGTGAGGCTGTTACTCAAAACTTAAATGTGTTAGACTACGATGTGTATTTTAACATTACCGATTTATTACTTCAGAATAAAATTCCAGAAGTATTAATGGCATTTAATGATGTGTTAGGAAAAGGTTTTGAGGGACATCATTTTATAAACGGTTTGGCTTCTCACTTTAGAGATTTGTTAGTTGCAAAAGACCAAGCTACTATAGCTTTACTAGAGGTTGGTGATAATACTAAGAAAAAATATTTAGAACAGGCTTCTAAAGCCAGTATGCAATTTTTACTCCCTGCTATAGACAAAGCTAATGATTGCGACTTAAAATATCGAGGAAGTAAAAACCAACGCTTATTGGTAGAACTTACTTTAATGCAAATTGCCTCTATCACTTTTGATGGAGCAAAAAAAAAATCTAGCAACTACATAATTCCTGCTACTTTTTTTACAGCTTTATCTCCTTCAGTTAAAAAAACCGAAGTGAAACCTGCTGTTGCTAAAACCCCTAAAAAAGCTGAACCTGCCCCAGTGACTACTACAGTTACTAAAGAAGCACCCGCTAAACCAGTTTTAAAAAATATTAAACGACGTACTTCTGCTTTATCTTTAAAGAGTTTACAGCAAAAGAAAGAAGTAAAAAGTACTATTGATGCAGAGGAAAACTACGATAATCATCCAAGAACTCCTTTTACTCAAGATGAACTAAAAGATGCTTGGAAAAAATATTATTTTCAATTACAAGGTTTCGGAGAGCGAAGTATTGCTGCCATTTTAGCTTCTGACGAGCCTAAATTACAGGAAGATTTTACTATTATATTTTCGTTACCCAATGACTTAATGAAGTCTCAACTAGAAAAAGGAAAACCTAAATTATTACGCTTCTTACGTGAAAAGTTAAATAACTACGGTATCCAAATTAATGTTATTGTAAATGAAACTGTAGAAAAAAAGTTTGCCTATACTCCTCAAGAGAAGTATGACAAACTAAAAGAAAAAAATCCGTTAATTGAAAAGCTAAAAAATACTTTTGGGTTAGATGTTTAAATTCTTCCCTACATAAACTAACTTCCAATCTTCTATTTTCTTAACGTTTTTCTCAAATTCTGAAATTAATAGAATTTCATTTTTTTGACTCTTAACAAAAATTGGAATCGATTTTTGATCTCGATTAATTTCTTCAATTTTCTTCTTATAATCATCAATAGAATTGACTACTGTTTCGTGAATTTCAGGGAATTCTCTTACAGCTTCCATCAAGTTAATATAATCATCTTCTATTGTAAATAAATGATCTTCGTCTTCATAATCCTTTGTAATAACTTCTTGTGAAGTTGCTAAACGATAAGCCCCTTGCTCTCCAAAAATTGATGAGAAATTTGATATTACAAACTTGTTTATTGAATCACTTCCTGTCATTGCTATTAAATATCCTACATCATTTAATTCAATATTATCAGTTAATTCATCATCATAAATATTTACTTCAATTGATTCTAACCCTTCCTCTTTTGCTTTTTCTACATTTTCAATATTAGAATCAATTAACACTACTCTTCTTTTGTTTTCTTTTAAGTACTTCGCTATCATTCTTGCTAAGTCTGAAGCTCCAACTATCATAATTGCATTGGAACGCTCTAAAAACACTCCTACTAGCTTAGAAAACAATCTTGCTGTAGTTGCATTTAACAAAACAGTTCCTAACACTACCATAAATACTAAAGGAGTAATATATTCTGCTCCTTCAATTCCTTGTTTAAGCAATTTACTTCCAAATAAGGAAGCAATACCTGCTGCAACAATACCTCTTGGTCCTACCCAACTAATAAACAGTTTTTCATTTGTTTTTAAGTTTGATTTTGATGTACTTAAAAATACAGCTAATGGACGTATTACAAACACTATTAAAGCAAATAAAAGCAGTGTTTTCCACTCATATAATAATGTTAGCTCTTTATAATCAATATTTGCTGATAGTAGAATAAATAAGATTGAGATTAATAAGACACTTAATGATTCTTTAAAATATAAAATCTCTTTTAAGTTCTTCAGTTTACTATTTCCCAGCACCATTCCCATAACCACAACAGCTAATAACCCTGATTCATGAGCAAACAATTCAGACTCCACAAATACCAATAAAACAGTAGATAAAGAAACTACATTTAACAAGTAATGTGGCACCCATTTTTTATTGATTACAAATATTAAAGCATGCGCGAAAGTGAACCCGAAAGTAGTTCCGAAAAGGATAATTTTTAAGAATTCTAACAAAGCAGTTCCTGTAAATCCAGCACCTCCACCTACACTTATAAATTCAAAAACAAGTACAGCTACTAATGCTCCTATGGGATCTATTAAAATTCCTTCCCATTTTAAAACTGCTGAGACATCCTTTTTAAGTGGTATATTTCTAAGAATTGGTGTTATTACTGTAGGTCCTGTAACGATTATTAATCCAGAAAATAAGAATGATAATTCCCAGTTTAATCCAAATACATAATGAGCGATTATAGCTCCTCCAAAAAAGGTGATTGCTGACCCTAAGGTTATCAACTTAGTAATAACTGGACCTATATTTTTTATTTCTCCGCGTCGTAAGGTTAATCCTCCTTCAAAAAGAATAATACTAATAGATAATGACACAAAATAATACAAACCATCACCAGGGAATAGTCCTTTTTCACCATCCCAAATAGGTTCTATCCATTTACTTCCATCATCATTAAAAAATTCTGCTGCAATAGGTCCTACAAGTAATCCTATTAAGATTAAAGGTAAAATTGCTGGAATTTTAAATCTCCAAGCTACCCATTGTGCTAAAATTCCAAGTATAATTATCCCTGCTAGTTCTAACATATTTTATATTTAAAAAGACTAAAAATACAGCTTTTAATTAAACCGTATTTACATTTATTTAATTTTTTACCTCAATAACTCTCTTCAGCTCATTACCATAATCATCTATAGCCGTTATTGTATACATTCCGCTTTTTGGCATAATAGCTTGCTCGTGATATTGCTCTGTTATTCCTATAAATTCTTTGTTTAAATACCAATACACTTTTGCTTCTGCATTAGCGTGTGTAAGCTTTAAAATTATAGGGTTTAACTTATTGTTTTCTCCTCTTGTTAAAGATATTTTTGATGTGTATTTAGCAGGAAAAACAAAATCCATTGTATTACTTTCCAACTGGTTACAATCTGATCTATACTTAGGAAGTGACCTGTAATCTGCATTATTCTGCTGATAATAATAAGCCATTAGAGGAGGTAATACAAACCACGGTTTTGTTACCATGTTTGAAATTGACTCGCAATTTGAGTTTACTCTAAATTTTTCAGATGTATCTACAGTTATTTCTTGATGATACGGACATGATTTAGCCTTCATTGCACTTTTTTGAACTCTTTTGGTTATTGTTGAAGGACAAATTGTTTTGGCTAAAAACCCACTTTTCTCACAAATAGCTGCTTCTATTAAATTTTCATAAGGTTCTAAAAACCAATTAGATTTTGGTAACACATCAAAAACATTAAACATTAATGGAGCTGCACTTCCAACACCTGTAAGGTCTGGACGTCCTTCTCCATCAGAATTCCCTATCCATACTCCTACTACATATTTTGGGGTTACTCCAACTGCCCAAGCATCTTTATTTCCAAAACTAGTTCCTGTTTTCCACGCTATTTTTTGAGAAGAATCATAATATTTCCAAGCTTGATCTGTATAAGGTCTATTTACCTCAATCAAAGTATTTAGTGTTAAGAATGTAGCCCCTGCATCTAGTGTTATGTAGTCTTTTTGAATCTTACCAAAATTTGTGGTTCCGTCAGACAAAAAGCTAGGTTCTATAAACTCATTTTCGTAATAATTATGTTTTAATTCTTCATAGTGATTTACAATTCCTGCGTATCCTGCAAAGGTTTTACATAAATCCCATAAACTAGCTTCCGCACCTCCTAAAATCAATGAAAGTCCATAATAATCAGCTGATTTATTAATATCTTTAATGTGGTATGCTCTTAAATCTTCTCTAAATTTTTCCAATCCATATCGCTGTAACATACGTACTGAAGGAATGTTAAGCGAACGTGTTAATGCTTCATTGGCTGGAACAGCTCCATCAAAAGTTAAATTGAAATTTTTAGGAGAATAACCTGCTATTTCTGTTGGCACATCTGCTACCAATTGATTAGGTAATAAGTCTCCCGATTGTAGCATTTGTGCGTATAAAAAAGGCTTTAGAGTACTTCCTGTACTTCTTGGAGCAATGATATTATTCACATCTTTTTGATGTGCTTTATCTGTTGGAGAATTTCCTACATAAGACAGTACTTTTCTTGTTTTAACATCTAACACCAAGACAGCCATATTATAAACTTCATTTTGTTTTTGACGGAAATAATGTTCCTTTACTAAATTATTTACTTGTCTTTGTAAATGAACATCTATAGAACTTTTTACACGCTCACCTCTATACTGTTGAGTTACTTCTTGTACAAAATGTGGTGCTACCGTAGGTAATGGATATGGCTTTTGCGGCAACTCTTCTTCAATAGCTAAATCATACGTAATTTGATCTATAATTCCTTCTTCATGCAGTTTTTGTAATAGCCTATTTCTTTTATTTTTTAGTTTTTGTTGATTTTTCCCTGGATAAATCAACGACGGAGCATTAGGCAATACAGCTAAAGTTGCTGTTTCTGCCCATGACAATTGATGTGGTTTTAACCCGAAGTAACGCCATGAAGCCATTTCTAACCCCACTACATTTCCTCCGTAGGGAGCATGTGATGCATACAGTTTTAAAATTTCTTTTTTAGAATGACGAAATTCTAATCGAGTTGCTAGGATTAGCTCTTGAAATTTTTCAAAATATGAACGCTTTTTATTTTTTCTTGATAAACGAATTACTTGCTGCGTTAGCGTACTTCCACCTCGTACAACTCTTTTTGCTTTGATATTTTCTACCATCGCTTTTCCTATCGAAATAGGATTGAACCCGAAATGCTTATAGAAATAAGCGTCTTCAAATTGTAAAATACAATGTTCGAATTTTTTAGGCACAGAGTCTAACTCAGGAAATCTCCATTGACCATCGCTAGCAATAACAGCTCCTAACAATTCATTATTTTTTGCTGTTACGACTGTTGATGTTGGATTGTCAAATAATTTTTTAGGCAGACAGAAATAATAGAAAATGACACCTATAAAAGTCAAAATCAATACCATTTTCTTTTTCTTAGTCTGAATCATTTTTCTTCTTTAAACAAAAAGCAAAGAAATATATATTTTCATACATTTCTTTGCTTTTTTATTATAAAAAAATTATAAAAGTTTTAATTTACTTCATATTTAGTTACTCTGTTAATAAATTAAATACTCCTTCTTCTAAAAATTTCGCTTCATTTTGAAGCTCTAATTCTTTTAATTCTACAAAGCTTTTCACAGTATTACCAACCTCAACTTTTTCCTTTATAAAATAATAACCTTCATTTGTATTTTCATCTAATTTTAACGCAAACTTTTTGCCTTCAACTTCTGCTATTGCTGTTTCTGGCAAAGTTTTTACTTGCGAACTACTCGTTTTTATAGTAGCTTCTGCAAACATTCCTAATAAAAAATTTCTTTTTTGTTCCTCCTCAATATGCGCATGTACATCTACAGTTCTATTTTCATTGATGCTTTTTCCTATCAAATGAACTTTCGCTTTATAAACTTCTGATGATAGTTCTGGAACCCTAAAACTAATTTCTTGACCTACTTTTAACTTTAAAGCATCTTTTTCAAAAACTGAAAGTTCTAAATGTAAATGCTTATTATCTATAATTTCTAAAATTTCATCAGCAGGAGATATATACGAACCTGTAACTGTCTTAATTTTAGTAATATTTCCTGAAATAGGTGCATAAATACCCGTAACAGAAGTTATTGAGTTACTATTTAATTTACTTGTCGATATATTAATCATTTGCAACTGCTTTTGTAAGCTTACTAATGTAGTTTGTGCTACTTCAAAATCTCTCTTAGCCTTTAAGTAATTTCTTTCCGAAGTTATTTTTTCATCGAATAATGCTTTTTGTCTTTCGAATTCTGATTTTAAAAAGGCTATTTCTTGTTTTGTTTCCAAATACTGTTGCTGCATTGCCACAAACTCTTGGTTTTCTACCGTTACCAGACGTTGCCCTTTTTTAACTTTATCCCCTACCAATAGAGGTATACTCTTTATAAACCCACCCATTTTGGCTGTTACCACAACTTTATTTGTAGGTGGTACATCTATTTTTCCTACCACTTTAATCGTAGTTGGAAAATCTTGTTCTTCAACAGTAACCAATTTCATATTGTTTTTTTTCCATTGCTCATTCGTTATAAAAACTCTATCATCGGTTATTACTGCTGAGTCATCAATAGTACTTTCAGCTTCTTTTGATTTACATCCTATTACAGTTATAAACAGGATACTATAAATTATATATTTCATCTTTATTTTTTTTAATACGTTAAGTAGTTAATATCTATCACTATATTATTGTACGACTCTATACTCGCTACATAAGCTAATTTTAGTTGAAAAGCATTTTCAATACTTTGGATGTATTGAAAAAAATCTATTTCACCATGTTTAAAACTCATATTGGCTGTTTTCAGAATTTCATCTGCTAAAGGCATTCCTTCTTCTTGATAATAAGCTAAAGACACTGTTTGCTCTTGTAACTTATTTTTAAGATTTACATAGTAAGTTTCTAACTGTTTTTGATAGTTTGAAGTTTCATACTCGGCAATCTCTTTCGCAATTTTTGATTGCTTTATCTTTGAAGACTCTCCACTGAACAACAATGGAATTTTAATTCCTATTTGATATCCATAAAAATCTTTAGCTACATATTGATTACTTCCTCTAAATACTTCTACAGAAAGATCTGGCAACAACTGTTGCTTTTGTTGAGACAACTGCCTTTTTGCCAATTGTTCTCTTTCGTAATAACCTTGAACTTCTGTAATTTCACTTAAATTAACATCTTGAATTTTTATTGGTTGAATAGTAGCTTCTTTTTTAATTACTAAACTATCTTCTACCTGAACTAATGCTTTTATTTTTTGATACGCTATTCGAGAAGCAACTACAGTATTTCGGTAATCATTTTTTACTTGTTTCTGTTTTGCCTTTGCTGTTATTTTTTCTAAATAATTAGTTTCTCCCAGCTCAAAACGTCGTTTCGCAGCATACGAAAACTTATTATAGAGACTATCTAAACTCTTATAAATATTCTCTTGTGTTTTCGTGTATTGATAAGTATAATATGCATTTACAACCGATTTAATCAATTTCTTTTTAGCTGTTTCATATTGATTCCTTTCTATGCTGTAAGCTGATTTTTGTACTCTTTTATTTGCTCCGTAAACTGTTGGAAATGCAAAGGTTTGTTGAATACCGAAAATATCTAAAGGATGATCTGCTACAGTATTATTTTCATCTCGATTATAATAAACTTCTGTTTTATCAAAAGTATAAGCCGAAGTAATAGCTGCTTTGGTTTTTTTTACCTTTAATTGTTGTGCTTGTAAGCCTTTGTTATTCTCAACAGCTAAATCTATTAAGTTCTGTAAATTTTGAGGAGTTTCTTGTGCTTGAACAGTACAGAATCCCATAAGAAGTACAACACCTAAACTCGCTACTTTTTTATTGATTTTTAATTTCTTCGGATTATCAAAAATAGTGTACAACACAGGTAACACTACCAATGTTAAAATTGTAGAAGTTATTAATCCTCCAATTACTACTGTTGCTAAAGGACGTTGTACCTCAGCTCCTGCATTCGTTGATATTGCCATAGGTAAGAATCCTAATGCGGCTGCCGATGCCGTTAGTAGTACAGCTCTCAAACGGTCTGCTGCTCCTTGCTTTACCAATTCTTCAATAGTAGAAAACCTTTTATGTTTTAATTCTTTAAAATGCTCTATTAATACAATTCCGTTGAGTACTGCAATTCCGAAAAGCGCTATAAAACCAACTCCTGCTGATATACTAAAAGGTAAATCACGTATCCATAATAATAATACTCCTCCAATAGCCGCAAACGGTATAGCTGAATAAATAATCAACGCCTCTTTTACCGATTTAAAAGCAAAATACAGCATGATAAATATTAAGATTAACGCTATAGGAACTGCTATCATTAAACGTTTTGAAGCACTCTGTAAGTTCTCGAACTGTCCACCATATGTAATTGTATATCCCGTAGGAAGCTTTACATTTTTATTTATCAATTGTTGAACATCATCTACCACTGATTGTAAATCTCTGTTACGAACATTGATTCCTACCACCAATCTACGTTTAGTATCGTCTCTCGAAATTTTTGCTGCTCCTTTTTGATACGTTATAGTTGCTAGCTCATCTAACGGAACTTTTCCTCCATTAGGTAGATCTATATACAACTCTTTTAAATCGCTAATATCAGTACGGTTGTTCTTATCTAACCTCACTACTAAATCGAAGCGTTTTTCTCCTTCAAAAACATTTCCTGCTGCTTTTCCTGCAAACGCCATAGACATCATTTCATTAACTTCTTTTATGTTAAGACCATATCTAGCAATTTTAGCTCTGTCGTAAGCAACATTCATTTGAGGTAAACCTTCAATTTTTTCAACAATAATATCAGAAGCTCCCTCTACATTTTCTACTATTTTTTTAATTTCACTTCCTTTTTGGGCTAAAATCGATAGGTCTTCTCCAAAAATCTTGATTGCAATGTCGGCTCTAACTCCTGTAATTAACTCATTGAAACGCATTTCGATTGGCTGTGTAAACTCTACTTCCATTCCTGGAATTACCGCAAGTGCTTCTTTAAATTTATCTGCCAGCTCATCTTTACTTTCAGCTGATGTCCATTCTCCTTTAGGTCGTAACGTAATCATTACGTCACTTTCTTCCATACTCATAGGGTCTGTTGGTACTTCTGCTGCTCCAATACGTGATACTACTTGTTTAACCTCTGGAAAGTTATCCTTGAGTATTTTTTCAATTTTAGTAGTTGTCTCAATAGTATTACTTAGCGTTGTTCCTGTTTTTAAAATGGGTTGAATTACAAAATCTCCTTCATCTAACGTAGGAACAAACTCACCTCCCATTTTGGTGTAAATAAAAACAGAAAATAATAACATTGATAATGCAATTCCTAGAACTACCTTTTTTCGATTCAATGCCCAATGAATTACTGGTGCATACCATTCATTCAGTTTTTTTATAAGTCTTACTGAAATATTTTTATCTGTAATATTTGATGGTCTTAAAAATATAGACGCCATTACAGGAACATAGGTTAAACACAGTAAAATAGCTCCTATAAGTGCAAAACTGAATACCAAAGCCATAGGTTTAAACATTTTTCCTTCAACTCCACTTAAGGATAAAATAGGAATGAAAACAATTAAAATTATTAACTGACCGAATACCGCAGAACTCATCATTTTTGAGGCTCCCTCATAACTTACCGAGTCTTTAACCTTCTGCTGTTCTTTCTTGTTTAATGTAACGAAAGTATCTTTTTGCTGAGTGATTTTAAAGGTAATATACTCGACGATAATTACAGCTCCATCTATTATAATTCCGAAGTCTATCGCTCCTAAACTCATTAAGTTTGCATCAATACCAAAAATGTACATTAACGATAAGGCAAACAAGAGACACAAAGGAATTACAGAAGCTACTACCAACCCTGAGCGAATATTTCCTAATAAAAGAACTACTACAAAAATTACAATTAAGCATCCTAGTACTAGGTTTTCGGTAATTGTAAATGTGGTTTTCCCTATAAGTTCACTTCGTTCTAAAAAGGCGTTTATAAATACTCCTTCTGGTAAGGATTTTTCAATAATTGCTACACGTTCTTTTACAGCTTCAATTACATCTTTTGAACTAGCATTTTTTAGCATCATTACTTGGCCTAATACTTTTTCTCCTTCTCCGTTTGCTGTTATAGCTCCAAATCGTGTGGCACTACCATAACCTACTGTTGCAACATCTCTAACATAAATAGGTATTCCCTCTTTATTTATTACAACAATATTTTTTATGTCTTCAAGATTTTTAGCCAATCCTTCTCCACGGATAAAGTAAGATTGATTTACTTTTTCAATATACCCTCCTCCTGCAACATTATTATTATTTTCTAACGATGTAAATACTTCTTTTGTAGAAATATTCATCGCATTTAGTTTTTGGGTATTGATGGCTACTTCATACTGCTTTAAATGACCTCCCCAAGTATTTACCTCAACAACTCCAGGTATACCTGATAATTGTCTCTTTACTACCCAATCTTGAATAGTTCTTAAATCTATTGTGCTATAGCGATCTTTAAACTCTGGTTTTACATCTAATATGTATTGGTATATTTCTCCAAGTCCAGTAGTAATAGGTCCCATTTCTGGGCTTCCAAATCCTTCTGGTATTTTTTCTGAAGCGGCTTTAATTTTTTCGGCTATTAATTGCCTTGGCAAATAAGTCCCCATAGATTCTTCAAAAACGATGGTTACTACCGATAAACCAAATTTTGAGATGGATCTGATTTCTTTTACTCCGGGTAGATTTGCCATTTCTAACTCTACTGGGTAAGTTATAAATTGTTCTATATCTTGTGTTGAAAGGTTTCGTGATGTAGTGATTACTTGTACCTGGTTATTTGTTACATCAGGTACAGCCCCGATAGGGAGTTGTGATAACGAATAAATTCCAAAGCCTACAATAAAACTTGTAAGTAATAGGACTATAAATTTATTCTTTATAGTGAATTCTATAATTTTTGATAACATAATTCATCATTTAAATAATTACATATTTTATACCGATTCATCATGAGTTAAATCGATATTTTTAATTACTAACTGTATGTGAATTATATATACCTAGGCGGTTGAAACACCCCTAATGCGTCTGGTGAATTATAAAAATTTTGATAATGAAAAAGTTGCTTTCTTTCTATAAAAGCCAATGTAGAAGGTAAAGGAACCCCTATATCTTCAAATGTAACTTTATGGAAATCTACTACGTGATAATCAAATTGAAACGGAAGCTTTTCATGCTCTTCTTTTTCCTCTTGATGTTTTTCTGAATGAGCTACTTTTAATTCTCCGTAGTGTTTAGATAAGAAAGTAATAAAACTATCACTATAGGTTTCTTTATGAAACTGTGCATGCTCAATTAACTTATCTAGGTTTAAAATATTAGTACATGTAATATTTAAACTTTGAAAAAGCATTATAATAGATAATATTATAGCTGTTGTTCTCACTCGCTAACAAAGATACTTTTTTGGTACTTTTCTCTATACCTTAAAACTCTTAATATTATGTTAACAATAATTTTCATAGACAACTTATATATCTCAAAAGTATAAAGTTTATGCAAACATTTAGTCGATAAGTCTGTTATATTTGCAACTCAAATTACACTATGAGTTTTACCTTACTTTCTTCACCTTTACAAGGATTTACCGATTTTCGTTTTAGGAATGCCCAACAAAAATATTTTGGTGGTATCGATACCTTTTATGCTCCTTACATTCGATTAAATGGGAAATTTAAAATAAAATCGAGTTATGAACGTGATTTGCTCCCTGAAAATAACACAACTTTAACGGTTATTCCGCAAGTTATAACCAATGATGCTGAAGAATTTTTATTTGTTGCCAAATATGTACAAAGTTTAGGATATAAAGAGTTGAATTGGAATTTAGGGTGTCCCTACCCTATGGTTACAAAATCGGGTATGGGCTCTGGTTTAATTTGTAATCCTACGCGTATAGATGAAATACTACATCGCGCTCATAACGAAACTGACATTCTAGTATCAATGAAAATGAGAATGGGTTATGAAAACACTGAAGAAATACTGCACACTTTTCCTATTTTAGATAAATACCCGTTAAAAAATGTGGCTATTCATGCCAGAATTGGAAAACAATTATACAAAGGAGGTGTTGATTTAGATGCTTTTCAAAAATGTATAGACGTTGCCAAACATCAATTATATTATAATGGCGATATTACTACAGTAGCAGGTTTTAAAGCTATGAAAGAACGTTTTCCTAGTATTACACATTTTATGATTGGACGTGGTTTAATTGCAGATCCGTTTTTACCACAAATGATTAAAGATAACACTACTGAATATCCAAAAGACAGATGGAATATATTTAGAGAGTTTCATGATGAAATATACCAACAATATGATGCTGCATTGTCAGGACCAACACCTATAAAAATGAAAATGTTAGGCTTTTGGGAGTATTTTTCTCAATCATTTTCTGATCCTCGTAAAACTTATAAAAAAATTAAAAAAGCGACAAATCCTAAGAAATATCAGGCAGCTGTTAAGGAGATTTTGAGTGGAGAAAGGTAAAAAAGGTTACCCTCTTTGAAAGATAACCTTGAAACTTTCAATATAAAACTAATACTTATTATATTCTGTTTTACCTTTTTTATACAATTAACCACATGTTTTATAGCTCGATTTTGCTATAAAAACTGTTGATGTTAGGCTATCAAATAAGTTTTTAGGCAGACAGAAAAAACAAACAACCACCGCAAATACTGTGATGATTGTTTTGATTTTATTATTCTTTATTAATTTCATTTATTTTTATGAAACACAATCAGCATGTACATCACTACACGCTTGATATTCTGGTGGTAATGCCCAATACTCTTCACATTGTGTTTCGTCAAAAACTAAACCACATTGTCCACCCAAGATAGATTTTTGTTCTTTTTTTGTTAAAATTTTACCTGTTTTTAAAAACTCTTTTTTCATCGTATTTTTAAGATTTAAAAGTATATTAAATCCTTGAACATTTAAAGACACTCAAGGTTTGTGTCTATTCTTCGCGAAAGAATATTGTTATTAATTGATAAATTATTTTACCATTTTACTTCATTTCTTTAGCATAAACATGCTCTTAATTTTAGTAATACTCTATAATTCTATTTACTTCTGCATAGTTTTTTTCTTTAACTAAGCTTACAATTCTAACTAATTAGTTTACGCTAATGTGATACGAACTTTTTTATTTTTTAAGCGTGTATTATTTAACTCTTCCAATAATCTTTTTGACTCAGTAATAGGAACCGAAATAAAAGCACAGTCCTGTTTTAACTCAATAACTCCTAATTGTTCTTTGGTTAAATTCCCTTTTTTAAAGAATAAACCTGCTATATCTCCTTTAGATATTTTGTCTTTTCTTCCTCCTGAAATAAATAAAGTCTCCCAATTACCAGGCTTTAATTTTTGTTTCTGAGAAATATCGGCATTGGGTATATTTTTAAGAAATTCTGGAAGGCTTTCTTTTTGCCACTTTAAAACATAAGCTGTTCCTTTCGCATTTACCCTTGCTGTTCGTCCGTTTCTATGGGTAAACTCTTCTATTCTTTGTGGTAATTCATAATGAATAATGTATTTCATTTCTGGAATATCAATTCCTCTTGCAGCTAAATCAGTAGCTAATAATACTTGACTTGTTCCGTTTCTAAACTTTATTAAAGAACGTTCGCGATCTCTTTGCTCCATTCCACCAGA
Organism: Tenacibaculum litoreum; assembly: GCF_964513915.1. Taxonomy (NCBI): domain Bacteria; kingdom Pseudomonadati; phylum Bacteroidota; class Flavobacteriia; order Flavobacteriales; family Flavobacteriaceae; genus Tenacibaculum; species Tenacibaculum litoreum. The sequence goes on along the minus strand of NZ_CAZEQS010000003.1, from coordinate 186,848 downwards.
AAAACAGCTGTGTGCTATTTTGTTCTTCGTTAAAAACTCGCTTACGTTAGCAATACTATCTTTTAAATTACAAAAAATAATTCCTTGTTGATTTCCTATGTGATGTAATAGTTCAACTAAGGTTTGATTTTTATTTTTTGATGGCGAAACAACTGTTTTTAAAGTTAATTTCTTTGGTTTTTTATCTGTTAAATAGTTTAATACGGTAGGATTGTTTAAACGTACAAAATCTGGAACTTCAGCTTCTTGAGTTGCTGAAGTTAAGATACGTTTATTTATATTTGGTAATTGATTAATAATTCCACGCATTTCGTACTCAAAACCAACTTCTAACGATTTATCAAATTCATCTAAAATTAAGGTTTTAATACTTTCTTTAGAAAAACGATCGTTAGCAAAATGATCAGAGATTCTACCAGGTGTGCCTATTAATATACTTGGTGTATGTTTTAATTCTATTTTATCTTTTGCCATTGAACGTCCACCGTATACAGCATTTACTTTTAAACCAGTTCCCATTTCACGTATCACTTGTTCTATTTGAATAGCTAATTCTCTTGAGGGTACTAAAATTAAAACCTGAATTTCTTTATTATTAGGATCTATTAATTTTAATGTTGGTAATAAAAATCCTAATGTTTTACCTGTTCCTGTAGGTGATAATATTACTGTATTGGTTGTTTTATCAATAGTTGAAATGGCTTTTTGTTGCATTTCATTTAATTCATAAATATTTAGCTTTGCTAAAATATCTTCTTGTGTTTTAACTGTATTTACCATAATCTTTTTATATCTATGAATTTTATATTAATGGGCAAAGATAGGTAGTCTTACACAAGGAAAGATTAAGTATTTTAGAAATAAAAAAGCTTACTGAAATCAGTAAGCTTTTTTATTTCATTTAATTATTTATAAACTACTTCACCACTTTAATCCACTCACCTTTCGTACGTGCTATGTAATCGTTATCATACATCGCTTCTACTTGTACTCCTGGCAAATAATATTCACCTAAATACGACGCATTTAACAACACTCTAAATGTTTTGGTTTCATATTTTTTCAAGGTAAAATAGTTACTGATACTTGCATCTCGTATATCCGTATAATCTACTTTTGAAGACGTTGTATTATTTCCAAAATCAGTAAAACGAGTATTTACAATTTCCCATCCTGAAGGGATATATTGCGTTAATGCTATATTGTCAACTGTTTCACTTGTTGGGTTCTTCACCGTAACTTCTGCCACAAAATTGGTTCCTTGTGACAAGTTATCTGGAGTAATACGAGCACCATCTTTTGTTTTATATGTAATAGTAGTTTCTAAATTCTTTTGGAATACTTTTTCCTCACCTACAGGTAAAATTCCTTTGTTTAGCACACGTACATATAAAACTCTTTTATTTTTGTTTGTTATTTTTAATGTATTCTCTTTTTGAATAGCTATTAAATCTTTTGCTAACAACGATTTTGAAGTACTTGCTTCTCCTGATGCCTTATTTAAAATATAGTTGACATTAATTCCATCACTACCTCCATTTTTCAGAGCATACTGGCTAATTGCTAATAAACTATACGCTGTTGTTTGCGTACTCATCCAATTGTTACTAGATAAATCTTCAGCTATTTCTTTTGCTAATTTTATTGACTTCGTCTCATCATCCAGTAGCATATAGGTTTCTAAAGACATTGCTTTGTTTCTAGTTTCAGAACCATAGTTTGAATAATATCGTTTTGTATAGGTATGACCAGTTATTCCTTTTAAAATGGATTTTGCTATAGCCTTTTTACCTATTAAAGCATACGTACTTGCTAATCTCATTTTTGCTTCATCTGAAACTCCCATTGATTCGCGTAAACGGTTCATCGAAGCTAAATCAGGACTATTTGCTAAACTCAATGTGTACAATCTATATGCTTGTGATAAAGAGTTGTTGTAATAACGTGAGTTATTTCTCCAATTACGTGCTTGTTGCTTTTGGTATCCTATCCATTTTGATTTGAAACCAATAGGTAACACATATCCTTTCTTCTCTGCCTCTATCAAAAAATGACCTGCATAAGATGTTCCCCAACTATCTGCAGTACTATTTCCTTGCCAGTATGACAATCCTCCATTAGATAGTTGAAAGTTCGATAATCGCTGAATAGCTGCTTTTATATTTCTTTCAGTTGAAGCTATCTTTTCTTTTGGTAGTTCAAATATTTCAGGTAGATATAACTGTGGAAAAGCCCCAGAAGTTGTTTGCTCTACACACCCATGCGGATAACGAATTAAATACCCCAAACGCTTTGTAAAGTTCATTGGTGGTAATGTTGATAATTCTAACGTAGCTGCATTAGTTCCTTTGGTACCAAAGCTTGTAAAGTTAATCTCCCCTACTTCATTAGATTTCAACACTACATCTTTTACTTCTGTGGTTACTGGATTTGGATTTAACACATCTATTTCCACTTCGTAAGACGCTTTTTCTCTTCCTGAACTTGCGTCTATTTTCACTTTACCAATTCCTTTAAAATCATTTACTTTTAAGGTGAAATACGCCATTTTCTCGTCTGGTTGATCAAACGAAACTGTTTGGGTTTTATCTCCTACAATAGTATATGCTTCGTTTGGTTGTACTGTTACTTTTACATTTTTGATGTTTGGTTTCATAGCAAAAACAGTAACAGGTAAGGTAACGGTTTCTTGTGGTGTAATTTTTCGAGGCAGTGATGCTAAAATCATTACTGGCTTGCGTACAAAAGCTGTTTTTTCATCACTACCATACGCATCTTTTTTAGTATCTGTAGCCACTACCATTGCTCGAACTGAACCAACATATTTTGGAATTTTAATCTTGTGTTCCTTTATATCTCCCATTTCTAAATCGAAAGGCCCTAAAAAGGTTACCATTGGTTTGAATCGGTTGGCTTTTCTGTTTTTACTTCCCGCTTCTGCTTCATCCCCTCCAATACTTAATATTTGACTTACTTTTCCTCCATAAGCACCAATAACATCGTCAAAAATATCCCATGTTTTTACTCCTAAAGACTGACGTGCATAAAACACTCCCCAAGGGTTTGGGGTTTTAAAACGTGTTAAATCTAACAAACCTTCATCTACCAATGCAATGGTATAGGTCATAGCCCTACCTTTTTCCTCTTTTACTCGAATAGTTGCAGTAGACTCAGGTCTTAACTCGTCTGCTAACTGAATTTTTGGCTCTAATTTCGTTGCAGGATTATGTACCAACATTAGTATTGATCCATACATACGAATTGGTAAATCGTTTACTGTTTGACTATGTTTTTGTAGCAACGATATATTTACAAACACATTAGGTGTATAACTTGCTTTTACAGGAAAACTAAACGTTGTTTGTTGTGCTTGTGTTGGTATCCAAAAGTGATCTAATACTTCTGTTCCATTCTCAATGGTAATAAATGCTTTTCCTCCTTCTGAAGATGGAAACTTCACTGTTGCTTTTTCATCTACTTCATACGATTCTTTATCGGTTGTAAATATCAACATCGTAGCATTACTCTTATCTTGATTTCCTTTTTTCTTAGCGTACCAAGAAGGCCAATCAAAATACACCACATTTGAGGTAACATGCTTACTTTTTGAGTCTTTTACTTTTATTAAATAACGTCCCCAATCATTTTCATCAACCTTTAATTTAAAAATTCCTTTACCACTTTCGTTTGTTGTTACTTTCAGTTTTTTATAAGGCTCATGATAACGTGTACCGTCGTAACTAGACAATCCATTATCTGAGGTACTCCACCACCAACGCCATGATAGTTTATATACATTTACTTCTAAAGTATTTACTATTCCTACTCCTTCTTCATTTACTGAAGCTACGTTAAATGTATACTCTTCATCTGTAAATAAATAGTTTTTAGATTGTGGTTCTTCAGCATCTTGTAACCCTGCATATGAAGTATACGGTGACACTTTGTTAGAAAATACGTCTGTACTGAAGTCTCCTCCATTTTCGTACACTTTTGTAATAAAACTCGCTCTTAACATTCCTGGAGCTTTACTATCTAATTTAGGCTTTACCGAAAATTTAGTAGTTCCTTCATTACTTAAATTTCCTTTTAGTACTTTAAACTCTTCTGTTCCAAATCGACGAGTTACATCATCAAAATTATAGTTTTTGAATCTTGAAAACTCCGTATTCGTTTGTGTGAATTTTCCATTGATATCTAACTTCAACCCTCTCGCTATTGCTCCATGTAACCATTTTACTTCTACATCTCCTGTAATAGTTGAGTTTGCTTTGATGAACTCTGCATCTGTGGCTAGTTTAATCTTTAATCGATTTGGTTTTATAGTTTCAACTTTTAATATTTTGTTGAAAACAGCTCCTCCAACACTTACGCGTACTTTCCAATTTCCTGTAATAGCTTCTGGGTTTGTTACCGGAGCGTATGCGTATACATTGTTTGATTTTTTTGGAAGTACTTTTCTATCGATTATTTTTCCTCGTGGGTTAATTAATTCAAACTTTATAGGGTGTTCCTCTGGAATTGGATTCGCATTATCATTTAAAACAAAAGTTAAAAACATTTGATCTCCTGGTCGCCAAACTCCTCGTTCTCCATAAATATATCCTTTAATTCCCTCTTGTAATTTCACTCCAGAAACATCAAACTTACTCATTGACAGTGCTTCACCATCTTTCAGCTTCACATAAGTTGTGTTGTTGTTTTTAGTAACTACTGCAAAAAACGCATTAGTAACATCAGAAAAAGAAACAACTCCTTCTTCATTGGTAGCTGCTGATGTAACTGGTTGTTTTTGTAAGTTGTATAAAGTTACTTTAGCGCCTTGAATAACGTCGGTGGTAAGTATATCCGTAACTGCTACTACTATTTTATTATTGTTTCCTTTTTTAACTATAACACCAATATTTGTAGCTAAAATGTTTGTGCTAATATTTTTATTGTAGTAGTATGAAGTTGTACAAGGGTTTTCTCTATCTCTCCAGCTATAATCATAATAGTAGTCATCATAATAATTAGGATTATCATAACTTTTGGTATCTATTTCTTTTTTCCCAAAAACTATAGTTTTGGTTGAAACACCTTCAGCACATTTATAATTTGAGTAATCTTTGTTAAAAGAAAACTCAACTCTATACATTGCTCCATTTTCTACTTTTACTATATCAGCCAAATCAATAGCAAAAGCATTTTCTTTACTTAAATCTAATCCTTGATTACCTAGGTTTACTGTATATTTTGCTATTGGACGTCCTACGTAACGCAAGTTTCCTTGATTATTTAAATCATTATATTGTAAAAACTGTAATACATTCTCTTTATAAATCTTATAAACGGTTGCATCTACGGCTTTTAAATTTACAGCACTAAAATTTATTTTTAAATTGTTGGAATTTGGAAGTATTGATCCGCTTTTTATAAACTTTACAGCAGGCTTTAATTCTTCAAAATAAACTGTTTTAATTGTATTTTCTTTTAAAGCATAACCATCTGCACTCTTAATTCCTTTGAATATTTCTATATCAACTTTTTGTGTAAATGATGATTTAGGGTATACTGTTACTTTATTACTTTTTATCTTATAAGTGAAAGCTCTTTTTTGAGTATTTAAAAACTGAATAAGTCCTTTTAAATTCTGTGATTTTTTTAATGGGTCTGAAAAGTTTATTTCAATATGTTGCTTATCTGTATCAACAACTTCTACACTTAATACCTTAAAGTTATTTTTCCCCGTTATAGTTACTTCTCTACTTCCTTTAGATTCTGATTGTACTGGAGTTCCTGTCCACTCTACCTTTAATTGTTTATCATCTTCAAAGCGTTGTATACTATCTATTTTAAAATAAACTTTAGAACTTACTTTTCCTACGGTACTAAACTTTATAGGTTTTGTCTTTCCATTATAGGTCGCTTTTACTAAAGATGGTATTTTGTCAGTTTCAATAATATCACTAGCGGTCAACTCTCCCTCAACTGCATATAAGTTTTTATTATATACACTTGGAGATTGTAAGGAAACGTTAAATAATAATTCTTTAGTTTTTACATTTACGGTAAAACTTTCTAAATTCTCATCAATATCTTCGTATAATTTTGATAAGTGAAGTGTTATTGAGTATTCTTGATTACTTTTTAATTTTTCAGCAGGCACAAAAACTAACTCATTATCGTTTAAAACTACTTCTCCTTTTATAGCTGGTTTAGTAGTAATAACTTCAGTTGCTTCAAAGTTTCTTGTTATTTTCTTTTTTAATACAAACTTTAAGTTTGGGGTTACCGATATTAGTTTATCTGGGAAAACACTAATATACTCTCCAAACTCATTAACATTACTTTCTGTAGTAACTGCTTTTTTACACGAATTAGCTGTAATCATTAAAAAGATTAGTGCAAAAACGCCAATAATTTTTCTCATTTTTTTTAGTAACTGTAATTTCATTTCCTTAGAAGTTTTATCTTTCTCTATTTTATCTAAAACTACTGAAAAATATTTTTAAAATATTATTCTATTTAGAATTTGTAGCAATTCATTTAGTATTCGCAATTCGAATCAATATTTTTTTAGCAATTTTCTTAAGAGATTTTTTTAGCAGCAAATTTACCATTTTTAGGGTATTTATTATGCAATTAGCACTTATATTTTTTACTTTTACAGCCTCAATTACACATTATGCTTGGATTACAATTTGACACAGAAACTTCATGGGTTGAAGTTGCTAAGAATGGATTAGAACAGTTATTAACCGATCATGCTTTTGCTGAACAAAAAGCTGCTTCGAATGCTGTGTCAATTATTATCAATTACTCTGAAGAAACAGCACTTGTTAAGGATATGAGTGATATTGCCATTGAAGAAATGGAACATTTTAGAATGGTACATAACATAATGATAGAGCGAGGTATGGTTTTAGGACAAGCTACTAAAAATGATTATGCTTTGAAATTGCAAAAATTCTTCCCACATACCAGAAATAGAAACGAAGCTTTAATTCATCGACTTTTGGTTGCTGCTTTAATAGAAGCACGTAGCTGTGAGCGTTTTAAAGTTTTTGCTGATAATATGGAAGATGAACAATTATCTAAATTCTATTTAGATTTAATGGTTTCTGAAGCAAATCACTACACCTTATTTTTAGGGTATGCTCGTAAGTATATGGATCGTGAAATAGTTGATAAAAAATGGGAAGATTTGTTAGCTTTCGAAGCCGAAATGATGAGAGAAAGAGGTAAAACTGCAAAAGTTCACGGATAGTGTTTAGTAAAGAAGAATCTGCTCGGTTACGCAAAGAGTTTTGGACTAGTTTTGGGAAATCTTTTCCTAGGAAATGGTTACTATACAATACTAAAATAAAAGGGTTTGCTTTTAAATTTCAAGCAGATAGAAAAAAAGCTTCTGTTTGTTTAGATTTTGAACATCCTGAAGAAATAGCCAATGAATTACTTTATGATCAGCTACTTTCTTTAAAAAACATACTGGAAAGTGAGTATTTGCCTGAGGTTATTTTTGATGACAACTTTGAGCTAGATAATCACAAAATTATTCGTAGAATTTACGTCCCTTTTGATAAAAAATTTAGTATTCATAATAAAGATACATGGCGAGATTGTTATGAATTTTATGTTGAAACTATGACACAGTTTGAACTGTTTTTTTATGAGTATGAAGACTTTATAAAACAGGCTATCTAGTCACAGGAAAAAGCCCCTTTTTACCTCAAACACATACAATTAACTTGTTTTGTATTAAGTTTTCGTTATATCTTTACAACGTTTTTTGATTAACCCCTTAACCCCTATAATCATGAATAACTACCCCCTCAAGTTATTGGTGTTATTTTGTGCACTAATAATAACATCTTGCTCTTCTAACGAAGCCGAGATAATTGACAGTACCCCAGAAATGTCAACTAACATCAGTGAAAAACCGATTGAGGCAGACATTTTAGACCTAATTAACTCTTATAGGGTTAATAATGGCTTTTCTTCACTAAACAAGTTACAAACTATTAAGTCGCAAACAAGCAATCATACTAATTATATGATTGAAAAAGACGAAGTTTCACACGACTTTTTTTACCAACGTAAAGAGTATTTGACTGAAAACGCAAATGCTGTTAAGGTGGGTGAAAATGTAGCTTATGGCTATACTACTGCTGAAGCTGTAGTTAATGCTTGGGTTAAAAGCGAAGGCCATAAAAAAAATATTGAAGGTGATTATACTCACTTTGAAGTTACTGCTGAAAAAAGTGCTAACGGTAAGTGGTACTACACAAATATTTTTGTAAAAAAATAGTGACGTAAATTAAAACCCCAATCCAACATGCGCATTGAATCGGGGCTAAAGAAAACTACTCTACGGGAGACTAATTACTTATTTTACTATTTATAATCGTTAGTGATTATAAATTTTGATCGTCGGTTTTCTTGATGTTCCTCTTCGGTACAAGGAACTCCATTAGAACATTTATTTACTAATTGCTTTTCTCCGTAACCAATAGCACTTTCTATCCTATTGGTACCTATATCTCTTGAGAAAATATAATCTCTAGTAGATTTAGCTCTCTTATCTGATAAAATTTCATTATACCTATCACTTCCCCTACTATCAGTATGGGCTTCTATTTTTATAATCATTTTCGGATGATTTTTTAACACGCGTACAATGTGTTCTAGCTCATAGGCTGCATCTGGTCGAATATTCCACTTGTCAAAATCGAAAAATATTGGATCTATTACTATTTCATTACCTATAATTAAAGGTGTTAAATACAAATCATGCTCTATTTCTTTTCCTCTTACATCTGTAGTTTCAATATTATTTACAAAATCATCTTTATGATCTAACTTGGTCCCTCTTAAAGAAAATTTCTTCTCGCATTCAACTTCAAAAACATAAGTTGCATCTTCTTGAGTTACAAATCTTTTTATAACTTTTCCTTCTGAATCTATAAGTTCTACTAAAGTATTAGGTAAAATTTCTTTTGTTCTTTTATCAAAAGTTCTTCCCTTAATGAATTGTTTACATTTAAGTGTTTTAAACTTATAAATATCATCTTGCCCTTTTCCTCCTGGCCTGTTTGAAGATAAATATCCTGATTTTCCATCTTCATTATAAAAGAAAGCAAAATCATCATACCCACTATTAAATGGAGCACCTATGTTTATTACTTCTGATGAATTATTTTTTAATAAATCCGTTTTATAAATATCTAACAACCCCAAATTAGCATAGCCATCTGAAGAAAAATAAAGTGTATAGTCTTTTGCTACAAAAGGGAACATTTCTCTTCCACTTGTATTTACTTTATCTCCTAAATTTACTGGTTTTCCATACTCTCCATTAGGTAGAATAGCTACTTTATAAATATCAGTTAAGCCATAACTATCTGGTCTATCGGATGTAAAATACAGCGTCTTTTCATCTGGACTTAATGCTGGATGTCCGCTAGAATATATTTTATCATTAAATGGTAAATCTTCAATATTATCCCACTGACCATTAACTAAAGTTGCTTTAAATATTTTTAAATGTGAAGTACCTTTTTTATCATACTCTAATTTATCTTCATCATTTAAATTATTTCTTGTAAAATATAGTGTTTGACCATCTTTGGTTAAAGCAACACTAGATTCATGAAAACCTGTATTAATTTTAGAGGAAACTATAGGCATAATGCTTTCTATAACATCTTCTCCTTCTTTGTTTTTCGTAATTTTAGCTTGATATAAATCTAAATACGGTTGATTATTCCATTCGTAAATTTCACCTTTTTCATCTCTCGATGAAGCAAAGTATAGTTTCTGACCTCGTGCATACAAGCCAAATTCTGAGTTTTTAGTATTAATATCTAAGTTTGCTACTACTACTGAATCTTTATTTAGTGTTTTTAACTTATCATAATCTACATTTCCTATTTTTGATCCTGCATCTGGAATTTTTTTCAACCATTCGTCCGCCTTGTTGTATTCTCCAATACTTCTAAGTGATTGAACATATTTATATATAGCTTCATCATCTAAACCTTCGTCTCTATTAGAAGCTACTCCATACCAATAAGCTGCCTGTTCTGAATTGGAGTTATTATAATAACAGTCTGCTAACCTTGTTACCATATCTACCCCATCGTCGCCGTTATCTATTGCTTTTTTATAAAACTCGGCAGCTTTTATATATGAGTATTCTTTATAGAATTTATCTGCTACTTTTCTTTGAGAAAAAGCAAAACATGATATAAAAAGTAGTATAAGTGTTATTTTTGTCTTCATAACTATGCTTTTTAAAAATATCTAGGAGATTTTGTTCTATATAACTTAGGGAGTAACTCAAACATTAATAATATTTCATGTGTTCCATTTGAATACTGATTAATATCTGATAATGGGTACTCATAAGCGTAACCTATTCGGAACTGACGAGATACTTGAAAATCTACTAAAGCTCCTAAAGCCCCTGTATCTTCATTTATTCTATAAGATCCTCCTAACCAAAACTTTTCATTGAATAAAAAGTTTGCTGTGATATCATATGAAACCGGAGCTCCATTAGTTGCTTTTATTAATGCAGCTGGCTTAAACTTTACATTATTATTTAAGTCAAAAACATATCCTCCTGTTAAGTAATAACTTACCCTATCTACAACCCCGTAATTAATTCCATTAATTTCTAAATCATTATGGTCTATATTTAATAACCTTGGGGCAGAAAGCCCTACATACCATTTGTTGGTATGTAGTAGCAATCCACTACCTATGTTTGGTTCCCATCTATTTTGAATTCCTGAAATTCCTGGATCTGATCCTTCAGCTGCAATCAAAGCATCATCAATATTATATTGAGTAAACCCTGCTTTAAGACCAAAGGCTAGTTTTATATCATTATTAAGTTGAATAGTGTATGAAAAATCTCCATATAAATAGGTAAAGTTTTCATATCCTAATTGATCATTTATAAATGATAATCCTAATCCTATTTTATCATTTCTAAGAGGAGTGTGAATAGATAAAGTTTGTGTTTCTGGTGCTCTATCTATTCCCGCCCACTGGCTTCTATGCAATCCAACAGCACTCAACACTTGTCTACTTCCTGCATAGGCAGGATTAATAGAAATTGTATTGTACATATACTGAGTAAATTGTGGTAGCTGTTGTGATTGAACTGTTAAAACTGTTGTAAAAAACAGTACAATAACTGCTTGTAATAGTTTGTAATTATGGTTCATAGCTATAATATTATTTGGTTCCTAAGTAAATTGCTCCTGTAAATGGTTTTAAACCACTATTTTCTAATATTACAATGTAGTAATATGTACCTGCTGGTAGTCTTTCAGCTCCTCCAAACGTAGCTCCATCTGAAGTTCCGTTCCAATTATTTGCATAATTGTTAGATTCAAATACTTTTGCTCCCCAACGGTTAAATATTTTTACATTGGCTATGAATCCACAGGATTCTACTCCTGTAATTTCAAAAAATTCATTCCATGAATCTCCATTAGGGGTTACTGCTTTAGATATTACCACATCTTCTTGTCCACATGGTAATACTATACAATCGTCATTTATATTAATTGTAACTTTTGTTGATGTTAAACATCCATTATTTGGTGATGTATATGTAAATATGTAATCTCCTAAGTTTAATCCAGACGGATCAAAACTTCCATCATCAGATAATGTTACATTTCCTTGAGTTACTTCCCAAGTTCCATCTTCACTTTGATTTGCTAAATAATCATTCAAGTAAATTATTCCATCGTCAATACATCTTGAATCAGCTATTTCTGTTACTGATGTCTTTACAGTTACTGTAATATACTGTGTAAAGTTTGCTTCATTTCCACAGTCATCTGCAACCGTCCATGTTCTCGTGATTGTGTAATCACTATCGCTTCCATCAAAGGTGCTTGTTTCTTCAAAGTTTGTTTGTGTTACATTTGAAGAACAATTGTCTATAAACTCTAAAGTTGGAACTTCTGGAACATTATCACACTCTACTGTTATATCTTCTAATGTTGACACCAATTGTGGAGCTTCATTATCTTCTATTGTTATAACTTGAGTATGTGAAGTTGTATTTCCTGCACAATCTTGTACCGTCCATGTTCTTGTAATTGTATACTCTGAAGCACATCCTTCTTCTTGTCCAGAAAGCTCTTCTGAATATACAACTATTACTTCAGAATCACAATTATCTGTTCCTGTTAATGTTGCAGCTTCAGGAATAGCATCACAACTTACTGTTACATTTGCTGGTAATTCCTCTACAAACTCGGGTGCTACTGTATCTTCTACTGTTACTACTTGAGTGTGTGATGTTGCATTACCTGTACAGTCTTGTACTGTCCATGTTCTTGTAATTATATACACTGAAGCACATTCATCGTCTTGTCCTGTAAACTCTTCTGAGTAATTTACAGTTACGGATGCATCACAGTTATCGGTTGCTGTTAGTACCGCTGCTGCTGGAATGGCATCACAACTTACTGTTACATTCGCTGGTAATTCCTCTACAAACTCTGGTGCTACTGTATCTTCTACTGTTACTACTTGGGTATGTGAAGTTGTATTCCCTGCACAGTCTTGTACTTGCCATGTTCTTGTGATTGTATACTCTGAAGCACATTCATCATCTTGTCCTGTAAACTCTTCTGAGTAATTTACAGTTACGGATGCATCACAGTTATCGGTTGCTGTTAGTACCGCTGCTGCTGAAATTACATCACAACTTACTGTTACATTTGCTGGTAATTCCTCTACAAACTCTGGTGCTACTGTATCTTCTACTATTACTACTTGAGTGTGTGATGTTGCATTACCTGCACAGTCTTGTACTTGCCATGTTCTTGTGATTGTATACTCTGAAGCACATTCATCATCTTGTCCTGCAAATTCTTCCGAGTAATTAACTATTACTGAAGCATCACAATTGTCGGTTGCTGTTAGTACCGCTGCTACTGGAATGGCATCACAACTAACGGTTGTATCTGCTGGTAACTCCTCTACAAACTCGGGTGCTACTGTATCTTCTACTGTTACTACTTGGATGTGTGTTGTTGTGTTTCCTGAGCAATCTGATACCGTCCACTTTCTGGTTATTAAGTATTCTGATCCACAAGCATCATCATCTCCACTTGTAATTTCACTTGGAATTACTGTTACAGATGCATCACAATTATCGGTTGCTGTTAAAGTCTCCATCACTGGAATATTATCACAACTTACTGTAATTTCTGCTGCTGGTAACTCTCCTACAAACTCTGGTGCTACTGTATCTTCTACTGTGATTACTTGGATGTGTGTTGTTGTGTTTCCTGAGCAATCTGATACCGTCCACTTTCTGGTTATTAAGTATTCTGATCCACAAGCATCATCATCTCCACTTGTAATTTCACTTGGAATTACTGTTGCAGATGCATCACAATTATCGGTCGCTGTTAAAGTTTCCATCACTGGAATATTATCACAGCTTACTGTAATTTCTGCTGCTGGTAACTCCTCTACAAACTCAGGTGCTACTGTATCTTCTACTGTAATTACTTGGATATGCGTTGTTGTGTTTCCTGAACAATCTGATACCGTCCACTTTCTGGTTATTAAGTATTCTGATCCACAAGCATCATCATCTCCACTTGAAATTTCACTTGGAATTACTGTTACAGATGCATCACAATTATCGGTTGCTGTTAAAGTCTCCATCACTGGAATATTATCACAACTTACTGTAATTTCTGCTGCTGGTAACTCTTCTACAAACTCTGGTGCTACTGTATCTTCTACTGTAATTACTTGGATATGTGTTGTTGTGTTTCCTGAACAGTCTGATACCGTCCATTTTCTGGTTATTAAGTATTCTGATCCACAAGCATCATCATCTCCACTTGTAATTTCACTTGGAATTACTGTTACAGATGCATCACAATTATCGGTTGCTGTTAAAGTCTCCATCACTGGAATACTATCACAACTTACTGTAATTTCTACTGCTGGTAACTCCTCTACAAACTCTGGTGCTACTGTATCTTCTACTGTAATTACTTGAATATGTGTTGTTGTGTTTCCTGAACAATCTGATACCGTCCATTTTCTGGTTATTAAGTATTCTGATCCACAAGCATCATCATCTCCACTTGTAATTTCACTTGGAATTACTGTTACAGATGCATCACAATTATCGGTCGCTGTTAAAGTTTCCATCACTGGAATATTATCACAGCTTACTGTAATTTCTGCTGCTGGTAACTCCTCTACAAACTCAGGTGCTACTGTATCTTCTACTGTAATTACTTGGATATGCGTTGTTGTGTTTCCTGAACAGTCTGATACCGTCCACTTTCTGGTTATTAAGTATTCTGATCCACAAGCATCATCATCTCCACTTGTAATTTCACTTGGAATTACTGTTACAGATGCATCACAATTATCGGTTGCTGTTAAAGTCTCCATCACTGGAATATTATCACAACTTACTGTAATTTCTGCTGCTGGTAACTCTTCTACAAACTCTGGTGCTACTGTATCTTCTATAATAAACTTAGCACTACTCGTATTTACAGTGTTTCCACAAGCATCTTTTGCTGTAAAAATCACTTCTACTTCTCCTGTAAAGCTACACGTATAAGTTAAACCTGTATAATTATTACTCCATGTAACAATACTACAATCATCTGTCGCTGTCGCTCCTCCATTAGTTGCTAACCAATTATTTAACTCTGCTGTGTTTCCTGATCCATCACATTCAACAGTTATATCAGATGGTTGCTGAGTTATTGTTGGTGGTGTTTCATCTTTAATTAAATATCCCGCTGTTGTAGTACTAAAGTTTCCACAGGCATCTGTTGCAGTAAAAGTTACTGTAATATAACTTCCATCACATTTCACAGAGGTATCATCTCCATAGTTATTAGTCCATGTTACACTACTACAATTATCTGTTGCCGTAGCTCCCGCATTACTATTTAACCAATCTTGTAAAGTAGTTTCTGTATCTCCTACTCCACATTCTATATCTATATTATTTTTGTTTGTTTCGTCTATAACTGGTGCTGTATTATCTTTAACTGTTATTGTTTGAACTTTTTCAGTTTTGTTTCCGCAGTTATCGGTAAGACTCCATGTACGAGTAACTATTACTTCACCTTCACAACTTCCTGCTGATTCTACATCACTATAATTGGCATCTAAAGTTGTATCACAATTATCTGACTCATCAATAACATCGCCAGTGATTCCAATACTAGCATCATAAGTACAATTATCATCTTTATAAATTGTAATATCTACTGGTACTGTAAAATTAGGATTAGTTACATCAGTTACCGTAATGGTTTGGGTATGACTTACCGTATTACCACAGTTATCAGTTGATTCCCATTTACGTACAATCTCTCCACAACCATCTACTACCGTATTGCTTACTTCAGTAAATACCACATCTACTACGCTATCGCAATTATCGGTTGCCGTAATGGTTGGTACTGCGGGTATTGCTTCACAATCTACGCTTACATCTGATGGTTCTGATGATAATACTGGTGCAGTAGTATCGGTTACCGTAATGGTTTGGGTATGACTTACTGTGTTGCCACAGTTATCGGTTGATTCCCATTTACGTACGATCTCTCCACAACCATCTACTACCGTATTGCTTACCTCAGTAAACACTACATCTACTACGCTATCGCAATTATCGGTTGCCGTAATGGTTGGTATTGCTGGTATTGCTTCACAGTCTACACTTACATCTGATGGTTCTGCTGATAATACGGGTGCAGTAGTATCGGTTACCGTAATGGTTTGCGTATGACTTACGGTGTTGCCACAGTTATCGGTTGATTCCCATTTGCGTACGATCTCTCCACAACCATCTACTACCGTATTGCTTACCTCAGTAAACACTACATCTACTACGCTATCGCAATTATCGGTTGCCGTAATGGTTGGTATTGCTGGTATTGCTTCACAGTCTACACTTACATCTGCTGGTTCTGCTGATAATACGGGTACAGTAGTATCGGTTACCGTAATGGTTTGGGTATGACTTACTGTGTTGCCACAGTTATCGGTTGATTCCCATTTACGTACGATCTCTCCACAACCATCTACTACCGTATTGCTTACCTCAGTAAACACTACATCTACTACGCTATCGCAATTATCGGTTGCCGTAATGGTTGGTATTGCTGGTATTGCTTCACAGTCTACACTTACATCTGATGGTTCTGCTGATAATACGGGTGCAGTAGTATCGGTTACCGTAATGGTTTGGGTATGACTTACCGTGTTGCCACAGTTATCGGTTGATTCCCATTTACGTACGATTTCTCCACAACCATCTACTACCGTATTGCTTACTTCTGTAAATACCACATCTACTACGCTATCGCAATTATCGGTCGCGGTAATAGTGGGTACTGCTGGTATTGCTTCACAGTCTACACTTACATCTGATGGTTCTGCTGATAATACGGGTGCAGTAGTATCGGTTACCGTAATGGTTTGGGTATGACTTACCGTGTTACCACAGTTATCGGTTGATTCCCATTTACGTACAATTTCTCCACAACCATCTACTACCGTATTGCTTACTTCAGTAAATACCACATCTACTACGCTATCGCAATTATCGGTCGCGGTAATGGTGGGTACTGCTGGTATTGCTTCACAGTCTACACTTACATCTGATGGTTCTACTGATAATACGGGTGCAGTAGTATCGGTTACCGTAATGGTTTGGGTATGACTTACTGTGTTGCCACAGTTATCGGTTGATTCCCATTTACGTACAATTTCTCCACAACCATCTACTACCGTATTGCTTACTTCAGTAAATACCACATCTACTACGCTATCGCAATTATCGGTCGCGGTAATGGTGGGTACTGCTGGTATTGCTTCACAGTCTACACTTACATCTGATGGTTCTGATGATAATACTGGTGCAATATTGTCTACAACTGTAATTGTTTGTATTTTTTCTGTTGTATTACCGCAGCTATCTATTAATTTCCAAGTACGTTTAACAATTTTCTCTCCTTCACAACTGCCTGCTAGCTCTTCATCTGTGTAAGTTGCATCTAAACCAGTGTCGCAATTGTCTGATTCATCTATAACATCTCCTGTCACTCCTACACTAGCGTCATAATTACAGCTTGCATCAGAAAAGATTGCAATATCTCCTGGCACTGTAAAGTCTGGGTTAATAGTATCTTGAATTGTAATTACCAATGTGTCGGTACCTGTTTTACCACATGTATCAGTAACAGTAAAAATTCTTGTAACTGTAGTTATGCATCCATCATCTGAAGTAATCTCATCTATATAACTAATACTAGCTATTGTTCCATCATCTGAAGCTGTGTAACCAGTTGTAAAAAAGCTGTCTTTAATATCTGAAGATTGTACTAAACTAAAAGGATAGCGAGCATTTAAATTTGTTATATCATTCTCATCACAACCTTCAATACCTAAAGTTTCTGGAACACTAATAATAGGATCTTCATTATCATTTGACACTAAAGTAATAGAATCTACTTCTTGACAACCATTTACATCTGTTACAGTAACAGTATAGGTTCCTTCTGTTAAACCACTAAGATCTTCTGTGGTTGCTCCTGTATTCCATGAAAAAGTATAATCTGCTGTTCCTCCTGATACTGTTAGATCAATAGCTCCATCACTACCACCACAGCTTAAATCACTTCCTAATAGAGAAAGTGATAATACTGGTGGTTCAGTAATAGTTACATCTGCCAATGCTATACAACCGTTTGCATCAGTAACAATAACGCTATGTGTACCTACATCTAAACCATTTACGTCTTCTGTAGTTGCTCCAGTACTCCATGAATATGTGTAAGGAGCTTTTCCACCAGTTACCGTTAAGTCTGCTTCTCCATTGCTATTTCCACTACATGTAATGTTTGTTCCTAATATCGCTGCTGTTGGAGTGCTATCAATATTAATGTCTTTTGTTATTGAATTTGTATCTCCATCCTCATCTGTAACTATTAATGTTACTGACTTTACACCTGAACTAGTATAATCAACATGATGAGGTCCTTCTGATATTGCCATTGTTGGAGAAGAATCAGTACCAAAACTCCATTGATACGTTAAAGCTCCATCTCCTCCTGTAGAAGTATTTGTGAAAGTTACCCCCTGAAAACCAGTTGCATCTACACCACAATCATAATCAAACGTAAAGTTTGGTGCTATTGGTGTTTGTACGTCAATTGGTGGTAAATTTTCTCCTGAACATTTAGAGCTTTGTGTTGAACACCCTGGTCCAATAGTACTACCAGGAGTTTGCCAAGAAAGATAAACATCTGTTAATGTTAATTCTTCTCCACAAATATAGTTCATTAATTCAAACATCTGATAAGTACCTGGGCTAATTGATCCTGAGATACCTATACTAATTTTATCCGTGCCTACGTAAACATTTCCATCTTTATCAATTTTATCTGCTCCATTCATCAAGTAAAATTGCATGTATAAATCTATTTTACTTGCTGCTTTAGAAATATCTACATATAGGTAAACGTTAGAGAGCTGTTGCCCTACTGTACACGTGCTTATTGGATTTCCATTTAAGTCTCCTATATAAACACTCCCTATTTCAACATCCTGAGCTCCACACCCAGAAAGGCTACAGGGACTCTGCATAGACACTGTTGTTTGTGAAAAAACATAGTTAGCACTAAACAACAAAAGTATCAGCATTAATTTTCTTAAATGAGTAGTTTTCATTCCCATACCTTAACTTTTAAAATTTAACTTTTAAACACTCTAAATTTCTTTAGGGTATTACTCTTATTAAGTCTTAGTGTTAGCTAAAACCGTATTACGGGGATGGGGTAAAATGGGGTGTGGGGTAATTAAGGGTTACGCATTTCTGAGTATTACAAGAATGTAATACTACTATAACACACAATGGGTACACAATAAAAATTTTATGAGGAAAATAAAATAATACTGAGTGGGAATAGTATTATTTTGAGGGATTAACGTTTTTTAAGTTCTAAAAACTGTTACACCAAAAGTAATGCTTATTTTTAGTTTTAAAAAATGAAATGTTAAAAAAAGGGGTTTTCCCCTATGCTTCTTCAGGAAAAAAATATGTTCGTCATATTTTATAATACTTCCTTTTTAATTAGGTAATTTTGCAGTATGATACAAAACGATACAATTATTGCTTTAGCAACACCAGCAGGGGTTGGTGCTATTGCCGTTATTAGGCTTTCAGGAGAAAAATCAATAAAAATTGTAGATTCATTTTTTACTTCTGTAAAGAAAAATAAATCATTATTAAATCAAAAATCTCATACTCTACATTTGGGACATATTGTGAATAATGGAGTAATTATTGATCAAGTTTTAGTATCTATTTTTAAAAACCCACATTCTTATACAGGTGAAGACGTTGTAGAAATATCATGCCATGGCTCTAGTTTTATTCAACAAGAAATCATTCAACTTTTTTTACAGAATGGATGTAGAATGGCTGATAACGGTGAGTTTACAATGCGTGCTTTTTTGAATGGTAAAATGGATTTATCGCAAGCAGAAGCTGTTGCAGATGTGATTGCTTCAAATTCTGCTGCTTCACATCAAATGGCGATTCAACAGATGCGCGGAGGTATTACCAATGAACTAAAAGAATTAAGAGCACAATTACTAGATTTTGCTGCTTTAATTGAACTTGAACTTGATTTTTCTGGTGAAGATGTAGAGTTTGCTGATAGAACCAAATTTAAAGATTTAGTAGCTAAAATTTCATCAGTTCTAAAACGATTGATTGATTCTTTTGCTTTCGGAAATGCCATGAAGAATGGTATTCCCGTAGCTATTATTGGTGAACCTAACGTTGGTAAATCTACTCTGTTAAATGCCTTGCTTAATGAAGAAAAAGCTATTGTATCTGATATTGCTGGTACTACTCGTGATGCGATTGAAGACGAATTAATTATTGATGGTGTTGTTTTCCGTTTTATTGATACAGCTGGAATTAGAGAAACTGAAGATGTAGTTGAAAACATTGGTATCAAAAAAGCATATGAAAAAGCAGAAAACGCACAATTAATCATCTTCTTAATTGATTCTAATAAATACGCGCATTCAAAAGACTTGTTTTTAGAGGAAATTGAGACCATAAAAAAACGTTTTCCTAACAAACGTTTATTAGTAATCGCCAATAAAATAGATACCTTGTCATGTCACGATTCATCTATTTTACAATCAGAAATTGAAAATTTAATCTTACTTTCTGCTAAACAAAACATTGGCGTTGATGAGTTAAAAGAAGAACTCATTTCATTAGTGAATACCGGTGCTTTAAGTAACAACGAAACAATTGTTACTAATTCTCGTCATTTTGAAGCATTAACTTTAGCTTTAGAAAGTATTAATTCGGTTAAAAACGGTATTGAGTTAGATATTTCTTCTGATTTATTTGCTATTGATATTCGTGAATGTTTACGTCATTTAGGGAATATTACTGGTGAATACGATGTAGATAAGGATATTCTAGGACATATTTTTGGTAATTTCTGTATCGGGAAGTAGGCTTAATTTTTCAAATTTATAACGATTCACTACGTTTATAAAACAGATTTCTATCTACTTACCTAGGTTTATAATTTTACAATTAATTATAAACTATAACTAAAGATGGGACTATACATTACTAGCGGAGCTCTTGCTAGCTTTAAGGAAATGGATGAAGAAGCTTTTGAACATTATTCTTCGGTATTTAAAAACATTAACAAACTATTAGAATTAAATGGGCTTGCACCTTATAATGAGCCAGAAAAATTAGAGGTTGAGCCTCTAGCTGTTGGTGGATTTCCTTACGATTATATTCATTACCTAAGGCGTTTTTACGCTTATTGTTCCGAATATGAAGATTGGACTCCTACTCCATTTAGTCCTAACAGTTCTCCTTCTACAGATTCAATCGTAGAAGATCACGCATCATTACTCACTTGTCATCTTATATGTCACTCAGACTGTGCAGGTTTTTATGTTCCTGTGGAGTTTATCGATATTATTTTTGATAATGATGAGTTTCCTGTTGATGGTGCAATGATTGGTTCGTCTTACACGCTATTTAAGGAATTAAAATTCATAGCTAATAAGCTTAATATTCCACTAGATGAAGAAGATAATATTGTAAATCTTAAAGAAATTAATAAGTCTATCAATGAAGAAAACGACTTCTGGAAAGAAAAGTTAGTTTGGTGCGAATTATTTGAAGCTACTAAGCATAGTATTCGCAACAAATCAGCAATCATTTTTCATTAAGAACTTCAACAATTAATAAAACACATCTCATAAATGGAAAGAGAGATAATAATACAGTCACAAGAAAAAAAATATCAAACTACAGGAAAACTTACAACTAGTAAAATTATTGATCTATTTATAGAAAGTGAAAATGAAGCTTTAGAGTATGAATTTCAAGGTAAATTTTATCCTTCTCGTCATTATGATATTAATGCTACTTTAACAAAAGCTTTGAAAGGAATTGATAAACAAAAAATAGTTGATGCCTATTTTCACTCAGCTAGGTTAGGTACTATTATAAAAGTAAAAGAAAATAACTACCCCCTCTTTTTAAAAGGAGTTGAGAAAGCATTATCTTCAATTGGAAAAGGGCATAATATTAATGTTTTAAAACCTAGTAAATTATTTTTTCTTTTTGGCGTTAGTTCTCCTAATAACATAGAAAACCTCTATAACACAAAATATAATGAGTTTTTAGAAATTTTAAAATTTGTTACCAAAATTAACTCGTATACTAGTTATCCTAGTTTACGAAGAAAGTTAAAAGCCTCGCTTTTCTTGGAGAATCCTATACTTTTAAGAAGATCTCAAAAAATGACTCCTTTCTTTAATCAATTCAATTTTGAGACTGCTGGAGCATTAGTTTTATTATTAGTTGACTCATCTGAAACCTCTAAACAAGTTCTTTTAAAATTTCATAACACAAACTTACCTAGAGAAACTGTTAGGATTCTTGGTGGTTTTTATAAAGATTTTAAAACCTCAAAAGCAAACAAACTACTACTTAACGACTTATATAGTAAATATCCAGCGAATTGGATAGATGAATATTATAACTCAATTTACTAGTAGTTTTATAAGTATTTTTGCCTTATGGATTCACTCACACAAATTGTTCTTGGGGCGGCTGTTGGAGAAGCTGTATTAGGAAAAAAGGCAGGAAATAAAGCAATGCTTTATGGAGCTATTGCAGGTACTATCCCTGATTTAGATGTGTACATTGGTAAATTCTTTGATACCGTTACAGCTCTTGAAATACACAGAGGTTTTACGCACTCTATATTTTTTGCAATTGTTTTTGGATGGATTTTCGGATGGCTTATTTCTTTATATGAAAAAAATGCCTCCACTAAAGAATGGGCAAAGCTTATGTTTTGGGGATTCTTAACTCACCCTATTTTAGATGCGCACACCACTTGGGGTACCCAACTTTTTTGGCCCCTTGATATACGATTGGCCTTTAAAAATATTTTTGTAATTGATCCTTTATACACACTACCTTTTTTAATATTTCTACTAATGGCTATGTCCCAACGTAAAGGAACAGCAAAAAGAAGAAAGTATAACAATTTAGGACTTATTGTAAGTACTTCTTATATGGCTATTACCATTATCATTAAAGGAATCACCTACACTAAGTTTGAACAAGCTTTAAAAGAACAAGGAATAACTTATGAAGAAATAGTAACCAAGCCTACGCCTTTTAACACTATTTTATGGTCTGCGAATGTAGAAACTGAAAATGCATATCTAATTGGTTATTATTCTTTTTTTGATTCCAAACCAATTGAATTTTATTCCTACCCTAAAAACCATCATTTATTAGGTGCTTATAAAAATGATATTTTAGTAAAACGGCTTATTAAAATTACCAAAGGTTGGTATACTATTTCAGAAAAAAACAACGCTCTTTACTTAAACGATTTACGTTTTGGACTACTAAGTGTCAGACCTAACTTTCAACAGTTTGCTTTTAGCTTTGAAATAGGTAAAAAACAT
Organism: Tenacibaculum litoreum; assembly: GCF_964513915.1. Classification (NCBI taxonomy): domain Bacteria; kingdom Pseudomonadati; phylum Bacteroidota; class Flavobacteriia; order Flavobacteriales; family Flavobacteriaceae; genus Tenacibaculum; species Tenacibaculum litoreum. Next base: position 163,793 of record NZ_CAZEQS010000003.1, on the reverse strand, counting down.
GATAAAACTATTATAAATGAAGTTCCTAGAAATCGTGAAGAAGCTAAACAATTATTAAAGGATCTTTGGGTAAGAATTCAGGGAAATTAATTGAGAAATCAATGTGTATGTCGTAAATTTGCAGTTCTATTATAAAGTAGCGTTACTCAGGTTTGAGACATAAATATTTTCACTTTTTTTCAATCATTTTTTTAATTCTTACTCAATTCGCATTTATTACTGCGTTATTGCTAGAACACAAAAATATTTTTACGGTAATATTTTTAACAACACTTATTACTGCTCTCATAATTTACACCTACATAAAATTCTTTAGAATTAAAGAAGTAGATTTTGAGCCTTTCTATGTAATGATTTTTGTTATAGCTGGTGCCCTACTTACAAATTACCTGCACCTATTTACTAGCTTGAATTCTGTTTTGGCAGCAGCACTTGTTGGAACAATTGCTTCTTTTTCAACTAGTTTAAATAAAAAGTCAAAGATTTTACAAAGTGTCCCGAATGCTATGTATTGTGGTTGTTTTGTTGGAATGTCGCAAAAGCATCTTGCAATTGATTATAGCTTTATAGTTATTTCAGGTACAATAGCTAGCATCTTTTATATGTTTTCAAAAAATCTGTTTCATGGGGTCGGCGGCAAACTGGGTACTCTTGCTTTTGGTAGTGTCGTTATATCCTCTTTATTACTTTTAATCCTTTCATAATGCTTCCTACAATATCAATATACTTAACAAGTATACTCGGAGCTTTTTTAACGTTTTTAGTAAGTACTAAATATAAACAAGGCCCTGTAAGAGCCTCTGCTCTACTCACTCTTATTGTTGCTGGCTTTTGCTTTCTTTTTCCTGAACTATTTTCAGAGGATGTAACTAAACAAATTCCTTGGGTATTCTTTGGAGCCTCATTTGTTGGTATGACTTCTGAAAAACTTACTCGAAACTATACTTCAATTGTTTTCGCTGGAATTATTTTTGGCTTTATTTATACAGTTAGCCCTACTTTTTTCAATGGTTATGGAGGTGCGTTAGGAACGGCTGCTTGTATATCTATTTTAGTTACTATTGGACTAAATAGACTTGTTAGACATTCAAAAGCTTTAAAAAAGAAAAAAGTTTTACTTAAGAAAGTATCTAAAACGTCTTCTTAAATACAGTTTTACCACTAAAAAACAAAGACTTATAATCTTATTTGGTTTATAATTAATAAGACTTAAAAAATTAAGTTAAATTAATTTTTTTAAGCAGTTTATTTGCGAATTTTGTTGTCTCAAAAAAAATAAAATCTTACCTATGAAACGTTATTTAAAACAATTAAGTTTTATTCTTCTATCATGTTGCCTTTTTATTTCATGTTCTAGTGATGACAATATAGAGGAACAAAAATATTTAAACATACCCGATGCACAGTTTGAGACCAAACTAATCAATCTGGGTATAGACTCTGATGGTATTGTCAACCAACAACTATTAAAAAGTGATGCATTAGGAGTTACGAGCCTTAATTTAAACACATCCAATGATGGTATAATTGCAGACCTAACAGGTATTGAAGGTTTTATCAATCTAAAAAGATTGCATGCCACAGGAAACAATTTAACTACTATAGACCTGAAGTTTAATAAACAATTAGATACTTTGGTACTTGCTGGGAATTCCCTTAAAAATATTGATTTGAGTAACAATACAGAATTAATCAAGTTAGACCTTGATGTAAATGAATTAAGTATTATTACTGGGTTAAAAAATGCTATTAATCTAAAATGGTTAAGTTTATACTATAATTCATTAGAAACGTTAAGTATTGATAATCCCAATTTAGAAACCTTAAATGTTAGAGATAACTTCCTAGTGTCTTTAGATGTTAAAAAAGCAGTAAGCTTAAAAACCATTTTAGCACAAAATAATAAGATTTTAGAAGTAGATTTTACCGCTAATAAAGCTTTAGAAGTTTTAGCACTATCTGATAACAAGCTTAAAAATATCGACTTGGAATCTAACAGTAATATTGAAGTATTGTATTGTTCCAGTAACTTACTTACATCTCTCGATATAAGCGGGTTAGTGAATTTGGATCGCTTAACTGTTAATGCAAACCCTAGCTTATTCTGCATTAAGATACATAATGGTCAAAATATTCCCATGTTTTCTAAATCTGATTACCAAGAATTTAATACAAGCTGTGAGTAATAAAAAGTTTACGATAATAATGTCCTAACCTTTCCCTTTTTTAAATTTTCACCCTAAAGATATAATGATAGAGATCTAATAGTTGTAAAAAAAACTGCTGTTTCTCCTTATAAAAGAATTAGAATACCTATTTGTAAGTACGTGCTGTTAGCCTTCTATCATTACCTTTTTTATTAGTGATCAAAAATACATTCTCAAACCAATGTTTTGAATCAAAACATAAGATTCATACTCTTTAATCTAAATTACTTTCACTTCATACTTTATTCACTTAGTGTATGGAACATTTTGGCAAAAGCTATTTCAAGAAAAATAGAAACTTCCATTTTTGTTCTACCTTCTTCTAACATTGTTAAAATAGTATTTATGTGTGCATCCTTAAAATTATAAAAGTCTCCTCCTTCTTTGTACAAATCTTCCTTCTTTAAGTTTTCTAACTGTTCTAGCATATACTTATTTGCTTTATATGCTGACTTTCTTTTGTTTAAAAACAATTGCATCTTTTTACTATCTTTTCTGCTTGATTTATTATACATAGATAAAGCTGTTTTATATTTCTGCTCTACCGACCACTCTACCCTTTTAGCATCTCGATACAACTTTTCAAGTCCTGTAAAAGCTAAATCATAATATGTATTTATATAGTCTTGATTATTATGTATATGACTTAAGTACTCAATTGCTTTTTTCTTATACTTATTTTTAGATTTTAGCTCAGCATCTTTTAACTCTTGTTCTAAAACTAAAAGTTTATCTGCTATTTTATTTACTTTTTTTATCTCCTCAAACCTCTTTGCCTTTCCTATAATTAATACCTCTGGAGTTATTTCGTGAGGCTCTCCTGTAAATGTATGCTCTTTATAAGAAAAACTAAACTCTCCTCTAGCTCTCTCTACTTTTGCTTTCTTTTTTGTAGATAAATCAAAGGCATAATTGTAACCGAAAGTAACTGTTAAGTCTTGGGTATTCTTTAAAGAAGTATTTCTAAATAATTGAATAGCACTTAAATTAAAATTATGTTTTTCTCTATATACATAATTTGCATTCAATCTAAAGTTTGTAGCACTTGCCTTGTTTATTTTGCTATTATTTTGATTGTAAGAAGTACTTAATGTTGTATTTAGTTTATCTTTTAGAAACTTTTTATTAACTGCTAGTGTTGGTCCCCATGTATAGGATTTATCTCTCCCAATAGTATTATAAGTAGTATTTAAAGCAGAAGTTATATTTATTTTTCTTTGTGGTAACCCTAATGTATAGGAAGTATTAAAATTATGAAATGTTGAACCATTACCTAAGCGTACAATTCCATTTTCAGCATTAGCTACTGTCGCTAATGAATAATTTGTATTTAGATTTTGTCTTCTTGTTTTACTATTTTCTAAAATATAACTTACATTAACGTTAGCATTTTGAGATAACTGCTTATAGTTGAATCGCTCTTCTTGATTATCTAACAAATTATCATCATTTATAATCTCAAACTGATCTAGTTTATTATTAGTATAAGTAGAAAAGTTAGAATAGCTTCCTGTTATATTTACTTTTTTACTCATAGCAAATGTTGCGTTAACACTTCCAACTGTTCTACTAGTATTGGTCTCTTTTTGATTTGCTAAATCGTCTCGTTGGTATCCTATATTGAACCCTAAACTTATTTTATTATTAAATAAAGTGGTATTACCATTCAGTGTTATATTTTCAAAATCATTGTTAAAATAATATGCTCCTAACGTTTTATATCCTGGGTCTATACGTTCATATCCAACTCCAAATCTATATTTATCAAAGCTATATTCCATTTCTGTTTTAAATGCTTTGTAATGTTCTGTTGAAGCTCTATTGTTGAATAATAAACCTGCAATTCCGCTACTATGACTTACTTTTTCTGCTCTAAGATCTTGTGTTATGGCCGTTGAAGCGTATTCTCCTTTAAAACGAAGTCCATCTATTACAGTTACAATTCCTGACATACTTAGCACCAGATTTTCTTTTGGTAACACCTTTTTTTCTTCTGGTACTGCACTTATTGAATTTATCTTGTCTTTTGCATAAAAACCAATTAACTCTAAGCTATATTTTTCTTTTTTAAACCCCACTTTAGCTCCATATCCCATTCGCTTAAAAGCTGGTTGTGTTCTATTGTCTTCTGAATCTTCTGTAGCTTTTAATAATCGACCATACATTGCTGAAAAAGTAAAACTTCCCTTAGGAGTTAAATCAACTCCTCCCCCTGTAAATTGGTGTCCTGCCAACGTATATGGTGAGAAACTCATGCTCACATCTCCAATATGGGCTTGTATCCATCTATATTTAGGATGCAGGCTCAAACGATTAAAACTAAACGGTAATTGATATTCTAAATCATCTCCTTGATTAGAAAAGCTATAGCTTACAGGAATTGAAAATTCATAAATGTTAAAATTTAAGCTTCCTTGTAAAAAATAGGTAAATGGTGCTCTTGCACTATTTTGATTGGATGAATAGAACACAGAGTTAGCAGCGATGTTTCCGCTAACTTTAAAAGGTTTTCCTCTTCCTATATTCTCAAAATCTAATTGTTGTCCTACTATACTTTCAGCAAAAAATATGCTTAAAATAAACACTACTACTTTTAGTGTTTGCCCCCTCATTGTAATCATTAAAATATTCTTTTCTTTTTTATAACTGTTTTGCTAAACACTCTTCTGAGTCTCTAACTTTTACGCTGTATGCCCCTTTGTTTAACTTACTTATTCTTGTTGTCTTTGCATTAGTAAACGGAAACCATGTTTCATTATCAATATTACTCCCTTCATATTTTACCCAACTAGTACCATTAAAAAACTGTATGACCCCATCCTTTGTTAATTGATATAAAAATATCCTGTTGCCTTCCCCTGTAGCATTAATATCTATATACCCATCATTTATCTTAAAACAATTTTGATCTGCTGAAACTATTACTTCGAAATCAACTTTTGCTGTTTCTTCAATAGTAAACTTTACAGGAACTAAATTTGACCAAGAAATGTCTTCGGGATTTATTCCAACTCCTTTTTTTCCTGTTTGATATTTAAGTTTGTAAGTTCCATGAGGTAAATTGTTTACCCATTGATACCTATAGGTAGTTTCGTTTATTTTCTCTAGAGATTCTATATCAAGTTTTTGATCTAAAATAACATCGTACTCTCCAGATTCTGTATTTTGTTGATATATTATAACTGCCAACTTCTCTGTTGTGTATAAATCTCTTTTAAAGTCCAATGTTAGGCTTCCGTCTGCTTTATAATTACAACTTGTTTTTTGGGTTACTATGGGATCTTGTAATTGAGGAGATTCAGAAATAAATACATAAGTATAAGGTTCTTTTGGGCTCCACCCATTACACAACTCTAATTTATATTGAATACTTTTACTCATATACAAATGAGCTTCACTACCAAATAAGTCTTTAGCCGTAAACGTAATTGAACTTTTTCCCAAGTACTCTTGAGGAAGCTTCTCCCAACCATTAGTTATTGGATCATAATACATCCAATTATATACTAATTCATGATAACCTGAAGAAGCCTCTAAGGTTATTGATGTAGTTGTATTATTTACTCCTGGGTCAGGTGTCAGAATTTTAAAATCATTATCTGGTATTATTCTAAAACTCCCTAGTTCTTTTGTACAACAACCTTTTAAAGAGTAATTGAACACATTACAAAGGGCATCTTCTGGAGTTAATGAAGTATCATATTGATTACTTACCTGACAAAGTGTTGTTCCTGGATCCCTTCCTTCAATATAACCATCTTCATAAAGTCTATACCCTATTGGTATATTACCATTTGTAAGTACTCTTGCCCAAAAAGCATCTCCGTCATTCTCACAACTGCGATAATTACTTTGACTTTTAGTAACATAATCGACAATATAACCTTGCCCAAATCCCCAAAAACTATAAAATAATAGTAATATAAATAACCCCTTTTTCATTTTTCTCTTCCTTACTGTTTAGCTAAACATTTTTGTGAGTCTTTAACTTTTACGCTGTATGCCCCTTTATTTAAATTACTTATTCTTGTTGTCTCTGAATTGGTAAACGGAAACCATGTTTCATTATCAACATTATTTCCTGTGTAATTAACCCAATTCGTGCCATTAAAAATTTGTATTACATTATCTTTTCTTAGTTGATATAAAAATGTTCTACCACTTTCACCTTTTGCACTAATATCTATATACCCATCATTTACCTCAAAACAATTTTGATCTGCTGAGTCTGTTATTTCAAAATCAACTTTTGAAGGTTTGCCAATCGTAAATTCATCTGAAGGAACTATGCTTGCCCATGATCCATCCGTTGGGTTAATTCCTCCACTACCTTTTAAGGTTTGGTATTTTAACTGATATTTACCTGATACCAAATCTTTACTCCACGAATACCCAAAACTACCATCTGCCATGGCTTGCAAATTCGTAATTTCTCTTTGTGGGTTCGTAGCCAAATCATATCCTGTTGAATATTCATAATACAGTGTAGCAATTAGTTTTTCGTTGGTTAACAAATCTCTATCAACACTAAAAGCAAAACTACCATCTTCACTATAATTACAACTTGTTGTAATTGAAGTAGGTTGTTGTACTAGCTCGGGTGAGCAAGGAATAATATTATAAATTATAATGTTTGAATCTGATTCTATCCATTTAAATAACCCTGTAGTGATACTAACAGTACCTTTAAAATATAAAGGGCCTTCATATGATGGGGGTATATTTATATCTTTTAAATCAAGTATAACGCTATTACCACTAGTTGTAGATGTTGATAAAAAAGTTGGTTTATAGTTAATATTATCCAAACTATAATACCAAGAAATCGTCTGTTGTGGTATACAGCTATTAGAAGTTAAAGTTATACTCTCTTTTCTACAAAAAGTATTATTCGTAGAAACTTTCAATACATTATTGTTTGAAACCCTAACCGTTGTGCATGTTACTGATGGTTGGCCAAAAAGTCCTCCTGTTTTATTAACCTCACAATCTCCACTTCCAATAGTTATGTCATTATCACAACGAGTACTACTACCAGAAACACTCCATGAAGTTATAACTCGTGTTGGTCTTTGATCAAATACTTCATATGCAATATTTCCATCGAACACTTCTAAACCTGTAGTAGGAATAACTCTAGTTAAAATACCACTATCTTTTAATAAGGTATTACCATTGTACACCCTATAACGATATGTTTCAGTTTTTCCATTAAAAAATAGTCCCCCTGTAAATCCTGAACCAGGCCTTACAAATTGAAATGTATATTTTTTTTGAGCTCTTACGCTCAAACTTACTATTAATAGAAGTACTAACAATAATTTCTTTTTCATTTCCAATTATAACAATTACTCATCTAAATACTTAGCTAGTGAAGCTTTATTTTCTTCTAGGACTTGAGCTAGTTTTTTTATATCTAAAAAACCTTGCTCATTTTTAGTTGTACCTTTAAGTTCATCCACAACTGGATAATTTTTACTTTTTCGCTTATTATAAAACTTAAACAATAAATATGCATTAGAATTCTTTAAAATTGATTTTAGTAATTCTATTTCACTATTTGAACTTGTACTTTCTATAAAATCAACTCCATTATTAAGAAAGTTTGAAATCATTTTCACATTATTGTCTGACGCTTTATAACTTACAAAATAGTGTCTTTTATTATCTACATCAATGATTAAACGTGACAGTAACTTAACAGAAAATGATATTGAATCTTTGGTATTATTGATAAATTTAGGAGCATATTTTTTTGATATAGCAGCCTCTAAAGAATTATCATTCAATGTTTGTACAAGAAGAGAATCTTTGCCATTTGAATTGAAATTATAATCGTAAACATTTACAAAAGAATACTCTTTAACTATAGTAATTTTTGACTTTATACCTTCAAGTTTTGAATAATCTAATTGAGCATATGACACTGATTTCAAAAAAAGAAAAGTAATAACACTAATTATTATCTTAAAATCTATATTTTTTTTCATTGTTACCAAGATTTAGGATCTTTATATAAATTAATTTTTATATCATCTTTTTTAGGGGTATACCAACTTGCAAATTCATCTTCTAACTTTTTAACATCTAAAGCGCCATTTGTGGTAACTCTTTCCGTAATTGCTTGTATAGATGCATCTGTTGAATTTCCTAAAATTATTCCTTCCAATACTTCCGATTTCATTCGCATAACAATTATTGAAAGCATAGACAATGAAGAATGTGATGTTCTCTGCCATCGCCCATTTACTTTTTGCATAACGTAAGCTGCTGATAACGGTTTTTCGTTTTCTTGATAAAAATAAAATTTGATTATTGTAGTAGGAATATCTCCTAGATTAAATGTAAACTTATGATGCAATTCAAAATAGTTTTCATCTTTATTCATACTTACAATTTTCTCAAAATGAGATGGTTCCTTTTTTGATGCTTTTTCCTCTCCACCTAGCGTATTATAATTTACCCATTCTTGGTTTCTTGCTGAAAGTATCGATTGCATTAACTGCTCAGGAAACTCATTTTTAACCTCACTAATTGTTGTTAGTGTTGCCTTTAATTGTAACCTAGGCTCATACTTATGAAAGCTAAGGTTTTGCTCTTCTGTAATGGTTAATATTAAGTTAGAGTCTTTTGTACTCTGTCCAAACACCATAACATTTGTTAAAATAACAATTAAAGTTAAAATTTTATTTTTTATCATTTATTTTCTTTTTTTCTATAAACATTATATAAATAAACCATAGTGTTAAAATAACTCCAAGTATCACAAAAAATAAATCACGATACATTGAATACTTTTGGTATTTTAAACTTAATGGTTTAGATTCTTTGATTGTATACAAATCATCTGCCTTAGGATTGTGCCATATATATATTGAATCTTGTTTACCATTTAGAAAGTGCTTATAATTATCATTCTTAGCATCTTCATCGATGGTAACCATACCCAAAACATTTTTATAACTATAATAAATTTTTTCAACATCACCTTCTCTTATAGTTGTTGTTAAATCCCTCCTAACTGAGTCAACTTTAACCTTAACTTTATTATAATCGTCTATATACTCTACCCTTTTTTTAAAAACTTTATATCTTTTTAAAGAAAAAGGGAGGCTTGGAAGAAAAATAAGTAATAACAAAAATAAAAACCTTCTAATCCACATATTATATATATTTAGAATTCACCAAGTGGTATTTCCTCACTGATTTCAATGCTTTTTTTCCATTTTACCAAATCAAATTCTAAAGTTCCTTTAGTTGAAATGTCCACTTCTGCGGATAAAACTACTGGTGGTATAAAGAACTTACCTGCGAATTTTTCATCTGTAAAAGAATATTGTAATTCTCCAGATACACAACCTTCTGCATATCCTTTTACTAAAAAATTAACTTGTGATTGAGCTACTAATAATTCAGCTTTTAAGCCTGCTTCAAGACAACCTGACATACCAATTTTTACCGCTTTATCTTCAATTAAAAAGGAACTTTCGTCAAATATTTTTTCAGTTTCTTCTACCCCTTCTAATTTTATACCAAACTTTGCCAAAGCGTATAAGCCAATTTCTGCAATACCTGCTTTTTTTAGCACCATTAGTGGCGGAGGTGTTACAAAAGCCTCAGGTGTTGTAATTTCAATACCTCCTGTTATCTTAGTTTCTTTTCTTTCGATATACTTTCTAGAAGACTTGTGCTCTTTATTAAACTGTAAGCCCTCTATTTTAATTGGTTCTAATTCGAATTTTTGTTCAGTCTTAATGCCTAATCTATCAAAAATAGTTTCTACTATTTTTGTGTTTTCTTGTATTTTATTAAAAATAATTTTTGCAACCGTACTTACACCATTCAACCCTAATTCATAGGGGCTTCTTGTACCGTCTACATACTGTACATCTATACTTTTTGTCTGTTTATTAGGGAATCCTACTTCAACACTAGTTGTATACGCTAAATCTCTTTCTCTAAGTGATCTACTTATATTTATTTTTCCATAATCAAACTGTCTTGTTCCATTTATGTTATGATAATTCCATGCTACATCTGCTTTTTTATAGTTATTTGACTCCAAGGTTGGTGAAGTAACTACACTATAATGTACATTTCGTGAAAGAGAACTGCTTGTAACAGTAGCAACTCCATACTTTTTTACCAGATATAGTATTTCACCACTTTTTGCTTTACGATTTTTATTATTAGCGTCAGATGCCCAAAGTTCTTTTAATTCAAATTTTGGTCTATTAATTTTTACGTTTACTAAAAACGTTGTCATTTTATCTTCATTAGGAAAATCTTCTGGAGTATTCCAGTAATTAACCACTAATTGATAAGTAACAATATCTTTTTGCACTAAATAATTCACTTTCTTACCCTCAACAATATACTGCCCTGAACCTTGAGGATAATTTTCTGTGTAAGCATTAAATTGTATACGTGCTCCTTCTTTAGCTCCAAAAAATTCTACACCTTCTTTTTCTATACTGTTATCATAATCTATAGTAATAGTATCATCCTTATAATATTTTGTTCCTCTGTAAGTAATGTATTTTCCAGTACCTTCTCCTTCAGATGTTCCTCCATCTGGTGTAGTTCCTCCATCTGGTGTAGTTCCTCCATCTGGTGTAGTTCCTCCACCTGGTGTTGTCCCTCCATCTGGTGTTGTTCCCCCATCTGGTGTTGTCCCTCCATCTGGTGTAGTTCCCCCATCTGGGGTTGTCCCTCCATCTGGTGTTGTCCCTCCTGTAGTAGTATCACTATTAGTTGTATCTGAATTATCTTTTTCTGGTTCCTCAGGGAAAATATCATCTACAAGATCACTTATATCCTCTATAACTTCGTCGGCATCCAATATGTTTTTCCAGTCAGGGTCGTAGTCTGTGACTACTACTCCATCAATAAGTTCATAACTACTATTTACTTGAACATTTTTAAATACTACCTTAATACGTGTGTACTTACCGATATTAACTTCACCTCCTGTAGCTATATTCGCCGCATCAATGATTTCTTTCAAATTTTCTAAAAAAGGTAAGGTTATATACCCCCAACCGCTAAACGTACCATTACTTCCTGTTACTTCACGTGTAATAACAGGGAAATCACCAGCTGTAAAGGTTTCGTTAATTCCTAATTTTGGTAATGGCTCTTTGTTTGTTATATTAATTTGAGGCATTAAACCACAGTTGTAATAAGCAGCTTCATCATTACTTGGTGTAGTAAATTCTTGAATATTTGAATATGCAAATCCTGATAACTGAGTACACTCTCCTCCTACACGAAACTCATATACGGTAGCGGGTTCTAAATTTCGGATTTTACCTTCATTGGTATAACTATTTACTTCAAACCAGTCATCATCCCCAAATCCTTTTTTACGGTATTGAATTCTATAACGTACATGTTCTGAGCTTTGCCAGTTCACTTGAACTGATTCTGCTGTTAATGCTTGTGAAATAACAAAACTTGGTGGTCTACAATCTTCTAAGTATTTAAACCAAAAAATCTCACTTTTTCCATCATTTTTAAATACAGAGGTTTCATTTACTCCATCACTTACAAAAGCACGTACCTGCCAACCGTATATTTTACCTGAAATTAATTGTGGTGCTTCTGGTCCTACTAATAGTGTTGTACTATAGGTATTTGTTTGATAAAAAGGAACAGAAGCTAAAAAGTTGGCTTGTGGATTTTGTACATCCCACAATTCTTTTAATGTAAACTCATATTGTACATTACTTGCATTACTATGACGAGGAGTCCAAGTAAATAATACATTTTGAGGATTCGTCGCATTTACAATATTATCTTTAAATGGTAAGTTTAAGATTGGTGGGTCGTTTTGTAATAAGTATACAGTAGTACAACTTTTAGATGACAGTTTTCTGTTTGTAAAATAGTCGTACACTTCAAAACAAAAATCATATCCTCCATTTGGCAACGGTGCATTATACTGTCCTGGCGTGATTCCAACTAAATTATTTAATTGAAAATAGGCTTGTAAATCTAAATTCGATAACCTTAAATTTATTCCTCCATCTAAATATATGGGCGTCTCTCCTGCTATCACATCACGTGTAGTTATAGAAAGCCCCTGTCCTTCTATATACATTTTTAACCGTATTCTTCGTCCTACTTCATTTACATCGGTTAATAAAATATTGGCATATAGTTTCTCACTCGTTGTTGTAGCATAGTCTGATATTTTTAAACTATACGGAGGTATCAACTGTGGAGTAACTTGTACTGGATAGGTTTGAGAATATAGTACTGTACTTATTAATACAGTAAACAACAACATCACCTTTTTGAATATATTACTATCGTTTAAATTGATTTTCATCTACTTTTTCTTATTTAGCTTCTTTCTGAACTTTTATATCAACTACTATGTATGAGTTTGTACCGTCTTTTACAAACTGCTTTATTTTTACCGCTCCTTTTCGGTTATCTGAAGTTTTAAAAGGAATGATTCTTGGCACTATTGTATTATCAAACTCTTTTAGTCCTTCATCTGTTTCATCTACTGTTAAGGCTACTAATAATTGATCATTTACCATAGAGTCAAATTCAGACACAGATAAATGAGTGCTACAATTACATGATTCTTGCTTGTTTATTAATTGAGTATTTTGAGCATTAGGAATGAATGAAAAAGCAACTGTTGATGCTTGATCTGGACTCACAAATTTGTTATATGAAAAGGTTTCGCTTAAACCGAAGAAAACAAGATCTATATCCTTTCCTGTCTCATTAGTAACTTCACTCTTCGTATATACTTTTCTTGTTTTGGTTGAAAAAAAAGCTCCAATAGCATTCTCTTTATGAGCTGTGTTAATTCCTAATTTTACATTTTCTAAACTTCTTAAGTTGGTATTTTCATATACAGTTATTGTTTTTGAAAACACTTTCTCTTGTTTTCCATTACTTGCTTTTAGCTGTAATGTATGAGTTCCTGATGTTTGAATTTCTATTTCTGGATTTTCTTCTAAGCTACTTGTTATATTGGCGCCTTCAAACGTCCAATTGTAATTAATTGCACTGATACTTTTATTAGTTAATGTAACTTTTACTGGAACTTGATAGTCATCGTCTTCAAAAGCAACTGAATATTCAAAATCGGCTGTTAAATAAGGTGCAACTTCTATTATTTTTTCTTGAGTATAACTTTCCTCTCCATTGCTTACTTTTAATCTTATCGTATGCTCTCCCGGAGTTGTAAAAGTGATGTTTTGTGGGTACTCTTTTGATGATGTCTCTGGTATTCCTCCTTGAAAAAACCACTCAAAAGAAGTAGCTCCTTTTGTTTTATTGGTTAGTTTTACTTCAACTGGTGAATAATTATTTTCTAACACTTCTGCATCAAAATCAATAAGAACTGTTGGTTTTACTGTTACTTTTTGAGTTTTCACATCTATACTACCGTCTCTATTAGAAGCCTCTAAAGTGATAAGATATTCTCCTTCTGTATTGTAGGTTATAATACCAGGGTTTTTACTTGACGAACTACTAGGCTCACCTCCTTCAAATGTCCATTTATAGGTATCGGCTCCTTCTGTATCATTGAGGATTTTTACTTTTACAGGCACAGTATAATCTTGATTAACTATTTCTGTATTAAAATCAACAATTACAGGTAAAGCTACTTCATTTACACAAGCACATATACCTAATAGCATTATTATAAAAAATAAACTCTTTCTCATTACTCTACAATTACTTTTTGTATTCTTTTTGCTTTTGGAGTTTCTAATAACAATACATATATCCCTGCTGATACATTCATATCGTACAATACTTCATATTCTTTTTGCCCTTTTAGTAGTTTATCTGCTACAACTGAATTTGCTCCTAAACTAAAAAGACGCAAAGAAATTTCTGATTCTTTTTCTAACTCTACATCAACAGTAAACTTTCCTTTATTAGGATTTGAATAGACTACAAACTCTTTTACAAATGGGTTCTTCGTTTCTCCAATATCTGTAAGATCTCTTGCCTTTAAAACATTCACAGTCTTAGTTGCTACTTTTTTACAATTTCCTTCATTTGAAATTAGAGATATATCATAATTTCCTGGAGCAGGAAAACGTAAAACTAGACCTTCATCCGTTTTTTGAACTATAGTTACATTTGAAGGAATGTTCCACTCTACCTTTTCACTTATTGGATTAGATACATTAATTAGTACTATATCTTCCCCTACAAATGCTTGAGATGTTAAAATTAATTGTGCATCTATCTCTACATTTGACTTATGTATAATTATTTCTTTAGATACTTTACATCCATCAATCGTTGTTACTGTTAATGTATAAACTCCTTCTTCAGATAATAACACAACACTCTCATTGCTTGTAAAACCATTTGTTGAAGTCCATGCATATTCCGATACTCCAACCATGGTTACATCATACTCTATAGTTTCTCCATAACATAATGTTACTTCACTAGGAACTACATCAAATATCAACTCTTCGGCACTTTTTACAGAAATTTCTTTTGTTACTAAACATCCTTTTTGGTCTGTAACTGTAACTACATACGTTTCAGCACATAATCCTGTTACATTACTTCCTGTTTGTCCTGTATTCCATTGCACAGTGTAAGGAGCAATTCCTCCGTCAATACTTAGGTTGATTTCTCCTGTACAACTATTATAACAAATAACATCTTTTACAGTTTCTGTAATTGTTAATGAGCTTGCTTTTTCTACTATAAAACTGCCTGTAGTTTGACAACCATTTGCGTCTGTAACTAAAACGAAATAGCTTCCTGCTGCTGCAGTAATTTCTGCTGTTGTTTCACCTGAACTCCATGAATAAGAATATGGTGGTGTTCCTCCTTCAACATTTAAACTTATTACTCCGTCATTATTACCAGAACAAGTTACGTTTAAAACATCACCTGTTACTCCTAGTACCTCTGGTTGTACTACTGTGAAAATTTCACTTGTATCTTCTATCCCTTTTAAATCGGTTACTTTTACAAAATATCTTCCTATTGGTAAATTATAAATAACTTGTGAATCTCCTATACTATTTCCTGTTACTGCATCATACCAGGTATAACTGTTGCCACCAACACCTCCTGTTGCTACCGCATTTAGTACTGCCGATATGTCTCCATTACATTTAATTGTTTCTACTTGTTCGATTACAACTACTAATGGGTCTGGTTCATCTAAATTATAAACTTCATTTAACTCACAGCCTTTGGCATCTACTACTGTTAAATAATATTTTCCTGTAGGTACATTATTTATTGATGTAGTATTACTTATACTATTAGTTACTTCATCTTTCCACTCATATGTATACGGTGCCACACCTCCTTCAATATCTACTGATATACTTCCATCTGACAAACCTGCTCCGCTAGGTTCTTCAAAAGTTGTTACTAATACTCTGTATATACTCGGTTGCGTTATGGTAATTACTTCTTGTAATTCACATCCATTTTCATCTTTTACAGTTACAGTATACACTCCTTCTGGTAAAGCAGTAACATCTTCTATTTTTTCACCATTACTCCATTCGTAAATATACACTCCTGTACCTCCAGTGACCGAAATATCAATGCTTCCATCATTACCATTGTAACAGGTTACTTCTGTTTTTGTAAAAGTGATAGCAAGAGGTGGATTTTCTGTTAACTCCTGTTCTTTGTAAGTTGTATTTCCATTAGAGTCGGTAACTACCAATCTATACGTTCCTACTAAAGCTGTTAAAGTAGCTTCTGTTCCTATAACTTTTGTTAAGTCACTACCATTGTACCATTGATAACTGTAGTCCTCACCTGATAATACATATCCTCCAATTACTGTTGAACCAATCGTTCCTGTTTCTCCGTTACAAGCTATTGGTTTTGTAACTGCTAACTTTATTTCTAATTTGTCAGGTTGAATAAGTGTAAATTCTTTTTCTACTGAACAGTTATTAGCATCAAGAATGGTCATGACATAAGTAGCTGCGTCCAATCCTGTTGGATTGCTTAAACTACTGATAACTGTTGTATCTTCTTTTACTCTTAATTCATAGGTATAAGGGGCAGTTCCTCCTGATACTTCTTCAATATTAATTTCTCCGTTTGCCGTTTCAAAACCAGTTAAGTTTTTTTGAGAATCTGTAACTATCGTTAAAGGTGCAGCTGGTTGATTTATTGTAATTGTTCTTTCTATTGGTGGATTTGGACAGTTATTGGTATCTGTAATTACCACTTTATACTCTCCGGCACTAAGATTTAATATGCTTTTTTCTGTTCCTATTACAGTACTATTTCCAACTTTATACCATTTATAAATATAAATATCTGTACCTCCAGTTACATCTACATCTATATTTCCTGTTGACTCTCCATAACAAGCAACGTGATTTACAATAACATTACTAATTTTAACTTTAGTTGGATTTATTACCGTTCCTTCACTATACGACTTTATACCATTACTATCTGTTATTTCTACCCCATAATTTCCTGCTGATAAACCTCCTATTGTTGTGTTAGTTGCTCCTGAAATAAATACTTTTCCACCACCACTATCTATTTCGTACCAATGATATGTATATGGAGCAACTCCTCCTTTTACAGTTACCTCTAATTTACCATCAGTATCTCCATTACAATACAACTCTCCATCATCTGGAATGTTTATAGTTCCTATAAGTTTATCAGGTTGTATAAGCGTGTAATAAAACATGTCTTCCTCATTAGTACATCCATTTGCATCAGTTACCAATACTCTATAAGTACCATCTCCAATCTTTGAAATATTTTGTAAAGTTCCTACTTCATTATCAGCTTCATTAAACCATTGATATGAATAAGGTAAAGTTCCTCCTGATGTAGAAATATTGATACTTCCATCCTTACTTCCAAAGGCCAACGGGTCTTCGTGACTTACATAAGAAACATTCAAACTTTCCGAAGGTTCAGTTACATTATATGTTTTTTCTAAAGTACAGTCATTTGCATCCGTTACAGTTACCATATATGAACCTATTGACAACCCTGACAAATCTCTTGTAGTTGCTCCGTTTGACCATGCATAGGTATATGGTGAAGTTCCTCCATCAACAGTTAAAGTTATCGCTCCGTCATTACCTCCTTTACAAGCAACATTTTTTATAGTTTCTCCTATTGACAATGGAGCTGCTGGTTGTGAAATGATCTTACTTTCTGAATACCCATCTTCTACAACATTACCATTATAAACTACTGTTACATATACTCTGTATTCCCCTACTGGTAAATTATCTATTATAGGAGCTGTTCCTGATATAGGACCCCATGAAGTTCCCTCTTTTTTTTCCCATTTATATTCATAAAAAGAGCTATACCCTCCTTTAACCGTTGCAGATATGGTTCCTGTCTTTTCTCCATAACATTTTACATTTGTACTATCTAAGACAATACTTAATGGAGTAGGGTCATTTATTACAACTTCTTTTGAAACAACACAACCGTCATTCATATCTTCAACTGAAAATATATACGTATCTTTTTTTAACCCCTCAAACTTTACTGTGCCTCCTTCAATACTAATAGTTCCTTTTCGTGTTTTATCATCTGTCTCGGAAGCCCCTTTAAACGAATATGAATATCCTGGTACCCCTCCAGTGACTTTTAGCTCTACAAATCCATCTACTCCATCTTGTTTTGTCGTCGTACCATCATTTATTTTTATAATTTTTATTTCACTAGGTTGTGATACTGTAATTTCCTTTGTAGCTGAACACCCATTACTATCTTTTACCGTTACTGTATATTTACCTGCTTTTAAATTATTAATTTGTTTTGTTTCCTCTCCATTAGACCATTTATAAGTATAACCTCCTGTTCCTGGTGTTCCTCCTACAACATTTAAGTCAATACTTCCATCGGCTTTGTTAAAACAAGAAACATTAGTTATACTTGGATCAATTTCTATTAAATCTGGCCTTTCTCCTATTATTAATAAACCTGTTTCTTCTGTTTCTACAATATTCCCGTTGTAGTTAACATCAATTTTTACTTTATAAGTACCTGTATCTAAATCATTGTCTTTTCCTAATAAAGTTTGATCCTCAACCCAATCTCCAGACGTGTTCTTGAAATACCATGTATAAGTATAGTCAGGTGTTTTTCCTCCTGACACATCAATTGATATATTTCCTATCCCATCATTACATCTAATTTGAGTTACGTTTGGAGTTACTTCTAATTTATTTGGCTCTATTAATGAAATTTCATTACTTATTACTTCATTACAGGTTCTTGTACTATTACTATCATAATTAGCATCTCGGAGTACTACTTTATATTTCCCTGCTAATAGTGTTTTCTCAATCGCTTGATTAATTTCAGTACCTCCTGAGTTTAATAGTATATCTCCACCAGAAGTTACCTCATATAAGAAATAAGTATAAGGTAAAGTTCCTCCATTTGGTGCAATACTTATTTTCCCTTTACCTCCAAAGAATAAAATTTCTTCTGAAACCTCTGATTTTAAAGACAAGTAATCTTCAGGTCCTTCAATTTTAATACTTATCGATTTATCTTTAGGTTCAGCGTCTTGTGCCCAAGAATTTATTCCTAACAATAAAAACACAGCTAGTACTAATAGCTTTTTTATCTTCATAATATTTAATAAACTATTTTTTTTCATACAACTTTATTTTGCTAAACAACCTTCGTTATCTTTTACTTTTATTTTATACTCTCCTTTTTCCAATCCACTTATTACTGTAGTGGTCCCAGAAAAACTTGTCCAACCTCTTTCTAAAGTCTCTGTAGTTCCTTCTATTTTATACACTATGTAGAAATATGATCTTCCTGTTTCTCCACTAGTAACATTCAATTGGATTTTACCGTCTCCAGCTTTAAAACAATTTTCATCATTTAAGAGTATAGCTGTAAAATCAACATTTGTTGCTTTCTTGATAGTAAAATTAGGAGTCTTGACAAGCTTATCCCAAGAAGAACCGTCATCTATTTCTGGAGCAGTTGGTATCTCTAAATTTATATTTTGTGTCTGATATAGAAAATAATAGGTACCTGCATCAATATCATTAGGCCATATATATCCATAATTAGTAGCATTTAGTGGTGTTAATGAGCTAGTTGTATGTTCTTGCCCTATTAAAACTCTATCTGAGTTATATAATGTAACAACTAATCTTTCTTTATTAGAATCTATGTTTCTACCTAACTTTACCCCGATATTTCCATCCGCTTTATAGAAACAAGAAGTTTTTGTTTGATTATAATATCCCTTATACTGAGGAGAACACCCTATAACACTATAAGTTTTTGGAGCTACATATTTATCACTAGCAATATGACCTGTTCTAAAATGAATATTTCTTTTTTCAGAATCAACAGGCAATTCATTTATAACAATATTCTCTTTAGCATAAATATCCCCAACATTAACATTTATTGTAGGAGTTGCATTTGCTAAATTTTTCCATTCTAATGCTGTGTTATCTTTATCTCCTATAAGGTATTCCCAATCATAACCTCCCTTTAACTCTATATTGTCTATAGAACATACTGGTTTTTCATTATCGGTACCTATAATATGTAGAGGGTATAACTTTTGATCAAAACTACATCCGTTAAAACCTAAGTAAATCGCATTATTAAAATTCTCTCTTAGTACAGTTCTTTCTCTTCTATATTCACAATCTGGTAAATTATTTATTCTAATAGCATAGTTATGCACTTTGCTGGTTACTTCACTAAAACTAGTTGGCAAGTCAATAAAATCAAAGTATATTTTTCCTATTTCAAAGGCACGATAATTTGTGCCTCCCGCATATCCATTATCTGTTAACACATCCAAGTTTCCCATGTTTGCATGTAACATCCCCGTTATTTCTGTTTTGACCAAATAAGCATATTCTGGGTTTTGCCCAAAAGCATTAATAATAGTAAAAACAAAAACTATACATTGTAATATTACTCTTTTGCTAAACATTTTTTGCTGTCTCTTACTTTTACTTTATGAATTCCTTTCTCTCGACCTCCTATTATTACTTCATTTACTTTTATATTAGAAGAATCAAAAGGAATCCAATTATTACTTTCATTCAATTCATATTCATACCCTTGCCCTGTTCCTCCACTAACATTGAAAACTCTTATCTTCCCATCTTTTGAATTAACACAGTTTTCATCGCTAGACCTTTCTGCCTCAAATGTGATATTTGTTGCTTTTTCAATAGTAAAGGAAGGTTCTGTTTTTACTAACGTATACCAAAATGGATCATCTGTTTTTTCAGGTTTTGGCGGAGTATCTCCAATATTTAAAACTTGATACCTAAAATAATAAGTTCCTGCATCAATATATTTTGGCCAATCGAAGCCAAAAGAACCTCCTCCTAAATTTTCTAATACTAAAACTGTTGTATCTGTTGAACTAAGTTGCTTTGTGCTATATTGGTTTATTAATATATCTCCATTAACCGTATCCTCTTTAAATAAAGTTGCTACTAATTGTTCTGCAGAGTTTATATTATTACTTAGCTTTATGCCTATTTTACCGTCTGACTTATAAGAGCATGAGGTATTACTCAAATTATAATATGACACAAAATCTGGAGAACATTCTGTTAATGTTATTGTATAATTTTGAATAGAAGCAACAGTATCAGTTGTAAAAGGTGCTGTAAACTTAAAGCGTAAATTTAAGTTTACACCTATTTTTTCTCTCCAATTAGTTCCAAAAATATCTAATAAGCTTACATTTAACGGGTATCTACTTTTATAGTTTGGTAACTCTTTCCAATTACCATTTTTATCTACATATTCCCATACCAAACCTGTTACATTATGATTTTGCCCGTCAGAGTATTGTTTAAATAAAGTATCTCGTTCACATCTTCTGTCTGCTGGTGCTGTTATTTTGGGTAGTAATATAGCATAGTAATTTAGAGGTAAACAATCAATTGAGTTCGATTCTATTTCTATTTTATCAAATATTTTTTTTTCTTGTGAAAACTCAGCCCCTTTACATTGATCTGCATATTGTCCACAAGGTCCACCGCAATCATTACTAGGATCATCATTAAAAAAATCAAAATAGTTTAATTTAATTTTCACTATACTGGATAGAACTTCATGTGTTCCTTTATAATGGGATAAAACATACCATGAATCTCTATATGAATCGGAATATCCCTCAGTTGAAGAATGCAACACATACAATTCAGATTGAGAAAACCCCAAACAATAAAATGATAAAAAAGTAAGTAATAGTAATTTTCTTTTCATAAGCAATTAATACTTTACTTCTATTTTTTTTATTTGTCCTAAACTACCATCTACAAATACTGGACGTAATATATAAGTGTAAATATTATTTGGTTTTACATTTTCATCCACTATTCTATTTGTGCTCGGTAAAACATTTTTTAACAAGGAAACTTTTTCACCTTTTTTCCCTTTATAAATCATTATTTCAACAATACCTTCTTCTTTTACAGTTTTCCAGAATAACTCAATAAAAGTGTTATCTCTATCTACATAACTTCCTAAGTTTTTCAATCCTTTTAATAAAGTAAACCTTGGTACCTCAATAGTGGTATGCTTTGTATTAATAGACTGTAAATCACTTTCATCAACAGCCTTAATTAGATACTGGTAAGTTGTATTTCCTTCTACATTAGTATCCTTCCAATTTGTATATTCAATATGTAAGGTATCCTTGGGTAGTGTAGCTATTAAATTCCATTTTATACTATCTCTAACTCGTCTATACACCTCATGTTTTGCTATATCATTACTCTGACTATTAGCCCATGCTAAATTTACCCTCTCTTTTTCAACATTGTATGACGTTATTACTGGTGGTGCTGGTGGAATAAAGTCTGGTTTTTTCAATACTAAAACATCTGAATATTTAGACATATTATATCTCTTATCTACTGCTACAATTTTATAATATACTTTATTGTTCAAGCTTTTCACTGAAACACTATCATAAAAAGTTGTTGCATGATGCGGACTAACTGTAACTTGCGAGAATTCTTCTTTTGCATTATTTCCTTTAAAAACTCGATACCCCAACATATCTGGCTCAATATTTTTTTTCCATTTTAAGGTAACCACCCCTAAACTATCTACCTCTCCTTCTAAACCTATCGGTTTTACTGGAGGAATAGAATCCACTGGCTGTACTAACACAGGGTACGACGTTCTACTATTTCCTTGCTTACCTATAGCAGTAATCGTAAAGTAATTTGTAGCATCTAGCTTATCATATTGAACTTTTCTTGTTTTTGTGGAAATATTTCTTACAACAGTTTCGTATTGTCCATTCGCTTTATTACTTTTATTTAATTCAAAGCCTTTTATAAAATCAACACCTTCCTCTAAAAACTTCCATTCTAAAACAACACTTTTATTGTTATTTACAATCTTTTTACTTGAAATTTTTGGCACATAAGGCAGTACCTTTACTCCTTTACCTGAAATAACTTCTGAAGGAGGACTTAATTCTCCAAACGGAGTTCTTCCCTTTACTCTGTAATAATATGTTTTATTATTATGAATAGAATCTGTATAATAAATCCTTTTAGTATCAACTCTACCTCCACTATTTAGAGTAGTATAGGGTAACTTATTAAGTTGATTAAAACTTATACCATCCTCTGAACGCTCAATAAAATAACTGTTAAACTCATTTTTATGAATTGCATAATTCCAATTTAGCATTACTTTTTGATCATCAAAAATAGCTGCTAAATCCAGCGGTTTTGGTAAATCTTGGTAGTCTTGAAGTCCAACAAAAACTCCTCCATCCTTAATTTTCATTTCTTCTTTTGGTACTAAAGAAAAAACTTTATAAACATATTTTTCTGTAGACTTTACCTTTAAATCTTCAAACCCTAATCCTGCTAATTTTGCTACTTCAAAATCCTGATCAGCTACATACAATGCCCAAGTGAATCGTTGTTCTTGTTCTTGAGACATGTTTATAATTCCTTGTAAAGAACCAACTCCTTCTACATCAAAACTTTCTCCAAATAACGATTGAGCCATAATAGCTGCGTTGTTATTCTTCTCTATAATATCAATCCATTTTTGCGGTTCTGCAGGTTTAAAAACTCCTAAATCTTTTTCTATAGGTTTAGATAATGTTTGTCCACTAATACTAATGGTATACCTTTTTAATCTATAACCATACTTTGCCAACTTCCTAAATGACATTGGAGTTGTAGCTCCCCAGCGCAACATTATTTTTTGAGTGCTATGCGGTCTTGCTAATACTTTTATTTCATTCTTACTTACCTCTCTTTCTTGTGAAAAAATCACTAATGTGGAGAATATAAAAATTAGCGAGAATATTACTTTTCTTTTCTTATTAAATAGCATTAAAAAGGGTTTTTATATTTAA
The DNA here is from genome assembly GCF_964513915.1 of Tenacibaculum litoreum. Taxonomy (NCBI): domain Bacteria; kingdom Pseudomonadati; phylum Bacteroidota; class Flavobacteriia; order Flavobacteriales; family Flavobacteriaceae; genus Tenacibaculum; species Tenacibaculum litoreum. The sequence goes on along the minus strand of NZ_CAZEQS010000003.1, from coordinate 140,219 downwards.
ATACTGCATTCGTTCCTAACGCACCTCCTGGCATTACATATTGCATTTTAACTTTGTATTTACCTGACCATATCGCTGGAAACACTCCATTAATTATATAATTATACTTCTGTATTTGTGATGCATATTCAGTAGGGTTGTTTAAATACTTATTAACCACTTTATACTGTATATCCATAAAATCTCTTTTATAATGGTAAGGTAAATTATATCGATAAGGAATTCGTTTGCTTAATAATGAGAATGTTGGGTTATTTCTTAAATATGGTACATACCAAGTTAAGATATCAATTCCTTTTTTAGGAGGTATCCCTAAATCTTTTACATCTCTATTAACAGTAAATTCAGGTTCTAGAGGATATTTTTCATAAATTAACTGATAAATTCTGTCTTCATAATAATTATCATCTAAAATTGCTTCTGCTTCAATCAAAGGCTGTTTATCTGAATATTTCCCTCCTTCTAACTCAATTCTATCAAATCTTTCTGATTCTCTTACATCTGTTTGAATAGCATGCACATCAGAATAAATAGGTTCTAAATAGTGTTTCACTACTCTTTTATCATCTATTTTTTTAGCAAACGTATTATATTCACTTGTAGAAAAGTCATAAGTCAATAACTCTGTTACAGCTTTGTCATTAACCATACTTTGTACCTCTTTATTTTTAACCTCCACGGTATTACCTTCATAACCGGTATCTTGTTTAGTATAAGAAGTCTCATTTACAGAACCTTCTCCTGTATCTGGTGAACTAATCAATTTCAATGTATATTTCTTTTGATTATTAAACTCTCCAAGCTTAAAGCTTACCTGTCTATCTCCTTTGCTATAAGAAACTGAATTCACAAAATTATGTCCCTCTTCGTTACTATACACCACTTTTTGTTTCCAATCAGTTTCGGGGGTAAATAGATAAGGTTGACCTCTTTTTAATTTTACATAACCTGTTGTACTTTCATTTTGATAAAAGTACTTCTGATCTATTACAGGATATGTATATACTATATTTTCAACTGGAATATAATCTGGTGCTACTCCTGTAGTAAAAGTTCTTTCTTCAATTTCTTGTGCTTTCTTTCCATTATGCATTAATGTAATCCAACTTCCTGATTTTAATTCTTGAAAACTAACCGCCACTTTTACTTGAATAGTTTTTTGCGGGGGTAAAACATCAAAAGAAACAAAATTCACTACATCTTGTGACTCATTCCATTCTAACTCTCCTTCAATTACTTTTCCATCACTTTTTACAATAAACTCATCTAGTAAAATTCTATATGTTTTTATTCCTTTATCATCTTCAAGTTCAAAAGGTTTATTTATCTTCATATTAAATGCTGATTGTGGTGCCGTAAAGACATCTACCTCTGTAGCATCGTTATCAGGTGTTACTCCTGAAATTATTTTCATACCTCCTAGTGGAGCTCCTCCAATTATCTCACATTCCTCACCAAGCTCAATTTTAAACCTGAAACGTCCTCTTATCATTCCACCTAGCACACTAAAATGACCTCCAACATAACCTCTAAACCAACTAGGGTTTGGTAATTTTGCCTGTAATAATACAGCTGCTCCTGCTTTTACTATTGGAATTTTTGCTTTATAAAACCATAAATTAACTCGTATTCCTAGCTCTCCTTCTAAATACGCATAGGCTTGTCCGTTTGCGTACCAACCATCAACACCAATCTGTCCACTTCCTTTACAAGCGGTTTCTCCATAGTCTTTAATCATAATATCAAACCCTAGTCCTGCTCTAAATCGGGCATAAAACATCAAGAAATTCATATTTCCTGTGTCTAGACTAAAGTCCATACCTATAGCAAAACCTCTACCATCTCCTAGTGCATTTAAATCTCTCATATAGTCTAGACTATTTAGGTTTACTCCTAAAATATCAGCTACTGCTTGTGGTGGTGGTGGGCTACCCGGTATATTATCACCAATCATTAAATAGGTTGTGGCCGATACGCTAAAACCTCCTATCCCAACTCGAAGTCCTATACGATCTTTTGGAGTTCCCATATGTAAATACCATCCATCTGGCCCAGTATGAAAAACCGCCCATCCTGCTCTACCTCTAGGACCAACACCACTAAAAAAGTTCCCTGGTGTGTTTACATATACTTCCATTTCACTATGAAAAGAATTATTTACAAAATCCATTTCCATAGAAAAATGTGCATCAATTCCCACATCAAAAGTTAACCCATCTTGTGGAAAAGAAACCTTACTGTACTCTACTAGATTTGTTTCTTTTAAATCTTTAACTAACTGATTATCGGCTAAATCATTAATTTTATTTTCAAGTTTATTAAGTTTTTCTTTGAACTTATCCGCAAACTCTAACTTATAACCTTGCATTATATGAGCTTCCCCGAAGAAAAATATTCTATTCAAACCTCCATGAGTATTGAAAGCCATTTCAAAACCAACCTTACCATTAAAAGCACCTTCATTAGCTAATGCAAATCCTAACATAGCTCTAAAACCTAAACCAGAATTAGCATCAGGAGCATAGTCCATCCCCGAAGGAGGTTTTGGTGTCTTAACTGGTACCGGGTTTCCTTTATCATCCAACTCTCCTTGATAAACTAACTTAGGTGGATTAGATGTTTTTTTCATATGGTAATAAGCTCCACCACCAAAGCCATTAATTTCAACAGGTCCAATCATAGGTTTAGTCTTCAACGAAGATAAATCAGCATAAGCATCAACATACCAATACCTTACATCTGTTTTACCAAACCAAGCTGTAGCTTTTACATTAATGCTATTAAAATCTGCTTCTAACTCTCCGTAAAAACCATTACCATAAACTGGGTCATTATCTTTAACATCAACTAGTCCTTTAAACTTAACACTTCCTAAATCAGCAGCAATATCAATTTTATGTATTTTAATTTTTTCAAATTTCCAACTATGAATTTTTTCTTCTTCTTTAAACTTTCCTATAATTTCTAATTGAGTGTTTCCAGAAAATCCCTTTCCCATTAAGTTGACATCAAGAGTAAAACCTAAAGAAGCTTTTTGATCATTTGCGGTTACATTGATATCTGATATGGTGACAGGAAAATTTGAAAAACTAAAAGCCTTACCTTCATACCCCATATGATCAACTGATATTAAAGGTTTTTCTGTTTGTAATTGTAAATTTTCAAAAGTGATACCTTTGAAATTAATCATTTTACTCGCTGCTCCGCTACCTCCTTTGATTGTTAAACTACCATACAAATTAGCTTTCGGTCTAAACTTACCCTCCTTAACTTTAAGAGTTACACTTGAATTTGATTTTAAGTGTGCCTCTGCCATGAAAACGGGAAAGTGTAATCCATTTTTTGCTATGGGTTCCAGAGCTAAACTATAATCATCATTCCCTACATCAATTATAGCTGTATATTTAATTGCCTTCCTGACTCCTTTAACAAGTTCTGTTTGATTAATAATATCTTCCTTTGTAACTTTTCCTGAAGTAGGCAACGCTATATGCCCGCCAAAGCCAGCTCCTGTTATTTTGTTTGCTATAAAAGAAGCATGCAGATCAGTTACAGAAATCGGCCAGCCAGAAGCTATTCCTTCTTCGATAGAAAAAAGATTTTCTACTGAGAATTGCCCTGTTATTCCTTCACCGTCAATTAAAAATTCTTTTGCTGAAAAGCTAAGCCTATTTTGTTCATTTCTTTTCATAAACTCCTTAGGTAGAGTAATCTTAACCTTTTCTATAGACACTCCTCTCCATAACTCTTCATTTCCCGGAATTAAATATTTTTCTTTATATCCTTTTGGAAAATTAACATTATCAGAATTTCTAAGATCACTAAAGTCAAAAACAGCATTTTTAACTTCAAAGATTAACCCTCCTTTACCCCTACCTGTTGTAGAATTTTTATCCTTAATTTGAAATGGATGACTTAAATTTATTTCTGCAATAATATCATTCCAATCTGACACTACTGTTTTAAAAGAACCTTTTACTCGTGTTCTTGTATCTTGAATAACAGTATTATTAGAGTCTAGGGGCTCTAATAAATCCCTAGAAAACAAAACGTCAGCTGCCACTCCTATCTCTTTTATTCCTGAACAATCTATGGTAACATAGGTCTTGTTTTCTACAATACCTGTTTTCATATTAAAGCCTCCCTTCAACTCTAATAATCCTTTGTTACCTTGTATTGGAATTGCTACATCTCCAAATAATGAAATATTAGTATCACCATAAATCCCCCCATTATGAGATATTTTTATATTATCTGCCCCAAAGAAAAGTTCTTGTTGCTTCCCATTAGCTCCTAGTTGCCCAATTGTTAGTTTTGCAAAAAGTGTTACTTCTGTATAATCAGGAAAAAATTTAGCTTTGCTAACTCCTAATATCACCATATTTTTCCCCATTCTCTTTTTAACACCAACAGGCAAGCTAATCATATCATCAGAACCTAAAACATCTACATAGCTCCCGGTCTTGTCTATTGCCTCAAAAACAGAAGCAGCTCTAGTTATAAGCGTATCCACCTTAGGGTCTGAGTAATTCTTTTTAACATAATCGAAATCAAACTCTCCTTTTGCTTTAGAAGAAAACTCAATTAATTTAGGAAATACATTTTCTGACCTAGAGATACTATCTAAAGGGTTATCAGTTGAAGAAAAAACTAATTGAGAAAATACTATAAAAAAGAAAAAAGTAATTTTTTTCATAAGCAATAAGGGTTAACAATTTCATTTTAGCCATGCAAACATATGCAGTAATTTGCTGTTTTCCAAAGTTGGAGAATAAATAAATTCACATTTTTTTAACAAAAATATCCACACCTTTCTTTTTACCTTTTTTTCTTAACTTTATGCTTCTAAGATTATAGAAAAAATAATGGATAACAAACCCAAAAAACAAACTGATAAACAACCTTCTGCTGAGCCTCCTTACAAACTATTAAGTTTAAGAACTGGTAAACCAAAAGATTGGGCCGCAGGTATTCCCGGTGTTACAAATGCAATAAAGAGTTTAATCAATGACAAAGCATTGGTAAGAGGTGGAAAAGCTTTGTTTAAAATGAATCAGTTTGATGGTTTTGATTGTCCTAGTTGTGGTTGGCCTGATCCTGATGATGAACGCTCTCCCATTGCTGAATATTGTGAAAATGGGGCTAAAGCTATAGCTGAAGAGACTACTAGTAAAAGAATTACTGCTGATTTTTTTAAACAAAATTCTGTTTATGAACTTTCTCAATTAACTGATTATGAAATTGGGCATTTAGGTCGCCTTTCTGAACCTATGTATCTACCAAAAAATGGTACACATTATGAGCCTATTAGTTGGGATAATGCTTTTAGTAAAATTGCAAAACACTTAAATAAGTTAGAGTCTCCAGATAATGCAGCATTTTACACTTCTGGAAGAACAAGTAACGAAGCTTCTTTTGCATATCAACTTTTTGTACGTGAATTTGGAACAAACAACTTTCCTGATTGTTCTAATATGTGTCATGAAACCTCTGGTTTTACCTTGGCCTCAGTTACAGGTATAGGAAAAGGAACTGCTACTTTAAAAGACTTCTACAATACCGATATCATCATGATTATTGGTCAAAACCCTGGAACTAACTCACCACGAATGTTAAGTGCTTTAGAAAAAGGGAAAAAGAACGGAGCTAAAATTATTGCCGTTAATCCACTCCCTGAAGCTGGTTTAATGGGATTCCGGGACCCTCAAAAAATAAGTGGTATTTTAGGAAAAGGCACACAACTTGCCGATTTACATCTTCCTGTTAAAATTAATGGAGATTTAGCTCTCTTAAAAGCAATCGAACAGTTACTATTACATTTTGAAAAGAAAACTCCTGGTAAGGTTTTCGATCAAAATTTTATCGAAAAAAAAACAGTCGGTTATGATGACTTAATCAAACAAATAGAAAGTTATAATCTAGATGAATTAGCGAAAGCATCGGGTATTTTAAAAGAAGATATTCAAAAAGCTGCGGAAATGTTAGCTTATAAAAACAGAATTATCATTTGTTGGGGAATGGGACTCACACAACAGCCTAACGGGGTTGATATTTTAAAAGAAGTCCTAAACCTGTTATTCTTAAAAGGAAGTATTGGTAAACCCGGAGCGGGTTCGTGTCCTGTACGTGGTCATAGTAATGTACAAGGAAATAGAACAATGTTGATTAATAATCACCCTTCCCAAGAACAATTAGATAAACTTGAGGAAGTTTTTGGTTTTAATCCGCCAAGAGAAAACGGTTATGATGTGGTTGATACTATAAAAGCAATGAATGAAGGAAAGGTTAAGGTACACTTTAGTATGGGTGGTAATTTCTTGTCTGCCACTCCAGACACTACCTATACAGCTAAAGGATTAAGACAACTAGACTTATCTGTTTCTGTTTCTACTAAACTTAATCGAACTCATTTAATTCATGGTAAAGAGGCTTTAATATTACCTACTATTTCTAAAAGTGAGATTGATATGGTTAATGGTGAGCATCAATACACAAGTGCTGAAAATGCTATGGGAATTGTTGAATGGTCTAAAGGAGTATTAAAACCTATTTCTGACAAGCTTATCAACGAAACACATATTGTTTGTAGAATGGCAAAAGCTACTTTAGGAAGTAAAAGTTTAGTTGATTGGGATCGATATATGAATAGTTACGATGCTGTAAGAGATGATATAGAAAAATGTATTCCTGGTTTTGACAACTACAATGTTCGTGTAAAACAAAAAGGTGGTTTTTATTTACCTAATGGTGCTCGTGAAGGAAACTTCAAAACAAAAGAATTTGGAGAACGTGTTCCATTTTCTTTAACTTCTTTACCTGAAAATAAAATAGCCGAAGATGAATACCTAATGGCTACAGTTAGAACACATGATCAGTTTAATACTACTATTTATGGATTAAATGATCGTTATCGTGGTGTTTATAATGAACGTCGTGTAGTTTTTATGAATAAAAACGATATAGAAAAAGCTGGTTTTAAATCTGGTGATAAGGTAGATTTATATAATTATGATAATGACACAGAGCGTATCGCTCCACTATTTATTATTGTTGAATATCCTATCCCTGAAAAAAATACAGTTACTTACTTCCCTGAAACCAATGTATTAGTTTCAATTCATAATACTGTAAAAGGGAGTAACATGCCTGCTTCAAAACATATTAAAATTAAAATTAAAAAGCACAATCCTGACATCTATGATAAAATAGACGGAACTCTTTATAAGAAATCGAACTCATAAACGAGTTTACTCGTATAATTTTAATTTATTTTCTAGTTGTTGAATCGTTTTATGCATAGAATCCATTCTATCAAGCATATTATTAATCACGTCTATACCTTGCATATTTACCTCTAAATCGTAATGCAATCTGATTATTTTCTCTAAAATCGGCAACTGTTCTGTGTGTAAATACTTGTTCGAATCTTTTACTATAAACTCTATGAGCTGAAAAGATTCGATACTTTCTATAAATTGTTCATCTAAATTATGATGAACAATAACTTTTTGTACACTTATTAATTCTTTATCGCTCATATTTATTTCAATTTAGAAAGTTTTGTAAATAACTCTCGTTGTTCATCTGTTAAATTGGTAGGGATATTTACTTTATAAGTAACATACAAATCACCATATTGACCTTCTTTTTTATATTTTGGAAATCCTTTTCCTTTTAATCGGATTTTAGTTCCATTTTGAGTTCCTGATTTTACTTTGAGTTTAACCTTATCAACAAAAGTATTAATCACCACTTCTCCACCTAATACTGCCGAGTATAAATCAATGTTTTGCTCCGTATATAAATTAGCCCCATCACGTTTAAAATTAGCGTCAGGTTTAATATCAAAAGTGATGTATAAATCTCCTTCTGGACCTCCATTTATACCTTCACCTCCATGTCCTTTTATTTTAATTGTTTGTCCATTTTCTACTCCTGCAGGAATGGTTATTCTTATTTTTTTACCATTTACTGTCAATACTTGTTTTTGTGAGGTATAAACATCTCTTAAGTTTAATTGTAATGAAGCATTAAAGTCCTGCCCCCTGAATTGTGCTGTCCTCCTTCCTGAACTTCTACCACCACCAAATGCTGCATTAAAAAAGTCAGAAAAATCAGTTCCATCAAAATCTGAAGATGAATATTGCTGATAAGAGCCTCCGCCACCAAATCCGCTTTGATAACCTCGTTGTTTTTTTGCTTCCTCATAAGCTTCTGCGTGTTGCCAGTTCTCTCCATACTCATCATACTTTTTACGATTTTCAGGATTACTCAACACTTCATTTGCTTCATTAATTTGCTGAAACTTCTTTTTAGCTTCCTCATTATTCGGATTCGTATCTGGGTGATACTTCCTAGCTAGCTTTCTGTATGCTTTTTTTATTTCAGCAGCAGTAGCAGTTTTATTTATTCCTAAAACTTTATAATAATCTATAAACTCCATATCAATTAAATTGACCTAACACACTAAATTTACAAAATATAATTACACTAAACCAATACTTTAGCTCTACACTATTTTTAATGTATTTTTGCATTCTTATTTTAATAATTGAATGACGGTAGAAGATTTAGTAGGAACATATAATATTATTGGTAGTAATCAAGATGAAAACGAAAACACTTATAACGGAACTCTTTCTTTAACTCTTGATGAAAATAATAGAATTCTTGCCAAGTGGCTTATTAATAATGAACAAGAGCAACATGGAACTGGTTTCTTTAAAAACAATATTCTTGTAATTAATTTTAACTACACTGGTGATAACAATACTATTTATAAAGGTGTTGTAGTTTATTCTTGTCTTTCTAAAAATATTTTAGACGGGTTTTGGTCTGAAAAACACGGAAACCCTTTATTTCTTGGTGAAGAACGTTGTTTTAGGGTTCAGGAAAAAGACGAGCTAGTTAACTAAATAAACAACTATAAGAGGTTTAATCGCCTTTTAAGCTCATTTCTATTAGATCTACTTACAGGAATTACATCTTGCTTTATTAGTACACTATTGTCCTCTATATCGATAATTTCATTTGTGTTTATTATATATGACCTATGTACTTTTAAGAATGATTCTGAAGGTAATTTTTCTTCAATCTTTTTTAAAGGACTATGAACTATATAGTTTTTTTCTTCTGTTTTAACTTTAATATAATCGCCTTTAGCTTCTACAACATAAATACTTGGAATGTCAATTTTCACTAACCTTCTATCAATATTCACATACAGTGTATTTGCATCAGTAGGTTGATCTTTTTTTATTGGTTTTACACTATTCTCCTTTTCTATAGCCGCTATAATTTTTTCTACTGATTTTTTAAAACGCTTTAACTCTATTGGTTTTACTATATAGTCAACAACAAAATCGTATTCAAAGGCCTCAACTGCAAAATTTCTATCAGAAGTTGTTAAGACAATTTTGGGCGGATCTTTTAGCGTTTGAATAAGGTCAAATCCCGTAAAATCTGGCATATGAATATCTAAAAAGATAGCGTCAACTTTATTATTATTCAAAAATTTTATTGCTTGTATTGCATTAGAAAACTCTCCAACAAGTTTTAATCCTTCAACTTGTTCACACACTTTTTTAAGAATCATTCTTGACATTAATTCGTCATCAATAACAATACAGTTCATAGTTAATATTTTAAAGTTTCTTTAAAAAAGCAAGCATTACAGGCAATACATTTTCAAAATATTCTTTGTTTTCTATGCTATTGTCTGCAAGATTGTTTTCAAACTCGTTGGTTATTTTATAGCTTTTCTCTAAGCCTAAAATACTCATTTTATGTTTAATTCTATGAACAATTTCTTTTGTTTTCTTTAAATCTCTATTTTTAATATGCGAAAAATAGTTTTCTATTTCTCCTGAAAGTTCTTCTTTTAAAACAGCTACAACTTGCTTTTTAAAATCTTCATCTCCTTTAGAAAGTTCATTTATATATAATAAATTCGGTTGCTCCATTATTGCTTTTTTATTGTAAAAAAGAAAGTTGTTTCTTTATTCACCTCAGACTCTAACCATATTTCTCCTTTATATATATCTACAATTTTTTTCACAATAGATAAACCAATACCAGAGGAGTCTTTCGACTTTTTTAAAGATTGAAAAATCTTGAAAATTTTATCAAAATGCTCCTTTTCAATACCAATTCCATTATCTTTTATTGAAAACTTATAAAAAGAGTTTTGTTCTTTCACATCTATTTCAATAATTCCTTTTTCTTTATCATTAAACTTGATTGCATTACTAATTAAATTTTGAAATAATTGTTGAAACTTTGTTTTGTCTCCTTTTATTATTGGTAACTCTTGTAAAACTTTTATTGAAATATTTTTAGGTATGTACATTACTTTTTTAATTTCTTCAATTAACAAGTTTAAATCAACATCATTATTTTCTTTAACTCCATTAATAATACTCGAGTACTCTAATACATCAGTAATTAACTGCTCCATTTTTTCCAGAGTATTCTCAATATGTTCAAAATTCTGAAGACTTGCTTCGTCAAAAGCTCCTTCATTATCACTTTTAATCCAACTGGTTAATGCATGAATACTTCTAATAGGCGATTTTAAATCGTGAGAAACTATGTGTGCGTATTCCTCTAGTTCTTGATTACTTTTTGCTACTTTTTTTAATAAATCAATATTTTTTCTTTCTACTTTTTTACGTTTTTTAATGTTTATCGCACTTCTTAATTGAAGTGACACCAAATCTGCAATACCTTCTATTGTTTTTAAATGTTCTTCTGTAAAATAATTTTTCTCTTGATGTTCTATGTTTATAACTCCTATTACTTTATCCTCATTTTTTATAGGTACAGTTAATTCCGATAGTTTTGGTGTGAGGTAAACTACATACCTCTTATCTAAACTAGTATCATTTATTATTTCTGAAATGCCTGAGTTTGCTATGCTTCCTACAACCCCTTTTCCAAAGGGTAATCGCATTTTGTCATATATTTTTTTGTTTTCTCTTTCTCTTTTATCAAAGGAAGCTATTAATTCTAATTGTTTTTTCTTCTCATTTACTAAATAAATAACACAATCATCAGTATTTAAATAACTCGCAACATTCTTTGAAATTTCCCAAGCTATTTCGTAAATATCTTCTTTTCCTAAAATAGATTTAGCTGTATTACTTATAACTTCAATTACTTGTCGCTCTTTTCTTTGATTAGTAATATCTCTAATAATTCCTTGAGCGGCTATTGGATTATTATTTTTATCAAAAACCACACTTGAATTTATATTAACCCATTTTACCTCGTTCTTTTTTGTAATAACTCTAGCTATATAGTTTGTGAAATACCCGTTTTTTAATAATTGTGCGTAAGAACTCATAGCATATTCATAATCTTCAGGATAAATAAGACTTACAACGTTTACTTCTTCTTCATTTACATCAAATTCAAATAAATCCACAGCAACATCATTCATTTTCAAAACATTACCATAAACACCCATAACTAGATAAGCATCATTAATATTTTCAAAAATTCCTTTTAGCTGTGAGTTTTTTTCATCTAAAAGGTCTTCTAATTGCTCATTAACTATCTTTAGCTCTTGAGAAATATTAAATAGTTCTAACGATTTTTCTTCTAGTATTTTCTCTGCTTGTTTTCTAGCCTTTTTTTGTCTTTCTAGCGCTCTTTGTAGTATTTCTATTTCTTTTATGCTCACTAATTTTTATTGATAATAAATCTTACTTCAGTTCCGTCATCCTTTATTTTTTCTAATACTATTTCTGCTGAACTATTAAAATGTTCAAACGTTTTATTCATTAAACCTAATCCGAAGTGATGCATTGCCCTGCTAGATTTATATAGCAATACAAGTGAATTTTCACTTTTCTCTTCTACAAGAAATGTTGGAAGTTCTGCATCTGGATATATCTTTTTTACTTCTACATGAATATGATCTTCAATTGATGATAACATCTCTATAGGACCTTTATATGTAGCTAAAATCCCTGGATAACTATCTTCTAAAACCGAAAAAAAGTGTTCTGCATACACTAACAACAAATCATCTGTTGAGATTCCTGTATTATTACTTAAGTTCTGCAGCAATTGTAACATTTCAGAAAACTTGTATGTACCAATAGCTGTATAAACTCCATCAGAGTCTAACTCGGATTGTTCTATAATTTTATCTACCATTTCGATACCAAACTTATCCTCTACTAAATCTAAGAATTCGGTAAAAACAATCCCTTTCATATTCTATTTTTTAAATTCATTAAGACTCCAATAGTCTATTATTGCTCCTATCTTTTTTTCATAATCTTGATACTTTAAAGGCTTCAAAACATATCCTGCTATTCCTAATCTGTAACACTCCGTAATATCTTTATCATTATCTGAGGTTGTTAGTACAATGGTAGGAATATGTTTTAATCTTTCATCTTTTTTTAAAATAGATAAAAACTCAATACCGTTAGTATCAGGCATATTCAAATCTAATAAAATTATATTTGGTAAATCCTTTTCTAAAAAAGATAAAGCTTCTTTTCCATTGTTTGCTTGCGTAATTGTATGATTTTCTAAAACAGGTGAAATAGCTCTATTAAACTTTAACACTTCTATCTTATCATCCTCTATTAAGAGTATTTTTATTTTTTTATTCAAAACCTTAGATTAAAAACTAATTTGATAAAAATAAATTAAATCTAAAGTTATGATTTTTTTCTTTGATAAAGAACTATTTATCTATAGACGAAATGCGTTTTACTATAGACGAATTGATTTTTTACTTTTTTCGCCTACTTTTGAAACAAATATTTTAAACTATGCAATGCCCTTGCAACCCTAACAAAAAGTATTCTGATTGCTGTCAAAAAGCACATCAAAATATTCATTCAGTTACCTCAGCTGAAGCTTTAATGCGTTCAAGATACAGTGCTTTTGTACTAGCAAATATTGATTACCTACAAAAAAGTCACCATAGTAGTACCAGACCTTCTAAGCGAGAAAAGAAAGAAATTTTAGCTTGGACAAAAACTGTTAATTGGATAAAGCTAGAAGTGCTACATGCAACAGAAACTACTGTTGAATTCAAAGCTTTTTTTATGGAAAAAGGCAATATCGATGTAATTCACGAAAACTCAATTTTTTGTAAAGAAAATGACCATTGGGTATATCTTGGTCAAAAATAAGACTGTCAAAAACAATGTCATTTCGACCTAAGGGAGAAATCTTTTGGATATTTGTTACTCATTTGCAAGAGATTCCTCCTCGTACCTCGTCGAAATGACATTCTAAACAGTCTCATTAATATTACACCAAGAATTCAAATAAATTAGGTTTATCATTTAGGTATTCACCATAAAAGTTTCGCTGTTTCATTCGATGAATCAATGGTTGTAAGTCTTCTTTTTTTTCTAGTTCTATACCTACAACAGCAGGACCATTTTCTCTATTAGTTTTTTTAGAATATTCAAAAAAAGTAATATCGTCATTTTCTCCCAATACCTCAGCTACAAATTCTTTTAAAGCTCCTGCACGCTGAGGAAAACGAACAATGAAATAGTGTTTCAATTTACTGTACAACAATGCTCGTTCTTTTATTTCAGCCGTACGAGTTATATCATTATTACTTCCGCTAATAACACACACTACATTTTTATCTTCCAGTTCTTCTTTGTAAAAATCAAGAGCACTTATCGTCAAAGCTCCAGCAGGCTCAACCACTATCGCTTCTTTATTGTACATCTCTAAAATGGTTTGACATACTTTTCCTTCAGGAACCGTAATCATATCCGATAAATTCTCTCGACAGATTTTGTAGGTCAACTCCCCTACTTGTTGTACAGCCGCTCCATCAACAAACTTATCTATGTTTTCTAATACAATGTTCTTATTTTCTTCTAAGGATTTTTTCATAGAAGGTGCTCCTGCTGGCTCTACTCCTATAATCTTTGTTTTTGGAGACAACAATTTAAAAACACTTGATAAACCAGAAGCCAATCCACCACCACCTACAGGTACAAAAACATAATCTATAGGTTGTTGTGATTGTTCTAAAACCTCCAAGCCTACTGTAGCTTGCCCTTCAATAATTTTTTCGTCATCAAACGGATGTACAAATGTTTTTTGCAAACTATCCGATAAGAGTTTTGCTGCCTTATAAGCATCGTCAAACGTATCACCTATCAATCGAATGTCTACAAAATCACCCCCAAACATTTTTACCTGTTCTACTTTTTGTTTTGGTGTTGGTGCAGGCATATAAATAGTTCCGTAGATTTCTTTTTTTCTACATGCTAAGGCAACTCCTTGGGCATGATTTCCTGCACTGGCACACACAATTCCATTAACTAATTCCTCCTCTGTTAATGAGCTTATTTTATTATAAGCGCCTCTAATCTTGTACGAACGGACTTGCTGTAAATCTTCCCTTTTTAAAAAGATGTTTGCGTTAAATTGTCTAGATAAATTGAAGTTTTCTTGCAGTGGAGTAACTGCCACAACCTCTTTTAAAGTTGTAGCAGCTTGCTCTATTGCTTCTAATTTAGGAAAATAAGTTTCTTTTTGAACTTCCATACGATTATGCTAAAACAGGTTCTTCTTGACTGACATTGGTTTTTATTACCTTCATAGCCGTCATTGCTTCTCGCAATTCTGCTCCTACTTTTTCAATAGGATGATTACGAATTACTTTATTCACTTTAATTAATTCAAGATTATCTACTTCGTTGGTAGCACTGTATTCTTTTCCAATAACATCAGTATTTACCGATTTCATAAAATCAGTCAATAATGGTTTTGCTGCATGGTCAAATAAGTAACATCCATATTCAGCAGTATCAGAAATAATACGGTTCATTTCAAACAACTTCTTACGTGCTACAGTATTGGCAATCAATGGTAATTCGTGTAACGATTCATAGTATGCAGATGCTGAAATAATTCCTGATTTCACCATGGTTTCAAAAGCCAACTCAACTCCAGCTTTTACAAAAGCAACTAACAAAGTTCCTTTATCAAAATAGGCTTGTTCTGAAATTTCTTCAGAAGTAGCAGCAGTTTTCTCAAATTGTGTTTCTCCAGTAGCCGCTCTCCATGTTAATAGATTTACATCATCGTTTGCCCAGTCTTCCATCATGGTTTTTGAAAAGTGTCCTGACATGATATCATCCATGTGTTTGTTAAATAATGGAGCTAACACTTCTTTTAATTCTTCGGAAAGTTGATAAGCTTTAATTTTTGCTGGGTTCGATAAACGATCCATCATATTGGTAATTCCTCCATGCTTTAATGCTTCTGTAATGGTTTCCCACCCATATTGAATTAATTTAGATGCGTATGCTAGCTCTACTCCTTCTTCAACCATTTTATTAAATGACAAAATAGATCCTGTTTGTAACACTCCACATAAGATAGTTTGCTCACCCATTAAGTCTGATTTTACCTCAGCAACAAACGACGATTCTAACACTCCTGCTTTATGACCTCCTGTTGCATACGCATAGGCTTTTGCTTGTGCCAATCCTTTACTCTCTGGATCATTTTCTGGATGCACCGCAATTAATGTAGGTACACCAAATCCTCTCAAGTATTCTTCTCTTACTTCTGTTCCTGGACACTTAGGCGCTACCATAATTACGGTTAAATCCTTACGGACTTGCATTCCTTCTTCAACAATATTAAATCCGTGAGAATATGATAAAGTCGCTCCTGACTTCATTAATGGCATTACCGCATTTACAACTTGAGTATGCTGTTTATCTGGTGTTAAATTACACACCAAATCAGCAGTTGGAATCAATTCTTCATACGTTCCTACTTCAAAACCATGCTCTGTTGCATTTTTATAGGATTGACGTTCTTCTTTAATAGCTGCTTCTCGCAATGCATACGAAATATCTAACCCTGAATCACGCATGTTTAACCCTTGATTCAATCCTTGTGCTCCACATCCTACAATTACCACTTTTTTGCCTTCTAATGCTTTAGTTCCTTCTGAAAATTCTTCAGCATTCATGAATCTACATTTTCCTAACTGTTCTAATTGTTCTCTAAGTGATAATTGATTGAAATAATTTTTCATTTCTATTGTATTTGTGTTGTTTGTTTATGCTTTTATTAATTGTAATAGTTTTGATACTGGCATTTCATCTTTCGTAATAGCTATTCTACCAGATCGAACAAATTGCATGATACCATGCTTATCTAAAATGTGATATAGTTCTTCTACTTCTTCTTTGGTACCAGATTTTTCAAGAACAAAAAAGCTTTTGTTTATATTAATTACCCTTGATTTACTTTGATTGATGATGGTTTGAATTTCATCATTTTGAATCAGTAAGTCTGTACTTAATTTAAACAAGCATGATTCTTGGTAAATTGTTGCTTCATCCGTATGATAAAAAGCCTTGATTACCTCTACTTGCTTTTCAATCTGACCTATGATTTTTTTAACTTGTTCCTCAGTAACCTTCACTAAAAGCGTAAATCTAGACACACTTTTAATTTCAGATTTTGATACGTTCACACTTTCTATATTCAAGTGTCTACGTAGGAATATTGCTGATATTCTATTTAACAATCCAACATTATTTTCTGTATAAATTGAAATTGTATAGGTGTTTTTTGTATTCATATTTTCTTATTTTAATCGAACATCAGATACCGATGCTCCTGTTGGAATCATTGGAAATACATTACCTTCCTTTTCTACACAAACTTCTAAGAAATAGGCTTCTTTAGACTGCATCATTTCTTGAACAGCTGTTGCTAATTCTTCTCTTTTAGTAACTCTATTAGCTGCCATATGATATCCTTTAGCAATTGCTACAAAATCAGGATTTGTCATTACTGTAGAAGCATATCGTTTGTCAAAAAACAACTGTTGCCATTGTCGTACCATTCCTAAAAACTCATTATTCAGTACTACAATTTTAACCGCTGCTTTGGTTTGTAAAATCGTTCCTAGTTCTTGTATAGTCATTTGGTAACCTCCGTCACCAATCACAGCAACTACTTCTCGCTCTGGGGTTCCCATTTTAGCCCCAATCGCAGCAGGTAAGGCGAATCCCATAGTTCCTAATCCACCTGAAGTAATATTACTTTTTGTTTGGTTGAATTCCGCATAACGACTTGCTACCATTTGATGTTGACCCACATCTGTAACTATAATGGCTTTTCCTTCAGAAGCTTCATTTATTTGCTTGATAACCTCTCCCATCGTTAAACCTTCTTTGGTTGGAAACAAATCATTTTTTATCACGTTATCAAACTCAACTGCATCGAGATTTCTAAATTCTTGTAACCACTCTTTGTGTGAATTTACTTTTAAAAGAGGTAGTGCTGCCGTTAAGGTTTCTTTTACATTTCCTAAAACAGCTACATCTGTCTTTACATTTTTGTCAACTTCCGCAGGGTCTATTTCAAAATGAATTATTTTAGCTTGTTTAGCATAACGACTTAAATCACCTGTAACACGATCGTCAAAACGCATTCCGATAGCAATTAACACATCACATTCATTGGTAAGTTTATTCGGACTATAATTTCCATGCATTCCAACCATACCAACATGTAGAGGATGTTTAGTTGGTAAAGCCGATAAACCTAACAATGTACTTGCCGATGGAATTCCTGCTTTCTCTATAAAAGCTTTAAATTCTTCTTCAGCTTCTCCAAGTATTACTCCTTGCCCCCAAACTACAAATGGTCTCTCCGCATTGTTAATCAACTCAACAGCTGCTTCAACACTTTGGATATTCATGCTCGGAACAGGTTGATAACTTCGTACCGATGTACATTTTTTATATTCAAAATCAAACTCTTCAAACTGCGCATTTTTGGTAATATCAACCAAAACAGGTCCTGGTCTTCCTGAACGAGCAATGTAAAATGCTTTTGCCATTACTTCTGGAATGTCACTTGCTTTCGTTATTTGATAATTCCACTTAGTTACGGGAGTTGAAATTCCTACAATATCTGTTTCTTGAAATGCATCAGAACCTAATAAATGTGCTCCTACTTGCCCTGTAATACATACCATTGGAGTAGAATCTATCTGCGCATCGGCAATCCCAGTAATTAAGTTGGTTGCTCCTGGGCCTGAAGTTGCTATAGCAACTCCTACTTTACCTGTAGCTCTAGCATAGCCTTGTGCCGCATGTGTAGCTCCTTGCTCGTGACGTGTTAATACATGATTCAATTTATCTTGATATTTATACAACTCATCATATACAGGCATAATAGCTCCTCCTGGATACCCATACAATAAATCGACTCCTTCTGCTAATAAACATTTTACTACAGCTTCTGCACCTGTAATGGTTACTCTCTGTGTTGTTTCTAATTCTGTTTGTTGTTTCGTTTTTGTTTCCATAAACTCAGCTTTATGCTTTTAGCTTTTAGCTATATGCTTAGTTATTTTATTAAATTTTTAACGCTACTATGTGTAGTCTTGAATCTTAATTCTCTGTCTTTATCTAAAAATCAAACACCTTTAGGCAAGCCTCAGAAAATTTACCTTCTGGCTATCGCCCTGCGATTAAAATTCGTCGGTTACACATCCGTTAGATGCTGATGCTACTGTTCTTGCATATTTATATAGTACTCCTCTTTTTACTTTTAAAGGTGGAGCTGTCCATTTTTGTTTTCTCTTTGCTAATTCTTCTTCAGAAACTTCTAGATTAATCGTATTAGTTTCTGCATTAATGGTTATCGTATCTCCATCTTTTACCAAAGCGATTACACCACCTTCTTGGGCTTCTGGTGTAATGTGACCTACTACAAATCCGTGCGTTCCCCCAGAAAAGCGTCCATCGGTAATTAGCGCAACCTCTTTTCCTAATCCTGCTCCCATAATAGCAGCTGTTGGCTTTAGCATTTCTGGCATTCCAGGGCCTCCTTTAGGACCTTCATAGCGAATTACCACTACGTCCCCTTTTTCTACTTTTCCGTCTCGTATCCCGTCATTTGCCTCATATTCTCCTTCAAAAACTTTTGCCTTTCCTGAAAAATACAATCCTTCTTTTCCTGTTATTTTAGCTACAGAACCTTCTCTGGCTAAGTTTCCATAGAGCATTCGTAAATGCCCAGTAGCTTTGATAGGGTTTTCGGTGGGTTTGATGACTTCTTGTCCGTTTGTTAAACTTGGAACTGCTGCTAAATTTTCCTCCAATGTTTTTCCAGTTACGGTTAAACAATCTCCATGTAACAACCCTTTTTCTAGTAAGTATTTTAAAACTGCTGGAGTACCGCCTACCTTGTGTACGTCTTCCATAAGGTACTTTCCACTAGGTTTTAAATCGGCTAAAAACGGTGTTTCATCAGAAATACGTTGAAAATCTTCTAAGGTAAATTGTACCTCTGCTGCTTTTGCTATAGCTAAAAAGTGTAATACTGCATTGGTAGAACCTCCCATAACTGTTACCAATCGTACCGCATTCTCCAACGATTTTTTAGTAACGATGTCTGATGGTTTAATATCTTTTTCAAGTAATACCCGTAACGCTTCCCCTGCATTGACACATTCTTGCTCTTTGTCATTGCTAATTGCAGGGTTAGATGAATTGTAAGGTAAACTCATACCCAAAGCTTCAATTGCTGACGCCATAGTATTTGCAGTATACATTCCTCCACAAGCTCCGGCTCCTGGGCATGCTTTCTCAATCACATTTTGATATTCCTTTTGAGTAATGGTTCCAGCAACTTTCTCTCCCCAAGCTTCAAAAGCTGATACCACATCTAACTTTTTTCCTTCATGACACCCAGACGCAATGGTTCCTCCATATACTAAAACTGAAGGACGGTTTAAACGCAACATCGCCATTAATGCTCCTGGCATGTTTTTGTCACATCCAACCACCGTTACCAAACCGTCATATGACATCGCTTGTACCACCGTTTCCATAGAGTCGGCAATCACATCACGAGAAGGTAAAGAATAGCGCATACCTGGTGTTCCCATAGAAATTCCGTCGGAAACACCTATGGTATTAAATATCAACCCTACTAAATTGGCATTTTCAGTTCCTTCTTTTACCAATTTTGCTAAATCGTTTAGGTGCATGTTACACGGATTTCCTTCGTACCCCGTACTTGCAATTCCAACCAACGGTTTTTCTAAATCTGATTTTGACAATCCTATGGCATGCAACATGGCTTGTGCTGCCGGTTGCGTATCATCTTGCGTTACTTGTTTACTAAATTTGTTTAGTTCCATGTTAGCTTGCTTTTCGTTTTTGACGTAAGCCTAATACTTCGTCTTTATATAATTTCATTAGTTTGTGTCCGTGTGATTTTTCCCACGCTAGAGGAAATTGATAATCGTCTAGCGACTGTAATCCTACTACTTCGGCTGCAGTTCCTGTAAAAAAGCAAGCGTCTGCATTTTTTAATTCTTCTAACGTAAAATGCTTTTCTTCAACAGAGATTCCTTCTTCTTTACATAAATCGATAACTGTAGCACGGGTAATTCCTGCCATAATGTGACCTCTTGGTGGCGTGTATAACTTCCCATCTTTCTGCATAAAAACATTTGCCCCAGAACATTCAGCTACATTACCGTTCATATCTAATAACAATGCTTCGTCATAACCGTTGTTTTTTGCTTCGTTAGTTGATAGTATTGAGTTAGTATAGTGACCTGTTACTTTGGCTTCTACAAAACATGATTTTGGATTCGGACGTTGGAACGAAGACGTTTTTACACGTAGTAATTTATCTCCCATATATTTTCCCCATTCCCAGCATTGAATAACTAAGTTGGTTTCTTTAGAAGTCAACAAACTCATATCGGCTCCAGTAGTGACTAGCGGACGGATATAAGCATCTTTCAAACCGTTACGCTCTAGTAATTCGTAAGTGATTTGGGTTAATTCGTCTTCTGAATACTCCAATTGAATATTCATTACTTCTGCTCCATACTTTAGCCTTTTGTAATGCTCATACGACTTAAAGACTTTAGTTCCTTCCGTTGTATTATAAGCTCTGATACCTTCGAAAACTCCGTTTCCGTAGTGTAAACTTTGGCTATACAAATTAGCGCTAGCATCTTTCGCTTTGATAAACTGTCCGTTGTAAAAAATTACTGTTTCCTCGTTATAGTACATTTTTAGTTGTTTTTACTGTTCAAAATTATTTTTCGCTTTTTACTTTACTTTCTTGTTTTTTAAGGCTTCGATGATTTTCACTGACTCTTAAAAACACACAAAAACCTTAAAACCAAATACTTAAAACCAAATCATTATGATATTCACGGTATAAAAAAAGCCTGTATCTTGAGTTAGATACAGGCTTCCTTATAGGCAATAACTATCTGTATCAACTCGGTGGAGAGCTAATAATGACAATAATAATTACCACGATGTTAAAAATTTGATTCATGTTTTTTGCAACTAAAAAAGGCTTCCTAAAATTTAGGAAGCCTTCTTAATTAATTTATATGTTAAATATTAAATACCGCTTCCCTATCCTTGTGAAATAATCACAATGACAATAATAATAGAAATGATATTTAAAACTTGTTTTTTCATTTGATGTCACAAATATTTGAAATTATTTTTTAGTTATCCTAATGTTTTTTTGATTTTTTTTATTTCCCCTTTAAAAACACATCTCATAACCTATTGTTTTACTATTAGTTACAAAAGTTTTTGTTTTTTATTTAGTATTTATCAAAATTTATTTTATAGATTTGCGCCATTATGCAAACAAATAAAATATACAACAATATACCCAGTTTATCAGTGCGGTCTTTCAACCGACGCTAGTCTTTCCTTGCACAAAACTGAGTATTGTATAATTTTATTTTCATCCTTTTGATTTCTATAATCTACATTTTTATATCGTTACTAACTCTTGTTATTGTTTTCAATAACGTAGCTGTTGTACGACCTATTTTTATCCGACGTCGCCCGTAAGGGTGCTATTTCTTTTGGGAACCTAGGTGCGTCCGGTTCTTCTTTTCAAACCACCGATTTTTAACAAAATATTTATCTAAAATCAATTTCAATGAGAGTTGTTATTGCTGATCAATCGCATAGTAAGTATGCCGAAATTATTTGTCAAACTATTGACGAAGCTGCTCTGGTTAGAGGCACAGGAATTGCCAAAAGAAAACCAGAATACATCATTACAAAACTAGAAAATGGTAACGCTGTTATTGCCTTAGATGGTGATCAATTTGCTGGTTTTTGTTATATCGAAGCCTGGAGTCATGGCAAATTTGTAGCCAACTCTGGATTGATTGTTCACCCAAACTATAGAGGTATTGGTTTAGCCAAACAAATTAAGAAAGTAGTTTTTGAGCATTCTAAAGCTAAATTTCCTAATGCTAAAATATTTAGTATTACTACTGGTTTGGCGGTTATGAAACTGAATAGCGAACTAGGTTATAAACCTGTAACCTTTTCTGAACTTACAGAAGATCAATCTTTCTGGAATGGTTGCCAAACCTGTAAAAACTATGATGTTTTGCAACGTACTCAACAAAAAATGTGTTTGTGTACTGGTATGCTATACGATCCTAACAAAAAAACTCAGAACATAAAAGTAAAAGATAAAGTCTTTCAAAGACTAAAAAGAATTAAGGAAACCATCTTCCTAAAAAAAGACAAAAAATGAAAAAATTAGTAATTGCTTATAGTGGCGGATTAGATACTTCGTACTGTGCGGTAAGCTTATCAAAACAAGGATATGAAGTTCATGCTGTCAGCGTGAATACTGGCGGATTTTCTTCCGAAGAAATTAAAAAAATTGAAGAAAATGCCTACACGATGGGTGTGGCTACCTATAAAAACATTAATGCGGTAACTGATTATTACAGCAAAGTAATTAAGTACTTAATTTTTGGTAACGTGTTAAAAAACAACACGTATCCACTTTCGGTAAGCGCTGAAAGAATTATACAAGCCATAGAAATAGTAAACTACGCTAAAAGTATTGGTGCTAGCTATATTGCTCATGGTAGTACAGGTGCTGGAAACGACCAGGTGAGGTTTGATATGATTTTTCAAACCATTGCTCCTGAAATTGAAATCATCACACCTATAAGAGATTTACAACTTTCAAGACAGGAAGAAATTGAGTATTTAAAAAGTAGCGGTATTGATTTGTCATGGGAAAAAGCTAAATATTCTGTAAACAAAGGTTTATGGGGAACTAGTGTTGGTGGTGAAGAAACGTTGACTTCTGAACAGCCATTACCAGAACACGCCTATCCTTCGCAAGTAACTAAAGTAGTACCTGAGCAAGTAAAACTTTCGTTTGTAAAAGGGGAACTAGTAGCCATCAATGATGATGAAAAAACTCCTGTACAAAACATCGAACAATTGAATACCCTAGCGTCTAAATTCGGGATTGGTAGAGACATTCATGTAGGCGATACCATTGTTGGAATTAAAGGAAGAGTTGGTTTTCAAGCTGCTGCTGCGTTAATCACAATTAAAGCGCATCATTTGTTAGAAAAGCACACCTTAACTAAATGGCAATTACAACACAAAGAATATTTAGCAAGTTTTTATGGTATGCATTTACATGAAGGTCAGTATTTAGATCCTGTGATGAGAGATATGGAAGCCTTCTTTACAAATAGCCAAGCAAAGGTAACTGGCGATGTTTTTGTGACGCTAAAACCATATCACTTTACCTTGGATGGAATTGATTCTCCACATGATTTAATGAATGCCAAATTTGGTAGCTACGGTGAACTAAACAAAGGATGGACCGCTGAAGATGCAAAAGGTTTTATCAAAATCTTAGGAAACCAGAATAAAATATATCAACAAGTGAATCGATAGACAGTTAGCAGTTAGCAGTTAGCGAAAACACAAGTTTAGAACTTTGTTAGTTTACATATTTAATACTAACTACTAAAATAAAAACCGTCATAACGAGAAATACTAATCTTAGCAGATTGCTTCGTTTTCACTCGCAATGACAACACATAATATAAATATAGAATTTTGTTAGTATAGATTCTAATTACTCAATACTAACTACTAAATTCTAAATACTAGTAAACAAATCTCACTTAGTGAGCAAACAACAAACAATATGATACAAGTAGGAATCATCGGAGGTGCTGGTTATACAGCAGGAGAGTTAATTAGGCTTTTATTACAACATCCAAAAGCAGCTATTAATTTTGTGTATAGCACTTCTAATTCGGGTAACAAAATAGCGAATGTCCATCAGGATTTGGTGGGGAGTACTGATTTAACATTCACCAATAAAATCAATGCTTCAGTAGATGTGCTGTTTTTATGCTTAGGGCACGGAAATTCTAAACAGTTTTTGGAAACACATACCTTTTCAAATCATACAAAAATTATTGATTTAGGAAATGATTTCAGACTGGAAGCTGATAGTACTTTTCAAGGAAAAGAGTTTGTGTATGGTTTACCTGAATTTCAAAAAGAAGCAATACAAAACGCTTCTTATATTGCAAATCCAGGTTGTTTTGCTACGGCTATTCAATTAGGATTGCTTCCATTAGCTAACACTGGTTTATTACAGAATGATGTACATATCAATGCAGTTACAGGTGCAACGGGTGCAGGAACTTCATTATCAGCTACCACACATTTTACGTGGAGAGATAATAATTATTCGTACTACAAGCCTTTTACCCACCAGCATTTAGGAGAAATCAATCAAACTATACATACACTTCAAACCAGTTTTGAATCAGAGGTATTGTTTCTTCCTAATAGAGGAGATTTTTCCAGAGGTATTTATGCAACATTATACACAAATTTTGAAGGAAGTTTAGAAGAAGCACAACAACTGTATTCAGACTACTATAGAGGTGCAGTTTTTACACACGTAGCCGATAATGAACTACACTTAAAACAGGTGGTAAACACCAATAAGTGTTTAATTCATCTGCATAAACACGGAGATAAACTACTGATAACAAGCATCATAGATAACTTATTAAAAGGAGCTTCTGGACAGGCAATTCAAAACATGAACCTGATGTTTGGTTTTCAGGAAGACACAGGATTACAGCTAAAAGCCAACTATTTTTAACCCTCACAGAGGGATTAGGTAAACCAAGATGAATGTCTTAATACAAGAAGTGAATAATACAAAATATATAATCTAAACTAAACTTTCTCAAATGAAAATAGCAATTATAGGAACAGGTAACTTAGGGAAATCGATCGCTAAAGGATTGACACAAAACAATTCGTTTTCTCAACTCTTCTTAACCAAGAGAAACATTGAAGAACTTAATGAATTTAAAGAGGTACCCAACGTTTTCATTAGTTCTAATAACAAGGAAGCAATCACAGCATCTGATGTATTAATTTTTGCTGTACAACCAACACATTTAGAAGCTCTTTTAAAAGAAACTGCTCCCCTATTATCAGACAATCATATAGTGATTTCTACAGTTGCTGGTTTTTCTATTGAAAAAATGGAAGCGCTTATTGGTTCAGACACTACTATTATCAGAGCCATGCCTAATACTGCTATTGCCGTTGGAAAATCGATGACTTGTCTTAGTGGTAATACTCAAAAGAAGGAAGATTTAGAAATAGCTACAACTATTTTTAATCAACTAGGAACTTCTATGATTATTCCTGAAGATCAAATGCAAGCAGCCACCGTAATATGTGCTAGTGGAATTGCTTTTTGGATGCGCTTAATACGGGCAACTACACAAGCTGCTATTCAGTTAGGTTTCGATGCAAAAGAAGCACAAGAATTGGCAATGCATACTAGTGAAGGTGCTGCCAACTTACTCATAGCTACAGGAAATCATCCTGAAGAAGAAATCGATAAAGTTACCACTCCAAAAGGCTGTACCATTGAAGGTTTGAATGAAATGGAACACAAAGGATTAAGTGCAGCATTAATACAAGGAATGGTAGCCTCTTTTAACAAAATTAATACCATAAAAAAAGAAAACTAATGAGTTTATTTAATGTATATCCTCTATTTGATATAACCCCAGTAACCGCCAACGATGTATATGTATACGACGATAAAGGCGCAGAATATTTAGATTTATATGGCGGACATGCCGTAATTTCTATAGGGCACTCACACCCTGCCTATGTTAAAAATATTAGTGAACAAGTAAGCAAACTAGGTTTTTATAGCAACGCGATTCAAAATCCGTTACAGGTTGAATTGGCTGACCAACTAGAAAATATATCGGGTTGTAAAGATTATCAGTTATTCTTGTGTAATTCGGGAGCCGAAGCCAATGAAAATGCTTTAAAACTAGCCTCTTTTCATACTGGTAAACAAAAAGTAATTGCTTTTAAAAACTCTTTTCACGGACGTACTTCTGCGGCAGTAGCAGCTACAGACAATCCTAAGATTGTAGCGCCTATAAATGCGCAGCAAGAAGTTATCTTTTTAGAGTTTGAAGATTTAGCAGGTGTTGAAAAAGCCTTACAAAACAATGATGTTTGTGCCATTATTATTGAAACCATTCAAGGTATTGGTGGATTAGACGAAGCATCAACTACTTTTTACCAAGGGTTAGAAAAACTATGTAAGCAATACAACACGTTATTAATTGCTGATGAAATTCAGTGCGGATTTGGTAGAACGGGTGATTTCTTTGCTTTTCAAAAACACGGCATTACTCCGCATATCATTTCTATGGCAAAAGGAATGGGGAACGGATTTCCTGTAGGTGGAATTTTAATTCATCCAAGTATTGAGGCTTCTTATGGTTTACTAGGAACTACCTTTGGTGGTAATCACTTAGCTTGTACCGCTTCCTTAGCTGTTCTTGAAACCATTAAAAAAGAGCAGTTGATGGAAAATGCACAGCAAATTGCTGCGTATTTTATGGAACAAGCAGCTTCAATTCCACAACTAAAAGCTGTAAAAGGAAGAGGTCTAATGTTAGGATTAGAATTCAACTTTCCTATTGCTGACCTAAGAAAAAACCTAATATTCAAGCATCATATTTTCACAGGAAGCGCTAAGAATCCGAACTTATTAAGAATTCTTCCACCATTAACCATTCAAAAGCAACATATCGATGTGTTTTTTGATGCTTTAAAAAAGGAACTGTCATGAAAAAATACACCAGCCTAAACGATATTGAAAACCTTTCAGAAACTATTCAAAAGGCAATTCAATTAAAAGAAAACCCCTATCAGTTTGCTGATTTGGGAAAACACAAAACCTTAGTCATGCTTTTTTTCAATGCTAGTTTACGTACAAGATTAAGTACCGAAAAAGCGGCTAAAAACTTAGGTATGGAAGTAAGTGTGTTAAACATTACCAACGCTTGGAATATGGAGTTTGAAGACGGTACTGTAATGAATTTAAACACTTCAGAACATATTAAAGAGGCTGCCATGGTAATTTCTCAGTATGCTGACATCATTGCGGTAAGAGCTTTTCCTACGTTGAAAGACAAAGAAAAAGATACCTCTGAAATTATACTCAACAGTTTTGTAAAATATGCTACGGTTCCTGTTATCAATATGGAAAGCGCTACTGACCATCCGTTGCAAGCCTTGGCAGATGCGATTACTATTACGGAAACTAAAAAAGTTGACAAACCTAAAGTTGTGTTGTCTTGGGCTCCACACCCCAAAGCATTACCACACTCAGTTGCCAATGCTTTTGTACACCTCATGCACAACATGGATGTAGAATTTGTTATAACGCACCCCGAAGGTTATGAGCTAGACCCAGAAATTACAAAAGAGTTTCCTATCGAGTACGATCAAGAGAAAGCTTTTGAAAATGCCGACTTTATCTATGCTAAAAACTGGAGTTCTTTTAATGAATATGGTAAAATATTGAACGAAGATCCTAACTGGATGATTACTCAGGAAAAAATAGGCGCTGCTAAATTTATGCACTGCTTACCTATCAGAAGAAATGTGGTAGCGGAAGATGCGGTTTTAGATGGCGACAATTCTCTTGTGATTGAACAAGCCAACAACAGAACCTTTGCTGCACAGATAGTATTAAAGGAAATATTGAAAACAGTGAACAGTGAACAGTGAACAGTGAACAATGAACAATGAACAATGAACAATGAACAATGAACAATGAACAATGAACAATAATAACTGATAATTGATAATTGATAATTGAAGAAATGAAAACCATAAAGATTGTTAAAATAGGCGGAAACATCATTAATGATGAGATAGCCCTACATAGCTTCTTAGCTGATTTCGCTCAGTTAAAAGGTCCGAAAGTGTTAGTTCATGGTGGTGGAAAATTAGCTTCTGAATTGGCTAAACAGTTAAATATTCCTGTGACGATGATTGATGGCAGACGTGTAACCGATATACAAACTTTAGATTTGATTACTATGGTATATGCAGGTAAAATCAACAAGCAAATTGTTGCGCAGTTACAAGCGCACAATGCCAACGCTATAGGTTTTACAGGAGCGGACGGAAATACTATTGTATCAACCAAACGTCCTGCTGAACCTATAGATTACGGATTTGCAGGCGACGTTGTTACCGTAAATCCACAAATACTAACCGTATTAATTAATAATGAAGTAACGCCTGTGTTTTGTGCCATTACGCACGATGCTAACGGACAGTTATTGAACACAAATGCAGACACCATCGCTTCAGAAATTGCTATAGGTCTCTCTGCTCATTTTAGTACAGAACTATATTACTGTTTTGAAAAATCGGGAGTGCTAAGTGATGTAACCGATGACAACTCTATTATCGAACAAATCACTTCAGAATCCTACGCGCAATTAAAAGCTGATGGAGTCATATTTGAAGGAATGCTTCCTAAACTAGACAACTGCTTTCACGCCCTAAAAAATAACGTTCATAAAGTTCATATAGGTAGTACAACTATGCTATTTAACTCAAAAAACAAACACACCTCATTACAACTATCATGATACAAAGACTTACCACAAAAGCCATCAATCTGTTAAAAAACCTAATAGAAACACCTTCTTTTTCTTCGGAAGAAGATGCTACTGCCCTACTGCTAGAAAACTGGTTTCAAGAATTTGATATTCCGTATACCAGAACACAGAACAATGTATGGTCAGTAAATAAACATTTTGATGCTAACAAACCTACATTATTACTCAACTCGCATCACGATACGGTAAAACCTAATAACGGCTATACCAAAGATCCTTTTAAAGCTATTGTAGAAGACGGTAAACTCTACGGATTAGGAAGTAACGATGCTGGTGGATGTTTGGTTTCGCTGTTAGCAACCTACACCCACTTCTACCAAAAAGAAAACTTGACTTACAACCTTGTTTTTGCAGGAACTGCCGAGGAAGAAAGCAGTGGCCCTAACGGTTTAAACGGATTACTAAAAACTTTACCAAACATTGATGTAGCCATCGTAGGAGAACCTACTTTAATGAATCTAGCTATTGCTGAAAAAGGCTTGGTAGTTTTTGATGCTGAGGTAAAAGGAACCCCAAGTCATGCCGCACACCCGAACCACGATAATGCTATTTATAACAGTATTGAAGTATTGCAGTGGTTTAAAGATGTTGAATTTAAAAAAACCTCGGAAACCTTGGGAGACGTAAAACTCACGGTAACACAAATCAATGCAGGGAAACAACACAATGCTGTTCCTTCCGAAGTAAAATTAGTGGTCGATGTTCGTGTAAACGATCAATATACCAATCAGGAAATTAGTGATTTTTTACAAGAACACGCACCTTGTAAGATACAACCAAGAAGTTTGAATTTGAATTCATCTTCAATACCAAAAGAACATCCATTAGTACAAGCAGGTATTGCTTTAGGAAGAAAAACCTATGGTTCTCCTACCCTATCTGACCAAGCAGTATTGAGCTGTCCGTCATTAAAATTAGGACCTGGAGACAGCACTCGCTCACACACCGCTGATGAGTTTATTTATCTTCAAGAAATTGAGGAAGGAATTGAGTTGTATATAAAATTATTAGAGAAAGTATTGTAGAAGAAAATAGAACAGAGAACCAAGAACAAAGACTTCCTAAAATCTTTATTCTAAGCCAACCGTCATTCCGAACGAGGTACGAGGAGGAACCTTAATAAAATGAGTAACAAACATACTTAAGATTTCTCCCACTGGTCGAAATGACAAAAAACAATAAAAAGAGTCAAGAACAAAGACTTATAACCAAATCTTTGCTCTAACAGCGAAGCGGTCTATTCTCTTGGCTCTAAAAAACAATCGTCATTCCGAACGATAGAGAGAAACCGTAAGGTTCAGCGTAGCTAAATCTCATTAAAAAGAGTAACTCATAAGTTTGAGACCTCTCACATACGTTCGAGGTGACAAACAAACAATGAGAATTTTGTTAGTTATAGTGTTTAACACTCAATACTAACTTCTCAATACTCAGTACTAATTTAAAAACATAAAAAAATGAAACTTTGGGACAAAGGATTATCCATAGATAAAAAAATAGAACATTTCACTGTTGGAAATGACAGAGAAATAGACATACACATTGCTCCGTATGATTTGCAAGCATCGTTAGCACACGCTAAAATGCTAGCATCCATCGGTATTATTACTTCGGAAGAATTAGCACAAGTAACTACTGGAATTGCTACACTACAACAGCAAGTGGCAGAAGGTACTTTTGTAATTGATGCTCAGTTTGAAGATGTACATTCTAAAATTGAGTTCGAATTAACCAACATGTACGGTGAAGTTGGTAAGAAAATTCATACAGCACGTTCAAGAAACGATCAGGTTTTAGTAGCGTTGCAATTGTATTATAAAGACAATCTTCAATCGATTTCTGATAAAACAAAAACACTATTCAATACATTATTACAATTAGCAGAGCAATACAAAACTAAACTATTACCAGGTTATACTCACTTACAAGTGGCAATGCCTTCTTCTTTCGGATTATGGTTTTCTGCGTATGCTGAATTGCTAATTGACGATTTGTACATGGTTAATGCAGCGCTAAAAACAGTAGATCAAAATCCGTTAGGTTCAGCAGCTGGATATGGTAGCTCTTTTCCAATCGATAGAGAGTTTACCACAAAAGAATTAGGCTTTGAAACCTTAAAATACAATGTGGTGGCAGCACAAATGAGCAGAGGAAAAAGTGAACGTACCCTTACCATGGCGTTGGGTAGCGTGAGTAATACACTAGCTCGTTTTGCGATGGATATCTGCCTGTATATGAGTCAGAATTTTGATTTTATTTCTTTTCCTGATGAATTAACTACAGGTAGTAGCATTATGCCGCATAAAAAGAATCCTGATGTGTTTGAATTGATTAGAGGAAAGTGCAATAAAATTCAAGCTTTGTATACTGAAACTTTGTTAATCACTAACAATTTACCTAGTGGATATCATAGAGATTATCAGTTATTAAAAGAAAACATCATCAATGCTTTTGAAGAGTTAAAAGATGTGCTAGATATTTTTGATTACGCTATTCAGCAAGTTATTGTAAAAGATATTGACCTACAGGATGAGAAATACAAATATCTATTTACAGTAGACAATATGAATACCTTGGTAGAAAATGGTATGAGTTTTAGAGAGGCTTACCAAAAAATTGGTGGTGAAGTTGTCAACGGTACATATACTCCTGATACTTCTAAAAAACATACGCATGTGGGTAGTATTGATAATTTGTGTCTGGATAAAATACGTGAAAAGCTTGGTTAGTGGTAGGTACTAAAAAAAGTCGTCATTACGAGGAGGTCATTGAGCGAAGTCGAAATGAGTGACGAAGTAATCTGTTTGTCAAGAACTCTAAACTTAGAGATTGCTTCGCTTTAGCCTGTCTTGTTCGACAGCCGAAAGGCTCGCAATGACGTTAGCCTATACAAAAGTATACTGTCATTCCGAACGAGGTACGAGGAGGAATCTGTTTAATTTAAGTCTAGAACATTCTTAACAGTTCCTAACATACAATTATAAGATTTCTCCCTTTGGTCGAAATGACAAATCCATCGTCATTACGAGGAGGGTACGACGAAGTAATCTGTAAGTAGTTAACTCAAAACTTAGAGATTGCTTCGTTTTAGCCTGTCTTGAGCGACAGTCGAAAGGCTCACAATGACGTAAACCTATACAATAGTATACTGTCATTCCGAACGATAGAGAGAAACCGTAAGGTTCAGCGTAGCTAAATCTCAACAAAATGAGTAACAAACATTCTTAAGATTATTGTTAGTATTCTTTTTCTTGATAAAAAGAAACAAAAATCAAGACTTACAATAAAATCGTAAGAAAATACTACGACATCTTCCACTGATAAAAAGAACTCGCTATCGCTCAAACAGCTTTTTATCTTACACCCATCGCTGCTGTCTTGATTTTCAAAGATTTTCTTGTAGGTCATAAAGTAGAGTGTCATTCCGAACGATAGAGAGGAATCTGCTTAATTTAAGTCTAGAACATTCTTAACAGTTCCTAACATACAATTATAAGATTTCTCCCTTTGGTCGAAATGACAAATCCATCGTCATTACGGGGAGGATACGACGAAGTAATCTGTAAGTAGTTAACTCAAAACTTAGAGATTGCTTCGTTTTAGCCTGTCTTGAGCGACAGTCGAAAGGCTCGCAATGACGTTAACCTATACAACAGTATACTGTCATTCCGAACGAGGTACGAGGAGGAATCTGTTTAATTTAAGTCTAGAACATTCTTAACAGTTCCTAACATGCAATTATAAGATTTAGCTACGCTGAACCTTATTAAAAGGTGTAACTCATTGCCTTGAGACCTCTCACATAGGTTCGAGGTGACACGATGAAATTAGAATTTTGTTAGATTTTAATAGAACTCATAAAACTGTTATATAAAAAGAGGTTATTCTTAACAAATAACCTCTTTTTATGTTTTATTTCTTTACTGTTCTTGAGCCTATGGAGAACTTATATCCAAATTGAAATTGGTAAAAGGCCTCATCGCTTTCGCTTCCTTTGTAGTTATAGGTTACTAGTCTTGCAAAAATGGCTTGGTTTGGGTTTTTGTTAGGGTGATAAAACACCTCTGCTTGATTTTTTACTACGGGTACTTTAAAATCTAAATCTATAGTACTAGACCCGTTATAGCTTTTATAATCAAACCAGTGAAGTCCTAACTTGTAATTGAATCCGAAGTTGTTAAATCGTTTTGATGATAAACTTACTCCTCCTCCATAACTCAATGCTTTTAAGTTTTCTACCCCTTGGGTATCGTTTTGAACTCTTGTTAAGTTATAGTCTACCGTACCAAAAAAGTTCATTTTCATAGGATAGTTTTTTTGATACACTTCAAAGAAGTTTACTTCTCCTCCAACGGTTAAAAAGCGTTTTTCTACCAAATCTAACGTATTTCCTATTACACCACCTGTTGCGGCAACCAACCCTTTATCTTCCTCAAACTTAGCGTAGTGTACGTAAGGTGTAATCGACTTTAAAAACTCAAACTGCATTGAAGAACTAAAGATTTGTCTTGAAAAAGGAAATACATAAAACTTCGCGCTTCCTTCTAACTGCACCAATCCGTTGTCAGACTCACCAAAGAGTGCTAAAAAGTCGGTATAAGCACGTAGCTCTACTATTTTATCTAAGTAAGTATCTTGTTTTATTTGATAGGTTGCTGGTGCTGTTAGGTTGGTTTCGTTTCCATCAATATCTTCTTTAGGCAGTTCTAACGTTAAGTCGTGTGGTACGTAGTTGTTTCCTATTTTATACTTATACATGAGTACATCACTTAAACGAATACGAAGGTTTTCAAACTCTTTTTCATCAACATTGGTTGTTGGTTGTTTTTGTGAATAGAAAAGGTAGTTTTTAGATGCCCAATACCCATATCGTAAAAAACTTACCCCTACATAATTTTCAAACAATAGTAAACTTCCCTTATACTCTACCAATACTTGGATATCTGCTAAGCTACCATCACGGATTTCAATATCTATCTTTTTAAACTTATACTTTGCTGTTTCTTGGCGCTTATGCTCATTATCATAAAAACAAAACTCCTGCCCTTCTTTAGGTATGGTAATATCTCCAAAGTAAGCTTCTTGATTTACTTGCTTTAATACCTGATTGAATACTTTTTTCTCTCTAGATGTCCTCTCTGCTCCGTTAATGTCTTCACTAATAATTACATCCTCGTTAAAATAGCTGTAGGTTACAGGTTCTTCTACCGTTTCTTCTTGTTCAGCTTCTTTGGCTATGGCTTCTCGTGTAGGTGGTTCTTTATGAGGAAACCAACTAGTTATTGAATCAGCAGGAATGCTTGTACATACATTTTTATAACTAGTAAATTTAGTATAGGTAAGGTTTAGTGAATCTATATACGCTTTTCTGTCTTTAATTAAAGTACTAAGCTTATCTAGACTTTCTTGGGTAATCGACTTTTTTGTTTCGTCTATTTCTTGCTTCTTTTCTTCTAATGTTTTGTTGTAGTTTTCATAGGTACTACTCAACTTTTTTATTTCGGATTCACAGTTAATAGTTTGTGTTTGTCCGTTAACGCAAAGCACATAAAAAAAGAGTGCTAAGCAAGTGCTCAGGGTTTTCATAATATTTATAAAGTTTAGTTTGTTGGTTGTTGTTATACACAACTATACTTGTTTTTATGTTGTTAGTACAACATGTATTAAAACGCTATACAACTGCATATTAACATTTTAAAAGTAGTAAAATATCATTAGCTATAATAACTATTGTGTTATTAAATGGTAATTATATGTGTAATAATGTATGTTTTGCGGATATCTGCAATTTGTGTTGCGGAAAACCGTAAGATCACTTAGTATTAGTTTTATATTTTGTGTCGGATTTCTAATAACTGTTAAGGTCAAAAGCCTAATTACACATAAATATTATTGATTAAAAAACACCTTTTTCACCTACTCACACATAGTTTTATATGCAAATAGAGAAAATTAAAATAGAGAATTTCAGACTTTTAAAAAACGTTAGTCTTTCATTACAGGATAAAACAACAGTTATAGTTGGTCGTAATAA
The DNA here is from genome assembly GCF_964513915.1 of Tenacibaculum litoreum. Taxonomy (NCBI): domain Bacteria; kingdom Pseudomonadati; phylum Bacteroidota; class Flavobacteriia; order Flavobacteriales; family Flavobacteriaceae; genus Tenacibaculum; species Tenacibaculum litoreum. Next base: position 105,324 of record NZ_CAZEQS010000003.1, on the reverse strand, counting down.
CTCAGGTAAGACTTCTTTGACTGAGATATTTCGACGATTTTCCAAAAGAGATAAATTTAAACTTGAAGATTTTAGTCTTGCTTCTCTTTCTTGTTTTTCAAAAGCTTTGAAAGCTAAATTGGATGAGAGAAATGATTCTTTAATAAGAAGATTACTTCCAAGTATTAATATGTCTTTACTCATAGATTACTCTGACAACAAAGATGATTATGGTGTACTTAGCAATTTTATAATTGACCTAGATGAAAATATAGAAAAGGCTAAAATTAAAATATCATACAGACTACAAGATGGAAAAATAGATGCTTTTTTCTCTGACTTAACAGATAAAAATACTTACGATTTATTTGAGGTTTTAAGAGAACGAATACCGATGTATTATGATTTTGAGATTATCGCTATTGATACTCAAGATTCTACTAATATTTCAAAAACTGAATTTGAAAATTACAAACGTTTAATTCGAACAGATTTCATCAATGCACAACGTTGGTTAGATGATGAAACTATAAAAGAAAATGATGTTTTAGGAAAAGTTCTTAGTAGTATTTTCAGTAACGCTTCTAAAGATTCTGCGCCAGATGAAATGCAAAAAAAATCACAAGATCTGGACATGGTTGTAAAACAAATACAAACAACTGTGGATTCCGATTTTAATTCTAAAGTTGAAGCTTTAATTCCAGCACTAGAGATTATGGGATACCCAGGGTTAAGTGACTCAAAATTTACTACCAAAACAACTTTTGATGCTAAAACTATTATTGAAAAAAACACGAAACTACTATACGAGAAACCTCATGGAATAAATCTTCCTGAAACATACAATGGATTAGGCTCAAGAAACCTAATATTTATCTTATTTCATTTATTTGATTACTTCAGGCAATTTCAATCCGATGAAATACAGCCTAAAAATCATGTGATTTTTATTGAAGAACCAGAGGCTCATCTTCATCCTCAAATGCAAGAAGTCTTTATTCGAAAACTCTATGAAATTGCAGATACATTTTCTAAACAGTTAAATAATGGAAAAAATTGGCCTGTTCAATTTATTGTAACAACACACTCAACTCACATAGCAAATGAAGCCGACTTTGAATCTATACGCTATTTTCTTTCCAAAGGAGAGAATGAATTACAAACATATATTAAAGACCTTAATGAAGAATTTAGCAAGTCAGAAAATGAAACAGACAAAAATTTTATTCATAAATACCTAACTTTAACTAAATGTGATTTATTCTTTGCAGATAAGGCCATTATGATTGAAGGACCTACCGAAAGAATTCTAATGCCTGAATTCATTAAAAAATTAGATGAATGTAACCTTTCTAATCAATTTACCTCTATAGTAGAAATTGGTGGCGCATACGCACATCACTTTTATAAATTCTTGGACTATTTAGAGTTAAAAACATTAATAATAACTGATCTTGACTCAACCAAGCCTGAAAAAACAAAAAAAGGAATTAGATACAAGGCTTGCCCTGTTTCAATAGGTGAAAAGTCAAGTAACAGTGGATTAATTAAATGGTTTAAGTATACTAGTAATAATGTTGATTTAGCCAAAATTCGTTCTAAAAAAACAGAAGATAAAATTGAAGGTGTAAGAAGAATTGCTTACCAAATTGAAGAAGATTCAAAAGGATGTTGTGGACGAAGTTTTGAAGATGCTTTTATAATTTCCAATCCTGAGCTTTTTAAAATATCTGAAACTGAAGGAAAAAATTTAGAAATAAAAGCTTTTAAAAAAGCTAAAAAGTATAGTTCAAAGAAAACTGACTTTGCTATAAAATATGCCTATGAAAAATCGAATTGGACGATTCCTCTATATATAAAAGAAGGTTTATTATGGCTATCAGAAAATGAATCAAATAAAGTTTTAAGTACCGATCTAATAAAATAGAATTCTATGAATAACCCAGCTGAAAAAGCATCTGAAGAAACTCTAAAAAAAATATACAATGCATTAGATAAAAGTAGTTCATTTCGTGTTGAAGCTGGTGCTGGTGCAGGTAAAACATACTCTCTAATAGAAGCTTTAAAATATTTAATAAAATCAAAAACTGATACACTTAAAAAGAACTCTCAAAAAATAGCATGCATTACCTATACCAATATTGCTACAGATGAGATTAAAAGTAGAATTGACAATCATCCAATAGTTTTAGTTGATACAATACATGGTTTCTGTTGGTCAATATTAAAAAGCTTTCAATCCCAAATGAGAGAACAAATACCTCTATTAGGAGATAATAAGCTTAATGAAAAAATTGATGATGCAGGCGGATTAAGAAAGCAAAAAATTGTATACGATTTAGGTTATCGAAATGCATCGGAGAAATATATATATATTCATCATGATAATGTAATACAACTTTTTACTTCCTTTCTCTCAAAAGAGAAGTTTAGAAATATTCTGAAGAATCAATACCCTATAATATTTATTGATGAATACCAAGATACCGATTCAGAATTAGGTAAAGCTATAAAATTAAATTTGATAGAGTCTAATATTGGTATTCAAATTGGACTATTCGGAGATCACTGGCAAAAAATTTATGATAATAGAATTGGTAAAATGGCTTCTGACAAGATTAAGGAAATTGGGAAGAATGCAAATTTTAGGTCTGAAAAGAACATTGTTAAGTTTCTAAATAGAATGCGCCCTAATCTTCATCAAAATGAAAAAGACCCTAAATCCTCAGGTGAAATTAAAGTATTTCATACAAATAAATGGACAGGTATAAGACGAGATGGTAAAGGTGGTGGACATTGGACAGGGGATCTACCAGAGGGTGAAGTTGGTAATTATTTTAGAATTGTAAAAGATAAACTTATACAGGAAGGTTGGGAATTTACATCTGAAAAAACTAAGATTTTAATGCTAACTAATTCTGTTCTTGCACGAGAACAGGGATATAGTAACCTAACTAAAGTTTTTAAATACCCTGATGATTATCTTAAAATGCAAGACAAATACATAGACTATCTTGTAAACATTCTTGAACCAGTTTCTGAGCACTTCAATAAAAAAAAATATGGAGAAATGTTAAAAGCAATTGGAATTAGAACCCCCAGATTGAGAAATCATAATGATAAAAAAGTTTGGAATGAAAGTTTAAATAAGTTAATTAATCTCAGAAACACAGGTACTATCGGAGATATTATTGACTGCTTAATAGAAACACAAAAACCTCGTTTATCTGCTAAAATTGAAGAGTCAGAAGAGAAATTCTTGCAACTTAAAGACTTGACTGAATATAAAAATAAAACTGATAAAGAATTTATCTCAAAAATAAAGAAACTCAAGTCTATTCAATACTCAGAAATAATAGAGCTTGCAAAATACATTGATGATAAAACCCCATTCTCAACTAATCATGGTGTTAAAGGTGCTGAATTTGAAAATGTGTTAGTCGTCTGTGGTAGAGGATGGAATAAATATAACTGGGATCAGTTCCTAAGTTGGGAAGCTAATGGTTATCCTGCTAACAAAAACGAAGCTTTTGAACGTAATAGAAATCTTTTCTACGTATCCTGTTCTAGACCTAAAAAAAGATTAGCTGTTTTATTTACACAAAAATTATCAGATCCGGCTTTAACAACTTTAAATAAATGGTTTTTACCTAAAAATATTTCTTCTATCTAGTTTTTAGAGGTAAAAGTATAAACAACGCGGATTCCACATCCGCGTTTTCTTTTTCCATACCTTCCCTACACTTCCTAAAACGTTAAAAAACTCATAAAGTCAGAGAGTTAAAACGAAAAAAAACTATTTTAGTGTCAGCTATAAAAATTGTTTGTAAAAAGTAAATTGCTATCTCTTATTACTATTCAATCACATTCAATTTTACAACATCTTTACGAAGTTAATGCTATTAAGGTACTCTTGTACCTGACTATTTGGTGATGAATAACACCAAGGTTAGTAATTGTTTTGGCATGTATTGGTTATTGCTCCAATACCCCGACTGTTACTACCCCAAAAAGGATTCAAAAGAAAAAGTATGTAATTTAAAAATCAATATGATGAAGTACTATTTAATTGAAAACAAGTTAACCGATGAAACTAACTACTCAGCACGCGTATTAACAGAGCGTACTATTAATCAAGACGAGTTGATTGATAAAATGTTGAGTAAACGTAACCTAGTAAGTAAAACCGATATTGTGGCGGTGCTTAATTCTTACTATGAAGAGATTATCGAGTCGATAGAAGACGGCGATAATATTAACCTACCTTTATTAAATATTGGGTATTCTATTTCTGGAGTTTTTGATACCGAGGAGGATGGTTTTAATCCTGAAACTCATAAACTACACGTAAACCTCAACAGCGGAAAGTTAATCAACGAAATTAAAGACGATATTCCGCTACAAAAAGTAACTGCTCCTATTACCAACACGGTTATTAATAATTTAAAAGATATTACTACAGCAACTACGAATACTACCTTATCTGCCAACGGATTGTTTGAGCTGAATGGTTTGCGTTTAAAGATTGCTGGTGACTTACCTGAAGTTGGTTTGTATTTTGTTGCCGAAGATGGTACCGAAACCAAAGTTTCTTATTTGGCACAAAACAGCTATAAGAAGATTATTGGTCAAGCTCCTACCCTTGCTGCTGGTAACTATCGTGTTAGAGTTAAAACGCAGGCAACAGGAAACTCTGAACGCTTTTTAAAGGATATTATGGTAGGTGATTCTACATTTAGTCTTACTGTTGCTTAATTAACAACAGTACTGTTGTTTAACACCAAACACTACTGTTATGTAACAGACAACAGTAGTGTTTGATGTTTCAAACAAAATTTTATAACGTAAAAAGTACGAGCTGTATGCTCGTACTTTTTTATGTTATATACTCTTTTTATTATAGTTTTTAATGGGTATGAGGTGTTTACTAGTATAACTAACAAAATTCTCAATGTTTTATAGGGTGTTTTATCGCTCTTCGTTATGACGTTATTGCAAATAGTGTGAAGTAATTTTTATGTTTGACGAATAGTTCTCGATACTATTTTTACTTCGTTATCACTCAATAAAAATCACTCGAACTGACAGTGATTACAATAAAAGAATAAGGGTAACTCTTTTGAGTGAGATTTAGCTACGCTGAACCTTACGGTTTCTCTCTATCGTTCGGAATGACGGTTTGCTGTTTGTTAACGTCATTGCGAGCCTTTCGGCTGTTGCTCAAGACAGGCTAAAGCGAAGCAATCTCTAAGTTGTGAGTTCTAAATAAACAGACTCCTCATACCGCGTTCGTAGTAACATTAAAAAGGTATGGTAGCATCCTTGAATGAGATTTCTACAACTATTTAAACCTACTCGTGTCTATAAAAAGAGTGTCGCTTTTTCCATTAATAAAACGATAATTCAATTTTTCTCCACGATTTGAGAATATCGTATATATAGTATCAATCACCTTATTATTTTCTGTGTATACAACTAAATTACCTCCGAAACTATTTAACTCTGGTATGTTAAAGTATCCCTTTTCATCTGTTAAACTAAAAGTTTTAAGGGTGTCGTCTTCTACTACTTTTAAGTTTCTTAAAGGCTTTTTCTCTTTACTATAAATATAACCGTGATAATAGTCTATCTTTTTCTTACAAGAAAGTAAAAACAACAAGAGAGTAAATAAAAATAACTTTTTCATTATAATTAAATATCAAACCTGATACTTTATACAAAGCTAACTTCTATTAATATCAGAGTTTAGATACTATTACTTATTAATTGGTTTTAAGAAAATAGAGTCATATTTAGTAATATCGTTTCCTCCATAGGAACTTAAGGTGTCAGAGATTAAATTTCCTTTTTTTATAAAGAATTTAGTTGATAAGTCTCTAGAGTCATATCCAATTTTAAAATGTTTTTTTGCTTCAAAACTAAAACCTCCATTAGAACTAGTTTTAGTTTCTTCAATATATTCATTATTACTTTTAACAAAAACAATCGCATTTTCAATTGCCCTTTTTGTTTTGTAATTATAAACATTTCCTTCAGTAAAACTTCTCGAAAAATAAGACGAGCAAGAGGTTATACATAGTATTACGGATAATAGATATATTTTTTTCATTTTAGAGATAATTTTGACAACCAAATTAATGAGAGAACATCTTTTGTTGATGCAATTGTTCTATTATATGACTTATTGTAAGGAGGGTGTGGTGTATTTCTATAATAAGGCATTATATCTATCTCTCCTGAAGAAGGATAAGAAGGAGCTGAAGAATTTCTACTTTGAGTAACGGTATTTACACTTCCTTTGTGACCATACGAATAAAATGTGCCTCCATACGCTTTTAAAATAGTGTGCCCTATTTCATGCGCTGAAGTTTCTTTGAACTCGTTATCTTCATTAATTGAAGTTTGATAATCCCAATTATTTTTGTAAAAATACTCATAAATATACCCAACATTATAACACACAGCTTCTCTAGAGAAAATATTTCCTACAAAAGAGATAGGGTCTTCTACAGTTCCTGGGTTTCCCGAACGCATCCAAGAATTGTTAGTATTAAAAATTAGACTAACATCATCCATTGCTTTCTCCGTTGTATTTATTGCATTTACATAAACTTCGTATTTTTCACCATCAATATCAACATCTTTTGCTATGTAGTTCCCACTGTTTCTGCCCCAGTGATAATTAATACCATCTAAAGCCAACCTTTCTAAGTCTTCAAAACTTCTTGTACGTGCTGTTAAAGGAGGTTTACCAGTAATCAAGTCTCCCTGAGGTATTTCATCCCAAGGACATACTTCTTTTGAAGTTCTCATTCCCGGGTTAAGATGATCTCTTTGTATAACTTCTCTACACTCTAACCCTCTTGCTCCTCCATCTTTTAAGTTAACACGTAGTGTAACATCTATTCTTTTAGAGTTTTTATCAATCTTTACATCAACCCATTTAACCTCATCGTAACGCATACTAAAATCTAACTTTTTTCTGCTATAGTTATTTGAGTTATCTACTCCAATAGTATACAGGTTTAAATTTTCGTATTGTGTTAGTTTAGCAGTGTCTAAAATTCCTCCGCTATCAAACCCATCCCACTTCCAAATGTGTTCTCCTTGTTTTAGTTTGTTAGCATCAGTTATTTTTTCTTCATAAATCACCGAGTTTCCATCTCTAATTTGTAGCGTTAGTTCTTTGGCGTTATTATCGGCTATTTGGTAAGTAAATTGTACAAAGCCTCTTTCATTATTTCCGCTGTAATCAGCAATTCCTAGGGGGACAAAACTTGGCATATTACGATAATTTTGGGGTTACACTAAAGTTTGTACCGTCACTAGAAACGGTACTGCCATTATTAGTTACTTCGTTTTGGGCTCCAGAAAGTGTTTTTCTCCAATAGGTAGAATATTCTAGCGAAGCGTTAGGCATTTTTACTCCTGCACACGTAATAATTAATCGGTCTTTTATAGGCTGATCGTTTGTATTAGAAAATACTGTTTCGTATTTCTTTAGGTAACAATCAAAAAAAGTCATTTTTTTAGAGCCTCCTTTTAAATATGGGTAGTATATTTTTAACTCTAGTTGGTCTATAGCATTTTCTTTACAAGCCCATTCTTCAATATCGGTATTACCACCAGATTCTATTTCTAATTCTAAACCTGCAAAGTTTGCGGAGCTTGTGGGTTGGTCAGAAACGTTTATATTTCTATTAAAACCAAAGTTATAGGTTAGTACTTCTATCTCTCTGTTATTAAACAACAGCATAGTTCTATATTTCATAGCATCGCTTTTTAGTTATATTTTTTTCTTTGTTGAAGTAATCCTTAGCAATTTCAACGTATCAAACCTACAATTTTTTCGTTAAAAAAACCAGAACATTTTTCATTAAATCTCTTTGTACTAACCAAATACGAAACATGTACTTTGTTTGTACTTAATAGGTACTTATACTAACATTGTTCAAAATTAGCCTCAATACAAAAGATTTCTTCGCTGTTAGAGTATAGACTTTTAAATAATGAGATAACCACGTCGTTATTGCTCCTCGTTATGACGTCATTTCGATCAGTCTAAAGTAATATTTATGTTTGGAGGTATAAGTTTAGAACTATTCGAATAGTTCTCGATACAATTTTTATTTCGTTATCACTCAATAAAAATCACTCGAACTGACAGGGATTACAATAAAAGAATAAGAGTAACACTTTTGAGTGAGATTCCTCACTACCGTTCGGAATGACGGTTTGCCGTTTGTTAATATCATTTCAACTAGAGGGAGAAACCGTAAGTGGCTAAATCTTTATGTTTAAAATTCTAAATAAGCAGATTACTTCGTCGTATCCTCCTCGTTATGACGATAAAAAGGAGTTTTATATTCTTTTTCTTGATAAAAAGAAACAAAAATCAAGACTTACAATAAAATCGTAAGAAAATACTACGACACCTTCCACTGATAAAAAGAACTCGCTACCGCTCAAACAGCTTTTTATCTTACATCCACCGCTGCTGTCTTGATTTTCAAAGATTTTCTTGAAGGTCATAAAACATATAGTCATTATGAATAAAGCGTAGTAATCTCTAAGTTTAGAGTTACCTACTTACAGATTACTTCGTCACACCCTCCTCGTAATGACGGTATGCAAAAACACTTTTTTTCTAATACTACTTACTTTACAACTATATTTGCATATAGTAAAAAGAAAATAGTACCGTCTTAATGACACATCCTTTACGACGACATATTGAAGAAATTATACCTCTTACTGATGAGGAATTCACTTATATTCTCAGTTTTTTTCAGCCTATTACTAAACGTAAACATCAATATTTACTGCAAGAGGGCGAAATTGCAAATAAAGAATATTGGGTTGTTAAAGGTTGTGTAAAGAGCTATTTTATTGAGGATAGCGGTAAAGAGCATATTCTTCAATTTGCTATGGAAAATTGGTGGATTACCGATTATGAATCGTTTGTAAAGCAACTACCTTCTAAAACTGCAATTGATTGTATTGAAGATTGCGAACTACTATACATTACTTACGAAAACCGTGATAAACTTACTGCCTCTATGCACAAAATGGAACGTTTTTGGGCTAAAAAGAGTAAAATGGGCAGAATAGCTCTTCAAAAGAGAATTGTATCGCTCTTACAAAATTCTGCAAAAGAACGATACAACCAGCTGTTAGAACAATACCCTACCCTTTTTCAACGTGTTCCTAAAAAAATGATTGCTGCTTATTTAGGCGTTTCTAGAGAAACTCTTAGCAGGCTTAATTCTTAGTTTTTAATATTTCTTATTGTTTGTATGTGACATACATCACTTTAAAGGTGTGACATAGCTCCTGTGTAAAGTTGTGTATCCACCGCAACTTTGTAGCATAATTTTAAAACATATTATTATGCCTTTTGTAAACATTAAAGTTACCGACGAACAGGTAACCCAAGAACAAAAACGTCAACTTATTGAAGGAACAACACAGCTTTTAGTTGATGTACTTCAAAAAAATCCTGCAACTACCCATATTGTAATTGAAGAAATTCCTTTAGGTAATTGGGGGCACGATGGTAAACAATATTTAGGAACTAAAAAATAAGACTCATGAAAAACAAAACTGCAATTATTACAGGAGCTTCAACAGGTATTGGTAAAGAAATTGCTAAACTTTTTATAGAAAAAGGATGCAATGTAGTAATGAATGCTTCTACCGAAGAAAACTTACAAAAAGCTTATAAAGACTTAGGTAGTCCGGTAAACGCTGCGCTTCTTGTTGGAGACATTAGTAAACAGGAAACGAGTAAACAACTAGTGGCCTTAGCTTTAGAAAAATTTAACGGTTTAGATGTGTTAATTAACAACGCAGGAATCTTTGCTCCTAAACCTTTTTTAGAGGTTGAGGAAAGCGATTTAGAGTTGTACTGGAATGTGAATTTAAAGGGAACTTACTTTGCTTCTCAAGCTGTTATTCCAAGTATGGTGGAACAAAAAAATGGAGCTATTATAAATATAGGCACTGTTTTAGTAGATCATGCTATTGCTGGTTTTCCTGCTACTGCTCCTTTAATGAGCAAAGGTGCTATTCACGCCTTAACCAGACAGTTAGCTGCTGAGTTTGGAAATGATAATATTAAAGTAAACACTATTGCTCCGGGTATTATTAGAAGTCCCTTACAAGGAAAAATAGGTATTGAAGATGCCGATAGTTTAGCAGGGTTACACTTACTAAACCGTATTGGTGAGGTAACTGATATTTCTGAAGCTGCTTACTATTTAGCTTTTTCAAATTTTGTTACAGGTGAAACTATGAATGTGGCTGGTGGACACACCGTTGGTCATGCTATTTAAAAATTAAAAGGATGTATAAAGAAAATATAACAGCAATAGAACTTTTAGTAACGAACTACTTTGAGGGCATTTTTTATGGAGATATTAAAAAACTTCAATCATGCTTTTATAACAATGCTCCTATTTATGGAGACATTAAGGGGGCTGATTATTTTAAAAGTTCTGAAGATTATATTGAAGGAGTTGCTAACAGACAAAGTCCTAATGATTTGAAGGAATCTTTTAACATGAAAATTATTGGAGTTGATATTATGGGGAAAATTGCCATGGCAAAATTACATGTACCAATGTTAGGGTATAATTATTACGACTACCTATCTCTAACCAAAATAGAGAATGAATGGAAAATTGTAGCTAAGGTTTTTACGCATGTAGAATAATATTGCAACAAAAGCGGTTTGGATGTTTATCTAAACCGTTTTGTTTTTATTACTATATCAGATTAAATGGCTTTTCCCTTTTGAATGAGATTACTCCTACCGTTCGGAATGACAGTATACTATTGTATAGGTTAACGTCATTGCGAGCCTTTCGATTTAAGTTTATCTTGAGCAAAGTCGAAAGACTCAAGACAGACTAAAGCGAAGCAATCTCTAAGTTTTGAGTTCTAAACAAACAGGTTACTTCGTCATATCTTCCTCGTAATGAATGCAATCACCTATTTTATAACCCTAACCACTTTGCAAACTCTGCTGTTTTGTTTTGACTGGTTTTTAAAACTGTTTTGCTATTTTTTAGATTGATAGCCACAACATTTTTATTGTACCTACTTATCTTTTCTATATAGTTTCTATTAAGCAGTTCACTCCTATTAATTTTAAAAAACACGTTAGGGTTTATCATTTCTTCTAACATTTTTAAAGAAGATTGATTTAATACATGTTTTTTATTACTTGTATCGTATGCTGTTACAATTCCGTAATCTGCTTGAAAATACACCACCTCATCCATCTTTAAGAAATAGGTATACTGAGAGGATTTAACAGCGATAAAGTCTTGGTAGCTTTTAGGTGTTTGAGCTGTTTGATTTGCTAAGTAAGCATCTAATTTTTGTAAAACATTATGGTCACTTTCAACCTTCATTGAGTTTTTTAAGCTTGAGTACTTGTCTACTGCTTTTTCAAACCGTTCAAACGAATAAGGTTTTAATAAATACTCTATTCCACTGGTTTCAAAAGCATGCATCCAAAACTGGTTGTAAGCTGTAATAAATATAATTGGTGTTTGAATTGCTAGCTTTTTATAAGCATCAAAAACATTACCGTCTCGTAGTTCTATGTCAGAAAAAATTAAGTCAATATCAGAAGTTGATTCAAAAAACTGAAACACCTCTTCTACCGTTTCAAACTCATCTACCACAGTAATAGGTTCATGATAACTTTCTATATATTTTTTTAGCTTTTTTCTAGCTGGTAACTCATCTTCAACTATAAGTGCTTTTATCATTTCTAAACAGGTTTATGGGATGGTATTAATGGTAAAACAACTTCAAACTCTTTTTCAGTTTTGGATATCTTAATAGTATTTTCAGCAAGCAGTTCAAATTGTTTTGATAGGTTAGCCAACGCCACTCCATTACCTTTTCTTTTTTTAGAATACAACGCTTTGTTATTCGTTACTTTAATTCCTTTATCCTCTGCAATGGTAATATGTACAGGAGATTCAAATGTTCCTTTATTATGAGTGATTGCATTTTCTATAAGAACTTGTAAACAAAATGGTGGTACTACAATGTTTTTTGTATACAATACTGGGGCTATGTGTAGTTGATAATATCCCTGATATTTTTCTTCCATTAACTTAAAATATCCTTCTGCAAAAAGCAACTCTTCTTTTAATGAAACCAATTGTTTGTCTGCACTATGTAAACTATACCTATATAACTCTGCAAATCGATTTAAAAACAGAGAAGCTCTTTCGGTGTCTTCTTCAATAAGCTGATCTAAAACATTTAAATTATTAAATAAAAAGTGAGGGTTTAATTGTGTTTTTAATTGTGTTATTTCATTTCTTGCTTTACTCATTTCATAAGCAATTACTTGTTTTTGATAGGCTACATTTTCTTTATAATATAAATAAGCAAGTGAAAAGCCTCCAAAGATTATAAAATCAATAATTGATCCTATACTCTTATACACCAAGTGATATAGGGAGCCAAAATTTCTGGAATAGGTATCGAAAATAAAAGATATTATTAAGCCGAAAATATTTCCTATAACCAAATAGGATAACAATCCTACTCCAAAAAACAATAGGTATTTTTTTAATAACGGTGTTTGTTTTTTAGAACTTTTATTAATGCGTGTTTTAATAAAACGTACCCACCAGAAAATGAAAATTGCTTTTAAGAAAAACCAAAAGGGTGCATCTGGATGAAAAATAAAATCCTCCCAAGAACTTGAAACTCCAAATTGATTTTTTAGAATAAATATCCAGCAAAAGATGAAGAGAAAGATTAAAAATGTAGCATTTTCTCTAAAAAAGGATGTGTTTGTTTTCATATCAGTACTCACAAATATATCAAATTTGCGATGAAACTTTTGGAAGAATCTCACCGCAAACTCTAGTATTTCTATTTATCTTCTGGCCAAGTACTTACTGTATTTCCTTTTTCATCATAGGCTTCTAATTTTATTTTATTATCCTCGTCTATAATAAACTTAGCTCTTGTTTTTCCGTTAGAATCATATAAAAACAATCCGTTTTGTTTTCCTGGTGTTTGTCCCAAAGCTACTCTTGGTACTCCACCTATCATTCCTTTTTGTTGATATTCTTTAAACTTAGCTCTTCTCTCAGCCGGATCGTTAATTGTTCTTAATTCTTTACTTATTTTTTGAGTCATTTCTTGGGTTTCGTTATCTCCTCTATCATTAAACACCAACCTACCTGCTTTGTATCGTTTTCCGTCTCTCTTTGCATCAGTAGTTATGAGTTGCATTACTTGATCTCCATCGTATTGATCAAACGTTAACGATAATCCTGAACTATGTCCTTTTTCAGTTTTTTTACCATCATAAATAAATCCGCCGCACTCTATACCTTCTTCGTTATAAAAAAGCATTCCTGCTCTCTTTTTTCTTTCGTGATATACTCTTCCGTTAATTTCATCGCCTTTGCTAGGAAAATTTGCCGCATTAGTAATAAGCATTTTTACCGTTCCGTCATTTTCTATGATATTAATTCTTTTTACATCAATGGTATCAAACTGTGTATTTCCTTTATTTTTAAAGGCTACAGTAGTTAAAACTCCTATTAGTGCTGTTACACTTACTGCAAATGTTCTTAAAAAAATAAGTTCTCTTTTTGGGTTCATAATGGTGTGTTTTTTATAATTAGATACCTCAAAAGTATTTTGATCTTACGTTTTTTAAAACGTCTTTTTTATAAGCTCAGGAAAATAAATGATGAACTAAGGAATATATGCAATAAAAAAACCACCGACTTTAATCGGTGGTTTACAATATGTATTAAGGTTAGTTAATTCTTAGTACATGTTTTGTAGTGCTGTAATATCATTACCATTAAACTCTCCATCTTCGTTAGAGCTAAAGCACGCTAACATAATTGAAGTTGGATCGTATCCTGTTGGTGTACCAGACACATGGTTAGCTCCTACACCAGCAGTACCTTCGTTAGTATTTTGTCCACAACTTTGACGGCTAAACCAATCTGTATGTCTAAATCCTACTGAATGTCCTATTTCATGTGTAATTACATGCTCGTTTACATTCGTTGTGTACCCTGATAATCCGTAGATTTGTACCCATTTGTAAGGTAAACCTCCACTTGGAAAACCTGCGCTACCACCTGATCCAGATTGATTTGGATTTCGGTATACTACCATATCTTTGTTAGAATAATCTGTACCAAAGCTTAGGGTAAAGCTAATAGACACACCACTTAAACGGTTATAATTGTCTACCGCCCATTGTAATGCTGTTTGCTCTTTACTAGAAAGACCGTATCCACCACCACCTGTATATCCTATGATAGAAATATTTCTACCTTGAGATACCAAACTGTTGGTTGAGTATTGACGACCAGATTGATTCTCATCCTTAGCATCTGCCAAAGTGAATAATTCTTGTTCTGTCATTACAACATCCTCTTCTAAGAATAAGCGTACTTCTGAAGTTCCATCAGGAAAGTAAAAATTATCATAACGAATATGATCTACATTTAGCTCTAATTTAGCTACGGCGTCAACTACCTCTTGAGGTACTGGTTTAAGTCCTGGGTTATCGCTAGATTGCTCTATAACTCCTGACTCTTTAATTTGTTCGTTTTCACTTGAACATGAGGTGAAGAACACACCTACAGACAAGCCCATAATTAGGGCTAATTTTGTTTTTTTCATAATATGAAGGGTTTTTTAATTCGCTGTAAATCTACACTTTAGATCCATATTTTTAAAACAAAACCGTAAAAAGTGTTAAAAAAAAGAATATTTAAACAGAAAAATCATAAAATATTAAATATTAAACAAAGTAGCGGTTTTTTAAACAATTAACAAACACGCTATCAACAACTTAAAAACAAAACTTCCTCTAACAGCAGTAGTTAAAGGAAGTTTACGGTTAATTTATAGTGTTTATAACTTATATAATAGTGCTTTGCCCCATGTGTATATTTTGGAAGTTCATATCACTATCTTCTTGGTTATAGATATAGTCCGCTATAAAATCTCCTACTTTACTAGTAGAAAATGGATTTTCTGAATTGATGTCTTCTGTAGTAATTCCTAATTCTAATGATTTTTGAACGGCTACTTCTACTACTTTAGCTTCTTGCATTAAACCTAAATGTTCTAATAACATTGCTGTAGATAAAATAGAAGCTAACGGATTTGCTATATCTTTTCCTTTTGCTTGTGGAAAAGATCCATGAATAGGTTCAAATAATGCATTTTCTTTTCCTACTGAAGCTGATGCTAACAAACCTATAGAGCCTCCTATAACACTTGCTTCATCAGAAAGTATGTCTCCGAAAAGATTTTCTGTTAGAATTACATCAAATTGTTTTGGATTTAAAATTAATTGCATTGCAGCATTATCTACAAATAAAAAGTCAACTTCAACATCTGGATATTGTGTTGCCAATGCTGTTACTGCTTTACGCCATAACCTTGACGTTTCTAATACGTTGGCTTTATCTACCAATGTTAATTTTTTACGTCTTTTTTGAGCTGCCTGAAAAGCTAAGTGCGCCATTCTTTCAATTTCTTCTACGGTGTATGAACAACCATCAAAAGCATGTTGTCCGTCATCACTCAATTCTTTAATTCCAAAATAGATTCCTCCAGTCAGTTCTCTATAAATAGAAATATCGGTTCCTTCGATTCTATCTTTCTTTAATGGTGAATTTTGAAGTAACGTGTCATATGCTTTTACTGGGCGTACATTACAAAACAACCCTAGCTCTTTTCTTAAACGCAATAATCCTTGTTCTGGACGTACTTTTGCTGTAGGATCATTATCGTATTTTGGATCTCCAATAGCTCCAAATAAAATAGCATCACTCTTTTTACACTGTTCAATAGTTTCATCTGGTAACGGGTTTCCTGTTTTATCAATAGCACAGGCTCCCATTAATGTTTCTGTAAATAAGAATGTGTGATCAAACACATTACCAACAGCTCTAAGCACTTTTTTTGCCTGTTCTGTTACTTCTGGCCCGATTCCATCTCCTGGTATTACCGTTATGTTGTACTTCATCTTTTTACTTTTTATTTCATTGTTGCTTCAAAAGCTGTTATTGTATCTTTTTTACTAATTAAAAAATCTATATCGTCGTAACCATTTATCATACATAGCTTTTTGTATGGATTGATTTCAAAATCTACATTACCTATAGGTGTTTTTAGTGCTTGATTTTCTAAATCTACTATAATGGTTGTATCTGGTAATTCAGTTACTTTTTTTAACAGTTTTGCTAAATATTCTTTGGGTACCTGTACTGGTAATATTCCATTGTTAAGTGCATTTCCTTTAAATATATCAGCAAAAAAACTACTGATTACTACTTTAAATCCATAGCCCGCTAATGCCCATGCAGCATGTTCTCTACTTGAACCACAACCAAAGTTATCTCCTGCTATTAAAATACTTCCAGTATAATTTGGGTTGTTTAGGACAAAGTCTTCATTTATACTTCCGTTCTTTTTGTAACGCCAATCTCTAAATACATTATCTCCGAATCCTTCTTTATTGGTTGATTTTAAAAATCGTGCGGGTATAATTTGATCGGTATCTATGTTTTCTGTTGGTAACGGTATGGCTGTATCTATTAGTTTAACAAATTTCTCCATTAGTTTAATTGTTTTGTAAAGTCAGTGATTTTTCCTTCAACAGCCGTAGCAGCTGCCATTAACGGACTTGCTAAAATGGTTCTCGCTCCTTGTCCTTGACGTCCTTCAAAGTTTCTGTTTGAAGTTGATACACAGTATTCTCCTTCTGGTATTTTATCGTCATTCATTGCTAAACATGCTGAACAACCTGGTTGACGTAATTGAAATCCTGCTGCTTCAAAAACTTCTTGTAAACCTTCTCGCTTTATTTGTTTTGCCACTTGTTGTGAACCTGGTACTAACCACGCGTTTACATTTGCTGCTTTTTGTTTCCCTTTTATATAGTTTGCTGCGACTCTAAAATCTTCTATTCTAGAGTTGGTACAGCTTCCTATAAATACGTAGTTAACAGGTGTATCGATTAACGATGCTCCTTTTTTAAAGTTCATATATTGTAATGACTTTTCAAAGGAAGCATCATTAAATTGGGGAATGTTCTCTGAAATTTTTATCCCCATTCCAGGGTTGGTTCCGTAGGTAAGCATTGGTTCTATGTCTTCTGCATTAAACGAATACTCTTTATCAAATACTGCATTTGTATCTGTTTTTAATGTTTTCCAATAGGCTACTTTTTTATCAAACTCATCTCCTTTTGGTGCAAACTCACGTCCTTTTACATATTCAAAAGTGGTTTCATCTGGAGCAATCATACCTCCTCTAGCTCCCATTTCAATACTCATATTACACACAGTCATACGTCCTTCCATAGACATTTCTTCAAATACATTTCCTGCATATTCGCAGAAATATCCTGTACCTGAATTTGTTCCTAATTGAGCTATGATATATAAAATTACATCTTTAGGTAACACTCCTTTTTTCAACTTACCGTTTACATTTACACGTAAGCTTTTAGGTTTTTCTAACAACAAACATTGACTTGCAAATACTTGAGCTACTTGGCTTGTTCCAATACCAAAGGCAATAGTACCAAAAGCACCGTGTGTTGATGTATGGCTATCTCCACAAACCATAGTCATTCCTGGTTGAGTAATTCCTAATTCTGGTGCCATAACGTGTACTATTCCGTTATAACGATGCCCTAACCCATATAAAGTGATATTGTTTTCTTCACAGTTTTTTGTCAACTGCTCTAATTGGTTTCGAGACAACTCGTCTTTTATAGGTAAATGTTGATTTACTGTTGGTGTATTATGATCGGCTGTTGCTACTGTTTTGTCTGGTCGTGCAATTGGAATATTACGCTCTTTTAACTCGTTAAAAGCTTGCGGACTGGTTACTTCGTGAATTAAGTGTTTGTCTATATATAATATTTGTGGTCCGTTTTTAACAGTGTCTACCACATGCGCATCCCATACTTTATCAAATAATGTCTTTCCCATTAAGCTATAGCTATTTTTGAAATTTTATTAACTTGTTTCATAATCTGATGAATGTCTTCATCGATTACTTCTTTTTGTCTGTCAGCAAACTGTAAGAACGTTTTATAAGCTGTATCTAACTGAATTTTAGTTAGCTCATACCCTATCTTTTTTGCACGGTAAGCTAAGGCTGCTCTTCCGCTTCTTGCTGTTAATACAATAGCGCTTTCTGTAACTCCTACATCTGCTGGATCGATAATTTCATAGGTTTCACGGTTCTTGATTACTCCATCTTGATGAATTCCTGAGCTATGTGCAAAGGCATTTGCTCCTACAATGGCTTTGTTAGGTTGTACAGGCATTCCCATACGTTCGCGAACCATCATACTTGTATCGTACAGTAATTTGGTATTGATATCTGTTTGAAGGTTTAAATATGGGTGTTGTTTTAAAATCATTACAACCTCTTCTAATGCTGTATTTCCTGCTCGCTCTCCTATTCCGTTAACCGTACATTCTATCTGACGTGCACCATTGATAGCTCCTGCAATAGAATTTGCAGTAGCCAACCCTAAATCGTTATGACAATGACAAGAAATAATTACGTTTTCAATACCTTTAACATTGTCTTTTAGGTATTTAATTTTTGCTCCATATTCTTCAGGTAAACAATATCCTGTGGTATCTGGAATATTTAACACTGTTGCTCCTGATTTTATAACTTCTTCACAAACTTTGGCTAAAAAAGCATTATCGGTTCTACCTGCATCTTCTGCATAAAACTCAACATCGTCTACAAAGTTTTTGGCATACGAAACAGCTTCTTTTGCTCGTCTAACTACTTCTTCTTTCGAAGCATTGAATTTATACTGAATATGTGAATCGCTAGTACCAATACCCGTATGAATCCTAGGCTTATTAGCAAATTTTAAAGCATCTGCTGCTACTTCTATATCTTTTCTTACAGCTCTCGTTAATCCGCAAACAGCAGCATTTTTAACCAATTTGGCTATTTCTTGTACTGATGTGAAATCTCCTGGACTGGATACAGGAAAACCTGCCTCTATTACATCAACTCCTAAAAAATCGAGTCTTTCAGCAATAACTAGCTTTTGTTGGGTATCTAATTTACATCCTGGGACTTGCTCTCCGTCTCGTAATGTGGTATCGAAAATTTGAATTTTATCGCTTTGCATAAATCTAACTATGATTATCAAAATAAAAACCAAATGTATATATTGGCTTTTCTATCAGGCTCTTTTTTAATGGGTTAGTTACGATATCAAAACAACAAAAAACAAAAACAAAACACTGAAAAACAAAAAGTTATGCGTAAACCAATTACATTCTCCAACCAACAAAATGATGCTTTGTTTGTTTTGATTAAGTCTTTATCGAAGTCAGAAAAACGTCAGTTTAATTTATATGTTGGTCGTTTAGGAGGTAATGTAGATGCTAAATTTTTTGCGCTTTTTAAATTGCTTGAAAAACAAAAGAGTTATAACGAAAAGGCTATTATAAATAGCGGTGTGGTGAGTAAGCAACAGTTATCTAACTTAAAAGCTCATTTATATAAGCAAATACTAACTAGTCTTCGTATGAATCCTGCTCATAAAAACATTAGAATTCAAATACGTGAGCAGTTAGATTTTGCTACAGTTTTATATCAAAAAGGGTTGTACAAGCAAAGTTTAAAACTGCTTGACAAAGCAAAAAATATGGCGGTTGAAAATGAAGAAAAGAATGTTGCCTATGAAATTGTTGAGCTTGAAAAGGTTATTGAAAGCCAATACATAACCCGAAGTATTGACACACGTTCTGACGAATTAACTGTTCAAGCTAAAGAGCTTAGCATGCAAAATGTTATTGCCAGTAAACTGTCAAACTTATCGCTACAACTGTATGGAACATTGCTTAAAAATGGTTACGTAAAAAATGATGAAGAGCTGCAGCGAGTAAATACTTACTTTTATTCTAAACTTCCTGAATATACCTATGAAGAATTGGGTTTTAGGGAAAAGTTATGGTTATACAAAGCACATTTGTGGCACAGCTTTTTAACACAAGATTTTTTACAGAGTTATAAGTATGCTAATAAATGGGTAGATTTATTTAAGAATGATACTAAGAATATTTCTTTACATCCTGTTTTTTATTTAAAAGGAAAGAATTACTTATTAGAAAGCTTATTTTTTATAAAGCACTATGGTAAGTTTCAAGAAGAGCTCTCTGCTTTTGAAAAGGAAATTGAAGAGAAAAGTATTCCGCAAAATAGCAATACTGAAATCTTAACTTTTCTATACTATTATGCTAATAAATTGCACTTACACTTCTTAGAGGGTAGTTTTTCTGAGGGTGAATATTTAGTGGCTATTATTAATGATAAGATTAATAGTTATAAGGATCGTCTTGATAATCATCATATCGTGGTATTTTACTATAAAATTGCTTGTTTGTACTTTGGTATGGGTAAAAACAAAGAGTGTATTTTGTATTTAAATAAAATAATTAAACCTAAAAATATTCAAGTAGCTAACGATCTACAGTGTTTTGCCAGAGTACTCTCTTTAATTGCTCATTACGAGTGTGGCTTAGATTATGATTTGGAGCGACAGTTTAAAGACACCTATCGTTTTTTACTTAAAATGGAAAATTTACAAGAGGTTCAAAAAGAGTTTATTTCTTCTATAAAAGCGTTGGGAGATGTATATCCGCATCAAATAAAAAAGGAGTTAAAAAAAGTGCACAGTCGCCTTAAGGTTTATGAGAATCACCCTTATGAAAAAAGAGCTTTTTTATATTTAGATATTCTTTCGTGGCTTGAAAGTAAAATTGAAAACAAACCTGTTGCTCAAATTATTAAAGAGAAATTTGTTAGTTCTCAAAAGTGTTGAAATTGAGGTCTGAGTTATGTTGTTTCTTTTTCTATAATGTCCTAATCCTTAGTTAGAAAAATGTATTCTATAAATAATAATTTTTATAGTTTTTCAAATTGAGTAAAAATAATAGTTTCATCATTATATTTAAAAATATTTTTAAGTAGTTCATTTACTACACTTATTAAGCTATCTTTATTCTGAATTCTTATTAAATATGTATCTCCATAAATATTAACATGAAAACTTTTTTTATACAAAGAGGATTGTTTAAAGTCGCTATAATTTATTGAGTTATTATACTTCTCATCATTAAAACTCAACAGCAACATATACCCATTTTCATCTTTTACTTCATGGTTGAAGTCTTTGATAACAATCTGCCTGAATGCCTGAATATCTACCCTATTTTGTTTTACCTGCTTTAAAACACAACCTATATTTAACTGAAAATCAATTTTATTTTTATCTACGTACTCAATATATTCTTTTATATTTTTCTTTCTTTTTTTTAAAAATCTAAACATTAAAAAGTTATTTATCCCTATTAACATATTATAAATAAGCGTCCTACTTTCCTTTTCACAACTAGTGATTTATTCTAATAATAAAAAAGAAAACAATTTTATCTAAAACAACTGCTCTTTTTTCACTTGCTGATATTCTTCTATAATTGCTTCTAAAACTTCTTGTGCTGGTTTAATTTCATGGATAAGCCCTGCTACTTGACCTATTTCTAGTTCTCCATCGTCCAAGTTTCCTTCAAACATACCTCTTTTAGCACGCGCACGCCCTAACAATTCTTTTAATTCTTCTATCGTCGGATTCTGTTGATATAATTCCTGTACTTCTTGAAAGAACTTGTTTTTTACCAAACGTACAGGTGCAAGTTCTTTTAACGTTAGTTGTGTACCACCATCTTTTACTTCAACAATTGTTTTTTTGAAGTTGTCATGTGCTGAAGATTCTACAGTAGCAGCAAAGCGACTTCCTATTTGCACTCCATCTGCTCCCAACACCATTGCTGCTAACATTCCTCTACCTGAACCTATTCCTCCTGCGGCAATTACCGGAATTTTAACTTGTTCTTTTACCATAGGAATTAGTGTAAATGTAGTAGTTTCTTCACGGCCGTTATGACCTCCAGCTTCAAAACCTTCACATACTACAGCATCTACTCCAGCTGCTTCTGCTTTTAAGGCAAATTTTACTGAACTTACCACATGAACTACAGTAATTCCTTTTTCCTTTAAAAATGAGGTCCATGTTTTTGGGTTGCCTGCAGAAGTAAACACAATTTTTACTCCTTCTTCAACGATAATATCCATGATTTTTTTTATATCAGGATACAACATTGGTACATTTACACCAAAAGGTTTATCTGTTGCTTTTTTACATTTTTGAATGTGTTCACGAAGTACTTCTGGATACATAGATCCTGCTCCAATTAATCCTAATCCACCTGCATTTGACACTGCAGAAGCTAGCTTCCATCCTGAAACCCAAATCATTCCACCTTGAACAATTGGATACTGTATATTAAATAGTTTGGTAATTCTGTTTTGCATAGCGTAAATGTACAATCATTAGCTAGGAAGCACAAAAAAACCTCGGAAAAATCGAGGTTGTACATTTATCTTTTTGTTTATAAGAAGGTTACGAAATCACACCAGAACCTAACAGTTCTTCATTTTTATACCAAGCAACAAATTGTCCTTCTTGAATAGCCGATTGTGGATTTTCAAATTCAACATAAATTCCGTTGTCTACTTTATACAGAGTAGCTTTTTCTAACGGTTGTCGGTAACGAATACGTGCTTCTACTTCCATAGACTCGCCAGTTTGTAAAGCTAAATCTTCACGTACCCAGTGTAATTCTTCATTTGACACAAACAATACACTTCGATACAAGCCTTGGTGATTTTTTCCTTCTCCTGTATAAATAATGTTGGTATCTACATCGGTTTCAATCACAAACAATGGTTCTTTAGTTCCTCCAACTGCTAAACCTTTACGTTGACCTTTTGTAAAATAATGCGCTCCTTGATGTTTTCCTACTACTTTTCCATCCTCTTTATTATAAGAGAACTTCGTTGAAAAATATTCTAACTCTGCTTCTTTATTATCAAATTCTGGAACTGAACGATTGTACTGCTCAAATTCATCTGGAATTCGGACAATATCTCCTTCTTTTGGTTGTAGTTTTTGTTGTAAGAAGTCTGGAAGTCTTACTTTTCCTATAAAACACAATCCTTGGCTGTCTTTTTTATCAGCTGTAATTAAATCTGCTTCTTTTGCTATTTCTCGAACTTCTGGTTTTGTCAACTCTCCAATAGGAAATAACGCTTTAGATAATTGTTCTTGTGATAATTGACATAAAAAGTATGATTGGTCTTTATTAGTGTCCTTTCCTGCTAATAATTTATACACAGGCTTTCCATCAATAATTTCTTCTGATTTTCTACAATAATGTCCTGTAGCTACATAATCGGCTCCTAAACTTAATGCGATGTCCATAAACACATCAAATTTAATTTCACGATTGCATAATACATCTGGATTTGGAGTACGTCCTTTTTCGTATTCATTAAACATATAGTCAACTATACGTTCTTTGTATTGTTCGCTTAAATCAACTGTTTGAAAAGGAATTCCTAATTTTTCTGCAACAATCATGGCATCATTGCTATCTTCTAACCACGGACATTCATTAGAAATGGTTACGGAATCGTCGTGCCAATTCTTCATAAACAATCCAATAACTTCGTATCCTTGTTCTTTTAGTAAATAGGCGGTTACACTACTATCTACACCTCCTGAAAGTCCTACTACTACTCTTTTCATCTTGTACTTTTGAAGCTGCAAATTTACGAAATAATAAACGTTTTCATTATGGAAATAATTGATGACTTCATTACTAAAATTGATAGACTCTAATATATCTTAGTTTGTTACCCTCTTTTAGAATTTTTCTAAAAATTCACTTCTCTTATATTTGGAATCATCTCTTCATATTCTGTTTACTTTTTAACTAATCAAAGTCAAAAAACAGAACTCTAATACTCTGCTACATTATTAGTGTAAGAAAGTAAAAGAAAGACTATCAATAATAAGCTTTTCTTTATGTTCTCAATATTTAGAGATTAATTTTTAGGTATTGAATGTACAGCTCTTTTTCTCTTGTCGGTAACTACTTCTCCATCCATGTAAAATTGCCATTTGCCATCTCTTTTACCATTTTTATACATTCCTTTTTCTTTTAAATCTCCTTTTAAATCGTAGTACTTCCCTTCTCCTTCTAATTTTCCGTCAACATAATACACTTCTTCAATTACTATGCCTGCCTCAGTAAAAATTTTAGATAGCCCATTTTTCTTGCCATCTTTATAAATACTTTCTTCAGTTAACTTCCCATTTCTATAATAGTTTTTTAAAACTCCGTCTAATTTACCATCAGTATATTCTTCTTCTGAAAAAAGTTTTCCATCAGAAAAATAATACATCCATTTTCCTACTCGCTTTTTTCCTATCATCCACCCTTTTGTTTTTACTTTTCCTTTCGGCGTAAAAAACTGTACAAAGGCACTATCTGACTTTGCTGAAAACTCCTTAGTCATAGATGGTATTCCATAAGAGTTAGGTTCGTAAAAATTAAATACCCCTACCTCTTTTCCATTTTTAAATTCGCCTGAATATCTTATTTTGTTTTTATTATCGTCATAATACTTTTTCCAAACTCCATGTCTGTTTCCATTAGCATCAAATTGGTTTATTTTTTGTGCTTGAGTAGCTGTTATAAAAAATACCGATAACAAAAGTGCTGTTGAAAATATCCTTTTTATATTTATCATGCTATAATTTCTTTTACATTTCAAATTTACATAAACCATACCAATATGAGTCTTGATTTTTTAATTTCTGTGTTAGAAAATGTTGATAATCCTGCTAGAGTAAACAGAAATAATGCTGCAAATATTGTATTGACACAACCTGAATTGATAAAATATTTAGTTGACATTACTTTTGATATTGATAATAAACTATCTATTAAAGCTGCTTGGGTGCTGGAATGGATTTGTACACATAATGGAATTGAATATATTATTCCTTATTTGACTGTTTTTACAAACAATATATCTAGAGTACACTTTGACAGTGCTGTAAGGCCATGTGCTAAAATTTGTGAGCATTTAGCAATTGCTTTTGCTTCAAAAGCAACAAATAAAATAAAAGAACAGTTAACAGAAACCAATATCGATTTAATTATAGAAACTGGATTTGATTGGTTAATTACTGATCAAAAAATAGCCGTTAAAGCCTACACCATGAGCACTTTGTTTTTATTTGGTTTACAAAAAGATTGGGTTCATCCTGAGTTAGAGCATATTATTCGTACTAAAGTAATTCATGAAAGTAAAGGTTGTAAAGCTAGAGGAAAGAAAATATTGGAGTTGATTAAGAAAAATAAAAACCAGAAACAATTATAAAACCTCAGAAGAAAAAATCTCCTGAGGTTCTTTATTATTTTACAAGCAACTAAATAGTTATAGTTTATTTTATTACCATGCCCATCCTTTAGTAGATGAAACCTGATCGTTCCAAGATTTTCTCCAGAACCACCAACCTGACATAGTATACCATTTAAGGTTAGCTACTCCAAAACCTGATGGACCTGTTGATTGATAAAAGCCTATAACTTTTCCTCCATAACAAGAATGTTGATATAAATACACCAAAGCTCTTCTATTCCATGGCTTTTTTACAATTAAAGAAGATAATTGATCGTTATAACCACTTCCTACCCAATAATCTCGGTAATAATATCGGTTCGTTCTACTCATACCACTCATATATGTATTGTAATATATATGCTTATAGAAGTAAAAATTACCTGAGCCATAAATGTCATAATCACTACACCCTTTAGATGCTTTTCCTTCTGTAGCTACTTGATCTCCTGGAAATTCTTCTGCCACTTTTGAAGCATACTCTTGTAAGTCTTCTCCATTATTAAAAACTTTAACTTGAATATCTGTACTTCCTTCTTTTTGATTATCAAAGAATAATGATTTTGGAGCTCTTTCTTCATCCCCAAAGATTTCTTGAGCAAGATCTACATCTCCATCTGCTTTCAATACTTCTCCACTTTCTTCATCATATACATAAGATACCTTAAATTGCTTTCCGTAATAATCGTACGTGTGGTTAATAATTACTGTACCTTCTTTTGCTAATTGTACTTCTTCTTTTTTCGATTCATTTTCAATTATATCTTCGCTTTGACAGCTAAAAAGCAATGTAAAACACATCACGGCCATCCATAAAAAATTTTGTTTTTTCATTTTTTCTTATTTTTTTGAGATTCTTAGTCTTTACTAAGAATTCATTCGTTTGATTAGTTAGTTTTTTAATTTTTTACAGGTATTAAAACCTCTCCGTTTTTAAAACGAGAATAATCTACAACGTATTTACCTGCTTGTAAAGTAATATTAGTTTTACCTAATTCCTTTACAATATCATCTCTTAGTGATACGTCTTCTGAAATAATGAAGTCTTCTTCTTCTAAACTTCTTGAGAACACCAATCGTAATGATTCACCTTCATTTCTGAATGCTATCACACCATTATCTTCATCGTTATTTCCTTCCATAAGTTTCGAGAAAGTTTCTTTTACTTCTTCTGATGAGCCTGAACTTGCATTTCCATATACAAGTATGTCGCCATAGTCGTTTTTAAAACATACTCCAGGACCTGTAGTACATGTTCCTCTACTAAAACGCCAATCCATAACATATACCCATGGTGCGTAATAGGCTCGAGCTTGTTTTACCTCTAAGTTTTTGTTGTTTAACAGTTCATTTGTAGTGTCTTCTTTTTGACATGCTTGTAGCATCATAAAAGCGACGCCTACAAATACAAAGTTTTGTAGTTGTTTCATAAAATAATAGTTTTCGGGGTTAATTATAGCTTCAAATATACAGGAGCTTTACAAGCTAAGCATCAGGCGAATAGTTGTTTATACCACAGGAAAAACACCCTTTAAGTAAACCAATAAATGTTACGTACTAAACGGTTACTATGATTCGTAAACTACTCCAATTTATTTCCTTTATAAATCAAGTGTTTATTCCTTTTAAAAATACAGTCGTTAACCTAAAAATCTTCTTCCCTTTCGGTTATAGTTTTGCTAACGTTATAAATCAAATTAAAAAATTATGTTGAAAAAAATTTTAAAGTTAAGTGGTGTTCAAAAACTAAACAGTTTAACTCAAAAAGAAATTTCAGGAGGAGGGTCTTTTGGTGGTTATTTAGATGGAGTAGACACAACAACAGATCCTGACAGATTTCCTTCTGATCCAGTAACACCAAGTTGGAAGTGGAGATGTCATAATCAAACTAGTAATGGTAATACACCTACCTTTTTTTATTCTTACACAGATTTAAGCTATCGTGGCTACATTTGTTATCCTTTATAACTAGATAAGAATTATAAAAGCAAGCCTAACTGCTTGCTTTTATTTATTTAATACCTTTTAAGCTCGTAGGTTTTCGATATCCTTGGAAAGGCTGTTTTAGCAACTCTTTTAAACTTGAGTTTTTTACTTCATCTGGAAATGTATCTACTCCGTAAACAATTTTTTCACGATCTAATTCCATGTACGTTCCTAATAATCGGTCCCAAATAGAAAAGATATTTCCATAGTTGGAATCAGTATAAGGTAATAAGTTATGATGATGCACTTTATGCATATCTGGTGAAACAATAACATAACTTAATACTTTATCTAATTTTTTAGGCATTTTTATATTGGCATGAGTTAGTTGTGTAAACACTAACGACATAGATTGGTACAACATGATTATACCTATTGGCGTTCCAACTAAAAAAACACCTACTAAAGTAAATGTAAAACGGATAACACTCTCTATTGGGTGATGTCGGTTTGCTGTGGTGGTATCTACCTTATGATCTGAATGATGTACTAAATGTACCATCCACAAAGGTTTCACTTTATGTTCTACTAAATGTGCTAAATAAGCTCCGAAAAAGTCTAAAAATAACACACCTAACAATACGTACAACCATAATGGCATTTCAGGAAGCCAGTTAATCAATCCAAAATTATTTGCTTGCACCCAATCGGCTGTTTTTAATAATAAAAAGGCCAATGCAAAATTAATGATTATCGTAGTTGCTGTAAAAAATAAGTTAGGCCATGCATGTTTCCATTTATTGTATTTAAAACTAAACAATGGTACAGCACCTTCCAATAACCAAAAAAAAGTAATTCCACCAACTAAAATAATACTTCTATGAATAGAAGGAATAGTTTCAAAATAATGTATAAGGGTTTCCAATGTGTAATATTTTTTCTAAAAGTAAGAATTTTTGATTATAGTTATCATTACAGATTTGTTCATCTTTGAAAATACAATCAGAAAAGTAAATTTCTCTAAAGCAAGCCTAAGGAGCATTTAATGGAATTACATTTCAAAACTTTAATCATTTACTAATAAGGTAACCCTTTAAGTACTTATAATGTTTTTTTTGAAAGTTTACTCACAAATTACTGCCGAATCTTTAGTAATAACAGTACCTCTATTTTCTAAGTCGCATATTTTTTGTGGTATAGTAATTAATAAGTTATCTTGTAAAAACAACTGTTCTAATTCTTTCAAATTTCCTATTTGAATAGGTACACTTTCTAACTGATTATCTTGAAAGTATAATCCTTTTAAGTTACTTAAGTTCCCTATCTGCTCTGGAACCTCAGATAGTTGATTATTTCCTAAGTATAAAAATTCTAATTTAGTAAGGTTTTCAATTTCTGATGAAATAACAGTAAGCTTATTAGAAAATAAATGTAAAAATGTTAATTCTGATAACATAAACACCTCATCAGGGACGCTTTCTATTTGATTTGAAGACAAACTTAGTTTTGTTAATTTAGTTAAGTCTTTAATTGAATTTGGTATTTGTGTTATTTGATTACGTCCAAGGTTTAGGTCTATTAAGTTAGATAGATTACTTATACTTTCTGGTATTTCTATTAATAAATTATTAAACATATGTAATCTTTCCAAAGCTTTCATATCCCCTATTTCTTCAGGTAAACTTTCTATTTTATTTAAAGAAGCTTGTAGAATTTTTAATTTAGTAAGATTACCAATACTTTCTGGTAGAATTTGTATTTCATTTCTAGAAATGTTTAAATTCGTTAAATTAATTAACTCTCCTACTTCAACAGGAAGAGTATTAATATTATTATCATACAAGCTTAAATTTGTTAAATTTACTAAGCTTCCTATTTCGGCAGGAAGCGTTTGAATATGGTTATCATTAAAACTTAATGTTTCTAAATGAGTTAAATATTGAATCTCTGCTGGAATTGTTTTTAAATTAACATTGCGAAAATCTAATTCAACTACATAGCCTTCATCATCAACAACTAAACGACTCCATGTACTTATATCTTCATTATCAAAATTCCAATCTAAATAATTGCTTGGATTAGCATTGAAAATAGCCATTAATGCTTCTCTTTGTGTTAGAGGAACTGTTTCAACAATAACACTATAATTTGCAGTAGTTTGATTTTGAGAAGTAACGGTATACGTAACTGGATTTGTAAAATCTATTGTTCCTTCAGGAGAAAAAATTGCATGTTCAGATACTTGAAGGGTAGGTATCAAAGCTGTTATGGTTGTTCCAAATGGCACTGTCGCTTTAATAGTTTTATCATCTTCATTAATTTGGGCTGTAATATCTGAAGTTAAAGCAATATTATTTTGTGATTTAAATATAAAACTCAGAATCATATTCTCATTACTAAGAATAGGATCATCGTCTTTTTTACTACAAGAGTTTAAAAAGAATCCGGATAAGATAACAGGTACTAAAATAAATTTTATGTGTTTTAGCATATTATAAAAATTAATTATAATCAAATATTAGGCTAAATAATAAAATCTTGACAACTCTAAAATTATCTCCAGATAAGTTCTATGTGTTTTTTACAAGAGCTTATTTTCCCGATCTTTTTTGAAGGTGCTTTTCTTTACTATATTGCTGAGGAGTCATATTTAAATAACTAGCAATGTATTTATCAGGAGTGCTCTTTAACATCAAATTTGATCGTACTACCATTTCATGAAAAAGTTGAAATCTTTTTGATGGACTTCTGTATTGCAGCAAGCTCATCCTATTCTCTCTATCCAGCAAAATAGATTCATGAACTTTATACATAACATAAGCCATTTCGGTCCACTTTTTTGAAAGTATTTCAATATCTTTCTTCTCTATAGATAGTATTTCGACATCTGTAATAGCTTCCTGAATTTCTACAGAAGGAGTTCCTTCTATATAACTTTTAAGACTGTTAAATGATAAACCCTGTGGTGAAATGTTAGATGTAATAGGAATATCTTCATCATAAACAAACTGATGAACTACACCTTTGGCTACAATATTGGATTTAAATTCTACGTCTCCTTCTTTTAAAATGATTTCACCTTTAGCGTATTTTCTTTTTTTAAAATACTTTATTAACTCCAAAAAGAAATCATCACTTATTGGGCCGGCAAACTGTATATAATCATATACTAATTGACAATCTGAATCAGATATGGTTTTAATCAAAATAATGAATTTATGTTTCCAAAGGATAATACTCTTCCCAAAATAAGAAAAATTACTAAAATCTTAAGTGAGGTGAAGCGAAAACGTATCAACTATATTAAGTTTTATTCTTTTTAGAACTTCCCGATTGTGGTAATCTTCTTTTCAACTCCTCTACTATCCTGTAAGTTGCAGGACAAACCTCGGTATTCTTAATTGTTAAATCTGCTATTTGTATAAACTTTTTGCGATTAGTGTGCGGATATTCAGAACATGCCTTAGGACGCACATCATAAATAAAACACGTATTATCTGATTCATCTAAAAAAGTACACGGAGCAGATTGTAAGACCATGAAATTATCTTCATCTCGCTGTAAATATTGATTGGTAAAGTCGATCACCTTCATTTTTAAATGCTTTGCAATGCGCTCTATATCTTTTTCAGTGAAGATTGGTGAAGTCGTTTTACAACAATTCGCACATTCTAAACAGTCGGTACGTTCAAATTCTTCGTCATGCAATTCTTGCATCAATAAATCTAAACGTTTAGGTGTACGCCTTTTTAATCGTTGAAAATACTTTTTATTTTCTTGTAAAGCGTCTTTGGCTAATTTTGGTAAGTTTTCAAGGTCTTTATCCATGGCACAAAGGTACGAAAGCACCTTTGAAGTCATACATTATTCTGCCTTAAAAAATCATAAGGCAAATCGTGGGAAGAAAAAATTAAAAACACTAATTTTGTGCGACAATTAAAAAGAACCAATGAATATTCAATCGTTAATAGAAACGAAAGTAAAAGAAGGATTTTTAGCCTTGTATGATGTAGAAATTCCAAATGTTGAATTTCAAGCAACCCGTAAAGATTTCGAAGGTGACATTACTGTTGTTGTCTTCCCATTACTACGGTACAAAAAAGGAAATCCTGTTCAAATTGGTGAAGATTTAGGAAAGTATTTGGTTGAAAATATCAACGAAATTACTAGCTACAATGTAGTCAAAGGTTTTTTAAACTTAGTAGTTGACGATTCTTTCTACGTAAACTTTTTTAATCAAATAGCTACGAATTCAACTTATGGTTTTGTGAAAGAAGATGATACGGATGCACGTATGGTAGAGTATTCTTCTCCTAACACCAACAAACCTTTACACTTAGGGCATGTTCGTAATGTGTTATTAGGATATTCGGTTGCTGAAATTTTAAAAGCTGCGGGACATAAAGTTTACAAAACACAAATTATCAACGATCGTGGTATCCATATTTGTAAGTCAATGTTGGCTTGGCAAAAATTTGGAAATGGTGAAACTCCTGAATCAACTGGATTAAAAGGAGATAAATTAGTTGGTAATTACTACGTAAAATTCGATCAAGAGTATAAAAAAGAAATAGCTGAATTAGTTGCCAAAGGAATTTCTGAAGATGACGCTAAGAAGCAAGCTCTACTTTTTGTTGAGGCACAAGAAATGTTGCGTAAGTGGGAAGCTGGAGATAAAGAAGTTGTGACTCTTTGGGAAATGATGAATGGATGGGTATACAAAGGTTTCGACGTTACTTATGAAAACATCGGAGTTAACTTTGACAAATTATACTACGAAAGCAATACCTATTTATTAGGAAAAGATGTTATTGAAGAAGGACTTAAAAATGATGTTTTCTTCAAAAAAGAAGACGGTTCTGTTTGGTGTGACTTAACTGACGAAGGACTAGATGAAAAACTAGTGTTACGTTCTGACGGAACAGCAGTGTATATGACCCAAGATATTGGGACTGCTATTCAACGTTCAAAAGATTTTCCTGATGTAAACGGAATGGTATATACCGTAGGTAACGAACAAGATTACCACTTTAAAGTATTGTTCTTAATCTTACAAAAATTAGGGTACTCTTGGGCGAAACAATTATTCCATTTAAGTTATGGAATGGTCGATTTACCTTCTGGGAAAATGAAGTCTCGTGAGGGAACGGTAGTTGACGCTGACGATTTAATGGACGAAATGACCAATACCGCTCGTGAAATTTCACAAGAGTTGGGTAAGTTAGAAGGTTACTCAACCGAAGAAAAAGAGGATTTATATAAAATTATCGGATTAGGAGCTTTAAAATACTTTATTTTAAAGGTAGACCCTAAAAAGAGAATTTTGTTTGATCCGCAAGCATCGGTAGATTTTCAAGGAAATACAGGTCCGTTTGTACAATATACCTATGCAAGAATTCAGTCTATCATACGTAAAGCTGATTTTGACTATTCAACACCTGTATCAGTAGAATTACACGAGAAAGAGAAAGAATTGATCAAACAATTAGAATTGTACCCTGAAGTAATTCAGCAAGCGGCGAGTAATTATTCACCAGCTGTGATAGCTAATTACACTTATGATTTAGTAAAAGAGTTCAACTCATTCTATCAAAACGTATCAATTTTAGGAGAAGAAAATCAAGATAAAAAAGTATTTAGAGTTCAGTTGTCTAAAAAAGTAGCTGACACTATAAAATCTGCATTCAAATTATTAGGAATTCAAGTTCCTGAAAGAATGTAAAAAATTAACAAACAACAAGTAAAAAGTAAACAACATGAAATACGACGTACTAATAATCGGAAGCGGTCCTGGAGGTTATGTAACTGCAATTAGAGCCTCTCAATTAGGATTTAAAACCGCTGTAGTAGAGAAAGAAAACTTAGGTGGAATTTGCTTAAACTGGGGATGTATTCCTACCAAAGCATTATTAAAATCTGCGCAAGTTTATGATTATTTAAAACATGTTGATGAGTACGGTTTAAAAGCAGAAGCTATCGATAAAGATTTTGAAGCTGTGATTAAACGTAGTCGTGGTGTTGCTGAAGGAATGAGCAAGGGTGTTCAGTTCTTAATGAAGAAAAATAAAATTGATATCATCGATGGTTTTGGTAAGGTGAAACCAGGGAAAAAAGTAGATGTTACTGATAAAGATGGTAAAGTTACTGAGTATTCAGCAGACAATATTATTATTGCTACTGGAGCTCGTTCTCGTGAGTTACCTAGTTTACCACAAGATGGCAAAAAAGTAATCGGTTACCGTGAAGCAATGAGCTTACCAACACAACCAAAATCGATGATTGTTGTAGGTTCTGGTGCTATTGGAGTTGAATTTGCACACTTCTATAACTCAATGGGAACGGATGTAACTGTGGTTGAGTTTATGCCTACAATTGTTCCTGTAGAAGATAAAGATGTTTCTAAACAAATGGAGCGTTCTTTCAAAAAAGCAGGAATTAAAGTAATGACAAGTTCTTCTGTTGAGTCTGTTGATACTTCTGGTGATGGAGTAAAAGCGACTGTAAAAACTAAAAAAGGAGAAGAAATTTTAGAAGCAGACATCGTATTATCTGCAGTTGGAATTAAAACAAACATTGAAAACATCGGTTTAGAAGATGTTGGAATTATTACTGATAGAGATAAAATCTTAGTAAACGATTGGTATCAAACAAATATTCCTGGATACTATGCCATTGGAGATGTAACTCCTGGTCCAGCATTAGCACACGTTGCTTCTGCGGAAGGAATTACTTGTGTAGAAAAAATCGCGGGACTACATACTGAAGCTATCGACTACGGAAACATTCCTGGTTGTACCTATGCTACTCCTGAAATTGCTTCTGTTGGTTTAACAGAAGACCAAGCTAAAGAAGCTGGTTACGAATTAAAGATTGGTAAATTCCCGTTCTCTGCCTCAGGTAAAGCAAAAGCTGCTGGTACTCCTGACGGATTTGTGAAAGTTATTTTTGATGCTAAGTATGGTGAATGGTTAGGATGTCACATGATTGGTGCTGGTGTTACCGATATGATTGCTGAAGCTGTTTTAGGTCGTAAATTAGAAACTACTGGTCATGAAGTATTAAAAGCTATCCACCCTCACCCAACTATGAGTGAAGCGGTTATGGAAGCTGTAGCTGATGCTTATGATGAAGTAATTCACTTATAAGATTCAAAAGTTTTATATATAATCATAGCCTCGTCTTTTTGACGAGGTTTTTTTATATTTGAATATGAAAAAAATATTTACACTATTCGTTTTATTATGCTGTTTTTATTCTTGTAAAACAGAAGAAAAGAAAGCACCTGTAAACCCACTAACAGTTCCTTTTAACGAACGTCCAACTCCTCAACTTCCCAATAACAACAATAGTTCTGTTAATATTGTTGGAGGCGCACATTATATATGTCCTAAAAAATGTGATGGAGGAACTTCAAGTGTTCAAGGTACCGCTTGTCCTGTTTGTAAAACTCCTCTTGCTCATAACCAAGGATTTCATAATACTCAAAATAAAAATTCTAATTCACCAATATCAACACCTGTAGCTCCAACTACTTCTAGTGGACCAAATGCTG
This sequence comes from Tenacibaculum litoreum, assembly GCF_964513915.1. NCBI lineage: Bacteria > Pseudomonadati > Bacteroidota > Flavobacteriia > Flavobacteriales > Flavobacteriaceae > Tenacibaculum > Tenacibaculum litoreum. Next base: position 70,481 of record NZ_CAZEQS010000003.1, on the reverse strand, counting down.
CAGGGCAATATCACTATACCTGTACTAATGGTTGTGCTGGTGGAGGAGATTCCGCTGGAAAGTGTAACAGTTGTAATGGAGATTTAGCACATAATGCTGCTTTTCATAATTAAAAAAGTACGTAATTTCCTTACTCTTATTACGGTTTTTAATCAAGTTCCTTGACCTCTATGATATAAATTTGTTTCACAATAAAAATTTACACTTATGTTAAGAAATATTTTAAAAGTAGGAACTATTTTAAAGAAAGAAGAGCAAAAATCAGTAAAAGGAGGAAATGACATGCAAGAATGTTCTTTAGGAGATCGTTGTCCTAGTGGATCTCAATTTCCTTCTGACTGCCTTCCAGCTGTTGACTTTTGTTGCGTTAATGGTTTTTATGAAATATGTAGTTAATAGAAACGACTATTAATTTATATAAAGTTTCAAAAAGGATTATCATAAGAACATATAAAAGTTCGTGAACCTCACTAAATTGGTGAGGTTTCTTTTTTAAAAATATGTAATTTCCTTACTTATATTACGCTTTTTTAAAAACCTAGTAAAAAGCAATTACATAAATTTATATCAACTTTAAAATTTATGATTATGATTAAAAACATTTCAAACATGGGTTCAGTATTAAATGTATCTGAGCAAAAATCTATTACTGGTGGGTTTACTAGTATATGTCCTAGAGAGGGTTTAGTCTGTAACAGTCAATATCCTTTACCTGTAAATTGTATTACTGATGTTCCATATTGCTGTGTTGATGGCTACTTTGAAAAATGTTACTAAGCTAAAAACATAAATGTAAAGGGCTTTACTAGTTTGGTAAGGTCTTTTTATATTTAAGTAAATGAATTACATTACCTCAACCAAATATTTACCTACTTAATAACAAAAACCGCAAAAAACTATAAATTAATCAATAAAAAACAGATTGTTTTACATTTTCGGCACAATAATTGTTGTTAAGAAAACTTTAACACAATTCGCTATACTATGAAAAACTATCTACAAAACAGTTTTACATTGAGGGGACAATTGTTATAGAAAAAGAAAAAACTCGAAGCTGCTAACTTCGAGTTTTATTTTATAAAATATTAGATAACAAATTTATCTGATTAACTTCTTGTATTTAATTCGTTTAGGCATTAAATCACCTCCTAAACGCTTCTTTTTATTTTCTTCATAATCAGAGAAAGAACCTTCAAAGAAATATACTTGACTATCTCCTTCAAAAGCTAAGATATGTGTACAAATACGATCTAAGAACCATCTATCATGTGATATTACAACAGCACATCCTGCAAAATTTTCTAAACCTTCTTCTAAAGCTCGTAAAGTATTTACATCTAAATCATTCGTAGGCTCATCTAATAACAATACGTTTCCTTCTTCTTTTAACGTCATTGCTAAATGTAATCGGTTACGCTCTCCTCCCGATAACGTTGCTACTTTTTTATTTTGCTCATTTCCTGAGAAGTTAAAACGACTTAAGTAAGCTCTAGAGTTTACTTGCTTTCCTCCCATCATCACTAAATCTTGACCTTCAGAGAAATTTTCCCAAATTGATTTTTCAGGATCAATATTTGAATGCGATTGATCTACATACGCAATTTTAGCAGTTTCACCTACTGTAAAACTTCCAGCATCAGGAGTTTCTTCTCCCATAATCATTCTGAAAATAGTAGTTTTACCCGCTCCATTTGGACCAATAATTCCTACGATTCCAGCTTGTGGAAGATTGAACTCTAAGTTTTCGTATAATAATTTATCTCCGTATGCTTTAGAAACACCTGTAGCTTCAATTACATTGGTTCCCAAACGTGGACCATTCGGAATGTAAATTTCTAATTTTTCTTCCGTCTGCTTTTGGTCTTGACTCATTAACTTTTCATAGTTCTTCAAACGAGCTTTTTGCTTTGTTTGACGACCTTTAGCTCCTTGACGAACCCATTCTAACTCTCGTTCTAAGGTCTTTTGACGCTTAGAAGCAGTTTTACTTTCTTGTGCTAAACGTTTTGATTTTTGATCTAACCAAGAAGAATAATTTCCTTTCCATGGAATACCTTCTCCTCTATCCAATTCTAAAATCCAACCTGCAACATTATCTAAGAAATAACGGTCGTGCGTTACTGCGATTACCGTTCCTTTATATTGTGCTAAATGATGCTCTAACCAGTGTACAGATTCTGCATCTAAGTGGTTGGTAGGCTCATCTAATAATAAAATTTCTGGCTCTTGTAATAATAAACGACATAATGCTACACGACGGCGCTCTCCTCCAGATAATACTCCAATCTTCTTATCTCCTTCAGGTGTACGTAACGCATCCATAGCTATTTCTAACTTGGTATCTAATTCCCAAGCGTTAGAAGCGTCAATTTTGTCTTGTAGTTCAGCTTGACGCGCCATTAACTTATCCATTTTATCTGGATCAGAATACACTTCTTCTAATCCAAACATGTCGTTTATCTTGTTGTATTCATCTAAAATAGCTACCGTTTCAGCTACTCCTTCTTTAACAACTTCTAAAACAGTTTTGTTTTCGTCTAACTGTGGTTCTTGTTCTAAATATCCAACCTTATAACCTGGTGAGAATGTAACATCTCCTTGGTAATTTTTTTCTACTCCTGCTATAATTTTTAATAAAGTAGATTTACCCGAACCATTTAAACCTAAAATACCAATTTTAGCTCCATAAAAGAAACTTAAATAGATATCTTTAAGAACTTGCTTTCCTGTACTTTGATAGGTCTTAGAGACCTTATTCATTGAAAAAATGACTTTTTTATCGTCGCTCATTTCTCTATATTTTCTTTAATTAAACTCTACCTTTTAAGGCATTAAACACCCATGCATTTGCAAAAAAACCTAAACCAACAGCTCCAAATCCATACCCTGCTATTTCATCATATTTAAATACTGCTAATCCAATAAGTAAAATCCCCATTAATACCATTATAAGCGTTGCCCAACCTAGGACAGTGTTTTTGTTCATTGCCATAATTTACTTTTTTCAATAAAATGTGAGCTACAAATATCGGTAATTATTTAGACTTATTCACTGTAGTTTTTCGTATAAAAAAGTCTTGCGTTGGCAAGACTTCCTTAGTGATTTTAAATTTATATCCATACTAGAGTTCAGCAGCTAACCTACTTCCTTGGTTAATGGCTCTCTTTGCATCTAATTCTGCCGCAATATCTGCACCTCCAATTACATGAACTTTCATTCCTTTGGCTTCTAACGGCTCTAATAATTCTTTAAACGGAACTTGTCCTGCACAAATAATTACATTATCTACTGGTAATACTTTTGGTTCTTCATTTTGAACATAGTGCAAACCTTCATCATCTATTTTTGTGTACTGAACTTCATTAATGAACTGTACTTTTTTTCTTTTTAATACTGAACGATGAATCCACCCTGTAGTTTTACCTAATTTTCCTCCAAACTTTCCAGAACTACGTTTGAACATAAATATTTCTCTTGGTGAAGGATGAATTTTAGGAGCAACTCCTTCTATTCCAGCACGCGCCTCTAATGTTTTATCAATTCCCCACTCTTCTAACCAAGCATCTACATTTAAAGAAGTACTTTCTCCTTCGTGAGCTAAGTATTCCGAAACATCAAAACCAATTCCTCCTGCTCCAATAACCGCAACACGTTTACCAACTGGCTTCTTTAATTTTACAACATCAATGTAACTCAATACTTTTTCATGTTCAACTCCATCAATTCTAGGAGTTCTAGGCGTAATTCCTGTCGCTAAAATAACCTCATCAAAATTACCATTATATAAATCTTCTGCAGAAACCCTTGTGTTTAACTTTACATTTACCTTGTGTAATTCTAATTGTTTATTAAAGTAACGAATGGTTTCGTAAAACTCTTCTTTTCCTGGAATCTGTTTTGCAATATTAAACTGACCTCCAGTTTCTTTATCTGCATCAAATAAGGTTACATCATGACCTCTTTGAGCTGCTACCGTTGAAGCTGCTAAACCAGCTGGTCCTGCTCCTACAACTGCTATTTTCTTCTTTTTTGAAGTCGGATTGTAATTAAGTTCTGTTTCATGACATGCTCTTGGATTTACCAAGCAGCTTGCCACTTTCTTTTGAAAAGCATGGTCTAAACAAGCTTGGTTACAAGCTATACAAGTGTTTATTTCATCTACTCTTTCTTCTTTTGCTTTGTTTACCCATTCTGGATCAGCTAAAAATGGACGTGCCATTGAAATCATATCTGCATGCCCTTCTGCCAAAACTTTTTCAGCAGTATCCGGCATATTTATTCGATTAGAAGTAACTAATGGAATAGATAATTCTTCTTTCATTTTTTTAGTTACCCAAGTAAATGCAGCTCTAGGTACTGAAGTTGCAATAGTAGGAATTCTTGCTTCGTGCCAACCAATACCTGTGTTGATAATAGTAGCCCCAGCTTTCTCTATTTCTTTTCCTAATTGTACTACTTCTTCCCAAGAACTTCCTTGCTCTACTAAATCTAACATCGATAAACGATAGATAATAATAAAATTCTCTCCAACAGCTTCTCTAATTTTACGAACTAATTCTACTGCTAAACGAATTCTGTTTTCATACTTCCCTCCATAATCATCAGTTCTTTTATTAGTTCTTGTTACTATAAACTGATTGATTAAATATCCTTCAGATCCCATGATTTCTACACCATCATATCCTGCCTCTTGTGATAATTTAGCACAGTTAACAAAGTCTTTTACTGTTCTTCGTATTCCTGATTGCTTTAAGGCAAACGGTTTGAAAGGTGTTATTGGTGACTTAATTTTTGAAGGCGCCACGTTAAATGGATGGTATCCATAACGTCCAGAATGTAAAATCTGCATACATATTTTACCTCCTTCTTTATGAACAGCTTCCGTAACTATTTTATGCTCACGTGCGTGTTTTTTTGTACTCATGCGAGCAGAAAAAGGCGCTGTCCACCCTTGAATATTAGGAGCTATTCCTCCTGTAACAATCAAACCTACTCCTCCACGCGCACGTTCTGCATAATAAGCAGCGATTCGCTCTATTCCATTTTTTTCTTCTTCTAAACCAGTATGCATAGAGCCCATTAATATTCGGTTTTTTAAAGTGGTAAAACCTAAATCTAATGGCTCAAAAATATGTTTGTATTTCATTGTTGTATTTTTATAAAATATTATGCACGCATAACAAAATGCAAGATACATATTTTTATAATATGTTTTTAATATAAAAAGACCTCATACTTTATGCATAAGGTCTTATAAATTCTTTAGTTATTATTTTACCACCAAATGATTATAATTAAGCCATTTGAGCATATTATAATGATGATAATTCTAACTTTAGTTCCATCATTTAGTTCAGCTTCAAACTTATAAACTGGTTGCCTTTGATACTCATGTGGTACCTGTATTACATTACCATCCTCCATTCTGTGTTCCGCTAAACCAATACCTGAAAATTCATCTTTTACGATACGGTAACTTTTTAAATCTTCTTTTTTAAGATTTCCTTTTTCTAAAAATAAGTCTAAGGTAGGTTCTTTTACTCCTTCTGGATTCATTGGGTATTCATCCGCTCTAACTACTCCGTAGTCTTCGTGATAATCTAATCTTAAATCTTCTGCTGATTTTGCAGTTTTAGTATCTACTGCTTCTGTTTGTGCTTCATCTCGTAGAAGAGTTTCCTCGTTTTGACATGATGTAAATACCATAAAAAAGATACTTACAAACATTAGGGTTTTTAAAGTCTTCATAAAATTTAGTTTGGGTTAATTAATCAACCCAAATATATCTTACCTTTATTTAGAAACTCTTAGGCAAAAGGTTATTTATAACATAAGGTAAACACCTTAATTTTATAAGTGGAATAACTCTTTTTATATACAATTCTTTTCCTTCAAATAAAAACCCGAAGATATTCTCTTAGAGTTATGTAATTATCGCACTATTTTTAATTTTTGAATCATTTCTGGAGAAAGTGAGTCTGCATAAACTCCATAAGCATCAACTAAAACTCCTTTAACGCCTGTTTTGGTTTGAATTGCATATACGACAGAGTTGTCTCCTGCACTACTCATTCCTTCAAAGCGATATACTTCTACTACTTCAAAGAAATTTGGTGAGAAAATTTCCCGAGTATTCTTGCTCTCTATTTCATTTTCTTTCAAATTAAAATCAAGAGTAAATCCTCTTTTTTGTAAATCTTTTAATGCTTCTGAAAGTGTATCATATGTGTACATAACTTCTATAGTTTCACTTTCTTAAAAGGTACAATATTTAAACTAGATTTCCTATTTATTTATCTATAAACACAAAATCTATTGTCTAATTTTATCAAGTAAATCACTAAGTTGCGTAGCTTCTTCTTCTGTCAAGTTTTCAATAAAATCTAAATGCAACTTATCATCTATTGCTTTTAATAACTTTTTTCCTTGTTGCGTAATGCTTATGTAAACTACTCTTCTATCATGTTCGCATCTTTCACGATCTATTAAATTCTTCTCACATAATTTATCCATTAACCTAGTGGCATTTGGAGCTCGCTCAATCATTCTATCTTTTATCGTTTGAACTTTTATAGCTTCTTTTGCCCCTCTTAAAATACGAAGAATATTAAATTGTTGTGGTGAAATACTATACTGCTTAAAAAACTCATTTTCTTGACTGTTTATCCAATTAGCAGTGTATTTAATATTTATAAACGCTTTAATTTTATTATTTGGAAACTTTGAATTAATGTCTTTTGAAATATCTCCCATTGTTTTGGTTATTAGCTGTTAGCTACTAGCCTTTTGTTTAAAAAAGATTACCCTTTTAACTTTAAGTCTTGCATTAATTTGTTAAAAGTATCTGATGATGGCGTTAAGTACACTTCATCATCAACAAATAGCGTTGGATACTTTACTTGACCATCATACAGTTCTTTAGTATGTTCCTTTGCTTCGTTATCAACAGAAACATCTTTGTATTCAAATGGAACTTCTGCAGATTTTAGAAAGTTTTTATATGCAACTGTATGTGCATGTCCTTTTCTACCGTATAAAACTATCTTCATTTTAACCTCCTTATTTTGAGTGCAAAAATACAAAATACACATTTATATACCAAGGAATATAAACTCTTTACAAATACTGAAAAGGAATTTTATTTACGCTAAAACGTCTGAATATTCAAGCTTTTTATCAAAAACTGATTTAGCAAATGGGCATAATGGAAGTATTTTGATATTTTTATTTCTAGCAAACTCTACTGAAGCTGCTACCAACTTATATCCCGCTCCTTTTCCTCTTAAAGCATCACCTACTTCAGTATGATCTATAATTAATTTATCCTTACCTGCCCAAGTATACGTCATCAAAGCAACTCTATTTCCTTCAATTTCAATATAGAACTCTCCTTTTTTATCGTTATCCTCTTGCTCAACTTTCATCTTTATCCTTTAAACTCAACTTTTACATGTGTGCCATCACAATATGGTTTATTATGAGAAGCTCCACACCTGCAAAAAGCAGTTGTTTTGTTTTTCTTTTCCGTTGAGCCGTCTGGATTGGTTACATGCAAAGTTCCGTAAATTAATAAAGGCCCATCTTCTAATGCTTCTACCTTAGTTTCTGTGTGAGCTGCTGCTTCATTACCTTCTCTTTTTGAAATGTATGATAAAGCTCCTGAAGGGCATTCTTCTACTTGCTTTTTAATTCTTTCTGTAGTTGCTCCGTCCATGTTAATCCAAGGTCTATTCTGTGGATTAAAAACCTGTATCAAGCCTTTCCAACATTTTTTTGAATGGATACACATGTTTGGTTTCCAAACTACAGTAATATCGTCATTACTATATTTTTTTACAATTTCCTTTGCTTCTGACATAATATTAAATTTTATGTTTATACTGCTTTTTGGAAAGTTGCAACTGCTTCTTTTATTTTTTTATTAAACTCCTCATTTACAACCCTTCCGTCATTAAAGTTATCATAAAATTTTGGTAAAGAAAAATCTGCTATAACATTTGCTCCCATATGGGGAAAACCATTTTTAGCTATTGCCATTGACGACGCACCTCCTCTACCTCCAGGAGAGGTTGATAATAATAACATTGGTTTATTATGCCATACCTTTTGTTCTATACGCGACATCCAGTCTATAATATTCTTAAAAGCTACCGTAAAATTACCATTATGTTCTGCTAACGATACGGCTATTCCATCTGCTTCTTTAATTTTTTCTAGAAATTTTGCTGCATTTTCTGGTATGCCTTCTTCCATTTCTTTATCAATTCCATAAATAGGTAATGGATAATCATTTAAATCTAATACCGAAACTTCTGCTTCATCTAATAACCCAGAGGCATATGTTACTAATTGTTTGTTTATTGATTTTTTACTATTACTACCCGCAAAAGCGATTATTTTTTTCATCTATGTTGTTATTTTTGAATCAATTTCTGTTTCACCTTTCACCATTTTAGCTACTGGACATTTACCTGCTATTTCTAATAGTTTAGTACGTTGTTCATCTGTAACTTCTTTTTCGAATGAAATTTCTTCTACTAATGATTTTTTAATTCCTTCTGGAGTTAATTGTTCTTTTTGACTAACATTTACAGTAACTTTTCCTAAGTCCCACCCTTTTCTCTCTGCATACATTCTCAAAGTAATAGACACACAACCGCCAATTGCAGTTAGTAAATATTCGACTGGAGTAGGCCCATTATCATCCCCTCCTTTATCCAAAGGTTCATCAATAACGGCAAAATGATTTCTCATTTTGCCTTCTGCTAAATAATTTCGATCAGTTAAAGTAACTGTTGCTGTTGGATTATTGCTCATTATATTTTTTTACTATAAATATACGAAACTATTAATAGTACCATTGCTATTACAGCTCCTGTTTGTTCTCCATCACCAATCATAAAATGAGCAAAAAAAGCTAGAATAAATGCAAAGAAAAAACCTGCATATGCCCATTCATTTATAAACTTACCTCTAAAAAACCATAACGCTACTAAACCTAATAGCTTGGCCACTGCATAGGGATAAATAATATAGGTAGGATACCCAAATGCTGTAAACATTTTAGCTACTTCTGCATGGTTAAAAAAATACATTCCAGCTGAAAAAAACATTAATAATGTTAATAACCCTGTAGCTACATAAAAAATAATTTTATCTCTTTTCATTTTTATTTGTTGTTAAAATTCACTCACAAATATATAAAAAACTTAATTAATTTCCATGGTATATATTATCTAGGTGTTTATTATAGTTAAAAGGGTTGCTTCAAATTAAAAAAACATATATATTTGCACTTATATAAGCACTTATGTTTATTACAAATGGATGCACTTAAAGGATTAGGAGAAATTGGATTAGGTTCTAGGTTAAAAAGAACCAGTGAATATATGATGCGTGAAACACAATTGGTGTACGATGAGTTTAATATTGATTTTGACCCTTACCTATTTCCTACTTTTAAAATTATAAAAAACAAAGATGGAGTTACCAATACTGAGATTACCAATAGTTTAAAAACATCTCAACCCGCCACTACTCAAGCTATTAATAAACTTTTAAAAAAAGGACTTATCACCCTTAAAGAAGACAAGTTAGATAAAAGAAAAAAAGTTGTTTTTGTTTCTAATAAAGGAAAGCAATTCATAGAAAATGTAACTCCTATATGGAACAGTATTGAACAAACTATTAAAGAGTACACAAATATAAAGTCTGAATCACTAACCGAACTTATAAATGAATTAGAGGCTAAGTTCAATGAAAAATCTTTCAGCAAAGCTATTATAGAACACATAAAAATGAATACAACGCAAAACGCATTGGTAATTACCACATTTAAAGAAGAATATTGTACTTCTTTTTATGATTTGAATATTGAATGGTTACAAACATTTTTCTACGTAGAACCTTATGACGAAGAGGTTTTAAGTAACCCTCATAAGTATATTATTGACAAAGGAGGACACATTTTCTTTGCTAAATTAGATAATGAAGTTTTAGGTACTGTTGCTTTAATGCCTATGAATGAACCTAATGTTTATGAATTAACTAAAATGGCTGTTTCACCAAAACATAGAGGTTACAAAATAGGACAACAACTTATGCAACATTGTATTGATTTTGCAAAAGATAAACAGTTTGATAAATTAGTTTTATACTCAAATACTAAACTTGAAAACGCTATTTACATTTATAGAAAATTTGGTTTTTTAGAAATCTCTGTTGAGGAAGGTTGTCCTTATGAACGTTGCAATATTAAAATGGAATTAAAAACAAAGTCTTGATAATTTAAGATATGAAAACAACTCAAACAATCAATATCCTACAGGAAGCTGAAAAATTGAAAAATTACTTTTCTCCTAAAATAATTTCAGAAGTTAACAATGAATATGTTAAGCTTGCAAAAATTAAAGGAGAAGATATTCCATGGCATAATCACGAAAATGAAGATGAGCTTTTTTATATTATTGATGGTAATCTTTTAATGGAAATTGAAAACCAACCTAGTTTTACGATGAAAACAGGAGATTTATACGTAGTTCCTAAAGGTGTAAATCACAGAGTTAGTTCTTCGGAAGAGTGTTTAATTATGCTTATTGAAACAAAATCTACCAAACATACTGGTAACATAATAACTCCAATTACAAAATCTATTGATAATCAAAAATATTAAATATCATCATAAGAAACATACATTAATCTTTATCAAAATTATAACAATTAAAAAAGGTAGTTACTTAGATAGTAACTACCTTTTTTAAAAGATATTACTTATTCCAATAAACCGAAGCTTGTCCGTATTGAAAATGAATTGGCACATGCGAAGGATCTTTTTGAAACATATACAGTTCATGAGGCGGTTTTTCAAATAACATAATAATATCTGAACCTCCAAATCTAAATTTACCAAACTCTTGGCCTTTGACTACTGTTTGTCCTTGTAATTCTGTGTACATATCTACACCAGAAACCTGACACATTCCTATTGGTAATATAGCAACCTTTCCTACTTCAGGACCTGCGTCCATAATTACTAATCCTCTGGCCTGTGAAAACTCATATCCGTTTTCACCACCATCAGGAGCATCAAATTGTCCATTAGATGCTGTTTCAACATTCAAATACACTTTTCCTTGCACTGGAAGAATCTCTAAAATTTTTCCACTAACTGGTGTATGAAAACGATGATAATCAAAAGGACTTAAAAAATAATGAATAAATGTACCTCCATAAAAACTTTCTCCATACTTACTGTACTCCAACAACTCATCTACACTACCAATAGTATGTGTTCCTTTCAATGTAATTTTATCTACATTCCCCTTTTTATCAATTGGATAATATGCTTTAAAAGTACAATCTGCAGGAGAAACAATAGTTGTATTATCATTTGGATCCGCTATGGGACGTAAAGGAGAAATTCCTGTTTTAGGATCCGAATTGTTAAATTCTCTGTAAAAAAATTGATTGAACGTTTTCCATTTACTTTCATTTTTTGAATACAAAGGAAAGTTATAAACACTTTCTCCTTGAGCATTTTTATCATCTTTAAACGATTGTAGCGTTTCCTTTGTTAAAGAAGCTTCCGTATCTAAGAAAGTTCCCCAAGCATTTGCAAAACTCACTAACCAATCAGCAAACTCAGGATAACTCTGCATCGTATTTCCTTCTGAATCTGCTTGGTCTATCAACCAATAGGATTGACAAAGTAAATCGTATACTTTTTGATTGTATCCATTTTTAGTTCCATCACTTGTCCAAGCATTAGGATATTCTGAATCTCTACTTTCATTTGGAATCATTTGTACATAAAGATCTAAGTAATCATAATATGCAGCTACGGTTTCTGGCCATCCTTTTCCTTTAAATTCTTTATCAATTGCTTTATAAAGATCTTTATTTAAAGGTGGTATAGTTTTATCAGAACTTCCATTTTTTGATAATTCAACCGCTTTTTTTAATGACTCTCCAAGACTTTTTGCCATTGCTGGATTACCGTCTAAAATACTTCTCAGTTGTTCAACAACTGCTTTATGAGTTTCAATAGTTGTTGTTTCCATAATTAGTTAAGTTTTTAAATAATTCCTACTCTTTTATTAGAGGCTTTTCGGATACCACCCGTACAAATAAAAATTGATTTTAGGTTATTAAATATCTTGTCACAAATATTTGACATCCCTAAAATTCTGATAAAACAATTGTCATTAACTATGTTATCAGATTACTCTAATTTGAAGAATTAATCCATCAATCTCATAAAAAAAACCACAAACAACTGATTTTCAATCACAAAAGCAGTGAATCCCGTAATAAAAAACAGATCAATTGTACTTTATAATGGTATTAAAAACAATGTATGTAGTATTTGAAATTAATTATTTCTATAAAAAAACTCCACTTGTACAAGTGGAGTTTAACTTCAAAATAAAATTTACAACTGCTAATTATAAATTTATACTGTTAAATTAGTAAGTAAAATTCCCGCTATGTAAACAAACAATTGAAACAAACCAAACATAAACGGGAAGTTTACAAACAACTAAGATTTTTTATACAGCTACTGCACTTTCTTCTTCTAACCTTTTGTCTTTTGCTCCTGCTTCAAACTGATTAGAAGTATTCTTTTCTCCACTGGCTTTTAACGCTTTATCTCCTGCAAAAAATGTTTTATGATCGTCTCCTAAATCAGAACCAGCCATTCGTTGGTGTTTTACGCACGATACACCTTTTCTAATTTCTTGTCTTTGCACCCCTTTTACATATGCTAACATTCCATCTTCTCCGAAATAACCTTCTGTTAAATCATTCATATGTAACGCTGTTGTATGATATGTTGGTAAGGTAATTAAATGATGGAAAATACCTGCTTCTCTTGCTCCATCTATTTGGAATGTACGGATTTTCTCATCTGCTAATTGACAAAGTTGCGAACCATCGTATACCGCATCCATTAAATTATTTCTATCATACATTGAAACATCATATCCTTGTATTACCATTTCATCATATGCTTGATTACGGAAGTTTAATGTCCAGTTAAACGATGGTGAATTGTTGTATACCAATTTCGCATTAGGTACTACAGCTTTTACTCTATTTACCATATTTGCTATTTGCCCTACATGAGGTGTAGGCGTTTCAATCCATAGTAAATCGGCACCATTTTGTAAGCTTGTAATACAATCTAGTACTACCCTATCAATATTTGTTCCTTCTCTAAACTTATATAAACCGTTTGCTAAACGTACAGGACGCACTAATTTTCCATCACGTTTTAACAATACATCATCTTCTTTTGCTTCTTCAATTGTAATTTCTTCAGCTTCTACAAATGCTAAATATTGAGAGGCTAAATCTCCTGGTTCTTGACTTACTGGTAATTTTTGAGTTAATCCTGCTCCTTCCGAATCGGTTCTAGCTACAATAACTCCATCTTCTACACCTAACTCTAAAAAAGCATATCGAATTGCATTTAATTTTGCTGTAAAATCTTCATGTGGCACGGTTACTTTACCATCTTGATGTCCACACTGTTTAGCATCTGAAACTTGATTCTCTATCTGAATAGCACAAGCACCAGCCTGAATCATTTTTTTAGCTAACAAATAAGTAGCTTCTTCATTTCCAAAACCTGCATCAATATCAGCAATAATTGGAACTATATGTGTTTCGAAATTATCAATTTCACTCTGTACATCTTCTCCGTTTTCTAACCTTCTAAACAAATCATTCAACTCAATAGCGTCTGCTTGACGTAGAAAATCATAAATTTCTTCAATCAAAGACGGTACTGCTGTTTTTTCATGCATTGATTGATCTGGTAATGGACCAAACTCTGAACGCAATGCAGCTACCATCCATCCTGAAAGGTATAAATATCGTTTACTCGTTGTTTTGTGATGTTTCTTTACTGCAATCATTTTCTGTTGTGCCACGAATCCGTGCCAGCACCCCAATGATTGTGTATAATTAGATGAATCTGCATCGTAAGCTGCCATATCTTTTCGCATGATTGCAGCGGTATATCTAGCGATATCTAAACCTGTTTTAAAACGATTTTGCGCTACCATTCTAGCTGCATTTTCTGGAGAAACTGAGTTCCAAGTTGTCCCGTACTTTTTCTTTAATTCTTTTACAGTTTGTAAAGCAGAACTATAATTAGCGTGTGCTAAATTTTTCATAATTTTGTAATTGATAAGGTTATTAATTTTTATTGATAGCTTGCCCTCTTAAATGTTGCCGCATTTTTGGGGGCTTTTTCTCGATAATCGAGATTTAAATATTTTAAGTTTAGTCTTTAATTTAAATTGCTTTTCTCTACAAATATCTTCTAAGCTTACACCTAAATGGCTTGCTCTATAAATGTTTATATGCTGGTAAGGTTAAAAACTCAACAAATTCTTTGTTTAAAATTAACTCGTCAAATAATTGAACGGCTAATTCAAACTTTCCATTGTCATACCTGTCATCACCTACATAACTTCTTATTTTTTTGAGCTCTTCTTTTTTGAATTGCTCATACATGCCTTCAGTAAATGTTCTACCGTCTTCAAGCATTACACTTTTATGCAACCATTGCCATAGCTGTGTTCTGGAAATTTCAGCAGTTGCTGCGTCCTCCATTAAATTATACAAAGCAGCAGCTCCTTGTCCCATTAACCACGACTCTACATAAAGAATACCAACGTTAATATTTTCTCGTATTCCTTTTTCTGTAATAGTCCCTTCTGGCAATTCAACTAAATCCTTTTCAGTAATTGTTAAATCTTCTAGCTTTTTATCTATCTGATTCGCATTAGGCATTGTTGCATTAAAAACGTCCATTGCAATTGCTACTAAACCAGGATGCGCCACCCAAGTTCCGTCATGACCATTCCTAACTTCTTGCTCCTTATCTTTCTTCACCTTTGAAAAAGCTTCTTTATTCAACTCTTCATTATTCTTTACAGGAATTTGTGCTGCCATTCCTCCCATAGCATGTACACCTCGTTTGTGACACGACTGAATAACTCGTAACGAATACGCTTTCATAAATGGGCTACTCATGGTTACTTGTGAACGGTTTGGCACAATAAAATCAGTATGATTTCTGAACTTTTTAATGTATGAAAAGATATAATCCCAACGACCACAGTTTAAACCTGCCATATGATCTTTTAACTCATAAATAATTTCATCCAACTGAAAACTCGCTGTAATTGTTTCTATTAACACCGTTGCTTTAATTGTTTTTTGTGGCACACCCATATACTCTTGCGCAAATACAAAAACATCATTCCACCAACGAGCTTCTTTGTAATGTTCTAGTTTAGGTAAATAAAAATAAGTTGCACTCCCCTGTCCTTGTAACGTTTTGATATTATGGAAAAAAAACAACCCAAAATCAACTAAAGAACCAGACATTTCTACGCCATCAATCAACAAATGTTTTTCATTTAAATGTAATCCTCTTGGTCTTACCAACAATGTAGCTACACTATCTTTTAATTTATAAGTCTTATCTTTTGCTTCATTATAAAATGAAATTGTTTTATTTACTGCATCTCGTAGATTTACTTGACCATCTAAAATATTTTGAATAGTTGGTGAATTACTATCTTCAAAATCTGCCATAAACGTTTTTGCACCAGAATTTAATGCATTGATAATCATTTTACGCTCTACTGGTCCAGTAATCTCTACTCTCCTATCCAACAAATCTTCAGGCAATGAAGCACATACCCAATCACTCTCTCTTATCTCTTTAGTTTCTAAAGGAAAAGAAGGATAGTTTCCTGCATCAAAATAAGCTTGTTCGATTTCTCTTTCAGCTAATAATTGAAGTCTTTGACTATTAAATTTCTCTTGAAGTTGAATTAAAAATGCTTTGGCTTCATTGGTCAAAACACTTTTATACTCGGCTTGATCAAAACCTACACATTGAATTTCTTTTGCTAAAACATCTTGATTCATACTATTTTATTTTTTTCTTATTGATTGACAGTTCAATATTAAAAAAAAGAACTCAAACAAAAAAGCGAACGTTCGCTAAAAATACAAAATTTACTAATTTTTATTAATTCGCTAATTTTTATACCTTTGAATTACGAATCTTTTAATAAAAACACCTTGGAAGAAGAATATATCAGATTAGTTTTCGGATTAAAACTGAAACAAATACGTACCGATAAAAACCTATCACTCTTTGGATTAGCCAAATTAACAGGTTTATCAAAATCATATTTAAATGAAATTGAGAAAGGAAAAAAGTATCCTAAGACCGATAAAATTGTTATTCTTTCTGAGAAGCTAGAAGTGCCTTATGACCATTTAGTATCTCTAAAACTAGATAAAAACCTAGCACCAATTGGTGAAATTTTACAATCTAAAATTTTAAAAGAAATTCCTTTAGACCTATTTGGTATTAAAGAAAATAACCTGATTGATATTATCGCCAATGCTCCTGCAAAGGTTAATGCGTTTATAAGTACCATTATTAAGATTTCGCAAAACTACAACTTAACAAGAGAAAGCTTTTTTCTTGCTGCATTACGTTCATACCAAGAGGCACACAACAATTATTTTGAAGATATTGAAACAAAGGTTACCGATTTTATTGAGGCTTATCAAATAAATCCAAATAAACCTATTACTTCAAAAGACTTAGAAGAAATTTTAGTTGAAGAATATGGTTACACTATTGATAGTGAAGAACTATCTAAACATCAAAAACTATCTGAACTCAGAAACATCTATATTCCAAAGAATAAAACACTCCTTATATATAACGACATAAACGAAGCGCAAAAAACATTCATTTTTGCTAAAGAAATAGCCTATAATTATTTAGAGATTGAAGACAGACTATACACGTTTCCATGGATAAAATTTGAAAGTTTTGATGAAGTATTAAATAATTTTATAGCTTCTTACTTTGCTGGTGCTTTAATTATTCCAAAAGATGATTTAATTCAAAAACTAACACAACTTTTTTCTTTAGAAACCTGGCAGCCTATACAATTGCATAAAATTATTAGAAGTTATAATTGTTCTGACGAAACATTCTATCAACGTTTAACCAATATTTTACCTAAGCATTTTAATATTAAGAACCTGTTCTTTTTACGTTTTACACATAAAGAAGGTTCTCCTGTACATAGACTTTCAAAAGAGCTACATATTACACAACAACAATCTCCACATGCCAATCGTAACAATGAACATTATTGCAGAAGATGGATTGCCATTAAAACAATTCAGGACTTGGAAGTTTCAGAAGAAAAAAAATCGGCTTATGGAATTCAAATATCATCGTACGAAAATTCTCAAAAGGAGTATTTAGTTCTTTCTGCAGCTACCGCAGATCCTTTTAAAGAAAAAATTAATCGTAGTGTAAGTATAGGTATGTTACTTTCTCCACACTTAAAACGCAAACTTCATTTTTTTAATGAAGATACTTTTACTAAAAAAACAGTAGGTGTTACTTGCGAAACATGCGCAGTACAAAACTGTAACGAACGAGTGGCTGAACCTTATATTTTAATGAAACAATCTAGAAATAAAGAAATAGAAAACACTGTTGAAAACATCATTCAATCGTATACCTAAACACCTTGTTTTGTACGTTGTTTTTCTTATTTTAGCACACGCAAACAAATAACTTACCATGGATCTTAACTTCAATAAAAACGAAGACCACAATAAACTTTTAGTATCAGATTTACGTAGACGCTTAGCCAAAGTTAAATTAGGCGGTGGACAAAAACGTATTGATAAGCATCATGAGAAAGGAAAATTAACAGCTCGTGAACGTATTGATTATTTATTAGACAATAAGTCTAAGTCTATCGAAATTGCTGCTTTTGCAGGTGAAGATATGTATCAAGAACACGGTGGATGTCCTTCAGGTGGTGTGGTTGTAAAAATGGGATATGTTAGTGGTAAACAATGTATTGTTGTTGCTAACGATGCTACAGTAAAAGCTGGTGCTTGGTTCCCAATTACAGGAAAGAAAAATTTAAGAGCTCAAGAAATAGCAATTGAAAATAAATTACCTATTATTTATTTGGTAGATTCTGCTGGAGTTTATTTACCAATGCAGGATGAAATTTTTCCTGATAAAGAACACTTCGGAAGAATTTTTAGAAACAATGCTGTAATGAGTAGCATGGGAATTACCCAAATTGCTGCAGTTATGGGAAGTTGTGTTGCTGGTGGCGCTTACTTACCTATTATGAGTGATGAAGCACTTATTGTAGACAAAACAGGAAGTATTTTCTTAGCTGGTAGTTATTTAGTTAAGGCTGCTATTGGTGAAACTATTGATAATGAAACATTAGGTGGAGCAACTACGCACTGTGAAGTATCTGGTGTTACCGATTATAAAGCAAAAGATGATAAAGATGCTTTAGATACCATTAAAAACTTAATGGATAAAATTGGAGATTATGACAAAGCTGGATTTAATCGCAAAGAAGCGTTCCCTCCAAAAGAAAATGAAGATGATATTTTTGGAATTTTACCAAAAGCTCGTAATGAGCAATACGACATGATGGAAATCATCAAGCGTTTGGTTGATAATTCTGAATTTGAAGAATACAAAGCAGGTTACGGTCAAACCATTATTACTGGATATGCTCGTATTGATGGATGGGCAGTAGGTATCGTTGCTAACCAACGTAAAATTGTAAAATCGAAAGGAGCCAAAACCAAACCTAGCGAAATGCAGTTTGGTGGAGTAATTTACAACGATTCTGCTGATAAAGCTACTCGATTTATTGCCAACTGTAATCAAAAGAAAATCCCGTTAGTTTTCTTACAAGATGTTACTGGATTTATGGTGGGAAGTAAATCTGAGCATAGCGGAATTATTAAAGATGGAGCTAAAATGGTGAACGCTGTTAGTAATTCTGTGGTTCCTAAATTTACAGTAGTTATAGGTAATTCTTACGGAGCAGGAAATTACGCTATGTGTGGTAAGGCCTATGACCCTCGTCTTATTTTTGCATGGCCAAGTGCTGAACTAGCTGTGATGAGTGGAGCATCTGCTGCAAAAGTATTACTACAAATTGAAACTGCCGCTTTAAAGAAAAAAGGAGAAGAAATAACTCCTGAAAAAGAAGCAGAATTATTTGATAAAATAAAATCGAGATACGATAATCAAATATCTCCTTACTATGCTGCTGCAAGAATTTGGACCGATGCTGTGATTAATCCTCTAGATACCAGAACATGGATTTCTATGGGAATAGAAGCTGCTGACCACGCTCCTATTGAAAAACCTTTTAATTTGGGAGTTTTACAAGTTTAAAACAAAGAAAGTAGCATGAAGAGGAAAGTATTTTGGGGCATTATTGCCCTTATAATTGGATTTGTAATCTACCAGGTTTATATTTTCACCCTATCTGAAAATGATAATATCAAATCTATTTACTTAGTTCCTGATAATGCTGTTTTTATAGTTGATACTGAAAGGCCTATTGACACTTGGGATGAAATAAGCTCAAGTGAAATTTGGACACATCTTCAATCCAATCAACAAATCAATAAGCTATCTGAAGGTCTCCATAGTTTAGATGAAACTTTTAAAGCAAAAAAGGAAATTTTTGACTTTATCGGGGAACGTAATCTGGTGATCTCAGTACATGTATTTAGCCCCAGAAAATATGGGCTGTTATACGTTGCTGATTTACAAAAATTCTCCAAACTTATTTTTCTAAAAAGAGCTATAAGTAATTTAGCAGGTGAAGATTATAAAGTAACCAAACGAGTATATAAAGAACAGGAAATTATAGAACTGTATAATAAGAAGACTAGAGAAACTTTACATCTTTCCTTTATTAAAAACCAAGTTATAGCTTCCTATACTCACCTCTTAGTTGAAAAATCAATAGATCAATACTTAAATCCTGTTATTGGACGTGATATAAATTTTATAGAAATAAAAAAGAAAACAGATACTGATGGATTTTTTAATATCTATTTACAACATAAATATCTAAAAGACTATTTAAATTGTTTTACCAGTTCTAGCAATTTAGATTTCTTAAATAAAGAAGCTTTTTTTTACACAGGTTTAGACATTTCAATTATAGAGGGAGTTATAATTCAAGCCACAGGTTATACTAACGTTGACACTAATTCACAAACCTATTTAAAAGTATTACAAAAGTCTGGAGTTGGTAAGCGTAGTGTTGCTAAAATAGCTCCAAAGAACACCTCTTTATACCTTAGCTTTGCTTTTGATGATTTTAAAACATTCAATAGTAATCTAGAAAAACTCCAACAAGAAAGTCCTGCCGATTTTAAGATGTATTCTGATCAACTTGCGATGATTGAGGATAAGTTAGACATTAATGTTTCTGAAAACATTTATAGTTGGATTGGTAGTGAAATAGCTTTAATTCATTTTAACACTGAGCTTTCAAAAAACAAAAAAGATGTCGCTGCTATTATTAAAGCTGATGATATTGATGACGCTAAAGAAAACCTTCAGCTTGTTCTTTCTAAAATTAAAGAAAATACCCCTTTAAAATACAAGCAAATCGATTACAGAGGTTATCCTATTAACTTTTTTGATTTAAAAGGATTCTTTAAAATGTTAGCAGGAAACATGTTCTCTAAAATGGAGAAGCCTTACTTTACAATTATTGATGATTTTGTAGTTTTTAGTACTAGTCCAAATACTATTAAAGAAATTATTAATAACCACTTAATAGGATACACACTAGAAAGCTCTGAAAAATTCGATGATTTTAATTATCATTTTGAGAAAAAATCTAGTGTCTTTGCTTATGTAAACACTCCAAACTCCTACAAAGATCTTTTAAGTTTAGTTGACAACAAAACTCGACGTGAACTTCAAAAAAACAAACCTTATATAACTTGCTTTTCACAAATTGGAATGCAGCTAATTGCTTCTGATGACTTATTTGAAAGTAATATTTCTCTTGTTTTTGAAGATCCTAAAAACATTGATATAAACACTAAAAAAGATAAAGAATTAAGAGAGAGACTATTATTAGAGTTAACTCCCTACAAAGATTCTACAAATACTCAAAATTCAACAACATTTTTTAAGCTTACGCCAATACACCCTTCTGATTTAAGCGCTAAATCATACAAAGAGTTTTATAAAAACGGAAAACTAAAATTTGAAGTTGATTTAGAAGATGGCTTAAAAGATGGTTCTTATAAGTCCTTTTATGAAAACGGAAACGTAAAAGTTAAAGGGCATTATAAAAATGATAAGCAAAGTGGAACTTGGAAAGCATATGATGAACAAACAGGTGATGTAATTTTCAAAAAACATTTTTAATTGCAATATTTTATAGCATTAGTTACATTTGCCAAGCAAAATTAAAACAGAATACACATGGGAAGAGCATTCGAATTTAGGAAAGCAAGAAAAATGAAACGTTGGTCAGCCATGGCTAAAACCTTTACTCGTATTGGTAAAGATATCGTTATGGCAGTTAAAGAAGGTGGTCCAAACCCCGAAACCAACTCTCGTTTGCGTGTAGTAATTCAAAATGCTAAGGCTGCCAACATGCCGAAAGATAATGTTGAACGTGCCATTAAAAAAGCATCTGATAAAAGTACTGAAAACTATAAAGAAGTATTATTTGAAGGATATGCGCCTCACGGTATTGCTGTTTTGGTAGAAACCGCTACTGATAATAATAACCGTACAGTGGCTAATGTACGTGCTGCTTTTAATAAATGTAATGGAAACTTAGGAACCTCTGGTTCTGTTGCTTTTATGTTTGACCATGTGGTTAACTTTAAAGTAAAAGAAGATTCATTAGGAATGGATTTAGAAGAGTTTGAAATGGAAATGATTGACTTTGAAGTTGAAGAAGTTTTTGCCGACGAAGAAGATAGTTCGGTTATGTTGTACGCTCCTTTTGAACAATTCGGTGCTATTCAAAAATATTTAGAAGAAAATAATATTGAAATTCTTTCTTCTGAGTTTGAACGTATTCCAACAACCACTACTGCGATTTCAGATGAACAAAAAGAAGAGGTAAATAAACTTTTAGAAAGATTGGAAGAAGATGATGACGTAAACAACGTTTATCATTCAATGGAAGAGTAACAAACATCTTCTTATTCAAAACATATATATAAATCCAACGATCTTTATCGTTGGATTTTTTTATATATTTATCTCAACCAAACTTCTCACTATTATGATTTTCTACGGAACAAAAGGAGCGCATTTACACAGCGAAAAAGTTAGCGGTGTAAAATGTAATCACTGCGAACAACAAAACGCTCACACCATTAGTATTTTTGGCAAATATTTTTACATTTATTGGATACCTATTTTTCCTATAGGTAAAAAAGGAGTCTCTGAATGTAATCATTGTAAAGCTACGTACGAACGTAAAAACATGAGCGAACAATTAAAACTAGCTCACGACAACGTAAAACGAAATGCTAAAACACCTTTTACACACTGGATAGGTTCTTTATTAATGGGAGCTATAATTCTCTTTGGAATCTACTCAGCACAACAGCATGACAAAAATGTTGTTACCTACATTAACTCTCCTCAAGTTAACGATATTGTTGAATACAAATCATCCGACAAAGCCTACTCTACCGTGAAAGTAACAAACGTTACTACCGATTCTATTTTCTTTGTAGCCAACTCTATGGAAATAAGCAGAAGAAGCAAGCTTTATAAAATAGATAAAGAAGAAAACTACAATGCTGAACGATTCGGAATGAGTTTAATTGATTATAAAAAAGCTTTTGACGCTAAAGATTTTTTAGATGTTGACAGATAAAAAACAGGGCATTTAGCCCTGTTTTTTTTATTCTTAATTATACGTTTTCACTAATCTAACGAACTCTGCTTTATAACCATCCTTATCCTCTCCTATTTCTCCCTCTATCAAACTAAGTACATCTTCAATTTTTGAATTATTTTTAAATTTTGATTTACTTAATTGCATTCCAAATAAAGCTACTGCTGAAATAAAATTCATATCATTCGTTGATGCCAATACTTCATTTTTTACAGTTTTCACCAACTCTATGCTCTTAGTCCCTTTTGGTAATTTATACCTAAACTTCACGGTTAATAATTCATCATTAAAATTATTCAGTTGTTTATTTTGAGTATACTTTAATTTAGGTGATTTTTTTAGAAATTTACTTTTTACTCCTACAGGAATTACTTCATACAATGCTGTTACTGTATGACCACTACCTAATTCTCCAGCATCCTTTGTATCATCTACAAAATCTTCATCATTCAACAATCTATTTTCATATCCTATTAAACGATACGCTTGCACTTTTTCTGGATTAAATTCTACCTGAATTTTCACATCCTTTGCAATTGTATATAAAGTACCTCCAAATTCTTTACCAAATACTTTTTGTGCTTCTTGCATCGTGTCAATATACGCATGGTTTCCATTTCCCTTATCTGCTAAAACTTCTAATTTATCATCTTGGTAGTTTCCGTAACCAAAACCTAAAACCGATAAAAATACACCTGATTTTCTTTTTTCTTCTATCAATTCTTCCATTGCAGCATTGCTTGAAGCTCCTACATTAAAATCACCGTCTGTAGCCAAAATAACTCGGTTATTTCCATCTTTTATATAATTTTCCTTTGCTAGTTTATAAGCTAACTCAATTCCTTCTCCTCCTGCTGT
This sequence comes from Tenacibaculum litoreum, assembly GCF_964513915.1. NCBI lineage: Bacteria > Pseudomonadati > Bacteroidota > Flavobacteriia > Flavobacteriales > Flavobacteriaceae > Tenacibaculum > Tenacibaculum litoreum. Next base: position 46,829 of record NZ_CAZEQS010000003.1, on the reverse strand, counting down.
TGAGCCTCCTGCTTCTAATTGATTCAAGGCTTCAAGTATCGTTTCTTTTTCACTTCCTGATGTAGGTTTTAAAACTACCCCTGCTGCTCCTGCGTACACAACAATTGCTACTTTATCTTTTTCTCTCAGCTGATTTACTAATAACTTAAAAGCTGACTTTAACAATGGTAGCTTGTTTTGATCTGACATAGACCCCGAAACATCTATTAAAAAAGTCAAATTAGAAGCCGGTAAATTCTCTTGCTTGTATTCTTTTCCTTTTAACCCAATTCTTACCAACTGAGTATTTTTATTCCATGGAGTCGTAATAATCTCTGTAGTAATTGAAAAAGGATGTTTTCCTTTAGGTTGCGGGTAGTTATAATCAAAGTAATTAATCATTTCTTCAATCTTAACTGCTCCTTTTGGTATTTTTTGACCGCTATTAATCATTCTTCTTATGTTACTGTAAGAAGCTTTATCAACATCAATAGAAAATGTAGACAAAGGAGAGTTAACAGGGCTTTTAAAAATATTCTCACTTCTTCTTGCATAAGAATCTTTATTTTCAATTTGATTATGCCCTCTAATTCCAACAGTTCCTGTAGAAAAAACCTTTTTACCTTTTAAAGTACCATAACCTGTTACTACAATCTCTTCTAAGAGACTATCATTTTCCATTACAACATTTATTAACGAACTTTTTCCTACTTTTTTCTTCACTGTTTTCATACCTACAAAAGAAAACACCAAAACATCACCTTGTATAGCTGATATAGAGTATTTACCATCAAAATTAGTTTCAGTTCCATTGGTTGTTCCTTTTACCACAATAGTAACTCCCGGTAACGGACCTGATTCATCTGAAACTACACCTGTAATTGTTCTTTGTTGCGCTGCAAGTGCTATTGAACTCAACAATATCATTGCATAAAATAGTTTTTTAAACATAGCTTTTCGTTTTAAAGTTTACATAAAACTAGCTAACGCTATATTTTTATAAAACCTTAAATGAGTAAACAAGCTTATTAGAAAAGTAAACGATACTTTTTAGTGAGGTAAAATTTTAGCGAGTGTTTTTTTACGTTGAATTTTTTTTGTTTCAGTTTCTATGAATTTATCTACAAAATAAATTGCTTTTGGGATTTCATACTTAGTAAGCCCCAATAGGTTTTTCACTTCGTTCGAAATGACGTCATTTTTCTCTCCTTCTACTATCAAAATTAATTTCTCTCCTAGTTTTTTGTCGTTGATACCTGTAACAAAAAAGCGATTTGAAATAATTTTTGAGAGTTTTTCTTCTATTTTCTCTGGATGTAGCTTTACTCCTCCAGAATTAATCACGTTGTCATAACGTCCCAACCATTCAAATTCAGTATCAGAAATCAAACGAATTACATCGTTTGTTATAATTTTTTCTTCGGCTACTTTTGGCGCATTAATCACTAAGCAACCTCGATTGTCATGAGAGAGTTGTACATTAGGAAGTGTCTTGTAGTAAGGTTTCTCACTATCGTTCGAAATGATATTGTTTAACTTTTTAACAGCAATATGTGTAATTGTTTCTGTCATTCCGTAAGTGGCATAAATTTCAGTTGATTTATTTTGAATAGCTTCAATTAAATCATTTGCTACAACTCCTCCTCCTACAATAAGCTTCTTTATTTTATCTATATCTCCTAAAGAGCTTCGTAATTGTAAAGGTACCATCGCAGAAAGATCATACTCTTTTATAATTTCAACTTTAGATGTTGGAGCAAGCACATCTATACTCCAACCTAAGGTTAATGCACGAACTAACATCATTTTCCCAGCAATATAATCGGTTGATAAGCACAATAAAGCTGTAGTATTTTCTTTTAACCTGAAAAAAGTTCCAGTGGCTTTTGCTGAGTTTACCATAAACTCTTTTTTCAATCGAATTGGCTTAGGTTTTCCCGTAGAACCTGATGTTTGTACTACTACAAAATCTTCTGTGCTAAACCAATCTAATAAAAATTGATATACAGAATCGTTTATAGTTTTCGAAAAGATCAATAATTCATTTTCATTAGAAAAAGACTTTCCGTTTAACTGAAAACTATTATGAAAGTTTAAATTGTCCACTTTGTTTGGAGTACTATTTTGTTGTTATTACTGGTTTCTCTATGTTACCAAATAGTTTTTCTTTCCAATTTTCCCAACCATATTTTTTTGAGAACAGTAGCAACATTAAAGGATATAAAACAAATACTGGTAAAAACATCTCTATCCCTACCGAAGGATCTGAAGTATCAACAAATAAAGCATCCGTTTGAAAAACGGTCCAATCTGTTGTTACCAAGAATGCAGCTACAATATTATTAATAGCATGCAAACCTAATGCTAGTTCTGTTCCTTCATCCATTAGTGTTGTTATTCCGAAAAAGAAACCTGTTCCTATATAAAAAACCATTGAAATATACCCTAGCTTCTCTACTTCTGGATTTGCTCCGTGTAATAAACCAAAAGCTACCGAAGTTACTATTAATGGAACCCATCTGTTTTTAAACCAAGTACCAAGTCCTTGCATAAAATATCCTCTAAAAAGTAATTCTTCAAAACTTGTTTGAATGGGTAAAAACAAAAAAGATACTACTACTAAAGTAAAAAAAGGAAGAGGCTTAAAGTTCCATGTATAATTTTCAGGAGATAAAAGAATGTCAGAAGATACCACTACTACAGATATTACTCCCCATACTAAGAAACCAAACCAAAAGCGATTCCAATCTATTTTATTTCTACTTGTTATAACTGTTTTAATAGCTCTCTTATGAATATATTTTATTCCTAAAAACAATGAAACTAATCCAAAGGCAAACATCACCACCATCATAAATAAAAACAAGTTTTTATTTATTCCTAAGCTCATAAAGCTATCGTCTGCAGCTCTTAAAAACTCACTAGTGTTTTCAGAATGTAAAATTGCTGTAACAGCCAAAGGGATTACACCTATAAATTGCCACCCTAATAAAACTATAAAAATAACTAGTAAGTATAAATACCACTGGTTTTGCCCTTTATATGCTTGTTGTATAAAATTCATTGTTATATATTAAAGTGCCAATTTTTGTTTGTATTGTATCCTAAACTTCCATTCGATACTTCCAAAGGACTCTCAAAATTGTTGGTAAACAAACTACCTGTTCCTAAACCTTGTGGCAACGGGTTATTTAATGTGTACGTCCATTGTGCTATTGCATTTAGTCCTATATTGCTTTCCAAGGCACTGGTTATCCAATTACCTGCGTTATGGTTGGATGCTATTTGAATCCATTCGTTACTTCCTTTAAACCCACCAACCAAACTTGGTTTTAAAATAATGTATTGGGGTTGAATTGTAGCTATACATTTTTCTTTCTCTTCTGAAGAAAACACACCTATCAATTCTTCATCTAGCGCAATTGGTAATGGTGTTTTTTCACATAAACTTGCCATTTCTTGCCACTGCCCTTGTTTTATCGGTTGTTCTATAGAGTGTAATTCTAACTCAGATAATCGTTGTAATTTTTCTAAGGCATTTTTGGGTAAGAAAGCTCCGTTAGCATCTACACGAAGTTCTATTTCTTTTGCCGAAAATTCTTTTCGTATTGATTTTAGCAAGGCTATCTCTGTATCAAAATCAATAGCTCCAATTTTCATTTTTATGGTGGTAAAACCTTGTTGCAACTTATCTTTTATTTGTTGCTGCATAAAGGCTTTATCTCCCATCCAAATTAATCCGTTTATAGAAATTTGTTGCTTTCCTTCAGTAAAGTCAGATGGAAATAATTCAAACGGTTTATTGCTTTCTAAGGATAAAAATGCTTGTTCTAATCCAAACTGTATCGACGGGAACTCTATGAGTTCGGGTAATAATTTCTCTAAACCAGAATTAATATTGTTACACACCCAGTGTAATTTCTCTTCATAATTAGGTTTATCATCAGCACTTAAACCTCTGAATAAACCACATTCTCCAAAGCCTTTCTTTCCTTCTCTTTCTAGAATTAGAAACCAAGTTTCTTTAGTTCTTAAAACTCCACGAGAGGTTCCACTTGCTTGCTTAAAGTTCAGTAAATATTTATGGCAGGTAGCTTTTATCAATTGTAAGTATTTTAGTTATGAGCTTCAGAAGCTTTTTTAAAGTTCTCTAAATATTGTTGACTCATTTTTTTAAGTGCTCCTTTAAAGTACGGGAACAAACAACTCATTACATACGATTCACTAGTACAGGTGGTAGTTTGTAATATCTTAGTTGAGTTTCCTTCTGAAGTGAATGTATAATCATCTGTTTTTAGCATATTTTCTGCATCAAAGTGAAGAGTAAGTTTTTCATTTTCTTTATATGCTAATACTTCTTCTGTCATAGTTACCAATTTACCTTGATTTTCGACAACTACTTTATATTTACTACCTATTTTATTAGTTTGTTCTTCTAAAGTTTCAATTGACTTCACCTCTGGCATCCACTCTTTCATTAATTCTTCATCCTGAAAATCCAAAAAAACTTCATTTACTGGCTTATTAATTGTTACTTCATTGGTATAAACTACTTCTTGTACTACTATTCCTGTTAAAAAAAATGCAAGAATTAAAACTGTTATAGCTCCTAAAATTATTTTGATTGTTTTCATGTATATAATACCTCAATAAAAAGTTTACTTAAATAGTTATTGTTTGTCCGATTTCTAAAATCACTAATTCCTTCTTAGCTTGTGTAAACTTTTCTTTGGCTTCATCTAAATTTATTTCTATTGGAGGAAAAGTATTAAAGTGACACCCTATAACCTTATTACAAATTACTAAGTCACTTGCTATTATAGCATCATCTACTCCCATAGTAAAGTTATCTCCTATAGGAAATATAGAGGCTGTTAAGTTTGTAGACATTGGTATTAATTGCATATCCATTGTAACAGCTGTATCTCCAGAGACGTACAAGGACTTTTCTCCTGCGGTTATTACAAAACCACCTGGTTGTCCTCCATAACTTCCATCAGCAAATGAAGAGGTATGAATAGCATTTACATATTTTGCAGAAAACACATCATTTTTATACGTACCTCCATGATTTACTGGATGTCCTTTCAAACCTTTAGCAGCATAATATGTTACAATTTCAAAGTTTGAAATGATTGTAGCTTCTGTTCTTTCTACAATGCGCTCTACATCTAATACATGATCTTGATGCGCATGTGTAAGTAATATATAATCTGCTTTTACTTGATCTACGTCTATATTTGATGCTAGTGGATTTCCTGTTATAAAAGGGTCAACTAATACGTGTGTTCCGTTAATTTCAATACCAAAACATGCATGACCGTAAAAAGTGATTTTCATGTATTTATTCTTTTCGTTTAATTCGTTTCTTTATGAATATAATTAATAAAACTATTAAAAGTATAAATGGCCAAATGTTTACCAAACCGATAAAAAACCATTTTATATTGTCTATTCCGTTAGTAAAAGCATCAGCTATACGTCTTCCAAAAGTTTTTGAATAAGCTTTACTTACTTCTTCTTTATAAAATCGAATTGTTAAGGTTGAGAAAGACACTTGATTTTGTAAGTATTTCAAACGTCCTTCCATCGATTCTATTTCAGATCTTACATTTGTTAATTCTCGCTCAACTTCTAAAATTTCTTTTACTGAACTAGCTTTTTTTAGTATTTCGCTATATCGTTGTTCTAATTCTTTTTTTACCTTCAAACGTGCTTGTACATCCAAAAATTGCTCTGTTACATCGTTTACAGAAATATTCTTATTATCAAACCTTTCTACTTTTGATGAAATTTCATTAAAAAAAGGATCAAAGTTTTCAGATGGAATTCGGACAGTTAAATTAGATGTTATATTTTGAGAAGACTTGTACTCGTTATCAGCAGAAATATATCCGTTATATTTTTTAACTGCTTGCTCTATATGATTTCTTGTTTCTAATAAATTATCTGTTTCAAAAGAAATATCGCCTGTTTTAATAAGCTTTCTTTCTATTGTCACTTCTTTGTTGTCAGTTACATTTTCTGATGATTCTACAACTTCTTCAGCAATGTCAAAATTTTCTGAAGCTTTAAGGCTTCCGTAAGAGTTGGGATTTTCTCCTTTGTTATTACAACTAGTTAGCAATAGAACTGCTCCTAAAAAAAATGAAATAATTCTCATAGTGTTAAATTTTATCGGGAAGTTACAAAATTTGACCTAATCCGAATAAAATTGAAAAAAGAAAGGTACTGAGTGCCACTTTTTTAAGCTCTCCATCTAACAACGCTTCTTCTTTATTTTTATATATAAAAACTAAATGCTTTACCAAAGGAAGATAAGCTATGACAAACAAAAATTGGTAAGGTGATTGAAACTTAATTACCGTGTACAATAATGCAAATATAAAAGACGCTACAATTAAAAAATAATGATAAAATTTTGCAGATTCTGCTCCCATTTTTACTACAAGCGTATTTTTTTCTGACACTGCATCATTCTCTCTATCACGCATGTTATTTAAATTTAGCACTGCAGTACTTAACAATCCAACTGTAATTGCTGGTAAAAAAATGATAAAGTTCAATTGTTTTGTATATAAAAAATAGGTTCCAACAACTGCTAATAATCCGAAAAAGATAAAAACGAAAACGTCTCCAAATCCGCTATAACCATAAGCAGATTTTCCTACAGTATATTTTATAGCAGCAACAATTGAAGCAATTCCTAATCCAAAGAAAATTACTGAATACAAAAAGTTGTCTTTTCCAAAGGAAACATAAATCAGTATCAATGCTATAATAGTCGTAATGACTCCTGTAACAATCATTGCGTTTTTCATTTGCTTTGGAGTAATTGCTCCTGAAGCCACCATTCGTGCTTCTCCTTCCCTTTCATTATCTGTACCTTTTATTCCATCTCCGTAATCATTAGCAAAGTTAGATAACACTTGAAAACCAATAGTGGTTAAAATGGCTAACCAAAAAATAGAAGACTCCAATATATTTTTTCTTCCAACACAAATAGTTGTATCAAAAAGAGTTGAAGATACTTTCAAAAAAGATTCATTTAATCCTAAAAAGGCTCCAACAATAATTCCTGAAACGGATAATGGTAAGGTACGTAAACGTGCTGCTTTTATGTAGTTTTTCATTGAGATAGTATGATTTTCAAAGATAGTTATTTACGCATAAAAAAAGGAAAGCTAAGCTTTCCTTTTATCTTAAAGTATATGAGTAGTTTATTTATTTACTACTGCATCAAAACCTACTTTTATTCCTGGTTTATCTATAAAATATTCTCTTTTATCTACTAAAACATTATCTCTAAAGACTTCCATTGTTATCGTATAGACGCTAAAATTGTCTGTGGCTTTATCTTCGTATTCAAAAGCTAAGTTAGCTGCAAAATTGATTTCATCTGTATAAGATTTCTTATAAGGAAAAACATTAGTTTCCGTTTCGTTATCATATTTAAAAAAACCTGACTCTAAAAAAACAGTTTTAACTCTACCATTGTTGTCATTACTTGTACTCGTTATATTAAATGTTATTGTTGCCAAGGCTCCATTTCCATCAAGAGATAAATCAGTATCATCACAGGATGTTAATAAAACCAAGCACAGAAAGGTAAAAAGGTATCTCATTCTTTTTATTTTTTGAATTATTTTTCAACAAACTTACTACAAAGAAAAAAGTGTGCTACTCTCGTAACACACTTTTAAGAAAAGTTTATATTTCTTTACTAAAGGTTATTAGCTTCTGCTATTAACTCTGCAATATCTTTTACTTGTATTTGCGATTCTTTTTCTTTGAACTTTACACCATCAGTCATCATGGTATTACAGTAAGGACATCCAGTAGCTATAATTTGTGGGTTTGTTTCTAAGGCATCTTCTGTTCTTAACACATTTATATCCTTATCTCCCTTTTCTGGTTCTTTAAACATCTGTGCTCCTCCTGCCCCACAACATAAAGCCGTTGATTTATGGCGTTTCATCTCAGTCATCTTTACTCCTAAACGACGAATTAATTCACGTGGACTTTCATATACATCATTTGCACGTCCTAAGTAACATGGGTCGTGATAAGTTAAACGCTTACCATTTAAATTTTCGTCTTCAATAGTTAAACGTCCTTCTTTAATTAGTTTACTAATATATTGAGTATGATGATACACTTTATACTTTCCTCCTAATCCAGGGTATTCATTTTTTAAAGTATTAAATGAATGTGGATCACAAGTAACAATTGTTTTTACTTCGTAAGCATTTAAAACTTCAATATTAGTAACAGCTTGCATTTGAAATAAAAACTCATTTCCTGCTCGCTTTGCCGCATCTCCTGTTGAACTTTCTTCGGTACCTAATACTGCAAAATCAACCCCAGCTTGTTGTAATATTTTTACAAAAGCTCTTGTTATTTTTTTTGCTCTATCATCATAACTTCCTGCAGCTCCTACCCAAAACAACACTTCTGGTTGTTTTCCTTGAGCCATCATATCTGCCATTGTTGGTACGTTCATAATTCTTTATCGTTTAATTGTTGAACTATTTTTTTGTTTACAACCTCAAACTACTACCGAGGTTACTTTTTAATTTTTACAGAATAGAATAGTAAATAACTACTCTTCGTCTTTCCAATTTAATCTATCCATTTGGCTGTACTGCCAAGGTGCTCCGTTATTTTCAATATTGGTCATCATCATATTTAACTCTTGTGGAGCTGCTGATTCTTCCATCACTAAATAACGGCGCATATCCATAATAATAGATAATGGATCGATACCAATAGGACATTCTTGTACACAAGCATTACAACTTGTACATGCCCATAATTCTTCTGGAGTAATATAGTCGTTTAATAATTGCTTTCCGTCGTCTTTAAACTCACCTCCATTTTCATCAATATTCATTCCTACTTCTTCTAAACGGTCGCGTGTTTTCATCATAATAGCACGTGGTGATAATTCTTTTCCTGTTAAGTTAGCAGGACAAGATGATGTACAACGTCCACACTCTGTACAAGTGTAAGCATTCATTAACTGTACCCAGTTCAAATCAGTTACATCTGAAGCTCCAAATTTCTCTGGTTCACCCTCATCCTCTCCTTCTTCAGGCATAGCATATGGGTCAGCATCTGGATCCATCATCATTTTTACTTCCTTCGTTACCGCTTCTAAATTATTAAACTGTCCTTTAGGATTTAAGTTTGCAAAAAACGTGTTAGGGAAAGCTAATAAAATATGTAAATGTTTAGAATAGTATAAATAGTTTAAGAAAATTAAAATTCCTACAATATGTAACCACCAAGCTGTTTTTTCAATAGTATGTAATGACTCTGTAGAAAAGCCATCAAACCAAGGTGCAATAAATTGAGAAATTACATTCCCTACTCCTGCTTCTTGAAAAGCAACATCTGTTGCATTCATTACTAAGAATAACGTCATTAATACCATTTCAAAGTATAAAATGATATTACCATCATTTTTAGGCCAACCTTCCATTTCTTTGTTCCAAAAACGCTTTACCTTTTCAATATTTCTTCGGAACCAAAAAACTGTTACTGCTACTAAAACTAATAATGCTAATACTTCAAAGTTACCTATTAAGAATCCGTATAGAGCATCTCCTATTATTGGTTGAAAAACGCGGTGTGTACCAAATAGTCCATCAATAACAATCTCTAACATTTCGATATTGATTAAAATAAAACCAACATATACAACTATATGTAAAATACCTGAAACTGGACGACGTACCATTTTATATTGCCCTAAAGCTATTTTTGCCATGTTTTTCCATCGCTCAGGTTTTCTATCCGTTCTATCAATGTCTTTTCCTAATTTGATGTTTCGTATTAACTTACGAACATTCATTACAAAATACCCGATACCTGCAATTAAGATAAGTGCAAAAAAGATGTTTGGTACGTATTTCTCCATCGTTCTTTAATTATTAAGTTTTGTTAGATTTATAAAATGTGAGCTTATTTATTACTTACATTTTTGGTATTATTTTCTTCGTTATACGGCTTTGCTTTTTTTCCAAATAACGAGAAGTGTACAAACCGTTTTGGGTTTAGTTTCATTTCTCTCAACAACTCTTCTAATTCTTTAGAAGCATTTGTAAGGTTGGTATACATTTTCTCATCAGTCATTAACTTTCCTAAAGTTCCTTTTCCTGATTTCATATTAGCTAACAAACCGTTAACATTTGCTAAAGTTGCTTCAAGTTTTTTTACTGACTCTCCTAAATTAGCTTTTACTAAATCATCTGATACCTTAGAAAAATTATCAGTAATCTTTTTGGTATTAGCTAAGGTAGCGTTTAAGTTTCCTTTATTATCTGCTAATAATGTATTTACAGAAGATAATGTTTTACGAACATCTGAAATAGTTCCTTCTAAACCTAAAATACTTCTGTTTAAGCTCTGGCGAGATTTTTCATCTAATACTTGGTTAAACCCAATTAATAAAGAGTCTGCCCCTACTAAAACATTTTCTAATTTTGCTTGAATAGGATTTAGTTTTTCTCCTACTGATGAAAATATATCTGATTCAACCTCTCCTTTTAAATAATCTCCTGACTTAGCTATTTCTCCATCATACTTAGGAACAATTGCCAAATTCTGACCTCCCATTAAGCTTGCTGAATAAATTTTAGCAATACTGTTTTTAGAGAAATTAAAGTCGGTGTCTAATGAAATTTTTACAATTAAGTTCCCTTTTTTATCTGGGCTTTCATTGAATCTAATTTCATCTACTTTTCCTACTTTCAAGCCATTAATGGTAACAGAGCTAGCTTCGTTAAGACCATTAATATTATTGTACTCTACAAAAAAGTGTCTTGCATTAGCACTGAACAAATCTTGTCCTTTTAAGAAGTTATAACCCCAAATAAATAGCGCAATAACAACGACAGCAACAATTCCTGTTTTTAGTTCTTTAGACATAGAATATATTTATACGAGCGAAAATAATAATAATTTTGGGAGTATAAATATAGAATACCTCTAAATTAACGGTTTTTCAATGCTTCTTTTATTGAAATTCGCTTTCCGTTTTTAAAAGCTACCACCCAAGCATCTTTATATCCTTTGCTTCTTACCTCTGGTAACACTTTTTTTATTCCAGATAAACTCGGTGAGTTCCCGTAGTAATATTTGTAATAATCATCTATAAATAAAGACTCTACATTTTCTAACCCTTTAAAACTACCTGTAGAAAGTTTTTTTCTAGATGCTGCTATCTGTACTCTAAACACAACACCTGTTGATACTTCTTTTGGTTCTGTATTTTTTTTCTTTGGAGCAGTTTCTTTTTTAACAACTTTCTTAGGTATTTCTTTTTTTATAATTGGTTTAGAAACCTCTTTTTCTACTAACGGTGCATTAACTGTTAGTGTTTCACTAATTGTGTTTAGCTTCAATCGCTCAAAATACTTTCTTATTGCTTGAGCTATCGACTTCGCCATTCTTATTTGGCCTTTTCTAGAATTTAGAAATTTACCTTCATTTTTATTAGTTAAAAAACCTAACTCTATCAAAACACTTGGCATAACAGTTTCTCTTAATACTAAAAAGTTCGCCTGTTTTACCTTTCTATTATTTCTTTTTATTGCTACAAAGTTATTCTGAACTAAACCTGCAATTCCTAAGCTATTTTCTAGGTTTTCTTCTTGAAGTACTGACAACCCTATTACTGATTCTGGTGAGTTCGGGTCATAATCATAGTTTTGTTTATAATTATCCTCTAATAAAATTACCGAGTTCTCTTTCTTTGCAATCTCCAAGTTCTCTTTATTTCCACTTAGCCCTAATACAAAAGTACTTGCTCCGTGCGGATCTGGTCTTCTAAAAGCATCACAGTGAATAGACACAAATAAATCCGCTTTCTTATCATTGGCTATTTTAGCACGATTATGCAGCTCTACAAAAACATCTTTTTTACGAGTGTAAACCACTTCAATATCTTTTGATGTTAACAACTCCTTACCTACATCTAGTGCTACTCTTAAAGCGATATTTTTTTCTCTAAAACCATTTCCTAGGTTTCCAGGATCTTTTCCTCCATGGCCTGCATCAAGAACAACTGTGTATTTTTTTTGAGCTGAAACCGATAATATCCCTCCATACAAAACAGTTAAAGAGGTTAGAATGATTAAGCTTAATTTTGAGATATTATATTTACGGAAATTTAAGAATTGCATCAATAAAATTTAACTATTTTTGGTTTTTAAAATATAGGCATTCAAATAGCACGCCAAAGTTTTTAAATATAACACAAAAATAGTATTAATAATATTGCGAGCAAATCCTACTTACATACTTTTAGCTTTCTACCTTTTTTGTTTTCAGCTTAGTACTGCGCAAGAATTTGGCAAGAAAGGTATTACTCCTCAAAAACCTAATAAAGACTCTATTTTTACTAGTTCTAAAGACACCTTAATAGGTTTAAAAAACAATGCTCTTGTTAACAAAAAAAGAGATACTGTTGCTAACGATTCTATTAAACCAAAAGAAGTAATTGATGGTATAATTACCCATGATGCTGAAGATTATACGATACAAAACGCCAAAGACAAAACAATTACCTTATACAATAAAGCTCATGTAACCTATACTGATATTGATTTAAAAGCTGGAGTTATTATTCTAGATTATAAAAACAATATGGTATACGCCAAAGGTATTAAGGATAGTACTGGCTATCATCAAAGACCTCAATTTAAACAAGGCGGGCAAGAATCTGAGCAAGACTCTATTTTATTTAACTTTAAAACTAAGAAAGCTTTAGTTTATGGTGTTAAAACGGATCAAGCAGGAATTATTACTTACGGAGAAAAAACAAAACGAGTAAATGACTCTACCATTTACATGCGAAGGTTACGTTTTACCACTTCAAAAAAGAAAATTCCAGATTACTATATTCAAACAAACAAAGCAAAACTAGTTCCGGGTAAAAAAATTATTGTTGGTGGTAGTAACCTAGTCTTGGCAGATGTTCCTACTCCAGTGTACTTACCTTTTGCTTATTTCCCTATGACAGATAAGAGAACTTCAGGATTTATTATTCCTTCCTGGGGAGAAAGCAACAGTCAAGGTTTTTTTATGCAAAACGGAGGGTACTACTTTGCTTTAAGTGACTATTTTGATTTAACTGTATTAGGAGATTTATATACTAATGGTAGCTGGGGATTAAATGCTTCCTCTAACTACTATGTTCGTTATAAGTTTAGTGGAAATTTTAGCGTTCGTTTTGAAAATATTATTCAAGGTATACGTGGTTTAAGCGATTATCAAAAATCTACTAATTTTAATCTTAGATGGAGTCATAGTCAAGATGCAAAATCGAGTCCAAACTCTCGTTTTTCTGCCTCTGTTAACTTAGGGAGTAGTAAGTATTATCGTCAATCTTTAAATGAGTTTAATAGTTCTCAATTCTTAAACAATACATTAAGCTCTTCTATTTCATACTATAAAAATTTTGTTGGCACTCCTTTTAATGTTAGTGTAACAGCTACTCACTCACAAAATACCAATACAGAGTCCATTACTATGACACTTCCTTCTTTACAACTTAATATGGATCGTATTTATCCGTTTGCAGGAAAGGGAGGAATTAAGAAGAATGCTATTCAACGTATGGGCCTTAACTATAGTATGCAAGGTCAATATCAGATTAATACTACTGACGATGAGTTTTTTACTTCTAAGATGTTTAAAACAGCAAAAAAGGGAGTACAACATAACTTAAGTACAAATACAAGTTTAAAAGCTTTTAAATACTTTACATTATCCCCTAGTGTAAACTATAAGGATGTATGGTACTTTGATCAAATCAAAAAACGATATGATCCTACTGCCGTAAACAAAGACGGTAATTTTGGTGCTGCTGTTAATGATACTATCAGTGGCTTTACTCGTTATAATGAATATAATTTCGGAGTTTCATTATCTACCAACATATATGGTACGTTTAACTTTAAAAAAGGACGTTTAAAAGCAATTCGTCATACGATTAGACCCTCTATTTCATACGGATATCGTCCTAATTTTGCAGATGATTACGATTTAACAGTTCGTCAAAGTTCTGATCCAAATGACTTACTAACCTACTCTCCTTTTGATGGTGGAATTTATGGAGAACCAGGAAGAGGTGTTTCAAATTCAATCGGAATCTCTGTAAATAATGTCTTAGAAGCTAAAGTATCTCCTAAAGACCCCGATAGTGATGAAGAAGATAAAAAAATTACAATTCTTAACAATTTAAATTTTAGCACAAGCTACAACATAGCTGCCGATAGTTTACGTTGGTCTCCTGTAAGAGCTAATGCTGGTACACGTCTTTTTAAAGACAAACTAGCTTTAAATATGAATGCTACTTTCGATCCTTATCAAGTAAACAATAAAGGTCTAAGAATAAATAAATTTAATGGTAGCCTTCTTAGGATGACTAATTTAGGCGTAACAGCAAACTACTCTATTTCTAGTAAAGATTTTGAAAAGAATAAAGATAGTAAAGATGAGTCTGACAATAAAAGTGGAAATGGAGCCCAAGACACCCCAGACGTTTTTGGAGAAGATATAGGCCCTACCAATGGCTTCCCTAACAATAGAAGTAACAAAAAAGGTGAAAGCGAAACTAAAGAAACTGAGCTTTACAAGGCTAAAATTCCTTGGACTCTTAATTTAGCGTATAGTATGAGCTATACAGATAACGGTTTAGAAAGTAAAATTGGTAATAATACATTAATGTTTAGTGGTGATGTTGAACTTTCACCTAAATGGAAAGTTGGCTTTTCTTCTGGTTACGATATCAAAGACAACGCTTTTACCTATACAAGATTGAATTTTTCGAGAGATTTAGATAGTTGGCGATTCAACTTTAACTGGACTCCTTTTGGTGTTAACTCTTCTTATAATTTCTTTATTGGGGTGAAATCTTCAGTATTAAGTGACTTAAAATGGGATAAAAACAAACCACCAGATAGAGTTTTATTTTAGAAGTTAGAAAAATCTAACTTTTCCCTTTTAACAAAGCAAACAACTTTATAAACTCAAACTTAAATGAAAAAAATAATAACAACAGACAAAGCTCCTGCTCCAATTGGCCCATATAACCAAGCTGTACTTAGTGGGAATACTTTATACACTTCTGGACAAATAGCAATTAACCCTAAAACTGGTGAATTAGTTTTAAACTCTATTGAAGCAGAAACGAAACAGGTAATGCAAAATATGAAAGAAGTATTAGCTGCTGCTGATATGACATTTGAAAACGTTATTAAAACTTCTATTTTTATTTCTGATATGCATAACTTTTCAAAAATTAATGCTGTTTATGGTGAGTATTTTGATGACGCTACTGCTCCTGCTCGTGAAACAGTAGAGGTTGCGAACTTACCCAAGTTTGTAAATGTTGAAATAAGTATGATTGCTATTAAATAAACTAATAATAAAACATTAAATAAATAAAAAATCCACTTTTTGAAAGTGGATTTTTTATTATATCGCTTTGATTAATAATTCTGCTGTTGAAGGATTCGTAGCTAACGGTACATCATGTACATCACACAAACGCATTAGCATAGAAATATCTGGTTCATGCGGATGTTTTGCTAAAGGATCTCTAAAAAACAACACCATTTGACATTTCCCTTCTGCTACTCTACCTGCAATTTGCGCATCACCTCCAATAGGTCCTGACAAATATTTTGTTACTTCAAAACCTGCTTTTTCAGCTTTCTCCCCTGTTGTTCCTGTAGATATTAGCTGAATACTTTTTTGGCGTAAGACTTCTTTGTGTTCATTTAAAAACTGAACCATTTCAGCTTTCATTCCATCGTGTGCTATAATTGCTATTTCCATAAATAGTGTTTAAAAAAGTATTCCCGCCAAAAGCGGGAATACAATATTACAAAATATTTTATGCTTTTATAAAGAAGCCGAATACTCCAACAAGTCTACAATTTTTGTTGCGTAACCAAACTCGTTATCATACCAAGATATTACTTTAAAAAAGTTTTCATTTAATTCTAAACAAGCATCAGCATCAATTACTGAAGTTCTGGTTTCAGACACAAAATCTTGTGACACTACCTCATCTTCAGTATATCCAATAATTCCTTTGAATTCACCTTCTGAAGCTTCTTTTAATGTTGCTAAAATTTCTTTTAATGAAGTCGATTTATCTGTTCTGAACGTTAAATCTACTAAAGAAACATCTGCCACAGGAACTCTAACTGCCATTCCTGTTAATTTACCCTCTAACTCAGGAATAACCTTCGTTACAGCTTTTGCTGCACCTGTTGAAGTAGGAATAATATTATTTACTACCGAACGTCCTCTTCTCCATTTCTTATTAGGTCCGTCAACAGTATTCTGTGTTGATGTCGCAGCATGAACTGTTGTCATTAATCCCTCTTTCAATCCAAAATTATCATGAATTACTTTTGTTAATGGTCCTAAACAGTTTGTTGTACATGAAGCATTTGAAAAAATAGTTTCATCAGCAGTTAAATCTTTATGATTTACTCCCATCACGTACATATTAGCATCTTTAGAAGGTGCTGATATAATTACTTTCTTTGCTCCTCCAGTAATATGCTTTGCTGCTTTATCTTTATCGGTAAAAAAACCTGTAGATTCGATTACATATTCTGCTCCTGCTTCATTCCATTTTAAGTTTTCAGGATTTCTTTCAGCAGTAATTCTTATTGTTTGTCCATTTACTACTAAGTTTCCATCTTTCACTTCAATATCTCCTTCAAATCGTCCATGAACAGAATCATACTTCAATAAATAGGCTAAATAATCTACATCTAACAAATCGTTAATAGCCACAACTTGAATGTTGTCTCTTTTCATTGCAGAACGGAATGCTAATCGACCAATCCTTCCAAATCCGTTAATTCCTATTTTTATCATTATTTAAAATTTTATATTCGTGTTTAAGTGGTCATTATATCTGACACTCTTAGTAACTCAGTATCAATATTATGTTGACCTTTGATTGCTTTTTCTAAATCAGTAGCTACTACTTTATTATCTTTTAACCCTACCATCAAGTTTGTCTTTCCATCAAGTAATAATTCTACGGCGCTTACTCCTAATCTACTCGCTAAAACTCTATCAAAACATGATGGAGAACCTCCTCGCTGCATATGTCCTAACACAGAAACCCTCACTTCATATTCAGGTAAGTTTTCCTCTACATAATCAGCTAATTCAAATACGTTCTTTCCTGTTTTATCCCCTTCTGAAACAACTACAATACTTGATGATTTCCCTGACCTTCTACTCTTCTTCAAAGATTCTAACATTCTTTCCAGTCCTAAGTCTTCTTCAGGAATTAAAATCTCTTCTGCTCCTGCTCCAACACCAGCGTTTAATGCTATAAATCCTGCATCACGCCCCATAACCTCAACAAAGAAAAGTCGATTATGAGAAGATGCTGTGTCTCTAATTTTATCAATAGCTTCTACAGCTGTATTCAAAGCTGTATCGTAACCAAGTGTATGACTTGTTCCAGAAATATCATTATCTATGGTTCCTGGAATACCTATAATAGGGAAATTGAATTCTTTATTAAAAATCACTCCTCCTGTAAAAGAACCATCTCCACCAATTACCACCAAAGCATCTACATTGTTCTTTTTTAAACTTTCATAGGCTTTTTGCCTCCCTTCTTTTGTTCTAAAATCTTTTGAGCGAGCCGATTTTAAAATGGTACCTCCTTTGTGAATGATATTATTCACGCTTCTAGCGGTTAATGGAATTAAATCACCTTCTATCAATCCTTGATACCCTCTGTAAATCCCCATACAATCTGTTCGGTAATAAGCACAAGTCCTTACAACAGATCGTATCGCGGCATTCATTCCTGGAGCATCCCCTCCAGAAGTCATCACTGCTATTTTTTTAATTTTTCTCATAAAACGAATATCAAATTTACTCAATTTTAGTCATTTTTAAGTAAAAAAACAGCAAATTCATTTTGCTTTTTAATTGAAGTTTAATGTTTGATTTTATTTGATTACTTCCAAGCGATGTAACAAAGCAAAATAGATAATCAATATCTTTGAGATACACTATTATTGTAAAGCTTTACCCTTGTATTAATTTTTGCTTTTAAGTTCAAAAACAGATATTATAAAGCACTAAAGTTAAATATGTTCACATTGTAAAACATCAAGTTTAGGAAGAAGATATATTAGCAATAAAGTTTTAATCTATACTTTTAAGTTAGAAGAATTGAGGTATTAATTTTAACAATAAAATTTAAATAGCTACTGAACTGCTTTATCGTAACTAGATATAATTTTTTGTATTCTTTTATTTTCGAAAACAGAAGGATATAATTCTTTTACTATTGTATGGTACTCAAAATCGATGGCTAAAGCATTATTCAGATGTGTTACACTATATTCTTCTTTTCCAAGAATCATAAACAACCCACAAAGTCTATATTCAATTTCTGCAAACTCTTTATATGTTTTTTTTGCCTGAATTAATATCTTAAGAGCCTCATTGAACTCTCCTAAGAACAATAATATATCTGCCAATGCAACATATATTTCAATTTCTCTATCCCCGAGTGATAAGCAAGTTCTGAAAGCTTTAACAGATTCTTCGTAAAAATTGAGTTTTAAATTGATATCTCCATAACGCCTCCAATATAAAACGTTTGCTTCATCTATATGAATAGCTTTATTAATGTAATAAAGTGCCTTTTGATAATTTCCTTGGTTATAACAAGCATTAGTTAATAAAATCCAACCTCTATCTAAAAGAGGGTCTTCATGTACTGCCTTTTTATAAAAATGTATTGCTGTTTGTGTATTCTCAAGTTTCTCATAACATTCTCCTATTCTTATGTAAGCATAAGCCGTTGGATCATCTAACTCAAGTGTAACCAAATAATTTTCTATAGCTTCTTCATAACGCTTTAACTCTTCTAAGGATTTTGCTTTTTCTAAATACCCTCCTATAAAGCTATCATCAATTAATACAGCATAATCAAAAGCCGTTAATGCTTCTTTAAACATTCCTAGCTCAAAATATTGTCTCCCCAATTGATGCCACGCTACTTCGCAATATGGATTTTTATCTAAATATGAATTTAAAAATTTTATTGCATCTTCATGACTATCCTCCATGTCAAAACAATAAACTATATTGTATAACGATGAATAATCTTCATAATCTACCTCAATACATTTAGCAAAGTTTAAACGCGCATTTTCAAAATCATCAAGATATAAATACTCCATACCTATCATAGACCAAATATCAGATGGATCCTCAATATATTGTAACGACTCTTTTAAAATAGCAATTGCTTCGGTGTGCTGTTTCTTTTTAGATAAGATAATTGCTTTTTGAATAAATACCTCATCGTTATGAGGTTCTACAGCTTCAATATTAGAAAGCATCTTAATTGCTTCATGCAATTCATCTTCAAAAATTAAAATTTCTACTTTCATTAATTTTAATTGAATTGAAGAAGGATGCTGCTCTAAACCTAACTGTACAGCTTTTTTTGCCAACGACTGTTTACCTATATTTAAATAATGCTCTATAATTGTTTCAAATTCTACAGCATCAAAAAAATATACCTCATTGGTTTTCAACATGGATTCAAATTTTGATAATGACATAGGCTACAGATTTGAATTTATATAAAGTTACTACAAGATCAGTACCTATTTACCCATGTGTTTATTTCTTTTCAACAATTTAATTAACAATATTAGGCTCTCTTTCTTATTAACACTAAGTTATTTGAAAGAGTTAATTATTTTTCTATATTTGAAAGAACAAAAAATTAATATCTAATTTTAAACAAAAAATCATGAGTAAATTTGACGAAAAAGTAGCGCTTTATAAAAAATTTATGGACGATAGAGATATTCGTTCTAATACTGATTTATTAACTGCTGTTACTAAAGGATTAGGGCCTTCTATTTATAAAAATGATGCTGAAACAGTATCAGGTAGTGATCCTAAAGAACTAGAAACAGTTAAGAAAAACTTCTTAATGAAAAAATTAGGTTTAGCTGATGGACCTGAATTAGATAAGGCTATTGAAGAAGTGATGGAGAGAATTGGAAAGTCTGAAAGAAATAAGTATCGTGCAGTTGTATACTACATGTTAGTTAAGAAATTTGATAAAGAGTCTGTTTACGGAATGTAGTAACTTTCTTTTTAAGAAAATATAAGTCCTGTATTTGAGTTTTAAATACAGGATTTTTTTATTTTAGCCACCAACAAACAACTTATATTTATGTCGCAATTTATTAGCGTTTTTGACATGCTTAAAATTGGGGTGGGACCTTCTAGTTCTCATACCCTAGGCCCTTGGAGAGCGGCTCAACAATGGATACAAAAATTAAAAGAGACAAATGAATTTCTTTTAATTGAAGAAATAAAAGTAGACTTGTATGGTTCTCTTTCATTAACAGGTAAAGGGCATGCGACAGATTTAGCTGTTTTATTAGGTTTAAGTGGAGCTGATCCTGAATATATTCCAATTGAAACAATTGATGTTATTATCAATGATATTAAAACCAAAGAGCTTTTATTTTTTAATAATGAAAGAAATATTTCTTTTGCCAATGGAGCTGTAAAATTCAATAAAGAGTTTTTACCTTTTCATGCAAATGGAATGACTTTTAGAGGATATGCTAACGGTGTAGAGATTTCTACAGAAACATACTATTCTATTGGTGGGGGATTTATTGTGCAAGAAGACGATAATCTTGCTGAAGATATTGAAATTAACAAACAAAACTTCCCTTTCCCTATCAACAGAGCTACTGAGCTTGAAGCCTATTGTGAAAAGCAAGGGTTAAACATTTCTGATATTGTTTACCAAAACGAACTTGTAATAAATTCTGCTGAAGAAATAGATAAAGAGTTACATCGTATATGGAGTACCATGTTAGAATGCATGTACATAGGTTGTCATACTCAAGGAATTTTACCTGGTGGGTTAAATGTAAAGCGACGTGCATTTGAAACACACCAAAGACTTATTAAAGATGCTCAATACACTAATCAACAAGAATGGATTACTGCTATTAGAGGCACCGAAGTTAAGTTTCGTGAAATTTTAAAATGGGTAAGTTGTTTAGCTTTATCTGTTAACGAGGTGAATGCTTCTTTAGGTAGAGTTGTTACTGCTCCAACTAATGGAAGTGCTGGTGTAATTCCCGCTGTAATCATGTATTACTTAGTAATAGAAAACCACGACGCTACTTTTGAGCATGTTAAAAAATTCTTACTAGTTGCCGGGGAAATAGGTAGTATTTTTAAGAAAAATGCAACAATTTCTGCTGCTATGGGTGGTTGTCAAGCTGAAATTGGAGTTTCATCTGCCATGGCCGCTGCTGCATTAACTGAATTATTAGGCGGAACTCCGTCTCAATGCTTAGTTGCTGCTGAAATTGCTATGGAACATCATTTGGGACTTACTTGTGATCCTATTGGCGGATTAGTACAAGTACCTTGTATTGAACGTAACGCTATGGGGGCAATTAAAGCTATTAATGCTGCTGAGTTAGCCTTAGAAACTAACCCAAAAGAATCTAAAGTTCCTTTAGACAAAGTAGTAGACACTATGTGGGAAACTGCTAAAGATATGAATAGAAACTATAAGGAGACTTCAGAAGGTGGTTTAGCTGTTACTGTTCGTTTAGCTGATTGTTAAGAATCATTTTATTTCAACAGGTTCTCCTAAAAACTTAGGACTTACATTTAAGAGAATATCAACAAATACTTTTACCCTTGCTAAATATTCTCTTAATTGAACTTTTATAGCTTTTTTTCCTGAAACACCTCTAGCATTATACCCTATTGCTTCAATATCAAAGTGGTTTGCCAAATACAATGCTCTTTCATTATGAAATTGTTGAGATATTATAGTTACAGAGGTTTGACCGAAAACGTCTTTAACTCTTACTATCGAATCTAAGGTTCTAAAACCAGCATAATCTAAAAAAATTTTATCCTCAGGAATTCCTGCTTCAATCAAATCATTTTTAAAATCAGTTGGCTCATCATATCCTTCAGAACCATTATCTCCACTCACTAAGATAAAATCAATCTTTTCAGCTTTATATAATTCCACAGCAGCACTCAATCTGAATTGATAATACAAATTTACCCTGCCATCAGACAAATACTTTACTGTACCCAATAACAGCCCTACTTTATTTTTAGGTATATTTTCTGTAGAATTAAATAGTTTTCCTTCTGCTTTATTAATTATTACTTTGTTTGAAACATAGATAGAAACAATAATTAGTAAACAACTTAAAAGAAAAAGAATAGCAACTTTTTTTCGTTTCATTTATCTTGTAAATACTAATTCAGTTTCGGTAGACATTTCTTCAGAAAAACCATATCCTTCCACATCAAAACCTTTTAACCCCTCTAAAGTTTCTACATTATTATCTATAATATAACGTACCATTAATCCACGAGCTTTTTTAGCAAAAGTCATAATAGTTTTATACTGTCCATTTTTAAAATCTTTAAAAACAGGAGTTATCATAGGTACTTTTAATGCTTTTTTGGGAAGCGCTTTAAAATACTCTGTACTTGCTAAATTAATTAACAACTCACCATCTCTTAATTCTTCATTTAGTGACTCAGCCAATGTAGTATCCCAAAACTTATATAAATTTTCCTTTCTACCTACTTTTAACTTAGTTCCCATTTCTAAACGATAAGGCTGAATTAAATCTAAAGGTTTTAACAAACCATACAACCCTGATAAAATTCTTAACTTCTCTTGTAAAACTGGAATTTTGTCTTCTGATATAGAATTGGCATCAATACCTCTGTACACTTCACCTGTAAATGCGAATACAGCTTGTTTGGCATTATCTAAAGAAAAAGGAGGTTGCCAATCTTGATTTCTATCATAATTTAAACTTGCTAAATCATCAGAAATCTTCATTAACTCACTTAATTTTTTTCTCGATAATGTTTTTAACTTCTTATTCAATTTTTCAGATTGCTCTAAAAAACTAGGTTGTGTATATACATCGGTAGTAGCTTTGTTTTCAAAGTCTAACGATTTTGCTGGTGATATAATAATTTTCATGCTGTAAATATTTAAAGTAAAAATAAGAAGCTATTTTAAAATCATCAATTACTTCAGGTAATTTATATTGATTGTAGTATTGATTTTTTTAATACTAAACCTGTAACCCGTCATAAGCCAAGAACACGTTTTTAGGCAACTCTTTTTCAACCTCATCATGTAATCCTAGAAGCTCACTAATATGCGTTAAATATGCTTTCTTTGGTTTAATCTCTTCTATAAAACTTAACGATTCTTCTAAGTTAAAATGTGTGTTATGAGGTTCTCTTCGCAAACCTGTCACAACTAAAACATCAAGGTTTTTTAGCTTTTCTTTCTCTTCTTCTGAAATAGTTTTAATATCGGTTATATATGCTACATTATTAAAACGGTATCCGAGAATTGGTAAATCACCGTGCATTACTTCAATGGGAGTTACCTCTACCCCCTCTAACTCAAAACTTTCTTTATGTGAAATAATAGTTGGAGCCACACTTGGTGCACTTGGATATCGATTTTCTGTTGCAAAAATATAATCGTATCTTTTTTGTAAAATACCTAGTACTCTTTTTGTTAAATATATGGGTACTGGTCCTATTTGAAAGCAGTACGGACGTATTTCATCTAAACCAGCTATATGATCTGCATGTTCATGGGTAAATAAAATCCCGTTGATTGATGCCACTTCTTCACGCATCATTTGCTGACGAAAATCTGGTCCACAATCAATCACATAATTAATATCATTCCATGAAACTAACACTGAAGATCGTAATCTTTTGTCTTTCGGGTTTTTAGATAAAGCTACAGGATGTTTACTTGTAATCATTGGAACTCCAGTAGAAGTTCCTGTTCCTAAAAAAGTTATTTTTACTTGATTTTTTTTCTTCATTTTCACCACAAAAATACAACAAAAATTGTCTGTTCGTTTGTAATTTCAGTACATTTGTACTACGTAACAAAAAACAACGAAATGGCAATTACGTTAAAAGGAGATCAAAAGATAAGTACTGTACCAACTACCAAAATGAAATCGTTAAAGATTAACTTAAACGCTCATATATATGGAACTTTTGCAGAGATTGGAGCTGGTCAAGAAACTGTTCGTAATTTTTTTAGAGCCGGTGGAGCTTCTGGTACAATAGCAAAAGCTATGAGTGCTTACGATAAAGATTTTTCTGATGCCATTTATGGAGTTGAAAAAGACAATCGTTATGTTACTGAACCTCGATTAAAAAAGATGCTAAAGCATGAAATGGATTTAATTGAGGAGCGTCTTGATCGTCAAAAGCATCCTGATAAATTATTTTTTAGTTATGCTAACACAGTAGCAACCATTAACTTTACCAAGAAATTCAAAGGTCATGGTTGGGTTGGTATTCGTTTTCAATTAGATCCATTAGAAGATTACAACGAAATTGTTTTACACCTCCGTTTTAAAGAAACTGATGCTCGTCAGCAACAAGAAACGTTAGGTGTTTTAGGTGTAAACTTAATTTATGGAGCATACTACTTAAATGACAATCCAAAAGACTTATTAAAGTCTTTTTACGACAACATTGATAAAGACCGTTTAGAGATTGATATGATTAACTTCTCTGGTCCTCGCTTTATGTATGTTGATAATCGTTTAATGAGTTTACAACTTGTTAAAAATGGGATGACTAATGCTGTAATGTTTGGCCCTGATGGGAACAACTTATTACCAGCACAAGTACTTTACAAAAAGAATATATTAGCACTTCGTGGTAGCTACAGACCTGTTACCAAGGTAAACATGGATATGTTTGAACGTGCTAAGCAACTATTCTTTGACGAGAATAAGGTAGACCCGAAAAAGACAAAAATTATTTTTGAGATTACCTTGAGTAACCTTCGTGCTGAAGGAGAAATTAATGAACGTGACTTTTTAGATAGAGCCGAACTTTTATGTTCTCTTGGTCAAAATGTTATGATAACCAACTATCAAGAGTACTTCAAGCTAGTAGAATACTTTAGTGAATATACTAAAGAACGTATGGGACTTGCTATGGGAGTTTACAACTTGATTCAGATTTTTGATGAAAAATACTACCGTGATTTAAGTGGTGGTATTTTAGAAGCTTTTGGTAAACTTTTCTACAGAGACTTAAAAGTATACATGTATCCTTATAAAAATGAGGAAACAGGAGAGTATATAACTAGTGAAAATCTAAAAGTACACCCTAGAATGAAAGAACTTTATAAGTTCTTTAAAAACAATGGTCGTTTAATTGATATTAAAGATTTCAATCCTAATATTTTACATATTTTCTCAAGAAAAGTTTTAAAGAAGATAAAAAATGGAGAAGAAGGATGGGAAGAAATGCTTCCTAAAGGGGTTTCTGAAACTATCAAGGAAAAACGTTTATTTGGATGCACAAAAAGAATTAAGTAACCTTTTTACACTTCTTTTTAAACCTTTTATTATCTTTAAAGTCTAACAGCTAAATAGTTTTTAGTTGATTGACGAAATTACACTTATAGATCAATTACAGCAATCTACTACCAAAGAGGTTGCTTTTAAAAGCCTAGTATCGCAATATAAAGAGCGATTGTATTGGCATATACGAAAGATTGTAATTTCTCATGAAGATTCTGATGATGTTTTACAAAACACCTTTATAAAGGTTTACAAAAATATTAATCAGTTTAAAAGAGATAGCAAACTATTTTCTTGGATGTACCGAATAGCAACTAACGAAGCTATAACCTTCATCAATAAAAAAGCTAAAGAAAAAAACATTCATATTTCCGATTATCAACTACAAATCACTTCTACTCTAGATAGTGATTATTGGTTTTCAGGCGATGAAATTCAGCTTATTTTACAAAAAGCAATTGCTACATTGCCTCAAAAACAACAATTAGTCTTTAATATGAAGTACTTTGATGAAATGAAATATGAGGAAATTTCTGAGATTCTTGACACATCAGTTGGTGCTTTAAAAGCCTCGTATCATATAGCTGCAAAAAAAATAGAACATTTTATAAAGAACTACAATTAAACCTTTTACAAAAAGAAGAGTCTTACTAGAGTAATGAATGAAAAATTAAAACATACTATAAATTTTATAAACCAAAAAGCTGGTAAAAATTGTGGTTTTTCAGTTCCTCAAAACTATTTTGAAGAAATTGAAGAAAGGATTAACACTTCCATTTTTATAGATAGTTTACCTAAAAAGAAAGCATTCAACACTCCTTATGATTATTTTGACAAGATTGAAGCTCAAATACAATCAAAATTAGAAACAGAACAAACTACAGAAACTAAAGTAATTTCTTTACGTAAAAGAATTCTACAATATATTCCTGTAGCAGCTGCGGCTTCAGTTTTACTTTTTATTGGTATTAATTATTTTAATACTCAAAAAATTACTTTTGAAGATATTACTAT
Source organism: Tenacibaculum litoreum (assembly GCF_964513915.1). Lineage (NCBI taxonomy): Bacteria > Pseudomonadati > Bacteroidota > Flavobacteriia > Flavobacteriales > Flavobacteriaceae > Tenacibaculum > Tenacibaculum litoreum. The sequence continues at coordinate 20,364 of NZ_CAZEQS010000003.1, read as the reverse complement.
TACTGATATAGAATCTTGGTATGAAAATGGATATGGTGACATTGATAACAGCGAACTTGCAGCAACATTAAACACTTCTGAACTAGACGAAGATATATTGGCCACTATTAGTGATGAAACACTAGAAGACTACTTAAACTCTATTGATACGCCAACACTTATAAACGAAATAGAACAATGATGAAGAAATATTTACTTATATTATTTATAGCTTTCACATCCATCTTTTCTGTTCAAGCACAAACAAGGAAGGGAAATTATGAAAAAATTAAAGCTTTTAAGGTTGCTTTTCTTTCTGAAAAGTTAAACTTAACAGAAGAAGAAGCCGATAAATTTTGGCCACTATACAATGTATACGACAAAAAAATGATTGAACTTCATAAAGCAGAACGCTACAGTATAAAAAAGAAGATACTTAGTTGTGGAGGAATTGATAGCTTAACCGATAAAGAATCTAAAGAAATTGTCAATAAAATTAAGTCTGTTTCAAAAGAACAATATAAAACTAAAACTAATTTTTATGACAAACTTTCTACCTTTTTATCAGATAAAAAAATCCTCACCTTGGAGGTGGCTGAACACGAATTTCACCGAAAGCTTATAAAAAAGCTAAAAGGTGAAAAAAGAAAACATCGAAAATAAAAAAAGGAAGCTTTTAAGCTTCCTTTTTTTTACTTATCGACTAAGGCTAAACAAACATATAAATCTGGTTTATTAGCCGTAAATTGTTTTAGCCAAATAGTTAGTTCATCTATTTCATAAGGTAGTAATCTACCTAAAGCTTTTTCAAGCTCTTTACAAAATAAATCAGCGTTAAAACTAACCTTTTGAAGTACAGTTTTCGTGTACTCGTACATAGCTCTTGCCATATTTATTGGGGTTATCTGTTATTAAATACTGAACGTAATTTACGAAAATTTATTCCAATGTTGGTGTTAAAATTTATCAAAAAAAAAGCGAGACTTGAATACGTCTCGCTTTTTAAACATATAATTTATAGTATTTATAAACTATTTACTTTTTCTATTAAAGCGTTTGCTCTTGACTCTAACTCAGCGCTTACTGATTTATAGTGAGCCTTTTTATCTTCAACATTTTTTGCATTCACCTTTGCAATTAAATCATCAAAAGTTACAATAACTTCATCTACAATAGCATTTGCTTTTGCTTTATCAGCTTCAGGGTTTAACTCTCTAGTTATTTGACAAATACTAATAATGTCTCCTAATGTATAGTTAATATCTTTCTTTAAATTTTTTATGCTTGCCATAATTATAAATTTTGATGCAAAATTAATCGATTTTATCTAATTCTTGTTGAAATTTTTCAAAAAACTGCCCTACATGATATCCATCTACCAAAACATGGTTTACATTTATCGCTACAGGCATTAATATTTTTTCCTTTTGCTGCTTTATTTTACCAAAAGCCAATTGAGGTACGCTATCGTTTTTATTCCCTGAAAAAGGTTCTTTATGACCTGTAAAACTTACCCAAGGAATCGCTGAAGAGTGTATACATCCTAAAGAATACCTTGGAGGTAATAAGTTAGTAGAATTTTGTATTCGCTCTTTTTCTTCTATGTAATTTTGATTAAAAATTTCAAAATCTTCTGAGTAATCAAAATAAGAAAAGCCAAATGTTGTGTCTACTCTTGCAACTGTTGTTGATGCATTAATTACATCATAAACTGTCACTTTATCCTCTTCAATTCTATATTTAAAATTTTCAACAGCGTTTATAGCTTTCATACATGCGTGAAAATATCTAATAAAAAAGGATTGGTTTTTATCTTTTGCTGATTGATAAGCCTTAGATACATCCACATCTGCAACTAGACCAAAAGTAGGGTCTTCTAAAGTTCTAAAGTGTTTAAAAAGTTCTTTTCTGTTCCAACTTTCAATATCTAGATATTTCATCTATAAAAACTTTAACACATCTGTAATATTAGATACTGTTTTGTAAGCATCTGATTTTTGTTCTTCATTAACCTCTTCGTGTGCCCATGTTGTATGAAACGGAACATGAACTGCAGTTGCCCCTATTTCTATTAATGGCAAGACATCTGATTTTAATGAGTTTCCAATCATTAAAAACTCTGAAGGATTAATATCTAAACGTTTTACTAATTTTTTATAATCAGCTTTCTTTTTCTCGCTCATCACTTCTGTATGATGAAAATATTTTAAAATTCCTGATTTAGCCAACTTACGCTCTTGATCTAACAAATCTCCTTTTGTTGCTACAATTAACTTATATTTTCCGTGTAGTTCTTGCAACACCTCTTCTACCCCATCTAATAACTCTATGGGTTTTTCTAACATATCTTTTCCTATTTCAAGAATTGCTTCCATTTTTTTAGGGCTGATTTTATAATTAGAAATTTCGAGAGCACATTCAACCATTGACAACATAAAACCTTTTACTCCATAGCCATAAATCTTAAGGTTTTCTATCTCCTTTTTAAATAATTCTTGATGGATTTTATTCTCTGTTTCATAATCAGACAACAATCGAGCAAAATCATCTTCAGCATCACGAAAATAAGTCTCGTTTACCCAAAGTGTATCATCTGCGTCAAAAGATATTATTTTAATATTATTCATTTTCTAGTTGTTTTATAGCTTTTTCTAAATCTTCAGGAGTATCAATACCAATACTCTCTACTGAAGTTTCTATCATTTTTATTTTTTTTCCTACTTCTAAGTAACGAATACATTCAATTTTTTCAGCAGCCTCTATTGGTGTCATAGGCGTATGATAAAAATCAATTAACGCTTCTTTTCTAAAAGCATAAACTCCTTTATGCTTATAGTAGTTAACAGTTACCTCTTTATCTCGATGATAAGGAATTACACTTCTTGAAAAGTAAATAGCAAAATCATTTGCATCAGTAATTACCTTTACGTTATTTGGGTTTTGAATATCTTCCTCATTCGTCATTTTTACTTTTAGTGATGCTAAATCAATTTCCTTTTGAGAATCTGATTTAAAGACTTTAATTAATTTTGATAAGGAAACCGTATCGATAAATGGCTCATCTCCTTGTACATTTACCACAATATCTACATCTAAATTTTCAACTGCTTCTGCTATTCTATCAGAACCACATTCATGCTCCTTTTTACTCATTAACACCTTTCCTCCTACCTTCTCTATAGAATTGTATATTACTTCGGAATCGGTTACCACATATACCTCATCAAAAAGGTTTGCCTTTACTGCTGCTTCATAAGTTCTTACAATCACAGATTTTCCTCCTAAATCTTTCATCAATTTCCCTGGAAAACGTGATGCACTATAACGTGCAGGAATCATTGCTATTATCTTCATAAATAATACGAGTGTTTATGTATCAAAGATACATATTTAAACTACTATTGTAAAAACCTATAAAGTTCACATTGATAAAACTTTAACATTAAATACTTTTTGATTTTGTTTAATTATTGAAAACTTTTACTACTTTTGAATCATTATGAAGGCGCTTTTAGGCACATACACGTTTATTTTTAACACAATCAACTCGATTATGTGTAATGCCCGCATGCATAAACAATATGTATATGTAACTAAAAGTACCCCAAAAAACAGATTTAAACATCGATTTTAAATAATCAATTTTAATATAAATTTAACCAAAGGTGCTTTTCTAGAAAAGCACCTTTTTTATTTACTAATATTTTAAATTCTAACATTATGAACACTTTTAAGTATCGAAACTCAATTAGAAAACATGTAGCCTCAACTGTAATGTACTCAGTACAAAATCCATTTTACAGAGATCCTGAATTACTAATACTTAATCCTTAAAATTATCATGAAAACATTAAATATCACATCAAACAATCAGCCAAATCAATTTATAGTTAACAAAAAGCAGGTTAGCAAAAATAAAGTGTTAAAAACTTCAGTTTTATACGATAAAATTGAATCTAGCGCGAATACTTCTTTAGGCTTTTATCCAGACTCTTCTAATTTTAGCTTTAACAGTATCGAGTTTGATCTGTTAGGCAACGCATACCTTAATGATAAGCTTGTTATCAAAAACAATATTAAAAAATTGAGTGATACTGAGATTATTTTCAATATAACAGTATCTAAAAAAGAAGAAAAGAAACAAAATATTATATGTACAGCTACTTTTGGCTATACAATTAAAAAAGCATCTTAATTATTCCTATAAATTGATTTTACTATCGATTAAGCAATCGTTAAGTTAGTTTGGTTTGTTATAAGCTTAGGAGGTTTTTCTCTTAAGCTTATTTTACACACGTTTCTAATAGTTCTGAAGATTTTTTTGATAAAATTTCCACTTTATCAATACATGCTGGTATCAAAATTGTTTCTCCTTTTCTTACAACTTCTTGTTGACTTTCATAAAAGAATGTTACCTCTCCTTCTACACACATGTAAATTACAAAACAATCTTTTTTAGATAAATCAATTTCTTTCTTTCCTTCTACTGGGAGTATATTAGTTGTAAAATAAGGACATGTAACTACTTGATTTGCTACATTCTTTTGTTTCTTATAAGTTGTTTTGTAGGAATTCTTCGCTGAGAAATCAATAGCTTCTAATGCCTTTTCTGTATGAAGTTCTCGATAATTACCATCTATATCTTTCCTATCCCAATCATAAATACGATAAGTTATATCTGAGGTTTGCTGAATTTCTGCAATCAATAAGCCAGCACCAATAGCGTGTACTCTTCCTGGTGGCACAAAATAAACATCTCCTTTAGATACTTTATCTACATTTAAAATACTTAAGAGAGTTTTGTTATTGAGGTGCTGTATGTATTCTTCTTTACTTGAGTTTTCTTTGAATCCTATGATAATGTTAGCTTCACTATCAGCTTGCATTACATACCACATCTCTGTCTTTCCAAAAGATTCTTGGAGCCCTGCCAAGTCATCATCAGGATGTACTTGAATACTTAAAACCTCTTTAGCGTCTATGAATTTTATTAATAATGGAAACTGTTCTCCAAAAGTTTTATATACATAGTTACCTACTAAATTGTGCTTATACTCTTTTAAAAGGCTTCTTAATGTTCTTCCTTTAAGATTACCATTACTAACGATTGATTCATCTCCATCAACATCAGAAATTTCCCAGCTCTCTCCTATATTGGATCCATCTGAATTTTTATGAAGTAATTGGTTAAGTTTTTTTCCTCCCCAAATTTTTTGTTTTAAAATTGGAGTAAATCGTAGTAATTGGTTTATCATAGATTATGCACCTCTATAAGTTACGTAGTTTCTTGGTGTTTCGTATAATGTAACTTCTAAGTCTAGTTTTTCTGGAATACTTACACGTAACTTGTTATAAATTACCACCGATATATTTTCTACTGTAGGATTAACATTCTTAAACTCCTCAACTTCAATATTTAAGTTTTTATGATCCAAAGCGTCTTCTACTTTCAACTTAATTAAGTCTTTTAACTTACCAAGATCATATACATATCCTGTTTCTTGGTCTATTTCACCAGTTAATGAAACAATTAGTTCATAATTATGACCATGGTAATTGGGATTACTACATTTACCAAAAACTTCGTAATTTTTCTCATCAGACCATTTAGGATTAAATAATCTATGGGCTGCATTAAAATGTGCTTTTCTATGAACTGTTACTTTAGGCATAATTAAATATACTTAGATATTTTATCGTAAGATTCTTTAAAAATTATTTTAAACCAAGCTGTATACTTTTCTGGATGATTTTCTATATCGTTTTTCACCTCCTCTAAAGGCATCCATTTATACGAAGCTACTTCCTCAGGGTTTATAATAGGTTCGTCGTTAAATCTACCAATCATTACATGGTCGTATTCATGTTCTGTTAAGCCATTATCAAATGGTGCTTTATAAATAAAAGAAAATACTTCTTCCAACTCACATGAAAACCCCATTTCTTCTTGTAATCTACGTTTCCCAGCTCCAATATTCGACTCTCCATCTCTCTGATGCGAACAACAAGTATTTGTCCATAATAAAGGAGAATGGTATTTTTCAGCAGCACGTTGTTGTAGCATCAATTCATTTTTATCATTAAAAACAAATACCGAGAAAGCTCTGTGCAACAAAGCTTTTTCATGTGCTTCAATTTTTTCCATTAACCCTATCGGATTGTCTTGCTGATCAACTAAAATTACTTGTTCTTTCATCTAGAAAATTTACGAAAAGCAAACTTACGAAATTGAGACCAGTTCAACAATTAAAACCTTTTGAACAGTTCGCTTTAAAATGTATCTTTGCAACCTTAAAATTTATAGATGAGTTTTTTAGAAGAAATACAGAAGAGGCGTACATTCGGAATTATATCACACCCCGATGCTGGTAAAACTACCCTAACTGAAAAGTTATTACTTTTTGGTGGAGCAATTCAAGAAGCTGGTGCGGTAAAGAATAATAAAATTAAAAAAGGAGCTACTTCCGATTTTATGGAAATTGAGCGCCAACGTGGTATCTCTGTTGCCACTTCTGTATTAGCTTTCATTTATAAAGACAAAAAAATAAATATTCTAGATACACCTGGTCACAAAGACTTTGCCGAAGATACCTTTAGAACGTTAACTGCAGTCGATAGTGTTATTGTAGTGATTGATGTTGCAAAAGGGGTTGAGGAACAAACCGAAAAATTAGTAGAGGTTTGTCGTATGCGAAAAATCCCTATGATTGTTTTTATTAACAAGTTAGACCGTGAAGGTAAAGACGCATTTGATTTATTAGATGAAGTTGAGCAAAAACTAGGCTTAAAAGTAACTCCATTAAGTTTTCCTATCGGAATGGGATACGATTTTAAAGGAATTTATAACATTTGGGAAAAGAAATTAAATATTTTTTCTGGAGACAATAAACAAACCATCTCAGAAGGTGTTGAATTTGATGATATAGATAATCCTGAACTAGATAAAATTGTTGGAGAAAATTCAGCAAATACACTTCGTGAGGAGTTGGAGTTAGTAAATGAAGTTTACCCTGACTTTGACCAAGAAGCTTATGTTAATGGAGACTTACAACCTGTATTTTTTGGTTCAGCTTTAAATAACTTTGGTGTAAAGGAATTATTAGATTGCTTTATTGATATTGCTCCAAATCCACAACCAAAACAAGCTGAAGAACGTTTAGTAGATTCTAAAGAAGAAAAACTAACTGGATTTGTATTTAAGATTCATGCTAACATGGATCCTAAACACCGTGATCGTTTGGCTTTCGTAAAGATTGTATCAGGAACTTTTAAAAGAAATACTCCTTATCTACACGTTCGTAACGGTAAAAAAGTAAAATTCTCTAGTCCGAATGCCTTTTTTGCAGAAAAGAAAGAGATTGTAGAAGAATCTTTCCCGGGAGACATCGTTGGTTTACACGACACAGGAAACTTCAAAATTGGAGATACTTTAACCGAAGGAGAACAATTAAACTTTAAAGGAATTCCTAGTTTCTCTCCAGAACATTTCCGTTATGTAAATAATGCTGACCCAATGAAGGCTAAACAACTTTACAAAGGTTTAGACCAATTGATGGATGAAGGGGTTGCACAGTTATTTACCTTAGAAATGAACAATCGAAGAATTATAGGTACCGTTGGAGCCCTACAGTATGAGGTAATTCAATACCGTTTAGAGCATGAATATGGTGCTAAATGTTCATATGAAAATATTGCTGTACACAAAGCTTGTTGGGTTGAACCAGAAGACCCTAAAAACGAAGAGTTTAAAGAGTTCAAACGTGTTAAGCAACGTTATTTAGCTAAAGACAAGCAAGGTCAACTAGTGTTTTTAGCCGATTCACCATTTACTATTCAAATGACTCAAAGTAAATATCCAACGGTTAAATTACATTTCACTAGTGAGTTTTAGCCAATAACTGGCGTTAACCACCTATTTGATTATGGAAAACAAAAATTATATTGTCTTTACGAGAAACAAAGTAATCTTCTTAAAGAAATTACTTCACTACGTTCGTAATGACATATACATCTTTATTCTCTTCTCTCTTCTTTCTTCTCTTACAATCTACAGTCAAGAGAATTTATCGAGTTTACAAGGAAAAGAGTTACACAATAAGGTTCGTTTGAATTTTATTCCTGTTGAAATGCCTTCGGATAAGTTCCCTGACTTAAAACCAACGATGGGATTAACTGGTTTACATTATCAAATTCCTATTAATGATTGGTTGTACGGTGGTGCTGGATTTCATTTCGCTGTAACCGGAGATCAAGGAGGATTATTTACCTTAGGTGCTGAGTTAGGAATTAATAAAAAACTATACAAAAACTTATATATTGATGCTAACTTCCACTTTGGTGGCGGTGGCGGGTATCGCTACCTGGTAAACGACGGCGGTTTTATCAACCCTAATATCGGATTACAATACAAGAAGAATGATTATTCTTTTGGAATACAATACAGCCACGTAAACTTTTTATCAGGAGAAATAAAAAGTAACTCCGTTTCTTTCTTTGTAGAAATACCAAGTATTTTACGTTTTACTGATTATAACAAAGCTCATCAAGAATTTGTAGCTGAAAATTTGTCTCCAGATAGTTTTTGGAATAAACCCGCTGTTAAAAATGCACAACAAATCCGTTTTGATTTTTTTAAACCTATCGGAAGTTCAAAAAAAGACAATGGTGATGATTTAAATGAAATACTGTATGTACTTGGGTTTGAATATCAAAAATACTTGAACGAAAACACCTTTTTATTTGCACATACCGATGCTATTTACAAAGGTTTACGTGCCGGTTTTATGGATTTATTTGTAGGTGCTGGATATCACCCATATCAATCAAAATACATTAATATCTTCGGGAAATTAGGTATTGGTGCTGCTGGTGGTCGTGTAGCTCCTGAAGGCGGATTGATGATCTACCCTTCCGCAGGAATTGACTTAAAACTATTTAAAAACATTGCCATTAGTGGTCATGGCGGATATTATCGTGCCATTGCTGGTGATTTAGAAGCGTATACTTTCGGGTTTGGTTTAAAATACTTCGGATTAAATGGCGGAACATCTTCCGAAGAAAACAGTACTTATAGTACAAAAGGGTTACGTTTTGAAGTGCAAAACCAAAGTTATTTTGATGTTGCAAAAACTGATGATGTTTACGACGCTACTGAAATTGATTTACAATTAATTGGTTTTAAAGTTAACTATGATTTAAATCATTCGCTATATATTGCTGGTGAAGCAGGTTTTGCCTATGATGGTCGTTCAGGTGGTTATGCTCACGGATTAGTAGGTGGAGGTATTTACAGTCCTCGTTTTTTTAACAATAAAATGCGTGGTTTTATAGAAATTATGGTTGGTGCTGGTGGAGGTGCTGGTGTAGATACTGACGAAGGAATTATAATTCGCCCTACGTTTGGTTTAAGTTATGATATAGTAAATCAAGTTTCTATAATTGCATCTGGAGGTAGATACTATTCTCCTTTTGGGAATGTTAATTCAAACAATATTAACATAGGTTTAAGCTTTAACCTTTCAACTTTATCAGTAAAAAACTAACTTTGTCATTGCTAAGAAAAACAATGATTTAGCTATTTTAATAAAAAGATTCTTTTTTCCCTTAAATTTTGGACACTGGAATCATACATATATAAATAAACAAGAGAAAAATGGATAACGGAATTTATGCAAAGTTCACCACTCCAAAAGGTGATATTTTAGTAAACTTAGAATACGAAAAAACTCCTGGAACTGTAGGTAACTTTGTTGCTTTAGCAGAAGGAAATTTAGAAAACTCAGCAAAACCACAGGGAACTCCTTATTATAATGGATTAAAATTCCACCGTGTAATTGCTGATTTTATGATTCAAGGTGGTTGCCCTCAAGGAACAGGAACAGGAAACCCAGGTTACAAATTTGATGACGAAATTCACCCTGAATTAAAACACGACGCACCAGGAAAATTATCTATGGCAAACGCAGGACCTGGAACCAACGGTTCTCAATTTTTCATTACACATGTTGCTACTCCTTGGTTAGACGGTAAACATACTGTTTTTGGTAGTGTTATTGAAGGACAAGACGTTGTTGATGCTATTGCTCAAGACGATACTATGGATGTAGAGATTATCCGTGTTGGTGATGCAGCTGAAGCTTTTAATGCTGTAGAAGCTTTTAGAACTTTTGAAGGAGCTCGTGAAAAACGTGAAGCTGAAGCAAAAGCTAAACAAAAGGAGTTATTAGATCAAGTAGCTGCTGGATACGATGAAACTCCAAGTGGTTTACGTTATAAGATCTTACAAAACGGAGATGGAAAACAAGCTACTAAAGGGGCTATGGTTTCTGTTCACTATAAAGGTCAGTTATTAGATGGAACTGTATTTGATTCTTCTTACAAACGTAAACAACCTATCGATTTTGCTATTGGCGTAGGTCAAGTAATTCCTGGTTGGGATGAAGGTATTCAGTTATTAAAAGTGGGTGATAAAGCTCGTTTAGTAATTCCTTCTGACTTAGCATATGGTGCACAAGGTGCTGGTGGTGTAATTCCTCCAAACGCAACTTTAATCTTTGATGTTGAGTTAATGAATGTAAAATAATAATTTACAACATATTATATAGTCAATAAAGCCTTCATAGTTTATGGAGGCTTTATTTATATTCTAACACCCCTTAATATTTAATTAATATTCATAACATTAAAGAACATATTACTTAATAGATTTATCATAATTACTTAAGAGCAAAAGAATAAAAAAGAGTGATTTTTACATCACCAAACAAGCTCTTAAGTCCTATGAAAACAACTTTACTTTTTTTAACATCTCTTCTTTTCTCTTCTATTACAATAAAAGCTCAAGAAGTATGTACTACACCAGAAGATAATGCTATTGATTTAAATATCATAAGTGTGAAAAAATGCGATGTTGTTAATGAAAAACAAAATCCAAGAGAAAGAACTACAAAAATATTAATTACCAGAAATAGAATAAAAAAAATAAGAAAAACACCTCAAAAAAGTCAATCAAGCTTAAATGCTTCTTCTGAAGTTTCTATTATTACAACAAACAATGATATATCTATAAAAAACTCTTTAGAATCTCAAACTAAAGAAGTTTTATTTTCTGTTGTTGAACAAGTTCCTTTATTTCCTAAATGTAAAAATAGCTCTAACGAAAAAGCAAAAAAATGTTTTAAAGACAATATGCAAAAACATTTTTTAAAAAATTATTTCCCTGAAGTCTTTTCAGAAGAAGGTATACATGGTAGAATTTTAATCCAATTTACTATAGATATTTACGGTAATCCAAAAAACATTCAAGTTGTTAGCTCTAAACCTAGCAAAATTATTACTAGTGAAATTAACCGAATTATCAACAAACTTCCTCAGTTAGAATCAGGTAAGGAAAAAGGAATTCCTGTAGATGTTACCTACTCTTTTCCTATAAATTTAATCTTAAATTAATATAAGATGTTTATCTAGGTTTTCAGATAATTTTATTTTCGTGCTTCTTAAAAAATTCCTCTTTAACACACACAAATGAAACATATCTTTACCTTTTTTTTATTTTCAATATCATTTTCTTTTGCTCAAGAAAAATGTGAAACTCCAAATGAAAATATCCAAGATTTAAATACTATTAGTATTACTAAATGCTCTATAGAAGATGTAAAAGAAGCTCTGGAAACTGAAAAAGTTAAAGAAATTTCGACAAGAAAAAGGCATCGTAAACTTAGAAAAGCGAATGCCATTTCAACAAAATCAAATAAAGTAGAGGAAATAAAAAGTAAAAATTCTCTTGTTGAAAAACTAAATCTGAAAGAAGATATTTTAACTTCTCTAGATAAAGTTCCTTTTCATTTAGTTGAACAAATTCCTTTGTTTAATGAGTGTAAAAAAACTCCCATTCTGCAACAGTCAAAATGTTTTGAAAAAGAAATGATAAAACACATTGTTAGAAATTTTGATTATCCAAAGGAAGCTTTACGAAAAAAGATTGAAGGTAAAATTCTAGTACAATTTACTATTGATAAGAAAGGAAATGTTGTTGACATAAAGAAAAAAGGGCCTGAAAATAGTGAGCTTTTAAAAAAGGAAGCTCATAGATTAATTGATGCTCTTCCTAAATTTATTCCTGGTAGCCATAAAGGAAATTTTGTTAATGTAAAATACGCTTTACCTATAATTTTTAGAGTTCCATAAAAATTAATTTTATTTATTTTTCCCGTTAAATAGCTCTTTATAAAACTGAATAACATAATAAATTTGTTATATTCTATTTTTTATTTATATTTACGGCGTTAGTTAACGATTAATTAACTTTACCAAACACTTAAAAATAGAGCACAATGATTAAAAAATTCCCCTCAGTAGTAGCCGCCATGCTACTTTCTTTAGCGGCTGTAGGACAGGAAGTATGTACTACTCCAGATGAGCAAATCGCAGATCCTAACAGTATAACAAAATGTGCAATTGAAGACACCGAAAATGGTGCAAAAAAACAACTATCTATTGAAGTCTCTACCAGAAGACGTGTTGTTCGTAAGAACAAAGAAGCAGTTTCTGCTATTGGAGGTATTAATTCTTCACAAAAGGTAGCTGACATTAAAAAGAAATCTTTATTAATTGGTAAGCTTGAACTAGAAGATAATTCTTCTACAATAGAGAAAGTACCTTTTAATTTAGTAGAAGAAATTCCTTTGTTTAGCAAGTGTAACAACGTTCCTTTAATTAAGCAGGCAAAGTGTTTTGAAACTAATATGACTAAACATATAATTAAAAACTTCAACTATCCTCAAGATGCTATTGATGCAGGAATACAAGGTAGGGTTTTAGTACAATTTACTATAAACGAGCAAGGAAATGTTGAAGATATTTTAATGCGTGGACCTAAAGGTGGTGAGTCTTTAGAAAAAGAAGCTGAAAGAATCATTAATGATCTTCCAAAATTTATTCCAGGAAAGCACAACGGTAGAACTGTTAAGGTAAAATACGGAGTACCTATTACGTTTAAATCATCTGGAGCAACTAATAATAATAGTAATTCATCAAAAGCTACGAAAAAGGTTGTTGCTAAGAAAACTTCTAATGTTGTTAAAAAGGAAAAAGTTATTACTGACTTTGTAAAGTTTGTGGAGGTACAAAGTATTCCTCAGTTTAAAGCTTGTACAAAGGTTCCTGATATGCAAAAATTAACATGTTTTAATGAAAGAATGGTTAGCCATATTCAAAGAAACTTTAACTACCCAGCTGCTGCAGCTCAACAAAACATTGAAGGTAGAGTTTGGGTACGCTTCATAATTGACAAAAAAGGAGAAGTGACTAATATTAAAATGAAAGGTCCTGAAAATGGTCAATTATTAGAGCAAGAAGCTAAGAGAATGGTTTCTAAACTACCTAAATTTGTTCCAGGAGAACATAATGGTAAAACAGCAAATGTTGAATACTACATTCCTGTTAACTTTAAATTACATGAATAAAAACTCTTAAAAGTGTTTATATATAAAAAAGCTTCTAATTAAATTTAGAAGCTTTTTTATTTTTATATAGACTAGTTAATATACTTTTTTTCCAAAGTACAGTACTTAATAATTTCAAAAACCAATACAGATTAGAGTACTATATTGATTGATATACCTACTGCTTCATTAATATGTAAATGATACATGCTTTAGTTTTTAACCCAGTTTATGACGTATAATAAACAAACTTCTACACCTAATTAATCTTCTATTGTATTATCCTTTTAAAACAGAAAAGAGGCAGTATTTAATTAAATACTACCTCTTTCTTTTTTATTACTCTAATCTAATAATTACTTCTTCTCTTCTGGAAATAATATTTTCTTTAAAGCTTCTTTGTCTTTTCTGATTTTCTCTTTTTGCTCTTGAATCTTTTTATCAAGTTCACTAAGCCTTTCATTAGCTTTACGTACTACTTCTTCCTTTTCTTTAGCTTCTTCTTCTGAAATTTCCTTATTCTCTTTAGCTTCTTTTATTCTCTCTTGAGCTTTTTTTACCTTTTCTCTTCCTCTATTTAAAACACCTTCACTATCACGGATGTTTTTTTCTTGCTCTTCAACTCTTTGTTTAGCTTCATTTGATCTCATTTTTCCAAACTCTCTTCCACTCATTCCATTCTTATCTCGACCATAAGCATTACCTTTTCCTTTGTTCTCTTTATTTACTTCAGATTTTTTCTGCTTTTTATCTTTCTTTTCTTTCAACTGTTTTTCCTTCTTCATTTCTTGAGCTTTGTCTTTCCCTTTTTCTTTTGTCTTATCAACTTCTTGCTCAAGTTCTTCTTTTACTTCTTTTGCTTTCTCTTTTCCTTTTTGCTTAACCTCTACATTTTTTTCTTTTCCTTTACCCTTTCCTTGTGCAAATGTTTGCTGAGTTCCTATAAAGGCAAAAAGCATTACGATTGATACTATTAGTTTTATGTTTTTCATAATGATTAAGTTTTTTAGTTTATATACTATCTATTTCTTGCAACTGTTCTTCAAGCTTCTTAGTTGCTTCATTTAATTTATCTATACCAGCTTTTACTTCGTTTTCAATAGAGTCTATTTTTTTAATAGCTGCTTCAATTTTCTGTTTTTCTTCTTGTTCTTTCTTTTTATCTGTACAAGAAATCATAAAAAGAATTCCGAATGTTAAAATCAATAGTTTTTTCATAATTTAATTAATAGGTTAATATATACTAAGACACTTAAATTGCTACAAAGTCACTATGATGTATAGCTATTTAAGTAAAAAACCAGCAAGATGCTGGTTTTTTATTTTTTTAAAAATGATTAAGGTTTGATACTTTCTTCCTCAGCTAATAAACCAAAGAACTTATCTAAATTTGGTAAAATTACAATTCTAGTTCTTCTGTTTCTAGCTCTATTAGCAGCTGAACTATTTTCTACAAGTGGTACTGAGCTACCTCTTCCCGAAGCTATCAATCTGCTTGGATCAACCTTATATTTTTTCTCTAAAAGTCTAACAATAGACGTTGCTCTTTTTACACTTAAGTCCCAGTTGTCCTCAACAACTTCATTTCGAATTGGTCTTGAATCAGTATGTCCTTCAATCATTACATCCATACTTGGCTCAGAGTTAATTACATCTGCTAATTTTTTTATTAGTTTATGTGCATTCTTTTTAACTCTGTAACTTGCTGTATTGAATAACATTTTATCTGAAACAGAAATCATTACAACCGTTTGATCAATATCAATATTTACATCTTCATCGTTTTCTAACTCTGATGTATTTATTGATTTTTTAAGGTTATGAGCAATCGCTACATTCATTGAATCCTTTAACGTTTTAGCATTAGCTAACTCAGTTGGATCAACATTTTTAAGCGTTTCCCTCATTTTTTCTTTTACAGAATTAGAAATTACAGCTGATTTTCCAACCATGTCTAACTTAACGTTATTTTCTTCATGGAGTGATTCATTTACACTTTTTAATGAATTAATTTTTTCATTGTAATCATCAACTCTCTTCTCAATTTTAGCAAACTTAGCTTCAAGCTGCTCCTTTTCTAGAGTTGTCTTTTGTAAATTTCCTCTTGTATCATTGTACTTCTGTTCTAACTCAACATACTTCTTTTTTGACACACAAGACGTCATTGTTAAAGCCAATAACGCCAAAGGAATAAATAGTTTTTTCATAATTAATAATAATGATAATAAGTTAATGTAACCTTATAACTTAATTTTTCCCATAATATTATACTAGTAGAAATAAAAAACTCCTTTTAAAAAAGGAGTTTTTTAACTTGATAACATTACTGTTATTTATGTAAGAATCTTAATTTCTATAATTCACTTTTACTTCTTTATCTATTTTATCACAATCTTCTTCTTTTCCTTTAAAACACTTATTATTCTCAGGTCTTAAACTTCGTCCTGACCTCTTTAAATTCTTACTTAAAAACTCTAAAAAATTACTTTTTTTAGTAGCTATTCTTTTCCTTACTCTTCTTTTTTCTTGTTCTTGTCGTATTTCTATAGATTCACTTCCTTTTATAATATAAAAATATGAACGTCTGTTTAATTGGTACTCTTCTTCAGTACAACTTTTTCCGTCTACACAATCATTTAATGGTTTATCTTCTCCGTAACCTATAGCACTTTCAATTCTATTACTTGCAATACCTCTTGATAAAATATAAT
Organism: Tenacibaculum litoreum; assembly: GCF_964513915.1. Taxonomy (NCBI): domain Bacteria; kingdom Pseudomonadati; phylum Bacteroidota; class Flavobacteriia; order Flavobacteriales; family Flavobacteriaceae; genus Tenacibaculum; species Tenacibaculum litoreum. The sequence goes on along the minus strand of NZ_CAZEQS010000003.1, from coordinate 4,232 downwards.
CTCTAGTAGATTTTGCTCTTTTATCAGACAAGATTCTATTATAATCTTTACGACCACGACTATCTGTATGTGATTCTATTTTAATCACTAACTCTGGGTGGTTTGTCATTACTGTTACAATATTTTCTAACTCATATTCGGCATCCTCTCTAATAACAGATTTATCATAATCAAAATAAATAGGTTTTATTACTATTTGGTTTCCTATAATTAGCGGTGTTAATTTTATGTTTGTTGTAACTTCATTATTTCTTTTACTATTGGTTGATACAACGCTTCTACCCGATCTATGGTCTAATTTAGTTGCTGTAACTGTATAGGTATTATTACATGGTACATCTTTAAAAGTATAGTTACCTGAATCATCAGAGATTGTTTCTGCTATAATTTCTTTTTTATTATTAATTAGTTTTACAACAACAGCATCAACTGGAGCATTTGTTTTATTGTTTTTTATTACTCCTCTAACTATTTGTGTACAAACTGGTGGATCTGTATAAATAAAGAAACTGTAAATATCATCATCTCCTTTTCCCTTTTCTCTATTTGACGAGAAGAAACCTCTTTTTCCATTTTTACTTATAAAAAACGAAAAGTCATCCTTTTTACTATTAAATGGATGTCCTAAATTTTCTGGTGAAGACAATGTACCATCGTCATTAATCTTTGCCTGAAAAATATCAAGAAGACCTAAACCTAAATGTCCATTTGATGAGAAATATAGTACATTATCATTTCCTACATAAGGAAAAACTTCTTTCTCGGATGTATTCACATTACTTCCTAAATTTACAGGCTTTCCGTACTCGTCTTTACCTTTTATTTCTACCTTATAAATATCAGATTGTCCATATCCTCCAGGCATATTAGAAACAAAATATAATGTTTTTTCATCTGGACTTAAGGCTGGATGTCCCGAGGAATACTCATCATTATTAAATGGTAACTCTTTAACATTAACCCAATAACCATTCACATAACTAGCTTTATAAATTTTTAAGTTAGATGTATTTTTCTTACTACTTCTGGCTCTCTTTCCTTCTGAATTATTTCTTGTAAAATAAATAGTTTTTCCATCTTTTGTAAAGATAGGTGTAGATTCATGAAGTTCAGAAGCTATTGGTTCTCCAAGCTTTTGAACGTTACCTAAAACTAAGATAGTATCTTGTTTACTACCTTCTAATGTTTGTATATCCTCTTCTGCCTTGTAAATATTTAAGAATGGTTGGTTATTCCATTTATATATTTTTTGTCTTTTTGAATCATTAGGTACAGAGGATGTAAAATATGATTTTCCATTCAATAAGAAACCTCCAAAATCTGAGTATGGGGTATTTATTGCTAAATTTCTTACTCCTATCCTTTTTTCTTGACTGTTGTAATCTGATAAATAACTATCTTTCTTGAGTTCTTCATTTAGGCTACTTTTTTGAGCTTGAGCTAATGTTAAAAATATTGAGTCTGATTTTTTATATTTCCCATTACTCCTTAAAGCTTGAGCATATTTAAATAAATGTTTTCCTTCAACCTTTTCGTTAAAATTAGAAATAAGTTTTTGGTACCAAACTTCTGCTTCTTTAGTATCTGAATTATTATAGTAAGATTCTGCTAACCTACTTAATACATGTTGTGAACTATCTCCTTTAATTAATACTAAATCTTTATATAATTTGGCTGATTGAACATAAGAAAACTCTTCAAAATAACGATCTGCTACTTTTCTACTTTGACCAAAACCATTTACAGCCAACATTAACAATGCTGCTAACGCTAGTAATTTTTTAAAATTCATTTTTTCCTTTTTTAGAAGAATCTTGGGGACCTATATCTAATATCTTTAAATATTTCATACTGTAACATAATTTCGTGTGTTCCCGAATTTGTTACATTATAGTTTGATGTTGTTAAATCATATGAATATCCAATAAGCAAAGAGTCTGTTGCTTGAAAACCTAAAAGTGCGCTTACAGAATCATCCCATCTCCATGAAGCTCCAACTCTAAATTTTTCATTAAACAATAAATTTGCTGAGATATCTAATGATAGCGGAGCTCCTGAAACTCCTTTTAATAAAGCAGCTGGTTTAAATTTTAAATCTTCGTTTATATCAAAAACATACCCTGCTATTAAGAAAAAGTGCATTCTTTCTACAGCTACTTCTCCTGGAGTATCGGCATCGTAATGCTCCATTCTTAAAATATTTGGTACTGATAATCCGACATACCACTGTGGTTGGTGATAATAAATACCTGCTCCAACTGTTGGTAAGAACTTATTGATATTATCTTGAAAAACTACTTCATCATCTTTATATGTTCCTTTTGACCAATCTATATTTAACAGCCTACCTCCTAAGCGTAAACCAAAAGCTAAATTTCCTTCTTCTCCGGTTTGAATATTATAAGAAACATTAGCATCTAAATATATTTCACTAGAAGGACCTACTTGGTCATTCATTAAGTTAATTCCTAACCCTAACCCTGAGTACCCTAAAGGAGTATCATATGATAAATTTTGAGTATTAGGAGCTCCTTCAAAACCTACCCATTGCATTCTACCTAGGGCAGTAATTACTGTATGCCCTCTTGATCCTGCATAAGCTGGATTCACATTCATGGTATTATACATATACTGAGTATACTGAGGATCTTGTTGTGCATGAATATCTGTCGTTAAACAGATACTCATTGCACATATTAAGATTAAACTTAAATATAATTTCATTTGATTAAAACTTTTATTCATCAGTCTTTTTTATAAATCTAGATTATCTATTAATGTAAATCCAGCCTTTTTTAACTTTACTTCCATTTCCAAGGTCTAAAATATAGAAGTATGTTCCAACTGGCAATTTATCACCTACATTTATATTTGCTCTTCCTTCAGAAATTCCCCTGAACACAATACTACTATTATTATATCCTTTTGCTCTATATACCGTGTTACCCCATCTATTAAAAATTTCAATAGTATTACTAGGGAAGTTCTCAATACAATCAATATGTAAATAGTTATTTGCAGAATCTCCATTAGGACTCATAAGATTATTAACTTTTACACAAGTATCTTCATCAATAGCATCACCAAAGCCGTCTAATCCATCTACACTATCTGAAATACCATCTCCATCAGAATCTATTCCACTATCATCTACTATGCCATTTCCTCCACTATTAGGATCAGTTGGATCTGTATCATTATCTGGAGAGTTTGCATCTCCATGACCATCTAACCCATCCACACTATCAGCTATACCATCTCCATCTGTATCTTCAGAAGGATTGTCTACTTGACCATCTCCATCTTCATCAGAATTCCCTCCTTCTACTACATCATTAATTCCATCATCATCACTATCTAAATCTTGATAATCAGGAATACCATCTCCATCTGTATCTGGTTCTTCATCATTATCTACTGAATCATCAGCCTGTCCATCTCCATTAGCATCTGTATACCCTGAATCATTAGAGTCTATAACACCATCTCCGTTGGTGTCTAAATCTCCATCTCCTCCTTCTATCACGTCATTAATACCATCGTTATCTGAATCTAAATCTAATGAGTCTGGAACCCCATCATTATCTGTATCTACTGCACCATCTCCTTCATCTACATCTGGGATACCATCATTATCATCATCTACGTCTATGGCATCTGGTATACCATCATTATCTGTATCTACACAATCTTCTCCTGATAATCTACCATTCACTACAAAATCTTCAGAAGATCCTCTTGCACAACTACCACTTGCACTTACCGTATAGGTAATTCCAAAAACATATCCGCTAATAACACCATTTTCATCAACATTTAATGTAGAATCGTTGAAAATATAGGTTAAACTTGAATCGTAATTACTAATTACAGCTCTACCTGGTGTTGAACATGTAGCTCTTTCAACTGATATAATTGGTGCTGAAGGAGCTGCTTCTTCTGTTACTACTACCTCTGATATTGCATCTGTTGTACATGAGTTTGTTGCTGGTACCGTATAGGTATAAGTTCCTCCTCCAGCTAAAACTGGTGACCAACTTCCATTGTTATCTGGTGTACCTCCTAAAGATGCAAATAACTGTGCCTCTGTAACTGTTGTTCCTTCACAGATTGTTAACGTTCCGTTGGTTCCTGCATTTGGTGCTCCTGTTATAGTTAAAACTACAGATGTTCTTGTTAAACTAGTACAAGTACCATCGTTATACTCTGCGTAATAGGTAGCATTCCCTACT